>CANJMF010000001.1 GCA_947475895.1 Fidelibacterota bacterium
AGATTTTTGCACGACCGTTTAGAACGTCGTGTTCGTCTGTGTGAAAAGCAGACTTGTTTTTTCGCAAACGCCGCGCTGTTGCCATGCTCGCTTTTCCTTACGATTCATCGTGACCAGCGTTTCTTTGTAAGAAACTTTGCCCAGTGAAACACAAACCGTAAGAAAATCAATGCGTTCTTACAAAGTTGGTAACTACTTTGTAAAATATTAATCGTTATAAATCAATGACTTAGTGACGATTTATTATTCCCACTCAATCGTCCCAGGCGGCTTGCTGGTGACGTCATAGGTGACGCGGTTGATGCCGCGCACTTCGTTGATGATGCGGTTGGTGACGCGGCCCAGGAAGGCCATGTCGAAGTGGTAAAAGTCGGCCGTCATGCCGTCGGTGGATGTGACGGCGCGTAAAGCGAGTGCGTAGTCATAGGAACGCGCGTCGCCCATGACGCCGACGGTGCGCACGGGCAGCAGCACCGCGAACGCCTGCCAGATGGCGTCATACAGCCCCGCGTTGCGGATTTCCTCGAGATAGATGGCATCGGCGGCGCGCAAGGTATCGAGCTTTTCGCGCGTGATTTCCTGGCCGGGGATGCGGATCGCAAGGCCCGGCCCGGGGAACGGGTGACGACCGACCATTTCGTCGGGCAGGCCCAACTCGCGGCCCAACGCGCGCACTTCGTCCTTGAAGAGTTCGCGCAAGGGTTCGACCAGCTTCATGTTCATGCGCTCGGGCAAGCCGCCGACATTGTGGTGCGACTTGATGGTGACGCTGGGGCCGCCGAAGAACGACACGGACTCGATGACGTCTGGGTACAGCGTGCCTTGGGCCAGGAAATCGGCGCCGCCGACTTTTTTGGCTTCTTCGTCGAACACGTCGATGAACGTGGCGCCGATGAGTTTGCGCTTCTTTTCAGGATCGGTGAGGCCCGCGAGTTTGCCCAAGAACAAATCGGACGCGTCGCGATGAACGAGTTGAATTTTGAAGCGGTCGCGGAATACGCGCACCACCTGCTCGCACTCGCCCCTGCGCATAAAGCCGTGATCGACCAGCACACACACCAATTGCTCGCCGATGGCTTCGTGGATCAACGCGGCAACCACGGAGGAATCGACGCCGCCCGAAAGCCCGCAGATCACGCGGCCTTTGCCGACTTGGGCTTTGATCTTAGCGATGGCTTCGGCGCGGAAGGCGGCCATGGTCCAGTCGCCTTTGCAGCCGCAGATGTCGCGCACGAATTTCTTGAGCAGTAGATTTCCGCGCGGCGTGTGAACGACCTCGGGATGGAATTGCACGCCATAAAATTTGCGCGCCTCGTCGGCGATGGCGGCAAACGGCGCGCCTTCGCTGACGGCCACGATTTTAAAGCTTGGCGGAATCGATGCGACGCGGTCGCCATGGCTCATCCACACTTGCTCGCGTTCGCCTTTAGGCCAGAGGCCGTAAAATAACGGCGTCGATCCGGTGACTTCGATGAAGGCGCGGCCGAATTCTTTGTGGCTGGAGCTTTCAACTTTTCCGCCAAGCTGCTCGACCATTGTCTGTTGGCCGTAGCAAATGCCGAGG
Source organism: Fidelibacterota bacterium (assembly GCA_947475895.1). Classification (GTDB taxonomy): domain Bacteria; phylum Pseudomonadota; class Alphaproteobacteria; order Rhodospirillales; family Rhodospirillaceae; genus SHVO01. The sequence continues at coordinate 1,565 of CANJMF010000001.1, forward strand.
ACGGGCAAACCTTGCGTATAGACCGCCTCGGGGGCGCGCGGACTATTGGCTTCGGGAACCGATGCAGGCCCGCCGGAAAGGATGATGCCCTTTGGCGCGAAAGCCTTGAGGCTTTCTTCGGTGACACGATTGAAGGGCTGAATTTCGCAGTAAACACCTGCTTCGCGCACGCGCCGCGCGATGAGCTGTGTGTATTGAGCGCCGAAGTCGATGATGAGGATGCGGTCGTGAGCGGCCATGGGTTTCCTTACGAGTGTCCTTCTACGAAGTGCGTTCGAGGATGGCGATGAAAAATCCGTCGGTGCCGTTGCGGGCGGGCGTGAGCGTCAGGAACGTTTCGTCCGTCAGCGGTGGCGTGGTGAAGACCTCGGCCCAGACACTCGATACCGGCACCGGGCGAAACGCGGTGTTGCGTTCAAGGAAGGCGTTCACGCGCTCGCTGTTTTCCTCGGGCAGCATCGAGCACGTAATGTACACAAGGCGACCGCCGGCTTTTACCAAGGTCGATGTTTCGTCGAGCAGTGTGTCCTGCGTGGTTTTAAGACGTTCGAGATGCTCGGGCGCAAACCGCCAGCGCGCATCGGGATTGCGGCGCCAGGCACCGGTGCCCGAGCAGGGCGCATCGACGACAACGCGGTCGAAGGTGCCGGCTTGGCGCTTCACCCATTTGTCGCGCTCTTCGAGAACGCGCAGGGTGGCGTTGTGCACTTTCGCACGACGCAGGCGGATTTTGGACCGCTCGAGGCGTTTGATGTTCACGTCGCACGCAATCAGGCGGCCTTTGTTCTGCATGGCCGCAGCAATTGCCAAAGTCTTGCCGCCGGCGCCGGCGCAGTAATCCATTACGGCTTGGCCGGGACGCGCATCGGCAAGTCCCGCACATATCTGCGAGCCTTCGTCTTGCACTTCGAACTCGCCGTCGCGAAAACTGGAGTTGGTCGCGAGATTCATGCGGCCATCGACGCGCACACCAAAGGGTGCGATCGGCATAATGGTCGCTCTCATGCCCTCGGCCTGCAGGCCCGCCAGCACAGCTTCGCGCGTGGTCTTGAGCGTGTTGGCGCGTACATCGAGTTGAGCTTCTATGTTAAGCGCCGCGACTTCTTTGTCGGCATCGGCGCCAAAAGCGGCGGCGAATTTCGCCAGCAGCCAGGCGGGGCATTCCAACTTCGCTTCGCGCGGAATTTCGGTTTTGCGCTCGCCGGCACGTTCGGCCATGCGGCGTTCATTAGACGACAGCGGGTGGGGCCCATGTTTCGCGCCCGAGAAAACCCCGGCAATCGCATCGACCGTCTTCTTTTCGTTGCGCGCGAGATCGGCGGCAATGAAAAGCCGCCCGGTAACCTGATCGGTACCCAACGCCCACATGAGCTGCGCGCGACTACGCAAGATGCGCCAGGTTTGGTCGGACACGGAACGGCGGTCGCCGCCGCCGATAAAGCGACGGTCGCGAAAATACTTCGCGATGACAGCATCGGCCGGCCGGTCGCTGGCCAGCACTTCGTCGATGAGTTCGATGATGGTTTGGAGTCGGGCTGCTGGCGTCATGATACGACGCCCTGTTCGCGAGCGCGATTAGGTGGTCGAGATTCGGTAGTTCGGCGGCTCGCGGGTGACAGTAACATCGTGGACGTGGCTTTCACGGATGCCGGCGCTGGTGATACGGCGGAATTTTGCATTCTTTTGCAGGTCGGCAATGGTCGCACTGCCGGTATAGCCCATGGCGGCCTTCAATCCGCCAATCAACTGATGGATCACGGCGGAGACGGGACCTTTATACGGCACCCGGCCTTCGACACCTTCCGGCACCAGCTTCATATTGTCGCGGACTTCTTCCTGGAAATAACGGTCGGCGGAGCCGCGCGCCATGGCGCCCAGCGAGCCCATGCCGCGATAATCTTTATATGTGCGGCCCTGGTAGAGAATGACTTCGCCGGGGCTTTCTTCGGTGCCGGCCAGAAGCGAGCCGATCATGCAGCAATCGGCGCCACCAGCGATGGCCTTGGCGATATCGCCAGAAACTTTAATGCCGCCATCGGCAATGACAGGCACGCCGGACTTGCGCGCGATCTCGGCAACTTCCATCACCGCTGAAAGCTGCGGAACGCCCACACCGGCAACGATGCGCGTGGTGCAGATGGAACCGGGGCCGATGCCGACTTTCACCGCATCAGCGCCTGCGTCGATCAGCGCACGGGCAGCGTCGGGTGTGGCGATATTGCCGGCGATCACTTGCGCGAAATTGGAGACGCGTTTGATGCGGCGCACGGCTTCGATGACGCCGGCCGAGTGTCCGTGGGCGGTATCGACCACCAGCACGTCGACCCCGGCATCGAGCAAAGCCTCGGCGCGCGAGTATCCGTCGTCACCCACGCCCGTGGCCGCGGCAACGCGCAGACGGCCTTGATCGTCTTTGCACGAGAGCGGGTGAGCAGCGGCCTTATCGATATCCTTCACCGTGATGAGGCCGATGCAGACGTTGGCCTTATCCACCACCAGCAACTTTTCGATGCGATATTGATGCAGCAGTTTAATGGCTTGGTCGCGTTGGACGCTGTCGGCAACGGTGATGAGCCGTTCCTTGGTCATGAGGTCGCTGACCTTCTGCCCCATATCGGTGGCAAAGCGCATATCGCGATTGGTGAGAATACCGACGAGTTTGTTGGTGTTGCGCTCAATGACCGGGAAGCCCGAGATCTTGTACTGCTCGCGCAGGCGCAACGCGTCGCCCAGGCTCTGATCAGCGAAAATGGTGACCGGGTTGACCACCATGCCCGACTCAAACTTCTTCACCCGGCGCACTTCCTGCGCCTGCTGGTTGGCATTGAAGTTCTTATGAATAACGCCGATGCCGCCGTTTTGCGCGAGGGCGATGGCGAGCGCGCTTTCGGTCACGGTGTCCATGGCCGCCGAGATCAGCGGAATGTTCAGGGTGACGGTTTTCGTAAGACGCGTGGAGGTGTTGGCTTGGGCAGGGAGAACCGAGGATGCGGCGGGCACCAGAAGGACGTCGTCAAACGTGAGGGCTTCCGCAATCTCCATGCCAGCTCCATGGCCGCTTAAAAAGGTGCGGGGTTATTACATGAAACATGGGGGGTAGCAAGCCGCCGTTAACCCCTCATTTTGCGATACCAGCGATGCAAAGCAACAAGGGTCCAGATGGCCTCGACGAGCCCAAACGGCCAGGCGCCTTGAAGAAAACCGTAAATCGACCCGAGGGCACATGAGGCAGCAAAACCCAGGACAAGCCAGGGGCTGCGCGCTTCCAGTGCGTACGTCACCAGCATGGCCGAGACGGCGAAGAGTCCAAAAGCCGTCAGCCCATCCATCGCACGCCTTCTAAAACCCTGTGTCCAACTGCGCGGTTAGCGTAAAGCTACGCGGAGTCGGAGCCGACCCTATGAAGCCCTTTAATATCACCCTTATCCGCCCCGAAGGGTATCTGCATGCGGCCGCGCTGACCGAGGTCGCGCAGTATCTTCATAGCTGTCTGGTGGGCGCTGGGTATCCGTCCGCGCTAACCACCAACACCATTCACCCCGACGCCCACAACGTCGTGCTGTGCGCTCACATGTTGGATAAGGCTTTTTTCGATCAGTTGCCGCCCGACACGATTCTGTTCAACAGCGAGCAACTCAGGAACAAAGACCGGTGGCATGCGGATAGCCCTTATCGACAACTGCTCGATAAGTTCTTCGTATGGGATTACTCACTGCAAAATCTTTCCGAAATCGATCACGCGCGAAAATCTCACATCGCGTTTTTCTTCTGCCCCGATCTCGCAAGAAACAAAATCCCACGCAAGAAAGACGGATTGTTATTTTTCTACGGACTTACGACCGAACGGCGCTTGCTCTTGATCAAGGAAATCGACGCAGCGGGCGTGCCGGTCGAGATTCTTTTTGGAAAGTATGAAGCAGAAAGAGACGCGCTCATTTTCGGCGCGTGGGCGGTTCTGAACATCGGCCATACGGAAAACCTTGCGACGTTTGAACCGATCCGTTGCTTTTACCCGCTGATCAATGACATTCCGGTTATCTCGGAAACCTACGCGGCCGATCCAACCTTCGACATATATAAGGACTGGCTGTTCACGTTTGAGCCGCGCGATCTCGCGGCCGGCATCGCCGCGCTTCATCGCGATCCGGCGGAATTCGAGCGACAGGCAGCCGACAAGTTGGCGCGTTTTCATAAAACGTCGGGCGTAGAGGCCGTGGTGGAAGCCGTCGATATCTATCGGCGCGCGCTCAACCTTTGAAGCCCTGCGCGAGCACATAGACTTCAGCGGAGTCTTTTCGGCTGGCCGGCGGCTTTGCGTGCTTTACCGAGCCACAGCGTTTCTTGATGAGCTTCAAGAGATCGCCTTCAGTACCGCCCTGGAAAACCTTGCAAATGAACACGCCTCCGGGTGCGAGAACTTCTTCCGCAAAAGCCCAGGCCACTTCGGCCAAACCAATGATGCGCAAGTGATCGGTGGGACCGTGACCCGTGGTGGGCGCCGCCATATCGCTGAGAACGAGATCTGCTTTTCCGCCCAAAGCTTCTTTCAACACGTCGGGCGCGCGCGGATCGAGAAAATCCATGGTCAGACAAATCGCCCCGGGGAGCGGGTCCCACGCATTGATATCGATGCCAACCACATTTCCGGCACCGCAACGCTCGACCGCCACCTGAGTCCAGCCGCCGGGAGCCGCGCCCAGGTCGATCACCTTTTTGCCGGGTCCGAGCACATGAAACCGGTCGTCCAGCTCCATGAGCTTGAAAGCGGCGCGGCTGCGCATGCCTTCGGCTTTGGCGCGAGCGACATAAGGATCGTTCAGCTGACGCTGCAGCCATAACTGCGAGCCGATGGTGCGACCACGCGCGGTTTTAATGCGCACGGTCAGACCGCGACTGCCAACGTTCTGGGCGCCGCGATTGCGCGGCGGGCCACTCTTGCCTCGGGTCATAAGCTCACGCGTTCAATGTGGGACGGCTAGACGCCACTTTAAGCATAGCCGGATGCATAAGGTCCATAAGCAGACCTTCACGCAAGCCCCGATCGGCGATGCGCAGCTTGCCCACCGGCCACATGCGGCAGATGGATTCGAGGATCGCGCAGCCCGAAAGCATGAGGTCGGCCCGCTGCCAGCCGATGCAGGGCTCGGCCGCGCGCTGCTGCAACGTCATGCGGCACAAGGACTCGCTCGCCGCATGCAAGGCGTCGAAGTTCAGCGATAGGCCGTCGACCATGGCGCGGTCATAGCGATCAAGACGCAAGTGCAAGCCGCCCAAAGTGGTGACGGTGCCGGACGTGCCGATCATTTGCACGGTACCGGCGTCAATTTTATTGCGGATGTCGTGGGCGGTTTCGAAGGGATCCAGCAATCTTCGCACGCGGTCCATGACCGACTGATACGTGCGGCTGCAAAGATCGCCGCCGCCGCAGTCTTCCGCCACCGTGACGACGCCCATGGGCAGCGAAATCCAACCCTCGACCGATAACGTGAAAGTGGAATCGATGCCCACAAACAAGACTTCGGTTGAGCCGCCGCCAATATCGAAAATCAGCGCGTGCGGTACAGCAGGGTCGAGCAACGCTGCGCAGCCCTTCAACGCCAGCGTGGCTTCTTCGTGCGCAGAAATGATTTCAAGCGAAAGACCGGTCTCGTTCGTGACGCGATCGAGAAACTCGGCGCAGTTGGCGGCACGCCGGCACGCTTCCGTTGCCACTTGCCGCGACGCGATGACATGGCGACGTTCCATTTTTTCAGCGCACCGTTTCAAGGCATCGATGGTGCGGTCCATGGCTTCGGGTGACAGCCTCCCCGAACCGCTGACGCCTTCACCCAAGCGCGTGACGCGCGAGAAGGAGTCAATGACGCGAAAGGAACCTGCGGTATCGTCGTCGGGACGCGCCACCAGCATGCGACAGTTATTTGTACCGAGGTCGAGTGCCGCAAATACGCCGGGTTCGTTTTGGGTGCGGATATGAGACTCATTGCGCGCGAACGCGCTCGAGGAAACCGGGGAGCGGTCATCGCCGACGTGACGTCGCGCTTCAGACATGCAAGCTGACCCTCCTCTCCATCGCTATCCGGCCGTTTCCCTCCCGTCCGGTCAGCGATTCCTAAGACGCGATCATGCTATCGGCTTCCCTTGGTGGGGGGAAGGGCCGGAGCCGAAACAGTGGGTTGAGTGCGTGCGTTGACCCGGCACGCGGGAAATTTCTTGAAACCGCGGTGCTTAATGATAAGGAAGGGCGTTATTAAGCGCCTGCGCTTATATAGTGCACTGCACACACCCCTGCTGGGGGATCGTCTAACGGTAGGACCGCGGACTCTGACTCCGCTAGTCTAGGTTCGAATCCTAGTCCCCCAGCCAACTTGCATAAGTGCGCCGATTGACCATGGGGTCGAACGGCGAACGCGCATGCAGTCTTCTGGACCCCAGGAATTTCCGAATCAAAGCTGCGATTTGACGAGCAGCAATACTTTTTCGAAAAGCTTTTCGCGCAGCGGGCGATTCTTCCAGCGCGTAAGAGAATACAACTCGGCCGCTCGCAGATCGGCCTCGAATGCCGCCGTCATGTGAGTAGCGAAGTCGCTGCTGTAGACATTCAGACTCGCTTCATCATTCAACCGAATCGAACGAATGTCGAAGTTGGTTGAACCCACCGAAACAAACTCCGTATCAATGACCAGCAGCTTGGTGTGCAGCATGGTCGGTTGATAGACGTAGATCTCGGCGCCCGCTTCCAAGAGCGCGCCCCAATCCGCTTTAGAGGCAATCTTCACGGTAAGAGAATCGATGTGCGGCCCCGGCAACAGAATGCGGACGCGAACATCCCGACGGCGGGCGGCAATCAAAGCGTCGATCATCAAACTGTCGGGCACAAAGTAGGACGCTGCCAAGTCGATCGATGTCCCGGCCGCCGCGATGGCAAGCAAATACATCAGATGCATGCTCTCGCTTCCGCCCGATGGCGAGGCCACAAACACGTGAGCGTCCATCTCTCCCTTTTTCTCAAGGGGCGGAAAGTAGCTGGGGCCGTTCAGTACGTGGCCGGAGGTCTTGATCCAGTTGTCGTTGAAGGCTGCTTGCAACTGCGCAACCACCGGCCCCTCGATTTTGAAGTGCGTGTCTCGCCAGTGCTCAGGATCGCCTGCGTTGCCAGTCCATTGATCCGCAACACCTGCCCCTCCGGTGAATCCGATGCGGCCATCGATTACAAGCAGTTTGCGGTGTGTGCGGTTGTTCATACGGCCGAGGGTGTACCAATGCAGTGGCCGATATCGATGCAACTGCACGCCGGCAGCTTGCATAGAATCCAGCTGCGATTTCTCCATCTTTGTGCTGCCGACCCAATCGATAATGACGCTGACCGGCACGCCCGCGCGGGCTCGCTCGGAAAGGGCGCGCGAGAACGCGTCACCCGTTTCACCCGACCAGTAAATGTAGGTCTCGAAAGTGATCGACGTCTTCGCTGAGCCGATCGCCAGCAACATGGCGGGGAAAATCTCGTTGCCATTCTGCAACGCGGTCACGTGGTTGCCTTGCACGATCTGCGGACCCAGCAATACGGACATTTCGCGTCGAAATTGCGATTCGCGAATCGCGTAGCCATGCTCTACCTTATGGCCCAGCACCTTTTCGGGCGTTTTGAAGTTCTGCAGGAGCACCAGCATCAAGCTAGTGACGAGCACAGTGATTCCAATGGTCCAGATCATGGGTTTTCGGCTGCCAGTCAACGACATCCCAGTTTGGAAAAGGGAAACAGGTTGATCAAATGAAGCGGGCGGCGTTCGATCCGCGCACGCAGCAACCGGTGAGCGCGATCACTGGAAAAAATGTTGTGGAGCGTATGACGGCGGAGCGTTTGATCGAGGGCGAGAAAAAGCTCATTCAACGAACTCCTAGGTTCATGGAAAGAGCCATGCCAGCCGGGTCAACGCGCGCAGGGAGAACGTGATTAGGCGTCCACTTGTTCCGGGCAGTAGAACACCCAGCTTTCCGCGCGGTAGGGCTATAACCGAGAAGCCTAAAACGTGTAGACGACGAAAGTGGTCGCAAGTACCTGGTTCGCATCGCCGCGTTGCTTAATAAGAGGGCTTGCGGCGGCGTCGCCTAACAATCGTTCATAGCCGATGTGGGCGAGCAGCGACCAATGGGGCGTGATTTCATAGCTTCCGTTAACGCCGAGGAACAGATTTTTCAGCCCTCCCTTGGGATGAAACTCGGGAAGTCCCGACGCCTTGGCTTGCGCTGCGGTCACGCCGAAAAACGACTTGAGATACTTCGACGTCGCCGCCGTCAGTGTGGCGCTGGCTCCTACTGCGAAACGATCGTTACGGTACAGCGCCGTGGTCGCAACCAAGTCCATGAGTGCGCCGCCGTGGCCGCCGACAACGTCCTGACCGAGATCCAGCTCAATTTTGAAACGGTCAGTTACGTAGGCAATATAGCCGCCCAATTCCAAACTAAAGCCCACACTTCCCATTCCCCGCAGATCGCGGCTGTCGCTTTCGCTTCGGCCGAAATCCAAGTCGACGCTCGGTCCGAATTCCAGCTTCGATGACCCCATGTCCTCGCCAAGCTCGAAGACCTGATCGAACGCGGTGAAATCGATGTCATTATTGTTGACCTTGAGAACATCGCGGTATTGCAGCGAAATTACCGGAACCGCGTGCCACTTGTAGTCTCGCGAGCCTTCAAACGCAGGGCTATAGCCAGGCCCGATGCCCAGTCTTACGCTTGAGACATCGCTTGGGCGAAGGTCCAATGAATTTGCGATAGCGTCGGAGAAGCCGCCGACGGCTCGATCGAAGGTTCCAGCTTCCGCATCAAGGGGTAGGCATGTGCGCAGGACCGAAAGACATATCGCCATTCGCCAAATCGACTGCTTAGCGTTGTCCATTTCATCCCCCGATCATGCCGTCGGCACGCTCACGACAAATCCCCGACGTGATCTAATCGCGTCCGAAAATGCGGCGCAAGTTAAAGCCCGGCACATCCGACCTCGGGTTGAATAGATCGCGCAAAGCGTTCTTGTGTATTGATGATTGTTCTCAAAGGGATGCACGCCGCGCCTTTAAAAGTGGGCACGGACTTCTTGTCATGGCGCATCACGCGCATCATTCGGCGCGCTGCCGGGGTCACACCGCCGCCGCAACGTCATGACCGATGCGCTTTATCGCGCCGCCGCCCGCGTAAAGACGATGCTGTAGATGCGCGGTCGGATGAAGCGGATTCCTTCCACTTTCCCGCCTGCACCGCGCACGATTGCGATCAACCCTTCTGCGTCATGGTAGATGTCACGCGACAGCGGCGTAAGTGGCCCCGCCACACTGGGACGATTGGCGGGAGCGAAAATCAGACGGCCGTCCTTCACCGAAAGATCCAGCACGCCGTCGACTTCCGCGCTGGCGTAGTCGCCGACAACCGCTTGAAGCTCGGCCGCCGACGGCGCATAGGGATCGACCTTACGGAACGCCGTGGTTTCGCCATCGTTGCCGCGGCTTTCTAGAGAGGCGCCTTTGAACGTCACTTCCGCCGCACCTCGGAGGTAGCGGTTCTCGGACAAACGCACGAGGTTGGTCTCGCGCGCGGTTTCGAGTGCGATGAACTTCAAGGCTCCTTCGCTGGCGACAATACGCGCACTGTGACCGGTGCGCTCGTCAATATAAAGGCCCGGCAGCTGCGACAACTCGATGGCGGTTGGCGTGCTTGCTGTCGCTTCGGGCGCAGGGGCCGGTACGTTCGGCCGCAGCGCCGCGACCGACTCACGGCCCAGTTTCGTGGCGTCGATGCCGCCGCCATTGCACAGCACCGCGACGCTCATTTTCAAGGACGGGTAACGGGCAACCCAGGTGCGGTAGGCGGCCGTGGAGCCACCATGGGAGATCTCGGGCAGGCCGTTGTAGGTGCCGAACACGAGACCGCGCGCGTAAGAGATTTTGCGGCCGCCGGTAAGGACGGCCTGTTCTTCTAAACGCTTGGTGACAAACTCTCCCAGCTTACGAGACGCCAGTACATCGTTCCATGTGAGAAGGTCGTGCGCGGTCGTCAACAGCGCGCCGTGTCCGTAGGTATCCTCGAAGGGCATTTCCTGTAAAAAGCCCTCGGCGCTCTTCTCCCGATAAGCGATGGCGCGATTGAGCACCGTGCGGCGGAAATTGTCGCGCCATGATGTCTTGCTCATACCGAACTTCGTGAAGATGCGCTCACGGGTGAAGTCAGGGAAGGACTTGCCGCTGATACGTTCGACGATGATGGCGGCGAGGGTGAAACCGGTGTTGTTGTAGGAGTATGCCTCGCCGGGTTTGTAGTTGAGCGCCTTTTGCCGGGTGGAAATTTGAAGCGCCTCACGATTGGTGAAGACCATCTCTGTGCGAGGCCAGCCCACAAGGTTGAAGACCTCACCCCAATCGCGCAGTCCGCTGGTGTGACTGAGAAGATGGTTGATCGTGATGGGAGTGCCGTAGTCCGGCATCTCGGGCAAATATTTACGGATATCGTCGGTGAGTGCGAGTTTGCCGTCCTCCGCCAACATGAGGATCGCGGTGGCGGTGAACTGCTTCGAGACAGAACCCGCCTCCATGATCGTGTCGGTCGTATTGGGCACGGCATGCTCGATGTCCGCGGCCCCATATGCCCCAAACTTTTCCGGCTGCCCTTGGCGCGATACGCCCACCACGCAGCCGGGCTCTGTCAGGTCATGTCCCTTGAAAAGCCCCTCGAAATCGGCGGCCGACGCCGAGAGCGGCGCAACAGCAACGGTGCACAGCAAAATCCATCGCGATACGTGGTGCATTTTGTCCCTCCCAGAACTCAACCCCCGCTTATCCAGGTACGCAGGCCGTCAGGTCCACCCGACAGTCTGCTGTTGGTATCGTGCCCGCTGTCGCAACCGATTCATGCAAGCCCAAGGACCGTTCGCGCATATCAAGCTTTGCTGAGAGCCTGCTGAATGTCGGCGAGAATATCGTCCGGATGCTCGAGACCCACGGCCAGACGCACATAGCCTGGCGTAACGCCAGTCGCCGCCTGATCCGCCTCGGAGAGTTGCGAATGTGTGGTTGAAGCGGGATGAATCGCCAACGAGCGTGCGTCGCCGATATTCGCGACGTGATAAAGCAATTCCAAACTGTTGATAAAGCGGCGTCCCGCATCGGCGCCGTCTTTGAGCTCAAATCCGACCAGCGCGCCAAATTTTTTGTCCTTTAGATATTTGTCGGCGCGCCGCCGGCTCTCGCCGCTCATGGCGCCGGGATAAATGACGCGCGCGATTTTCGGGTGCTTTGCGAGTGCTGCCGCGACGATCGCCGCATTGTCGCAGTGCCGCTGCATCCGCACCGGCACCGTCTCGACGCCTTGAAGAAATTGAAATGCGTTAAAGGGACTCATCGCGGCACCGACGTCGCGCAACAACGTCACCCTCATGCGCAAGATGTAGGCGATCGGTCCCAGAGGTTTGACGGCATCAATCCAGATCGCGCCGTGATAGCTGGGGTCGGGCTGGCTCAAGAGTGGGAAGCGTTCCTTGTGTGCCTCCCAGTCGAAGTTGCCACCATCGATGACAACGCCGCCAATCGACGTTCCGTGGCCGCCAAGATACTTCGTGGCAGAATACATCACGATGGCCGCACCGTGTTCCAACGGGCGGCAAATCAACGGGGCGGCTGTGTTGTCGACAATGAGCGGCACTCCCAATTTGCGCCCAATCGCGGCGACTTCGCCGATGGGAAACACTTCAAGCTTGGGATTGGGCAAAGTCTCGGCGTAGTACGCCCGCGTCTTGGCATCCGTGGCGCGCGCGAACGCTTCGGGATCGGCGGGACTGACAAATCGCGCCTCGATGCCAAGCTGCTTGAACGTGTTCGCGAAAAGATTCCAGGTGCCACCGTAGAGATCCGTCGACGTCACGAAGTTGTCGCCCGCGCTACACAGATTAAGCAGGGCGAATGTCGATGCTGCCTGCCCTGACGCCAGCGCAAGCGCGGCCACGCCGCCTTCCATCGCAGCGAGCCGCTGCTCGAGCGCGTCTTGAGTGGGATTCATGATCCGTGTGTAGATGTTGCCGAGTTCCTTCAGCGCAAAGAGGTTGGCCGCGTGCTCCGTGTCGCGAAATTGATATGAGGTTGTTTGATAGATCGGAACCGCGACAGCGCCAGTGGCCGGATCGGCACGCCACCCGCCGTGCAAGGCCAATGTTTCCGGATGCAGTTTTGACTTATCCATGATCCCTCCGCGCCAAAGATATTGCCAGCCTACGCCAAGGGAGTGAGTGGTCAAGCGCCGGACGATTGGGCCGCAAGCTGCTGGAGCTGAACCTTCACTTGCATTATCGGCTGCGTCCAGTTGCCCGGAGCCGATTGGCGAACAAGACGCGCCGTCGGATACCAAGGCGTGTCGACGCGCTCCGTGAACCACCGGAAGTCCGGCGCGAAGGCCAGGAAAATAGCAGTGGGTTTACCGAGCGCGCCCGCAAGGTGCGCTGCGGCTGTATCAACAGTCACAACATGGTCCATGAGCGACGCCAACGCCGCCGAGTCCTCGAACGTCGCGATCTCCTCGCCATACCAGCGCACCTCGGGATGGGCGTCGAGCCACACGCGATCGGCGGCCGTGATATCGCGTTGCAAACAATGAAATTCGCAATCCGCTTCCAAGAGCGGCGTCAAGTTTTCGGCCGACATGCTGCGGGCGTAATCGTTGGCGTATCCACTCCGGCCCGCCCAGGTAAGCCCCACACGCGGTTTGGCGGTGGGGCCCAAACGCTGCTGCCACCGCGACAGGTGTTTGTCGTCAGCACTGAGATAAGGGATGCGCGCTGGAATGAGATCCGGGGCCGTCTTAAAGATTTTGGGCAAACTCATGAGCGGGCATTGAAAGTCGAAATGCGGAAGCGGCTTGCCTTTTGCAATCACGGTAACGAGAGGATCCAAGCGCGACAGCAAACCCACCAAGGGCGCGGGAACCTCTAAAATGATTTTCCCGGTCCACGCGCTTACGAGCGGCGCATAGCGCGCAAACTGAATGGTGTCGCCGAAGCCTTGCTCCGCATAAAGCAAGACGGTCTTGCCGGCGAGTTCCTCACCGTTCCAAAGCGGCGCGTCGAAATGCCGCGCAGCATGAACGAGTGAACGGCTTTTCCATCGCCACTCATATAATGACCAGCCTTCCTCATATCGTCCCAGCAACAACAACAGAAGACTCTTATTCCAACAGGCATCGCCGTAGTCGGCCCGCAGTGCGATGGCCCGGTCGTAGCACGCAAGCGCTTCGTCGTAGCGCTTAAGCGCCACTAAAATGGCACCGCGATCATTGTAGGACTCACCGCATGTCGGATCACATGCGATGGCGCGGTCGCTGACGGCAACGGCCTCCGTCGTGCGGCCTAGGCGCAGCAACACTGTCGCAAGGCCGTTGTGAGCCTCGATCAATTTCGGTGCGAGGGCGAGTGCGCGTTCGAAACTTTGGATCGCAGCATCGTACGCGTGCAGTTCACGCAAGGCTGCGCCCAAGACGGAGTGTGCGACCGCTGTGTCCGGCTTCAGAGCAAGCGCCTGCTCGCAGTCGGCGCGCGCGCGGGCAGGAAAACCAAGATCGAGCAAAGCGGAAGCGCGGTTGGTATAGGCGTTCACGAAACCTGGTTTCAAACCAATCGCCAAGTCGTAACTTTCGATGGCGTCCGACAAATTATTCAGCCGGCTCAGCGCGAAGCCGCGCGTATTCCACGCGAAAGGATGTTTGGGATCGCTTTCCACCGCGGCGCTGGCAAGCTCCAGCGCGCGTTCATAGCGTCGCTGTCCAAGAGCGATGGTGGCTAGGTTGGAAAGCGCGGTGACATCATGCGGATTCTGCACGAGGACGTCTTGGTAGAGCGCTTCCGCCCGCGCCCCATTCCCGGCAAGGTGTTGCTTTACCGCTTCCTCAAGGAGTTCGCTCGGCGTGCTCATGCGCCACCGTGTTACTGCGCCGCCGCTGTCCTTGCAACTCTCCAACGGAGCAACTTGGAGTGTATCTTGTTGATATCACGGTGTTCTGTGGCGTGCGTGCGAGCCCCGCTTCGCGATGGCTGTGTCATTCCCCGCGCAACGCTGGTTGAAGATGCGCTCCCATGCGTAGACCCACCGTCGCGCGATCGGATTTGGCAAACGCGGGGATACCGTTAGAATGTCGCCATCGGTCGGTACGGGTACCAGTCGTGCGTTGCGCAACATGAGGGCTGAGCCAGCATGAAAAAAGGCGCTTTTTACAGCAGTTCCAGCCGCTCCCGCATGCTTGCGCGCGAAGCGGTTGAGGCTCAGGAAGCGGCCGCGCCCGAACCCAGTGCTGTGCGTGTATTTTGGAATAAACACGCCACACGGCATGAGAAGAAGCTTCTTATTGTCAGCAGCGTACTGTCGGCGTTCCTCGTTATTGGATTGTATGCGCTGCTGGTCCCCCAGCCGCGCCAATATACCCAGCACGACATCGATCTCGCCGTGCGCTCCACGCTTGAATCGCTGCCACCCGGCCCATCGGCGGCCTCGAAAGCCTATGCCGTCATCCGGCCATCGGTCGTGCGGGTCAATCAGCTCGAAAAGGAAAAAGACAGCGACGAACTCGCCATCAAGGGCGTGGGGACGGGTGTCATCATTGACGAAAAAGGCACCATCCTTACGAATTTACACGTCGTGGCCGGTGCCGAGCGCGTGGGCGTTGAGTTTGTCGACGGCACAAAATCGGAAGCCGAAGTGTTGTCGACCGATCCCAATAACGATCTGGCTGTCTTAAGACCGAGCACCATTCCCGACGACATGGTCCCCGCGACGTTGAAATCCACCGCCAAATTGCAACCCGGTGATGAGGTTATCGCCGTGGGTAATCCTTTCGGTATCGGCGTGTCGGTCTCGGATGGCATCATCTCAGGGTTACGCCGCAGCTATATGACCGAAGGCAAAACCATTCTCAGCAATCTCATTCAATTTGACGCCGCCGCCAATCCAGGCAACTCCGGCGGGCCATTGGTGACAACGGACGGCGAAGTCATAGGTATCGTGACAGGCATTTTGAACCCGACCAACCAACGCGTCTTTATCGGCATCGGATTTGCCGTTCCTATCGAGAACGCGGCGCGCGCCGCGGGCGAGTCTCCTTTCTAGTTTAGCGTTTCACGAGCTGCCGCCCGCAAGGGGTGGTCACAATTCATCGCTGCAATAAATAGACGGGGCCACCATGACCGACAAACCCACGACCAGCGCCGAGGTAGCCACGCTCATGGAGAAGATTCTCTATGAGGTAAAGAAAGTCATCGTCGGCCAGGATCATTTCCTTGAACGCGTTTTGGTGGCGATCCTCTCGCAGGGCCACTTACTGGTCGAAGGGGTTCCAGGTCTTGCCAAGACGCTGACCGTCAACACGCTGGCGAAAACCCTGCGCGGCACATTCAAGCGCATTCAGTTCACGCCCGATCTAGTGCCAGCCGATTTAGTGGGCACGCGCATCTACAATCAGAAAACCGGCGACTTCGCGACCTCGCTGGGCCCGGTGTTCACCAACCTTTTGTTGGCCGACGAAATCAATCGCGCGCCGGCGAAGGTGCAAAGCGCGCTTCTGGAAGTCATGCAAGAACGCCAGGTTACGATCGCCGGTGAGACGCACAAGGTTCCGCAACCGTTCTTGGTGATGGCAACGCAGAACCCCATCGAGACAGAAGGCACTTATCCTCTGCCGGAAGCGCAAGTGGATCGCTTCATGATGAAGGTGCTGGTCGGTTACCCCACCGAGGAAGAAGAGTTCGTCATCGTCGAGCGCGTAACCGGGATCGCGGGCGTCGCAACTGCAGTTGCGACCACGGAACAGCTGGGTGCGCTTCAGCGCGAGTGCCGCGCAGTCTTTGTCGAGCCGTCTCTGATTCAATACGCGGTTAAACTTGTGTCGGCGACGCGCTACCCGGAACGTTCGGGCGTGAAGGACCTCGCAAAATACATTCAGTACGGCGCCAGTCCGCGCGCGACGATCAATATGATCGAGGGCGCACGTTCGCTCGCTTTCTTACGCGGCCGCGACTACGCCCTGCCCCAAGACCTGATCGATCTTGTCCCTGACGTGCTGCGTCACCGCCTCGTTCTTACTTATGAAGCGTTGGCGGAAGGCGTCACACCCGATCAGATCGTCGCCAAAATCATGTCGCACATCGCCGCACCCGAAAAGCCGCTGGAAACCCATGTCAAAGTCGCCGCTCAAGCCTGAGCAAATCCTGCGGCGGATTGAGTGGACGGTCATCCGGCGTTTGGATGGCATGCTTCATGGCAATTACCGTACGCTGTTTCGCGGGATCGGAATGGATCTTGCGGGTCTGCGTGAATACCAATTCAGCGACGACGTGCGTCACATCGACTGGAATGTGACGGCGCGACTGCAGACGCCGCATGTGCGCCAATACAACGAGGATCGCGAAGTTACCGCTTGGTTTCTTTTAGACCTTAGTCCGTCGGTGGATTTTGGATCGGTGCAAATGAAAAAGCGCTCGGTCCTGATTGACGCCGTGACAACGCTCGCGCGCCTGCTGACGCGTCATGGAAATCGTGTGGGCGTTTTATGTTACGGTGGCGACGTTGACACCATGATCCCGGCGCACAGCGGACGGCGTCATGTGCTGCACATCATCAATAGCTTGCTAACGCGCCCGGAACTGCCCGCCGCCCGGGCCACGGACCTTGGCGAGTTTCTGAAAACCGCGTCGCAAGTCGTGCGGCGCCGGTCGCTGGTATTCCTCATGTCGGATTTCATCAGTGAACCCGGCTGGGCAAAGCCTCTGGCCTATTTGGCGCAACGCCACGAAATCATTGCCGTGCGGTTGTTCGATCCGCTCGAAATGAATATGCCGAATTTAGGACTCGTGGTGATGCAGGATTCCGAAACCGGCGAGCAGATTCTTGTCGACACGCATGACAAAGGATTCCGAAAGCGATTTGCCGAAGCCGCCGAACGACGCGAGAGCGAGCTACGCACGGCCTTGCAGCATGCGGGCGTTGATGCGCTGGAATTGGCAACCGACGACGACCTTGCCGACGCCATCTTTCGGTTCGCGGAAATG
The DNA here is from genome assembly GCA_947475895.1 of Fidelibacterota bacterium. Taxonomy (GTDB): domain Bacteria; phylum Pseudomonadota; class Alphaproteobacteria; order Rhodospirillales; family Rhodospirillaceae; genus SHVO01. Next base: position 18,630 of record CANJMF010000001.1, read on the forward strand.
CGCAAACGCCGCAGCACGCTGACGAGCGGTGGCAGCGGGTTCGCAAGGGGGGCTGATGGCGTTTCTGTGGGTTGAACTGCTGTGGCTTCTGCTGATCGTTCCGCTGGCGGTTCTGGTCTATTGGTTTCTATTGCGCCGAAAGAAAAAGATCGCGCTGCGCTATGCGAATCTAACACTGGTGCGGGAAGCGATGGCCGGCAGCATTGGCTTTCGCCGTCATGTGCCGCCGCTGCTTTTCCTGGTTGCGCTCACACTGATGATCGCGGCGGCAGCGCGGCCGCAAGCGGTGTTGACGCTGCCGTCACAACGCTCGACCGTTATTCTCAGCATCGACGTTTCGGGAAGCATGCGTGCCGAAGACGTCCTACCCAATCGAATCGCAGCCGCTCAAGACGCGGCAAAATCGTTTGTAAACGAGCAACCGCGTGACGTACGCATCGGCGTGGTGGCCTTCGCGGCGACCGCGCTATTGGTCCAAGCACCGACTTTCAACCGCGAAGATATTTTGAAGTCCATCGAGCATTTCGAGCTTCAACGGGGCACGGCCGTGGGCAGCGGCATCTTGGTGTCGCTGAAGACGTTGTTTCCTGAAGGCAACTTCGATATGGGGCGCAGCCGCGATCGCGCGGCGGCCTATGGCGGCGTGCCGCTGAGCGAACCCCAAGACGACACGCAGCCTGGCGGGAAAGATTTCCAGCCGTTGCCGCCTGGTAGCAACACCAACGCGGTGATCATTCTTTTGACGGATGGTCAGGCCACAACCGGACCCGATCCTGTCGAGGCCGCCCGCAAAGCCGCCGAGCGGGGCGTCAGAGTTTTCACCGTCGGCTTAGGCTCGCGCGAAGGCACCATCGTGGGTTTTGGCGGGCGCAGTATGCGGGTTCAATTGGACGAAGAAGGCCTTCAAAAGATCGCCGATATCACGCGCGGACAGTATTTCCGCGCCAATACGGCCGCGGATCTCAAAACCATCTACAAATCGCTCAATACCCAGCTCATCATGGAAACCAAGAAGACCGAAATTACGGCGTTCTTCTCGGCAGCAGCGGCGGTCTTCGCCCTTCTGGCTGCCGGTCTCTCATTGTTATGGTTTAACCGCATCCTCTGACGCGGCTATAACCTCTTCATGAAAACGGAAGCTCTTTGGTACGTCGGCGACGGCCGCGTCGAACGACGCGCGGGCGAAGTCCCTCTGCCGACCCAGGATCAGGTCCTTGTGCGCGCTTTATATTCGGGCGTTAGCCGCGGTACGGAGCGATTGATCCTTCAAGGCCGCGTGCCGTTATCCGAGCACGCGCGCATGCGTTGCCCGTTTCAAGAGGGGGCTTTCCCGTTTCCGGTGAAGTATGGCTACGCCTTGGTCGGCGCCATCGAGGGCGGCTCTCGCGCCGGAGAACACATATTCGCGCTGTATCCGCACCAACAACTGGCTACGCTCCCATCCCTGTCGGCGCACGTGCTGCCCGCCGGGCTACCGCCGCGCCGCGCCGTGCTGACCGCCAATATGGAAACCGCCCTCAACGTTTTGTGGGATGCGGAAGTACCGCGCGGCAGCAATGTGTTGATTATTGGCGCCGGCGTTCTTGGCCTGCTGACGGCCGCCGTCGTGAAATCCGTGCCGGATGTAAAAGTCACGGTTGTCGACGTCGCCACCACGCGCGCAAGCATCTCTGCAAAAATGGGTGCCGCTTTTGCGACGCCCGCAAATGCACCCCGCGACCAGGATATCGTTATTCACACCAGTGCGACGGAGGCGGGTTTGCGGCTAGCGCTGACGTGCGCCGGCAATGAGGCCAAGATTGTCGAAGCCAGTTGGTTTGGTGACAAGCAGATTTCACTGCCGCTGGGCGAGGCTTTTCACGCACGTCGCCTTAAGTTGATCTCGTCCCAAGTGGGGCAAGTAGCGCCATCCCATCGCGTCGAATGGTCCTATGCACGCCGACTTCAGGCTGCGATGGCACTCTTGCAAAACGACCTTTTCGACGCGTTGTTGGAAACCGAGGTCGCATTCGCCGATGCGCCGGCTTTGCTGCCGGAGATTCTTGACGACAGCCGCCCACGGCTTATGACTGTGCTGCGTTATTAAAATAAACCAGGGGACGCCATGTACGCCGTTGAAGTTCGTGACCACGTAATGATTGCTCATAGTTTCAAAGGCGAGGTCTTCGGCCCCGCGCAAAAGCTGCATGGTGCGACTTATGTGGTCGATGCCTGTTTTATGCGCCCCGAGTTGGACGAGCACGATATTGTGGTGGATATCGGCTTGGCCACCGAGACACTGAAGCAGATTCTCAGCGCCATCAATTTTGCGAATCTCGACGAACATCCGGCCTTTCAAACCCGTCGCTCCACAACGGAAGTGGTTTCGCGTTGGGTGTTCGATCAATTGGCTGCGGCGATCAAAGTGGGAAAACTCGGGCCAAGCGCCTCGGGCCTTCAACGCATGAAGATCACGTTGCACGAATCGCATGTCGCGCTTGCGTCCTACGAAGCCGACTTGCGTGCCTGACGTCTGGTTCGCTGTTCCGGGCGACCTTGCCACGCTGACCGGCGGGTATATTTATGCGCGCCGAGTCATGGCCGCACTTCTGGCGGCGGGGTGGGCGGCGCGGCACGTCGCCCTGCCAGGCGGGTTTCCCCACCCTTCGCGCGATGACCTGGCCGATACGCGGCGTATTTTCGCTGCCCTTCCGGCAAAGGCGATCGTGATCGTGGACGGCCTTGCGTACGGCGCGATGACACCTGAGACGGTGGCCGGACTCGATCTCACGATCGTAGCCCTGATCCACCATCCGTTGGCCTTGGAGAGTGGCTTGACGTTCGCGCGGGCTGCCATACTGCGCACGTCCGAGCACACGATGCTGGCGCTTGCCAAGTCCGTTATCGTGCCAAGTCCGTCGACGGCGGAGACCTTAGTGCAGGATTACGGCGTTTCACGCACCCGCATCGTTATCGCGGAACCCGGCACAGACCCTGGAATGCGCGCGGCCGGAAATGATGGCCGCTTACATTTGTTGACCGTGGCAACAATCACACCACGCAAAGGCCACGACGTCTTGATGCAAGCCCTCGCGGGTATCAAGGACCTTGCTTGGCAAAGCCAACTTGTCGGCAGCGCCACGCGCGACCCTGCCATGGCGCAGCAGGTTCAGAGGTTGATCGCGGAGCGCGGCCTTTCGAATCGCGTCGTGTTGAGCGGTGAGTTGACGGATGAAGCCCTTGCTGCGGCTTATTTGGGTGCCGACATTTTCGTTCTGCCCTCGCGACACGAAGGCTACGGAATGGTTTTCGCCGAGGCGTTGGCGCATGGCTTGCCGATCATCGCTTGCGACGCGGGTGCCGTGTCAAAAACCGTTCCCGCCGACGCCGGCATTCTCGTGCCGCCCGACGATCCGCAAGCGCTCGCCGACGCTTTGCGGCGCGTCATATCCGACACTGCGCTTCGGCAAAAATTGTCGGAAGCTGCTTGGGGCTATGGAAAAAAACTACCGACATGGTCCGACACGGCCGCCGCCGTCGCACGGGCGCTAAACGCATGAGCGGATTTTCGCCGGAATGGCTGGCACTGAGAGAACCGGCCGATGTCGCCGCGCGTAGCGCTAAGGTTCTGAAGTCCTGCGAAGATTATTTCAGAAACCATCAGAGCGTTGCAATCTGCGATATGGGCGCCGGCACAGGCGCATCCATACGCGCATTTGCGCCGCTCCTGCCGCGTGCGCAGCAGTGGACACTGATCGATCACGATGCTGCCAATCTTGTCGAAGCTAAACGGCGTCATCCGGACATTCAAACTAACGTTCGTGATTTTGCGAGCGACCCGGATTGTTGGGCGGTGGGGACTAATCTTGTGACTACAACAGCGCTCCTCGACTTAACCTCGCGCGCCTGGATCGATCGCTTCGTCGCGGCGCTCGTCTCGAAGCGCCTGCCAGTCCTCTGCACTTTGACGGTCGACGACGTCCTTTCCGTGACACCCGTGCAAGCCTGGGATGATGCGGTGTTTGATGCCTTCCGCGCGCATCAACATAGCGACAAAGGCTTTGGCCCCGCCTTAGGCGGCGAGGCCGCCGAGTATTTCGAGACTGCGCTAGAGCGTGCGGGATACGACATCACCGCCGACGACAGTCCCTGGCGGATCGGACGCGGCGAGCTTTTACGCGCGCTATTGGATGGAATGGCCGGAGCCGTGCGGGAAACCGGGCGCGTCCCTGCCATAGATGAATGGCTGAACGACGCCCAGGCGAAAACCACATTACTCGTTGTTGGTCACCGCGACGTTTTTGCCGCGCCGCGTTAAGCGCGCATTTCAACTGTCCATGGCGCAATCAAAGAGAACGTCACCGCTCGGCATTTGAAACACCTGTGTCGGCGGGCGCTTCGCCGCTTCGAGTTTCTTGATGGGCGGGAGATTGAGCCCGGTCGGCCCAGAGCCGATGATCAGCGGAGCGACCAATATATGAAGGCGATGGATATAACCTGCGGTCACGAAGCGCGACAGGGTGTAGGCACCCCCTTCCACAAGTACGCGATTAAAGCCGATTTCCTTGAGCGCCAGAAGAACATCGACAGGTTTAAAACCACTGGCGCCGGTTTCGAGCTTCACGATTTCCACGCCGGGCGGACGGGCCGTGTCGACGGTCTGGATCACAACGCGTCGGACACCGTCGTCGCGAAAGCAATGGGCGGTTTGCGGCAATCGGCCGTTAGGATCGATGACGACGCGCGCCGGCTGCGGGCCCTCAACATGACGGACATTCAATTGCGGGTCATCCAGCGCCGCGGTACTGACCCCGACGATCACGGCGTCCACTAACGCGCGCAGCCGGTGCAAGTGCACAATCGCCGCCGGTCCGTTGATATAGTGAGAATGGCCGGAGGGGGTTGCGATGCGCCCGTCGAGGGATTGACCAATTTGACCGATGACAAAGGGCACGGACGCACCGCCCTTTTTTAAAACCGGGCCATAAACCTGCCACAGTGGGCTGGCCATTAATGCGGGAGGCACGGGTTCGCCGTGCGCCGCCGCAAGAATCGCGGGCCATTGCGGAGCATTACGGTCCCAGTCCACAATAGCGTTCATGAATTTGTCATTTCCTGCAGGCGCATAGTGCCAAACGAAGATGTGAAGATTGAAACCCCTGATGGCGACTTGGCAAGGTGGTTCGGTGATGAGGCGCGGTTGGGGGTCCAGCGCGCCGTGGCTGAATTGCGCGCCGGCCGGCCCGTAAAGATCATAGACCAAGATGCCGTCATAGCTGTAGCCGCCGCCGAAATGATGGGCGGGGCGCAAATTGCCGCATGGCATACAGCGACTGCGGGTGCGGCTGGGCTCGTGCTCCCAGCCCCTCGCCTGAGGCACTTAGGCGTTCTGGCCAACACGGCCTCGCACGTCAGCGTTGATGGTCTTTCGGCAGACAATATTGATGAGCTTCTGTTCGCCGTTTCGCGTCCAGCTCCGGCCCTGCTCAATCGCCCAGCCGATTCGAGTGAAGCCGCCGCCTTGGAATTGGTGAAGCGCGCCTATCTATTGCCGGCGGCCGTCGTGCTGCCGCTGGCAAAGGACGACTCCTCGGCCATGGTGGCGGTGAAGCGGTCCGCCGTCGAGAATTTCCACGAAGCCTCGGCGCGCAGCTTAACGATTGCAGCGCGCACCCATGTGCCGCTGGCCGATACCGACGACGCCGAGTTTGTGGTGTTTCGCGGCGGTGACGGATTGCGCGAACAATTGGCGGTGGTGGTCGGAAAGCCCGATCCGCACAAACCTGTTCTGACGCGTTTGCATTCGGCATGCCTCACGGGCGATTTATTCGCGAGTCTGAAATGCGATTGCGGCGATCAACTGCGGCTTGCCGTAGCCGAGATCGCGCGCGAAGGCGGCGGTGTGCTTCTTTACCTCGATCAAGAAGGACGCGGCATCGGGCTTTTGAATAAGATGCGGGCCTACGGCCTGCAGCAACAGGGGCACGACACGTTGGATGCCGATGCTGTGCTGGGTTACGGGCCCGACGAACGGCGCTATGAAGTAGCGAGCGCCATGCTTGCGCTGCTCGGGTACCGCCGCATTACTTTAATGACCAACAATCCGACGAAAATCGCGGCGCTGGAAAGCTTCGGTGTACAGATTGTTGGACATCAGCGACTCATCGCCGGTGTCAATCCGCACAATCACAATTACCTAAGCACCAAAGCGCGCCGCGCGGGGCATATGTTGGGCGAAATCTAACGCTTGTCCCAGACCGCGACGGCCAGTTCTTCAATCAACGTCAAAAGCTTTTGCGCCGCGTGATCGATCATCGCCGCGCCCATCTCGGCATTTGCGAGATCGGGCCGGCCGATCCAACCGCCCGGCGCCATATCGCTGGTCATCCACCCCCAAGCGATAGGACCGGATGGATAAAGACTCGGCGCCGGCGTTTTTGCATCACTGGCGGTTAAATTTCCGCTGACGTGTGTGGGCGCGAGATGCAGCAACACGGACGTCTCGATCCAGCCGCCATGAACGTCGCCGCCCACAGGTGCTGGATGCTTTAATTGCGGGGGCAGACCGAAGTCGAGCCAATGGGCGCTGGCCGCCAACATCCCAAACCGCGTACGGAGTTTGAGCGCCGCGATGCTTGCCGCCGCCACGTTGCCGCCGTGACCATTGAACAAGACAACGCGCTTAATGTTGGCGCGGTCTAAAGCTTGCGCGATGGCAACAATCTGCGTGATCAATTCCTCGGGTTCGATGCTGAGGGTGCCGGGGCGATCCGCGTGCTCGGCTGAAGCGCCAACCTCAATCGTTGGCAGGCGGAGAATGCGCGCAGGGTTTTGATCGCGCTGTGCCGCGCGCGCGAGAATGCCATCGACGATTAAGGCATCTGTCGTCAGCGGCAAATGCGGGCCGTGATATTCCGTAGCCCCCAGAGGCAATACGGCAACCGCGACATCTGATGTGATTTCCGAAACGAACACTTATGGGACCTCAGGTGCTTCGGGCGAGAATGCCGCATGCACGCGCGTGCGAATGGCACCCATGGACCAGATGGGGCTTTTATCATCCGGGATCATGCCCTGAGTCCACTGGCCGCCCAAGCGTTCTAACAATGCCGGATTGCGGGCAATGATGTGAATGGGCACCGCGTGAGACGCGCCGTCGCCCGCGACAAACGACATGGGCTGGTGATCGCCCAGAATAATCAGCAACATGTTGTCGGTGCCATAAGTCGTGACGAACGACATCAACGATCGCAGGGTGTAATCGATGGAGCGCACATAGAAACCGGGAATGCGCGACGGCGTTCCCCAGACCTTCTCAACGGTCTCTTCAGTGCGCGCGGTGGTGAAAATCGATCCGTCGCCGATCTGATCCCAGGCAAGCAATTTCGGCAACGGTGCCCAGGGAATATGACTGGAGACCAGCGCGATTTGCGCCATCAGCGGCGCGTGATCGGGCGTGAGCTCGGTGCGCTGAAACGCCGCCAACGTGAACTGATCGGGCATCACCATGTAGCCGAATGATGCGCCGGCGTAATTCAGCTCGGATGCGCCGTAGAATTTGTCGTAACCGAAAAATTCCGCGTCGGGCCAGGGCGTGAGCGTGATTTCGGGCATCACACCGACGGTTCGCCAGCCGCCGCGCTTGAAGTCGGAGATGAGGGACGTGCGCGTACTGCCCATAAGCGCCCGGTAGCGCTGTTGATGATTGATCCACAAGCCCGAGAGCACCGTGCTGTGCGCGAGCCAGCTTTCGCCGCCAAAGGTAGGCGACTGCACCCATGCGCTGCGTGATGAAAAACCGGCCGCCGTAAGCGCTGTTTCGAATTCGGTAAGCGTGGGGCGAATAAGGGCCGCAAATGCGGGCTGCGCCAGAACCGTTTGGCCATAAGACTCGACGAAGACCAAAATGACGTCGGTGCCCTTCAATCCCGTGAGCACGGACTCTGTTGGCAGCTTCGCAAGCGAGTCTTGAGGTAGAAGTTTCGCGAATTCTGTTCGGTCGCGCAGACCTTCGTAGGTCATGCGAATTTGCGCGCGCGCGAGCACAGTCGTCTCGGCGCCGGAAAGCGTTGTCGCCAGAGCGTCAACATATATACGCGACAGTCCAATACTCGAAAGGATGAGAAGGACGGCCGCCGCGGTTGTGACTCCCGGCGACATTTCCGCGCGGACCATCAGCGCACGCGTCGCCCACAGCAGCAGGGCGGCGAACCCGACGACGATCACAAATGTCGCGACACATGCACCAACCGCCAAAAGCATATTTGCGCGCGCGAGCGTGCCGACGGCGGTGGTTGCGAGCAGCGGATCGAGGAGAGGATCGAAGGGCCGGTCGAAACCCGCGAAGACGCCGATGTTGGCGATCTTAATAACCGTGAGTACGGTGAGCAGAAGCGCGAGTGCGGTTTGCACGACGCGCGCAAATGAACGCGGCAGCAGCACAGGCACTAATAGAAATAGCGCCAACTCCATGGGCAGGTGCCAAAACTGCTTCCACGGCTCGTCGCTGAGCATGTCTGGAATGGCGAGGACCAGATCGAGTAAAATAAGTGCGGCGACCCAAGCGCTCCAAGACGGAGAATTTTCGCGAAAGCGATAACGCCGGTTCATGACGTTTTCCGCATCAGCCAGATGACATCCGTGCCGAAGGAATAGACGAGTAACGCCAATGCTATTGCGGCCGTCCACACACTCAGAGGGGGCTCGACAATTGGCGCGAGCAGCGCCGTTAAGGCCGCGCCTTGAACCGCAGCGATAAATTTGCGGCGCCAGTGCGCGGGAATGGGCTCGGCCAAGAGCGGGAAAACCCACCCCGCGATCACATAGAGGTATCGCAGCGCGCCGCTGAGCAAAACCCATGGGCCTGCCTTATCAATTGTAAAAATCAGAATTGAGAGCAGCAAGATAAAGAATGCATCGACTTCCATATCGAATCGCCCACCGAACGACGACGCGGTGCCGTGGCGGCGCGCAACGAACCCATCGCAGCCGTCCAAGATAAGCGCGGCTGTCGCCAAGCCAAAAAAGAACCACCATGCATTCGCCGACAGACTTAGGCGCACCGTCGCGGTTGCAGCCACCACACCCGCGAACACGCACACGAGAACGAGACGTGTCCAGGTCAATGCGTTGGCCAACCCGAATCGCGCATTGGGGTCTTCGGCGCCGATCCGGCTCACAGTCAGAATCGCTGCCACGACATATGCGGCAATCGACCCGCCGAGGAACGGAACACCAAACGGTGTTTCAACCACGATCAGTCCATCCACCAGAAGCAGCGCCGCGCCACCGATCAAGGCGGCAAGCATGGCGGCGGCTTTAAGCGAAAGCATGTGGGAATCGGTTGTCGACGTCATGGGCGAGGAGTGTAAAAGCCTTTAGCTACGGCGTTACATTAAAGATACAATTTGCCGGATGAACCCCCGGTTCGCGAGGTCTAGTATCGCGCCTTATACCGAAGAAAACGATATCGAGATCGCCCGTGTTCAAAGTTAGACATAACATGATGACCTCACGTTTCGTGATGCTGATTTCATGCGTGTCTCTTGGGGCATGCGCTTATCACCCACCACAGCTCGACATGCCTCCCGGCTGGGACGCGCTCGGCAGGAACGTCGCCACGGAAGGCGCGGTCGTTCCCGACTCCACATGGTGGACGCACTTCGAAAGCGAGGAGCTCAATCAGCTTGTGACCGAAGCGCAAGCCAACAACCACGACCTCAAAGCGGCCGTCGCACGCATTCTTGGCGCGCAGGCCAACGCAAAAATCGCCAGTGGCGCCTTATTTCCCCTTCTTGGAGGAACGTTTAACGCAAACCGCAGCGTGCGGGAAAACCCGGGCTTACCGACGACCCGGACAACGAGTTACCAGGCCAGCCTTCAGGCGTCTTACCAAGTGGATCTTTTCGGTCAAATTCGCAATTCAGCTTGGGCTGCCGATGAGCGGGTCGAGGCGAGCCTCTTTGCGAAGGAAAGCACCGCCATCACGCTGACGTCGGACGTGATCAACGCCTACCTTCAGGTATTGTCGGCACGCGAACGTTTAACGCTCGCCGATAGTCGGCTGAAAAACGCCGAAGAGATTTTGCGCATCCTCGAACTGCAGCGCCGCGTCGGTACGCTGTCGGAGCTGGAACTCGCGCAACAGCGCAGCGCCCTCGCGACACAGCGCGCATCATTGCCCACCTTGCGCCTTGCCGAGCAACAGGCCCTCAACGGCCTTGCTGTTCTGCTTGGACGCGTGCCGGAGAATTTTAGTATCAAAGGCAAGACGTTGGCCGATATTCGCCTGCCGCAAGTGACGGCCGGAATTCCCTCGACCCTTCTTTTCCGGCGACCCGATCTCCGCGCGGCGGAAGCGAGCCTTAAGTCCGCCCATTACGACGTCAATGCGGCGCGTGCCGCGCGATTCCCGAGCATATCCTTGACGGCGAACGGCGGCACGGCGAGCAGCGCTTTTGATAATCTCTTCAGCGCCGGTACGATGTTTTACACGTTGGCAGGATCGCTCGCGCAAACGATTTTCGCAGGCGGCCGCCTTGAAGGTGCGCAACAAGCGGCACAAGCGCAGTATCGTGAACTTCTTGAAACTTATCGCCAGACTGTTCTGGCCTCGCTTCGAGACACCGAAACGGCGCTTGATGCGGTCTATCAAAATGGCCAGCAATTCGAATATACACGCGAGGCTTCGACGCAGGCCGACGAAGCTTACCGCTTGGCGGTCTTGCGCTATCGCTCAGGCATCATTGATTTCCAAACCGTGCTGAATGCACAGAACGCTGCCTTCCAAGCCCAGGAAGCGGTGGTGCAATCTGAGCTGTCGCGCTTTACGGCCGTTGTTGGTTTGTCTTTGGCCCTCGGGGGCGGGTGGAACGGCGAATTGCCGGCAGCACCCTTGTTGAGTACGGTTTCAGACACCAACTAATCGGAAACCACCCGGGAGAACCGCCATGTTCCTCACCAAAACCCAAATGCCCAGCGCGAAAAACGCGCTGCCCGGCCGCGGCGATGCCATGCCCGTGCCCGAAACGCATTTCGTCAACGGCAACCGCCTGAAGGGTCCGTTCCCTGAGGGCCTGGAGACAGCCCTTTTTGGCCTCGGCTGTTTCTGGGGCGCTGAAAGATTGTTTTGGAAAATCCCGGGCGTCTACTCGACGCAGGTGGGCTACGCCGCGGGCTTTACGCCGAATCCTACCTACAAAGAAGTCTGCTCCGGTCAGACAGGGCACAACGAAGTTGTGCGCGTGCAGTTCGACCCGAAGCAGGTCAGCTACGAGCAAATTTTAAAAGCCTTTTGGGAAAGCCACAATCCGACGCAAGGCATGCAGCAAGGCAACGACGCGGGCACGCAATACCGGTCGGGTGTGTATGTGTTCAACGACGCACAGCGCAAAGCCGCCGAAGCGTCGAAGACCACTTATGAAAAAGCATTGAAGGCGAAGGGCTACGGCGCCATCACCACGGAAATTCTCGATGCGCCGCCGTTTTATTATGCCGAGGATTATCACCAGCAATATCTGGCCAAGAACCCCGGCGGCTATTGCGGCCTTGGCGGCACCAACGTGAGTTGCCCCGCGTTCGCGACAACGTCTTAGACGCTCACCACGGCAAAGGCTTGCCGTCGAAGTTCAGCGGCTTGTCGCTGTTCTCTTGCGTTAAACCATCGATCACTTTGATCATGGCGGAGACCGCATCGGCGGGTTTCAGGTCGTTGGCCGCCCGCTCGCCAACGAGCTCACGGCGCATGGCGGTGTCGGCGACGCCCGGCGCCACCAGCCCAACGGTTACGCCCTTACCGCGCAAATCGCTCGCGAGGCCTTTCATGACCATATTCAGGGCCACTTTGCTCGCGCGGTAGAAATAGACGTTTCCACCCAAAGAGCCGGTGGAAATAACGCCCGCGCCGCTGGTGATGGCAACGATCTTTTTTTGCTGGCTGGCGATGACGTTATCGCGAAAGGCCTGCGATACCGCGAGCGCACCGTAAACGTTCACGCCCATCACGTCTTGGAAATTGGCGTAGTTGAAACCGCCCAAGGTCTGACCAATCGTATCACCTAAGACACCAGCGTTGTTGATAAGGAGGTCAATGGGTTTGCCTTTGTATTTATTGGCAAGCAAATTGATTCCCGGCTCGTCCATCACATCGAGTTTTTCAAGCGTGACATTGCGGTACTTGGCGGCGAGGTCTTTAAGATCCTTCGCCGTCTCGGGCGCGCGGGCTGTGGCGATGACGGTCCAACCTTTCTCGGCGTATTGCCGGGCGAATTCGAGACCCAGACCGCGATTAGAGCCCGTAACCAGGACCGTCGCGGCCTCGGCATGAGATGCACCGAGTGCTGCCAGCGCTGCCGCAATCAACAATCGTTTCATCGAAATCTCCTAAGCCATTTTCACGGCGTTAATCGGCGGTAAGTGCGCCGACAGCAACGACCAATCCTCGCCACCATTCTCCGAAGCCCACAAGGCTCCCGTCGTTGAGCCCATGGCCAGGCGATTACCCGTTTCGTCGACCGCGAGGCCGTGACGATAGACTAGGTCCCAGGCATCGCCTTGCGGTAGGCCGCGGCGCAGCGTGTCGAAGGTTTTGGCGCCGTCACGCGTGCGGTTCACGACAACATTGCCGTCGACGGGATAGCGATATTCGTCTTTCTGCGCGGGCACGAACCACGCCGTTTCGGGATTTTGAGGATGCACAGCGACCGGAAATCCAAATCCTGACACAGGTGCGTTCTTGATTTCGTGCCAGCTCTTGAGGTTGTCGGTCGAGCGAAAGATCCCGTTGTGATGCTGCAACCAGTACACGTCGGGCGATGCCGCGCACTGCACCATCATATGCACGTCTTGAGTGACCGGATCTTCTGCTTGATTGGGCGGCGTATAATCGCTGCGCATGCCATGGCCAGCGATACTCCAGGTCTGGCCGCCATCCTCGGTCAACGTTACCCCGCCGCAAGAAACGCCCACGGCAACGCGCTGCGCGTTGCGCGGATCAACGCAAATGGAGTGCAGCGCCGTATCCACCGTGCCGCCGCCGAACCAGCGCGCACGCTCGGGCATATTCCAGAGAGGCTCGTTCAAACTCCAGGTCGCACCGAGATCGGGGGAATAAAATAAACCCGCGGGCGCGCACCCTGCCCACATGGCGTTGGGATTTTTTGGATCGGCCCAAGCTAAGGCCCAAATCTGCGATACGGCCGGCGCTTTCGCATCGGCTTCGCTGCTCTCGACTTTTGGGAACATAGGTGGCGTAATTTCGGTCCAGGAAGCTCCGGCGTCCGTGGAACGATGAAGCTTCACGCCGAAATGCCCGAGATTGAGCGCGGCGAATACCGTGCGGTTGTCGGGCGAGGCCAAAGTCAGGGTCACCGGTGAACCTGTAAAGGCAGTTGATGTGTGAACCCAACTCTCACCGCGATGCGTGTAGATCATCAGCCCTTTACGTGTGGAAACATATAAATGGTCTGCCATCGATCTTGCTCCTCTCTTACCCCCCGGACAGGGCTTGCATGACATAAAGCTCGCTATCGGAATTTAGAGGGTGGGCCAGTACGCCGCTACGGACATGAATACCGTCGACGAATACCGCGATATGCAAACGTATCCGGTCCTGATCGTCGAGGACATACCCTCGGGCAGCGGGGTAGCGCGCGAAAACGTCGCATAGCGCTTCCGCGACATTTCCGCCGCGTGCTTCGATCGCGCCCGTTGGCACCACATGCCGGAGATGCGACGTGAAATGGACTTGGACCATCAGGGCATGGTGCAAGAGCCGCCGGGATCGTGCAAGATGGCGTGGGGTTTCAAACGTGACCATTGCCAGCGCCATAACCATTGCACAGAGTCTTGCGAGCATCGACCAAGCCGGCGCGGCGACGCCAGCAGGCAAGGCGGAGCTCGTGCGCCTTGTGCGCACAGGTGCCGGCGGGTCGGACGTTTTGGCGCGGGTCAGCCTCGCTATGTCCGGGCCGATACAACGTACAGCGGAAGATGTGGAACTGTTGCTTGCCCACGCGCAAATGTCGTGGATCGCCGATCAACGCAACCCCGAGGCTTCGCGCGCCCGCGACAGCGCGCGTGCCTTGATCGAACTCGTGCCCGACCTGGCCGACGGCTATCGCCTCCTCGGCTTCGCGCACCTAACGCGTGGCGATTACCGCGATGCGTTCTTGGCCTTCTCGGCGGTGAAGACTCTGCCGACGCCCGCCAACTACGATAACTTCCGCGCACTCGCGCGATTACTCATGACGGGCACGAAGCAAGCGCGGTTTGAACTGGCCGGCGAGCGTTACAGTTTCGACCTGACAACACACAACGCCGCCGCCGTGGAATCCAGCGCCTTCCACGCCGTAGGCGCGTTGACGGAGTGGGAAGAGCTTCAATATCTCGCCGCGACCTTGCCGCGCGAAAAAACGCGGCGAATTGTCGAGGTTGGGGTTTTGCTGGGCAACCACAGCGCCTTTTTCCTAAAAGCCATGCGCCCTGATTCCATCACGCTGATCGACGGCGACCCCGCCAACATTCCTTTCATCGAGCGCACGGTCTTTTACAATCTGCCCGAGCCCAGGCCCACGGTGGACGTGCAATGCGCGTTCGTGGCGGGCGCTATCGGCGAAGGAACGTTTGCCGGCGCCAAAATTCAGAAAAAGCCATTGGTCGATTTGGTGCACGGCGGCGTGGATTTCCTCAAAATCGACGTGGATGGCGGCGAACGCCATTTATTGAACGGTGCCGTGGCGGTTATTGAAACTTCGCGCCCCGCCGTCATGATCGAAACGACGCCCACAACCCATCAGGCTGTCGTGGCTTGGTTCGCCGAGCGCCAATACAAGACCACGAAGGTGTTCGATCGCGGCAGCCATCGCAACGTGGTGTTGATGCCGTCATGAGCGACGATCTTCGCAACGCCTTCGCGCGCGGCATTTATTTTCATGCCGTGGGCGGGCCACTGACGCACAACGCCGGATGCCTTGTCGAAGGCGCGATCGCGCTCGAGATTCCCGTGAAGCTGTGCGGCGCTCACATTACATCGCGGCCGGTGTCCATGCCGTTGGCGGGCGTGAATCTGACGTCGCATGTCGCACCTCTTCAAAATGGGCTTTCGGGATACATCGTCGACATTACACATACGAATGCGTACGCGCCCCTTGAAGGTATCGGCGATGGGCGCACAGCTTACCTGAATCAAAGCGACTCTGCGACGTTCAGCCGCGTTCCGGACAACGAAACGCTGTTCGTGGCGCATGAAAATAAATTCATCGACAGAGGTGGCATACGCCATCCCATCGCCTTCGGACTGAGTCGGGGCCTGATCGCAGCCACTGAAAATCGGCCGAAATTTTCGCAACGTCAGTCCAAAGCGCTTCGCAATTTCCGCGCAACGCTGAGCCAGAGTCTGCGCGCCCTATTGGATATTTCCTATGTTCCCGCTCTCGATAAGCGTTTGCCGGTGGACCGCGCAAACCTCGGGCCTGCGGCCTACCTGCAGTCGTTGTTGAGTTCGTCGGTTTGCCTGGCTTACGGCGGTGATTTCTATTCGCCCATCGCCGGCAACGCGTGGTTCAAGCAAAGCGATCCTAACCTCGCCGCGCTTCATGATTTTGCGCGTTTCGAAGCGCCTGCCGCCGTGCTGCGTTGGGATAGTTTCCGTCTGTGGGAATCCTTCGCCGCCGGGTGTGTCACGGTACACCTCGACTTCGAAAAATATGGGTTTGCCTTACCGCATGTGCCGATTGCGTGGGAACACTATGTGCCAATTGATCTCGACAGTATTGCTGCGTCCGCCGAGCAATTGATGGACCGTTCTAAGGAGTGGCCGGACATTGCTGAACGCGGCCGCGCCTGGGCCATCAAACACTATGCCCCCAAGCCCACTGCCGAGCGCGTACTGCGCGCTATGTTGGGCCAACCATGAGCATCGTTCTTTATTTCTTCTTGGCGTTGGGCATGCTGTTGCTCGTCATTTTGGCGGTGCCGGGATAGGAACCAACTATGAGCGGTCATCAGGAAGGCGGCTGTGGATGCGGCACCGTGCGCTATCGGTTGGAAACCGAGCCCATGATGGTGCACTGCTGCCATTGCAAAGATTGCCAGCGCCAGACCGGCAGCGCGTTTGTCCTCAACGGAATCATCGAGACGAATCGCATCACCCTGCTTTCGGGAAACCCCGAGCCGACGCGCATGCCGACCGACAGCGGGCGGCCCCATGACATCTATCGCTGCACAAAATGCCAAACCGCATTGTGGAGTGACTACGGCGGACGCCCCGGCCTTCGATTTGTGCGTATGGGCACGTTGGATAATGCGGCCTCGGTCACGCCTTACGTGCACATTTTTACGCGCTCGAAAGTGCCGTGGGTAGCAATACCCGAAAGCGTCCCGGCGTTTGACGTGTTCTACGACAAGACGTTCTGGCCACCTGAGGCGGCAGCGCGGCGCGCCGCCGCGACAACTAAGCCGGGATGATCGCGGTTCCGACTGGAGCAAGACTGAGGCGCGCGAGCTTTAAGTGCGCCCAAGCAAACGGTAGGCCGATGACCGTGATGGCGAGAAAGAACGCGCACACCACATGGCCTAAAGCCAGCCACCAGCCGGCGAATATAAACCACACGATATTGCCGGCAAAACCGACGGGCCCACTTGGCCGATCCTGGACCTGATTGCCAAACGGCAGCAGCGTATAGAGCGCGATCCGAAATGCCGCAGGCGCCCAGGGCAAACCGATAATGGTGATGGCCATAATAAGCGCGGCGAACATCCAGCCGAACGCCATCGCTAGGCCACCGCAGATCAGCCACAAGATATTGAGAATCAAGCTCAAGCTTCGTTCCTTACCAAACGGCCTTATCAGGCGGGGTTGAGCCGCCCATTATTATCACCATTACTGGCTTTTTCTGGGCACTTATTGCCGTTTTAACGTTTTGCTGGTACCACGTCGGCCATGAACCAGCGGATCAACAGCGCGCGAATTATGGCCCCGGCCCTCTAAGGAGGCCGGGCTTATGCCGTTTTTCGTTCGACTGTTTTAAAGGATCCGACTGCTATGAACTTTGCCTCATCTCCATCTACCAGCCTCACCGCCGCGATGGTTCGCGCGACGGCGAAGCGTATTGCGCACTCCGTGATCGTTACCCCGACGATCTATTCGCAAGCGCTGTCGCAAATCACGGGCGCCGAGGTGTTCGTGAAGTATGAAAACATGCAGCACACGGGGGCCTTCAAGGCGCGCGGCGCGGCAGCAAAGCTCACCACGCTCACGGACGCGCAAAAGGCGGCTGGCGTCATTGCGGCCTCAGCCGGCAATCATGCCCAGGGCGTTGCGTTCCACGCGGGACGCATGGGAATTCCCGCGACCATCGTTATGCCGAAAAACACGCCCTTCGTAAAAACGCGTAAGACGCGCGATTACGGTGCCGAGGTTGTACTTGAAGGCGAAACCTTCGCCGAGGCCGTAGCCGCAGCCGAGAAATTGACGCAGCAAAAAGGCCTGACGCCAGTTCACCCCTTCAACGACACGGAAATCATGGCAGGCCAGGGCGGCGTTGGTCTCGAGATCATGGAAGCCGTGCCCGATCTAGATGTCGTGCTTGTACCGGTGGGCGGCGGCGGCCTTATCGCCGGTCTCACCGTCGCAGCCAAAGACATCAAGCCCCGCGTGGACATCATCGGCGTGGAGACGGAACTCTATCCGGCCATGATTAACGTCCTCAAAGGCGGAACGCGTCCGTGCGCGGGCGCGACCATGGCCGAGGGCATTGCCGTGCGCGACGTGGGCGGAAAGTGCGTGCCTTATGTGCGCGAGCTGGTGAAGGACGTCATCACCGTGACTGAGACGGGTATCGAGCGCGCCATCAGCATGTTTGTGACCGCGGCAAAAACAGTGGCCGAAGGCGCCGGCGCGTCGCCGCTCAGTGCCCTGCTTGAATACCCTGAGATGTTTCGCGGCCGCAAAGTCGGCCTCGTGCTGTCGGGCGGCAATATTGATTCGCGCATGTTGTCGTCGATTTTGATGCGTGACTTGGTACGCGTCGGCCAAGTGCTGACATTGAACATCGAAATGCCCGACAAGCCCGGACAGCTAGCCGTCATCGCCAGCATTTGCGCCGAACTGGGCGCAAATGTGCTGGAAGTATCCCACGGCCGCTTTGCTATGGACTTGTCGGCCACGGCGGCGCGTTTGGGAATCACGATTGAAACCCGCGATCAAGACCACGCCCGCGAAGTCATCAGCCGCATTCGCGAATCCGGCTTCCGGTTGGCGATCGAAGACCCGACTGCCTCGTAAGGCCGTGAACGCCAACCCGATCCTCGTCGAAGTTCTACGCGGCGGAGAAGTCGAAAGCGTTCATCGCGGCCTGGCGTGCGTGGTTGACACGCAGGGAAAGATTCTCCGCGCATGGGGCGACGTGGAAGCGCATATTTGCCCGCGATCGTCTACGAAGCCGTTTCAAGCGCTGCCACTCCTGGAGACAGGTGCCGCCGACGCTTTCGGACTCGTCGACGAGGACATAGCACTCGCGTGCGCTTCACATAGCGGTGAGCCGGACCACACCAGCCGCGTGGCTGCATGGCTGGCGCGTATCGGCCTAGGCGAGGAGGATTTGGCCTGCGGCGTCCATGCGCCCATGAGCGCACTGGCATATGAGGCCCTTATCCGCGCGGGTGGAACGCCGAGCAAACTTCACAACAATTGCTCCGGTAAGCACGCGGGATTTTTGACCGTCGCAAAACATCTTGGCCTCGAAACGCACGGCTATCACCACGCCACCCATCCCGTGCAGCAGTTGGCATTGCAGTGCTTAGGAAAAATGTCCGGCTGCGAACATACGCAGTTTCTTACGGTGTGCGATGGCTGCAGCGCGCCCAACGTATTTCTGCCCCTGCGATCGCTGGCAATCGCATGGGCGCGACTGGGCAGCGCGCACGAATCGGCACCACGGCGCATTATGGACGCCATAAAAGCGCATCCGATTTTGATGTCAGGTCACGGGCGGCCTTGCGCGACGCTCATCGACGCCATGACGGGTCGGGGAATTGTAAAGACGGGCGCCGAAGGCGTTTATGCCGCGACGTTGCCCGAGCGGGGTCTAGGCGTGGCCGTGAAAATCGACGACGGCGCCGGTCGCGCAGCGACGATTATGATCACCGCGATTCTGGAGTTCCTCGGCGCCTTTAAACCCGAGGCACTCGCCGCCATCGACGATTTGAAAGCACCCGTCATTACATCCTGTGCCGGAGAGCCGGCTGGGATCATGCGCGTCGTCAATCTCACTTGATCAACTTGCTGAGATCTTTGAACTCGGGTGCGCCCGCGATATTCAGCCACTCAAAGACCACCATCTCCGTGTTCACCACCAAAACGCCGGCGTGACGTAAGCGCGACAATGCTAGCGCCACACTTTCCGTTTTGCGCGAGGTCACGGCATCTGCGACGACGGCCACGCTCAAGCCCGTCGCTTGAAACCCGAGCGCGCTTTGCAACACGCACACATGCGCTTCGACGCCGCACAACACCACGTGCGGCCGGGCAGCGTTTTTAATTCGCGCGGCTATTGCGGGATCGTCAGCGCAGGAGAAATGCATTTTCTCCAATAACGGCGCATCGCCCTGAACTGCCAATATGCGCGCGTCCGTTGCACCCAGGCCTTTGCGATACTGCTCGGAAATCGTCGCAGGTATGCCGAGGCGATGAGCCGCCTGAAGTAGAATTGCACAGCGCTCGACAACGGGCGAAGGCGCATGGAGCGCGGGCAAAAGCCGCTCTTGCACATCCACCACGAGAAGCTGACTTTGTATGCGATCAAGCAACATATGTGACCTCTTAGAAACGCGCGACGCGTGAAGCCTGTACGCCCGCTCAACCACTCAAGGAATAGCGCCGCGTGCCCGATATTGTTAGAGTAAGATCATGAGCCCACAATTTGAAGCCCGCTTCCGACAAGGCAGCCGGATGAATCGCAAACGCGTGATCGTGCTGATGACGCTGGCGGTTTTTTTCCTATTGGGGTGGCTGATGATTACCATATTCAACGGCTTTCCGCCGTGGCCGTTCGTGCTGGCGTTTACCGTTAGCCACGCCTTTTTCTGCATTGTGATTGCCAGCGTTAAGCCATACCGCGGCCCCTATACAAAACCCATGGCAGACCCCGAACTTCCTCATTGGCCTGCGCGTGATCGTTCATGAGCAACGAGAAAAATGCCCCCAAAGGCAAACGCAAAGCAAAAGGTAGCAAGCCGGTCAAAGTCGGAAAATCCGCAGTCGTTGTGCCGCTCGATGACGACGCGCGCGCGGCGAAACGCATAACGCTTGCGCGGGCCAAACTTTCCGAGGCGATGAAAGACCCTGAACTGCGCGATCAACTCGTACGCGCGATCAGAACCATGGTTCGCGAAGACGACTCGAAATAATCCTCATACCATCGCGTCGTCGGCGTCGGAGATTTTGCCCGGCGTGGCGTCATAACGACGACCAAGGCGGCGGCCGAACCGCCACCAGATCCCGCAAAGTCCAATGCCCGTCGCGGCGATTCCCGGAACGCCGAAGCCTATCGCCTGAAGCCAGGCTTGCGATTGCGCGGCGATATAGTCGCCGCCGCGATAGGCAACCGTGTCGATAACGGTCTTGGCTTTGTATTTACTTTCCTGATCCACCAGCGTGAACAACATCTGCCGCGACGGCTGCGCTAGGGCATATTGTGAAATACGTCGCACCACCTGGAAGACCATCAACACCCCGAGTACAGGCGCTACTGCGACGGCGCAAAAGCCGACAATCATGACGAATGCATTCAGAACCAAGCCCGTTCGCACGCCGAACCGCGCCACCAGTCGGCTTGTGCCGAAAATCTGAATGGCAATCGCCGCGACGTTGACGATCAGATCCATGATGGCAAACACACGCGCGCGCGCGTCGGCATCGGCGTACGCACCGCGGATCATGTTTTGGAGATCGATATACAAAAAGGTGCCTGTCCACGTCATAAGCAGCGTAAATGCCGCAATGCCCCGCAAGTAGGGCGAGCGCAACACAAGGCCGAAGCCGCGGAACGGATTGCCAGGAAGTCGATGATCGAGCGTCGTGTTCTGAGAGTCATGCCCGGCGGCATACAATTTTTTCTTTTCGCGCTCCAGCATCACGACCAGACCGGCAGTAACGACAAAGCCAGCCGCCGATATGAGTAACAACGTATTGGTACCCACGATTGTCACGAAGAGCGCTGTGATCGCCGGCCCCACGGCAGCACCGGCACTTCCGCCAGCGGAAATCAAACCGAACAGCCGCTTGGCCTGATCGCGCGAAAAGATATCCGCCATCAGGCTCCAGAGCACCGAGATGATCACCAGATTGAAGACGCTGATCCAAATAAAGAAAGCACCTGCGACCCAGCGCGCTTCGTGTCCGCGCGCAAACAAAACATGAAACCCGACGAGCGTGAGAGCAATGAACCCGTAAATCCATGGCAGCAGCGTGGAGATCTTGAAACGGCTGGCGGCGGCGCCGAATATGGGAACGGCGATCAACGTACCAATGAGCGTGCCGAGAAAAAGCTGGTTGAACGCGCCGTAGGTCGTGCCCATCGCATCGCGAATGGGCCGCAAAATCATATAGCTGCCAAAGAGGAAAAAATTGTAGGCGAAACCGATGAGCACCGCCCTAAGCTCGAACGGCTCGACCTGGGCCGCGCCCTTAAGAAGTCGCGTAAGAGATTTTGAGCCAGCCTCCGCCATCACGCCTCTGCTCGCGAAAATGTTATGCAACTATAGCCATTTTGCAGCACGCACATTTGGTTTCTTGAGTGCTACAATGACCCGAACGATACAACAAAGTTTTATAGGGTGAGGACATGAATAAGGTTTTCTCGGCTCTTATCGCGGTCGAGGCCGTTTTGGTTGCGGCCGGCATTGCGGTTGCCAGTATGAAGCCTGCCGAACTTAAAACCGCCGGCGACTCCATGCCCATCAATGCGTGCGCTCTGCTGTCGAGCAAGGACGTCGCGGCGACCATCGGCAAAGACGTGACGGACGGCGAACGCCGTGACGATGGCTTCATTGCCGATAACCCATTCGTGACCGCGGGCACGTATTCGTCAACGTGCTTCTGGCGGGTTGTTGATCCGGCGTTTGTCCCGGACCCCACGCTACCGCTGAGCGGCGCAAGCTTCATCATGCTTAACGCCATGCAGTGGCCGGACGGCGACGCCGGGGCACATCGATTTCTTCAAGGCTTTCATGATGCCTTCGAAGCCAAAGCCATCGACAACAAACCCATCGCCGTGGACGTCAAAGACGAAGCGCTCTGGTGGGGTGACGGTGTAGCGGGGCGCAAACGCGACCGCAGCTATGGCATTTCCGTCCACGTCGTCGGCGACACCAAAGATCAGGAACGTGCGCGTGAAGTAACGCTCGCTAAAAAAATAGCGTCGCGCCTTTAACCCTGCCGCCGGTAGGCGATGATCGCGCTGACGCCGAACAAGGCCCAGCCGATCATCGCCGCCGTGCCGCCGAAGGGTGCAAAAAATACCGGCCCGCCAAACGAGATGGAATAAAGCGCCGCGGGGAACAGAACCGCCCCAACCGCCAGAAACACCGCGGCCACGCGCATAAGGGTACGACCGCGATCAGGCTGCAAATGCTCGGACATCGCCGTCACGAGAATCAGCGCGAGGGCATGATTCATTTGAAACGCAGTGCCTTCCTTGAACCACACCACGGCCTGATCGCCTGTTGGCGCGATATTGGCGAGCGCGTGAGCGGCAACCGCCGCGAACGCCACCGATAAAAGACCCGACACAGCGCCAATCACATAGAGCACGACGGCGAAACGACTCACGGCGGTCATACGATTCTTTCCCCGGCTTATCTGCCTTGCAGCACCATAGCCTTTTCCAAAACCCGAAACCCCTCTAGAAATAGGCGTTCGGCTTCGGCCACGGGCACGGGGCGCAACGTTACGTCTTTCAACGGCACCTCCTTGAAGTTCAGGACCGTCCGGCATTCGGCGGCGGAAAACCCCGCGAGCTGGACGGCTTCGGTTGCCGCGGCGATATGGTCGGCGCGCTTGATGAGCAGCTTATCGGCGGGGGCGAGAACCGCCGGTAGACCAAAGCGCAAATAAATCGCGCGCGTGAGGTGTTGTTCCACATCGCGAAAGACATCACCGACCACCGCTTTCAGTGGGGTGATGAGATCGTGAGTCACATATTCAGCGGCATCGTGAAGCTTGGCAGCCATGAGCAGGCGGGCCGTGGCGCGCGGCTTTAAGCGCCGAACAATCTCGACAACCAAGTCGGAGTGCTGCGCTACACTCCAGCCATGGGGACCCTTCGTTTGGCCATTCCAGCGGGTATTTCGCGCCAAACCCAGGGCAATATCCTCAATTTCAATATCCAAAGGCGACGGATCGATCAGATTCAGCCTCCGCCCCGACAGCATTCGCTGCCATGTGCGCGGCGCATGCTCCGCCAAGGCTTTAGCCGGGGTCATTGAGGGCTTTTTCATCTTGATACCGTGCACCGGCGGGTTGGTTTTTCTCAAGAGAAAGAATACCTTAAGCTTTGATCTGGCAGAATTGCCGGTTGAGTGACAGGACTAAGGCGTGGGAGTTCCCAACAGCGCCACCTGTTCTCGGGGAATGAGAAGAACGCAGGCATGGTATCGGCCACTTCAGATTATCTGAAGCCCATCAGTTTCTTGGTGGCGGACGACCGCGCCTACATGCGCCGGGTCATCAAGGGCATTTTGGAGACCCTTGGCTGCAAACGGATCGATGAAGCGCACCACGGCGGCGAAGCTTTGTCGATCATGAAGAGCTGGCCGCCCGATATCGTCATCACCGAGTGGCTCTTCGGCCCCATGAGCGGCCTTGAATTGCTGAAAGCGGTGCGTACCGACAAAAGCAATCTCAAGTTCACACCGATTATCATGATCACTTCGGAGACCCGACGTGAGCGCGTGATTATGGCGCGCAACGCGGGCGTGACCGAATATGTCGCCAAGCCCTTCAACGCCAAAAGTTTGATTTTACGCATCCGTGAGGTCATCGAGCGCCCGCGCCCGTTCGTGGACGTAGGCCCTTATTTCGGACCCGACCGGCGTCGACGTGCAGAAGTCATGAACCAAGGCGACGATCGTCGCGGCAAGGGTGATCGTCCGCCGGCAGAGAAGACCAATCCGCGCGAGGGTCTCACCCAGGAGCAAATCGACAAGCTCGTGGCCGGCGACAATATCCGCGAACGCTAAAGCATGAACGCCGGAATCGTCATTGTAGGCGGCGGCCAAGCCGGCGCTCAGGCCGCCATTGTTCTGCGCCAATCGGGCTACACGGGCACCGTTACGATGATCGGTGACGAGCCATACGTTCCTTATGAGCGCCCGCCGTTATCGAAAAGCTTTTTGGCGGGAGAGATTCCGATCGAGCGCATGTTCATGCGCCCCGTGGAATTTTATCCCGGCAAAGATATCGCGTTTCAACTGACAACCCGGGTGGATGCGATCAATCGCGCCACCAAGCAGGTCATCTTGAATGGCGGAAGCGCGCTTGCTTATAGCAAACTGATCCTTACGACGGGTGGCCGCGCGCGGCGCATGACGTGTCCTGGCGCCGACCTGTTGGGCATCCATTATTTGCGCAATATCGACGACGTGCTCGGCTTTCGCGATCGCCTTGTTGAAGGTGCGCGCGTTGTCATTGTCGGCGGCGGATATGTCGGCCTCGAAGTAGCGGCCGTTGCCATCAAACGTGGCTGCAAAGTCACGGTATTGGAAGCTGCGCCATTGGTACTTAGCCGCGTAGTGGCGCCGCAGATGTCGCAGTTCTATGCCGAAGTGCACACACAGGCCGGCGTTGATATTCACACGTCAACGACCGTGACCGCATTCGAGGGCCCTGCCAGCGTTGAACGGGTCGTTTGCAATCATGGGACGTTTGCCGCCGACGTAGTCATCATTGGCATTGGCATTGAACCCAATGTGGATCTGGCGGCGAACGCCGGGCTAAGCGTCGACAACGGAATTGTAGTAGATGAGTACGCGCGCACCACCGATCCCGATGTCTTTGCCGCCGGTGACTGCACGAATCATCCGAACGCGTTTTTGGAGACGCGGTTGCGTCTTGAGTCGGTACCGAACGCTTTGTCGCAAGGAAAAGCCGCGGCCTTGGCTGCATTGGATAAGCCAGAGCGATATAACGAAGTGCCCTGGTTCTGGTCGGATCAATACGATCTGAAACTTCAGATGACCGGCATATCGGAGCCCGACGACACCATCGTCATTCGCGGCAGAATGGCCGACCGTAAATTCTCGGCGTGCTATCTGCGCGACGGCATCTTCGTCGCTTGCCAAGCGGTCAACATGGCAAAAGATTTTTTACAGTCGAAAAAACTGATCGCGGCGAAAACCCGCCCCGATCCCGCCCGTCTTGCCGACATCACGCAGGCTTTGAAAGATTTTTAGTTCAGCGGCTGCGCTTGCGGGCGCGGCGCTGCCGGCGCGGCGTTTGTACGCGCGCCGTTTTCACGTGGTGACACGACCATATCCACTTGCGTGCTGCCGATCATGGAACCGCGCCGAATGGTCATCGTCGCCATGCGGCCCGTATTCTCGGAGGCGAACACCATGACACTCGAATCGGAGCGCATCGCTGACATTTCCGACCAACCGAAATTCGGCATTTCCCGGTGCAAAAAGGCGAATACATCGTCGGCATTTGTGCTGGTCGTATAGGACAGACGCCCGGTCCAGCGCTCGTCGGTCCCGAAAATCATGGTGCGGCTTGTGTCGATTTTATACCCGGTCGGCAGGGCCGTGCCCGAGGCAATACTGAGAAGATTGAGACTGTCGCCGGCGGTCGGAGCGCCGCTCTTGGCAATGACGGAATCTTGCTTAGCGCATGCGCTCAATGCGAAAATCACGGCAACGACAGCAACATTGCGAAACGCACTCATGTGGCATCCCTTTCCCACGAACCGCGCCATCTTACCACCGGGCTACTCTCAAAGGAATCCACCCGCCTGGCGATTCCATAGCCGCGCATAGATTCCATTACGTGCGAGCAGTTCGGCGTGCGCTCCCTGTTCGGCGATCCGGCCCTGATCAAGCACGACAATGCGATCGAGATGCATAATGGTTGAGAGCCGGTGTGCGATCGCGATCACCGTGCGCCCTTCCATTAGCTTCAATAACCCGTCTTGAATCAGATGCTCCGCCTCGCTGTCCAGCGAAGAGGTTGCTTCATCGAGAATCAGAATGGGCGCGTTTTTGAGGAAGGCGCGAGCGATGGCCACGCGCTGGCGTTCACCGCCAGACAGCTTCATGCCCTTTTCACCAACAACCGAATCGTAGCCGCGCGACCGCGCGAGAACAAAGTCGTGGCAATGGGCAAGCTTGGCTGCCGTCTCGACTTCGGCGTCGCCGGCATCGGGCCGGCTATAGCGGATATTGTCACGCACCGAACGGTGAAACATGCCGGGGCTTTGCGGCACCTCTGCAATAGCCTCATGCAACGAATCCCATGCAACGTGAGCGATATCCTGCCCGTCGATGGCGATGCTTCCCTCCGACAGCAGAAACTGACGGCGCAATAAGCGGACTAACGTACTCTTGCCTGAACCGGAAGCACCAACCAGACCGATGCGTTCGCCGGGATTTATGGTGAGCGCAAAGTGTTCAAAAACTGGCGTGCCGTCATGATAGGCAAAACTAAGATTCTGAATTGAAATGGCACCGCCCGAAACGTTTAAGGGCTGGGCATCGCGCGGATCGACAATTTCATGGGGCGTCAGCAAAACCCCCAACGCTTCGCCGACAATTCCATAGTGCTCGAAGTAGGCGAAAAAATAATCGCCGAGCGTGCGCACGTGCCCCGCCAACAGCAGCGAGAAGCTGACAATCATCGTAAAGGTTCCGACCGTCATATCGCCCGCACGAGTCGCAACAAAGGCCGTCCAGGAAAACCAAGCCAGGAAGCCGACGCTAACGACATGCGACGACACGCGCATGGCAGTTGCCACGAGCCGCATTTTTAAAACCGCGTCGAACTCGGTGGCGCTGAAGGGCGCGAAGGTCCGGCGTTCATAGAGCGTGTGCGCGAAACTACGAACAATGTCCCAGTTTGAAATGCTGTCGACGAGCCGGGCCGACAGCTCCGACGAGGCTTTGGCCATGGCCTTGGAGTAAATGCGCATCCGCTGGGCCATCACCCATGACACGGCGGTCAGCACCACAAGAAAGAGCGCGAATCCGGGGGCCAGCTGCGGCACCTGTTTCCAGATGAGGTAGCCGGTCACACCCAGCATGACGCCGAATCGCGAAATATTTCCCCATAAGAATTCGACGATGGCGCCGGAGGACACGGCCGCCTGACGAATCCGTGTGACCAGCGAACCGCTAGCCTGATCGAGAAAATAGCGCGGCGCGTGGTCCAAGAGATATGCGAACAAATCGTCTTGGACGCGGACACGCATGACGAGCTGCATACGCAAACTGGCGAGTGAATAAATGTGATTCAGCACATAGCCGAGCAACCACGCGACGCAAAACAGGACGAACCACACGACTGCATCGATACCTGCGGCAAAGGCCTGAGACGTCGTTCCCGCAAGTTCGTTGACCAATGCGCCGAGAACATAGGTCTGGGCGGTTTCGATCGATGTACCCGCGATCATGATCACGGCCATCATCGCCAACTGCAAAGACAGGCCAGTCCGCACATAACGCCAGATGAACGCGAGCGTCGTCGCAGGCGGCGCGGTATCGAGCGAAGCAAGGCGGGTGGATAAGGCCGCGACGGGCCGCTTGGCGGTGTCGTCAGGCACGGGCGGGGTTTCCAAGCATGTTGGCCGGCATCTTATGATGAGCCTGCCGTAAAAGCGAAAAGGCCGGGCAATGTGCCCGGCCTTTTAATCCCCTTATTCGGGAAATTTGCTTATTTCTTCACTTGGCCGCGGATTTCTCCGCCTTTGTTCGCTGCCGTGTGAATGTTCACATAGGTTTTGCCGCTCGTAATATCGCCGAGCTGGGCATCGGTGAGCGTGGCTTTGCCTTCCAGCGGGTTTTTCATGCCGCCGGCGCCAAGGTTCACTTCAACGCCAGCATTCACGCCGGCATCGGCCGGACCGTGGATGTGAGCGGCGAGCGCGTCGCCTGTCAGGCCGGAGTAATCGATCTTCCAGGAAATTTCTTTCGTGGCCGTATCGATCATGATCGCGGCGGTGCCTTTACCTGTCGACGTCGTCGGCGGCACTTCCTGAGCAGCCGTCAAATCGGCCTGCAGTTTCAGGGTTTCCGCATTCGCAGCCGTAAACGCGAGGCCCGAAATCGCCATCGCTCCAAAAGCAATCTTAAGAATCTTGGTCATGAGAAGCCTCCCTTCCATTGCGCAAAACGCAGGGAAAGATACCGGCAATTACAGGGGTGTCCAGGTACATTCCTTTGAATTTCCCGCGAAACGGCGCACTTGAAGTGCACGCATGCAACTCGCGTTTTACGAAAGCGCCCCCCAAGGGGAGAGGAAATCATCATGCAAAAGCTTAATTACGGAAAGTGGCGCGCCCGAAGAGACTCGAACTCCTAACCTTCTGATCCGTAGTCAGATGCTCTATCCAATTGAGCTACGGGCGCGCAGAACGCTGTTGCTAGCGGAAGTTTTTAGCAAAGCGCCGTGAAACCACCTGTTTTTTGGCGGCACGGAGCCGGTGGGATACTAACATCGTGGCTCCTATGCAACAAAAACCTCTGGGAATCCCGATACCTATCCGTAGATGCAGTGCACCTGACGGCTTGTTCTCGGGGGAACCATTGAGTAAAGTCGCGGGGCGTGGGGCATGTGGCCAAATTTTGGTGCATCGCCAAGCCTTTGGGGACGCTTTTTAAGAGAGTCGTTTTTCGGCTCAATGGAAAGCGACATGCTGGGCTCCGGCAGTTTGAACCGGTAGCGGGGAATGTGAGTGTGAGAATGCACGTGCAGGGGCCGTCCGGCTTTCACCTCGGACATGAGAAAAGAACGTTAATTGATACGTCTTTGCGCGAGATAGTGGCGCCGGCGTGGTCTTTCCACCAGGGTCGCACGGGCCGCTTTATGCTGGCCGCAGCGATCATGGTTATTGCCGGCTGCACCAGTGGCTCCGGTGGCTCTGCTTTGGGAAAAGATCCCGAACCGGCTGCCACTCAGGAAGCGCAGGCGCAGGCTCCGGGAGCGTCCAGCAAGTTCGGCCCCACGGCCGTCGGCAAGAAAGTCGATCAGTTCCGTGGCGATTTCGACAAGCTGAAACAAAACACCCTGACCCGTAGCCAACAGCTGGACACGATTCGGAACCAAACCGCGGCCAACGTGAACACCTACAACAATCTTGTTGGCGCCATCCGTTCGCGCCTGCAGATGGGCTCGACGCCGGGAAATCCCGAATTGCTGGCCAATTGGAGCCAGGCGCAGACCCTGCTGACGCAGATCGACGCCGACATCGCGACCTTGAACACGCTTTC
Organism: Fidelibacterota bacterium; assembly: GCA_947475895.1. Lineage (GTDB taxonomy): Bacteria > Pseudomonadota > Alphaproteobacteria > Rhodospirillales > Rhodospirillaceae > SHVO01. The sequence continues at coordinate 48,084 of CANJMF010000001.1, forward strand.
GGCCCAAGTTTCGAGCGATGCCGGCACGTCGTCGTTCCTGCTCGAGAATATCCGCGCCGCCTATAGCTTGTCGGGCGCGTTGGAAGAGGACCATCGCCAGCTGCGTCTGCTGGAAGACGAGGTCAACCAAAACGCCATTGTCATCGATCGTGCGCTGTTGAACCTGAACGCTGAAATCAATCGCCAGCAACAGGTCGTAACCGCCGAACGCACGGGCCTGGTGCAAATCGCCGCCGATATTAACGCCGGCCAGTCTTATCCGGCGCAGGCGCGCAACGTCCGTGCGATTCCGCCAGCTGCCTTCGCTCCTGTGAATTTCACCGATAAGAAGCCCCTGGTGAAAATTGTTTTCGACAAACCGGACGTGACCTACGAACCGGCGCTCTACCAGGCCTTAAGCACCGCGCTTCAGCGCCGTCCCGATGCCGTGTTTGACCTCGTTGCCGTGGCGCCCGAAGGCGGAAACCCGTCGGCGGCACAGAAGAACGCCGATGCCGTGTTCCAGTCCATGACCAACATGGGATTGCCGGCCGAGCGCGTCGCCAAAGGCGTGATGGCCAGCAACAAGGCCACAAACCTGGAAGTACATATCTACGTCCGCTAAAAGAAATCGGATGCGATAAAAGAACGCCGGTAGAAATGCCGGCGTTTTTATTTAGGGATGGCGACGTTATCTATGAGACGTGCGCGGCCCAGATGTACAGCCGCAAGGATTCGTCCAGGCTCATCTCGCGATGTTAGTGGCTGCAATGTCTCGGCGTGACGTGCATCGACGTAATCGATTGTACCGAACCCTTGCTGGGTAAGGGTCGTTTTTGCCGCCGCCAATGTTTGTGCGATGTCTTCACCGGCAGCAATTTGCCGCGCTGCCAATGAAATCGCCGCATAAATCCCCGGCGCGATCGCGCGCTCGGCGGGTGTGAGATAAGCATTGCGTGACGACATCGCCAATCCGTCGGGATCGCGCACCGTCGGTACTTGGATGATATCCACCGGGATGTTGAGGTCGGCGACAAAGCGGCGAATGACAGCCAGCTGCTGATAATCTTTCTCGCCGAACAAGGCGATGTCGGGAAGCGCCTGCAATAGCAGCTTGGTCACAACAGTGGCCACGCCGTCGAAATGCCCCGGCCGCGCGACTCCATCAAGCACATCGGAAACGCCGCTAACGTGGACAGAGGTGGCAAATCCTTGCGGATACATGGCCGGCACATCAGGCGCGAACAGCAGGTCCACGCCAGCCGCATTGAGTAGTTCGAAATCAGCGTTTTCTTGGCGCGGGTAAGCCGCAAAATCTTCCCTAGGTCCGAATTGTTTGGGATTAACAAAAATCGTGGCGATCACCCGATCCGCCATTTTCTTGGCGCGATCCATTAAAGTGATGTGGCCCTTATGCAACGCACCCATGGTCGGCACGAGCGCAATCGAGAGGTTGTCGCGCCGCCACGCTTGAACGCGTCGGCGGAGCGACTCGACGTCGCGAACGGCAATGAGAGACGAGTCTTTCAGCAGCATCGCGAATGTTATTTCTTTTTGAGGGACTTCTTTGAAGCGCGCTTAGCGCCGTTTTTATTTTCCAGCGCGCCGTAGACGTGTTCCGGTCCCGGAAATCGGCGTGCGCGCACATCGGCGGCGTAGGCGCCCACGGCGTCGGACACGATTGTTCCAACTTCAGCGTATCGTTTGACAAATTTCGGGGTGAAGCCGCCGAACATTCCCAGCATATCCTCGCCGACGATGACCTGACCATCACAGGCGACCGACGCGCCAATGCCGATAGTCGGAACAGAAACAGCTTTCGTAATCGTCCGGGCGAGCGATTCCACAACGCCCTCGACGACAACACTAAACGCCCCTGCAGCGGTGACGGCTTTGGCATCCGCAACGATGGCCCGCGCGCCTTCCTTGCTGCGGCCTTGTACGCGAAAACCGCCAACCGTGTTCACCGATTGAGGCAAGAGGCCCACATGGGCCATGACTGGAATTCCGCGCTGAGTCAGGAAGCGAATCGTCTCAGCCATCTCGCGCCCGCCCTCGAGTTTAACGCCTGCGCACCCTGTTTCCTTCATCACGCGCGCGCACGCATTGAACGCATCCGTGGGCGAACCTTGATAACTTCCAAAGGGCATATCGACAATAACGCAGGCCTTTTGCGACCCCCGCATCACGGCAAGGCCATGTGCAATCGACATCTCGAGCGTGACGCCCAAGGTCGTCTCCATGCCATAGACAACCATTCCCAAGGTGTCGCCCACGAGCAGCAGATCAACATGCGGATCCATGAAGCGCGCCATAGGCGCCGTGTACGCGGTAATGCAGACGACTGGCTCGCCGCCTTTACGCGCGCTGATGTCGCGCGGTGAAAGACGTTTCATCATCGGCATGACGCCTGAACGCTGCGTGGGTTGCGCAATGGTGCTCATGGCTGGTTTTATAGATCAATCGCGGGCGCGGTAGTACCAGAGAATGGTCCCAATGGCTGCGATCAGGACCAGGAAACCAACAATCTCGGACGTGCTCATAATGGCAACCGAGCAATAAATGTAGCGCCTTGGGTGGACGTCGTTTCCAGCGCCAAGTCGCCGCCCTGCGCACGCAGGAGCTCACGCGCGATGGGCAGGCCCAGGCCCGTTCCGTTTGCGCGCGCCGATCCCGCAAAGGGGCGGAAAATATTTTTAATCGCTTTCGGCGCGAGGCCTGAGCCATTGTCGGCAACGCGCACTAAAAACTGCTCGCGTTCAACCGCCGGCGTTAACGTAACCGAGGTTGCGCCGGCTTCACTGGCGTTGCGTACCAGATTTTCAAAAACGCGCTGCATCAAAGCCATGTCGCCGTGAAACTTGAAATCGACTGTTGCCGCGATCTTTACAGCACACGTGTCCGAAATGGGCCGCAAATAATCGCGCAACTCTTCGAGAAACGCGCTGACAGATAGCGGGCGCAGCACGACATCCGGTACGTCCTCCTTTGCAAAACGCAAAGTCGACGTCGCCAAAACAACCGCGCGATCCACCGCGCGCACGAGGCCGGCGGTGATGCGTTTCACTTCGGGATCGGCTGCGGCCTCCAGCCGGTCGGATTCCAACATCGCGGTCGCAAGCACATTGCGAAGATCGTGCGAGATTTTTGTCACGGCTGCGCCAACGCCCGCGAGGCGGTTTTTTTGCAAGAGCGCCGCGCGCAGTTCGCGTTGCATTTGCGACAGCGCTTGCTCTGCAACGCCGACCTCGTCCTTGCGCGGCGTTGGGAGGATGATGCGCGCGGGATCCTCCGGCGCATCCTGAAAGCTCACCATGTTTGCGGTGATGCGTCGCAAAGGACGTACCGCGAGCCATTGGATCCCCGCATAAACCAGAGCCGACGTGGCGAGCGACAGGAACAGACTGAAAAACACCATGCGCCGGGCATATCGCCACATGGCGTCGCGCATGGGTTCTTCGTCGAGTACGACTTCAATCACCACTTCGGGATCGAGGGGACTCGCGCCCGTGACGCCGATCATCAGGCTGCCACGGCGCAGCATAGTCGCGATCGCATCAGTGACCTGGTCGCCGAACATCGCATCCCGCAAATCGTAAAGTTTGGGGATCTGCGAGGGCATACGAGGGCCCAAAGTCCGATCGCCTAGATGAGGACGCGACGCGGTCATGCCGCGCAAACCCGATTGATCCAACAGGCGGTCGCGGAGCCGCGGATCGAGCTGCTCCGGAGATGCTTCAAGCGCGGTGAGAATAAGGTGGGCGCTGCCCATCTTGTCGGTGAGGTAGTTCCGGCGAAACCCGGCGACGTTAGGTGCGAAGATGGCAGCTTCCACCATCATCATGAAGCAGATGGTCAGAACCAGCAGGCGCAGGGACAGGCTGCCGCGCACCGGGCGCAGCGGATTGTGGTCGCGCAGCGCCTCGACCCCTGACGTCATGGAGGTTTTGGCGAGAATCGGGGTCTGCGTATGGAGCATGCGGCGACTGTACCGTTAACGAGCCGCTGTTGTACCACACACCCCTGTGAGGCCGGCCCGGAACGCGGAAGGCGATAACCAGGGCATATAAGCCCGTTAACCGCTCGGAGGGCGAAATTTGGCCAATTTCAGCCTCTTCGGGGCGGTTTTCCCCCGCGCTGCCATTGACTCTATGGTCGTAGGGCCGGTATACACCGCCCGCAATTCGTACCGGACATCCCTGCTAGCGGGTGGCCGATTTTTTTCTGAACTGGAGTTGGTGACGTGAAACGCACCTATCAGCCGAGCAAATTAGTGCGTAAACGCCGTCATGGCTTCCGTTCGCGCATGGCGACTGTCGGCGGCCGCAAAGTGCTGTCGAACCGCCGCGCTAAAGGTCGCAAGCGCCTGTCGGCCTAGTTTGCCGTCGCCCGGGTTTTACCCGGGTGAATTCGCAGTGAAAGCTTGCCCCATGCCGTCCACCTCACAGGTTTCCGGCCGTCGATGGGAATGTCTATTGCGACGCGCAGATTTTCTGCGTGTGGCGGCTTCAGGCATGCGCCGAGTGACCCCGGGCTTTATCCTGCAGGCGGCGGTCCGTGGCCTTCCTGAGCCTGGACCGCTCCGGATCGGTTTCACGGCAAGCCGCAAGGTAGGCAACGCCGTTGCCCGCAATCGCGCCAAGCGCCGCCTCCGAGCCCTTTCAGACCGCGTCATGCCTGCCGTAGCGGATATGGCGCTCGACTATGTCTTCGTCGCCCGCACAGAGACCACGCTTCGCGCGTTTGCCGTGATGGAGCAGGACCTGCGTCACGCGCTGACAAAAATGCCCAAGGAAGCCAAGCCTCGCGCGCCCAAGGTCGCGCAGCAATGATTCGGGCGCTGAAGTTTCTGTTACGCGGCGCAATCCGCATCTATCAAATTACGCTTTCGCCGTTGATCGGACCGCGGTGCCGATTCGCACCCACGTGTTCGGAATATGCGATGGAGGCCATTTCACTCCATGGTCCTTTCACAGGACTTTGGCTTGCAACGAAACGCATCGTACGGTGTCATCCCTGGGGCGGATCGGGCTTCGATCCTGTCCCACCGCGCTTGAAAGCGCATGTGCACCACCATAGTTCCGTCTGTGGCCACGGCCACCCCCACCACTTTCTTTAAAATCGTGTATTGAACGCCATGGGTCTCGACCGCAACACCATCACCGCAATCGTTCTCGCCCTCGTTATTCTTTTGGGATGGGAATTCGTCATCGCACCACGCGTGATGCCAAAGCCCGCCGTGACAAAAGATAAAACCGAGGCTTCGCTTCCGGCCACGCCGCCCAGCATGACCGCGCCCGGTGAAACGCCGACGCCGGCCGAAAAGACCGGTGCGCCCGAAAAGCGCATCCGCATTTCAACGCCGAGCCTGGATGGTTCGCTCACGCTCACCGGGGGGCGGATCGACGACATCACCTTGGTGAAGTATCGCGAAACACTGGACCCCAAGAGCCCCGAGATTACGCTGCTGTCGCCGACCGTATCGGCAAAGCCCTATTACTCGGAACTCGGCTGGATCACGAACGACTCCAGCATCGCCGTACCTTCGCCGACGACGGAATGGACGGCAGAAAATCCCGACGGCGGATTGACCGAAACGACGCCGGTTGTTCTGACCTGGAACAACGGCCAGGGCCTGACTTTCAAGCGCGCGATCAGCATTGACCGCGACTATCTGTTCACGATTATTCAGACCGTTGAGAACACAGGCGAGAAGCCGGTCACGCTCTATCCCTACGCTTTGATCGCGCGCCTCGATGGCTTGGGCCACAGCACCACGTATCTTTTGCACGAAGGTCCGATGGGCGTCTTCAACAAGGCGTCCAAGGATATTAAATACGACGCGCTGAAAAAAGCCGGCCGCGAACAGATTGAATCCACCGGCGGCTGGATTGGCATCACTGACAAGTATTGGTTAGCTGCGGTCGCGTTCGATCAAAGCCTGAAGGTCACCGGCAGCTTCAATCACACCATGAGCGGCGAGCGCGATCGCTATCAGACCGATTTGCGGACTGATGGAATCACAATCGCGCCTGGGGAATCGAAGGACGTGAAGAGCTATCTGTTTGCCGGCGCTAAGGAACTACAAACGCTGGATCACTACGCCGATAACGTCGGTATCGATCGCCTCGATCTCGCAATCGATTTCGGCTGGTTCTTTTATCTGACGAAGCCCTTCTTCCTGGGACTGCGCTGGCTTTACGGCAAGATTGGAAACTTCGGCATCGCCATCTTGGTGTTCTCGACGTTCGTGCGCTTGCTGATGTTCCCCATCGCCAATCGCCAATACGCGACGATGAATGCGATGAAGAAATTGCAGCCGGAAATGAAAAAGCTGCAGGAGCGCCATGCTGGCGGCGATCGCCAGAAAATGAACGCCGAGCTCATGGAGCTCTACAAGCGCGAGAAAGTGAACCCGCTGGCAGGCTGCTTGCCGATTCTGATTCAGATCCCGGTGTTCTTCGCCCTGTATAAAGTCTTGTTCATCGCCATCGAGATGCGGCATGCGCCGTTTTACGGCTGGATTCACGATCTTTCGGCGGCCGATCCCACCGGTATTTTGACGCTGTTTGGCTTGCTGCCGTGGACCGTGCCGGCCTTCCTTGTGTTCTTCAATATTGGTGCGTGGCCCCTCATCTACGGCGTCACCATGTTCATGCAGCAGCGTCTAAGCCCGCAAGCCGGCGACCCGACGACGCAGAAAATGATGATGTACATGCCGCTGATCTTCACCTTCGTGTTGGCATCGATGCCGGCGGGTCTGGTGATCTATTGGACGTGGAGCAACCTGCTCGGCATCCTGCAGCAGTGGATTTTGCTTAAACGCGCCGGAATAAAAGTCTGAACGACCAACCACCCGACCTAGAGCCCGGACGCAAACTGTTCGCGCAGCAGTGTGACTTTGTTATGGGCGCCATGGCGCTGGAACAAGTGCCGGATACCGATATTCCGGAAATCACGTTCGCCGGGCGCTCTAACGTGGGCAAATCAAGCCTGGTCAACGCGTTGACGGGGCGCAAGACGCTGGCCCGAACGTCCGATACGCCGGGCCGCACGCAAGAAATCAATTTCTTCAATCTCGGCGGTCGGCTGATGATGACCGACTTGCCCGGCTACGGTTACGCGCAAGCGCCCAAAGGCAAAGTCGACGCCTGGACCGACGTCATCAAACAATACCTAAAAGGACGCCCGACTTTGCGGCGCGCCCTTGTTCTGATCGATTCGCGGCATGGCTTGAAGGATACCGACGAGGCCATTATGAAACTGATGGATAGCTCAGCCGTGAGTTACCAAATTGTTCTGACCAAAACCGACAAAGTAAAACCGCATGAGCTTGAAAAAGTGCGCGAAGCCGTGGCCGTCCTAGCCGCCAAGCACGTTGCCGCCCACCCGGAAATTCTCGCAACCAGCGCCTATACCGGTTTTGGCATCCCGGAGCTACGCGCCGCCTTGTCAGCACTGGCCCTGGCAGAGTAGTTAAAGCTCATGTCCGACGATCCTAAAACAATAACCGGCGACCGTGGCGCCGACTATGCCGAGGGCCTCGCTAAAGCCGGCGTTCTGGCGGAAGCGTTGCCGTTTATGCGCGAGCACAACGGCGAGACCATGGTCGTAAAATACGGCGGCCATGCCATGGGCGACGAAAAGGTAGCCGCTCAATTCGCCAGCGACATCGTGCTTTTGAAGCAGGTCGGCATTAACCCCATCGTTGTGCACGGTGGCGGCCCGCAGATCGGCGCCATGCTGGACCGGCTGAAGATTCAAAGTTCGTTCATCGACGGCTTGCGCGTTACCGACGCCGCCACCGTTGAGATTGTGGAGATGGTGCTGTGCGGCTCCATCAATAAACAGATCGTGACCGCCATCAATCGCGCGGGCGGGTTTGCCGTAGGCATGTCGGGCAAAGACGGCAATCTCATTAAAGCACGCAAGTTGCGCCGCTCGAAGAAAGACCCCGGCTCGAACATCGAGAAGATTCTCGATCTGGGTTTTGTCGGCGAGCCTTCCGAGGTCAACCCGCATATTCTCGATACGTTTGAAGAATCCGACATCATTCCCGTCATCGCGCCCATTGGCGTGGGTCCTAACGGCGAGACCTTCAACATCAACGCCGATACGGCCGCAGGCGCGGTCGCCGGCGCTGTGGGCGCCACGCGCTTGTTAATGCTTACCGACGTACCGGGCGTTCTCGATGACACCGGCCGCCTGATCAAAGAAATGACGGTTGAACGCGCAAAAACGCTCATTCAAGCAGGCACAATTTCCGGCGGCATGATTCCCAAAGTGGAAACCTGTCTGGAAGCCGTTGAGCAAGGCGTCGAAGCGGCGGTGATTGTCGACGGGCGCGTTCCGCACGCAGTGCTGCTGGAGTTGTTCACGCCCGCGGGCGCCGGAACGCTGATCCGGGCGCGCTAAATCAACTTGAAAGATCTAGCTCACCTCGAGGCGTGGATTTTCGACCTCGACAACACGCTTTATCCCGCGAGCGCGAATCTTTTCGCGCAAATCGACAGGCGCATGAAGGCGTTCATCGCAAAGGCGTTGAATATGACGCCGGACGAAGCCTTCGTTTTGCAGAAGAAATATTACCACCAGCACGGCACGACGCTGCGTGGACTGATGATGAACCACGATGTCGATCCGAACACGTTTCTCGATTACGTGCACGACATCGATCATTCCGTTTTAGGACTCGACCCACTGCTCAATCAGGCTCTTACGGCTCTGCCGGGTCGCAAGTTTATTTACACGAATGGCTCTGCCTATCACGCCACTTCGGTCATGAATCGGCTGGGTGTCGCCCATCACTTCGCGGGTATCTACGACATCCACGCCAGCAACTATGTGCCGAAGCCCGATCCCGCGCCTTATGTTGAAATGACGGCAAAGTACGGGATTAATCCGAAACGGGCGGTGATGTTTGAAGACTCGCATCACAATCTGAAGCCGGCGGCAGATATGGGCATGACGACGGTGTGGATTCGTCATGCGGAAAGTCGCGTCGAACCCGACGATGACCTTAGCCACTGCCAGCATGTCACCGATGATCTGGTGGGTTGGCTCAATGAAAGAGCGCGGTCGCCTTAATTAACTTGGCGGGCGCGGCGTAGCTCAGCAGCCGATCCCATCCCACGTCATGCCCTTGCAGAGATCCTCATGAGCGGCGCCTTGGGATTTCAAACGATCATAAAGACAGTAAGGCAGACTTGTCTCCGGCTGGGCGCCCGGCACTTTGCTCAGGAAAGCGGCCACTTCGATTTCGCCCTTCATGCCTTGCCCGATATTCTTGCCGAGCTGCTCCAGTACGGCAGCCGGCGTATAAAGCGCCGGCGAACTCCAGCTTTTGATCGTCGCACGCGCACTGCCGACGCGTGCACCGCGGGCATCGATAGGACGAGCATGCTGCGTGCTGTTGAGTGCGAGATTTGAAACATCCGCGCAACGGACGCTCAGCGCAGATAAGTCGCCCGAAAGAAAAGCATCATTGAGATCTGCGTTGTCCATGCGCACGTCGGACATAGCGGCGTTCTGAATGCGTAAACCGCTGGCATTCACGCCCGTTAAGTTTTGGTGCGCAAGATCAGCGCCTATCTGAACGAGATAGAGAATCGCGGCGCGGGATTGCGAGGCCGACCCGGACAGTGCTTCGATGGCCTTGATTCGCGTCTCGGCTTGACGGTTTTGCCACTCATTGACCAAAAAAAGCGCACCGATGACGCCAATCATCACGTTCAGAAGGCCCGCGAAAGCATTCATCGTATGAAGGAAGGCGAGAAAGCGCCCCCAAGCGCCTGCGTTTTGTGCTGGTTCACCGCCGGAATTTTGTTGCTCGTTCATAAGATCGCTTTCTAAGGAAACATTCGGTAAGCGACTTGAACGGGAGTGCGCACGCGAGTCAACAGGTGGCTGGCGCAGACTACTTCGCGGCATCCATGAACATATCGAGCTGCCATTCCAGCTCGGCCTCGGTGGCATCAAACCCGCCGCCCGCGCGGGGTTTGATGACGGCATCGGGCGTGACCCGCGCGACCTTCATTTGCAGTTGTGCCGCATCCTCTGCCGTAAAATCGGCGGCCCATGCTACCGCGAGCATACCCTTAGCGCTGGCGGTGCGGATGACATCTGCCACCGCCGCGACCGGTAGATCAGCCATACGGGCAAGCGCCGCCACCACCAAAGACGTAGCGCCCTCGGACGCCACCTGCGTCATGACGAAATCGGGCTTCAGACGGTTACGCTGAACGAGCGTATCGACTTGGCGCATGGCGACCTCAAGCGCGGTCGAATCGAGAATCGCGTCCGGATCGTCCGGCGATAACCCGCCACGTTCATCGTCGCGGCGCAATTTATTGAGCACCATCCGGCCCAAAGTCGCTGCCGTTTCCTTATCAAGGTCATTACGTTGCGCCAACACTTGCACGAAGGACTGGGCAACGAACTCCGCGAGGCGCAGCGCCGCCTTAGCATTGAGGTGGCGGCGATGAACCAACGGCTCGTGCCACGCAAGTTGGCGGGGTGCGGCATCGATGATGGCATCTAGCGTTTCTTCGCGAACCTGGGCGCTGTCGTTTTTCAAGAGCGCTGTGATGGCGTCGACATTCCCCGCGCCCACAATCGCCATGGAGACTTCTTCGCCCACGTTGATGCGCCGCGAAATGGCGACGAGTTGCGCTGTCATGGGGCTGGAGCGGATGACCTCCTGCAGATCTTCGTCTGTTAGAACGGGCGAAAACTCTAAAACAGGCCCGGCGACGGTCGCTTCCGGATCCAGCGCCAGCGTCCGAACGACGTCATGCGGCGCGTTTGGCAGAGACTTCAGCGCTTCGGATAACGCACGCCTCACGCGCGGGAGCTGATCGCGCGCGAGAAGAATGAGAACCTGATGGACCGTGCGCCACGCTTTGTCGTGTTCGTCGTGTGAAAGCCCCGGCACAAGGCGACCAACGCGGTCGGCGAGATCGTAACGCACGTCGCCGTCTTCGTCGGCCGCGAGGAGCAGCGACGCTTTTACGGGGGACGCGACATTGGACGCGACCGACCGACGCACGCCCGCGTCGGGATCGCGCGCGAGATAGAACAAGATTTCCGGCTCGAGATCGCTTCGGAGCGCGAGCGCGAGGCGCACCGATGTATCAGGGTGATCCAGCAAATCACGCGCCTGCTCATAGGTCACTTTATGACCCGGCAACCCGAGCAAGTGCACGAGGCGATCTTTGGTGGGTGTGGTGAAGGACATGGTTAGACCCTCACGCTTTCTTCGACGGTAGGTCGGCGACAGCGTAGCTGCCCTTGCCGCTTTTTTTAACGGTGTACATCACAGCGTCCGCGCGCGCGAGCAAGCCGTCGAGCGTTTCATCGCTGTCTGGATCCCAGGCAGCGATGCCAATCGACATGCCCAGGGGCTTATCTGGGCTGCCGGAAATCGTCGCGGCGAGTTCTTTCGTCCGGCTTAAAAATTGACCGGCTCGCATTTTGGCGATTTCGAGATCGGCAGCATTTAGCCAGACGGCAAATTCATCGCCGCCCAGGCGCGCGATAGCATCAGTCGGGCGCGTGTGCTGGATCAGAATCTCGCGAATCTTCATGAGCGCATCGTCACCGGCGTGATGGCCGCGCGTATCGTTGACGTGTTTGAAGTTGTCCAAGTCGACATACATCAACACGCCCTGACCGTGCTCACGCTTAAGACGCGATAGAAAACGCTGCAGGGCCTGCATAAAGGCGCCGCGATTGAGCAGGCCCGTTAACGCGTCCGTGCGGGAAACGCGTAGCACATGCTCATGATGAGCGAGCTGCTCAATCGTGATGCCGATCTGATTCGCGATATCGCCGATCAGCAAACGATCATCGTCCGTCCATGCGCCACGCTCGACCGCGCGCCACAGCACGACCGCACCATTGGAGCCGCTTTGATAGCGCGCGGGCGCGGCAAGGATTTGCAATTCGCCCAGAACCATTTCCACCGCGCCCGCGCCGCCTGCGATGTTCTGCAACACCGCTGTCGCTTGTGCGGCATCGAGATCGCCGTAACGTGCGGCGAGTTGGAAGCCCGGTGTCACCGCAGCGGCTGTCGGCGATTCCGCGCCCGCCGTCAGTGTGCGGAAGATGTGACAGTGTTCGGCGCCAAGACCCTTTGCGAGCGCTTCGGCCGCAACGCCCAACATCGCTTCGGGATTCACTTCGTCGCGAAAGGCGCGGACAATTCGGGTCAACACGCGCTCGCGATTGCGGACGCGCGTTAAAGTGGACTCGCGGTCGCGCGTTTCGGTGACGTCGCGGCATACGCCGCGCGCGCCCACCCACTCGCCTTCTTTTGTGAACAGCGGCATCGCCGAAATCACGACGCACGCCGAGCGGCCATCGCTGCGACGCAGCCAGTTCTCTTCGTTCTCAATGCGACGGCGGGTGAGAAATGGAATCTCAACGCCCGCAGACGATTCCGCGATCACCAGCGTCGCCGGCTGCAGTGCCATCAAAGCGTCCGCCGTATATCCCAATGCGCCGCGCGGCGGTACGAAGGCAAACGATTGATCGGGCCCCGTTTCCCACGCGAAATCGGTGGAGATCTCGATGAAATCTTTATAGCGGCGGCGGCTATCAACCAGCGCCAAGCGCAGACTGTTGTCGAGGGTGAGGTCGCGCACAAACAAAAGCGTGCCGCGCTCGTCGTCGAGCGGGATCAGTGTCACCTGGAGATTTTGTTGTTTTTCCGCGCGCCCCACATCGACCATATCGACCAAGGCACGCTCAGCGGCTTTGGATTTTTTTGCCGCTGCGGCAAGGCGCGCGAGATCTTCCGGTAGCAGACGGGCCGTAAGTTCGGTGGCAACGGGATTGGCGGGTTCGATATGGCCATCGACGCCGACGCGAAACACCGCTTCGTCGTAACGTTGGAGGGCTGCAGCCGAGACATGGAACGGGCGCACGCCAACTTCCGCTCCAATCGGCGTCATCGTCTTGGGCAACGGCCCAGCGCTGCTGCGCTCAAGTGCCATGAAATCCCCCTATCTCCCGCCCCGTCACCGCCAGGCTTCTGCCCTTAGGACGGTTTCGAGTGACACCATCCTAACGAGTCCCCCGGGTTTTGGCGAATCATGCCTTCGGAACAAACACATAGATGCCACGCCGTTGACTCGAGGGCCGCAGCGGCTATGTTCGGGCACAACTCGCGCGCCGCCTCTTAGGGAATCACAATGGAAATCAGCGGATTACAAGCCACCATCGATACCGCCTGGGAAGCGCGCGACACGCTGAACGCCGCGACCGAGGGCGATGCCCGCGACGCTGTGGTTATGGCGCTTGAGCTTTTGGACAAAGGCACCTTGCGGGTGGCTGAAAAACAGAACGGCACCTGGGTGGTCAACGCCTGGCTGAAGAAGGCCGTGCTCTTGTCGTTTCGCTTAAACGATATGGCGGCCATGAGCGGCGGCCCTGCCGGTGCCCCCTGGTGGGACAAGGTGCCGACCAAGTTTCAAGGCTGGGACGCAGCGCGTTTTAAGCAAGCCGGCTTTCGCGCCGTCCCCGGGTCCATCGTACGCCACTCGGCCTATATCGCGCCGGGTGTGGTGCTGATGCCGAGCTTCGTCAATGTCGGTGCTCATGTAGGCGAAGGCACCATGGTCGACACCTGGGCCACCGTGGGCAGCTGCGCGCAGATCGGCAAGCATGTGCACATCTCGGGCGGTACAGGCATCGGCGGCGTGCTGGAGCCGCTTCAAGCAGGCCCTGTCATCATTGAAGACAATTGTTTCCTGGGTGCGCGCTCGGAAGTCGCCGAAGGCGTGGTGGTCGAGGAAGGCGCGGTTCTGTCGATGGGCGTTTTCATTGGCGCCTCCACCAAAATCATCGACCGGGCGACCGGCGAAGTCTTTATCGGCCGAGTCCCGGCTCACAGCGTGGTCGTTCCTGGAAGCTTGCCCGGCAAGGCTCTGCCGGACGGTAGCCCAGGCCCCAGCCTGTATTGCGCCGTGATCGTGAAGCGCGTGGATGCTAAAACGCGCGCGAAGGTTTCCATCAACGAGCTGTTGCGCGATTGAGCACGCCCTCTCCCTCGGCTGATCTCGTGAACGGTCTGGAACTGGCGCAAGCCATGATCCGGCGACCGAGCGTGACGCCGCGCGATGAAGGTGCGCTGGATGTATTGCAACAGGCGTTGGATAAGCTCGGCTTTACGTGCGAGCGCATGGTGTTCGATGCCGAAGGCTTAGCGCCCGTCGACAACCTGTATGCGCGCCTGGGCACGGAAGCGCCGAATTTCTGCTTTGCCGGGCATACGGACGTTGTCCCCGTCGGCGACGGCTGGACGACCGAGCCCTTTGGCGCTGCCATTATCGACGGACAACTTTACGGACGCGGCGCATCGGATATGAAATGCGCCATCGCCGCATTTGTCGCCGCGGCCGCGGATTTCCTGAAAAAGAGCGGCAAGCCGCGCGGCTCCATCAGCCTACTCATCACCGGCGATGAAGAAGGCGATGCCGTGAACGGCACGCGCAAAGTGCTCGAGCTTTTAAAATCGCGCGGCGAGCGTATCGATGCCTGCGTGGTCGGTGAGCCAACCAATCCGACGAAGCTCGGCGAAATGATCAAAATCGGGCGGCGCGGAAGTCTTGGAGCGAAATTAACCGTTTTCGGTACGCCCGGTCACGTCGGGTATCCGCACCTCGCGGACAATCCCATCCCGCGCCTTATGAAAATGCTGAGCGCCATCGTTGAAACACCATTGGACGCCGGCACAGCCCATTTTCAGCCGTCAACCGTCGCGATCACAACAATTGATGTCGGCAATACGGCTTCGAACGTGATTCCTGGCGCGGCGCACGCAGCGTTTAATATTCGCTTCAACGATCTACACACGGGTGACGCACTTATAAAATGGCTTCGCACCACATGCGATCGCGTGGCCGGCGATGGAATGTACGAATTGAAAACCCGCATTTCGGGCGAATCGTTTCTGACGCCGCCCGGCCCCTTGAGCACATTGGTGAGTAATGCGGTTAAGTCCGTGCTGGGTGTAACGCCGGAACTATCGACGACCGGCGGAACATCGGACGCGCGCTTCATCAAAGATTTCTGCCCTGTATGCGAATTCGGGTTGGTCGGTCAGACCATGCATAAAGCCGATGAGCGTTGTGCCGTGACCGACCTCACCAACCTCGAAGCCGTGTACAAAAACATTCTTGAGAATTATTTCACAGCAGGCGCGCGGTGAGCACACCGCGCCCACTCAACCCCGCGCTTTACGGCGTGCGGCAACTGATAAAATTTAAGCTCGAGGCCTGGGCCTATTTCGATAAATCGCTGGCGGGTTTCTGGGCCTCTTTCTTGCCTGCAATCATCCTCGCGCCCTTTTTGTTTGCTCACGAACTTTATCAATTCAACAATGGCGCATCGAAGCTGAGCCTGATGGCGTTCGTTATTGTGCGCGTCCTCGCGTACGTCGTTTCGTGGACGTTATTTCCGTTTGCGATGCTTTACATTGTGCAGCTGTTACAGCGGTCTCATCGCTATTTCTGGCACCTGGTGCCGTACAATTGGCTCCAGTTGCCCCTCGGGCTTGTTCTCTACTCAATTTATCTCTTGGCTGATGGTGGCGCGATACCAGTAGCCGTTGCGAGTTATGCCGAACTGGGTGCCCTCGTCATCACCGCGATCTACGGAACATTCATCGCCGGTGTGGGTCTGCAGGTAACGACTGGAACGGCGCTGAGCCTCGTCGTGCTGGACCTGGTTCTCGGCATGATCACCAGCGAACTGATCTCGCGCATTTAGTATTTGACGCCGATGAGATAAAGCCCGTCGGGTGGCGCGGTTGGCCCGCCGGCCGAGCGATCGCGGGCCTCGAGCGCACGGGCCACATCGCGCACTTTCCATTTGCCCTCGCCGACCATTTTCAAAGTTCCGACCATATTGCGGACCTGGTGATGCAGGAACGAGCGCGCCTTGGCCGTAATGACGATGACTTCGCCTTGGCGTGAGACATTTAATTCATCCAGCGTTCTGATCGGCGAATCGGCTTGGCACACGGTAGCGCGGAATGTCGTGAAGTCATGGTGTCCAATAAGCGACTGCGCAGCGGCATGCATCGCTTCGCTATCAAGCGGCCCGGTCACCCACCAGACGCGGTTAGCCTCCAGCGCCGGCGGCGCGCGGCGGTTCACGATGCGATACTCATAAGAACGCCCCGTCGCATCAAAGCGTGCATGAAAATCGTCGCCTACTTTTTCCGCCTTCAAAACGGAAATGGGGTGCGGACGCACAAGCGCATTGAGGGCTTTTGCAACGATGTCGGGCGGATCGTCGCGCGATAGATCCACGTGCGCGACTTGCCCTAAGGCATGCACGCCTGCATCTGTGCGACCCGCGCCTTGAACGACAGTATCAACCTGACAATAGGCGCGCGCCGCGGCCTCCAAGGCTGCCTGCACAGATCGCCCATTCGCTTGGCGCTGCCAGCCGACAAAGGGGGTTCCATCATATTCGATTGTGAGTTTGAAGCGCGGCATGCGGAGTGTCTTAAACGATTTCGCTGACGGCGGCGTTATTTTCCCCGGCATGAGCCGCCAACCATTCCTCGGCGACCATGGCCCACCGTTCGTGATCGCGCCACTCGCCGTTGATCTTCAAAAATGCGGGCGAAAAACCCTCTTTACGAAAGCCCAGTTTGCGCACCAACGCCAGCGATGCGTCATTCTGCGGCTGAACGTTCGCTTCAATACGGTGAAGGTTGAGAACCGTGAATGCCTGATCCAGCACCAGCGCGAGCCCCTCGGTCATGTAACCGCGGCCGCTGTAAGGTGCATTAGCATAGTATCTCAGCGAGCCGGAGCGAAAGCCGCCCAGAATAATATCGTTGATATTGATGACGCCGATCAAAGCGTCATCGCTGTTGCGCGCTACCAGAAATCCGACGGCTTCATGTCGTTCCAACCGATCGAGATAAGCGCGGTAACGCCGCGTATCTGTCGCCGGATAGACCCATGGCTGATGGAAGCTCTCGCTTGTCGTCGTAAGCGCCAGGAAATCGGCGGCCGAATCTTTGGAAGGCGAAAACAGATGAACTGTTTCGCTGCGTGCGATGACTTTCCGCCGCCGTTCAAACATCCGCGCGCTCCCCTTGGCCCCTAACTCTAAGCGAGCTTGGTGCCTTTGGCCAACGTGTAGCCGCGCAAGAACGACTCCGTATCGGCAACGCCCTTGCCGCCGCGCTGAACCGCAAGCGCACGAACCGCGCCGCTCGCGCATGCGATGGTAAGTTGATCGTCCAACACGGTCCCCGGAGTTCCCTCGCCGTCCACCGCGACAGCCTTCAGCACTTTAATCCGTTCAGCTCCATGTCCGAACCATGCCCCGGGAAAGGGCGAAAGACCGTGGATTTGACGCAGGACATCGCGTGCCGGGCGCGCGAAATTGATCTCACTCTCGGATTTTTCGATTTTAACAGCATAAGTCACGTCATGAGACGGCTGCGGCTGTGGCGAGAGACTTTCGATTTGTGAGAGCGCCGACACAATAAGCTCCGCTCCAATGTCCGCCAACGCGTCATGAAGCGCGCCGGCCGTCGTTTCATTGGTGATCGGTGTCGCCTGCGTGAGGAGCATGGGTCCAGTGTCAAGACCGGCTTCCATTTGCATAATCGTCACGCCGCTTGTCTTATCTCCAGCCATGATTGCACGCTGAATCGGTGCAGCCCCGCGCCAACGCGGCAAGAGCGAAGCGTGGATATTGAGGCACCCGAAACGTGGCGCCGCGAGAATGGCTTTGGGCAAAATCAAACCATAGGCCGCGACCACCGCAACATCGGCTTTCAAGTCGGAGAAATTTTGTTGAGCGTCGGGCGCCTTGAGAGTTGTCGGCGAGAACACCGGCAGTCCGTGTTGTGCGGCGTATACTTGAACGGCGCTTGGCCGGGGCTGTTGTCCGCGGCCGGCGGGACGGGGCGGCTGCGTATAAACGCCCACGATCGTATGGATACTGTGCAACCGCTTAAGAGCCTTCACGGCGAAGTCGGGCGTACCCATAAAAACAACGCGCATGTGATGTTCCAAACCGCGGCTAGTCGGCTTCGACCGGGTGGCGCCTCTCGAGCTTTTTGATTTTCGTCAGGCGGCGAATAATCATATTGCGCTTCAACGTTGAAATGTGATCGACGAACAGCACGCCGTCGAGATGATCCATTTCATGCTGAATGACGACTGATAACAATCCCTCGGCATCGATGGTGCGCAACTCGTTGTTCTCATCGACATAGCGCACTTTTATTTTGTCGGGCCGCTCGACGTTCTCGAACTCTTCAGGAAGCGACAGACACCCTTCTTCGTGCACCTTCTTTTCATCCGATGCCCAGATGACTTCCGGGTTGGCCATTTTGAGGGGTGCGGGCGGATCGTCTTCGCGCGCGGCGTCTACGACGATAATGCGCTTGTGCACGCCCACTTGCGGCGCGGCAAGGCCGACGCCGGGCGCTTCGTACATGGTGTCGAGCATATCGGCCATGAGCTTAGCCGTGGCGGCGTCGACCCGTTCAACCGCTTGGGCCTTTTTCTTCAGCCGCGGATCAGGAGCTACAATGACGTCGAGCAAAGCCATGGAATGCCAAATTATAAGTGTTCAAAGGCGAAACAAGCCCTCGAAATAAGACTGTAGAGCCAAGGCGTCAATGTGAAACCCGGGGCGAAACCGGGTGTGGGCTTACGACTGCGTTTTTACGCTGTATTCCAGGACGGCTTGGCCTTTTGCCGGGATTTGCACATCCCAGGCGGCATTGCCGGAATCGAGCTTTTTGTGGGGGAAGTTCTCTTTCGTGATTTCCCAGGCGCCCGGCATCGGCTCAATCAGCCGGACGGTTGTCGGCTTCGACTTCGCGTTTTTAAGTGTGATCTTCCAGTTGCTCAGCGAAATCGTCTCGGTCGCGCGCACAAAAGTCGTTTGCTCGCGGGTTGCCGTCAGATCGTAGTCATTGCCCATTTTCACTACGGCTTCGCTGCCGACGGCAATGTGGTCGAGAAAGGCTTCGCCGAGAAATTGCGGCGCGCCTTGCTGATCGGGGCTGTAAACGCGCACGGTTCCAGCCGGCAACGGCACGCCCAGCTTGGCCGCCGCATCATTCTTGAACATCAGTTCGATTTCAGCCCGCGTGATTTGAGGCGGTTGGTCTTTGATCGACATAATGTAGACGGACGCATTTCCGCGAATCACAAACTCACGCTTCACAACGACGTTTTGCGCACTCAACAAAGCCAGCTGCTTTGATTCACTCGCGGCAATCGTGGTCGTTTTCGGAATTGTATAGACATGGTTACCACCGAGGCCCTCTTCAGCAACGCCATCAGCCATGGGCGAGGCTTCCATCATCATCGCTTTCGCGGCCATAGGTCCGCGCGCCATCGGCATGGGTTGAGGTGTGATTCGCTTCACGGCACCCGCTACGAGTTTGATTTTGGCATCGCGGAAGTCGTGACCGGTCGTATTGGTGATGGTCGCAAGGGCGGTCAAATCCATACGCGCCGCATCGGGGTCGTATTGCATGACGTAATCGGGATGCCACCCCAAGCCACCGGTGAGATAGCCAAGCTCGGCTTCCACATCCTGATTGGGTGCGCCCGTGACCGACATCAGCAACGTCGGTGTCGGCCGCACGCCGGACGGCAGACTGTCGTACACGACGCGCCCCGGCATACCCGTGACGATCTTGCCGTTAACCTCGAGCACGAGACCGCCTTGCACCGACAAAACTTTCGCGCGGGTGCCGAGATCGGCGCCGGTTGCGGGGTTCTGGTTAATCATCGTGACCGTTTGCCCCACCGCGCGTTCGAGCAGTTTTTCCGGAGACAACAGGTCGAAGTTAAAACTCTGTTCGGCGATTTTTACCGCGTTGCCCTTGAGAACCGACAAGAAAGCCGTCTGCGGCTGTAATTGATTGGTGACGCCCGTGATCGCAAGTTGCGCGGGGCTGGTCGTCAAATGGAAGGTCCTGCGTTCGCGCACCATGGCGAGGTCGTTGACGTAGACGGTGATGGCGGCGCCGCCCGTGGCCGGGGCCTGTACATCCACGTCGGCAGCAAAAGCCGGCATGATTGTTGCGAAGGTGACCGCTATCGCGGCTAGGGGACGTAGTCTTTGCATGTAAACGCTTCGATCCATTTTCAACGATTCATTTAAGGCCCGGATCATGGCATGGTTAAGGCCACCTTCAACAGTTGCAAGGCATTAACAGATGGACGGCGGAACGCTGGCCGTATTAGCGGCGGCGATCGTGATAGCGGGTGCTGCATTGGTTGTGGCTCTGAAGGCCATGCGCCCGCAGACCCAGGATCCGCGGGCGGGCGCTCAAATGGCCGAACTCACGGGCCGCTTGAGCCAGCTGGCGGAAAGCCATGCCGCCGCGCAAGCCCGCATGAGCGAGCAATTGCAGGCGCAAGAACGCGCTATTGGCGAGCGCATGAACGACGTGACGCGCCGCATCGGCGAAGACCTGCAGAAGAATACCGTCAAAAGCACCGAGACTTTAGGCCAACTGCAAGAGCGCCTCGCGGTTATCGACGCGGCGCAAAAGAATATCGCTGCGCTTTCGCAGGAAGTGGTGAGCCTTCAAGACATTCTGTCCAACAAACAAGCACGCGGCGCTATCGGCCAAACGCAAATGGAAGACCTTGTTCGCAATGTGCTACCGCCTGGCGCTTTCGACTTTCAGGTAACGTTATCCAACGGCAAGCGTGCCGACTGCGTTATTCGCCTGCCCGGCCCGCCGGGCATGATCGCGGTGGATTCCAAATACCCGCACGAAGCGTTTGTGGCATTGACGCAAGCCCGCGATGAGCGCACCCGCGCATTAGCCGAAACAGCCTTTCGCACCGACGTCCTCAAGCACGTGCGCGACATTGCCGAGAAATACATCATTGCCGGCGAGACCGCCGATCAAGCCATCATGTTTGTACCGGCGGAATCTGTTTTTGCCGAGATTCACGATCGCTTTCCCATGGTCGTGGAGGAAGGATTTAAACGCCGCGTTTACATCGTTTCGCCGACGACCTTGTGGGCGACGCTAAATACGATCCGCACGATCTTGAAAGACGCGCGCATGCGCGAACAGGCCCACGTTATCCAGACGGAAATCGGAAAGCTAATGGAAGACATGGGACGTCTAAACGACAGGGTGGCTAAGCTCGGTACGCACTTCGATCAAACGCAAAAGGACGTACGCGAGATCGTTACGTCTACCGAGAAGATCATCAGCCGCGGGCACAAGATCGCCGATGTGCAGTTGGGTGAAGATCCGGCCCCCATCGCTCGCACCGTTCCAGAAGCGCGCCCGCTTCCTGAACGCCTGCAATAAAAACGGGGCCATCTTGCGATGACCCCGTTTTCAAATCGACGAAACGTTTAGTAGCTAGAGCGCGCGGTGGCGCCCATGTTGCGCTCCACTTCGGGTGGCACTTCGACGCGCACCGTCATGGTTTTGCCCGACGCACCCGGGAAGTCGCGGAAGATCGCATCGATCATATAAGGCATCACCGGTTCGATCTGGCCGTTGAGGCCCGCACTGATAGCGCGGCCCTCGAACACCCGTTGCTTGTCGTTCGAGCCGTAGGACTCGCCGCGATAAATATCGAGTTCGACACGACGCACGAACGTCTGACGCGTATCGACGTAATAGTGATCGTCCCAGAACGGATCATAGCCGACGCCATAATTAAATCCGTAGCCGCCATGACGGCCCCAGTGCCCGAAACTAAAGCCAAATTGCGGACCGTACCAATCGCGCGGACCCCATTCACCGCGCACGTCAGGTGTCGGGCCCGTCACTCCATAGTGGAGGTTCACGACATAGTCCGCGCCGCTCGGTCCATTGCCGCCGGTGTATTGGGTCATGCCCATGGCGGTCAGGCGCGCATTGATCGTGTCGGCAAAATTACGGAATGAAATGCTCTGTTGCTGCTCGGGGCTCACCGACGCAATCGCAAACGTTTTACCCTGAAGCCCTGCGGGCGCTGCCAATGTATGAAAACGCGTGACGTCGGATACGACGACTCTCGATGTCGAACATCCGGCCAGCGCAACGAGCATTACAGCCGCGGCGAAAATCTGTTTGATCATCTCAACCTCCTGGAAGCGCCCACGCTTTTAGGCGCTGGTGTTTTGCAGTCCGCTAAACGTTATATACGCACGAATTGTGGCGTTGGCATGACTGGAATACGCGTTACGAGCGAGTGATTTCGAAATTAAACGGGACGCCGTGCCTTGAGCGCCGCAGCAATTGTACCATCGTCCAGGTAGTCCAATTCGCCACCGATGGGCATTCCGTGCGCTAGGCCAGACACCGTTACATTCGCGTCCTGCAAACGTTCGGCGATGTAATGCGCGGTGGTTTGTCCGTCAACGGTCGCGCCCAACGCCAGGATGACTTCTTTGATATCCGAGTCGCGTGCGCGGACCGCGAGCCGCTCGATTTTGAGATCCTCGGGTCCAATTCCGTCCAAGGGCGACAGCAACCCGCCCGTTACATGGTAACGGCCGCGAAACGCCGCTGTGCGCTCCAGCGCCCACAGATCGTCCACGTCCTCGACAACACAAATCACGCTCGCATCGCGGCGCGGATCGGCGCAAATGAAACACGGATTCTGGCTATCGAAATTCCCGCACCGCTCACAAATCTTCACCGTGCTGGCGGCAGCGCTGAGCGATTGCACCAGCGGCCCCAGCAAAGACTCGCGACGCTTAATGAGAGCCAGCGCAATACGGCGCGCCGAGCGTGGACCCAAGCCCGGCAACTTCGAGAGCTGGGCGATCAGCGACTCAATTTCGGCGCCCGCCATTAGAAGGGGAGCTTCATACCCGGCGGCAGTGGCAGACCGCCCGTAAGCTTGGACATTTCCGCCTCGCTGATGGCGTCGACCTTGCTCCGTGCGTCGCTGACGGCAACAACGATCAGGTCTTCAAGCACATCGGCTTCGCCAGGGATAATCAACGACGGGTCAATCTTCAGACGCTTAAGCTCATTCTTGCCGTTGAGCGTGGCTTGCACCATACCGTCGCCGGCCGTGCCGGTGATTTCCTGCGCGGCAAGCTGCTCTTGCATCTCGGCCATGCGCGTTTGCATGCCCTGAACTTGTTTCATGATCTGGCCGAGATTTTTCATTTCTTCTCCGCGTTACGAATGGCGGCGATGGTCGCCCCGGGGAAAGCATCGAGCAGCGCTTTTACAAGCGGATCGGATTTCGCGTGTTCGACCTCTTGTTCATGCAATGTCGGTTGGCCCGCTGCATTCACCACGCTGACCATCCAACGTTGACCCGTCCAATCGCGCAGATGCGCGCCGACCTGACCCGCCAAATCTTTGGATGCATTTTTGTCTGTATTGAATTCGATCACGCCCTGATCGAAGCGCACGAGCCGCACGTTGTGTTTCAACTGCGCGGCCAACATGGCGTATTTTTTCTGCTCGAACAGCGCGGCAATCTCGGCAAACGACTGCGGCGTTGCATAAGCTTGCGGCTCGTTGACGGGAAGGGCCTCAGGCGCCATGGCCCGGGCAACGCTGCCCTGTGTCGAAGGACGTTGCGGGGGCGGTGCCATTGACGGCGCGCGAACCGCTACAGACCCACCGCTTTCAAGGGCTTTGAGGGCATCGGCAGGCGTAGGAAGGTCGGCAGCATACGCGATGCGTACCAGCACCATCTCGGCGGCTTGGAGCGGCATCGGCGCCGAGCGGATTTCGGTCAGCCCCTTCAGGAGCATCTGCCATGCGCGCGTGATGACGGCCATGCCGAGCTTTTCCGACATCGCTGCGCCGCGCTTGCGTTCGGCTTCAGCGAGCGCCGGATCGGCCGCACCTTCGGGAGCCACTTTCAAGCGCGTCAGCCAATGAACAAGTTCGAGCAAATCTTGAATGACAACGACGGGGCTTGCGCCCGCCGCGTATTGGTTGGCGAGCAGATCGAGCGCCGTCTTCACATCGCCGCGCATGACAGCATCGAGCAGATCGAAAATCATCACGCGATCGGCAAGACCCAGCATGCCGCGCACGGCATCTTCCGTAACCACTTGGCCTGCGGCTTGCGAGATCGCTTGATCGAGAATGGAAAGACCGTCGCGAGCAGAGCCATCGGCCGCGCGCGCAATCAGCGCGAGCGCGCCGTCGTCGACCTTAGCGCCTTCCTTGGCGGAAACAGCCGCAAACAAACTCTGCAGCTTTTCGCTCTCGATGCGACGCAGATCGAACCGTTGGCAGCGCGACAGTACCGTAACCGGAACCTTGCGGATTTCGGTCGTCGCAAAAATGAATTTCACATGCTCGGGTGGCTCTTCGAGCGTCTTCAACAAAGCATTGAACGCCTTGTCGGACAGCATGTGCACTTCGTCGACGATATAGATCTTAAAGCGCGCCGAGGTCGGGCGATAACGCACGCCTTCCAGCAGCTCGCGGATATCGTCGATGCCCGTGCGGCTGGCCGCGTCCATCTCGAGCACATCGACATGCCGGTCTTCGGCGATGGCTGTGCAATTCGCGCACACGCCGCAAGGTTCGGGCGTCGGGCCACCCTTACCATCAGGCCCAATGCAATTGAGCGCCTTGGCGATGATGCGTGCGGTCGTGGTTTTACCGACGCCGCGCACGCCGGTCAGCATATAGCCCTGGGCGATGCGCCCTGAGGTGATCGCGTTCTTGAGGGTGCGGACAAGCGCGTCTTGGCCGACCAAATCGCCGAACGAAGACGGCCGGTATTTACGCGCGAGAACGCGATATTCGCCTGCCGCTTTGGAGCCTGACCGGTCGTCGGAAATACGCTCGGTCACGGGTTTGTCCATGCGGGGCTCGGAGCGGGTGAAGGAAAGGGTGAGAGACTGGACAGCGACCCGGACCGAAACTCGTTACGGCTGCTTCCTTCCGGACCTGACCGGGTTGGCGAGGAGTCCGTCCACCGCCAGCCTCTCGAGGGCCAGTATATCAGGACTCGGCGCACGCAAAGCAAGCCTTGCTGCATTTCCGACAAACTCTTTTCACATAACAGTTTTTTGCAGTTGAAACCCGGACCCGAAGCGCTCAAAAAGCGTAGCATCATGACCCTCGATTCGCCCTCGTCTGAACGCCGCCCTAAGCCCCTGGTGCTTTGCATCCTGGATGGCTGGGGCTACCGGACAGAAACGACCGACAATGCCCTCGCCCAAGCGACGTTGCCGGTCTGGAACCGCTTTTGGTCCAACTACCCCCATGCACTGGTGGAAACCAGCGGCAACGACGTGGGGTTGCCTCAGGGCCAGATGGGCAACTCAGAAGTTGGACACATGAACATCGGCGGCGGCCGGGTCATGAGCCAGGATCTGCCGCGCATCGACGCCGCCATCGAAGACGGCAGCATCGGCAAGAACCCGGTTCTGCAAAAATTTATCGCCGACCTGAAAACGAGCGGCGGCGCATGTCATCTTTTAGGACTCGTCTCGAAGGGCGGCGTGCATTCTCACCAAGACCACATCGTCGCGTTTGCGCGTTTGCTAGATAACGCAGGTGTGCCGGTTCACATCCATGCGTTCCTCGATGGCCGCGATTCGCCACCGCAATCGGCCCAGGAATACATGGCGGAGTTCCTCGTTCAGATTTCCGAACTCAAGCACGTGACCATAGCGACGGTCGGCGGACGCTATTTCGGCATGGACCGCGATAAGCGGTGGGAGCGCGTCGAGAAAGCCTACGAAGCCATCACGAACGGTATCGGCGTGAAAGTTGCCGACCCGCTGACGGCGATCAAGCAAGCCTACGACGCGAAGGTCACCGACGAGTTCGTTCTGCCCGCCGTTGTGAATGGGTTTACGGGCATGAAAGACGGCGACGGCGTGCTCATGGCCAACTTCCGGGCCGACCGGGTGCGGCAGATTCTAGGGGCGCTGTTGGATCCCGCCTTCAAAGACTTTCAACGACCGCGGGCCATCAAATTCTCGGCTGCCGTCGGCACAACACAGTATTCCAATCACCTCGCGAAATTGATGACTGCGATGTTCGCGCCCCAGTCGGCCAGCAACACGCTCGGTGAACTCATCAGCAACGCTGGCATGACTCAGCTGCGCATCGCCGAAACCGAAAAGTATGCGCACGTGACGTTCTTTCTAAATGGCGGCGTCGAACAGGAATTTCCCGGCGAAAGCCGTATTTTGATTCCGAGTCCAAAAGTTGTCACTTACGATTTGCAGCCGGAAATGTCGGCGCCTGAAGTCGCGGACAAGATTATCGATGCCATCGACAATATGAAATTCGACGTCATCATTGTGAACTTCGCCAATGGCGACATGGTGGGACACACTGGTATTTTGCCGGCAGCGGTTAAAGCCGCAGAAGCGTTGGATGTCTGTTTGGGTCGCTTGGAAGCTGCTTTGAAAAAATCCGGCGGGTGCATGATCGTCACCGCCGATCACGGCAACTTGGAAATGATGCGCGATCAAGCAACCGGCGAGCCGCATACACAGCACACCACTGGCAGCGTGCCGATTGTGTTGGTGAACGGCCCACCTGAGGCTAAGCAACTCTCCAATGGACGCCTCGCCGACATTGCGCCGACGGTGCTTGAACTCCTTCATTTACAAAAGCCGAAAGAAATGACCGGGCATTCGTTGCTGCATGCAGCCCCCGCCGTGGTCCGTGCTGCGCAATAAAACGCGCCTTTTTCCGATCGTCGCCGTCGCAGCGATGCTTGCTGTTCCGGTTTTTGGCGCCGATGACAGCACAAAATTAAAAGCCCTCGAAAGGCAGCTCGAAGAAGCGAAAGCAGAACGCGAGAAGCTACAGTCACAAGCGCAATCGCTCGAACAGAGCCTGGCCGCGTTGCGTGCGCAGACGGTCGAGGTGGCGAAAGATATTCAAAGCCAGGAGCACTCGGTCACGGTTCTTGAGGCGCGGCTCGCGGATATGGAGCGCGACGCACAGTCCATGAGCGAAGCCTTGAAGCGTCGCGACGCGCAAATGGTGAGCGTGTTGATGGCGCTTGAACGGCTCGCCTTGCGTCCGGGGGATGCGTTGACGTTGTCGCCCTTATCGCCCGACGACGCGGTACGCAGCGCCATTCTCCTGCGCTCGGCTGTTCCAAGCATCAAGGCATCCGTCACTGCGTTGCGAAGCGACCTGAACGCCTACTATCAAGCACGCGCGCAGATCGCGGATCAGAAGGAAAAAGTGGCGGCAGGCGCGGCCGCGCTTTTGCAAAAGCGCGCCAACCTCACAAAGCTGGTGAGCGTGCGCACCGAACAACAAGCCACTTTGGCGACCCGCAGCGACGAGACCGATCGACGACTCGCCAAAGTCGCGAAGGACGCCCAGGACCTCCGCGAGCTGTTCGCCAAGCTTGCCGAGGAAAAGGGAAAACGCGAAGAGGAAGAACGCAAACTCGCCGCAAAAAAAGCGGCAGAACCGCGGATTGCGAGCGCGCCGCCGCCGGCCGTTGCCTTGAAGGCGCCCTCGGGAGCCGCCCCGTCCGAACCGAAGCCGGCGCTAAAAGCGGCCCAAGACCATGAAGTTGCTGTAACGCGCTCGTTCGCCAAAGGCCACGGAACCATGCCCTTTCCGGTGGAAGGCTCCTTGGCCAGCAAGTACGGCGAGGCGGCGGGGACGACGGAAGACGCCGGCTTACGCGCCAAAGGCATCACGCTCAATACACGCGCGGGCGCTCAGGTGATCGCACCCTATGATGGAATCATAGCCTTTGCCGGGCCTTTTCGCGGGTACGGGCAGCTATTGATCATCGAACATAGCGAAGGATATCATACCTTGCTGGCTGGTATGGGCCGCATCGACATAGCCGTTGGACAGCGCGTTCTCGCCGGCGAACCGGTGGGGATTATGAATGAAAACGCCTCCTCTTCGCTCTATGTGGAATTGCGCCGCGATGGTCAGCCGATCAATCCTCTTCCCTGGTTGGCGGACCGCACAAACAAGAACAGCGGTTAAGCACGAAATAAAAATGGGACGTGAATTTTTTTCGAGGATGTCATCACTATGCGTATGAAATCTTTTGCGACCGCTCTCTCGCTGGTCGCTCTTCTCGGATCGTCGTGCCTGATCGCGCCGACGTTTGCCGCGGAGACCAAGAACAACACCAAGTTCTCCGAGGACACCTATAAGTATCTTGAGCTCTTCGGTGACGTCTTCGAACGCGTTCGTAAAGACTACGTCGAAGAAGTCTCCGACCAGACGCTTTTGGAAAATGCCATCAACGGTATGCTCACCGGCCTCGACCCGCACTCGGGCTACATGCCCGCGAAAAATTTCCAGGATATGCAGGAGCAAACCAAAGGCGAGTTCGGGGGCCTTGGCATTGAAGTGGCACTCGACGGCAACTTGGTAAAAGTGGTTTCACCCATCGACGATACTCCGGCAGCGAAGGGCGGGGTTCAATCGGGTGACCACATCCTCGCCATCGACGGCAAGCCTGCTGTCGGTCTAACGTTGAACGAAGCCGTCGATAAGATGCGCGGACCTGTCGGAAGCTCAATTACATTGACCTTTGCACGCGAAGGACGCGAACCGTTCGATATCTCGCTGCAGCGCGCGGTTATCAAAGTACAATCCGTCGTTTCGCGTGCCGAAGGCGATGTGGGCTACATCCGCATCAGCCAATTCACCGAGCAGACGCAGACCGGCCTCGACAATTCGATCAAGAAGCTGAAAGGCCAGATCGGCGACAAGCTGAAAGGCTACGTGCTCGACTTGCGCAACAATCCGGGCGGCTTGCTCGATCAGGCCGTGTCGGTCTCAGATACCTTCCTCGATCGCGGCGAGATCGTTTCGACGCGTTCGCGCCATACGGAAGAAACGCAGCGCTTCGCGGCAAAGGCCGGTGATTCGGCCGATGGAAAACCGATTGTCGTTCTCATCAACGACGGCTCGGCGTCCGCTTCGGAAATTGTTGCCGGTGCCTTGCAAGATCACAAACGCGCCATTCTCATGGGCACAAAGAGCTTCGGTAAAGGTTCGGTGCAGACGATCATCCCGCTCGCGCGCGGCGAAAGCGCCATGCGCCTGACCACGGCGCGTTATTACACGCCGAGCGGTCGTTCGATTCAGTCGCTCGGCATCACGCCGGACATCGAAGTTCAGCAGGCAAAACTTGAGAAGATCAATGTGCCCACGTTCCTGCGCCGTCAGGAGTCGGATCTCACGGGCGCATTGAAGAATGATACGATCAAGGAACAAGCTCCGGCCAAGCCTGGTGCGAAACCGCCGGCCGTCGCGCCGGGTGCGACGCCTGGCCCGACCTCGCAGATGACCCCGCCCGCAGGCGCGGCGGGCAAACCGGCAGCGGGTGCCGCGGGGGCCCAAACGGCCGCCGATACAACGATTGAGGACTATCAGCTATCGCGCGCGCTCGACATGCTGCGCGGGATCGCCATCTATCAAAAAACCGCGGCGGCGAAATAAGTCTACCGTTCGAAAACCCCCACCCTTAAGGGCCTATTAAGGGTGGGGCTCGTACAACACAGTCGGGTTATACTGTGATGGTTCCGGGCTGCGCGTTTCGGCGCACGATGCCCGTGAAACGAGGAGCTAGGCCATGGCCTTTTCACCGGGCGCGTTACTCAGCGCACTGCGCCGCGACAAGGCAAAGGACCCTTTTGGGGGTGACGACCTCTTTGACGGCGAATCTTCGCTCGCTGGCAAAGGCCCCAAAATTGCGCTCATTGCGAGCGGCGTGCTGTTTGTCGTGCTTGTGGGCGGCGTCGTCACCATCTTTTTAACCGGCGATAAAAACGCAGCGGCGCCAGCTGTCGGCGGCATGCTGACGGATCTTCAAGTTGAAGAAGACGTTCCCGCGGAACATGCCGTCGCTGCAAATACACCAGCGACGCCTGCTCCCGCTGCACCCGCTCCCGCCGCTGCTCCCGCCGCACCCGATGCTACGGCCGCCAAACCCGCAACACCGGCGCTCACCCCGCCGCCTGCGCCTGCTGAAGCTAAAGTCGCGGCAGTGCCCGCACCGGCGGCTCCGCCTGTCGCCGCGCCGTCGAAAGAGCCTGCCAAAGACGCCCATGCTCCGCCCGCGGAAGCAAAGCCCGAGATGAAAACGGCAGCCCTCCCGCCAGCCAAAGGTGCTGCGCCCGAGGTGAAATTGCCCGAAGCCAAAACGGACGCGAAAGCGCCTGTGACCGCTGAAGCACCCGTCGAAGAGGTTGTGCCTCCGAAAGAGATTGGAGGAATCCCGGCACTCACCGCATCGGGAGCCGCACCTGGTGCGCCGAAGATTTTCGACTTACCTAAGAATGCCGATACGGGCCCGACGGCTGCCGGCGGACGCCCGCGTCTGGCCGAACCGGCCATTCCGCCCACGGATAAGGTCGCGCTCAATGCACCGCCGCCGCGCTTCGCCAACCTGACGGACATCAAGAAAGATACGAAGTCGGCGGGCGCGCCTCCGACTGGAGCAAAACTCGCAGTCGTCGTTGATGGCTTAGGCCTCAGTCAAATTGCAACAGACGCGGCGATTTCAAAGCTGCCGGCAGCCGTCACCCTCGCTTTCAGCCCTTACACACGCGACCTCAAAAAGTGGATCGAGAAGGCAAAAGCCAGCGGCCACGAAGTGCTCATCGAAGTGCCGATGGAAAGCAAAACCTTTCCCGCCGAAGATCCAGGGCCGCTTGGACTTTTGACCGTGAACGATGCCAAGGAAAACGGCATGCGCCTCGATGCGATCTTGAAGGATGCCGGCTCGGCGATTGGTGTTCTCGATTCCAGCGGCAGCAAATTCCGAGAGGACCAAAGCATCAACGCCGTGTTCGCGAAGTTGAAAGAAAAGAACCTGTTCTACGTTCAGGGCGAGCCAGGCGTACGCGTCGGCGAAGCCGGCGTTCCCACAGCCGTCGCCGACGTAATCATCGACGAGCGCCCCTTCCGAGCGGCCGTAGACGCCCGCCTGGACTACGCCGAGCGTTTGGCGAAGTATCAAGGTAGCGCGATCGCCTCGATGAGCGCCAAACCGGTGAGCTTCGAACGCTTGGTTTTGTGGCTGGAACAGTCACAGAAAAAAGGCGTCACGCTAGCGCCCGTTTCGCAAGTGCTCATCCGCTAATTTGATGGCCAAGACGCCTTCAGCGAAGCCGTACCGTCGCGGTGTCGGGATCGTATTACTCAATGCGCGCGGCCAAGTGTTCGTCGCCGAGCGTATCGATACGCCGGGTGCATGGCAGATGCCGCAAGGCGGCATCGATAAAGGCGAAACACCGCGCGAAGCCGCCGTGCGCGAACTTCATGAAGAAATCGGAACCGACAAAGCCCGTATCGTTGCCGTGACGCGCGCTTGGCTGCGCTATGATTTGCCGGCAGATCTCCAGGCGAACGTTTGGAAGGGCAAATATCGCGGCCAGGAACAGAAGTGGTTCCTGATGAAGTTCACGGGTGTGGACCAGGACGTCGACCTCGAGACCGACCATCCGGAATTTCAGGCGTGGAAGTGGATGAGCTTTCACCAGCTGCCGCGTGTCGCGGTCGGCTTTAAACGCCTGATTTATAAGGAAGTCGTTGCGGCATTCGGCGACAAGGTTGCCGCGCTTAAAAAACGCTAAACCCGCGCCAGCGTTGGCCGGAATTTGCGGCCGCGCGTACGAATCACCAACCACAAAACTTGCGTCACTGCTTTTGCGGCCCAGCCTTCGGGATCAAGCCCAGCGGCTTGCGCGAACATGAATCCAGCACGGCGCACGTGCCGTTCCTGATAAAACGCAAATGTGCGCTCGCCATAAGCCGCATTGGCCGCTACGCGATCATAGGCGCCCTGCCCACCGTTTCCGGCGTAATAGGCCGAGGCAATTTCGTCATCGGTGGTTTCGCGAAAACGCGATACGGCGACTTTCAAACGCTCCCACCGCGCCCGCCATCCCGGCTTCAGGTAGCGTTCCATATGCGTGTAGAAAAGTTTGTAGTGCGCAAATTCGTCGGCCGCGATCTTGGCGCAGATTTGTTTCAACACCGGCTCATCGACGGCATCGCGAATCGCCGAGTAAAACGAACTGGTGCCGGTCTCGACAATGCAGCGCGCGCACAACTCGCCCAGCCGCGAACCCCGAACCGATTCGGTCGCGTCCACAGGGATCTGATAAATCGAGGTGAAGTGGTTGAAGCTGCGATCGAGGTTGAAATTCGAATCGGCCAGTTCGGCCCACTTTCCGAGCGCCATCCCGTGCTGCTCTTCTTCAACCGCCCACGTACGCGCAACGGCGCAAAACAATTCGTCGCCGGCGAACACGCTACAAAGATAGCGGGCATAATCGCCGCCATTGCGTTCGACCATGGCCGCAGTCTTCACGACCATCAGCAGGTCCGGCGTCACCTTAGACGCGTCGAATCGCGACCACTGGATGTCATCCAGAGTCCAATGGCGCTTGTCTGTAGAGGCGACGGCGTTCATGGCGAAGATATAGCGCAATCAGCGCTGCAACAAAACCGTCATGGATATGAAGGGCTTAGCGGGCGCCGTTTAGTGAAGCGCGCCGTGAGCGGCGGACATCATGGCGTCCGCGACTTCCAATGCCTTCAAGGCCTTAAGGCGATCTTCGTCGGTGGCGGCGGCGTCATGCAATGCCTTGGCCATTGTCTGACGTTCGGCAGCCATGGCCTGGGTCAGGGTTTCTTTCGGCAAGGCTTCATCGACCAGAACCGTGCACGTCGTAGGCGTAATCTCGGCAAAGCCGCCCGCCACGAAATAGCGTTCGACGACGACGTTGCCTTTATACACGTCGACAAAGCCGGGCTTCAGCGTCGACAGCGTCGGCGCGTGCAGTGGCAGCACACCGAGGACACCCTCGACGCCTGGCACAAGCACCATCTCGACCTGCTCGGAAACGAGCAGGCGCTCGGGCGAAACTAGTTCCAGCTTTAGCGTGTCGGGCATAACGGTGTCCTAACTCTTCTTGCTTAGGCGGCCGCGGCCATCTTCTTGCCCTTCTCCACGGCCTGCTCGATCGTGCCGACCATGTAGAACGCTTGCTCGGGAAGGAAGTCGTATTCGCCGGCCACGATGCCTTTGAAGCCTTTGATGGTATCGGCGAGCGAGACGAACACGCCCGGGTTACCGGTGAAGACTTCGGCGACGTGGAAGGGCTGCGACAGGAAGCGCTGGATCTTACGCGCGCGAGCAACGGTGAGTTTGTCTTCTTCCGACAATTCGTCCATGCCCAAGATCGCGATGATGTCTTGCAGGGACTTGTAGGTCTGCAGAATGCGCTGAACGTCGCGCGCGACTTTATAGTGTTCTTCGCCGACCACGAGCGGATCGAGCGCGCGGCTGGTGGAGTCCAAAGGATCAACGGCCGGATAGATGCCGAGTTCGGAAATCGCACGCGACAACACGGTCGTCGCGTCCAAGTGCGCGAACGAAGCCGCGGGTGCCGGATCGGTCAAATCGTCGGCGGGCACGTAAATGGCTTGCACTGACGTGATCGAGCCTTTTTTGGTCGACGTGATGCGTTCTTGCAGCTGGCCCATGTCGGTGGCGAGTGTCGGCTGATAACCGACGGCCGAAGGAATGCGGCCGAGGAGCGCCGACACTTCCGAACCCGCTTGGGTGAAACGGAAAATGTTGTCGACGAAGAACAGCACGTCTTTACCTTCAACGTCGCGGAAGTATTCGGCCTGAGTCAGACCCGAAAGCGCCACGCGTGCGCGGGCACCCGGCGGCTCGTTCATCTGGCCGAACACGAGAGCCACTTTGCTGTTGGGGCCGTCTTTGTCGATAATGCCGGCTTCGAGGAACTCGTGATAAAGGTCGTTCCCTTCGCGGGTACGTTCACCCACGCCGGCGAACACCGAGTAGCCGCCGTAGCCTTTGGCGATGTTGTTGATCAGTTCCTGAATCAGCACGGTCTTGCCGACGCCGGCGCCGCCGAACAGTCCGATCTTGCCGCCCTTCAGGTACGGCTCGAGAAGGTCGATGACCTTGATGCCGGTGGACAGAATCTGCGCTTCCGTCGACTGCTCAACAAACGTCGGAGCAGCGCGGTGGATGGGAGCGAATTCTTTGCTGTTGATGGGGCCGCGCTCGTCCACGGGCTCGCCGATCACGTTCATGATGCGGCCGAGCGTGCCGGGACCGACAGGCATTTGAATGGGCGAACCGGTGTCGGCAACTTTGGTGCCGCGCACCAGACCGTCGGTCGTGTCCATGGCGATGCAGCGCACGGTCGATTCACCGATGTGCTGGGCAACTTCGAGGACGAGGCGCTTGCCGTTGTTCTGCAGCGTCACTGCGTTCAAAATCGCGGGCAGGTCGCCATCGAACTTCACGTCGACGACGGCGCCCAAAACCTGGGTAACGGTGCCCACACTGTTATTCGCCATTGTTCGCTCCTATTCCTTACAGCTCGTCCCGCGCTCGGCCTAAACCGCTTCGGCGCCGGAGATGATTTCGATGAGTTCTTTGGTAATCATGGCCTGACGCGAGCGGTTGTACCGCAGCTTCAGTTTGTCGATCATTTCGCCGGCGTTGCGCGTTGCGCTGTCCATGGCGGCCATCTGCGCGCCGAAGAACGACGCACTATTTTCCAGCATGGCGCGGAACACCTGAATCGCTAGGTTGCGAGGCAACAGCTCGGTCAGAATTTCTGTATCCGACGGCTCGTAGTCATAGACCATCTGCGCATCGGTGGTTTCCACAACGGGAACCGGGAACGGAATGATTTGTTGGCGAGTCACGATCTGTGTCACCGCAGACTTGAAGCGCGCGTAGATCATCGTCGCCACGTCGAATTCACCGGCCACATACATGTCGGTAACTTTCTTCGCCACTTCGTTGGCCTCGGCGAAGGCAACCCGTTTACGGCCGAATTCGGTGTATTCGCCCACAATGAGCTCGCGAAAGTCGCGGCGTATGGCGTCGCGGCCCTTACGGCCCACGGTCAGGATTTTCACCGTCTTGCCCGAGGCGAGCAGTTCGCGGATCAAGGTGCGTGCCGAGCGGATGATGTTGGTATTGAAACCACCACACAGACCACGATTGGCGGTCATCACGACGACAAGCTGAACATCGTCTTTACCCGTACCGGCCAACATCGGCGGCGCACCCGCGCGGCCGACGGAGGCGCCGGCGAGATTGCTCAGCATGCTGGCCATTCTCTCGGCGTAAGGACGTGCAGCTTCCGCGGCTTCTTGCGCACGACGCAACTTAGACGCGGCCACCATTTTCATGGCGGACGTGATCTTCTTCGTCGATTGCACCGATTCGATGCGTACGCGGAACTCTTTTAGACTTGGCATAAGGCGAACCCGTTCCTAACCGAAGCGGCCCTTATTTGAACGACGCAGCGAAATCGTCGAGGAAGCCTTTGAGTTTCGCCGTGATGGCGTCGGTCAAAGCCTTCTCCGTACGAATGCCGGAAAGAATATCCGGCGCGCGTTCGCGCATGGCGCCCAGCAAACCGGATTCAAAGCGGCCAACGTCGCGCACCGCGACCTTATCGAGATAACCCTTGGTGCCGGCGTAAATCACCACGACCTGCTCTTCGACAGGCACGGGCTTGTATTGCGGCTGCTTCAACAGTTCTGTCAGGCGTTCACCCCGCGCCAGCAATTTCTGCGTTGCCGGGTCGAGGTCCGACGCGAACTGCGCGAAGGCCTTCATTTCGCGGTACTGGGCGAGTTCGAGTTTGATCGAACCTGCGACCTGCTTCATGGCTTTGATCTGCGCCGAAGAACCGACGCGGCTGACCGAGATGCCGACGTTCAGCGCGGGACGGATACCTTGGTAGAACAACGTCGTTTCCAAGAAGATCTGGCCGTCAGTGATTGAAATCACGTTCGTCGGAATGTAGGCGGACACGTCGTTCGCCTGCGTTTCGACGACGGGCAACGCGGTGAGCGAGCCCGAGCCGTTGGCTTCGTTGAGCTTCGCTGCGCGTTCGAGCAGGCGGCTGTGCAGATAGAACACGTCGCCGGGATAAGCTTCGCGGCCCGGCGGTCGGCGCAGCAGCAGCGACATCTGGCGGTAGGCGACGGCTTGCTTCGACAAATCGTCGTAGAAGATGACGGCATGCATGCCGTTGTCGCGGAAGTATTCGCCCATGGCGCAACCGGTATACGGTGCGATGAACTGCAGCGGCGCCGGCTCGGACGCCGTGGCAGCGACGATGATCGTGTATTCAAGCGCGCCGTAGTCGGCGAGGGTCTTGACGACCTGCGCGACGGTCGAGCGCTTTTGGCCGATGGCGACGTAGATGCAGAACAACTTTTCTTTGTCGCTCTTGGCCGCGTCGTTGATCTTTTTCTGGTTGATGATGGTGTCGAGAATGACGGCGGTTTTGCCGGTCTGACGGTCACCGATGATCAATTCGCGCTGGCCGCGGCCGACGGGGATCAGAGCGTCCACCGCCTTCAAGCCGGTCTGCACGGGTTCGTGCACCGAGCGGCGCGGAATAATGCCGGGCGCTTTCAGTTCGGCGAGGCGGCGTTCGGTCGTACCGAGATCGCCCTTGCCGTCGATGGCGTTGCCGAGACCATCCATCACGCGACCCAGAAGCGACATGCCGACGGGCACGTCGACGATGCTGCGGGTACGCTTAACGGTGTCGCCTTCTTTGATGGTCGAGTCATCGCCGAAGATCACGATACCGACGTTGTCGGTCTCGAGGTTCAAGGCCATGCCCTTAATGCCACCCGGAAACTCGACCATTTCGCCGGCCTGAACGTTGTCGAGGCCGTGAACGCGGGCAATACCGTCACCGACCGCGAGCACTTGGCCCACTTCGGCGGATTCTGCTTCAGTGCCGAAATTGGCGATCTGTTGCTTAAGGATGGAGGAGATTTCTGCGGCGCGGATTTCCATTATCCGACCCCTTTCATAGCGAGCTTCAAACGTTGAAGTTTGGATTTCAGGGAACTGTCCACCATGCGCGAACCGACCTTTACGATCAGTCCGCCCAAGATCGACGGATCAACTTTAGCGGCGATGTCGACATTGCGGCCGACGGCTTTCTTGAGTGCGTCTATCAGCGAAGTTTTTTGCGCGTCGCTCAGCGGTGTGGCGCTCGTGACGTGCGCTGTTGCTTCGCCACGGCGCTCGGCCAGGATCGCGCGGAAGCCCGCGATCACACCGGGGAGCGCACTCAAGCGGCGATTCGTCGCTGCCAAACCCAAGAACTGCTGGGTTAGCGGCGAAAGCTGGGCCTTCTCGGCGACGGCGGCGATGCCTTTGCTTTGATCGCCACGGCTCAAGATGGGGCTTTTAACGAGACGGCGAAAATCATCGCTGTCGTCGAACATTTTCTGAAGGCTGGTGAGGTCGCCGGCAACCGTGTCGATAGCGCCCTTGTCGTCGGCCAGGTCGTAAAGCGCAGACGCATAGCGCCCCGCAACGTCGCTGACCCTTACTGTATCCGCTGGCACCTAAAATGGTCCCCTTGAAACCGCTGAATTCTTGCCCCGACCGGCCCGACAAACCATTCCGTTGCCCAGCCTGGGGAAAACTTGTTAACACATTGATCAGGTTGATGTTTTTGGAATTTAATCCGCCACCGCCCCGATCGCGCGCGGGTTAGTACCATACCCCCCGTGGGCGTTGCAACAGAGCACGGCGTTACAAACCGCCTTAGTAGAAACTATAGGGGTCGATATCGATCTGGACCCGGACCGAGGACGGCACGCTCACCCGCTCTAGCCAGTCCCGAATTAGGGCCTGAGGCGCGATATTACGCCGGGTTTTCAGCAATAGACGGTGTCTGTGGACGCCACGAAGGACCGCCATAAAGGCCGGTGCAGGCCCTAAAACCTCGATTCCTTCTCCTGACGGAGCCCCCGCAGCCAAGGCGCGGCCGGCCGCAATGACGGCCACTTCATTAGTGCTAGAGAGAATCAGAGCGGCGAGTCGGCCGAAGGGCGGCATTCCGAGCGCGTCGCGGCCCAGAATCTCATTTTCCAAAAATTCCTCGGAGCTACCGGTGGCCAGCGCGCGCATCACGGGGTGTGCGGGATCGTGCGTCTGCAAGAGAACTGTGCCGGGTTTTTCGGCGCGGCCGGCACGGCCGGAGACTTGGTGGAGCAGTTGGTGCGTGCGCTCAGCGGCGCGCAAATCCCATCCAGAGAGTCCGAGATCGGCATCGACGACGCCGACTAGTGTGAGCGTTGGAAAGTGGTGACCCTTTGCGAGCACTTGTGTGCCGACCAACACATCGATTCGATGATTGAGAATATCGTCGATCAATTCTTCGACAGCGGAAGGACGATCCAGTGTATCGCTGGCGACGGCGCGGATATTAGCGTCGGGCCAACGCGCGATGGCTTCTTCCGCGACGCGTTCGATGCCGGGCCCGCATGGCACAAACGAATCCGCCGCGCCGCAAGCCGAACAAGTTTTCGGCAAAGGTGCGGCGTATCCGCAATGATGACATTGAAGACGGCGCGTGAGGCGATGTTCGACCAGCCACGCCGTGCAACGCGGACAATGCAAACGGTGGCCGCACGTGCGGCACAATGTGAGCGGCGCGTAACCGCGGCGATTCAAAAACAGCAGTGCTTGTTCGCCCGACTGAATAGTGCGCTCGACCGCCTGCACAAGCGGCGGCGCAAGCCACGCACGACCCCAGCGCCCTTTCTCAGGTGCATTGGATTTCATATCGATCACGCCGATGCGCGGCATGGCAGCAGTGCCAAAGCGTTCGGGCAACTTCACTTCGGCGTACTTTTTGTCGCGCACATTCATGATGGTTTCGAGCGAGGGCGTCGCCGATGCGAGCACGACGGGGATGTTGCTTCCCTTCGCGCGCACCACGGCCATATCGCGGGCGTGATAGATGACGCCGTCCTCCTGCTTGAATGCGGCTTCGTGTTCTTCGTCGACAATGATCAAGCCAAGATCGCGGAAAGGCAGAAACAAGGCCGAACGTGCGCCGATAACAACGCGCGCATCGCCGGTGGCGGCGCCGAGCCACGCTTCACGGCGTGCTTTGTAATTGAGGTCGGAGTGCCACAGCGCGGGCGCGCCACCAAAGCGCTCGGTAAACCGCGCGACACTCTGCGCCGTGAGCGCAATTTCAGGCACGAGGATCACGGCTTGGCGGCCGGCTTTGAGCGTTGCCGCGACAGCTTCGAGGTACACGGCGGTTTTGCCCGAGCCCGTGACACCATCGAGCAGCGTGACGGAAAAACCATTCTCAACGCTCGTGCATAGGGCGTCGGCGGCATGTTGCTGCGCGGGTTCGAATTTCGCCGGCGCATGATCAGGAAACAACGGCGCAAAGGGTGACGCGCCCGGCTGCGGTACCGAAGCGAGCACGCCCGTTTGAATGAGATCGCGAATCACGCCGCCGCTGACATCGGATTCACGTGCGAGTGCCGCGGCCGTGTCAAAGGACTTGCTGCCGATGGCGCTCAGAACCTTCTCGCGCGCAGGTGTGCTTTTGACGTTGCATGCGCCGAGGGATTTTCCCGAGGCGACGATCATGGTCGGCGGCACAGGCGGCACCCATCGCCGCGCCGGATTCAACGCCATGCGTAGGACCGAACCAACCGGTTGCACAGTGTAGCCGGCCACCCAATCGATGAACGTCCGCAACACGTCGGGCAACGGCGGCACCTCGATGCGGTGAACAACTTCTTTGAGTTTGGCCGCGGCCACGTCGCCGCGCCCTGGTCCCCACACCGCGCCCACTTCGAAACGCCGACCGAGCGGCACTTCCACCACATCACCGGAAACCAACGTCAGCCCCTCGGGCACGATGTAATCGTATGCGGTCTCTACCGGTAAGGGCAGAAGTACCGATACGTGCTGGCCGGCAGCAAAAGTCAAGGACGCGAAATTTGCGTCAACGACATTTGCAGAGGTGCTTTGGTCCGATGGCATGGTTTAAACTTACGTATAACGACTTGAGGGGACCATGAAGTTTTTTATCGATACCGCCGACATTAAAGAGATCAAAGATCTGGCCGCGACCGGCATGGTTGACGGCGTGACCACCAATCCGTCGCTGGCGGCGAAGTCGGGGAAAAAATTCCTCGATCTGATTGCCGAGATTTGCGCGGTGGTGCCAGGCCCCGTGAGCGCGGAAGTCACCGCACTCGATTACGACACCATGATGAAAGAAGCCGCGGTCCTGAAAAAGATCGCGAAGAACGTCACCATCAAAGTGCCGCTGACGCCGGAAGGCCTGAAGTGCTGCAAGTCGCTGAGCGATGACGGGACCATGGTCAACGTCACCCTTTGCTTTTCGCCGGCTCAAGCACTGCTGGCGGCCAAAGCGGGTGCCTCGTTCATTTCGCCCTTCGTGGGACGCCTGGACGACATCGGCACGGACGGCATGGCGCTGATTTCCGACATTTGTCAGATATATAAAAACTATAGCTTCAAAACCGAGGTGTTGGTGGCTTCGATCCGCCACCCCATGCATATAGTGGCAGCAGCCAAGATGGGCGCACACGTTTCCACCATGCCGCCCTCGACCTTGCGCCAGCTATTCAACCATCCCTTAACCGATAAGGGCCTAAAAGCATTCCTTGAGGATTGGGCCAAAACCGGCCAGTCGATTCTCTAGGGGTCGCCATGACGCATGATCAAAAGCGCGGGCGGGGTAAGGGTACGATGGTTGATCATGTGAAAGCCGGCGCAAAAGCCGACGCGGGTCTTAAATCCGATCTGCGTGAAGCCGATGTCATCAGCTATCTGCGCCGCAATCCGCGTGTGCTTTTGAACAACCCCGATCTCCTGGCCGCGATAGCGCCCGACACGCGTTTTGAAACCGAAACTGTCGTGGTCGATATGCAGCGCTTCGTGGTGGAGCGTTTGCGCCGCCAGGTCGACGATTTGAAATCATCGGGCGACCGCCTTGTGAATACGATGCGCGCCAACATGTCGCTGGTGGAACGCACCATGGAGTGCGCGCTGGGCCTCGTGTACGCACGCGACTTCACCGAACTCGCGCAAATTCTGCATGACGATTTGCCCGTACACTTGGGCGTGGACGCGGTTGCCATCGCATTCGAGAGCGAAAATCTGCCGGGCGATGCCGGGCACATCATTCGCAGCTTGCCGCGCGGGACGGTCGACGCGCTCATCGCCGGTGAAGCAACAACCTGCATTCGTCCCGAGATCGAAGGCGAAGTCATGATCTATGGCGGCGCTGCCGGCCTTGTGCGTTCGGATGCGCTGGTTGCGTTGCCGGAAGGCGAAGGCCTGCCGATTGGCTTGTTCGCGGTGGGATGCCGCAATCCCGGCCACTTTGAAGACGGCCAAGGCACCGAGCTGATCGCGTTCCTCGCGCACGTCACGCGTTATGCCGTGGGACGTTGGTGGACGCTGAAACTCTAGAACGCATTACGTTCGCCGTTCATAGCGATCTTCAGATCGCTATAGACGCGTGGCGTACGTGGTTGTCGAGCGAGCGGCGCGTTTCCGATCATACGGCCGATGCGTATGCCCGCGACTTGGCGGCGTTCCTCGGCTTTCTCACAAATCATCTGGGCGCTGAGCCGGCCCTGCCCGCACTGGGCGCGCTGAAGCCTGCCGATTTTCGCAGCTACCTTGCCCATCGCAGCAACGAAGGCATCGCGCGCAGCTCGATTGCACGCGGCATGTCGACCTTGCGCAATTTCTTCCGCTTTCTCGATCGCACCGATCGTTTGCATAACCCCGCCATCAAAGCGGTGAAGACGCCGAAGCTGCCGAAGACGATTCCGAAAGCGCTGGATCAAGGCGAAGCCTTGGCCGCCATTAGCGCGGCGCGCGGACTTCACGATGAGCCCTGGTTGGCAGCACGCGATACCGCGCTGCTGTTGTTGCTGTACGGCTGCGGCTTGCGCATCGGCGAAGCGTTGGGCCTCACTTGCGCCGAGATGCCGAAAGGCGAAACGCTGCGCGTTCTCGGTAAGGGCCAGAAGGAGCGCATCGTTCCCGTGTTGCCGGTGGTGCGCGAAGCCATCGCCGCGTATCGCAATGCCTGCCCGTTCGCAGCATCGGGCGATGCGCCGTTGTTCGTCGGCCTGCGCGGCAAGGAACTCAATCCCGGCGTCGTGCAGCGGCAGGTGCGGCGTTTGCGCGCGCAACTGGGATTACCCGAAACCGCGACGCCCCATGCGTTGCGGCACAGCTTCGCGACACATCTGCTGGAAAAAGGCGGCGACTTGCGCACCATCCAGGAGTTGTTGGGACACGCGTCGTTGTCGACGACACAACGCTATACGGTTGTCGATGCCGCGCGGTTGACGAAGGTCTACCGCGGCGCGCACCCGCGCGCTAAGCTCGGTCGCTAAGCCACTTTCCAGGGTTCCGATGTCGCCTTACGAAAAAGATGCGGCTGATCTTGCCGGTATTCGCGCGTGCGCCGAAGCGCATTGATTCTGCCTGATTCGCGGCGTCTTCACGCCGGCGGAAATCGAACAGCTCAGGGCGGGAATGAAAACCGCGCATCAAACATTCAAAGACATCGCGCCGGATTTGATGAGCTGCCCCAGCGTTCGCAATGTTCTTTTCGATCCGCGCGTCTTGAATATCGCGCGGGCGCTGCTGGGCCAGGACCTCGTCTACTATCCGGAGTCTGTTCTCAATTACGAAGACCGCATCGGGCCGATTACATTGGCGCCCTACGCCCAGCTTCATTGCGACGCCATGGGCATGCCGACGGATCTGTATCAACAATGGCAGAGCCCGACCGACGCCACGTATCGCGGTTATCGGTTTGGCATTTATATCCAAGATTACGAATCCCATAGCGGCGGTTTGAAATTATGCCCCGGCACGCATCGCGGCGATGCTTTGAGCTACATTCGCGAAGCCGTGGAGATGCCCGTAAAAGACACCGTTCATATTGGCCCGCACACGGCGGAAGCACCGCAGACGTCGTTTCCGCTTTATAACGTTCCGAGCCGTCCGGGTGATCTTGTGGTGTGGAATTTGCGCACGGTTCATTCGGCGGGTGCGCGATTGCTGCGCGAAGCGCCGACGCAAGCCTTTCATCCAGCGTTTGA
The DNA here is from genome assembly GCA_947475895.1 of Fidelibacterota bacterium. Lineage (GTDB taxonomy): Bacteria > Pseudomonadota > Alphaproteobacteria > Rhodospirillales > Rhodospirillaceae > SHVO01. The sequence continues at coordinate 90,979 of CANJMF010000001.1, forward strand.
AGATTATATCGAAGCGACGTGGCCGGAACTTCTGTGCCCGATTCCCGGGCCGCGCCTGACAATGTTTTTCGATTACGCCGCGCCGGCCGAGGACATCGATTTATATATCAAATCGCGCACCGCATGGATCGAGGAAGGCGGGTTTCAAAAATATGTCGCCGCGCAATACGACACGCCGGCGGTCGTCACCCATGCGAAACAACAGGGCATTCGGTTTCGCTTCGATCATCTGATCACGACACTCGCCGTTGGACTTATCGGTCAGCGCTTCGCCGATCCGCAGGCTGTCGGCGCGAGACTTTTAGCGTTGGCCGATCAGCACGAAGAATTCTCGCCGCACTTCCCGCTTTTCGATCTGGCGCGCTATCGCGCTGTGCGGACCCAGGCGCCGGATCAAGCACTGCAGATTGTTCTTGAAGGCGTGGACCGCCATGCGGACGTTACGCAACGCCTTTCGGGGGAGACGGCGTAAGGCCGGACCCTTGCGGACCTGGTTTTAGCCCTCAGTTACAGAAACAACCCCTTCGCGCGGCGGGCCCACGATCCGCCATGAGATTCAAATCTTTGCGCGCGATATTTAAGGTGCCCAGCGAACGGAAAATTCGCGTTTTCGTGAAGTAAATCAAGATGATGCAAAAAAGTGAAACAACCCCATGCACGCGTGTTGCTTAGATTTTTGCACCTTGCAATTTCGCGATATGTGCGAGGCGCGCTTCAACGACGGCCTGCATTTGCGGTGTGAGCACAAAGCCGTCGTCGAGGCCTGAACGACCCCAATCTGCTTTGGACATATTGAGCTTGGCGCGCTGACGGTCGAGGGCATTGCCGGGTGAGATGAATTGCTCGCACGTCACAACGTCAATCTTCTGGTGCTTCACCAAACGGCGAAGGCACATGCGATAGAGCGTGTCCTCGGTGCGGTAGGTGCGAAAGTCTGGACCCTCGGCGAAGCCTTGAATCATATCGTGCCAGACGCGGCGTACGCAGAAATTGATGGGACAGCTTTCGTCCAGTGACGGCGGCCAATCGGGATGCATGGGCATATCGATTTTCATGCGCGTGAAGACGTAGCCCGGCGAGTCGTCGGCCAATAACGCCGCGAGACACGTATGGATGTGATTCGGATAGAAGACGTCGTCGGCGTCGAGAAAGAACAGGAAAGTCCCCACCGCCTGCCGCACACCTTCGTTGCGTGCGAAACCTGGCCCGCTATTTTCGGCACACACGATGAGGCGCACGGACGGCTCGCGCACGGACCAGGCTTTGACAACATCGGGCGTTGCATCGGTGGAGCGGTCGTCGACAACGACGATCTAGGCATTCAGGTCCATCTGCTTGCGGCAAAACGCGAGCGAAGTCACCGCGCTTTCCAGCGTGCGGTCAATGGTCTTGGCCGCGTTATAGGCGGGAATGATGACGGCGGCGGTGGGTGTGCGCATGCCCTAGCTTCGTAACCCAGGGCCCTCGGGTCAAGGCCGAGGACGACACAAGGGATCATCGACCCAAAGTCATACACGCGGGACGACTGGCATCGTGGGGCCTGGGAATAAATCCCAGGACAACACGGCGCTAAATATGCAGCGCGCGTTTGTCGGCGGCGAGTGCGGCTTCTTTCACCACTTCGCCCAATTGCGGGTGGGCGTGGCAGGTGCGTGCGATGTCTTCGGATGACGCGCCAAATTCCATGGCCACGGCCACTTCCATGATGAGATCGCCGGCGGCGGGGCCGACGATGTGGCAGCCCAGAACTTGATCGGTTTTGGCGTCGGCGAGGATTTTCGCGAAGCCGTCCGTGTCGCCATTGGCGCGCGCGCGGCCGTTGGCGGTGAAAGGAAATTTGCCGACGTTGTAAGCGATGCCGGCTTCTTTGAGCTGTTCTTCGGTTTTGCCGATGCCGGCCACTTCGGGCCAAGTGTAAACCACGCCCGCGATGGCGTCGTAATTGATGTGCGACGCATGACCGCTGAGGATCTCGGCGCAGGCAACGCCTTCGTCTTCGGCTTTATGGGCCAGCATCTGGCCGCCGATGACGTCGCCAATGGCGAAAATGCCTTCAACGTTGGTTTGGAAATTTTCATCGGCTTCGATGAAGCCGCGTTTGGACACGGTGACGCCCGCTTCCTGCAAACCAAGTCCGGTCGTGAATGCGCGGCGGCCCACGGCCACCAGCACCACGTCGGCGGTAACGGTTTCGGCAGCACCACCTTTGGCGGGCTCGACCGTCAGCGTGACACCGTCTTTGCCGGTTTTGGCACCAGTGACTTTCTGGCCCAGACGGAACTTCATGCCCTGCTTTTCGAGAATGCGCTGCGTCTGCTTGCGGATTTCGCCGTCCATGGGCGGCAGGATGAAATCGAGGAATTCGATGACCGTGACTTCGGCACCCAAACGACGCCACACGGACCCCATTTCGAGGCCGATGACGCCCGCGCCGATGACGACGAGGGTCTTTGGAACTTTGGACAGCACGAGCGCGCCGGTGGATGACACGATCTGCTTTTCGTCGATGGTGATGCCGGGCAGCGGCGTGACTTCGGAGCCCGAAGCGAGCACGACGTATTTTGTGACGTAGGTGGTTTCAGTGCCCTTGTCGTCCTTCACGGCGATTTGGTGTGCGCCGGTTTGCACTTTGGCGACGCGCGCGAAGCCTTTGATGTAGGCGACTTTGTTTTTCTTGAGCAGGAATTCGATGCCTTGGGTGTTCTGCTTCACCACATCGTCTTTGCGCGCGAGCATGGTGGGAAGATCGAGTTCGACCTTGGACACTTTGATGCCGTGCGCGGCGAAGGAATGATTGGCTTCTTCGTAGAGGTGCGACGATTGCAAAAGCGCCTTGGATGGAATGCAGCCGACGTTGGTGCAGGTGCCGCCGAGGGCCCCGCGACTTTCGACCACGGCCGCCTTGAGCCCCAACTGTGCAGCGCGTATGGCGCAGACATAACCGCCGGGGCCGCCGCCGATGACAATAACGTCGAAAGTGTCGGGCATGGAAAGTTCCTACTTAAGGAAGGAAACGACCCCTCACCGCCTCGCTTCGTTCGGCACCCTCTTCCCTTTAGGGGAGAGGGCTGGGGTGCGGGGTTCTTGTTCCTAAGCTTCAATCAAAAGGCGGCTGGGATCTTCGATGGCTTCTTTCACGCGCACCAGGAAGGTGACGGCTTCGCGTCCGTCGACGATGCGGTGATCGTAGGAGAGCGCCAAGTACATGATGGGACGCGAGACGATGGAACCGTCGTCCAACACCACGGCGCGCTGCTTAATATTGTGCATGCCGAGGATGCCCGACTGCGGCGTGTTCAGGATCGGCGTCGACAGCATGGAGCCGTAGATGCCGCCATTGGTGATGGTGAACGTGCCGCCGGTCATGTCTTCGATGGTGAGCTTGCCGTCGCGGGCTTTTTTTCCGAGGCCGGAAATTTCGGCTTCGATTTCAGCGAAGGACTTGGTGTCGACATTGCGCACCACGGGAACGACAAGGCCTTGGGGCGTGCCCACCGCGACACCGACGTCGTAGTAGTTTTTGTAGACCAGCTCGTCGCCTTGGATCTCGGCGTTGACGGCGGGAAGTTCTTTAAGCGCGGCGACGCAAGCCTTAGCGAAGAAGGACATGAAGCCCATCTTCACGCCGTGCTTCTTTTCAAAGCTGTCTTTGAACTTGTTGCGCAGGGCCATCACCGCCGACATGTCGGCTTCGTTGAAGGTGGTGAGCATGGCCGCGGTATTTTGCGCTTCTTTGAGGCGCTCGGCGATTTTCTTGCGCAGGCGCGTCATCTTTACGCGTTCTTCCGCCGGGCCGCGATCGGGCACGACTGCTTTGGTGGCGCGGTCGGGGCCAGAGGCGAGATAGACGAGCACGTCGGCCTTAGTCAGGCGACCGTTCTTGCCCGAGGCGGGAATCTTTTTCGGATCGAGGCCGTAATCGTCGACCAAGTGGCGCACGGCGGGCGCCAAAGGATAATCGGACGGCATGGACTGCGGCGCGGCGGCGGGTTTGGCCGCAGCCGGCGGAGCGGCCGGTTTCGGCGCAGCAGCAGCCGGGGCCGGAGCAGCTTTGGGTGCTTCGGCTTTCGGCGCGGGCGCGGCGGCGGCAGCTTTGGGGGCTTCGGCTTTTTTGGCCGGAGCGGCGGCAGCACCTGCTCCACCGATGGAGCCCAGAAGTGCGCCGACACTGACTTCGCTGCCTTCAGGGGCCGCGATTTCGCTCAGCGTGCCGGCCGATTCAGCGCGGACTTCGACGGTGACCTTATCGGTCTCGAGCTCCACCACGGGCTCGTCCATGGCGACGGCATCGCCGACTTTCTTGAACCACTTCGCGACCGTGGCTTCGGTGACGGATTCGCCCAAGGTGGGCACTTTGATGTCGGCCATGTTTGTCCCCAAACTTTTTGTTGCCGCACATAAGGCGCGCGGTTTGTTTTTTAATTCAGTGCGTTATTCAGCCGCGAGTTTTCCGACTTTCGAAAGGCGGCGGAACGGTTGCGGAATTTCAGCGAGCGGTGTGTTGAGCGCCCACTCGCAGAGCTGGTTTTGTTCGCGCACGTGGATCTTCATCAAGCCGGTTGCCGGCGACGCGGCCGGCGGACGGCCAGCGTAGACCGGGCGCTTGGCTTTGATGTTGGCATCTTCCAGAGCGTATTCGAGGCGTCGGTCCACGAACGTCCATGAACCCATGTTGGCGGGTTCTTCCTGACACCAGACGACTTCGGCGTTTTTGTATTTGGCGAATTCGCGCGCCAGCGTTTCCTTGGGCCACGGATAGAGCTGTTCGATGCGCACGATAGCGACGTCGTCGACGCCCTTTTCTTCGCGCGCCTGCAGCAGGTCGTAATACACCTTGCCGGAGCAGACGACGACGCGGCGCACTTTCGCGGGTGCTGCGATCTTGCCGGTTTCGCCGATGACGCGTTGGAACGACTTGCCTTCGGCCATTTCCTGCAAGGTCGAGACGCAGCGCTTGTGGCGCAACAACGACTTGGGCGTCATGACGATCAAAGGCTTGCGGAAGTTGCGGCGCATCTGGCGGCGCAGCGCATGATAGTAGTTGGCAGGCGTGGTGAAATTGCAGACCTGCCAGTTATCTTGCGCCGACAATTGCAGATAGCGTTCCATGCGGGCCGATGAGTGTTCAGGCCCCTGCCCTTCGAAGCCATGCGGCAGCAAGATCACAAGACCCGACAGGCGCAGCCACTTGCTTTCGCCCGAGTTGATGAACTGGTCGATGATCATCTGCGCGCCGTTGGAGAAGTCGCCGAACTGCGCTTCCCAGATCACCAGCGTGTTGGGATCGGCCAAGCTGTAGCCGTATTCGAAGCCCAGCACCGACAATTCCGACAGCGGGCTATCGATGACTTCATAGCGCGCCTGCTTATCGGGGCGAATGTTGTTAAGGGGCACATAGCGTGCTTCGCTGTTCTGATCAATGAACACCGATTGGCGCTGCGAGAACGTGCCGCGGCCGCAGTCTTGACCTGACAGACGTGTGGGTGTTCCTTCGACGGCGAGCGTGCCGTAGGCGAGCGCCTCGGCCGTGGCCCAATCGATATCGGTGCCGCTTTCGATGGATTCGCGTTTGCCTTTTTGCTGGCGAACGATCTTCGGATTCACCGCCACGTTTTCCGGCACTTGGCTGATGGCGCGGCCGACCTCTTTCAAGAGATCCATGGTCACGCCGGTTTTGTCGTCGCGGTATTCTTCTTCCTCGCCCATCTGCGCGAGGCCTTTCCAAGCACCCTCGAGCCAGTCGGCTTTGTTGGGCTTGAAGCTGGAGGCGGATTCGAAGTCGGCTTCCATCTGATGCATGAACTTCGACATCATCAGGTCGGCGTCTTGCTGAGAGTAGAGGCCTTCTTTCACCAACTGATTGGCGTACAGCGTGCGGACCGGCGCGTGCGCCTCGATCTGCTTGTACATCAGGGGCTGGGTGAATTTCGGCTCGTCGCCTTCGTTGTGACCGAAGCGGCGATAGCAAACCATATCGACGACCACGTCGACACCGAACTCCTGACGAAATTCCATGGCGAGGCGCGCGCAATAGACCGCCGATTCCGGATCGTCGGCGTTGCAGTGGAAGATCGGCGCCTCGACCATCTTCGCAATGTCGGTGCAATAAAGACCCGAACGCGAGTAGTGCGGCGTGGTGGTGAAGCCGATCTGGTTATTGATGACGAAGTGGATCGTGCCGCCGGTTGTGTAACCCTGGATCTGCGAGAAGCCGAAACATTCAGCGATGATGCCTTGGCCCGCGAACGCCGCGTCGCCGTGGATCAACAAGCCCATGACTTGCTTGCGGCCCGCATCGCCCATTTGCTCTTGCTTGGCGCGCACTTTGCCGAGCACCACGGGATCGACCACTTCGAGGTGCGACGGATTGGCCGTCAACGACAAGTGAACGACGTTGCCGTCGAACTCGCGGTCAGCCGACGTACCTAAGTGGTACTTCACGTCGCCCGACCCTTCGACCGATTCCGGGTTCGGAGAGTTGCCTTGGAATTCCGAGAACAGCGCGCTGAAAGGCTTGTGCATGACGTTCACAAGAACGTTAAGCCGCCCACGATGGGCCATGCCGATAACGATCTGCTTCACGCCGAGCGCACCGCCGCGCTTGATGATCTGCTCAAGCGCGGGGATGGCAGCTTCACCGCCGTCGAGGCCGAAGCGCTTCGTGCCGGTGTATTTGATGCCGAGAAATTTCTCGAAACCCTCGGCTTCCGTCAGACGCTCAAGGATCGCTTTCTTGCCTTCGTTGGAGAAGGACGGATCGAGACGATCTTTCTCGAAGCGTTTGCGCAGCCACATGCGTTGCGCAAAATCCTGCACGTGCATGTACTCGACACCGATGGTGCCGCAGTAGGTTTGCTTGAGCGCGTCGAGAATTTGCTGCAGCGTCGCTTTTTGAAAACCGAGAATGCCACCCAGTTGAATCTCGCGGCCGAGATCGGCGTGCGTGAAACCGTGCGTGCGGAAATCGAGCTCGGCGTATTCCGGCGGCTGGTGCAAACGCAAAGGATCGAGGTTGGCGATCTGATGGCCGCGCGTGCGATAGGTGCGGATGAGTGACAGCGCGTTGATGGAGTCTTGCGCTTGCTGCAGCATGCTCGCGTCGGGTGCCGGTGCGCCGTCGACCTTGGATGGTTTTCCACCCTTCGGCTTTGCTGGGGTTTCAACATCGGCAATTCCGATGACGCGCGCATCGGACGGCGCCCAACTGGCGCCTTCGAGATCTTTCAAAATCTCAGTCTCGTCGTCGCCGAGATCGCGGAAGAAATTTTGCCAGCTCGGATCAACCGCGCCGGGATTGCGCAAATACTGCGCATAGAGTTCGCCTACGAATGTTGCGTTGGCGCCGGTGAGAAGAGATGAAACGTCCACGGCTTTCTGTCCTTGGCGAGGTGTTTCGGAGCGCGCGCGATAAGGACCGCGATTTTCGCAAGTAATAGAGGAGTATAAGCCTGTGGACAACGAATCGAGAATAGTACCAGGTTGAATAAAAACATAATAATAATGGTGCGTTGCACCATTTTGCGGGGAAAATGGTTTTGAGACGAAAACGGCACCCTTTCGGGTGCCGTGGATCGCATTAGCCCTTTTTGGAATAGGCCAAAGGCCTCACCAGCCGTCGATGATCCAGGACCAGGTCAAAAGGGCATTGTTGGTGCCGGGATTAATGCGGTGCGTGTTGGCGTTGGAGATGTGCTCCAGCTCAATGCCCAGGCGGCTATAGCGCGTGATGCGGTAGGACGCCGCCAGGCTGAGGCGGAACTCGAAAATTCCGCCCAGATCGAGGCTATTTCCGTGGTTATAGGCCCCAACAGCGCCCGAAGGGGTGAATTCCCAGCGGTTATCGCCGAAGGAAAAGGGAGCCGCGACGCCCACATAGCCGTAAGCCGCGCTGGACGTATTGGCGAAGGCCCCGACGATGGGGTGGAAGCCGCGAAAAGCCCCGTCTTCGTCGGAAAAGAGGTTATAGGCGAAACGATACTGGAAGCCGCCTTCGACCTCCTGCTTGTGATGCATGACCAGGTCGAACACCCCGGCAGAGACGGTCAGTAGCCCGCGCTCGCGCGCGTTGGCGGTTCCAGCGGCGGTAACAAGCGCTGCAGCACCGCACAGTGCGGCTAGCCATTTTTTCATTTTCATCGGAATTTGCTTTCGTGAGTAACGTGACGCTTAACCTGCGGCCCTATTTCCCCATGGCCTTGAGCATGGTCGAGCCCAAAGCCGACGGCGAGTCGGCGATGTGATAGCCGGCGCTCTTCATGGCCTCGAACTTGGCGCCAGCCGTGCCTTTGCCGCCCGAGATGATGGCGCCAGCGTGGCCCATGCGGCGGCCCGGAGGTGCGGTCGAGCCGGCGACGAAGCCGACGATGGGTTTTTTCTTTTTGGCGGCCTTGTAGAACGCAGCGGCGTCTTCTTCGGCGGTGCCGCCGATTTCGCCGATCATGATGATGCCCAGCGTTTCATCGTCGGCCAAGAACAGCTCGAGGCAATCGATGAAGTTGGTGCCATTGACCGGGTCACCGCCGATGCCGATGCACGTTGTTTGGCCGAGACCGGCGGCGGTGGTTTGCGCGACGGCTTCGTACGTGAGCGTGCCGGAGCGCGAGACGATGCCGATCTTGCCGCGCAAGTGAATGTGACCGGGCATGATGCCGATCTTGCATTCGCCAGGCGTGATGATGCCGGGGCAGTTGGGTCCGATGAGGCGCGTCTTGGAGCCCATGAGCGCGCGCTTCACGCGCACCATGTCGAGCACCGGAATGCCTTCGGTGATGCACACCGCGAGCGGGATTTCGGCGTCGATGGCTTCGAGGATGGCGTCGGCCGCAAAAGGAGGAGGCACGTAAATCGCGGTGGCGTCCGCGCCTGTTGCTTCGCGCGCTTTGGCAACCGTGTCGAACACCGGCAGATCGAGATGCGTGGTGCCGCCTTTACCGGGCGTAACACCGCCGACCATCTTGGTGCCGTACGCAATCGCCTGCTCGGAGTGGAAGGTGCCTTGGCTGCCGGTGAAACCCTGGCAGATGACTTTGGTGTTTTTATTGACGAGGGCCGACATTTACTGGGCCTCCTTCACGGCTTTGACGACCTTCTCGGCGGCGTCAGCGAGGTTGTTGGCGCTGATGATGGGAAGGCCCGATTCAGCCATGATTTTCTTGCCTAATTCCACGTTAGTCCCTTCGAGGCGTACGACCAGCGGCACGTTCAAACTGACTTCGCGCGCGGCAGCGACAACGCCTTCGGCGATGACATCGCAGCGCATGATGCCGCCGAAGATGTTGACGAGAATGCCTTCGACGTTGGGATCGGAGAGGATGATCTTGAACGCTTTGGTGACGCGTTCTTTGGTGGCGCCGCCGCCGACGTCGAGGAAGTTGGCGGGCTCGGCGCCGTAGAGCTTGATGATGTCCATGGTCGCCATGGCAAGGCCGGCGCCGTTGACCATGCAGCCGATCTGGCCATCAAGTTTGATGTAGTTGAGGTCGGACTTGGAGGCTTCGAGCTCCATGGGATCTTCTTCGTCTTCGTCGCGCAGCTCGAGAATGTCGGGGTGGCGGTAGAGCGCGTTGGAATCGAAGTTCATCTTGGCATCGAGCGGCAGCACATCGTCGCCGGTGACGACCAAGGGATTGATCTCGAGCATCGACGCATCGGTTTCAATGAAGGCGCGATAGAGCGAGTTCAGCAACTTCGTGCACGACTTGATTTGGTTGCCGGTGAGGCCCAACGCAAAGGCGATCTTGCGGCAATGAAAGCCCTGGATGCCGGTGGCGGGATCGATGCTTTGGAAAACGATTTTTTCCGGCGTGTTGTGGGCGACGTCTTCGATGTTCACACCGCCTTCGGTGGACGCCATGATGGTGACGCGCGATGTGCCGCGATCGATCAGCATCGAGAGGTACAGCTCGCGTGTGATGTTGCAGCCGGCTTCGATGTAAACGCGCTTGACCGTTTTGCCGGCCGCGCCGCTTTGGATCGTGACCAGCGTGTTGCCGATCATCTGCTTGGCGTTTTCCTTCACGTCGGCGACGGATTTGACGACGCGCACGCCGCCTTTACCGCCGGCAGCAGCTTCCTTGAAGGTGCCTTTGCCGCGCCCGCCGGCATGGATCTGGGATTTAACGACATAAACGCCCTGAGGCAGCGATTCCGCGACCTTGGCGGCCTCGTCGGCCGTGTAGGCCACGCCGCCCGGCAACACCGGAACGCCGAATTTCTTCAGCAGTTGTTTCGCCTGATACTCATGAATATTCATGTTTTTCTGCTTTGGTTTGCACTGGGTTTACGGTTGGGGGGCGCGATCGCGAGCGCGAGCGCGATCCATTGACCAGTCCCCTCGCCCCTTGCGTTTACGTACCGCCTTTTATAACACCCCAATGACCCCACGCAATCAAGCGGTTAGACTCGGTCTGTTATGCAAATTCTTGATTTAGACGCTGTTTCCCAAGCCCAGGCCTTCACTGCGCCGTTCCGGCATTTTGTCGGGACAGGCGTTCTGAAGCCGGGCGTGGCGTCGGGGCTGATCGCGGATTTTCCGGACATCAAACAAGCCGGGTTTTATCCCTTAAGCGACCTGACCGTGGGCGGAAGCTTCGCGACTCTGATGGAAGACGTCGCCGATCCGCGCTTCAGCCAAGCGGTCGGACAGAAATTGGACATGGATCTGATCGATAAGCCGAAGCTGATCACCATCCGCAAATGGTCGGCGACGTCGGACGGACGCATTCACACCGACAGCCTGAGCAAGATCGCGACCACGCTGATTTATTTGAACGAACAGTGGCAGGACGACGGCGCGGGGCGCTTGAGGGTTTTGCGCGGACCGAAGGATTTCAACGACTACGACAAAGAGATCAGTCCTGTGGCCGGCAGCATGTTCGGTTTCAAGCGCGCCGAAAACTCCTGGCATGGGCATCTGCCGTTCGCAGGCGAGCGCAAGGTCGTGCAGATCACATGGCTGATCGACGACAGCAAAATCGCGCATAAACAGCGCACCGCAAAATTCACGCGCCTTTTGAAGCGTCTCAATCCCTTTAGCTGAAATAAAAAGGCCGGCGTTTTGCGCCGGCCTTCTTGTCTCTCTCCGACTTAATCGCTTAGAGATTTTTGTCGATGTTCTTGCAGGCCTTCACCAAGCCGCGCACGGACGCGACCGAGTTGGCGAACATTTTCTGTTCGGACTTGCTGAGTGCGATTTCGACGATGCGCTCGACCCCGCCGGCACCGATGACCGTCGGAACGCCGACATACAGGTCTTTCTCGCCGTATTGGCCATTGATGTAGGCAGCCACGGGGAGAACGCGCTTTTGATCTTTCAGATAGGCTTCGGCCATTTCGACACCCGAAGCGGCCGGTGCGTAGAACGCCGAGCCGGTCTTGAGCAGGCCGACGATTTCGGCGCCGCCGTCACGGGTGCGCTGAACGATCTTGTCGAGCTTCTCTTGCGTGGTCCAACCCATCTTCACCAGGTCGGGCAGCGGAATGCCGGCAACGGTCGAGTAGCGCACGAGGGGCACCATGGTGTCGCCGTGGCCGCCGAGCACGAATGCGGTGACGTCTTTCACCGACACTTTGAATTCTTCGGCGAGGAAGTAACGAAAGCGCGCCGAGTCCAGAACGCCGGCCATGCCGACGACCTTATTATGCGGCAGGCCCGAGTATTCACGTAAGGCCCAGACCATCGCGTCCAAAGGATTGGTGATGCAGATGACGAAGGCGTTCTTGGCGTACTTTTTGATGCCGGCGCCGACTTGGGCCATGACCTTCAAGTTAATCGCCAACAAATCGTCGCGGCTCATGCCGGGTTTGCGCGCCACGCCGGCGGTGACGATGATGACATCGGCGCCTTTGATGACCGAGTAATCTTTGCCGCCGCTGTAGGCAGCGTCAGCGCCTTCGACCGGAGTCGACTGTGCGATATCGAGCGCCTTGCCCTGGGGAATGCCGTCGGCGATGTCGAACATCACCACGTCGCCCAGTTCCTTCAGGCCGATGAGGTGAGCGAGCGTGCCACCGATGTTGCCTGAACCGATGAGCGCGATTTTATTGCGTGCCATTTTTGTCCTCTTGAAGTGTTTGGGCTGCCGCCGAAAACCGCGCGGACTGCCCCCGATTTGCCCGCGGCGTTGGTAGCGCGAATCTCCCGCCGTCGCAAGGCAAGGACGGGCAAAAATGGCAACGAAACGGTGCGTTTTCAGAAGCTGGGGATGCCGTTAAGGTATGGCAACATGACGATCTTCGGGACAATCTCAAAAATGCAGGTCTCTTCGGCCGTCCTGGCGGCGGCCGTCCTCGCCGGATGCGTCACCGTGAAAGCGGCCGAGGCCCCCTTGGCCGTGACATTGCCCGACCTCACGAGCTACGCCCTTGTGCAGACCGACGCGGGCAAAACCGCGCCACGGTTGGTGAGTGCCGCCGAAGCCGCCGCGGTTCTGGCCGCCTTTGACGTCGTCGTCATCGGCGAAGCCCACCGCAATCCCGGAAACCATTTGGCGCAGATGGCGCTGTTTCGCGAATTGTACGCTCGCGCCCCGCAGCTAAGCCTGTCGATGGAGCAGTTGGAACGCGACGTTCAGCCGATCCTCGACGATTACCTGGCCGACAAATTGGGCGAAGCGCCTTATCTGGAGAAGGTCCGCCCCTGGAACAACTATGCCAGCAGCTACCGGCCGCTGGTGGAGTTCGCTAAGGAGCATCACCTGCCGGTGATCGCGGCGAACACGACGGACGAAGTCGTCCGCTGCGTGGGTGAACGGGGGCCGGCATTCCTCGACACACTGAAAGCGCCGCAACGCGCCTGGGCGGCGGCGGAATTACATCTCGGCGACGGGGCTTATAGAGCCAAATTCCTCGGCTTCGCGGGTGGTGATCAAGGCCATGGCGGCGCGGAAAAGGGCAAAGACGCGCCCAAGGGGCCGAGCGAGCAGATGCTGCGCGGGTTCGCGGCGCAAGTGACTCGCGACGACACCATGGCGGAATCCATCTTCCTGCATTTGCAAAAGAATCCAGGGCGCAAAGTCGTGCATATGACCGGTTATTTTCATGCTGCGGATTTTCTTGGTACCGTGGAGCGCCTTCAAGCACGCGCACCCAACTTGAAGATTGCGGTGGTCACGCCCCATGAGGTCGACGGTTCCGCACCGCCGGTCTTAACCGACGCCAATGCCAAGGGCGGAAATTTCATTCTGCTGATCCGCGCTTTTCCGGAGCCGTACATCACGGACGAGGAAGAGCGCACAGCAATCCGCAAGCAAATGGCGCAGCGCGCGGAAAAGAAGTGTGCGCTGTAAGCACGCGCCTTTCCTTATGATTCTATATGCCGCTGCTTGATGTAGTCGGCGGCCTGCATCTCGATCAGGCGTGATGCGGTGCGGTGGAATTCGAAACCGCCTTCGCTGCCTGTATAAATCTGCTCGGGCGGCGCATCCGCCGAACACACCAACGCCGTGCGATGATCATAGAGCGCATCGATGAGCGTCACGAAACGGCGCGCGGAATCTTTGCGCTCCTCGGTCATGGCAGGAATGTCTTTCAAAATCACCGTGGCGTATTGGGCGGCGATGGCCATGTAGTCGCTAGGGCCTAAGGGCTGCTCGCACAGCTCGTGGAACGTAAAGCGCGCCACTTGGTGCGCGGCGGCCGAAACGGCGATCTTGCGCCCGTTCACCGCGACGCTATCGGGTTCCGGCTTCGCGTTGTCGGTCAACCGATCCCAGGCCGCATTGAGGGCCGCGTCGGCCTCGGATCCAAGCGGCGCATAGTAGACGCGGCTGCCGGCGAGCCGGCCCAAACGATAATCTTGAGCCGCATCGAGCATCAGCAAATCGAGGCATTCTTTAATGAGCGCGATGAAGGGCGTGAAACGATCGCGCTGCAGTCCGTGTTTGTAGAGATCGTCGGGATGACGGTTTGATGTGGCCACGATCACCACGCCGCGATCGAAGAGTTTTTGAAACAAGCGCCCGACAATCATCGCGTCGGCAATGTCGCGCACTTCGATTTCATCGAGGCACAGAAGCGTGGTGTTGTCGGCGATGCCATCAGCCATGCCGGGAATGGGATCGCCCTCGTCTTCGTACATGGGCAACTGGCGACGGCGATGAATCTCGGCGTGGATGTCGCGCAGGAACGCGTGAAAGTGCACGCGCTCTTTAGCGGCGACGGGTGCCGTTTCATAAAACAGGTTCATGAGCATGGACTTGCCGCGCCCGACACCACCGTAAAGATAAAGCCCGCGCGGCGGCACGATTTCGGGGCCACCCCCGAGCAAGCGTCCGAGCAAGCCCTTCTTGGCGCTTTTGGCTGCATAACCTTTGAGAGCCTGCGCCAGCGTTGTGAGCTGCGTGGCGGCCTGCTCTTGCATCGGGTCGGCTTTGAGTTCGCCCGATTGCACCAAAGCGCGATAACGCGAGAGCGGTGTCTCAGTCATCGGAGAAATTCAGTCCCATAAGCAACGTGCCGCTCCCTCACGGAAGCGGCACGGAATTCTCGTCGCGACGGTGAAGAAATCAGCCGTCCTTGTTGATCTTCTCGATCAAGTCTTTCAGCGTCTTTTCGGCCTGGTCGTTCGGCACTTGGCATGTGCCGGCCGCCTGGTGACCGCCGCCGCCGTACTTCAAGCACAACTCGCCGACATTGGTTTTCGACGAACGGTCGAAGATCGACTTACCGATGGCGAATACGGTGTTTTGCTTCTTGAGGCCCCACATCACATGGATCGAGATGTTGGAGGCCGGGAACAGCGCGTAAATCAGGAATCGGTTGCAAGCCCAGATGGTGTCTTCTTCACGCAGATCGAGGATCACAAGGTTCTTGTGAACGGTCGTGCAGCGCTTGATCTGTTCTTTGGCTTTGGCTTCGTGTTCGACGTAGAGGTCAACGCGTTCGACCACGTCGGGCAGCATGAGGATATCTTCGACCGACATTTTCACGCACTTATCGATGAGCTCCATCATGAGCTGGTAGTTGGAGATCGTGAATTCGCGGAAGCGGCCAAGACCTGTGCGCGCGTCCATGATGAAGTTCATGAGATCCCAGCCTTGCGGGTTTAGAACTTCGTCTTTGTTGAATTGCGCGGCGTCGCCCTTATCGACGGCGACCATCAAGGCGTCGCTGATGCGTGGGATCTTCGCCTTACCGCCGTAATAATCGTACACAACACGGGCCGCTGACGGCGCCGTTTTGTCGATGATGTGGTTTTCTTTTTTGCCGACGCGGATGGTTTCGCTCTCATGGTGATCGAAAGCGAGATATACTCCCTCGACGAAGGGCAGGTTGGTCGTGATGTCGCGGTTGGTGATCTCGATCACACCGTCTTGCATGTCTTTTGGATGAACGAATTTGATCTCGTCGATCAGACCCATTTCTCGCAAGATCGCGGCGCAGACGAGGCCGTCGAAATCACTGCGGGTAACAAGCCGGTATTTGCCTGACGACATTTAGAAAGCTCCCCTCGAATCCTGGTACGTCCCGCCGAAAACATAAACAGGACCAGGGGGTAAAACAACGCCAGAAGCACATTAACGCGACGGATCCGATGATGAGACACGCCTATTTACACAGAATCTTGAAAACCAGCGCCGTTTTGGCCGTGATTGTTTTGAGTAGCTGCGCGACGCCCCCCTATGTCGACAGCCGGCGCGAGGCGGGCCAAAAAGCACCCATAGGCCCGTCGACCGCAGACATGCCCGCAATTTGTTATTCGAGTCATGGCGCAGGCCGCGCGGCGGCGGCCAAATTGGCCGACTCGGAATGCGCAAAAACCGCGCGAACCGCCAAATTCGACCATGAAGATTCGTGGGCCTGCACGATAAAAACGCCGACCCGCGCCTTTTTCCGGTGTGTGGCTAAGCCATGACAGAACCGGTGGTCCATGGCCGGACCTCGCGGTGGGCAGCGCGCGTCGCCCGGATGATGCTGATTTCTATGACGCTGCTGATCACGGGCGGACTGTTGTCCATCATCATCCTAGGCCCAGCCGAAACGCGGTGGCTGGTCGATCGGGGCTTTCGCAGCGCCGGCGCGCACAGGCTTTGGACGACGATGCCGGCGGGGATTCCGGAAGGCTTTCTGTATGCCCTCCGGCATGGCGTTATCGCATCCCAGGAGGGACGATACCAAGACGCCGTAACCGCGTTAACCGCGGCGGTGAGCGCCAGCACAAACGCGCAGACCATAGAAACATTAGGTGCACGGGCCGGCAACTCCACGCTGCCGGAAACACATTTATGGCGTCTAGATATTCAAGTACGTATCGCGCGCGCCGATGCCTTGGAACATCTCAAGCGCTATAACGAAGCACTTCAAGATCTCGATTACGCGGTGCGGCTGAATAGGCAGCACTACGATAATTTGCAGCAACGCGCGGTGGCGCTGATGGTCGTGGGGCGTATCGACGACGCACTCGCGGATTTCGATGCGCTTTTAATGATGCGTGCCAGCGGCGAGGTTTCTTTTGCACGGGGCTTTGCACGGTATCTCAGGCAGGACTGGATCGGCGCGGTCGAAGATTTTGAGCGCGCCGCGAGCGTTAGACCCCAGAACCGGAAATACGTCGCGTGGCTTTTAGAGGCGCAAAGCCGAACAACGCGTGGCGCAGACGGCCCCTTCACGCCAACATCCGAAGATATCTGGCTGGTGTTGCGGACCGGTAACGGCTTTCCCGCACCAGCACAGCAAGCCGCGCGCCCACTTTCGGGCAAATAATCGGCCGAATCAGCGGTTTTTCTCGGTTGCGGTTGTACGCCACATCCGGCTGCACTTGTTATCACGTCAATGAAACCTTCCGTCCCGCCAATACGTTGATTGAGGACTGGGCAGAAAGGTCGTGATGAGACGGTTTCATTTACGGTTGTTGACGGCGACATTCGCGGCAACCGTGTTCTATTCAAGCATGGCTTTCTTCGCGGAGGCCCAATCGCCCGCCCGCGATTACGCCAGCGAAAGCGCCTTTCATCTCGTCCAAAACGGCCATGTTGACGACGCCATTGCCGTTTATTCGAAACAAATCGCAGCGGAGCCGGACAACTACATTCTTTATCTGCGCCGTGGGCTCGTGCTTTACAATTTGCACGATTATGGCTCTGCAATTGAGGATTTGACGGAAGCAGCGCGCCTTAGCCCCAACAAAATCAAAACGGCCGCCGATCTCGGCGATCAACGCTGGAACTCCGGGGACCCGATAACGCACGCGTGGGCGCTCGAGCTCGAAATTCATGTGGTTCGCGCAGACGCGCTGCAACACCTGAACCGTTTCGACGAAGCACTGACCGATCTGGATACCGCCGTTTCAATGCATCCGAAGCACGCCTTGAACCGCCACGCGCGCGGCGTGGTGCGTATGCTGATCGGGCGTTACGACGATGCGATTGAAGACTTCGATACGGTGCTTGGGCAAAACGAAGTCGTCTCTGACACGCTGTTTGCGCGCGGTCTTGCTTACTTCTGCAAAGAAGATTGGCTAAACGCCAAAGACGATTTCGCGCGCGCTGCCAAGATCGCGCCCCGCAATGCGAAAATCGCCGAATGGCTTAAGCGTCTGACGGACAAGACGCGCGCATTGGGGATTTCCACAACCTAATCGCCGTAAACGACGGCAGATTTAACCCGCGCGCTCGACCATTTTCATTTTGATATCGGCGATCGCTTTCGCGGGGTTCAACCCCTTCGGGCACGTATTCGTGCAATTCATGATCGTGTGGCAGCGATAAAGCCGGAACGGATCTTCGAGATTATCGAGGCGTTCACCGGTGGCTTCGTCACGGCTGTCGTTGATCCAGCGCGCCGCCTGCAAAAGAATCGCTGGGCCGAGATAGCGGTCGCCGTTCCACCAATAGCTGGGGCAGCTGGTCGTGCAGCAGAAGCACAATATGCATTCCCACAAGCCGTCGAGCTTTTCGCGCTCTTCGGGCGACTGCAGACGCTCGCCGCTTGAGGGCGGCAGGGTTTCGGTTTTCATCCAGGGCTCGATAGAAGCGTACTGCGCGTAGACGTGCGTAAGATCGGGTACGAGGTCTTTCACGACCGGCATGTGCGGCAGTGGATAGACCTTCACGTCGCCTTTGCATTCGTCAACGGGCTTCAAGCACGCCAGCGTATTTCCACCATCGATATTCATGGAGCACGAACCGCAGATACCTTCGCGGCATGAGCGGCGCAGCGCGAGCGTCGGATCCATCTCGTCTTTGATTTTCAAGAGCGCGTCCAGGACCATGGGGCCGCAGGTGCTCATGTCCACTTCGTACGTATCGAGGCGTGGATTGGCGCCGGTGTCGGGGTCGTAGCGGTAAACCTTGAAGTTGCGCACGTTTTTTGCGCCGGCGGGCGCTTTGTGCGTTTTGCCGCTGGTGACTTTGGAATTCTTGGGGAGCGTAAATTCGACCATGATCTAATACACCCGCGCTTTGGGTTTGATGTACTGGACTTCGTTCGTGAGCGTGTAGGCGTGCACCGGGCGGTAATCCAGTTTCACATTCCACTTATCGTCCACCCACGCGAGGGTGTGCTTCATCCAGTTATCGTCGTCGCGATTGGGGAAATCTTCGTGTGCGTGTCCGCCGCGGCTTTCATGGCGCGCTTCGGCACCGGTGATCGTCGTCAGCGCACACGCCATCAGGTTTTCCAACTCCAACGCTTCGATCAAATCGGTGTTGAAGATGAGGCTGCGATCGGAAACTTTGAGATCGCTAAGCGTGGCGGCGATCTCTTTCATTTTATCCATGCCCTCTTTCAAGGTCTTGGACGCGCGGAACACGGCCGCGTCGTTTTGCATGGTGCGCTGCATTTGCTTGCGGATCATGGCGGTGGTTTGCGAGCCATTGGCGGTGCGAATGCGCTCGAGGCGTGACAACGCCAGATCGGCGGCGTCTTTCGCGAGCGGTTTGTGCGGTGCGCCCTTCTTGATGATGTCCTTGCAACGCAAAGCCGCCGCGCGGCCGAACACAACGATGTCGAGCAACGAGTTTGCGCCAAGGCGATTGGCGCCGTGGACCGACACCGATGCAGCTTCACCGATAGCCATGAGGCCCGGGATCGTCGCGTCGGGATTGTCTTTCGTGGGTCGGATGACTTCGGCCATGTAGTTCGTGGGAATGCCGCCCATGTTGTAGTGCACGGTGGGCAGAACAGGGATCGGCGCCTTAGTGGCATCGACGCCGGCGAACACGCGCGCGGATTCCGTAATGCCCGGCAGGCGTTGGTGCAGCACTTCCGCGCCCAAGTGTTCAAGGTGCAGGAAGATGTGATCTTTCTCAGGGCCCACGCCGCGGCCTTCGCGAATTTCCAAAGTCATGGAGCGGCTGACGACGTCGCGCGAGGCCAAGTCTTTGGCCGTCGGCGCGTAGCGTTCCATGAAACGCTCGCCGTTGGAGTTGGTGAGATAACCGCCCTCGCCGCGCGAGCCTTCGGTGATGAGCACGCCGGCGCCGTAGACGCCGGTGGGATGGAACTGAACGAATTCCATGTCTTGCAGCGGCAATCCAGCCCGCGCTGCCATGGCATTGCCGTCGCCGGTGCAGGTGTGAGCCGAGGTGCACGAGAAGTAAGCACGACCGTAACCGCCCGTGGCGATGACGACCATGTGCGCCTTGTAGCGATGGATGGTTCCGGTCGCCATGTCGATGGCGACGACGCCGCGGCAGACGCCATCTTCCATGATGAGGTCAATGGCGAAAAATTCGATAAAGAACTCGGCTTTGTATTTCAGGCTTTGCTGATAGAGCGTGTGCAGAATCGCGTGCCCGGTACGGTCGGCAGCGGCGCAAGCGCGCTGCACCGGCGCTTCGCCGAAATTGCGCATGTGGCCGCCGAAGGGGCGCTGATAGATTTTGCCTTCCGGCGTGCGCGAGAACGGCACGCCGCTGTGCTCAAGTTCGCGGATTGCGGGCACGGCTTCGCGGCACATGTACTCAATAGCGTCTTGGTCGCCGAGCCAGTCAGAGCCCTTTACCGTGTCGTACATATGCCACTGCCAATTATCTTCGCCGATATTGCCCAGCGATGCAGCTACGCCCCCTTGGGCCGCAACCGTATGGCTGCGAGTGGGGAACACTTTAGTGATGCAGGCGGTCTTGAAGCCTTGCTGAACCATGCCGAAGGTGGCGCGTAAGCCAGCACCGCCGGCGCCGACGACAACCACATCGTACTCGTGATCAACGATTGTGAATGCGGCCATGACTTTACGCTCCGAAAGTGACGATCAAGGTCGACACGATCGCCAGCGCGGCCAGGCCGTAGCAGACGAACTTGACGATGATGATGCTGGCGACGCGCAGCCCGTGGCTGCTGACGTAGTCTTCAAGAACAACCTGAAGGCCGAGCTGCGCGTGATGAAAGGAAACGGCGAGGAAGAGGATCATGACGGTCGCGTTGAACGGACTGCCGAGCCACGCGACGAAATCGACGAAGCCCGCACCGGCGAGACTAATGATCGAGGCCACGAACCAAACCGTCAGCGGCACCAGCGCGATGGATGTGAGGCGCTGCGCCCACCAGTGATGCAGACCTTCTTTGGCCGAGCCCAGACCGCGCGCGCGGCCCAACGGAGAACGAAGATTATTTGCGGGTGAGGACATGTGCGTTACCTGCTCAAACCAACGCAAGAAACCAGGCGACGGCGGTGAGCACCGCCGTACCGATCAGAACGATGGCATTGCCGGCATTGGTCTGGGCGATGGTGAAGTTCTTGCCCATGTCCCACAGCAGGTGCCGAATGCCGTTGCAGAGGTGATAAAACAGCGCCACCGAAAATCCGAACAGCATCAAGTAGCCCAGCGGCGAGCCCATAAAATCGGTCGCCGTCTCATAAGCGTCAGGCCCATAGGCGGCGCTGGCCAGCCACCAGGTCAGCAGCAAGGTGCCAATGGTAAGGCCGACGCCGGTCATGCGGTGCGTGATCGATAGCCAGGCGGCCAGGGGTAGGCGGTAGACCTGCAAGTGCGGCGACAGAGGCCGGACCGGCGGTTTTGCGGCTTGGGTCATGATCGAACCATTCGGCAGTTAACGTATTGTATAATAAAGGATTTCCCGCGCGATTGACCCTCGCAGAACGCCCCCCTTTTCAAGTACTTACCCACCTTCAGGCTCCGAAGTCAACGAACGGACGCACATGCGAGAAACACCAAGTTGCATGCCGGGCGAGTCTCTTCCCTCACGTATACGCTGCGTTTGCCATTCTCCCGACGCATCGTCGCCTCATCTCGCCACAATCGCTGCGTTTACCCCCTACGACCGCAAGCTGTTTTTGCGTTGTCACTGTTGCTTGCGTGCACCGAGATTTCTCAGTTCACACATATGTGGAGGCTCTCATGTTGAAGACCATTTTGTTGAGTACAGCGATTGTTGCGATGGCCGCCGGTTCAGCGAATGCTCAATTGTTGGGTGGTAGCGGCGGCGCTGGCGGCGGCATCGGCGGTAGCGCCGGCGGACTTGGTGCCGGGCTTGGCGGTACGGGTTCGGCGGCTGGTTCCCTGGACCGCAGCGGCGCGGACTTGTCGGGCACGGCCCGCACGACGGGACGCGTAACCGCCGACACCGACGGCCTAAAAAACACAGCCAGGGCGACGAAGGATACGACCAAAGAAACCGCCAAGGCTGCGCGCCAGAAGACTTCGGCCACGGCGCGGTACGGCGCTGACACAGCCGCGAGCAAAGCCGACGCAGCTGCGCGCACAGGCTCTGCCGCCGCCGGTTCAGCGGCTGGTACCGTGAACGGAACCGCGGCCGATACGTCGGTTGGCGCCAGCACAAACGGTGCCAACGGCAACGGTTCTGTTGGTGCGAACACCAGCGGCGCCAATGCGAGCGGATCGGTGGGTACGCCCAACGCTAATGTATCGGGCAGCGGCGCGATCAACCGCTAATCTACTTTTTTTGTTGGTGAGACGCCGCTGCCCCCCAGGCGGCGGCGTTTTGCTTTAGAGCGCGGCAATGGCCGCAGCGTGCGCCAGTAAGCGCTCGGCTTCCAACACATGAAGCCCTTCTACGAGACGCCCATCCACGAGCGTCACGCCTTGGCCTTTCGCCATCGCTTCCGTATGCGCGGCAACGATGCGCCGCGCGCGATCGATCTCGGACGCCGAAGGTGCGAAGGCAATATTCGCGGCCTCGATTTGCTTCGGATGAATAAGCGTCTTGCCGTCGAATCCCAAGTCGCGCCCCTGACGGCAGGCGTGTTCAAGTCCCGGTTCATCGTTGAGGTCGAGATGAACGCCGTCGAGAATAGCGATGCCGGCCGCACGCGCGGCCAACACACAGTGTTGAAGTGCGTGCATCATCGGCCAACGATCGGCCGGATGTGCGCAGTGGAGATCCTTTGCAAGATCGTTGGTGCCGACGATCAGCCCCGCGAGGCGCGGGCACGCGCGGGCAATGGCAGCCGCGTCCAGAACCGCTTGCGGCGACTCAATCATGGCAAAGAGCGCGAGCGATGCCGGCGCGCCAGCGTCGTGTAACATCGCGTCGACACGCTGCACGTCGGCGGCATTTTGTGTTTTCGGAATCACGACGCCGTCCACGCCGGAACGCGCGGCCGCGAAAATGTCGTCGCGGGCCCAAGCGGTATCGAGGGCATTGGTACGAATCAGGATTTCGCGCACACCGTAGGCTTTAGATTGCACGGCTGTGACAGCGGCCGCGCGCGCGTCGGCCTTTGCATCGGGTGCTACGGCGTCTTCCAAATCAAAAATGTAACTGTCGGCGCGAAGCGTTTTGGCTTTCTCTAAGGCCTTCGAATTCGACGCCGGCATATAGAGCACGCTGCGGCGCGGGCGCGCACCGGTTGCCATAATTGAGGCCGACATCGACAAATCCCTGCGCGCGAATGAGCAATCTGAGTGGTGATAACCAAAGGCTTGCAACCGGTCCAGCGCGGTGAAGTTCTTAAGGGCCGTTGTCAAGTCTTGCCCCTCGGTCGAGAAACAGTGTACGAGGCATAAAGTCTTCCAACCGTTAACCTTTGGCGCCATGAATTTTGCGTTTCTGGACTTAGCCTTCGTGCGCGGACTCGTGGCTGGTTTCGCACTGGCGGCGCCTGTCGGTCCCGTTGCGATGTTGTGCGTGCGCCGGGCTTTGACGCGCGGGCGTACACAGGCCTTCATCGCGGGCCTCGGCGCCGCGGCAGCCGACATGATCTTTGGCGCTGTCGCGGGATTGGGAATCACCGTCGTCGATGTTTTCGTTGAAGATCATCAGACTGCCATCGGCCTCATCGGCGGCACGATCGTTTTGGTGATCGGGCTTGCGACCTATCGCACGCCAATTCCGGCAACCAACGCCGGAGTCAAAACTGAGAGCGTGCGTCGCGACGTCGTTGCCGCGTTCTCGATGGCCATCACGAACCCCGCGACCATGGGCGCGGCCGCCGGTTTGTTCGCGGCTTTTGGGCCGATCAATATGAAAGCGTCGCCGGGCTCGGCGTTTTGGCTCGTCGCGGGCGTTTTTCTTGGATCGGCGCTTTGGTGGGGAATCCTTGTGACCACCGTCGGATCTTTGCGCGGTGGAATTCTCGCCCGCGGTTTTTCACGCTTGAACCGCATCTCCGGAACTGTGATTACGGCATCGGGCATCGCGGTGCTCGCAATCGTTATTATGCGAGCACTCGCGAACTAACCTGAAGCCTGACAATCGTCTCAGCCGACGCTGAGATATTCCTTCACGAGAACTTCCGCGATCTGCACGGCATTGAGGGCCGCACCTTTGCGCAGGTTGTCGGACACGCACCAGAACGACAGGCCGTTATCGACCGTCGGATCGGAGCGGATACGCGACACATACACGGCGTCTTCGCCGGCCACTTCCGCAGGCGTTGCATAGCCTTCATCGGCGCGGTGATCGACAACCGCTATCCCCGGCGCATTAGACAGGATGCGGCGCGCTTCTGTGTCTGAGATCGGGCGTTCGCATTCAATGTTCACGTACTCGGCGTGTCCAATGAATGTGGGAACGCGCGCGCAGTTGGCATGCACCTTGATCGTTGCATCGAGAATCTTTTTGGTCTCGACGACCATCTTCCATTCTTCCTTGGTCTCGCCGCCATCGAGGAATACGTCGATGTGCGGAATGACGTTGAAGGCGATCTGCTTGGTGAACAGCGATTTGGTTTCCGACGCCGGTTGGTTGGCGTAGATGCCCTTCGTCTGATTGAAAAGCTCGTCCATCGCAGCCTTGCCTTTGCCCGAGGTCGACTGATAGGTCGACACGATAACGCGCGTGATTTTGAACGCGTCGTGCAGCGGCTTCAGCGCCGTCACCATCTGAATGGTCGAGCAGTTGGGATTGGCGATGATGCCTTTCTTCTTATAACGCGCGATTGCTTCCGGATTTACTTCCGGCACGACCAGCGGAACATCAGGGTCCATGCGAAAGTGCGAGGTGTTATCGATCACGACGCAGCCGGCAGCAGCAGCACGCGGGCTGTGGATGGCAGATACCTTGGCACCCGGAGATGACAAGGCAATATCGACGCCCTTGAAGTCGAACGTTTCAAGATTTTGCACTTTCAAGACTTCATCGTCGCCGAACGACACTTCGGCACCGACCGAGCGCTGCGACGCGAGGGCATAAATCTTCGACACCGGGAATTTTCGATCCCAGAGCGTTTGCAAAATCTCGCGGCCGACGTTGCCGGTGGCGCCAATGACGGCGACGGAATAGCCGTCGCGGCGGGAGGGGGTGCGGGAGGTATCGGGCATAGCGTTAATCCAAATTTTAAGCGGGCCAAATTTTAAGCGGTCCGGTCTTGTGGTCGCGCAACCGCGCGGCAAAAGGGCTTGGGGGACCTGAAAAGGTGCGGCAAACTACGCTTGGCCGCTTCCGAAAGCAAGATTACAGCGAGGTTCGAACGGTGCCAGACCGCCTAACAACCTACCGCGAATTTTGGCCGTTTTACCTGCGTGAACACCGCAAGCCGGCGACGCGCGCGCTTCACTATATCGGCACCACGCTCGCGCTTTTTTTTGTTTTGGCCGGGGTGTTGGCGGATCGCTGGGCATTCCTAGCGGTGCCGATCGCGGGGTACGCCTTCGCCTGGGGCGCGCACGGATTTGTCGAGCGCAACCGGCCCGCCACATTCACGTATCCGTGGTGGTCGCTGATCAGCGATTTCAGGATGTATTGTTTGTTCGTAACCGGCCGCTTGCACACCCACCTTCAAGCGGCGGGCGTTCACAAAACTTAAAGCGCCGCCACTTGCGCCGGCGTCATGGCCGCAATCTGCCCGGAGGTAAAGGCCGCCGTTTGCGTACTGGTCATGGCGGTGAGCGCCGCGACCGATAAGGCCGGAATCTGCGTCGTCGTATTGAATTGGGGAATATCGACCACCTCAAGTCCGAGCGCTTGGGTATCCGAGAATGACGCAATGACCGTGGCGGTGAGTGCGCCGATTTGAGCTGCAGTGAGTGCTCCGACTTGCGTCGCCTTGTAACCAGCAAACTGCGCCACCGTAAGATCGGCAATGTCAGAAAGGTTGAGACTGGCAATTTGCGGGCCCGTGAGTACCGCGAGTTGTGTGTCGGTGATTCCGCGGAACTGAACCGTCGTTAATGCGGCCAGGCTGGTTGTCGACAGCGCCTTGAACTGCGTTGTCTCCAGCGACTGAAGTTGCGTGGACGTGAGGGCCGCAACAAAATTTTGATACACTTGCGTCAATCGGCCGGCGGCGAAACCATCAAGCTGCGTGATCGCGAGGCCCGCGACCTGACCGGCGTTGAGTGCGTTCAATTGATCCGGCGACAGGGCGCCAAGCTGCGTGCCCGTAAAGCCCGTCAGCTGGCTGGTGGTCAGCGCGGCCATATTCGATAAAGAAATTCCGCTGAGTTGTGCAGGCAGCAGACCATGAAGTTGATCCGACGTCAGCGCGACAAAGTGCGCGGCATCGAGGCCATTGAGCTGTGCGGACTTTAGGCCATCAAGCTGCGTCGTGAGGAGACCGCCCACTTGCGCGGTCGTCATTGAGTTCAGCAAGGCAACGGACAAGCCGGCGAGCTGCGTGGACTTGAGGCC
The DNA here is from genome assembly GCA_947475895.1 of Fidelibacterota bacterium. Taxonomy (GTDB): domain Bacteria; phylum Pseudomonadota; class Alphaproteobacteria; order Rhodospirillales; family Rhodospirillaceae; genus SHVO01. The sequence continues at coordinate 116,971 of CANJMF010000001.1, forward strand.
GGCGAGCTGCGTGGTGTCCATGCTCGCGAACCCTTGCGCCGTGAAGGCGTTGAGTTGCGCGATCGTCAGTCCACCGATCTGCGACGAACGCAAACCGCTGATCTGCCCGGTTGAGAGGGCGGAAACGGTCGCCGCCGAAAGCTTGTCGAGCTGCAGCGTCGTTAAGCCGGTGATTTGCGTCGAGGAAAGGGCGCCAAACAAGGCGGCGCTGAGTTGGGTGAAGTGAGTCGTCTTGAGGCCATCCAGCTGCGCGTTCGTCAGCGAATTGATGTCGCTGGTCGTCATTGCATTCAACTGCACGGTGGTGAGGACGCCGAGCTGCACGGACCGAAGGCCGCTCAATTGCAAGGTCGTCATGATGCCGATTTCGGCGACGCTAAGACCGCGTGTTTGCGTAATCGTAAGGCCCGACAACTGACTGGCCGTCATGGCGCTAAACGTCGCCTGCGACAGAGAGCCAAGCTGCGGAGCGCGAAACGTTTTGAGCTGTGCGTTCGTGAGGCCGGAGAAATTGGCGGTCGACAACGCATCGAACGTTGCCGCCGTCAGCCCGGTAATTTGCGTCGCCTTTAGACCCGATATCTGGGCGGCGGTCATGGAATTTATTTGCGTGAACGGCAAGTTGTTCAACTGACCGACGGTGAGAGCGCCAATCTGCGTGGACGAGAACCCGGCAAACTGCGCCGTGGTCATCGTGGAGAACTTGGCGGCGCTGATCGCTTTCACTTGAGTCGCGGTGAACGCCGTGAGCTGCCCACCCGAAAACAGCGTGAATTGGTTCGGCGATAAATAGCCGATTTCAGCCGCCGAGAATTTCGAAAGCTGGGCATTACTGAAGCCCTGAAGCTGGGCCGTCGTCAGCGCGGCAATTTGAGCGGCCGAGTACGTCATGGCGCGATACCCACGGGAATGACGTTTGATGATTCGAAAAGAGAGATGCAGAACGCAGGCATCTGCGGTGCGGCGGTCAGCTTAGAGAGCCGTAGCATTCGATACTCTCCATTCTGGAGTCGTGGTGATTGGGCGTTCGGCCCTCACTTACGCGCAAAGGTTTAAACTAAGTTGGCGAGATCGCCAAGAAGTAGAATATAACCCTCTGATTTTGTTACATATTCTTCTTAGGATTTTGCCAAGCGGTCGAGTTCCTTCACGACAGCGTCACCCATGGCCGTCGTTCCAACGGTTGGTTGACCTTGTTCGGCGATATCGGCCGTGCGGATTCCCGAGGCCAGAACACTGTGGACCGCCTTTTCCAAGAGGTCGGCGTTGGCGGCCATATTGAATGAGTATCGCAGCATCATGGCGAAGGAGAGGATCATGGCCAGCGGATTGGCGATGCCTTTGCCGGCGATGTCGGGGGCCGAACCGTGGATCGGCTCGTAAAGCGCCGCCTGGCGGCCGGACGAATCGGCCGCGCCAAGACTGGCGGACGGCAACATGCCGAGTGAGCCGGTAAGCATCGAAGCCAAATCCGAGAGCAAATCGCCGAACAGGTTATCGGTGACGATGACATCGAAGCGCCCAGGTGCGCGCACGAGCTGCATCGCGCAGTTATCGGCATACATGTGTGTGAGTTCGACGTCTTTATATTCCGCGGCATGCAGCTTGGTCATTTCTTCGCGCCACAAGACGCCGCTTTCCATGACGTTGGCTTTTTCAACCGAGCAGACACGGCCTTTGCGTTTGCGCGCAAGCTCGAACGCCACGCGGCCGATGCGCACGATTTCCGACGTGGTGTAGCTTTGCGTGTTGAAGCCACGGCGTTCGCCGTTGGGCAGCGTTTCGATGCCGCGCGGTTCGCCGAAGTAAACGCCGCCGATCAGCTCGCGCACGATCATGATGTCGAGGCCTTTGACGAGCTCCAGCTTCAGCGCGGATGCGGCGGCGAGCGCATCGAATACGTGCGCGGGACGCAAGTTGGCGAACAGGCCCAGTTCTTTGCGGATGCGCAGTAGGCCAGCCTCGGGGCGCTTGTCGTAGGAAACAGTGTCCCACTTCGGACCGCCGATACAGGCGAGTAGGACGGCGTCGGCCTTCTTGGCCTGCGCAACAGTTTCGTCCGTAAGCGGGATGCCGTGCACATCGTAAGACGCGCCGCCAATGAGGCCTTCGGTAATGTTGAATGTGGCGCGGCCGGTGGACTGGAACCAGTCGATCACTTTGCGCGTGGCGGGCGTGACTTCGGACCCAATGCCGTCGCCGGGCAGGAGCAGAAGTGTGGGGGTGCTCATGTGGATCCTCGGTGGTTGAATTATGCAGAGAGCCAGGGCTGTTCGCGCCGTTGTTTTTCTTCAAAAGATTTGATGTTACCGACATGGCGCAGCGTCAGCCCGATGTCGTCGAGACCGTTCAGAAGGTGGTTCCGCTTGGTGGCGTCGAGACCGAACTTCACCACCGACCCATCGGGAGCCGTGATGCTTTCGTGCTCGAGATCGATGGTAAATTCGCCGCCGGCGGTGTTGCCGCTTTCAGCTTTCGCGGCCAGGGCGTCGATCACATCTTGCGGCAGAACGATGCACAAGATTCCGTTTTTGAAACTGTTGCCGTAAAAAATATCGGCGAAGCTTGGCGCAATCACGCAACGAATGCCGAAGTCGATCAACGCCCACGGCGCATGCTCGCGCGATGAACCGCAACCAAAGTTGGCGCCGGCGATGAGAATTTTTGCGTGGCGGAAGGGCGCTTTGTTCAAAATGAAGTCGGGCTTTTCCGCGCCCGAATCATCGTAGCGCATGGTCTTGAACAGACCCTTGCCAAGCCCTGTGCGTTTGATGGTTTTAAGAAAGGACGCCGGAATGATCATGTCGGTGTCGACATTGACCAACGGCAGAGGGGCGGCGACAGCTTTGAGAACGGTGAATTTTTCCATGGCGCTACTCCACCTTAGACGAGCTTGCGAACATCGGTGAGATGACCGGTGATGGCCGCAGCGGCAGCCATCGCAGGACTTACAAGATGCGTACGCCCGCCTTTGCCTTGACGGCCTTCGAAGTTGCGATTGGATGTGGCGGCGCACCGTTCGCCCGGCTGAAGAACGTCGGGATTCATGCCCAGACACATGGAGCATCCCGGCTCGCGCCACTCAGCGCCCGCCGCGATGAAAATCTCGTCGAGGCCTTCTTCTTCGGCCTGATGCTTCACCAGACCGGAACCAGGCACGATCAACATGCCGACGCCGGATGCGATCTTCTTGCCCTTAAGCACGGCGGCAACTGCCCGCAAATCTTCGATACGGCCGTTGGTGCACGAACCCACGAACACCTTGTCGACTTTGATCGTCTCGAGCGGCGCGCCTGCGGTGAGGCCCATGTAGTCGAGCGAGCGTTTGGCGGCGACCTTCTTCGCGTCGTCAGCGAAGCTTTTTGGATAGGGTACGGTGCCGGTGATCGGCAAAACGTCTTCCGGGCTTGTACCCCAAGTGACATGCGGGACCAGGTCACTAACGGCGATGTGAACCTCTTTGTCGAAGGAAGCGCCGTCGTCTGTTTGCAGCGTGCGCCAATATCCCACCGCTTGTTCCCACGGGGCGGCTTTCGGCGCGTAGGCGCGGCCCTTTAAATAATCGAACGTCACCTGATCGGGCGCAATGAGCCCGGCGCGGGCACCGGCTTCGATGGACATATTGCAAACCGTCATGCGGCCTTCCATGGAAAGATCGGTGAAGGCCGGACCGCGAAACTCGATGACATGACCGGTACCGCCGGACGTGCCGATTTTGCCGATGACCGCCAGAACCAAATCTTTTGCCGTCACACCGAGCGGCAGCTTGCCGTCGGCGATGACCGCCATGTTCCTGGATTTGCGAAGCGCCAAGGTTTGCGTCGCCAGGACGTGTTCGACTTCGGACGTACCGATGCCGAACGCCAGCGCACCCAGCGCGCCGTGCGTGGACGTGTGCGAGTCACCGCAAACGACGGTCTTGCCGGGCTGCGTAAGGCCAAGCTCGGGCCCGATGATGTGCACGATGCCCTGGCGTACGTCGGACATGGGAATGTAGGGCACGCCGAAGTCGGCGCAGTTGCGCGCGAGTGTTTCGAGCTGCAGGCGGCCTTCGGGATCTTTGATTTCGCTGAAACGATCGGACGTGGTGGGCACGTTATGATCGGGCACCGCGAGGGTCTTTTCGGGCGCATGCACTTTGCGCTGAGTGGTGCGCAAGCCTTCGAAAGCCTGCGGCGACGTGACCTCGTGAACGAGATGGAGGTCGATATAAAGGAGCGCGTTTCCCGCAGCATCGCTGCTAACGACGTGGCTATCCCAGAGTTTGTCATAAAGCGTGCGGGGTTGGCTCATGTCGTCCCTCCCAGAACGTATGCTCTAAAATAGCATACCCCGCGAACGCCGCGGGGTATGTAGTTTCGCAAACGACGATGAGGAAGCGCGACTATTCCTTCGCGCCGTCATTGGCGTTGTTCATGCCTTCTTCCGCGATGCGGGCCGAGCGGCCGCGACGATCACGCAAGTAGTAGAGCTTCGCGCGGCGGACGCGGCCGCGACGCACGACTTCAATTTTGTCGACGATGGGTCCGTACAGCGGGAACACGCGTTCGACGCCTTCGCCGAAAGAGATTTTGCGGACTGTGAACGCCGAGTTCACGCCCGAGTTCTTGCGCGCGATGCAGATGCCTTCATAGGCCTGGGTACGTTCGCGCTGACCTTCGACGACCTTCACGTGAACGCGAAGGGTGTCGCCGGGAGAGAATTCCGGCACGGCGCGCTTGGCCACCAATTCATTGAGATGGTCTTGTTCGATCTTCTGTAGGGTATTCATGGTGTTCGTTCCTTACTTAGCTATCTTTTTGCTTCTTGTTTGGGTCGTTTTTTTGGTCGCGTCTCTTACTTGGTCTTCTCTTTTTCCACATAACGCGCCCACAAATCGGGGCGGCGTTTCTGGGTAATCTCTTCTGCTTGCGCCTTACGCCATGCTTTTACATTGGCATGGTGTCCGGACTTGAGCACCTCGGGCACCTCGCGCTCCTTCCAGGGATCGGGGCGCGTGTAGTGCGGGTATTCCAACAAGCCCGTCTCGAAACTTTCGTCCTCTAAACTCTCGATCTTGCCGACGACACCGGGCAGCAAACGCACCACCGCATCAAGCAACATGATCGCCGCCGGCTCGCCCCCTGAGAGGATGAAGTCGCCGAGGCTGACTTCTTCAACTGCATGGGCCTCGAGCAAACGTTGGTCGACGCCTTCGAAGCGGCCGCAGATCAAAGTCACGCCAGGTTCCGCCGCCAGCGACCGGACACGCGCCTGATCCAACACACGTCCGCGCGGGCTGAAATAAATCAGCGGCCGACCGGCGGTATGAGAGGCAGTCACGGCAGCGTCCAAAACGTCGGGCCGCATCACCATTCCGGCGCCGCCTCCAAACGGAGCGTCGTCGACGGTGCGGTGTTTATCGCGCGCGAAGCTGCGAATGTCCACCGTTTCAAGCGACCACACTTTGTCCGCTAAAGCCTTGCCAGCTAAGGATATTCCCAGGGGACCCGGAAACATTTCCGGGAACAGCGTCAAGACCTTCGCGTGGAATCCTGCGGGCGTGTCGGTGTCAGGCGGCATCTCCGCCTCTCTCCTTCTCCTCGTTCAACGCTTCGTCCAAGTTCTCCGCGTCCTCGAACAATCCGGGGACGGGATTGAGCGCAATCTTGCCGGCGACGAGATCGACATTCGCCACGACGCTCGGATTGAAAGGCACGACAATCGCCTGTCCGTCCGCCGCTTTGATCTCCATCACATCGCCTGCGCCGAAGTTATCGACCGCTGTCGCAAGGCCGAGCGCCGTGCCGTCCGTCAACTCTACCGCGAGGCCGACGAGGTCGGCGAAGTAGAAGCTTCCGTCGTCGGGTGCGGGGAGCTTCGCGCGCTCCACAAACAGTTCGACACCCTTCAGCGCTTCGGCCGCGTTGCGATCAACAACGCCGTTTAACTTTGCGATCACCACCCCTTGGTGAAAGCCCGTAACCGTCACCGCGAATGATCTGCCGTCTTTGGATGTGAGCGGCCCATAGGCCGCCACGTCGGCAGGAACTTCGGTGAACGGCTTGATCCGCACTTCGCCGCGCACGCCTTTGACGCCAACGATGACGCCAAGGCAAATGCGCGGGTCGCGACTCACATCTTATTCCGCGGCCGGAGCCGGGGCCGCAGCAGCTTCGGCTGCCGCTTTCGCAGCTTCCTCGGCGAGCTTTAGGCGCTCTTGTGCTTTCGCACGCGGTTTGTCCTGCTTCGTCTGCGTCGGGATTTCCGGCATCGTGGTGATGCCGGTCTTCACCAAAAGACGCTGCACGCGATCAGTGGGCAATGCGCCCAAGCCGATCCAATGCTTGATGCGCTCTTCTTTGAACGTGAGATGTTCTTTGTGATCTTTCGCCACGCGCGGATTGTAGGTGCCGACCTTCTCAATGAAGCGGCCATCGCGCGGGCTGCGCGAGTCAGCGACGACGAGGCGGTAGTAGGCTTGCTTCTTGGCGCCGACGCGCGAAAGACGAATTTTAAGTGACATATGATCTCCTGTGATCGTTGCGAGTGTCTATTGGAATTATCTTTTGCCGAACGGAAAGCCGCCAGGACGCTGGCCAAGCCCTCCGGGTAAACCTGGTAGCGAGCCGGGAGCCGCACCGCCGCCGCCGAACATGCCGGCGAGCGCACCCATGCCGCCCATTTTCTTCATGCGCTTCATCATCGTTTCCATTTGCTGATGTTGCTTCAGCAGTTTGTTGACGTCGGCAACCGTGGTGCCCGAACCCGTGGCGATGCGCTGCTTGCGCGAGGCTTTGATGAGGTCGGGAACACGGCGCTCCTTCGGCGTCATGGATTGGATGATGGCTTCAAGGCGCTTGAATTGTTTGGGGTCGAGATCGACGCCGCCCTTCATTTGCTTCATGGCCGTACCCATGCCGGGGATCAGGCCGAGAAGGCCTTTCATATCGCCCATACGTTGGATTTGCTGAAGCTGCGAGAGCATATCGGTGAGATCGAATTTTCCGGCGGCCATGCGCGCGGCCGCTTTTTCGGCTTCGGCTTGATCGATATTCGCAACGGCTTTCTCGACGAGGCTGACGACGTCGCCCATGCCGAGAATGCGGCCGGCGATACGCTCCGGGCTGAACACATCAAGGGCGTCGATTTTTTCGCCGACGCCGATAAGTTTGATGGGACGGCCGGTGACCGCGCGCATAGAGAGAGCAGCGCCGCCGCGCGCATCGCCGTCGACGCGCGTGAGAACGATTCCGGTAATGCCGATTTTTTCGTTGAACGATGTTGCCGTCGTCACCGAATCTTGGCCGATCATGGCGTCGGTCACGAGCAATGTTTCGTGCGGTTTGATGATATCGCGCAGCGCGACGATCTCGGTCATCATCGCTTCGTCGATGGTGAGGCGGCCGGCGGTATCGAACAGCACCACATCGAAGCCGCCGCGGCGCGCTTCGTCGAGGCCGCGCTTGGCGATATCGATCGGCTGTTGGCCGGCGACGATCGGCAGTGAAATGACGCCCGCTTGTTTGCCGAGGATGGCGAGCTGCTCCTGCGCGGCCGGGCGATAGGTATCGAGCGACACCATCAGCACGCGCTTGCGGTCTTTGTTTTGCAGACGATTGGCGATTTTGCCGGTGGTCGTGGTTTTACCGGAACCTTGCAGACCCACCATAAGCACCGCGACCGGCGCGGGTGCTGCGAGGTCAACGCCTTGCGCCGCGTCCTCGCCGCCCAACATGGCGATGAGTTCGTCGTGCACGATTTTGACGACCAACTGACCGGGCGTGACCGACTTGATGACCGCTTCGCCGACAGCCTTCTCGCTGACCTTGGCGATGAAGTCTTTCACAACCGGCAACGCGACGTCGGCTTCAAGCAGCGCCACGCGCACATCGCGCATGGCCGCCGTCACGTCGGCTTCCGTCAACGCGCCGCGCCGTGTGAGCTTGTTCAGCGCAGCGCCAAGTTTGTCGGTTAGCGTATCAAACATCGTTTTCCACGAATCCTTTTAGCCAAACGAAAAACGCGCCCGTGTGCGTAATCGCAGACGAACGGCCCCCGAGAGGCAGCAAAAACCCGGAATGTCAGGCTTGAGCGGGCGGAGATGTACGGCGGAGATGGTCCGGAGTCAAGGAAGGGACAGGTGCGTTTAAATAGCCAGCTATTTTAACCTGCGCCTTAATAATACATAGCCAACTATCCCAGAAACCAAGGATCCGACCAGAACGCCCATTTTAACCTCGGCCAGGTGCTCGGGCGTAGCAAAGGCCAAATTGCCGATGAAGAGGCTCATGGTGAAACCAATGCCCGTCAGGACGGCGACGCCGTAAAACTGGAAGGCGCTGGCATCGGCGGACAAGCGCACCCATCCGAATGCGCGGGCGGCATAACTGATGGCGAGGACGCCGACCTGTTTGCCCAGGAAGAGGCCCGCGATGATGCCGAGCGTGACGGGGTGCGCGAGTGCATCCCACGTGATGCCGGCGAAACTGACGCCGGCATTGGCGAAGGCAAACACCGGCAGAATGAAATAGGTCACCCAGGGATGAATCGCGTGTTCCACGGTGAGGAGCGGCGAGCGACCCGCAGCATCATGATTGGCGGGAATCATGAGCGCGGTGATGACGCCGGCCATGGTTGCATGAACGCCCGATTGCAGCACGGCCGCCCAAAGAACCGCGCCAATCATCATATAAATCCATACTTTCCGCACGTTCAGGCGATTGAGCGCAAACATTGCGACGACACAAATCGCCGCGACACCGAGCGCCAATCCCGACAGATCGGCCGTATAGAACAGCGCGATGATGAGAATGGCGCCGAGGTCATCAATGACAGCGAGCGCCGTGAGGAAAATCTTGAGCGAACGGGGCACACGGCTGCCAAGCAACGCCATAACGCCCAGGGCAAACGCGATGTCGGTGGCCGCGGGAATCGCCCAGCCGACGTGATAGGCCGGGTGGCTCCAATTGATCGCCGTGTAAATGAGCGCAGGGCCGGCCATGCCGCCAGCGGCTGCCAGAATCGGCAACGCGGCCTTGGCGCGAGTCGATAGCTCGCCGCCCACGATCTCGCGTTTGATCTCGAGTCCCACCAGGAGAAAAAACACGGCCATGAGGCCGTCGTTGATCCAATGTAGCGGCGATTTGGTTAGCACCGGCGTTTCGAGAATTGCGGTGTAATCGGCCGCCCACGGCGAGTTAGCCACGCCCAAAGCCACGGCCGCAGCGGCCATGAGAATAAGGCCGGCCAGAGCCTCGCCCTTCAAGAAGGCCTCAATGTTCGATGAGCTCTTTGAACTCAAGGCCTTGGCACCTTTTTGCGGCGAACCCATATAGAGTGCCTTCCTAGACAGCAGCACCCCTCACACCTATAACGCGGCCATGGCAACAGGTAAATCATCGCAGGGCTTTGCCTTCCGGAAGATGCACGGATTAGGCAACGATTTCGTCGTGCTGGATGCGCGACGGGATTCGTTTGCGCTGACCGCGAAGTCTGCCGCCGCCATCGCCGACCGGCGGCGCGGCGTGGGCTGCGATCAAATCATGATCATCGAACCGCCGAAGAATGGCGGCGACGTCTTTTTGGCCATTCGCAATAACGATGGAGGCGTGGTGGAAAGCTGCGGCAACGGCAGCCGCTGCGTTGCATCGGTGCTGATGGATGAAACCGGCAAAGATAAAATTGTTCTCGAGACACTTGGCGGCGACATTATCGCCACGCGCGCGGCAAACGGATTGGTGTCCATCGACATGGGGCCCGCCAATCTTGATTGGCAACAAATTCCACTGGCGGAAGACATCGACACGCTTCACGTGCCGGTGAAAGTCGGGCCCTTGCATGAAGCCGTGGTGGTGAACGTCGGTAACCCTCATGCGGTCTTCTTTGTGGAGGACGCCGAAACCATCGATTTGATGAAACACGGACCCAGGGTCGAACATCATGCCTTGTTTCCGAAACGGACCAATGTGGAAGCGGTGCAAGTTCTTAATCGCGGTCACATCCGTATGCGGGTGTGGGAACGCGGCGTGGGTATCACGCAAGCGTGCGGCACAGGCGCTTGCGCCGCTGCCGTCGCGGCCGCGCGTCGCGGTTTGACGGATCGCAAAGTCACCGTGACACTCGACGGTGGCGACCTCGGCATCGAATGGCGCGCCGATAATCATGTGATCATGACTGGACCGGTCGCCGAAAGTTTTGTCGGCACGCTCGATCGGAGCCTGCTGTCATGAACGCGATCAAGCCGGAAGATAAAGCCCCGCAAGTTGTCAGCCTAGGGTGCCGTCTAAATACCTACGAAGGCGAAGTCATGCGCTCGCACGCGCGCACCGCCGGCTTGGACAACGCGATCATCGTTAATACCTGCGCGGTGACGAAGGAAGCCGAGCGCCAGGGCTTGCAAATGCTGCGCCGCCTGCGCCGCGAGAATCCCAACGCACACATCGTCGCGGCCGGTTGCGCCGTTCAATTAGACCCAGCGCGCTATGCCGCCATGCCGGAAGTGAACCGGGTGTTGGGCAACGAGCACAAGATGAAAGCCGAAAGCTTTCACGCCGACTTGGAAACACCGGTTTTGGTCAGCGACATCATGACCGTGCGCGAAACCGCCGAGCATTTGGTGGAAGCATTCGATGGCCGCACGCGCGCCTTCGTACAAATCCAACAGGGCTGCGATCACCGCTGCACGTTTTGCATCATTCCCTTCGCGCGCGGCAATAACCGCAGCGTTCCCATGGGCCGCATCGTGCAGGAAGTACGCGGCCTTGTGGAAGGCGGCTACCGCGAGGTGGTTCTGACCGGCGTGGACATCACCGGTTATGGGAGCGATCTGCCCGGCACGCCGACATTGGGACAGATGACGCGCCGCTTGTTGCAAGCTGTCCCCGAATTGCCGCGCCTGCGATTGTCGTCCCTCGACCCTGCAGAAGTCGACGAAGATTTGTTTCAACTCATCGCCGATGAGCCGCGGCTGATGCCGCATTTTCATATCTCGGCGCAAGCCGGCGACGACATGATTCTGAAGCGCATGAAGCGCCGTCACTTGCGCGCCGACATCATTGCCTTTTGCGAACGTGTGCGAGCGCTGCGTCCAGGCGCCGTTTTTGGCGCCGACATTATCGCCGGGTTCCCGACTGAAACCGACACCATGTTCGACAACACCTTGGCGCTGATCGACGACGCCGGCCTCGCGTTGCTACATGTGTTCCCCTATTCCATCCGTCCGGGAACGCCGGCCGCGCAAATGCCTCAGGTCAAAAGCGACGTCGTCAAAGCCCGTGCCGCGCGCCTGCGCGAAAAAGGGCGAGCGGCTTTGGCGGCGCAACTCACGCAACATGTGGGAACGACTGTACGCGTTCTTATCGAGCGCGACGGACATGGCCACAGTGAGCACTATCTGTCCGTCTCGTTGACGGGCAATTGCGAGCGCGGCGGTATTGTCGCCGCGCGCATCGTTTCAGCCACCTCCGATGTGCTGCACGGCGAAGTTACCTGATGGCGATTGGAAATTGGCTAGCACGCCTGAAGTCGGGCCTCAGCAAGTCGTCCTCGAAACTCGTGGGCGGCATTACCGACATTCTCACGAAGAAGAAACTCGATGACGTGGCGCTTCAGGAACTGGAAGACCTGTTGATCAGTGCCGACCTTGGCACCGCGACGGCCGCGAAATTAACCCAGGACCTCAGCAAAACCCGCTTCGGCAAGGAAGTGACGCCGGAGGAAGTGCGCACAACGTTGGCGGACGAGATCGCAAAAATATTGGAGCCTGCGTCGCTGCCGCTCTCTGTCGATCCGGCGCGAAAGCCGTTTGTCGTCCTGGTTGTCGGGGTCAACGGTGCCGGTAAGACCACAACCATCGGTAAGATGGCCCATCACTGGCGCGGCGAAGGTCATAGCGTAACGCTTGCTGCCGGCGATACGTTTCGCGCCGCTGCGGTGGAGCAATTGAAAGTCTGGGGAGCTCGCACCAATTCGCCCGTAGTCGCCAAAGATACCGGCGCCGATTCAGCGGGCCTTGCGTTCGAGGCGCTGATGGAAACGCGCAAGCGCGGCGACGACGTGCTGCTGATCGACACGGCGGGACGTTTGCAAAACAAAGATATCCTGATGGCGGAACTGCAAAAAGTGGTGCGCGCCATCGCCAAAGTCGACCCTACAGCGCCTCATGCCACGTTGCTCGTGCTTGATGCCACGGTCGGCCAAAATGCGCATGCGCAGGTCGAAGTGTTCAAACAAATGGTGGGCGTTACGGGATTGGTGATGACTAAGCTCGACGGCACAGCCAAGGGCGGCGTTGTGGTGGCGCTGGCGGAAAAATTCAAACTGCCGATTCACTACGTGGGTGTCGGCGAGGCAGCAGAAGATTTGCGGCCCTTCACCTCGCGTACGTTCGCACGCAGCCTCATGGGCCTCGATCCGGAAGCTACTTAAGGCCCAGGTTGTCCAGCCACTCGTTGAAACACCGCTTGCCCTGACGTTCGAGGGCAGCGCCGTAGCGCGCGGCATCTGCGCGTAAATTCCTGACGTGAAGGTGAACCGAAATAAGTACCGCCGCGTGGCCCACGTACCATTTTTCAAGATCGGCTGCGCGCACTTCGGGATGGCATTGGAATGCCAGAGTGCCTTTGCCCCAGGTGAAAGCTTGATTCGTGCAAACATCGGTTGATGCTAACAACACGGCATCTGCCGGCAGGTCGAACGTATCGCCGTGCCAGTGGAACATGAAGGTTTCGCCAGCCGAGAAATAACGCGCGAGCGATGCGTTGCCTGCGGGCGTCATTAACAACGGGCGCCAACCGATTTCTTTCTCCCGTCCGGGATACACCGCTGCCCCAAGTGCGCGCGCGATCAGTTGCGCGCCCAAGCAAATACCGAGCGTAGGTTTGTCGGCATCGAGACGGCGCTTGAGCGCGGCGATCTCCGGCGTGAGGAACGGATAGCTGCTTTCCTCGTAGACGCTGATTGGCCCACCGAGAATCACCAGCAAATCGGACTCTAGCAAATCAACTGTCGCCCAGTCGGCCACCGGCGCCTCGACGTAGGTGACGAGCCACCCGCGCGCGGCGAATAATTCTTCCAGAATTCCGAGGTCTTCAAACGCCACATGACGCAGAACCGTGACGGCAGCCATTATGACGAACACCACAGAATCCCGGCGAATGCGGGAATTTTAATTTTTTGCATGCGCGGACTCTCGCGCCTTTGGCGAGAGAAGCAAAATGACAACTACGCCACGCTTGGCGACTTCGCGATTAAGCGACTTCGCGTTCGATGCCGTGACAGTGTTTGAACTTTTTGCCGGAACCGCACGGACACGCCTCATTGCGCGATACCTTGCCCCAAGTGCTGGGATCGTTGGGATCGCGCTGCTCGGCAGTGACACGCGGAAGGCCGGCGCGCTGCGCAGCCAGATCGGATTCGGTCGTGCCATCGCCACCGACGATGGGCGCCACCTGCTCCTTAATTTCACGCGTTTGCAACGTCGGCGGACGGAAATCTTCCGGCGCCGGCTCGGTGCGAATTTCAATGCGCGACAGCATGGTGACCACACGTTCGCGCAAGCCCGTGAGAAGCTCGTTGAACATGATAAACGCTTCGCGTTGGTACTCCAGGAGCGGCTGCTTCTGTCCATAAGCGCGCAAGTTCACGCCGTGGCGGAGCATGTCCAGTTGCGCCAGGTGATCGCGCCAACCCTGATCGATGGCTTGCAGGATGAGGCTTTTCTCAATCCGGCGCATCAGCTCTTCGCCGAAATTAACGGCTTTATCGGCGAATTTGGTGTCGGCCGCGTGCGTGATGCGTTCGCGAATTTCTTCGTCGGCAATGCCTTCTTCCGCGGCCCACGCCGTGAGCGGCAGATCGAGACCTAATACACGTAAGGTTTCTTCGTGCAGTCCGGCCAAATCCCAGTCTTCGTGCATCGCGCGTTCGGGAATGAATTTTGCGACGAAATCGGCGATTACTTCGTGGCTCATCTCGTTGACGAGTACCGACAGATCTTCGCTCTGCATCATCTCTTTGCGTTGATCGAAGATGACCCGGCGCTGATCGTTCATGACGTCGTCGAACTGCAGCAAATTCTTGCGGATATCGAAGTTGCGGGCTTCGACTTTCTGCTGCGCTTTCTCGATGGCCTTGTTGATCCAGGGGTGGATAATCGCTTCGCCTTCCTCAAGGCCTAAGCGCTGCAACATGCCGTCCATGCGCTCGGAGCCGAAGATGCGCATGAGATCGTCCTGGAGCGACAGGAAGAACTTGGAACCACCCGGATCGCCCTGGCGGCCAGACCGGCCGCGCAGCTGATTGTCGATGCGCCGGCTTTCGTGACGTTCGGTGCCGACGACGTAAAGGCCGCCCGCTTGACGCGCGATTTCTTTCTTAGCCTCGATGTCGGCGCGGATTGTCGCCTTTTCTTCTTCCGTGATGACGCGCCCTTGCACGCCCTCTTCCTGCATGAAGCGGTACTCGGCATTGCCGCCGAGCTGAATGTCGGTGCCGCGGCCGGCCATGTTGGTTGCGATGGTCACAGAGCCCGGAACGCCAGCCTGTGCGACGATGAACGCTTCTTGTTCGTGGTACTTGGCGTTCAAAACTTGTGGATTGATCTTCTTCTGCTTACGCAAAATCTCGGCGAGCAGCTCTGATTTCTCAATTGATACGGTGCCGACCAGCACGGGTTGCTGGCGCGCGTGGCACTCTTCAACGAGATCGGCGATCGCTTTATATTTTTCAGTCGCCGTACGGTAGACCTCGTCGTGCTCGTCCTTACGAATGCGCGGCAAATTCGGGGGCACGTCGACAACGTCGAGGCCGTAGATCTCGCCGAATTCTTCTGCTTCCGTCATCGCCGTGCCGGTCATACCGGCCAGCTTCGGATACATGCGGAAATAGTTTTGATAGGTGATGGTCGCGAGTGTTTGGTTTTCGTTCTGAACGTCGACGTGTTCTTTGGCTTCCAGCGCCTGGTGCAGACCTTCCGACAAGCGGCGGCCTTCCATGATGCGGCCGGTAAACTCATCGATCAGATGAACGCGTCCGTCTTTCACGAGATAGTCGACGTCGCGACGATACAGGTGATGAGCACGCAGGGCTTGGTTCGCGTGGTGCACGAGCGCCATATTATGGAGATCGTACAATCCATTTTCGGTCAAAATTCCGTTGTCGCGCAGCAGCTGTTCTAAATGCTCGGTGCCAATGTCGGTGAAGGTGATGGAGCGCTGCTTCTCATCCTTCTCGAAGTGCTCGGGCTGCATCAGCGGAATGATGCGGTCGACGCGGTCGTACAAATCCGTGCGGTCTTGGGACGGACCGGAAATGATCAGGGGCGTGCGCGCTTCGTCGATGAGGATCGAGTCGACTTCGTCGACGATGGCGTAGTTGAATTCGCGGTGAGCCATCTCCTCCATCGAATACTTCATGTTGTCGCGTAAGTAGTCGAAGCCCATCTCGCTGTTGGTGCAGTACGTGACGTCGCACGCATAGGCCGCGCGGCGTTCCAAATCGCTCAGGTGATGCTGAATGCAGCCGACCGTGAGGCCGAGGAAGCGATAGACCTGGCCCATCCACTCGGAATCGCGCTTGGCGAGGTAGTCGTTCACGGTCACGACGTGCACGCCTTTGCCACTGAGCGCGTTCAGATAAACCGCGAGCGTTGCCACCAGCGTCTTGCCTTCGCCGGTGCCCATTTCGGCGATCATGCAGCGGTGCAGCACCATGGCGCCCATGAGCTGAACGTCGAAGTGGCGTTGCTTTAGGGTACGCTTGCCGGCTTCGCGAACGGTGGCGAAAGCGTCGACCAGAATATCGTCCAGCGTCTCACCGGCCGCGAGGCGCCCTTTCAGCCAATCGGTGCGGGCGCGCAAGCCGGCATCGTCCAGGGCAGCCACTTCGGCTTCCTTGGCATTGATGGCGGCGACGATGGGACGGAAGGACTTGATGAGCCGGTCGTTACGAGAACCGAAAAGCCGTTTGGCGAACGCGCCGAGCATTGCAACCTCAATCGGGAAATGGGCGAAGGGCGCGAAGCCCGCGTCTTAGGTTTGGTGGTTGCGAAACAGATAGATGCCGGGTGCCCCGAAGTCAACGCAGGCGCCTTAAGATTCGACAGATTCGCTTGATATTCCGCCATTTTATCGGCCTTCGGCCGGCAATGTGTCATCGCGCAGAAGTCGAGGGAAACGCCATCACCGGCGGCTTGTTCCAAGACCCCGCCTATGTCATTGAAACCGGGCTTCAAATCTTCGTGTTGTAAGGACGCTTCGCCATGACAGGCGCGGTTTCACCGCTCGCCCCCACCTCATATCCCACCCTGCCGGCCATTGCCGGCGTGCGTTTGGCCAGCCATGCGGCCGGAATCCGTTACAAAGTCCGCTCCGATCTCATGGTTGCAGTGCTGGACGCCGGTACCACCGTGGGCGGCGTCCTGACGCGGTCGCTGACGGCCTCGGCGCCCGTGGAAAGCTGTCGGGCGAACTTGAAGGGCGGAACCGGGCGGGTACTGGTCGTGAACGCCGGAAATGCCAACACCTTTACCGGCAAGCGCGGGGTCGCCGACGTCGATACGACCTGCGCAAGTGCCGCCGCGGTTTTTGGCTGCAAGCCGAGTGAAGTGTTTGTGTCCTCGACCGGCACCATCGGCGTGCCGTTGCCAGTGGACAAGATCACCGAGGCGTTGCCGCAGATCTCGGCAAAGCTTGCAACCGATTGGCTCGATGCAGCCAAAGCCACTATGACCACGGATACCTTTCCGAAATTGGCCACACGCACGGCCAAAATCGATGGCGTCACCGTGACCATCAACGGTTTTTGCAAAGGCTCAGGCATGATCGCGCCCGATATGGGCACGATGCTGGCCTATGTGTTCACCGACGCGGCGCTGGCGGCGCCTGTGGTGCAGACCTTGATCGCAACCGGCGCCGACAAAAGCTTCAACTGCATGACGGTGGACAGCGACACCTCCACCTCCGACACGCTGCTGATGTTCGCGACCAATAAGGCGCAGCATGCCCAAGTGACATCCGTGGACGATGCGCGCCTTGCAGAATTTCGGGCAGCGCTTGATTCGTTGCTGATCGAACTCGCCCAACTCGTCGCGCGCGACGGTGAAGGTGCGAGCAAGTTCATCGAAATCAAAGTCACCGGCGCCGAACACAAAAACGGCGCCAAGCGTATCGCTCTATCCATCGCAAACTCGCCTTTGGTGAAAACCGCCGTCGCCGGCGAGGACGCAAACTGGGGCCGGATCGTGATGGCCGTGGGTAAAGCCGGCGAGCGCGCCGACCGCGATAAACTGACGATCTCTGTGGGCGGTGTCGCCATCACTCACAATGGTGAACCGGTTTCCAATTACGATGAGACGCCGGTCGTCGCGCACATGAAGGGCAAAAACATTTCCATCGAAGTGGATGTCGGCATTGGAACAGGCAGCGCCACCGTATGGACCTGCGACCTGACGCACGGTTATATCGATATCAATGGCTCCTACCGAACCTAGGGCTGGCCTAACGGACGATGAAAGCGGCTGCTGGTCGGCCGCTGTTCCGGAACCGCGTTCGGGATTACCCATCATCACGGTATCGGCCGTGGCCCTGTTGGATGCCGACAATCGCGTGCTGCTGGCGCAGCGCCCCGAAGGAAAGAGCATGGCGGGGCTGTGGGAGTTTCCGGGCGGAAAAGTCGAAGCTGGCGAAACACCCGAAGCCGCTTTGATCCGCGAACTGCACGAAGAACTCAGCATCGATATTCGCGCAAGCTGCCTCGCACCACTCACCTTTGCCTCGCATTCTTACGAAAAATTCCACCTGCTGATGCCGCTCTTTATTTGCCGGCAATGGAAAGGCAAAGTCCAACCGATGGAAGGGCAGCGCATTGCCTGGGTGCGCGGTAATCAGCTACGCAATTATCCCATGCCGGCCGCCGACGAGCCCTTAATTCCCATCCTGCAGGATTGGTTATGAGCGACGCGCCCACAGCCTGCATTCTGATTATCGGCGACGAGATTCTCTCGGGCCGCACGCAAGATACGAACGTCAAATTTATCGCGACCCGCTTGGGCGAATTAGGCATTCGCCTGAGAGAGTGCCGCGTTATTCCCGACGTTCCCGCGGCGATCGTCGATGCGGTGAATGCCTGTCGCGCGACCTACACTTATATCTTCACGACCGGCGGCATTGGCCCTACGCACGACGACATCACCACGGCCTGTATCGCGCAGGCCTTTGGACGCAACGTGATGCGTCATCCCGAAACAGAAAGGCGCATGCGTGCGCACTACGGCGACAGCACCAATGAAGCGCGGCTGAAAATGTCAGAGGTGCCCGATGGCCTCGACGTGCAAGTGATCGAGAACAAATCATATTTCACGCCCGGTTATCGGATCGGCAATGTGTTCGTGATGGCCGGGATCCCGATGGTGTGCCAGGCCATGTTCGAGGCCGCCGTGCCTTACCTCGCGCGTGGCGATGCGATGCGTTCAGGCAGCGTTGATGGCTTCGTGCGCGAAGGCGATATCGCCAATGAACTCACGGCCATCCAGGCACGCTATCCCAGCGTCGGCATCGGCAGTTACCCCAGCATGCGGGATAACCGTTATTTCGTCAGCGTTGTCGCGCGCTCCACTGACACCGCCGCCATCAACCGTGCATTGAGCGAAGTCGAGATCATGATGCGGGCCTTGGATGGAACTCCTGAGACTCACCCGCCGACCTAAGCTTTCTTCTCGTCGCCCTTAAATCCGCAAGCGGCAAGATCGGCCGCCATGTGTTCGGGCACCGGAGCCACGGCACGAATCGGATCCCGCTTTGGATGCAACGGCAACACGACGGCGCGCGCGTGAAGCATAAGGGTTGCAGTCGGATGCGGCGGACCATAAACGCGATCGCCGACGACAGGACATCCTAGTTCTAAACAGTGCACGCGGATTTGATGCGTGCGCCCCGTGTGGGGATGGCACTCCAGCCATGTGCGCACACCATTGGGCGTTTCGACCGAGCCGCGCACTTTGTAATCTGTCGTTGCCGATTGCCCGTCCGGGTCGGCTTTCATTTTCCAACCGGGGCCCTGTCCGACTTTGCTCAAAGCAATTTTGATGCGGCCCTCGTCATTTCTAGGGCGGCCGGAAACCACGGCCCAATAGGTCTTACGGACGTCGCCTTTGACAAACATGTCGCCGACCTGACGCAGGGCTTTGGTGTGACGCCCGAGCACCAAGCAGCCCGACGTGTCGCGATCCAGCCGGTGCGCGAGCGACGGTGGGCGCGGCAGCCCATAAGTGAGGTGTACAAAACTTTGCTCGAGATTGACGCCGCCGCCGAAGCCGGCGTGCACCGGAATTCCGGGCGGTTTGTTGATAATAAGAATCAGGCCATCCCGGTAAAGCACGCGCGCCTGAATATCTTCAGCGGTGAGGATGATGTCGGTGGGATTAGGCATGGCTTCTGTTGCCCGATCCCGGCCCCGCGATCAAGCACGTTGCTCGTGTAGGTGAGCATGAGTAGGGTTCTTGTCCATGATCGACCCTATTTCCAGCGAACACGCGCTTTGGATTGGCCAGCCCCTGGACATGGGATCGGATTTGCGTGCGGAAAAAGCCCACACGCTTCACCTGGCGCTTATGTTGCGAGATACAACTGTGCCGCGGCGGGCGAGTGCTGCCGCCGAATACGTCCACCGTCTTATGGATATGACCGTCGCGCGCCATGTGACGGAGGCCGCCGCCTGCACCAAGGGGTGCCATTATTGCTGCGCATCGTTTGTGGGCGTGACGATTCCGGAAGTTTTGAGCCTAGCTGCCCACGTGCGAAGCGATGCAGCGCTCGCTCAGAAAATTATCGGCGCGGCGGAGGAAATGCGCGCGGTGCCGCAACAACAGCGCGATCTCAGCGGACTGTTTTGTGCCGTGCTTGAGGCGGGGCTATGTGGCGGTTACATCGCACGGCCCATCGCTTGTAGAACCATGCTTTCGCGTTCGCTGTCCGTGTGCGAGCGGTTCTACGTGGCGGGAGAGAACATCCCCATCACACGGGTCGCCGGCGCAGCGGAAGTGCGCGGCCGCGTGGAGCTTGTTTTCCAAGCCGCGTTGAATCTGGCACAGTTACCGAGCCAGCATGTAGAACTGACGCACGCATTGGCGATTGCGCTGACGAACGACGATGCTGAGGCCCAGTGGTTAGCCGGTGTGCCGGTGTTCGCGGATGTCGCGGTGGACCGCCACGAGGGCAAAAACGAAGACCTCAATAAATGGACGCAGATTTTAGCGGACACCGTGCGCCCCGCGCTCTAAATTCCCGCGCGGTGGACGTTGCCCTCTCACGCGTTGCTGATTAGGGTGGCCCCGCCGATTCCCGTGTGCCCGCTTGGCGGAATGGTAGACGCAACGGACTTAAAATCCGTAGACCTTTTATCGGGTCGTCCCGGTTCAAGTCCGGGAGCGGGCACCACCTAAGGACGACGAACTGCGACTCTTATTCCAGGTGCGATCTTTGAATAGTACGAGCCGCGATAAGTTCTCGCCCGACCTTCTCAAGTGGCTGTCGCCGGATGCCCTGGCAGCAGCGAAGCGGGCAATGCAGACGCGCGTTTTTCGCGACGGGCAGATCATCTATGCGCAGGATGACAACAGCGACGAAACGTATCGCATCGTGTCGGGTGCGGTTCGGCTATCCTCGACCCGACCCGATGGTCAGACGTATTCGCAGATCCTGTTTGAGAAAGGGACCTGCTTTGGGATCAACAATCTGATTGATGATGAGCCACGGCTGCAAACCGCGGAAGCCCGAGGAACCACCAAGCTACAAATCCTCGCGAAGCCGGCAATCATCGAGATTCGCAAGGACTTTCCCCACGTGGATGGCGCTCTTTTGCGCTATTTCAATAGCCGCCTAAGGTATATCGGAAAGCTCTTTATCGGTTTGTATTTAGATGAGATGTCGGATCGTCTCATTAGACTGATCGTATATATCGCAAATGCCTCTGGCGTCGCGTGCGAAGAGGGCATTCGCTTGCCGCGTCATTTGTCGCAAGCTGAGCTTGCGACAATGGTTGGAACGCCGCGGCAAGCCGTCAACAGAACTTTGCGCCGGTTTCAAGAGCAAGGTTTGCTGACAATACGATACGGATCCTTAATCATCCGAGATTTAGGAAAATTGGAGGCGCGCGAAAAAACATCCGCACCGGCTCACAAAACGTCCGTGCGTAAACGTCGCACCTCAGTTGGAAACAGATAAGTCATTCAGGAAAACCGGCGGACGACGGCGACCAAAATCGTGATTGGCCGTGATTCCGGAAAGCCTTGGGTCAAACCGGTCACTTAAATCCAAAAACCGCCGTCATCTCATGGCATTTGTGCGCTAGTCTTTGCTGTACAATGCGGTCTACGACCAGCATGTAGGCATAAAAGGCAGTGGGCGGGGGCTCCGAATATATGCGCGACTTTCTTGGCGTCCTGGGCGGCATGGGGCCATTGGCCACGGCCGACTTCCTGCGTAAATTGGTAAAAAAGACGCCGGCGACGGTCGATCAGGCGCACATTCCCGTCATGCTTTACGGCGATTGCACGATACCTGATCGCACCGCAAATATCGTCGGCACGGGCGCTTCACCGCTACCAAAGCTTTTGCAGGGAATCGATGTCCTCAACAAGAGTGGCGCCAAAGCCATTTGCATTCCCTGTAACAGTGCCCATTGTTGGTTTGATGAGATGCAGACGGCGTCGGCCGTCCCGCTTATCCACATTGTTCGCGCCAGCGCGAAGCAGATCGCCAAGAAAAATCCTGCTGCACGCACGGTCGGTGTGCTGTCGACATTCGGCACCCACCGCATGAGCATTTACCGCAATACCCTGACCGAGATGGGGTACGCCGTGGTGACGCCCACGGACGAAGAATTTGAAACGCTGGTGTCGCCGGGCATCGCCATGATGAAAGCCAACGATTGGGCGGGCGCAGAAGCCGCCTACGAAAAAGCAGCGCATCTTCTTTTCGAGCGCGGCGCAGAAATCACTGTTCTCGGCTGTACCGAAATTCCCTTCGGGATGGAACGCCAATACCGCGCCAATCCTTCGAAGTTCGTCGATTCCAACGACGCGCTGGCGGATGCGGTTTTGGACGAATTTACCCCTAGCCCCGTCACACACTGATGCACGCAAGATCCATAGGCCGCGAAGCCGTCGCAGGAGTCATCGTTGGGCTGAGCGCAATTATCTACGCGCTGTCTTATGGCGCGTTATTGTTTTCCGGATCGCTCGCGCCATTCATTGGATACGGAATCACGATCACCCTGATCACGGCCGTGATCGGCGCGTTATTCGGGTGGTTTTCGGAGCGGTCGTTCATCGCGGGGCCCGATTCAAATACAACGTCGGTTTTGGCGAGCCTGCTTGCCGGCCTGGACGCTCTTAGCCTCAGCGGTGAGCATAGACTCAATCTCGCGATTGGCACCGTGTTTCTGACCTCACTTGTCTCTGCGGCGGCGTTTTACGCCGTCGCACAGGCGCGCCTGTCGAACCTGGTGCGCTATATTCCCTTTTCGGTCATGGCCGGATTCCTTGCATCCACGGGATGGTTGATGGCGAGCGGCGCCTTCAACATTATTTCCGGAACGCCGCTGACTCTAACAGGGTTTGAAAAATTCCTCGTCAATCCTGTTCGTCCCGAGCTGGCCTTCGGCATTGTTGTGGCCGGCATCCTTCATGCGCTTTCGCGCCGCGTCTCCGCCGCATTGCTGATACCGATGACCATGTTCGTGATCACACTCGCGGTGAATCTCTTCCTCACGAGCGGCGTTTGTCAGGAAGCTTTTTGCAGCAGGGAAACGTGGATGTTCCCGCCCATGCAGAATCTGCAGTGGCGCGCGCCCTGGGCCGTGACGTGGCGCGGCGAAGACCTTCACTACCTGTTGGCAAATTTGCCGGCCATGCTTGTCGTCAGCTTCGTCGGGCTGCTCACGGTTCTGATTTCCGTTGCTAGCCTGGAGATGAACTACCACAAGGAATTCGACCTGAACAAAGTGCTTAAAACGCACACGGGCCTAGCGATACTGACCGCCGGATTGGGTGGGTTCTTCGGGTTGGTTTCTATCGGTCGCACGATGCTGAACAAGCAAACCGGCGGGGGGGCCATCGCCGGCACCGTGGCGGCTGCCATGTGTGTCGCCATGTTGTTCGGCGCCGGCCCACTCGTCACGTATGTGCCCAAGGCGGCGTTGGGCGGCCTAGTATTATTCCTAGGCTCGGGCATGTTGAAACAGTGGTTGTGGGATCAACGGCGCGCCACGCGGCCCGTGGAATTTCTTCAGATATTTCTCATCCTCGGCCTCGTGGTGAACTACGGATTTTTAGTTGGATTTTCGGCGGGCCTGCTGATTGCCTGCGTCGTGTTCGTGGTGAGCTATAGCCGCGTGCCGCTGGCCGACTTGGCAACCAATTTGTCGCTTTTCACCAGTTCGGTCGTGCGCCCGGAACAAGAAGCCGAGACCTTACGCGCGCGCGGCGCGAGAACGCTGCTGTATCGCCTGAGCGGTTATGTTTTCTTCGGTTCCGCCAGCAAGATCGATGCGGTCTTTCAAACACTCGACCGCGCCGTCGAAGGCGTGGTGATCGATTTTTCGAAGGTCAGTGCTATCGACAGTTCTGCGATAGGCGTATTCCAGCGCATTCTGCGCCGCTACCGCGACAAGCCCATTCGGTTTTATCTGGTCCACGCGCCTGTCAACGAGGCGAGCGTGCGATCGATTGTCGGTCCTTTCAAAGACGGTGGTCGCGTCGCAATGTTCGCGTCACTTGATCAGGCGGTCGAAACCGCCGAAGACGGCATCATCGCCGCTTGGGGAAGCGCAACAGCAACGCCGCTTGCCTTTCTGGAAAGCACAGCAGATCGCGAAATCTTCCTGCGCTATTGCGAATTAAGGCACGTGCGGGCGGGCGCGCTTCTTTGTGAAGAAAATGACCGGTCAGCGGAGCTTTTCTTCATCGAGAGCGGCAGCTTGGAAGTCATCAAGGCGGCGGGCAGCACCGCTGCGATTCGCCTGGCAAAGCTGCACAAAGGCGCCATGGTCGGAGAGTTGGCGTTTTACACGGGAGATGCGCGCACGGCGTCGATTGCGGCTGAAACGGACTCATCGATTTATGTCCTGCACGCTGCGGCCTTGGAGCGTTTGAGGGTAGACCACCCCGCGTTATCGCGCCGTTTCGACCACATGGTCATTCAAAAATTATCGAACGCCCTCACGCGTACCAATAAACTGGTAGCCATGTTCCAGTAACAGCGGATGCGTTAAGCTTCGGCGCATGACCGCAGTTTCCATTCTCGACCTCGCGCCCATTCCTCAGGGCTCCACGGCACGCGATTCGTTGCGAAATTCGCTGGACCTCGCGCAACACGCCGAAACGTGGGGGTACAAGCGATTCTGGCTCGCGGAACATCACAACATGGCAGGAATCGCCAGCGCGGCCACATCCGTCGCGATCGGATACGTGGCGAGCGGAACCCAAACTATTCGCGTCGGCGCGGGCGGCATTATGCTACCGAATCATTCCCCGCTTGTGATCGCGGAACAGTTCGGCACGTTGGAATCGCTTTACCCAGGACGCGTCGATCTCGGGCTTGGCCGCGCGCCGGGCACGGACCAACGCACGTGGCGCGCTTTGCGGCGTGATCCGGTCAGTTCCGATCGATTTCCCGACGACGTTTTGGAGTTGCAGGCGCTTTTGGGACCCACGCAACCGGGCCAAGCCATTCATGCGGTACCGGGGACGGGCTTGCGTGTGCCGATTTGGATTTTGGGCTCGAGCTTATTCGGCGCGCAATTGGCGGCGATGCTGGGCTTACCCTATGCCTTTGCATCGCATTTCGCGCCGGACGCGTTGATGCAAGCGATCGCGGTCTATCGTGAACGCTTTCAACCTTCGGCGCAGCTGGACCGGCCTTACGTGATGGTGGGGTGCAATGTTTTCGCCGCTGATAACGATGCCGACGCGCGGCGCGTGTTCACGTCCGCGCAGCAGGCTTTTGCCAACATCTTTCGTGGTACGCGTGGGCAACTTCCGCCGCCCATAGACGACATCGAGAATTACTGGTCGCCAGCTGAGAAGGTGCAGGCTTCGCATATGCTGAAATATGCCTTTGTCGGCGCCCCCAACACGGTGCAAAGCAGCCTCGCGGAATTTATCCGCGCGACCCAAGCCGACGAAGTGATGGTTGCTGCTATGATTTACAATCATACGGCGCGGCTCCGCTCGTACGAGATCTTGGCAGACGTCGCCAAGAATCTCGGGGCTCCGTAGAGCTAAATCACTTCAATCCGAACTGATCGTAGAGGAACGCGAGTGTGTCGGCTTGTTGATCGATGCGTTCGCTGAGTGCGCTTCCAATCCCGTGCCCTGAGCTTTTTGAGGTTCGCAAATAAATTGGGCCGCCGGTCGTTGCGGCCTGCAGTGCAGCCGCGAACTTGCGCGACTGCATGGGATTCACACGGCCATCGTTCGCACCGGTCAGCATCAGGATCGCCGGATATTTCGTGCCGGCTTTAATATTGTGATAGGGCGAGTAGGCGTAAAGCGCCTTGAACTGCGCCGGATCTTTGACTGTGCCGAATTCCTGCGTATTGAATTCGCCGTTCGGATCAAGCTCGACCCGTATCATGTCGTAAATACCCACGGACGATATGACTGCATGTGCCAGCGATGGGTTTTGCGTGAGTGTAGCACCCATCAACAACCCGCCGTTGGAGCCTCCGATCACGGCAAGCTTTTCCCCGCGCGTGTATTTGCGCGAGATCAGCAAATTGGCGACAGCCGCAAAGTCGTCAAAGACATTCTGCTTCTTGGTGAGGTTGCCTTCGAGGTGCCAGGATTCGCCGTATTCGCCGCCGCCGCGAATATTGGCGTCGGCGTAGATACCACCTGCATCGAGCCAAAGCCGCCAGCGCGGCCCTAAAAATGAAGGTGTTTCGTTGATGCCATAACCGCCGTAGCCATTCAGCACCGTCGGATTGCTGCCGTCCATGGGCGCGCCTTTGCGGCGAATAATGCTGACGGGGACGCGCGTGCCGTCTTTCGACACGGCAAACTCGCGCACGACCTCCACGTCGTCGTACGTAATGGGGCTGGTGACTTTGAGCTTTGTCTCCTCGCTTTTGCCGGTGGCAGCGATCCAGCGGGCGAAATAACGCGGGCGCAGATAGCTGGCGACCTCGTAGAGCACATCGCCGTTCGGCAGGGCTGCAAGTTCGTCCACCGAAACCAAGTCCGGTAGCGGCAGCTTGCCAAGAGGCTTTCCGGCCAGATCGAACATGCGGATTTGCGTGGGTCCGCCAATGATGTCGCGAACGAACAACCGGTCTTTCGTCATGACCAACGATAGCGACCAGGCGTCGGTTGTGATGGCGTCGGGAGCTTCAGGAATAATGACGGTCGCTTTTGAAAAGCGCGGATCCGCAAGGGCAGCTTTGAGAATTTTTCCTTTCGGCGCCCCCGCGCGGGAAATCATGTAAATCGCGTCGTCGGGGCCGATAGCTGCTGCGACGACTTTGTCATCGAATCCGCTGACCTGAACTTTGCTGCCGTCGTTTCGCAAGATCCAATGGGCGAACTTTCCGCCGTCGCCCAGCTGCACGGTAGCCAGCGTCGCCTTTGCATTGTAGCGGTTGTCGAATTTGATTTCGGCGATACGCGGCAAGCCGTCCTTGTCGCTCAACACCAGGGGATCTTCCACCGAGGGACTACCGACCTTGTGGAAATAGGCCTGTTGGAAAAAATGACGATCCGCTTCCGCGCGCTCGGTGCCGGGAAAACGCGTGTACCAGAACCCCGTGCCGTCCGGTGCCCACGCCATACTTCCGCCGGCGGTGGGATATTGCACATGCTTGATGGGCGTGCCGGTTTCACGGCCCGTTGCCACATCGAAGACGTGCAGATCGCCGTCTTCGCTGCCCCCTACCGAAAGCGAAACGGCCAGAAGCTTGCCATCTGGCGACGGCTCAAACCAATCGAACGATGTGCCGCCTTTGGCATCAATCGCATTGGGGTCGAGTACGATCTTTTGCGAAGCCGGATCGGCCGAAAGATTCATAACAACGATTTGCGGCTGCTGCTTTTGCGGATCGTTGAACACCGCGAACAGTTTTCCGCCCTGAGCCGTGAGCCCGGAATAGGAGCTGGAAGCGGCCGTCGTGAGTTGGGTGAGTTTTTCCTTCAGCTTCGCGCGTGCGGGAACGGCGTCGAGATAAGCACGGGCGCGCGCATTTTGGGCGTCGCTCCAGGCCGCGACTTTGGGATCGTCGGCATTTTCCAGCCAGCGATAGGGGTCGCTGACCTGCACGCCTTGAATGACATCGACGACTTTATCGCGGGCCGTCGGCGGAGCACCTTGATCGGCGGCCAATACGGTGACGACGGTGGCAGAAAAAATGACGGCCGCGAGGGAAAAAACCGAACGCTGTTTCATGGAAATTGCCCCATCGTCGTTTGCCTGGATAGACAGATCGTACACCCCTAACGCAGCGCGTCACGCCAGAATTTAAGCGTTTGCGGCAGGATCTTTTCTGCGCCTTCTTGTGAAGCGATGTCGTCCAGACATGCAAGCAATGCCTCCGCATCTCGCTTCAATCCTGCGTGCTTCAGAAACAGAAGAATGCGGGTGAGTCGGAGATGATTGTGGTTGGCCGGCGACAACCAATCGAGCGCGGGCGTGAAGCGCGTGCTGCGGATAACCACACCCTCTTTTCGCCCAAGACCCAGAAAGTCGAGCATTACGTCGAGTGACCGATGCACCCGCGCCTGAAGACCGGCATCGCGTTGGAACGCCGACATATCGGTCGTGCTAAGGATCGGTGCATCAGGGTTAAAGCGGCTCGGTTCCGGCAGTGGGAACAGCCATTGAATGTAGTCATGTACCATCTCAAGACGGCGATGATCCCACGCCCATATTTCGGCGATGGTGCGTCCGGCGGCGTCTGTTCCGCTGCCGTCGTAGAAGGCGAGAATGGGTGAGCGCGGGTTCATTGACCGAGTTTAGCGCAAAAGAAAAGGCGCGGCACCGAAAGGCGCCGCGCCGAAAGTTGAGGGGAGTCCCAAGGACCGCCGAGAAGCGGTCCTGGATTAAGAAAGATTAGGCCGCGTGGGCGATCTTCGGTTGCGCGACGTCATTGCCGTTGATGGCAACCTTGCGAGGCTTGAAAGCCTCGGGCACTTCGCGCTTCAGATCGATGTGCAGCATGCCGTTTTCCATACGGGCGCCGGTAACTTGAATATGGTCGGCCAATTCGAATTTGCGTTCGAACGAACGGCCGGCGATGCCGCGATAGAGATAGGCGCTAGCCTGGTCTTGCGACGTTTTGCCGCGCACGGTGAGGGTGTTGTTCTCGACTTGGATGTCGAGATCCTTTTCACCGAAGCCTGCCAGCGCAAAGGTAATGAGGTAGGCGTCTTCTCCCGACTTCACAATGTTATAGGGCGGATACGAGAACTGAGATTCGTCACCACGCGTCGCCGCGTCGAATACGCGGGCGAGGCTGTCGAATCCAACTGACGCACGAAAGAGGGGGGAAAGGTCGAGTGTACGCATGAGATATTCTCCACTGAGCAATACCCGGCGCCTTAATGCGGTCCGCGTCTGGAGATAGGTCCCCTGACGCGCCGTAAAGGCCGCGCCGTTTGGCCGCCGACAAGCCCCGTATGGGCACCTGTCGGAGAAGGATATAAAGGGTGAATGCCCAGAATCAACCCTGTCGCGCTAAAAAAATTTCGGGATTTTTGAAGGCGTTACGGAGCTGTTGTTGGGCGGGTCACGCGCCACGCGAGCAGTGCGGCGGCGGCGCAAATCAGACCCGCCAGAAGCATTGGGGTGCCGGGGGCATGGAGCTCCCGTTCGGGGCTAATGGCGTAGGCAAAGGTCGCGGTAAAGAGAACCGGCCCAATCAGCCCCGTGATGCCTTGGATGCTGGCGATCGCGCCCTGAAGCTGCCCCTGCTCGGTCGCCGTAACGCGTTGAGTCATGAGGCCCTGCGAGGCCGGCCCATAGAATCCCCACAGCGCAGCAATTGCTGTTCCGAACCAGAAGATCTCACCGGTCGGCGCCAGGCCGTAGATCGTGAAAAAGATAACCGCACACAAAAGGCCGAGCAGCATCGTTCGGCGTTCGCCAAGCGCGGCGACCACACGTTTCACCAGCGTGCTTTGAACCAACACAGTCGCAACGCCGAAGCCGGCCAGGGTCAGACCCACCGTGCGCGCGTTCCACCCATAGCGATATGTCGTGTAGAGAACGAAAACGCTGGGAAGTGCATTGTGCGCGAGCGAATGCAGAAAGTGCACCGAGGCGAGGCCAAAGAGCTCGCGATGCGAACGCAGGAGTTTTAACGAACCGACGGGGTTGGCGCGGCTCCAGACAAAAGGACGCCGCCGATCTTTCGGAAGCGATTCGGGAAGTACAAAAAACCCGTAGGCAAAATTTACGAGACTCAAAATGCCGGCCACCCAGAACGGCAAATGCGGGTCGATACTGCCAAGCACGCCGCCAAGCGCCGGTCCCAGCACAAACCCGAGGCCGAACGCCGCACCGATATAACCGAATGCTGCAGCGCGGCGCTCGGGCGGCGTCACGTCGGCGATGTAGGCGCTGCCGGCCGAAATACTGGCCGCGGTGATACCCGAAATAATGCGTCCCACGAACAGCCACCAAACCGTGGGCGCCATCGCCATGAGAATGTAGTCAATACCGAGTCCGAGATTGGACATCAGCACGACAGGCCGGCGGCCTATACGATCGGATAATGCGCCAACGGCGGGTGAAAACAAAAACTGCATCAGCGCCCAGGCCGCGCCGAACAGGCCATAAATTTGCGCGGCGCGCGGCGTATTGCCGCCCAAAAACGACGTGATCAACGTGGGAAACACAGGAATGACGATCCCGAGTGCGATCACGTCGAGCAAGATGGTTATGAGGATAAAGGCGACCGCGGCGCGGCGCGCGGGAGCGGCGGGGCTGACGTCCAAAGGATAAACCGAAACGCGAGAGTGCGAACTGGCTCCCGTTGTAGGGCGAGACGCGACCGTATTCAATCGTTCCGGAGATTGGGCTTTAGGCTTGCGACGCTGCCTCCCACCCGAGCATTGCGTAGCGTCGTGCGGCACCCCAGCGATAGTTCTTGAAAAGGCCGGTCGCGCGTAAGACGCGATGACAGGGTACGAGGTAACCAATGGTATTGGCGCCAAGCGCCGTTCCAACCGCGCGTGTTGCGTCGGGCTGCCCAATGACGCCGGCGATATCCCCGTAACTGACAATCGCGCCTGCCGGCACGCGCAAAAGCGCCGACCACACTTGAATTTGGAAATTCGTACCGCGCATCAACAGCGACCGAGGCGCCTTTGGATCGAGCATGTGCGCGACGATGGCACCCGTTGCTTTCTGATCGCCGACAAACCGGCTGAGGGACCAATGCTGCTGAGCGCGTGCAAGCGCTTCGTCGACTCCATTCGACGCAATGAAATCCATGCCGCAAATTCCTCGGTCTGTCGTGAGTATGAGCGCGGGCCCGAAAGCCGTGTCGTGCACACCGTGATGAATCACGAGGTCACGTCCTTGCGTTTTGTACTCTCCAGGCGTCATCGCGTGAACGTTCACGAAGGCGTCGTGAAGGCGCGAACCGCTGGAAAGACCAGCGTCAAACGCCGCATCGAGAACCGGGGCGGAGCGCTCGAGCGCGGCCTTAGCGTGCTCGACGGTGATGTAACTCATGAACTGCTTGGGGCTGACACCCGCCCAACGTTTGAATACGCGTTGGAAATGAAAGGGGCTGAGACCGACGTGGCCGGCAAGGGCGTCGAGGGACGGCGTCTCGGCCCGGCGCGCGATGATGTAGGTAATGGCCTCGGCTACCCGCGCGTAATCACGAGAGGTTGGAGTTGCCGAAGACAGCGTCGCGTCTGTTGATATGGCGTTCATGGACCTAAGCCTAAGCGCGCTTTCTGGTGTTTCCGACCCGAATCTTGCGCTGACGAGGCTTTTTTTGAGGGGTGTAGTATCGCCCCGCGCCCGCGCTTAAATTAAACCATGCTTACGATCCGTGCCGCCGAGATCGACGACGCACCCGCCATCGCCCGGGTTCATGTGGACGCCTGGCAGGCGACCTACGGCGGCATTATTCCCCAGCCTTATTTGGATAACCTCACCGTGCAGAATCGGACGGTGACCTGGATTCGCATGCTGGAGCGCAGTGGACCCCGCACTTTAACCCTGGTCAGTGAGGATCACGAACGGCGCGTGGTGGGATTTGTCTCCGGCGGCCCGGCGCGAGCCGATGATTCGCGCTTTGCGGCTGAGATCACCTCGCTCTATGTGATGCCGGGAATCCAACACAAGGGGCATGGCCGACGCCTTTTCATGGCGGCGGCCGACCGTCTCGCAAAGCGGGGCTTGAAGGGCTTATTGGTGTGGGTGCTGGCTGAAAACAGCGCCCGCGCGTTTTACGAAAACATGGGCGGCGAAGCGGTTATGGAAATCACCCGCAGCTTTGCAGGCAAACCGTTGCGTGAGCTGGGTTACGGATGGAATGAAATCCCAACCTACGAATGACGGCCGCCGACTAAGTCGGAAGGTCCGCTTCGTTGGGGATCGAATCTTCGCGCCGATCGTCTTCGCGGTGCGCGGTCCCAATACGGCGCAATTCCTTCAGCACGGTATCGAGCGCTTTCAAGCGCTGCTCGATATCGGCGCGCGCCTTGGGTGGAATGTCGTTTTGCAGAAAGCGCGTAACGATTTCCGTTTGGCGTTGAAGGTTGTTGACCGCGTCCACAAGGCTGCGTGATTTTGGTGAGTAAGTATCGTGCACATGGCGCAGATTGTTCATGAGCATATGGATAATCGCGCGAATAAAAGAATCGGCCTTCTTCATCTTATCGAGCATGACGTCGATGGGAATGACCATGAGCG
This sequence comes from Fidelibacterota bacterium, assembly GCA_947475895.1. Taxonomy (GTDB): domain Bacteria; phylum Pseudomonadota; class Alphaproteobacteria; order Rhodospirillales; family Rhodospirillaceae; genus SHVO01. The sequence continues at coordinate 148,872 of CANJMF010000001.1, forward strand.
CCGAATCTTCGAGCGTGAACGCGGTGGCCATGCGCGGTGTACCGTCGATGACAGCCATCTCGCCAAACAATTCCCCGCGCCTTACGGTCGCGAGCGGGATTTTGCGGCCTTGGGCCTCACGATAAAGGCCGATGGCGCCTGAGTTGACGATATACGCGGAATCGCCCTTCTCGCCCTGTTTGAACAGGACTTTTCCTTTTGGAAATTGCTGGACGCCAACGTCATCCATACAGCTTATTCCCCGCCGCCCTTGATCCTGCCCGGTCGCGAGCAGGCTTCTATCAAGTCACGGACCAAGTATTCCCGGCGCGCATCAATTTGTCGAGATCGCCCGGACCCTTGGCGCGGGCCAGAGCATCCTGGGCGGCCACGGCGGAGTCATAGGACGTAGCCGGATCGCAATAAATCACGCCCAACACCTCGGGGAACAGCGGCGAACGTAAGGCCGACAGCATGCCGGCGAGGACGCGGTTCTTTTCGTCGTGCACGAGAAGGTCCTTCTCGGTGATGCCGTTCTCGCCGATGACGACCGCTTCGATCTGCAAAGCTTGGACATTCAGGCGTAAGCCCTTGTTCCGCTCCTTGCCGTAGATCATGGGCTGACCGTGTTTGACGTGGAGTTGCATTTCGGCAGCAACGTCTTTGGCGGTGAAGCCGTCGAATACGCCGTCGTTGTACACGATGCAGTTCTGAATCAACTCGACGAACGACGCGCCTTTATGAGCGCGCGCTCGGCTGAACAATTCACCCAACTCTTTGGCTTGCACATCGATGCCGCGAGCGATGAAGCGTGCATTGCACCCAAGCGCGAACACGCACGGCTGCGCCGGGCTATCGAGACTGCCCATGGGCGTGGACGGTGACTTCAGGCCGATGCGCGACGTGGGCGAGTACTGACCTTTTGTGAGGCCGTAAATCTCGTTGTTGAACAGCAGAATGTTCAAATCGACGTTGCGGCGGAGCGCATGAAACAGATGATTGCCGCCGATGGAAAGCGCGTCGCCGTCGCCGGTGACAACCCATACATCCAGATCAGGCTGCGCGAGCTTCACACCCGTCGCAACCGCCGGCGCACGGCCGTGAATCGTGTGGAAGCCATAGGTCGCCATGTAATACGGAAAGCGCGACGAGCAGCCGATGCCCGAGACGAACACGGTTTTCTCGGGGCTGGCGCCCATATCGGCCAATGCTTTGTGCATGGACTTCAAGATCGCGTAATCGCCGCAACCGGGGCACCAGCGCACTTCCTGGTCGGACGCGAAGTCTTTTGCGGTGAGTTTGTCGGGTGGTGTTTGAACGTTCATGACCCTGTCTTCCTTCAGCTCGCCAGGACGCTGCGGATGGCGCTCTCGACCTCTGAGATTTTCAAAGGTTGACCCGAGACTTTTAGAAGTGCCTTGGCGTCGAGGAGATACTGGCTCTTCAGCAGCGTCAGCATCTGACCGTTGTTCATTTCAGCGACCAGAACTTTTTCGTAGTTCTTCAACAGCTGACCGAGATTGCGCGGCAGCGGCCAGATATGGCGGATATGAATGTGAGATACGTCGAGACCTTGCGCGCGCGCATTGGTCACAGCGCGGTTGATGGGACCGAACGTCGATCCCCAACCAACGACAGCCACTTTGCCTTTGGTTTCACCAACTTCGACGCCCTGCTCCGGAATGTCGTTAGCTATGTTGTTGATCTTGGCGGCGCGTGTATCCGTCATCTTTTGATGATTGCTGGCGTCGTAGGAGATGTTGCCGGAGTTGTAGTCTTTCTCGATGCCGCCGATGCGATGCATCAAACCCGGCGTTCCTGGCTTGGCCCACACGCGCGCAAGTGTTTTGGGGTCACGCAAGAACGGATGGAAACCTTCCGGATCGGTGCGGAATTCCACTTTGAACGGCGCGTAGTCGGCCATAGACGGAATGCGCCATGGCTCGGCGGCATTCGCGATGTAGCCGTCCGACAAGATCATCACCGGGGTCATGTACTTCGTGGCAAGGCGCACGGCTTCGATGGCGACGTTGAAACAATCGCCTGGAGAGCACGCCGCGATAACGGGGATCGGGGCATCGGCATTGCGGCCCCAAACAGCGAGAAACAAATCCGACTGTTCCGTTTTGGTCGGAAGGCCCGTCGAAGGACCGGCGCGCTGCGTGTTCACGACCACAAGCGGCAATTCGGTGCCGATGGCCAATCCGATGGCTTCGGTCTTGAGCGCGATGCCTGGGCCCGACGACGCGGTAATGCCAAGCTTGCCAGCATAAGACGCGCCGATGGCCGCGCAGCATGCGGCAATTTCGTCTTCGGCCTGGAAGGTCGTGATGCCGAACTGCTTCAGCTTCGCGAGGATGTGCAAAACCGGCGAGGATGGTGTGATTGGGTAGGACGCGAGCACGGCCTCTAGGCCCGCGAGTTGCGCGCCCGCCACGAGACCCCACGCCAAAGCATCGGCGCCCGAGACGAGACGATAAGTGCCCGGTTCGAATTTGACCGACGGCATCTGCACAGGCGCAACATCGCCGGCAAGTTCGTGCGTTTCGCCGTAAGCGTGGCCGGCCTTCAGCGCAGCGACGTTGGCTTTAGCGATCGGATCGTCGACCCCGAATTTGCGCGCAATATAATCAAGGGTCGAATTGGTTTCGCGGTCGTACATCCACGACACGAGGCCGAGCACCCACAAGTTCTTGGCGCGCAGCGCTTCTTTTTGCGACAGACCAAAGGGCTTTGCCACTTCGAGCGCCATCTTCGAGATGTCGATTTCCATGACGCGGAAATCTTTAAGCGTACCGTCGGTGCGCGGATCGACGTCAAAGCCCGCACGCTTGATGTCGCGCTCTTTGAACGCGCCGGAATCAAGAATGACGAGGCCACCTTTACGCAACCCCTTGTGATTGACCGCAAGCGCGGCCGGGTTCAGCGCCACCAGAACATCGGGCTGATCGCCGGCAGTCTTGACCACGCGCGAGCCGAAATTGATCTGGAAAGCCGACACGCCGTAAGTCGTGCCTGTAGGCGCACGAATTTCGGCGGGGAAGTCAGGGAACGTGGCGAGCGAATTGCCCGCCAGGGCCGTTTCTTGCGAAAACTGATGGCCGAGCAGCTGCACGCCGTCGCCGGAATCGCCGGCAAAGCGCACAACGATGGAATCGACATCGGCTTTCGCTACGGCCGCGCCACTGGGCGCACCCTTATTGGGGTTGGTTTGCAGATTCATGTCTTTCTCAATTATTTCCGCGCCAACCGATGTATCGGCTCGCGTTGTTAGCCCTAATCTCTCCGTTGGGAGGGAGTGTACGGTTAAGCGCCTTTAACTGCACCAAAAAAGGCCTTTTGGCACGCGTAAAATGGGCCGATTTGCCGTGCATTTTTGCCAGAGCGCGGCATGCAGGGGCCATGGCCCTTAGACAGGCCCCAAGTCTACGGCGGCTTGCGTCATTGCTTCGGACCAATCGCCGGACTTGGACTGAGGGTAAAGCCGCATATTGGGGTACCAGGGAGTGTGGGGGCGCTGCTTGCCCCAATACCAAAGACGCCCGGGCCCTGCGGCGGTCAATGTCCGACATGGCACGTTCATAGCGCCGGCAAGATGAGCGGCCGTTGAGGAAACGGAGATCACCGTATCCATCGCCGCAATTTGTGCGGCCCAGCTGTCGACGTCCGCCGCCGAATCGATGGTGTCGTCGTGATGGATGATGGAGCCGTGCATGATGTGCGCGCGACCGATCGCAGCGTACACCGGACCGTGCTGCAAACTGAAAAACGCCACACCCGATTGACACAACACCGGACCCCAATCTTCCGCGAGGTCGGTTGACTTAAAAGCACCGCCACGCCGCCGGCTGCTGCGCCAGACAAGGCCGACCATACGCGCAGTGCCCGCCAGGCGGCGATAGCGCGCACGCAGTTCCACCGCCAAACCAGGATCGACGCGCAAATACCCTTTGTGCGACGGAAATTGGAGAAGATTCTTTCGGAAGAACCCGGCGAGACTGCCGATGGGAATTTGAAAATCGGCCTGCACATGAAAGATCGGCGCTTCGCGGGCGACTACGCGTACATTGGGAAAGCTGCGCGCGAACAGCGGCACCAGGCGGCGTTCACACGCGAGAATAACTTGCGCTTCTCGCGCAATGAGATCGGGGATCAAGCTTGCGAATAGAACCTGCTCGCCCAGTCCCTGCTCGCCCCAAACGAGAATCGATTTTCCCGCGAGCGGCTCTCCTTGCCAGCGCGGCGCGGCCAAGGCGGGCGCGTTAAAACGCGTGGGATCAGCGTCCGCGCGCCACTCGAAGCCGGGCCATCCCTGTTCGTAGTCGTCGACCGCGAGACGCGACATCGCGAGATTGAAGTGGGCAGCGGCCGCATCGGGCTTTCTATCGATCGCCTTTTGCCACACGCTCTCAGCTTCGCCATCGCGGCCTTGAGAATAAAACACTTCCCCAAGCGCACTCCAGGCAGGTGCGTAATCGGCATCACACGCAATGGCCTTGCGGATAGACTCTTCCGCCAGGTTCGCGCGCCCTTGCCACATCAATGCGATTCCGAGACTGCAATGGGCAACAGCCGAGTCCGGCTCAAGCGCAATGGCGATCCGGCAGGCAGCCGCGCAATCAACCCACCGGTCCTGCGTGGCACGCACGTGCGCGAGATCGATTGCATATTCCGCGACACGCGGGTTGCGGGCCATGGCCCGTTCGATCAGATCGGCGGCGTCGTCATGACGACCCTGCGCGTGGTGCACGAGACCCAGCAGATGAAATGCGCCGGCATTCTCAGGAATGATAACGAGCACTTGCCGCGAATCTTCCGCCGCACCATCGAGATCGCCAGCATGATATTTGGCGATCGCGGCGTTGAACAAACTGCGCGCGATGCGTTGCGCTTCGACTGAGGGAATCACGATGACCCAAGCGCCTTGCAAAACCGCGCGAGACCTTTATCGAGGTCGGCGATGAGATCGTCTACGTCCTCAAGCCCGACGTGAATACGAATACCAGGAGCAGGTTCGTTCCAACGCAAAGCGGTGCGCTTAGGATCAAGAGGCGCGATCAGGCTTTCAAAGCCACCCCATGAAAAGCCCAGCGCAAAGAAATCCATACCTGCGAGCATCGCCTCAACCGCAACCTGCGACGTGGTCTTGAAGACCATGCCCAGAAGTCCGGTAGCGCCTGAAAAATCGCGCTTCCATAACGCGTGACCGGGATCTCCCGGCAACCCCGGATAAAGAACGCGTTTGATTTCTGCGCGACCCTGAAGCCACTGCGCGATTTTCATGGCACTCGCCTGATGCCGCTCCAAGCGCACCGCCAGCGTGCGTAATCCACGGGTTGCGAGATAAACATCGTCGGGGGCGACGGAGAGCCCAAGCGCGCCGTTGGTTTTTTTCACAAGCGCAATGGCTTCGGCTGTTCCTGTGATGGCGCCCATCATCGCGTCAGAATGACCCACAATATATTTCGTTGCCGCTTCGATCACGAGATCGGCGCCGAGTTTCAACGGTTGGCAATACAGTGGCGTCGCCCAGGTATTGTCGATGGCAACGCGCGCGTTTTGTTTTTTGGCGACTGCGGCAATAGCCGGGATATCCTGCACTTCAAAAGTCAAAGACCCGGGAGATTCACACAAAATCAACGTCGTGTTGGGTTTCATCAGCGCCGCGATCCCGCCGCCGATCAATGGATCGTAGAACGAGGTCTCGACGCCAAAGCGGGTCATGAAGCTGGTGCAGAAATCGCGCGTTGGCCCGTAAATCGAATCGCTCGCCAGAATATGATCACCCGCTTTGACGCAGGCGAGAACGGCCGTAGTTCCGGCACTGAGGCCGGACGGAACCAGGATTGTCTCGGCACCGCCGGCAAGATCGGTCAGCGCTTCCTGTAACGTCCAGTGCGTCGGCGTACCCCGGCGACCATAAGACATGGCCCGCTCGCCGGCCGCCGCCTTGCGCTCGGCCTCGCGCAAATCCGCCATGGTGTCGAAGACAATGGTCGAGGCGTGCACGACCGGCGTATTTACGGCGCCGCCGTTGCGCGCCTTATTGTGGCCGGCGTGAACAACCTTGGTATCTTTTTTCATGACGCGTGATGCTAAGCTGACGATGTGATATGCAGTGTAAACAAACTTTTGTGTCTTGTCGTTTTTCTTGCCGCGGCCGCGTCCACAGCACGCGCGGGCGAGGTTAAAGGCCTGTCTTATAACCCCTCGGGGGCGCGGACGGAGGCACAACTGATGGCCGGCTTCTCGGAAGCCACACTGCGCCGCGACTTTGAAGTTATGATGACCGCCACCAGCCATGTGCGTACGTATAGCTTAGGCTTAGGTATAGACCGCGTGCCGCCGCTTGTGCGCGCGCTTGGGATGCGAATGACGCTGGGGCTGTATATCGGCAAGGACCCGGCAGCGAACGATGTCGAGATCGCACGCGGTGTGAAAATTATCGAAAGAAATGCCGATGTCATCGACCGCATTATTGTTGGCAACGAAACCATCGAACATGGCGGATTGACGCCTGCCCAAATCATCGCGGCCATTCGACGCGTCAGAACTGAATTTCCCGGTATGAAGGTCGGCACCGCCGAAAATTGGTCGATCTGGCTGGCGCACCCTGAATTGACGAAGGAGGTCGATTTTATCGGCCTGCATTTGCTGCCCTATTGGGACGGCGTCGCGGAGAAAGACGCCGTGGCCTATGCAATGAAACGCTATGGCGAGATTGCCGCCGCGTTTCCAGAAAAGCCTATCATCATCGGCGAAACAGGTTGGCCCTCGATGGGCGAAACACGTCAGGCCGCCGTTCCCTCTCTAGCCGCGCAAGCGGATTACGTTCGCGCTTTTGCGGCACGCGCCAAAGATCTCGATTATTTTATTGTCGAGGCGTTCGATCAGCCGTGGAAGGCCTCGAGCTTTGAAAGCAGCGTCGGCCCTCATTGGGGCGTCTTCGACGCGGCGCGCAAACCCAAGATAGATTTAAGCCGTTAAACCCACAGCGGGCGGCCATCGTCGCCGATCAGGTTGCGCGCGCGCAGTTTGGCAAGATATTCAATGAAGTGGTCGTGCGTCGAAGGGCGACCATAAAACTCGAGCCAATTTTGTTCAGCAAACGCGAGAACGGCGGGTTCGTCGTGCTCGACTTCCCACAAAATGCCGAGGAGTGATGCCAAGTTCTCTTCGTCTTCCTTGACGTCGTTACCGACGCTTGCCACGGCGTTTGCTTCGGCGACGCGCCCGGTTTCAGGACCCGCACCTAAACCAAAATCATGCAGTTTGCGGCGCTCGGCCTGCGCGATTTGCCAGTGCGCGATTTCGTGAAACACAACACTGGTTTCCGAGCGCGTACGAATGGCATGGCCGTCCCAGGAAAAGGATGACGCGGGCTCTTCATCGATCGTCGGAATGCCAAGCTGCGCCGCGAGTGCGATTGCCTTGTCGCGGCCCGCATGCAGGTCATGGGAAAAGCGATGAGTCGACGCAATGCGCTGAAACACCTCGCGCGCAAAACGCACATGACCGAGACCTGCGTCGAAAACCTGCAGGACGTGCGGCAATGCGGCCGGATCGATGGGGGTCAAAATCATGGGCCGCCTCATAGCGAAGGCGCGTGCCGAAGTCTAGGCGTTAAGGCAAAACTTCGATTTGTTCTGGATGCGTCAATTCAATTTGGGGGCCGCGAAAGTCCCGCAAGTAGCCGCGAACGCGAACGTTTTTGTCCTTCAGTGCAAGCAGATCGATTTTCGCACGTGCGAATGGTGCGACTGCGTCGGGTGCGATTGTTGCTGTGAAGTCGGTGCGAAAGTCATTTCCGAAGTTTAGATAATAGCGACCGCGAATTTTAGCTGCGTCTACGACACGCCCTTCAATAATTTGGAATGTACCGAGGTCGCGCTTTAACGCGTCCGGATCCGGCGCGCGAACGGCGTAATACTTATCGGCCCACAGGCCGCGCTTTGCTGCCCGTGCTTCGCGTTCGGCCGCATACAATTCGTCTGCGAATTGTCGATTGTCGGGGAACGTATAGACGCGCGCCCATCCCTTGCGAAGCAGCTCTTGTTGCAGCCACAGGCCATCGTCGCGGACGACATGCGCGAGCGTGCGGCCGTTGCGATCTTTCGCCATATCGCTAAGGCGCAAAGTGATGGTGTGATTTTTAACCAGCGCTTCAAGCGCACGTTGCGCATCGCCCGCTTCCGGCCAAGGCCTGAAATTCGGCCGGCCTTTCGGAAGTTTCGGCGCCTGAATCCCAACCATGCGAATGTCGCCTGCGACCCCGTTCATGCGGAAACTGTCGCCATCCATCACGTCCGTTACGGCACCGTGGCCGCCATCGGATAACGCGTCCGGCGGCGCAGCTGTAGCAGCGAATACCCAGAGTGAAAGAAGGACGGCGGAGAGACGTGTGACAAAGTGCATGGGCCAATTGTCGCGCAAATGGGCCGACACTCAAATAAAAACGGCCCCGAACGAAAGTTCGAGGCCGTTTATTTTCGCCTGATCCGCCGATTAAGCGGCGTTCAGCAGCTTTTCGAGTTTCGCCGTAGCTGCCTCGGGTTTGATCTTCTCGACGGCGGCAACTTCTTGCGCCAAGCGCTCGAGCGCTTGTTCATAGATTTGGCGCTCACTGTACGATTGCTCGGGCTGGGTCGCTCCGCGGTGCAGATCGCGCACCACTTCGGCGATCGACACTGGGTCGCCCGAGTTGATCTTGGCTTCATATTCCTGAGCGCGGCGGCTCCACATGGCGCGCTTCACGCGAGCGCGGCCTTTCAATGTGGTCAACGCCACATCCATGACCTTGCGCGTCGACAGCTTGCGCAGGCCGGAGTTCTCCACCTTACGAACCGGCACGCGCAGGGTCATGCGGTCGCGTTCAAAGCTGATGACGAACAACTCGACCTTTTGGCCGGCGATCGTTTGGGATTCAACGCTGGTAACCTTGCCGACGCCATGCGCCGGATAGACGACGAAATCGCCTGACGAAAAGGGCAGCGGCACTTTGACTTCTTTTACGGTCTTTGTTGCGGTCTTGGGCATGTCGGTCGTTCTCCACACCTGTAGGCCTGTTTTTTGTTAAATCGCGAGGCCCGGATCCCCCAATCTCCGTCCCCGCGCCAACAGGGTCGGTTCTCCTCGATTTAGATCCAGGCTAGCCCCTGCCGATTTTATTATGCGACAAGGACTCGCGTATTTCTTGCTGCCGCCGGAACCAGGAAGCGCGGTTTTTCAATCACTTACCGCTTAAATCGAGATCGTGGACGGCAGAAAAAATAATCCGCCGGGGACCCCGACGGATGTAGGCATCATATAACACGAAATCTGTGGAAAAGACAGACTTAAGCGTCTGATAGGCTGTACGGCACGGCCTTAATGTATCGCGTTAACTTTAGGAACCGCTTCCGGGAGTGGTGCTAAGTAATTGTTTTTTATCAGGCTTTCCCTTCCACTCATCGGCGTCCGCCGGCGATTCGCCTTTGGTCGTGATGTTGGGCCACTTCTCGGCATATTCCTTATTGATATCAGTCCACTCGGCGGCGCCCTCGTCCGAGTCGGGCACAATGGCGTCTGCCGGGCACTCGGGTTCGCACACGCCGCAGTCGATACATTCGTCAGGATGGATGACGAGCATGTTCTCGCCTTCATAGAAGCAGTCCACCGGACACACTTCGACGCAGTCCATGTACTTGCACTTAACGCACTGTTCGGTGACGACGTAGGTCATGAGCGTTCCTCCCTCCACCGTCCGCGCCGATGGCGCGTGACTCGCGATGAAGTCCCTCTGCCTATTCGATTTTCCCGCACTGCGTCAAGCATGTCGGCCATGCCGACGGTGCAGGGGCAGCACGGCGTCTTCCGGAGGGAGCCGCAGCGGCGGCGCCGGTTCATGATAAAGCCCTTGCGCTTCGGATGCCGGGCCCCGGCGCACGCCGAGGGCGACAACAGTCACGGTCCGCAGCACGGGACCTAGGATCACGGCAACGACATCCGTCACTCCGACCTCCATGGCCGGCTTTGTGACCAACGTCCCGTTGAGCCGCACCTGGCCTCGTATGATCAACTCCTGCGCCTGGGCGCGCGACTTGGCGAAGCGGATGAACCATAGCCATTTGTCGAGGCGGATTTTGGCATCGCTCATGACGGGATCAGGACTTTAAGGCGGGCGAAGGGGGAGTCGGGCGAGATGACGGGCTTCGTCTCCAGCACCTGTTTTTTCCTTCGCCGCTGGGAAAAGACAATGCCCGCTTCTTCAAGACGCGCTTTGAAGCCAAGCGACTTGAGGACGGCAACACCGGCATCCGCGTTGACGCCCAGGAGCGACAGGGTCGCGGGCGGTAAGGCCGGGATTTTCTCGCGCGCGAAGCGCCGAGCCTCGGCCGCGAACCGTTCAAGCATATCCATGCGATAGGCGACCGCACCGACGGCGACATACCCGCAAGCAGCATAGAGTGCCTCGCTGCCCGCAGGCACCGTCATGGAAACGCGCCCGGCGGGCGGCAGGATCATGACAGGCGCGTCCCGATGCGCGGCGATCCACAGCAACCCGCGCAAACGGACGGGGGCCGCTTTCAACAAGGCAGGCATGAACACATGCGCGAGGCCGAAACGAATGCCAAGGCGTGCCAGTGTTTTGCGGTCTTCGTCTTTCAGCGAAGCCAACTGCACGGTGACCGGTTCGCGCCGAACCGCACCGAAATTCTCGGAGATCTGAAAAATAATGCCGCGCACCACTGCCGGAACACTGGCCTGTCGCGCCTTCACAAGCGGCGCGAGCACATCTGCGATATGGCCAGTCAGCCATGCGCGAAGCCGAGCTTCCACACGTTGACGCTCGGCAGGTTCGACGTGTTCGTCGGCAATGATTGTGATTTGCGGAGCAATGGAATCGGCGCCCGCGATGACCGTCGCGATAGGCTCCCCGCGCCACATAATGCGCGCCACATCATCGAGCGCGAAGGCATCATTGCCATCGGCGCACAACGCATCGACGCGACCCGCAATGACCGGGCGCAACGCCGCGGTGGCCGCACCCAAGACCGCGCGGTCAGCGGTGCGTAAGCCGGTGCGTTCAGCGCGAAAGCTTAAGCCCTCGAGGCGCCCCAGCGCGTGCCCGTCAACTTCAACAAGACCTTTATCGGACACATCCGCCCGCATGAGATCGTCGCCGCGCAAGCGCTTTACGAGATGCGCGGTGCGGCTATCGACAAATTGCTTGGTGAGCTTTTCGTGGAGCGCGTCGGATAGTCGATCTTCCACTTGGCGCGTGCGGTCCTGCCATCCGACCGCGTCGTTCATCCAGGTGCCGCGATGCGCGAGGTAGGTCCAGATTCGGACGGCGGCGATACGGTCCATTAACGCATGAATATCGCCATCGGCACGATCCAACCGATCAACGTGCCCCGCAACCCAATCGGTGGGCAATTCGCCGTCGTTGGTCGTTAGATGCTGAAACACTTGCGCCATGAACCGCGCGTGCATCTCGGGACCCACTTTGCGGAAATCTGGCACCTGAGCCACGTCCCACAAAAGATGCAAGCGTCCGGGATGATTGGCCTGCTCGCGCACGTCGGATTCTTTTGCGAGAAATTCCAACACCAGTTGGTCGTCGGCCGGCGGCGGGCGAATCAACGAGGGGCTTGGCGGCGATTGTTTGAGCGAGCCCAACAACGCTTCAATAGATGTAAAACGCAGATCAGTGTTGCGCCAGAAAATGGCATTCAACGGCGGAAACTCGTGTGCTTCCACGCGCGCAATAATATCGGGATCGATCTCGGGCGATTCGGCCGTGACGCCAAAGCTACCGTCGTTCATATGCCGCCCGGCGCGGCCTGCAATTTGAGCCACCTCGGACGCCACCAACGCACGTGGCGCCCGGCCGTCGAATTTCATCAACGACGCGAAGGCCACGTGATCAACGTCCATATTCAAGCCCATGCCAATGGCATCCGTCGCCACCATGTAATCGACGTCGCCGTTCTGATAGAGCGCGACCTGGGCGTTGCGCGTACGTGGACTTAGGGCGCCCATGACAACAGCCGCGCCGCCGCGATGACGGCGGATCAATTCGGCGATGCCATAAACTTCGGAAACGGAGAACGCCACGATGGCCGAGCGGCGCGGTAGCCGTGTGAGTTTCTTGGAGCCCGTGTAGAGCAGTTTCGAAAAGCGCGGCCGCGTGACGAATTGCGCATGCGGCACGAGGCGGCGGATGAGTGGCTTAATCGTTTCCGCGCCGAGAAACATCGTTTCGACGCGCCCGCGCGCATGGAGCAAACGCTGCGTGAAAATGTGTCCACGGTCAGCATCGGCGGCCAATTGGATCTCGTCGACGGCAAGAAACGCCACCGGCAGGTCGAGGGGCATGCTTTCGACCGTGCAGATATAATAGCGCGGTTTCGGCGGGATGATTTTTTCTTCGCCGGTGATGAGCGCAACCGCGCCGTAACCGCGCGCCTTTACGACACGATCATAATTTTCGCGTGCGAGCAGACGTAGCGGAAAACCGATCATGCCCGACGCATGGCCCATCATCCGGTCCATGGCGAGAAAGGTCTTGCCGGTGTTGGTAGGCCCCAACACGGCCGTCACGGTTGGACCAGTCCCAGTCCCGTGGCCGGACCGTGCGAGAGGCGAGAAATGGGAGTCAGCGGTCATGGCCGCCGGCCCTCCAGACTAGGCAATGCGAAAAAGGTCTATTGCAGCTCTTCGGAAACCTCACCGGGGGGCTGTGTGCGCGACGTGCGCCAACGGCGGCTGACATAGTCCTTCAACTGGCGTTCCATGGCGGCGAAGGCATCACGGACAGCGATGTTGATGTCTTCGTGATCCTTTAGGGAATTACGGTCCTTCGGATCGCGCTTCACCACCAGATCGCCGCCCGGCACTTCGAGAATGACCGAGACGTGAAAGGGAATCGTGGTGGCGTTGAGATGAGACTTACTACTGTGGTGCTTTTCTACAGCCACCCTGCATCCGGTGATGCGGTCGAAATAACGTTCCAGCTTATCGACTTTTTCGCGGATACGCTCCTCGACAGCGTCGGACTTATCCACACCGTGAAAGGCGATCTTGATGGGGATTTGCATTGAATAGCTCCGCTGTTGTGAACGGGGCACGTCACGGCCGATCTGGCTATGACGGTAGACCATGATGGGCCAGTCTGGCCGCGCGAGCAACGGGGATCGAACTTAAATATCATAAGTTTTTCACCCTCTTGCCAGCGCGGGCCCTTCATCTCATATCTGCCGCCGCGCACCCGACTGCAAGAGGCAGGGGCGGTTGAATCCAACACTTTTGGCGAGAGCGACTATGGCGGACGAAACGAAAGCACCGGGCGAAACGCGCGAATTCCAGGCGGAAGTCGCAAAACTTCTCGATATCGTTGTTCACTCACTTTATTCGAATCGCGAAATTTTCCTGCGCGAGTTGATTTCGAATGCATCGGACGCCTGCGATAAGCTGCGCTACGCCGCGCTGACCGCTCCCAAGTTGCTAGAAGATGGCAGCAGTGAATTCGCCATCCACCTTGCCGTCGACAAAACCGCCAAGACGCTGACCATTACCGACAACGGCATTGGCATGAGCCGTGATGAGTTGATCGCCAACCTTGGCACGATCGCTAAATCGGGCACCTCCGACTTTGTCAAATCTCTCTCTGGCGACAAACGCAAGGATGTGAGCCTCATCGGCCAATTCGGCGTGGGCTTTTATTCTTCGTTCATGGTGGCCGACAAAGTCGAAGTCACCTCGCGCAAAGCCGGTGAAGCTCAGGGCTGGATCTGGAGCAGCGACGGCAAAGGCGCATTCACTGTGGCAGAGCAGCCCGACACCGCGCGCGGGGCAAAGATCGTGCTGCATCTCAAAGCAGACGCCGAGGAATTCCTCGAGCCCGCGCGCCTGCGTGAGATCGTCAAAACTTATTCCGACCATATTGCGCTTCCCGTCATTCTCGATCCGAGCACAGATGAGAAAGACGCGACGCCGGAAACGCTGAACGCGGCTTCGGCCCTGTGGAAGCGCCCCAAGAGCGAAATCACGCCTGAGCAATACAAAGAATTTTATCATCACGTCGGCCATGCATTCGATGAGCCGTGGCACACGCTGCACTACCGTGCGGAAGGCGCCATCGAATATACGGCGCTTTTGTATATTCCCTCGCAAAAGCCCTTCGATCTCTTCCATCCGGAGCGCAAAGGCCATGTAAAGCTGTACGTGAACCGCGTATTCATTTCCGATGCGCTGGAAGGCTTGATGCCGCAATACCTGCGCTTCATTCACGGCGTTGTGGATTCGTCCGATCTACCGCTAAACGTCAGCCGCGAAATGCTGCAGGAAAACCCCACCCTTCGAAAAATCCAAAACGGTGTTGTGAAGCGCTTGCTGAAGGATTTGAAAGAGCGCGCCTCCAACACCGAAGAATACGCGAATTTCTGGGGCGTGTTTGGCGCGGTGTTGAAAGAAGGGCTTTACGAAGATTTCCAGAACCGCGATGACTTGTTGGACTTGGTGCGCTTCAAATCCACTGCTAACGACGGCTTAGTGAGCCTGAAGGATTATGTAGGCCGCATGAAAGATGGCCAAGACGCCATTTACTACATCACCGGAGACAATGCAGCGAACCTCAAGGGCAGCCCGCAACTCGAAGGCTTCCTCGCGAAGGGTATCGAAGTGCTGTTGCTGACCGATCCCATCGACGAATTCTGGGTGCCCACAGTCGGCCAGTTCGAAAAGAAGTCGTTTAAGTCGGTTGCTGAAGCCGGCGCTGATTTATCTTCCATCGGCGATACGACCAAGAAAGAAGAAACCGAAGCGGCTGCGGAATCGGTCAAAGGTTTGGTGGAAAAGCTTAAGGCCACTTTGGGCAGCGACGTCGCCGATGTGCGCGCATCAACACGCCTGACCGGAAGCCCGGCATGCTTGGTGGCCGACGCGGGGGGCATGAGCCTACATCTAGCGCGTATGCTGCAACAGCATGGCGACGGCCCAAAGATGGCCGCCCGCAAAGTGCTGGAAGTGAACCCCGCCCACGCCCTGATCAAACGGCTGGATACGCTCGACGGTGACGCTTTTGCCGACGGCGCACGCCTGTTGTTGGATCAGGCGCGTATTGTCGAAGGCGAGGCCATACCCGATCCCATTGCTTTCGCTCGGCGCTTGTCCGCAGTTATGGAACGAGGGCTCGGTTAAGCACCCATGACAAAGGTTTCACCGGAAGTTTGGCCGGTTCGGGCGCAGCATCGCGATATCTGAATGCAAGGAGTCGCCATGCTAAAGAAATTGGCTGGAGAATTGGTGCCGCTCGCGGTTGCGGTGGCCGTGGTGCTTGTTGTGCGAACAGTCGCGGCTGAGCCTTACAACGTACCGACCCCCTCCATGGTCCCAACATTGATGGTCGGTGATACGCTGGTCGCGTCGAAATACGCCTATGGCTACAGCGAGTTCTCGATGCCCATCGGTAAGCTGCCGTCGTTCAAAGGCCGCGTGTTGGAGCGTGCGCCGGAACGGGGCGACGTTATCGTTTTCCGCTTGCCACGCGACACATCGACTACTTACGTCAAACGCGTCATTGGACTACCGGGTGATCGCCTGCAGATGCGTGAAGGCCGCCTGTATATCAATGACGAACTGGTGCCGCGACAGGATGCCGGGGCCTTCACCACGGAATTAAATGGGCGCACTGAGACCTTGCATCGCTACGTCGAGACGCTGCCGGGAGGGCACGCTCACGATATTCTTGAGATGTCGGATGGCGGTTTGCGAGACGATACGGCCGTGTATGAAGTGCCGCCGGATCATTATTTCATGATGGGTGACAATCGCGACAACTCGCTCGATAGCCGCGTATCGGCGGCGGGCGGTGGCGTCGGTTATGTGCCGGTGGAAAATCTTGTGGGTCGCGCCGAAATTATTTTGTTCTCGCGCGATCCGGATGTTTCCATATGGAATGTGATCGCATGGCCCCATGCCTTCACAAGATTTTTCACCCGCGTCGGATAGTTGCGGCTACATCCCCTTAAGAGCCGCGGCGACGTCGGCGACGACGTCATTCCAAACACCATCGATTTTCTGCGCGTATGGTCGCACCGATGCGTACCAGGGATTCTGCGCGCGTTCGGGGAACCAGTACCAGATGCGCCCCTTCACTTTCGGCAGCAGCAGATAAGTCGGTTTTCCCAAAGCCCCCGCAAGATGCGCTGCAGTGTTGCTGATACTCACCACAGCGTCCATAGCTGCGAGTTGCGCGGCGGCCATGTCGATATCGAGCGTCGGATCGACCGCAGGGTCCACGTAGAGAGATGATGCGATCCGGCCCTCGGCACCGTATTGCACGCCGACACAGAACAACGCGGGATCATCTGTGATGGGCTTCAGCAGTTCGAGTGGCAGCGACTTGAAGTGCGCGTAGGTCTTGGCGGCGCTATGCCACGAAATACCGACAATCTTGCGTCCAGCAGCGAGTGCCTCGTAACGCGCACGCAGCAACTGCGTCATTCCAGGGTTCGCGACGAGATGCCCGCGCGAGGGCGGTGGTTGATCACAATCGGTCTGCATCCAGCGACCGAGATCGCCAGCCGGAATATGGAAATCGATATCGGGCGCTTTGACAACGGGATTCCATGGCTGTTGCCACGGCACGACTTGCGCGGCCGGAAACGAACGCGCAAACAACGGCACGAGGCGTGCCTCGCATTCGATAACGAGGCGCGCACCTTGTTCAATGATGCGCTGAAAGAGTGATGCGAACATGATCTGCTCGCCGAGGCCCTGATCGTAGGAAACAAGCAGCTTTTTCCCCGCGAGAGGCTCGCCGCGCCACAGAGGTGACGGGAGTGGGCGGCGGTGCTCGGGATAGGCATTCCAAAACATGCGGTGGCGATAGGCATAGTGCTCCCACGCTTCAGGGAACCGCCCGAGATCGAACAGAATCGGCACCTTCGCCATGCGCGCAGGGATGTGATCGGGCGTACGGACGAGAATCGTGTTGAGCTGCGCGAGTGCTGCGTCGAGATCAAGGGTAAGTTCTAACGCGCCCGCGAGATTGAAACGAAAGAAAGCATTGTCGGGATCAGCTTGGATGGCAGCGTGCCAACACGCGATTGCGCTCGACGTCTCCCCGCGCCTAAGAAGAAGGCCCGCGAGGTTGTGAAGAGCAAAGGCCGTATCGGGTGCTATGGCAAGTGCACGGCGGTAGAGGTCTTCGGCAAGGTCGAGAAGACCACGGTCTTGATAAATCGTCCCAAGATTGACGAGCGCGGGGATGTGATCGGGTGCGAGGCCGATTGCTTGCTCTAGCAGACTCTGTGCCGCATCGACCTGTCCCGCGGTCTCTGCGGCGACAGCGCGATCGAACAACTCCTGGGCGGACGCAGACATAAGCCAGACTGTATGTGCTTTTGCCGGAATCAAAAAGGCCGGTGCGTTACCACACCGGCCTTCAGGATTTCACGCGGAACTAGGCCGCGAGGCTGCGCAGCACGTAATGCAACACGCCGCCGTTCTTGTAGTAGTCGAGCTCGCCCATGTTATCGATGCGGCATTGGACGGTGATCGCTTCCGCTTTTCCGTTGGCGCGATGGATCGTGACCTGCACGTCGCCCAGCGGCTTCAGGCTGGTAAGGCCGGTAACGTCGAATTTTTCGGTGCCGTCCAAGCCCAAGCTCTTACGTGTCATGTCGCCTTTGAATTGCAACGGCAACACGCCCATGCCGACGAGGTTCGAGCGATGGATGCGCTCAAAGCTTTCGGTCAACACGGCTTTCACGCCCAGGAGGTTGGTGCCTTTTGCCGCCCAATCGCGCGACGAGCCGGTGCCGTACTCTTTGCCGCCGACAACCACGAGTGGGGTGCCTTCGGCTTTGTACTTCATGGCGGCGTCATAGATCGGCATGACTTCGCCGCTGGGATAATGCTTGGTGATTCCGCCTTCGATGCCCGGCACCATTTCGTTCTTGATGCGGATATTGGCGAACGTGCCGCGCATCATGACTTCGTGGTGTCCGCGACGTGCGCCGTAGGAGTTGAAGTCCTTTGGCTCGACGCCATGGTCCATGAGGTACTTACCAGCGGGGCTGTCCTTCTTGATGGATCCCGCAGGCGAGATGTGATCGGTCGTGACGGAATCGCCGAGGATCGCCATAGGACGCGCGCCGATAATGTCGGTGATGGCTTTCGGGGTTGCGCCCATGCCGACGAAGTACGGCGGATTGGCGACGTAGGTCGACTTAGCGTCCCAATTATACGTCTCGGATTTGGTCGCCTTGACGGCCTGCCACGGTGCCGGTCCTTTGAACACGTCGGAGTAACGCGACTTGAACATTTCCTGCGTGAGGAACTTCTCGATGAACTCGGCGACTTCCTTGGCGCTGGGCCAGATGTCCTTCAGGTAGACGGGTTTGCCGTCGCTGCCGATGCCGAGGGCTTCAGTCGTGATGTCCTTGCGCATCGTGCCCAAGATTGCGTATGCGACCACCAGTGGCGGCGAAGCAAGATAGTTCGCCTTGATGTGCGGGCTGATGCGGCCTTCGAAGTTGCGGTTGCCCGAGAGGACGGCCGTAACGACCAGATCGCCGGTTTCGATCGACTTCGCGATGTTGTCGTCCAGCGGACCCGAGTTACCGATGCAGGTCGTGCAGCCGTAGCCGACCGTATTGAAACCGAGAGCGTTCAGGTCGGCCGTGAGGCCGGCCTTGTCGAGATAATCGGTCACAACTTGGCTGCCGGGTGCCAGCGATGTCTTCACCCACGGCTTGCGGGTAAGGCCTTTTTCACGAGCCTTACGCGCCACGAGACCGGCTGCAAAGAGCACGGAAGGGTTGGACGTATTGGTGCACGACGTAATGGCGGCGATGGCGACGTCGCCGTCTTCCAGTGTGTCTTTCGCGCCGGGGCCTGTGAGGCCCGTGATCGGCGACGACACTGGCGACGGATGTGCGAAGCCGTCTTTCAATGCTTTATCGAATTCTTTGCTGGCGACGGACAGCGGCACGCGATCTTGCGGACGCTTCGGACCAGCGAGCGACGGCTCGACGTTGCCGAGATCGAGTTCCAGCGTATCGGTGAACACCGGATCCGGCGTTCCTTCATCACGCCACAGGCCTTGCGCGCGCGCATAGGCTTCGACGAGCGCCACGCGTTGCGGATCACGGCCGGTGAACGAAAGATAGCGGCAGGTTTCTTTGTCGATGGGGAAGAAGCCGCAGGTCGCGCCGTATTCCGGCGCCATGTTGGCAATGGTCGCGCGGTCGGTGAGCGAAAGATCGTTCAAGCCCGGGCCATAGAATTCCACGAACTTGCCGACCACGCCCTTTTTACGCAGCATCTGCGTAACCATGAGCACGAGATCGGTAGCCGTCGTACCTTCTTTGGATTTTCCGGTGAGCTTGAACCCAACGACTTCAGGAATGAGCATGGGCGTCGGCTGACCAAGCATGGCGGCTTCGGCTTCGATGCCGCCCACGCCCCAACCCAGCACCGCAAGACCGTTCACCATCGTCGTGTGGCTGTCGGTGCCCACAAGCGTGTCGGGATAAGCAATGGTCTTGCCGTTCTCTTCGCCGGTCCAAACGACTTGCGCGAGATATTCGACGTTCACCTGATGGCAAATGCCGGTGCCCGGCGGAACGACACGGAAATTGTCGAAGCCGATTTGGCCCCAACGCAGGAACTGATAACGCTCGCCGTTACGTTCAAATTCGATGTCGATGTTTTGCTGCAACGACGTGGAGCTGGCGTAGGCATCGACCATCACCGAGTGATCGATGACGAGATCGACGGGCGAGAGCGGATTAATTTTCTGCGGATTGCCGCCGAGCGCTTTGATTGCTTCACGCATGGCCGCAAGATCGACGACCGCAGGCACGCCGGTGAAGTCCTGCATCAGCACGCGCGCAGGGCGATAGGCGATTTCTTGATCCGATTTTTTGTCTTTCAACCAGGCTGCGAGCGACTTCACGTGATCGACGGTAACCGTGCGCCCGTCTTCGAAGCGCAACAGATTTTCCATCAACACTTTCATGGAGAACGGAAGGCGCGAGATGTCGCCCAATTTTTCCGCCGCGGCCGGCAGGCTGAAGTAATCGTAGCTTTTGCCGTTGACCGTAAGCGTACGGCGGGCCTTGAGGCTGTCTTGACCACTGAGAGACATGGACGCTCCTTCGCAAGGACGTGAGAGATGAGACCGATGCGGGATAGGAAAGGCGTCTCGACCGACGTTCGCCGGTCAATTTTGGAGCCCCACCCACCCGTTGGGGCCATAATCCACATCCCAGTTGTAATGTCCAGGGGGCCAATCGGGCTATTTCTGCGCCAACCCATTGGCATAAATGGCGATTTAGGATTATTCAGCCTGCTGCATAGCTTCGAAAAATTGCCATATTCGGGGGGTTAACTGCTGCCTTCTCGATGATTGACCCATGTCGGGCCATCGTCGGTTCGGACGGCTCCCCCCAGCCGCCCGTCCAAGGAGCGGCCGGCGCACCCCCTCACCCCAGCGCCGGCCGCCTTTTTTCTCTCCCAAGAACCAAGCCTTCCCGTATGGTCCGCCCCATGAGCGGGGAATCATTTTCAGGTGAAGGGCTAGCCTGTCGGCGCGGCGGGCGCTTGGTCTTTGCCGATCTTGATTTTCGAATTGCCGCGGGCGGCGCGTTGGTTCTGCGCGGCTCCAACGGCAGCGGCAAGACGACGCTGTTGCGATTGATGGCAGGCCTCGCGCGCGCGAACACGGGAAAGCTGTCGTGGAACGACGCTGTCATCGATGACTTCGAAGCGCACGCGGCGAACTTGCGGTTCGTCGGTCACCTGGATGCGGTGAAGCCTGCGTTTACGGTCACGGAAAATCTGCAGTTCTGGTCTTCGCTTTGGGGCGGCGGAGATGTCACCCCTGCGATGGATGCCTTCGGTCTTCGCGCATTGGCTTCATACCCGGCGCGCCATTTGTCCGCTGGTCAGCGTCATCGCTTATCGCTCGCGCGCCTCTTAGTCGCAAAGGCGCCGCTGTGGCTCTTGGACGAACCGGGCAACGCGCTCGACGAAACCTCTCTTAAGGCCCTATTTCAGGCCATTTCTGCACATCGCGCAGGAGGCGGCATGGTGATTGTCGCAAGTCACGGCCCTGCGCCGGTGACGGATGAAGCGGTGCTCGATCTTGCCGCTTTCACGCCGCGTCATGATCCGCATTGGAGCGATGCGGCATGAGCGTGTTCGGCACTGTTTTCAAACGCGACATACGTCATGCCGTCCGCCAAAGCGCTGACAGCCTGACGGTCGTCGCGTTCTTTGCCATCGCCACCGTCTTGTTTCCTTTCGGTATCGGACCTGAAGCCAATGTGCTCGCGCGCATCGCGCCCGGCGTGTTGTGGGTGACGGCGCTGCTAGCCGCGTTGCTCTCGCTCGATCGCCTATTCGCCATCGACTACGAAGACGGCACGCTCGATCAGTTGGTTCTCAGCGGACAGCCATTGTCGATGGTCGTACTCGCGAAAATAACGGCGCACTGGATGACGACCGGCGTTCCATTGCTTGTGATCTCACCCGTCCTTGCCGTGACGTTGAATATGCCGAAAGACGGCTACCTGCCCTTGCTCGCAGCACTTTTACTTGGGACGCCCACCGTCAGCCTCATTGGCGGGATCGGCGCGGCCTTAGTGCTGGGAAGCCGCCGCGGCGGGGTGCTGCTGTCGCTATTGGTGCTGCCGCTTTACATCCCCATCCTGATTTTCGGGACTATGAGCGTGGAATCGGCGCTGACCGGACAGACTCCGGGGCCGACATTGATGGTCCTGGCCGGTTTTGCGGTCCTGGCTGTTACTTTCAGCCCCTGGGCGACGGCCGCAGCCCTGAGGCAAGCCGTCGAATAAGCGGTTTTGACGTCTTATATAATTGATCACGGGAAATTAAGTGGCGGCCCGGGAAATCGCGCGATAAACCAACGGCCTGCCTAGGGAATCCGAATGCATAGGTTCGCCAACCCCACCCAGTTTATGCGCATCGCCAACGCGATTTATCCGTGGGTGGCGGGCGTGGCGATTCTCTGTTTTCTGTTCGGCCTGCCCATCGCGCTGATCACCTCGCCCGCCGACTATCAGCAGGGCAATACGGTCCGAATCCTTTACCTCCATGTGCCGGCCGCCGTGCTGGCCGAGATGATTTATTACGCCATGGCCGCTGGCAGCGCTGCGTACCTGATCTGGCGCCATCCCATGGCGAACCTTGTCGCCAAAGCGTCGGCGCCCATGGGTGCCATGTTCACCGCGCTGTGTCTGATCTGCGGCATGCTGTGGGGCGAGCCCATGTGGGGTACGTTCTGGGTGTGGGATGCGCGCCTCACGTCCACACTCATCATGTTCTTTTTCTACCTAGGCTATCTGGCACTGGGCGATGCTTTCGAAGATCCCGAACGCGGTGACCGCGCATCGGCGATTCTGGCGCTTGTCGGCGTTGTGAACGTGCCGATCATCAAGTTTTCAGTGAACTGGTGGAACACGCTGCACCAACCTGCGAGCCTTTCGCTCACCAAGAGCAACATGTCGGGCGATATGCTGCTGCCCCTGTTCCTGATGATGGGCGCTTACGCCGCGTTCTATGTGACAGTGTTGATCATCCGGGTGCGGAGTGAATTGTTGGCGGCGAAAATTCGCAATGCGCGCATGAGTCAGATCGCCGCAATGCCGCAGATGGCCGAGTAAAGCATATGGATGCATTTCGCGATTTTCTGGACATGGGCGGCTATGCAGTGTGGGTGTGGAGCGCCTACGGGATCAGTGCGCTGAGCTTGATCGGCATGTTGGTCTGGAGTGTGCGCACGCTGAAAGCGCGCCAGAAAGAATTCGACGTTCTCAAAAATTCGCGGGGGTAAGCATGACGCGTAAAAGCCGCCGCTTGTATTTCGTCCTTCTTGGACTTCTTGGTCTCGGCGCGGGCCTTGCGTTGGTGCTGACTGCGTTCAACGACAACATCGTTTTCTTCTTTAGTCCGACGGAAGTGGCTGCCAAACATCCAAAGCCCGATCAGCGACTTCGCGTCGGTGGCCTCGTTGTCGACGGCAGCGTTCAAAAGAACGGCACCGAAGTCGTATTCACCGTCACGGACATGAGTAACGTCCTTCCCATCAAGTACGTTGGCATCCTTCCTGACCTCTTTCGCGAAGGCCAAGGCATCATCGCCGAAGGCCATATGGGCCCCGATGGAATTTTCGCCGCAAACGAAGTGCTGGCGAAACACGACGAGAAGTACATGCCGAAAGAAGTGGCCGACGCCTTGAAGAAGAGCGGCCGCTGGCAAGAAGGCAGCAACGCCAAGCATCCCGCCCCTGAAAACGCGCAACGGTAATTCATGATCACCGAACTCGGACATTTCGCCTTAGCGTTGGCCCTCGCGGTCGCGCTGGTGCAATCGGTGCTGCCTATGATTGGCGCCGCACGCGGTAACGGCGCGCTCATGGATGTGGCGCGGCCGGCAGCCTTTGCACAGTTTGTGTTGGTGATCGCAGCCTTCGGCGCGCTCGTTCATGCCTTCGTGACGTCGGATTTCTCCGTGGTTGGCGTCTACAACAACTCTCATACTCTGAAGCCGTTGCTCTACAAGATCAGCGGCGTATGGGGAAATCACGAAGGTTCTTTACTGCTGTGGATCACGATCCTTGCAGTCTTCGGTGCGGCTGTTGCGGCGCTCGGGCGCAATCTGCCGCCGACGTTGCGTGCACGCACGCTGGCCGTACAAGGCATGATCAGCGTGGGATTCATCGCCTTCATTTTGTTCACATCGAACCCCTTCTTGCGCATTGATCCCGCACCAGCAGAGGGATTGGGTTTAAATCCCATCCTTCAAGACCCCGGCCTCGCCTTCCATCCGCCCATGCTCTACATGGGTTACGTCGGCTTCTCGATTGTGTTTGCGTTTGCTGTGGCAGCCCTGATCGAAGGCCGTGTGGACGCCACCTGGGCAAGATGGGTCAGGCCCTGGACATTGGCCGCGTGGATCTTCCTCACGCTTGGCATCGGCCTTGGCAGTTGGTGGTCTTACTACACACTCGGTTGGGGCGGCTGGTGGGCCTGGGATCCCGTCGAAAATGTTTCCTTCTTGCCGTGGCTCGCGGGCACAGCGCTTTTGCACTCGGCCATCGTGGTCGAGAAGCGTGAGGCGCTTAAGAGCTGGACTGTTCTCTTGGCGCTGGTCGCCTTCTCCATGTCGCTGCTGGGCACGTTCCTGGTGCGCTCGGGCCTGTTGACGTCGCCACATGCATTCGCCGCCGATCCAACGCGCGGAATCTTTGTGCTCGCCCTCTTAGGCATCACGATCGGCGGCTCGCTGGTACTCTACGCCATTCGTGCGCCTTATCTTGAAGGCGGCGGCGCGTTCGCGCCCATCTCTCGCGAAGGCGGCCTGTTGATTAACAATCTACTGCTGACCACATGTGTAGCAACCGTGTTGCTCGGAACCGTATACCCGATCATCACCGACGCACTCGATGTCGGTAAGATCACGGTTGGCCGTCCTTACTTCGACGCGGTCTTCGTACCGCTCATGGTGCCGCTGGTGGCCTTGATGGGTGTGGGGCCGCTTCTGTCGTGGAAACGTGCCGATGTCACGGGCGCCTTGGCGCGTTTGAAAATCGCCGCGGCCATCGTGGCCGTGGTCGCCGTGTCGACGCTTGCCGTCTCCGGCACCAGCCTTGTCGCCCTTGGCACAGCACTTGGTTTCTCTATGGCCGCGTGGCTGGGCATCTCGACAATCCTGGAATGGGCCGAGCGCACGCGCATCATCCGCGCGGGTGCGTTTCAGCGCGTCATCCATTTGCCACGCGCGGCGCACGGCATGACCGTGGCGCATTTCGGCATGGCTGTGTTGATTGCGGGCATCACCGCCTCGACCGCAGGTCGACAGGAACACATTCAAACCATGACGCCCGGCCAGAGCGTTGAGATGGCCGGCTATACGCTGACCTTCAAGGGCGTGGCGACCGTCCCAGGACCGAACTACACCGCCAACCGCGCGACCATCGAACTCACGCGTGATGGACGGCTCATCGATACGCTGCAGCCGGAACGGCGCGTGTTCCGCCAACCACCGCAGGAAACCACCTTTATCCGCATCCACACACGCTGGTTCTCTGAGCTCTACACGGTTCTTGGCGACCCCGACGACAACGGATACGTCACGCGCTTCTTCTACGAGCCTCTGGTAACGTTGATTTGGTACGGCACGCTATTGATGGCCTTGGGCGGGTTAATCTCACTCACGGACCGCCGGTATCGCGTGGGTGCCCCGCGTCGCGCTGTCAGCGTTGCCGCAGGCATGCCGGCTCCTGAGGCCGCGGAGTAACCATGGCCGAAGCCACGCCCAAGCGCCGACCCGCACGCTGGCCCTATCTTCTGCCGCTCGTCTTCATTGCGGTGCTCGGCGTCGTGTTCGGTAAACGTCTGGCCGACGTCGAAAAAGGCGCGGACCCGAAAGCAATTCCCACTGTGTTGCTGAATACGCCAGCACCCATGCTGGACCTCCCAGCGTTGCCGAATTTTGGCGACGACGTCACCTCGGCCGATCTAAAGGGGCGCGTCACCTTGGTGAATTTTTTTGGCTCGTGGTGCGTCGCATGCGTTGCAGAACACCCGGTGTTGATGGAGATCGCGCGGAGTGGTGAAATCCCCATCATTGGCGTCGATTGGCGCGACACGCCTGAACAAGGCGCCGCGTGGATTCGGCGTTACGGCAATCCCTACACCAAGATCGGGCAGGATCCGAAGAGCCGCACCGCCATCGACTTCGGTGTCGTCGCCGCACCCGAAAGCTTCCTGATCGATGCCAGCGGTGTCATCCGATATAAACAAGCCGGCATCATCACACGTGAAGACTGGCGCGACAAAATTCGCCCACTGATCGCGCAGCTCAAACAATGAAGTGGACCGCACTCCTTTTTGCTCTGCTTGTGGCTGGCGCGGCTCATGCCATCGAGCCCAAAGAGATGCTGACCGATCCGGCTTTGGAAGCCCGCGCGCGTGACATCGGCCGCGAGTTGGCGTGCGTCGTGTGTCAGGGCGAGAATATCGACGAGTCTGGAGCTGAGATTGCGGCCGATATGCGCACGCTCGTGCGTCAACGCATCGTGGCGGGCGAAAGCAATACGCAGATCATGGCCTACATGGTTAGCCGCTATGGCGACTACGTGCGCCTCAACCCCCGTTTTATGCCGCGCACCTATCTGCTGTGGTTCGGCCCGCTCATGATTTTACTTGTCGGCGGATTTGTTGTTGCGCGCCGTTTGCGGCGGGAACCCGCGGAGGCGGTGCCGCCTCTCACGCCTGAGGAGCAAGCCGCGCTTGCAAACATTCACCGCGAAGGAAACGCGCCATGATTTGGATTTTAATGGCCGTCGTCGTGATCGTGGTGCTCGCGGTCGTGCTGTGGCCGGTACTGCGCGCTCCAAGCGCGACAAAAGATCGCGCCACCTACGACATGGAAGTCTTTCAGGATCAGCTGAAGGAAGTCGACCGCGACATCGTGCGCGGCGTATTGACCGAGGCCGAAGCCGTCTCGGCGCGCATTGAGATTCAACGGCGCATTTTATCCGCTGGACGCGCAGATGTGGAAGCGCACCAGACCTCATCGCGCGGCAAGCGTATCGCACTTGCTGGCGGAGTTGCGATAGCCATTCCGGCGTTGGCGCTTGGCATTTACTTGAGTGTCGGCGCACCCGCGCTTGTCGACGGCGTCAGCATCGACAACGAGTCCGCGAACGCCGACGTTCAGGATGAGGCCGAACGGGCGGTCTTGCGTCTGGCCGACAAGGTCGCCCGCGACCCGACCAATGTTGAGAATCTATTTCTGCTCGCACGCAGCTATCGCGAGACGCGCCAATGGGACGACGCCGTCAAAACTTACAAACAGCTCCTCGAATTAAAGCCCGATGCGGACACGTACGCCAATTATGGCGAAGCGTTAACCGTACAGGCCGGTGGACGGGTCACCCCGGGTGCTCACGACGCTTTTTTGAAAACCCTCGGCCTCGACCGCACCGAGCCACGTTCGCGGTTTTATTTGGGCCTGGAGCAAGCCGAAAATAATAATCCGCGCGATGCCATCGCCATCTGGCGCGACTTAACGACCAGCGCACCTCAGGATGCGCCCTGGCTTAACACCGTCCGCCAGCAGATGGCCCAGGTCGCGCAGAGCGCCAGCATTGCCCCTATGAGCGTTGAGCCGCGCCATCCGCTTGACGGCGCACCTCTGGCCAGTGCCGCGCCGTCGCACCCGGCACCGGCGCCGACGGCCAGCTTCTCACCCGAGCAGCGGCAAATGATTGAAGGCATGGTCGGCGGCTTGGCCGCGCGCATGGAACAGAGCCCGGAAGACTTTAGTGGCTGGATGATGCTCGGGCGCTCTTACACGGTGCTGCAAAAACCGGAAGACGCGGCCAAGGCTTACGAAAAAGCCGTGACGCTCAAGCCTGCCGAACTGGAACCCAAGTTGCAGTTGGAAAGCGCGTTGTTGGCGACGGTCGATCCGGAAGCGGCCGCCCCCTTGCCGGCTCGCCTCGTCTCGGTTGCCCATGAGATTCTGACGCTTCACCCGGAGCAGCCCGAGGCGCTTTTCGTTGCGGGACTCGATCGCGCCAAGGCCGGAGATAAGCCCGGCGCCCGCAAGTTCTGGAATGCAGCGCAGAAGACAGGCGCACCTGCATTGCAGGACGAGATCACGCGCCGTTTGAAAGCGCTGAACTAATGTCGCCATTTTTTCGCCGCGCATGCATTGCGACCACCATCCTCGCCGGCAGCGGGCTGATTTTGTTTCTGTACTGGCCAAGCAACCGCATGCCACCGAGACCAGCGTCTTCGGTGGTCACGGGCGTGGCGGCAATCGGTGGCCCCTTCGCGCTGACCGACACCAAAGGCAATACCGTCACGGAGGCGGCCCTTCAGGGCCGCTATAGCCTGATCTATTTCGGCTACACGTTTTGCCCCGACATCTGCCCGCTCATCCTCCAGAACATGACGGATGCCATTCAAACGCTTGGGCCGGACGGCGACGCCGTGTTGCCGGTCTTCATCACCATCGATCCCGAACGGGACACAACCGAGGTGATGGCCGCCTATCTTGAGCACTTTCATCCGCGCTTTGTCGGCCTTCGCGGCGCGCCGGAGCAAACCGCGCAGGCCGTGCAGTCGTACCGGGCTTATGCGCGCAAAGCCGAGACGACCGGCCCCGCGGATAAAGCCGGTGGGGCTTACGTGATGGATCACACGGGTTATATTTACCTGATGGATAAAGACGGCAAATACGTCACGCATTTCAAAATGGATACGCCCTCCGCGGAAATGAGCGCGCGCATCAAGCAGGCCCAATCCGCCCCATGACAAAACCCGCGCCCTTCTGGCAGCGCAAAGCGCTGCAGGAAATGAGCCCGGATGAGTGGGAGAGCTTGTGCGACGGATGCGGTAACTGCTGCCTTCACAAAATTCGCCATGCTTCAGGCCGTTTGGAAATGACGTCGGTCGCGTGCCGGCTTCTCGACACACAAACGGCACGCTGCGGGAATTACCCGAAACGCAAACGCTTGGTACGGGACTGCGTCGTGTTAACCCCAGAGACCGTGGCCAAAGTCGATTGGCTGCCAGCCACGTGTGCTTATCGCTTGCTGGGGGAAGGTAAAGATTTGCCCGAGTGGCATCCTTTGATCAGCGGCGATCCCGAGAGCGTTGACCGCGCCGGCATCTCAGTCCGCGGCCGCTGCATCTCTGAGCGCGACGCAGGGCCCCTAGCCGATCACGTGGTTCCATGAATGCTGCCTTGCTCGCCGAGCTTCCATCGGAAATCGCGAGCGTTCTTACAACAGTCGTAAATCCGCGCGCGCGGCGTTTAACGCTGCGTCTGGAACCGGCGAAAGGCCACATTGTCCTCGTGCGGCCCAAG
Source organism: Fidelibacterota bacterium (assembly GCA_947475895.1). Taxonomy (GTDB): domain Bacteria; phylum Pseudomonadota; class Alphaproteobacteria; order Rhodospirillales; family Rhodospirillaceae; genus SHVO01. The sequence continues at coordinate 177,750 of CANJMF010000001.1, forward strand.
CGCTTCAACGAAGCGGCGCTCTACGCGTTCATCGTCAGCCACGTCGACTGGATGAGAGCGCAGCTACAATCCCTTCCCCCACGCGTCGCCTTCGCCGATGGAGCAACCGTTCCATTTCAGGGCGAGGATCATGTTGTGCGATGGGAAGCAAAGACGCGCGGCGTATCACGGCTGCCTGGAGAACTCGTTGTTGGCGGGAACGGTGAGCACACGGCGCGCCGATTGCGAGATTGGCTGCGCGGCGAAGCAAAGCGCATCCTCACGCACGCTGTTCAAGCCATGACCGCGAGCGTAAATCGCAAAGCGAGCCACATCACCGTACGCGATACGCGTTCACGGTGGGGAAGTTGTGCACGAAGTGGGCGGTTATCATTTTCTTGGCGCTTGGTTCTTGCGCCTGAAAGCGTGCTGATTTACGTCGCCGCGCACGAAGTGGCGCACCTCGTGCACCTGAACCATGGCCCTGCGTTTTGGCGCACGGTTCAGACAATTCTCGAACGCTATTATCGAGAAACCGATCGACCTCAGGCCGATATGAAGTTAGCGCGCGAGTGGCTGCGACGGAGCGGGGCCGCGCTGTATCGCTATGGATGACACATCGCCTGTGGGCGCAGCACTGGCCAACGTCGGACCTTTGACGTTCTTGCGTGCGACGGATTCCGCAAACGCGTTCAAACGATAGATGAACGGTTTGCGCACCGGTTGGATTTTTCCGCGCGATCCATCGACGTCGCGATAGAAAACATGTTGCCCAATAATGGTCGTGCTTTCGTAGCCTACGGCCCACGATGGACGCGTGAAGTCGGCGTGATACCAAAGCGCGCCACCGGTCGGATCGGGAATCGCACAATCAGATTGCAAAACGGCCGCGGCGATTTTCAAAGACATGCGCCATTGATCAGCTTCGAACGGCGTGTCCATCTTGGCGTCGCAGAACCATGAAAACTGACAGCGCTTGTGTTCGCCTTGGAAACTTACTTGCTTGACGACGTCGCACAGGTTCGACGGAAAACGCGGATCCATGGCGCGGTTGAGCACGACGCGTGCGACCGCGATGCGGCCGGCGATGCTTTCGCTGCGCGCTTCCCAGTAATCATTCAGCGCCAGGCACACGAGCTCATCGCGGGAAACAACGACGCTGGACATGTCGATTTGGAGATCGGCCGGAATATCGGCCGCCTGCACAAAGGACGCCGTCATCGTCATCGCGAAAGCTGCGACGACGACAGCGCATTTTCGCAGCTGCGCAGCTGCGCGAGAGATTACATAAGCCTGAGACACGGTAGGTTCCTTGCCTAGTTGGACACAGCACCACCACTAGTCATGCAAACGACCAGCTTCTCTCGTGTGTTCCCTGTGTGATCCGCAACCGGCGCCTTAACGGCTGTTCTGTTGCTTGCCGGCCGGGGCGCCTCGATTTGCCCCATACGGACCCTCCTCCCACGGAGCTGTCCGCTAACGCCGCGATACTTGTGAGCGGGGGTCTAGCCTGGCAACAAAAATAAAATTTCGCCTTAAGGTCCTTGGAAGACCCTATAATTACGCGAACTAGGGTGTTCGGGTTAGGATCACTCACACACGTAATACTATTTCGTGTGCGATGCAGGCCCCCCCGAGAGTGTCGGGAGTATTTACATCGGTTTTTCAACACCCTGCCGGTTTCACGCGGTGCGGGCGGTTTTTTGACCCGACCTCCCCTAAAGGTCCCAAAAAACGAAAGAATATTTCACAAAAAATCGCCTTTTCTACAACCACGGGTATAGATGATGACTCCTGACGGGTACCAATAGGTTGTGTTGGTCAGGGGAGAGGGGCTCATCGGACCCCCGAATGACGTCGAGCCGAAGCCCTTTAACGGGTGAAAACGTGCAGCATCCGGCTCAGTAAATCGGGCTCTTCCGGCGCCTCGAGGCCCGGCAAGATGTGCGGCTCATGGTTGATGTGCGCGGTGGCCATCACGTCGTGCCAGATCACGGCCGGCACGCCGCCGCCGGTGACTTTCTTCATGCTGTCGCCGTCGTCGTTGCCGACCCAAACCCCCGCAACATAATCGGCGGTGAAGCCCATAAACCAAGCGTCGCGAAAATCCGAACTGGTGCCGGTTTTGCCCGCCGCTGGATAGCCAAACGCAGCCGCCGTACCGGTCCCGTGAAGTAAAACCTGGCTCATCATGCGGTTCATGGTTGCCACATCGGCGGGTGCGACCACCGGCTCCAACCCCTGACTTTCCCGCTGATACAGCACTTTTCCGCCACGGTCGGTGATGTTGAGAACGGCATAGGGCAGAACCGCATTGCCGCCGTTGGAAAACGGCGCATAAGCGCCGGTCAATTCCAGCAGCGTGACTTCCCCCGATCCCAGGGCCAGCGATAAATCGGGTTTCAGGGTTTGCGTGATGCCCATGCGATGGGCCGTTGCGATAATCGCTTGTGGGCCAACATCTTGCGCAAGCCGGACGGCAACGGTGTTCAGCGACTTGGTCAGCGCCGTTTCGACCGTCACGTTGCCCATGTATTTGCCGTCGAAGTTCTGCGGCTTCCACTTGCCGATCTTAATAGGTGCGTCCGCAACGATGTCGTCGGGATGCGCGCCGTGTTCGATGGCCGTCAGATAAACGAAGGGTTTGAAGGCCGAACCCGGCTGGCGCAGGGCTTGGGTTGCCCGATTAAACTGGGAATCCCCGTAATCTCGGCCGCCGACCATGGCGCGCACCGCGCCATCAGTGACGAGCACGACAACCGCACCCTGGGACACATTCTGCTTAACGCCCGTTTTCGTGAGGGTTTTCTCAAGCGCGTCTTCCGATGCCGCCTGAAGCCGGCCGTCCAAAGTCGTCTGTACTATAATGTCGCGATCGATGGTCCCCACATAGGAGTCCACCTGAGCCACGACCCAATCGGCAAAGTACTTGCCGCGGGACGACGGCGGCACGACCGCCTTTAAAGTGCGGGTGGCACCTTTGCGGGCGGTGTCGGACTGCGCCTGTGTGATCGCCCCGGTTTCCACCATGGTGCCGAGCACCACATCGGCGCGGACCCGCGCCCGATCCGGCTCGCGGCTGGGGTTATAATGTGAGGGCGCTTTCAAAAGTCCGGCGAGAATGGCCGATTCAAAAATCGACAGATCTTGCGCCGGGTGGCTGAAGAACCGCTCGGACGCCGCCTCGAAACCGTAGGCTCCGCCGCCGAAGTAAACGCGGTTCATATAGAGTGTGAGGATCTGGTCCTTGGAGTAGACGCGCTCCAGCTTCAAAGCGAGCAGCGCCTCGCGGACTTTGCGGATCAGCGTGCGGTCCGGCGACAGAAATAGGTTTTTGGCCACCTGTTGGGTAATGGTCGAGCCGCCCTGCACGGTGCGGCCGGCTTTGATATTGGTGACCATGGCGCGGGCGAGGCCGCGAAAATCAATCCCAGGGTGCTGATAGAAGCGCCGATCCTCTACGGCCACCACCGCGGCCGGCACATACTTGGGCAGTTTCTTCAGATCGACAGCGCTGCCATAGATGTCGCCGAAGCTGGCAATTTCCCAGCCCGTGATGTCGACCAGGCGGATGTTGGGGCGCCGCGTAAGAGCTGCCTCGTCGACTTTGGGTAAATCGAGCGCCAGGTAGATGACGCCAGCCGCAGCAATGAGCCCGATCCAGATAACGGCGGACGCGACGTGCGAAAACACCATTGCGGCAATGGCGCCCACGCGCGCAGCCGTCGCCTTGCGGCTTTTACGCGCCGATTGGTTTTCGCCGCGCTTCGCTTTAGACATAGCCGTACTGTAGCATGGTCCCCGCTCCGATCTTCCCGGTTTTGCTAGCGGAATACGGCGGTTTGAGGGCGTTATAAAAGCGTAAGGAAAGAGGAATTCGGCGTCATGGCGAAAAAGAAAAAAGCAAACAAGAAGATCGCGCAGAAAAAACCGGCGCCGAAGAAAGCCGCCGCCAAAAAGCGTGCGCCCACGCCAAAGAAGTCGCCCAAGAAAGCAGCCAAGAAAAAACCCGCGCGCAAAGCATCATCGCGCCAAGGCGGCAGCATCGTCGTGACACCCGAGCTCGACGTACGTTGGCGACGAACATGGGCAAGTCCATGGACGCGATTTTGGTGCAAGCATTGGAAGAGTTCGTCGAGACCTGGGAAGATCACCTGCAGACGGTCGAAGCGCTGAAAGAAACCGAAGACCGCGTGCAGTTGAGTGTTCCGAAGGAATAGCACGGGCGACGGCCATTGAATTCCCCATGGGTTTCATTCTTCGCGCTTATAGCAACGACATTTCTATTGGCGGCTTGCGATGATTCGAAAACCTCAAAAGTTGCGCCTCAAATTCTAAAGTTCACGGAACTTGGAAAAGTTCGTATCGGAATGACGCCAAAAGAGGCCGGCGGCGCGTTGTTCGCGGGTTTGGAACCGCTTGATACAAGCGACGGGGCGTCAACCGAAGCCTGCTGGTACACAAGACGCATCGATGGAATGTCGTCCTGGATCAACTATATGGTTCAGGACGATAAAATTGTTCGCATCGATGTCCATCCAATTTGGGCGGAAACTGGCGTGCGATTTGGGCCGCCCGTTGCAACAGAGTTGGGTATCACGATTGATTCGTCAGAACGCAGCATAATCGAGAAATACGGGTCGCTTCTTCGCATAGGACCAAATCCCTATGCTGAAGAGACGGGACACTACCTTGAGGTAGTGTCCCCCGATAAGAAATTCGGAATACTCTTCGAAACGACCGACGGAAAAATTGATAATTTCCGGGCTGGAACCCTTGAAGCGATCCGCGCTTCAGAGGGCTGTTCCTGACCATCAATACTTACGTGACGGTTTTAGGCGTACGTGGAGGTGACTATCGTGCGCTATGTCATTTTGTGGCCGGACACCCGGTATCTGGCGATCATTGAAGAGAATCGATTCCACGTCACCGGACTTTCTGAGCGTATCGACTAGCTGTCGCGTCGCGTCTCGATCATACGCCGGATCACTTATGTTGACGGGCAGTTGCTTTTCATCGAGGCGTCGTGGGCGAATATCGATAGACAAACCAGCGCTGTGATCATGATGCCCGTCATACGCCGCGCCGTCATTCAAACTCATATTTCCAAATCCTATGTTGTCGGAATTTAGCTTCTTCCAATTCTCGCCCACCCGCTGGGCGTAATCGATTGTTCCCGGCGTTCCGAATTGAGCGGCGCCATTGCCGGGTGTTCCATAATTGTAGTAGCCGCTGTCGGGCACATTTTGCGGTAATTGCAGGAAGCCTTTTGCATTGGGCTGCTGCGGCAGGGTCGTAGATGGTTCTGGGACCAATGTTGTTCCAGCATCGGCGATCTGCGTACCTGAGCCGTTCGCCAACTGCTGGCGCAGCATGTCGGCAGCAAACGGTTCTGACATGGTGGCCGCCGGCTTCGGCCCACCAGGCGTATCGCTGAGACGTTGGCCGTAGCCGATGGTCCAATGACCGTCGGTGTCTTGAACCGGCTCGTCGCTAAAACCGATGTGTTGTTTCAAGGCATTGAAGTGATCTTCGTTGTTGGGATCGAACGTGGGCCCAAACGACGCGAGGCCGCGGAACGGATTGAAAGCCATATAACTCTCCTAAAGAAAACCCGCCCGACCGCGGCCGGCAAGCGCGGCTGCGAACGGCGGGTAAAAGATTAATAAGAAATGAAAAACCCCGCGCGGGGATTTCCCGGCGGGGTTAAGTCACGTGTGTGACCATGAGAATTATGTCAACGAAAAATTCCCTAGTCAAATTATCCGCGCATCAGACGTCCAGATTGCGCACCTGCAGCGCGTTTTCTTGAATGAAATCGCGGCGATGTTCGACGATGTCGCCCATGAGGGTTGAGAACACTTCGTTGGCTTCGTCGGCATGATTGACCTTCACCTGCAGCAAGGTGCGCACGTTCGGATCGAGCGTGGTTTCCCACAGCTGGCTCGGGTTCATCTCACCCAGGCCTTTATAGCGCTGCAGCGACACGCCTTTTTTGCCCGCGCTCATGATAGCGGCCAACAACGACACCGGTCCGCTGATTTTGATTTCGTCGTCTTTCACCTTCAGCACGCAATCGCGCGTGTAGGTGGTTTGCAGTTCGGGTGCGAGGCTATCGAGATGGCGCGCTTCGGCTGAATGCAACGTCCGGCTATCGAGCACATGGTTCTCGGTTACGCCGCGCACCGTGCGTGTGAATTTGAGCCCGCCGGTTTCCGCCGCTTCGCCGGTCCAGCCCTTTTCGTACTCTGTTTCGAGATGGTCAAGGCGCTTGGCCACATAGCCGGCGGCTTGACGCGCGAGCGCCATGTCCTGCAAGGCGTCGGGATTGAAAGCGCCGGCGATGGCGCTTTGCTCGACGATGCGCGACGGCAATGTGCGCGACAACATTTCCAAACTGTTTTTGGTATCGCGCGCGCGGTAGACGAGCCGCTTCAAATCCTCGCCGCCGATCTGTCCGCCGCCATTCAACACCAGTGTCGCGTTCGCGAGGCCGGCGGTGATGAGATAATTCTCCATCGCGTCGTCATTCTTGAGGTAGACCTCGGACTGACTGCGCTTGGCCTTATAGAGTGGCGGCTGCGCGATCAGCAGGTAGCCGTTCTCGATGATCTGCGGCATCTGCCGATAGAAGAATGTCAGCAACAAAGTCCGGATGTGGCTGCCGTCCACGTCGGCGTCCGTCATGATGATGATTTTGTGATAGCGCAGCTTGGCGATATTGAACTCTTCAGCGCCGATGCCGCAGCCGAGCGCCGTCACCAGCGTGCCGATTTCGGCCGAGGACAACATCTTGTCGAAGCGCGCGCGCTCGACGTTCAGGATTTTACCCCGCAAAGGAAGAATGGCTTGGAAGCCGCGATCGCGGCCCTGTTTGGCCGAGCCCCCGGCGCTGTCACCTTCGACGATGAACAGTTCAGATTGCGCAGGATCGCGGTTCTGACAGTCCGCGAGTTTTCCCGGCAACGACGAGATATCGAGTGCGCCCTTGCGGCGTGTGAGGTCGCGCGCTTTGCGCGCGGCTTCGCGTGCGAGGGCCGCTTCAACAACTTTGCCGAGGATCTTTTTGGCTTCCGAGGGATGCTCTTCGAACCACTCGCCAAGTTTCTCGGACACGATATTTTCGACCACAGGCCGCACTTCCGAGGACACAAGCTTGTCTTTGGTTTGCGACGAGAACTTGGGGTCCGGCACCTTCACCGATAGGACCGAGGTCAGCCCCTCGCGCATGTCGTCGCCGGTTAAGGCGATTTTATCTTTCTTGCCGCCGAAGGCTTTTTCGTTGGCGTAATGATTGATCGTGCGTGTGAGTGCCGCGCGGAATCCGGCCAAGTGCGTACCGCCGTCGCGCTGCGGAATGTTGTTCGTGAAGCACAGCGTGTTTTCGTGATAGCTGTCGTTCCATTCCAGCGACACTTCAACGGTGATGCCTTCGCGTTCCGCCGTCATGCTCACGGGCGGTTCGTGCATGGCTTGCTTGGTGCGATCGAGATACTTCACGAACGCTTCAATGCCGCCTTCGTAGTGCAGATCGACCGATTTGGTTTCGGCGTGGCGTGCGTCTAGGAGATTGAGGAATACGCCCGAGTTCAAGAACGCGAGCTCGCGCAGGCGATGCTCCAGCGTGCCGTAGTCGAATTCGGTTTTGGTGAAGGTTTCATGCGACGGCCAAAAGCGCACTTCGGTGCCGGTTTTGATCTGCCCCGTTTTCTTGCCTTCGGTTTCCTTCGGCGCATCGCCGGACACAACAAGCGGTGATTCCGCGACGCCGTCCTTGAAGCGCATGAAATATTCTTTGTCGTTGCGCCACACGCGCAACTCAAGTTTCACCGACAGCGCATTCACCACCGATACGCCGACGCCGTGCAGACCGCCTGAAACCTTATAAGAATTCTGGTCGAATTTTCCGCCGGCATGCAGTTGAGTCATAATGACTTCGGCCGCCGACACACCTTCTTCCTTGTGCATATCGACCGGGATGCCGCGGCCGTTGTCGCGCACAGTCACACTGCCGTCGCCATGAAGAATGACGTGAACCCGATCGCAATGTCCTGCCAAGGATTCGTCGATGGCGTTATCCACCACTTCGTAAACCATGTGATGGAGACCTGAACCGTCATCGGTGTCGCCGATGTACATGCCCGGGCGTTTGCGCACGGCATCGAGGCCTTTGAGGACCTTGATCGACTCAGCGTCGTAGGCCGGCGAAGCCTGCGGTTCGGTAACTTCTTTTTGGGTGGCGGCGGGTGCGGTCATCGGGTGATCTCAACAGCGAAAAAGAAGACGATATTTATAGGCTTAATATAGGCGCTTAAGGGCCGTTTCGCACCTTACGTTGGGCGCATGTGGGAACGAATTTGCGCGTCGCCGGCGGCAAGAAATTGGGCGTTTTCCCCCAAATCTTCGAACATGATCGCGTCCGTTCCCGTCATCCAGGCTTGGGCGTGCAAACTCACGATTTCAGCAAACAAGGCGGCACGGCGCTGCTTGTCCAAATGGGCGACGATTTCGTCGAGCAGCAAAATGGGTGCATGGCCCCGCTTGGCGCGCTGCAACCGCGCCTGGGCCAAAAGAATTGAAATCAGAAGGGCTTTTTGCTCGCCGGTCGAGCACACGGCGGCAGGTTGCCCGTGCGAAGGATGGCCAGGCGCAATCATGGCCACGCCCAAATCCGAGCGGTGAGGCCCGGCGCCGCATCCGACAATGCCGCGGCGCTCGTCCCACAAGCTGCGGCGAACGGCATCTTCCACATCCACGGCCGGCATTTCCATGAGCCAGGAATCAACTGCACCTACAAGTGCCAATGCAGCGGCCGGGAATGCGCCTTGCGAGACGCTCGTGCGCGCGGAAAGTTCGCGGTTCAAACGCGCCACCAAATCGCAGCGCGCGGCAGCAAGCGCCACACCGTGACGCGCCATGGTGTCCTCAAGGGCTGCAAACCACGCGGCATCACCACCGCCTTCGCGAATGAGGCGCAGACGTTGGCGATAGGCATAGTCATACGCTGCCGTGCGGCCCGCATGGTCGGCGTCGAATGCCGTGACGAGGCGATCGAGAAATTTACGGCGCGAACCGGGACCATCGAGAAACAAACGGTCCATGGCGGGCGTCAGCCACACCACGCCAAAATGCTGCGCGAGCGACACCGCGCCTTTGGCGGCTTGGCCATCAATTTGAATCGTGCGCCGCTCAACCGCGCCGGCAGCAAGACCTGTCCCCACGTCGAGCCGACCCGCGGGCGTGGCAATGCTGGTCGCAACCGCCCATGGCGTTGTGTTGGCGTCACCGTCGCGCGCATGACTGCGGCCCACGTGCGCGAGGCGTGCGCCGCGAAGACCGCGACCGGGCGCAAGGAACGAAAGCGCTTCCAACAAATTGGTTTTGCCGGCGCCATTGGGACCCGTGAGCACCACCGGGCGCGCATCCACATCGAGGCGCAAATGATGATAGGAGCGAAAGTCGGTGAGCGTCAGGCGCGTGATGCCGACACGCTTAACTTCGCCCGATGCGGTTCTTTCCGCTGCGGGGTTTTCAGATATTAGGGTGTTGGGGCGGAGCGCGTTCACACACGCATCGGCATGAGAACGTACATGGCGGACCCGTCCGCCACGTCACGGATCAGCGTCGGTGAGGCTGCGTCAGCCATCGTGAAACGGGCAGCGTCGCCTTCGATTTGCCCAAGAATTTCAAGCAAATAGCGTGAATTGAACCCAATCTCGAGCGTGCCCGAACTGTACTTGGCTTCCACTTCCTCACTGGCGCTTCCGGCTTCGGGGCTGGAGGCGGACAAGGTCACAGTGCCTTTTTCGCAGTTCATTTTGATCGAACGCGACTTCTCCGAACTGATGGCCGAAACGCGATCGACTGCATCGAACAGCGGCTTACGCTCGGCTTCGAGCACTTTGTCGTTGCCAGTCGGAATCACGCGCTCGTAATCGGGGAACGTTCCGTCGATGAGCTTCGACGTCAGCGCGACGTTGTCGAAACCGAAGCGGATTTTCGCGTCCGATACAGAAATCGTGATGTCGCTTTCGGTTTCGTCGATGAGCTTGCGCACTTCCACGACGGCTTTGCGCGGCACGATAATGCCGGGCATGGAGGCAGCCCCTTGCGGCAGCGGCAGTTCGACGCGCGCGAGGCGATGACCATCGGTGGCAACAGCGCGCAAGACCGCAACGCCGTCGCTCTTGGTGGCGTGAAGATAAATGCCGTTCAAATAATAACGCGTCTCTTCGGTGGAGATCGCAAAGCGCGTGCGGTCGATGAGTGCCCGCAAATCAGCCGCGCTGAGCTTGAAGGTGTGGCTGAAATCCGAACCCGTCATGGCCGGGAAGTCTTCGACCGGCAGACAAGCGAGATTGAAGTGCGAGCGTCCCGCCGACAGCTTGATCTGTCCGCCGTCGCCGCTTGAGGACAGTTCCACCTGCGCGCCTTCGGGCAGTTTGCGCACGATGTCATACAGCGTGTGAGCGGGCGCGGTCGTGGCGCCACCTTTGCCCACTTCGGCCGAGGTCGATTCGACGATCTCGATATCCATGTCGGTGGCATTCAGCGCGAGCTGGCCTTTGGCCGCATCGATGCGCACGTTTGAAAGGATGGGAATGGTATTACGCCGTTCCACCACGCTTTGTACGTGCCCGAGTGATTTGAGGAGCGCCGCGCGCTCAATGATCAGTTTCATGTGCCCAGAATCGGTTCTTTTGCCTAGTTGAACGCGGTCCGGAACGACGGAAAGAGTGACGGACGCACCCCTTTTTTCGACGTTTTTCCCGAGGGCAAAACGCCGCGGCCGTTACGGTTTTTGAGTATAACCAGACGGTGCTAGGCCACCTAGCAAAAAAGCCTGCGGACGGGCGCTCTAACGCCTTGGGAATCGTTGACGATTCCAAGGTGCCATGAGGGGTCAAAAACGTCTGAAAAAAGCTTCGCGAAAAGCGCCGGTTTTTTTAGCTCTCAAGCATCCGGGTCAAAAGCTCGACGTCCTCGGCGAACGCCGTATCCGCTTTCACCAGTTCCTCGACCTTGCGCACCGCATGCATCACGGTGGTGTGGTCGCGGCCACCAAAAGCCCGGCCGATTTCCGGCAAAGAACGAGACGTCAGCTGCTTCGACAGGAACATCGCCACCTGGCGGGGCCGGGCGACGGCCCGCGAACGGCGCGCCGAGCTCATGTCGGAAACGCGGATTTTGAAGTGCTCGGCTACCCGCTTTTGGATCTCTTCCATCGTCAGGCGGCGGTCATGGGCGCGCAGAAGGTCCTGAAGCAGGTCTTGAGCCGTTTCCAGGGTCAGCGATCCGCCGACCAATTGGGCGTGAGCGACGAGACGGGTCAAAGCGCCCTCCAGCTCGCGCACGTTGGACGAAATTTTGTGGGCCAGAAATTCCTTCACCCGCTGGGGTACGACGACTCCCAGCTGCTCGGCCTTGGCGTCCAGAATGCCCAGGCGCAGCTCGAACGTCGTTGGGTGCAGATCGGCGACGAGGCCCGAAGACAGGCGCGACCGCAGCCGGTCGCCGATTTCCTCGAGGCTTGAGGGCGATTTGTCGGCCGAAAGAACGATCTGCCGGCCCTGGTCCACCAGGGCATTGAAAGTATGGAAAAATTCCTCTTGGGTGGCATCCTTGCCGGCGATGAATTGAACATCGTCGATCATCAGGACATCGACTGAGCGAAACTGCTCTTTGAACGAAACCGTGTCTTGGTTTCGGAGCGCGCGCACAAAGCTATACATGAATTTCTCAGCCGACAAATACACGACCTTACGCGATGGCGTGCGCTGACGGATTTCCCAAGCGATCGCGTGCATCAGGTGGGTCTTGCCGAGACCGACGCCGCCATAGAGGAACAGCGGATTAAAACTCACGTCATCGGATTCGGCGACGCGTTTAGCCGCCGCGTAAGCAAATTCGTTGGGCTTGCCGACGACGAAATTTTCGAACACGTATCGCGTATCGAGGGGCGCCGAAAGTTCGCTCCCCAAACCTTGCGACGACGCTGCCGAAGTTTGTGTTGTCGTGCGCATGGCACTTGCGGGCTTCAATGGCTGCAAGAACGCCGCACGCGCAGTCGTGACCTGACCATCGCGGGCAGGAGCCGGCGCGGGACGGCCCGCATCTACTTTTAACGTGATTTTACGCACGGTCGGATTTTCGCCGTTCCACAGCGCGCGAATCCGTTCGGCATAATGCGTGGTGATCCAATCGCGCATGAAGCGCGTGGGAACCGACAGCTCGACTTCGCCATCGCGCAAACCTGTTGCGACGATTGGGGTCAGCCAACTCTTAAAAGCCGACTCGCCGAATTCCTGCTTGAGACGCGTTTTAACGCGATCCCATTCAGCCTGATCGACGGCCGCTCCATCCCCTCTTTTCAACGCAATCCCCTCGAAAGCAAAAACACCAACGTCACGAAACGCAAAATTAGATCAGCCGCCGCACCCTTGCAGGTTCACCGGCAAAACGTAGACGCTGATATTGAAAACACCCACAACCCCTGAAGCTCACTCTAACAACGTTCCGCGACAAATATCGTTGCCGCGTTCATCCCCAGTCTCATCACTTTTGCGTACGATGTTCGCCTTCCTCAAAACGGGGGGCGAGAGCTGAGAAGAACACACCAGCCCTTTTTTTCGTCGTAGCAATCCTGATTGGTGTGCGCGCGGTTGCCACTTGAATGTGAGACGAAACGTCGCCGCGTCGATGTCGATCACTGTAGCGAGTGACACGTCTCAGACAAGGGGAAAGAGGCGATGCGTTGGAAATTATTCTCGTCGTTTTGCGCTGATTTGTTCTTGAAAAAAATCCTCGTGGCGCGGTGGTGATTCGCGGCGAAATATTCTCATACAGGCGCGTGAAGGAAACCAACGATACTGGATTCAAGGGTTTGCGCGATGCATTGAGATTGCGCATCAAATCCTTTTCATGGAGTCGTATGGGAGCCGTACCGGAGTCGCGATAAAAAAATCGAAACTGGAAATTAGGCCGCCAGGACTTTGATGCGCGCGGAGAGGCGCGAGATTTTGCGCGACGCGGTCTTTTTGTGAACGACGCCGCGATTGGCACCGCGCGTCAATTCCGGCATGACTTTTTTCAACGCTTCCTGAGCCGCTTTCTTGTCGCCAGCGGCGATCGCCGTTTCGACGGCCTTCACGTAGCTGCGAATCCGATTCAAACGCGAGTGATTGATTTCGGCCGCGCGTGCGTTACGGCGGATGCGGGTCTTGGCGGATTTATGCTGAGCCATATGGGCGGTACTCGAAGTCGTTCAAATGGTTGGGATGTGGATAAATTGAAGCGCGGCTTATAAGAGATGGCGGAAACGCCGTCAACGCTGGAAAACCCCTTCTTGTGGCCCCTGCGGCCACCAGCCCTAATTGTGCGCCCCCGCTCGCCTTGGCGCTAAGTCTGGCAGCGCGGGCAGAAAAAGGTCGAACGCCCGCCCTGCACAATGCGCTTAATCGCTGTATCGGGGTGGCGTTTACAGGGTTTTCCGGGGCGCCCGTAGACCTGCCAGCTATGTTGGAATGCGCCCAATTCCCCGGACGGCTGCTTATGGTCGCGCAGCGACGACCCACCGGAAGCAATCGCTTCCTTTAAAACCGCTCTGATCGCCGGCACGAGTCGTTCGGCGCGCTCGCCGGGGATGGTACTGGCCTTGCGTTTGGGCGATATGCCTGCGCGATACAGACTTTCGCACGCATAAATATTGCCGACGCCCACGACGATCCGTTGGTCCAGCAGCGCGGTTTTGATGGATGTCTTCCGGCCTTTAAGCGCGGCCGAGAGCACCTCGGGGTTAAAGCGGTTGCCAAGCGGATCAGGCCCCAGGTGACGAAAGAGTTTATGGCCGTCTAGTTCGGAGACCGGCGTAAAGGTCAAAAGACCGAATCGCCGGGGGTCGTTAAAGCGCACTTCCGTTTCGTCGTCGGTCACGAAAATAACGTGGTCATGCTTTTCAAGCGGTGCGCCCTTCTTGGCAACGACCATGCGCCCCGACATCCCCAAGTGCGCGATCAGGACCAGGTCATTGTCCAAATCCATCAACACATATTTTGCGCGGCGGTGAATTTTAAGGATTCGAGCCCCGGTAACGGCAGCAACGAGACCTTTCGGAAAAGGAATCCTCAGGTCGCGTCGACGCAGGTCCAACCGCGCAATACGGCGGCCTTCCAAGACCACGGCCAGGCCGCGGCAAACTGTTTCGACTTCGGGTAGCTCCGGCATATGCGCATAGAGCCATGAATGGGCTGCCGTAAGCGAGTGGTTTCGATTATCGTCCGCTCATGACGCAAGGCTCGACCTCACCCGACTCCGGCACCACGCATTTCGGCTTTCGCACTGTGGCGGAAGACGAGAAGGCCGGCATGGTGCGCGCGGTCTTCGACGCCGTCGCGCCGAAGTACGACCTCATGAACGATCTCATGAGCGCAGGCGTTCACCGTCTGTGGAAAGCCGCCATGGTTGATATGCTCGCGCCGCGGCCCGGCGAGGCCATTCTCGATATGGCCGGCGGCACCGGTGACATCGCCTTTCGCCTTTTAGATCGGATCGGGACCTCAGGGGCGCCAATCACAGTGTGCGATATCAACGCTGCCATGCTGGGTGTTGGCCGCGACCGCGCCATCGACCGCGGCAAACTCGAGGGCCTCTCGTGGGCCTGTGCCAATGCCGAGACGCTTCCTTATCCAGACATGACGTTCGACGCTTATACGATTGCATTCGGGTTGCGGAACGTAACGCACATCGATGTGGCGCTGGCGGAAGCCCGCCGTGTGCTGAAGCCCGGCGGACGGTTTTTATGCCTGGAATTCAGCAAGGTTGTCGTTCCCATCCTCGACAAGCTTTACGACACCTACTCGTTCAGTGTGTTGCCGTGGCTAGGACAGTTGGTGGCGGGCGACCGCGAGGCCTATAAATATCTGGCGGAAAGCATCCGCCGCTTTCCCGACCAAAATGCTTTGGCGGAACGCATGAAGGCCGTGGGCCTCACGCACGTCAAAGTGCGTAATTTGAGCGGCGGCATTGCCGCGCTTCACCTTGGCTGGCGAATCTAGCTTTGCGCACTTTTCGTAATTTCTTTCGTCTTTGGGCCATTGCGCACGTTCTCGCGAAACACGACGCGTTGTTTTTGTTGGAACTGCATCCGGCCGGCGTCTCACTGTCGCGCGCCGCGCGGCGGTTTTGGTGGCCGCACAAGGACGTTGCGGCCTTGCGTCCCGGACAACGGCTGGCGTTAGCGCTTGCGGCGTTAGGGCCCACGTTCATCAAGTTCGGCCAGGCTTTATCGACGCGTGCGGATTTGCTGGGCGAAAACGTCGCGGCTGACCTCTCCGAGTTGCAAGACCGCCTACCGCCATTCCCCGCTGCCCAGGCCCGCGCGGCAATTGAAAATGATTTCGGCGCGCCGCTGAACACCCTCTATTCGTCCTTCAACGATGTGCCCGTAGCAGCAGCCTCCATCGCTCAGGTGCACTTCGCTACCACGACCGAGGGTCGCGAAGTCGCTGTCAAAGTTCTGCGCCCTGACATTCGTGCGGCTTTTGCGCGCGACGTTGAGTTCTTGTTCTGGATCGCGGGCCTGGCCGAGCGCTATGCACCGAAACTACGGCGTCTGCGGCCGCTTGAGGGCGTCGAAGCCTTCGCCGCCACGACCCGTATGGAAATGGATCTGCGGTTCGAAGCCGCTGCCGCGCAGGAAATGGCGGAGAACTTCGCGGGCGATCCGATGTTCAAGGTGCCGACGGTCGATTGGCAACGCACGGCCGAGCATGTGCTGACGCTGGAACGCGTCTCCGGTACGCGTGTCGACGATCCCGCCGCCGTTGTGGCCGCCGGACTGGATCCTGTCGCCGTCGTGAAAACCGCCGGCGAAGCGTTCTTCAAAATGGTGTTTCGTCACGGCTTCTTTCACGCCGACATGCATCCGGGAAACCTCTTCGTCACCAACACGGGCGTGATCATCGCCATGGACTTCGGCATCATGGGGCGCGTCGACCCCGCCACGCAAAAAACCCTGGGCGAGATGCTGCTGGGGTTCCTGACGCGCGATTATATACGCGTCGCCAGAGTGCATATCGAAGCGGGCTTTGTGCCCGCACGTCACGCGGTCGAGGATTTCGCGCAAGCCTGCCGCAGCATTGCCGAGCCGATTCTCGGCAAAGCGATTTCCGAAATCTCCATCGCTCGCTTGCTCGGACAGCTTTTTCAAATCACCGAAACCTTTGAAATGCAGGCACAGCCGCAATTATTGCTGCTGCAAAAAAGCATGCTGTTGGCCGAGGGCGTGGGGCGCAAGCTGGCGCCCGGCGTGAACATGTGGGAGCTCACGCGTCCTCTCATTGAGCAATGGATGCGCGAACGTTTTGGGCCGGAAGGGAAAATCGCCGACGTCGTCAGCGGCACCATCAACAGCCTTGAGAAACTTCCGCGCATTATTGATCGCGTCGACGCCGTAACCGCCGACCTCGCGCGCGACGGATTGAAACTGCATCCCGAAACCGCACGGGCTTTGCGCGGCGAAGCTCTTGACGGACGCACCCGGTATCGGTGGTTATTATGGGCGCCGTGGCTGGCCGCGGCACTGCTTTTGGCCGCATTGGTGTTGCGATGACAGAAACACTCACGGTGTATGGCGATTCCATTTCCGGCAATTGCCTGAAGGTAAAATACGTTGCCGATCGCTTAGGCGTTCCGTACCGCTGGATCGAAACCAGCGTCCTCAAGAAAGAAACTCGCACGCCGGAATTCCTGGCGCTGAATCCCGCCGGTCAAGTGCCCTTGGCGGTTTTGCCAGATGGGCGGCCGCTGGCGCAATCCAATGCCATCATGCTGTATCTGGCCGAAAGCAGCGATCTGATCCCGGCGGACCCCGTCGATCGCGCGCACGTGTTTCAGTGGCTGTTCTGGGAACAGTACAGTCACGAGACCGCCGTGGCCGTCCTGCGGTTTCACCGGTTTTATCTCAACAAGGCCGACGCCGACTTGGACCCCACCTTGGTGCCCCGATCCGAGCGCGTGCTGACCATCATGAATGACCACCTTGCGCCGCGGGCCTACTTCGTCGCTGAGCGCCTGAGCCTGGCCGACATCGCTTTGGTGGCTTACACGCGCTTTGGCCACCAAGCGGGGCTGGATCTGGGCCGTTGGCCCCATGTCCGGGCCTGGGTGGTAAGGATCGAGCAAGATTTAGGGCTTAAAACGGCCCTTCCGGCTGCCTAGCGACCCTATTGGCGGCTCCTTACATAAGCTAAAGTCCCGGCGTCTTAAGGACGGACCGCATGCTCGAGAAAAAGCGCATTCTGTTGATCGTTTCTGGCGGCATTGCCGCTGTGAAAGTGCCCGATCTGATTCGCCGTCTGCGTGAGCGCGGCGCCTCGGTGCGCTGTATCGTGACCAAGGGCGGCGCACAGTTCGTGACGCCGCTCTCATTGGCCGCCCTTTCGGGTGAGCCGGTTTATCAAGACTTGTTCTCGCTCAAAGACGAAAGTGAGATGGGTCACATCCGCCTGTCGCGGGAAGCCGACATCATTCTAGTAGCGCCCGCTACGGCCGACATCATGGCGAAGATGGTGGCCGGCATGGCCGACGATCTTGCCACCACGGCGCTGTTGGCCACCGACAAGCCGGTGATGATCGCGCCCAGCATGAACGTGATGATGTGGACCCATCCAGCCACGCAATCCAATTTGCAAATTCTTAAAGACCGCCGCGTCGAAGTGGTGGGACCCGGCGCAGGCGACCTTGCCTGCGGCGAAGTGGGCGATGGCCGCATGGCTGAAGTGCTCGATATCGTCGGCGCTCTGACACAGTTCTTTCAAAAGCGGGAACACAAAGGCGGGCTGGTCGGTGTGCGTGCGCTGGTCACCAGCGGGCCGACTCATGAGCCCATTGATCCCGTGCGCTACATCTCCAACCGATCGTCGGGCAAACAAGGCCACGCCATTGCCGCGTCCTTGGCGGAACTGGGCGCTCATGTGACGTTGGTCACAGGCCCGACACACGAGCCCGTTCCCAATGGCGTCCAGGTCGTGCATATCGAAACCGCTGCGCAAATGATGAATGCGTGTCGCACAGCGTTGCCGACGGACGTCGTTGTCTGCGCCGCCGCCGTGGCCGATTGGGCCGTGGACGGCGCGAATGGAAGCAAGATCAAAAAGAGCGGCGGCAAAATGCCCGCCCTTAAACTCACGGAGAACCCCGACATTCTGGCGTCACTCTCACAGCCGGGGCCGCAACGCCCGGGCCTCGTGATCGGCTTCGCGGCTGAGACCGACAACCTGCTCGAAAACGCGCGTGCAAAACGTGCCGCGAAAAAATGCGATTGGATCGTGGCAAACGACGTTTCCATCGGCACGGGCACATTCGGCGGCGACAGCAACACCGTGCATCTGGTCACCGCCGAAGGTGTCGAAGAGTGGCCCACCTTAAGCAAACGCGCCGTCGCCGAACGTTTGGCGGCGCGCATCTCCGCGCACATTCAGCGTCATAGATAGGAATCTCTCGTGGGTATTGTCGTTTCCGTTGCCATTAAGCGGTTGCCGCATGCGGCCGATTTGCCGTTGCCGAGCTACCAGACCAAAGACTCCGCAGGCATGGATTTGTGCGCTGCTATCAGCGCCGACATCGTGATCGCACCCGGCGCGCATACGATCGTTCCCACAGGATATTCCATCGCGCTGCCCTCTGGCTTCGAAGCGCAGGTGCGCCCACGATCGGGTCTTGCCGCGAAGAACGCCGTGACCGTGCTCAACAGCCCCGGCACCATCGATGCGGATTACCGCGGCGAAGTGGGCGTGATCTTGATCAATCACGGCAAAGATTCCTTCACCGTCACACGCGGTATGCGAATCGCGCAGATCGTCGTGGCCCCGGTGCGCACCGTCATGTGGGAAGAGAAAGAAGAACTCCTCGACACCGATCGCGGCGCGGGCGGTTTCGGTTCCACCGGCACGCATCGCGTCTAACGCCGCTTTTAAATCATTAGGCGCGCGTGACGGACACGCTTGCAAGCGTGTCGCGTTCATTTTGGTTGAGGGCCAAATCTTCGGGCAGTCCGTTGCACGCCATGTGCACGGCCAGCGCCACATCGCTTCCGGCACTCCGGCTGAGGAAGACCGTCCGAATGAATTCGTAAAAATTGCCGTCGTCTGCAATGGCCGCATCGAGACGATTGGCCAGCGGCTGAACGATGCCTATGGCCGCCATAAGGCCGACGACGAGGCCTACCGCAGAGGCACCGAACATACCGCCAATGACCTCAAGCGGCTCAGTGAAGAAGCCGAGCGTATGCACAGCACCGAGCAAAAAAGCGACGCCTCCGAACCAGAGCAGGCTGCGGCCAAAGTTTCGCAAGACCTGCACGGCACGCCGATGGCCAGCCAAAATTCCTGCGATTCGCGCATGCAGCAGCGATCCTATTTGGTCGGGAGCGATTTGTTGTTCCAGCATGGCTGTTCCATCATCGATTAGCCGAACCGCGGCAGTGTCGCGAAACGCGACAGGCGCCGATGCGTTTGAAGCATTTATAAGAACGAATGCCAGATCTCGGTAATCTGCGTTTTGAAAACGACGGCCGCGCAATGCGAGCGTAACCGCCTGCCAAATTCCGGGACCGCCAACAGATGTGAGAATGCTGGTAGCAGCGAGCGCCGCGAGCACAATGATTGTCAACTCATGCGGCAGCGCTTCGACGATGACGTCGATATGCCCGCCGATGATCCAGTAGCCCCCAAACACGAACACCAACAACGCTACCAAACCTATGACGGGTGAAAGAGATGCAAGTCTCATGGTCGTGATCCTTTCCGAATAGGTCGCAACAAGGCAGCCCGCCGCCCAACGCAGCGCAGCCAGATCGTCTTCGATAGAATCCACTTCTTGGCGCATCGGCTCGGCCCACGCCGTGCGAGCCCAAGGCAATCCACGGGCCGCGTGATGTACCAGGCCGTGAGCCATATGACGCGCGAGGTTCATGACGGCACCAATGCGTACTTACCGCCGGTGGGCACCTTCGCGTTTTCCTGCGCGACCTCGCGAGCAAGCTCGATCCCGTTTCCCGTGAGTCGGTAGACATGGCGTGGCGGCCGGCCCGGCTGGTCGGGCTGCTTCCACTTGGAAGCTAGGTAGCCGAGGTCGGCAAGGCGCATCAGCAGCGGATAAAGGGTGCCGGCCTTTAAACCAGTACCCTTGGAAATCTCATAGCCGTGACGCCACGTCAGCGGCTCTTCAAGCATCGTCTCCAACAGGAGACGGGTTTGTTTGGACATATTCGGGCGACGCGGCATTTCCGTATATCGACATATATCGAGTTTTTAGTCAACGGGATTTAGGTATTGCCGAATGGGTCCTTTTATTACGATGTCTATCGACATCGAATTTACGGATATGCGTCATGGATTTTACCGAAAGCCAGATTCACCGTTACGCGCGCCATATTCTTTTGCGCGAAGTGGGTGGAGTTGGGCAGGAAAAGCTTCTCAAATCTAAGGTGCTTGTGATTGGCGCGGGCGGGCTCGGCTCGCCGCTCATTTTGTATCTCGCTGCGGCGGGCGTCGGCACCATCGGTGTGATTGACGACGACAAAGTCGATCTCTCGAATCTTCAACGCCAGATCGCTCACACCACGGCGCGCATCGGCATGGCGAAGGTCGCGAGCGCCGCGCAGGCTGTGGCCGACATCAATCCCGACGTGGAAGTGATCGAGCATCGAGAACGCCTCGGCCTCGACAACATCATGGCCTTGATTGCGGACTACGATGTCATCGCCGACGGCAGTGACAATTTCCCCACGCGCTTTCTCGTCAACGACGCCTGCTACTTCGCCAAAAAGACTTTGGTGTCCGCCGCCGTCTTGCGGTTCGATGGCCAGTTGGCCACCTTCAAACCTCACGCGGGCGGACCTTGCTATCGCTGCCTGTACCCCGAACCGCCACCGCCGGGCCAAATCCCCAGCTGCGACGAGGCGGGGGTTATGGGTGCCGTGGCCGGGGTTATGGGCACGCTGCAGGCCACGGAGGTGCTCAAAGAGCTGTTGGGCATCGGAGAGAGCATGGCGGGCCGCCTGATGGTCTATGACGCCTTAGCGGCCACCACGCGGCACGTGAAGGTGAACCCCGATCCGGAATGCCCGCTCTGCAGCCCTAAGGCGACGATCAAAAAGCTGCAACTTTCGCGGTAACGCCTTGCCCGGCGGAGCCAATGGGCTTAGATGCGGCCATGGATTCGACCTTTTCCACCTCAGACACCCGCACCAATCTCGTTGGCTTGTCCCGCGAGGCACTGACGGCTGCGTTGGTGGAATTCGGCGAGAAGCCGTTCCGTGCGAAGCAGCTGTGGCATTGGATCTATCATCGCGGGGCGAAAGACTTCGCCGACATGACGGATCTGTCGAAGGAGCTGCGCGCAAAACTTCCCGAACATTTTGTCGTGGCACGGCCAACGATTGCACGCGAGCAAACATCCACCGACAAGACGCGCAAATGGCTGGTGGAATTTAACGACGGCCAAAAAGCCGAAGCCGTGTTCATCCCGGAAGAAGACCGAGGTGCTGTGTGCGTCTCGTCGCAAGTGGGCTGCACGCTGACCTGCCGTTTCTGCCACACAGGCACGCAGCGCTTGGTGCGCAACCTGACGCCGGCAGAAATCGTCGGGCAGTTTATGTTGGCGCGCGACAGTTATGGCGAATGGCCCACACCCACCGATGAGCGGCGCATGTTGTCTAATATCGTGCTCATGGGCATGGGCGAGCCGCTGTACAATTTCGATAACGTCGCCACGGCGTTGAAAATCATCATGGCCGACGACGGCATCGCGGTTGGAAAACGCCGCATCACCTTATCGACCTCAGGCGTCGTTCCGGAAATTCATCGCTGCGGTGCGGAGCTTGGCGTCAATCTTGCCATCTCATTGCATGCGCCCGACGACGATACGCGCTCGATGATCATGCCCATCAACAAGAAATATCCGCTGAAAGAATTGATGCAGGCGTGCCGCGATTATCCGGGCGCTTCCAATGCGCGGCGGATCACGTTCGAATACGTAATGCTGAAAGGCATCAACGATACGCCGGCACACGCGCGCGCCCTCATCAAGCTGGTGAAGGACGTGCCGTGCAAATTCAACCTGATCCCGTTCAATCCTTGGCCGGGCACATCGTATGAATGCTCAGACGCGGCCACCATCGATGCCTTCGCACAAACACTGTGGGAAGCGGGCTTTACAGCCCCTGTGCGCACGCCACGCGGACGCGACATCCTGGCCGCCTGCGGCCAACTAAAGAGCGACAGTGAAAAGCTTTCGGTAAAAGAGAAGCGTCTGCGTGAAGCCGAAGAAGCCTGGTCGGAAAAAGAAGCGGCGCTGTAGTCCGCAACGTTTCGAAGGTTAGTAAACCATCTCGCCTTCGTCGGAGCCTTCGGCCAGCGTGATCTGGCCGGAGTTTGAGAGTTCCTTGGCCAGTGTGACGATGATGCCTTGGGCCTCTTCCACGTCTTTGAGACGCACGGGGCCGAGGGCGTCCATGTCTTCCTTCATCATCTTCGAAGCACGGCCCGACATATTGGCGAAGAAAAGCTCCTTCACCGCTTCGGAGCCGCCCTTCAGCGCCAGAGCCAGCTTTTCCTTCTCGGCGTGACGCAGCAAAGTCTGCGCGCCATTGGCATCGAGGCGGATCAAATCTTCGAAGGTGAACATCAACGCGCGGATCTTCTCGGCCGATTCGCGATTGCGTTCTTCGAGGGCCGTCATGAAACGGCTTTCGGTATTGCGGTCGAGGCTGTTGAAGATTTCGGCCATCAACTCGTGCGAATCGACACGTGCCGTCTTGGCCAGGTTCGACATAAATTCGACGCGCATAGTCTTCTCGAGGCTTTCGAGCACATCCTTTTGCACCGATTCCATGTGCAGCATGCGCATGACGACTTCCATCGCGAAGCCTTCGGGCAACAGCGCGAGCACGCGGCTGGTGTGGTCGGGGGTGATTTTCGACAGCACGACCCCGACGGTCTGCGGATATTCGTTTTTGAGATAGTTGGCGAGCACCTGTTCGTGCACGTTCGCCAACTTGTCCCACATGGTGCGACCCGCCGGGCCGCGAATTTCTTCCATGATGAGGGCTGCGCGTTCTTTGCTCAGGCCCCTCAGGAGGAGGCGCTCGGTCGTGGCGTATGAGCCGACCAGCGAGCCGGTATTGGAAATGGCATCGGCGAAATCGACGAACAGACGCTCGACGATATTGGAACCGACGCTACCCAAATTGGCCATGCACTGGGACAACTCGCGGATTTCGTCGTCTTCCATCATGGCGAGCATCTTGGCGGCCTGCTCAGGCGCCAAAGACATCATGAGGATGGCCGCTTTTTGAGGCCCCGTCAGAGATCTGTAATCTTCTTTGGCGCGGGCCATAGCCCTGCCTTTCAGTTGGTCACGACAGCCGTTGGCAGGCACTTTATGCCGGGTGGTATGAAGAAGGCCTTAATTTCCAAAAACCGCCCGGCACGACCCATTTTTCGCGGTTTTCGGCCATTTTGTGCCGCCAAAGCTTCCCTTGCCCCCGGGGTCGCGGTTCCTATACTGCCCGCGAAATCAGCAGCCTTTTTGGGGAACTTCCGAAGCTATGGCGAAACAAAGAAAAGTGGTTCTGGCGTATTCCGGCGGCCTCGACACCTCGATCATTTTGCGGTGGCTTCAGGTCGAGAAAAACTGCGAAGTCGTGACGTTCACGGCCGACCTGGGTCAGGGCGGCGAACTGGAGCCGGCGCGCAAGAAAGCCGAGCTCATGGGCATCAAGCAGATCTTCATTGAAGACCTGCGCGAAGAATTCGTCCGCGACTTTGTGTTCCCCATGTTCCGCGCTAACGCTTTGTATGAAGGCGTGTACTTGCTCGGCACCTCCATTGCCCGTCCGTTGATCGCCAAACGTTTGGTCGAGATCGCTGCCGAAACCGGCGCCGACACCATTTCTCATGGCGCCACCGGCAAGGGTAACGATCAAGTGCGCTTCGAGCTGACGGCTTATGCTTTGAAGCCGGACATCAAAGTCATCGCGCCGTGGCGCGAATGGGATTTGAGCTCGCGCACGAAATTGATCGAGTACGCCGAGCAGCACCAGATTCCGATCCCCACCGATAAGCGCGGTGAATCACCCTATTCCATGGACGCTAACCTTCTGCACATTTCGTACGAAGGTAAGGCGCTGGAAGATCCGTGGGTGGAAGCCGACGAAGATATGTTCCGCCTGACCGTGTCGCCGGAAAAGGCGCCGGACAAAGCGGAGTACGTGGAAATCGAATTCGCCAGCGGCGATCCGATTGCCGTGAACGGCCAGAAGCTTTCGCCGGCCGCGTTGCTGACCAAGCTGAACGAACTGGGCGGACGCAACGGCGTTGGTCGCCTGGACCTCGTTGAAAACCGTTACGTCGGCATGAAGAGCCGCGGCGTTTACGAAACGCCCGGCGGTACGGTGCTGCACGTGGCGCACCGCGCCATGGAAAGCATCACGCTGGACCGCGAAGCCATGCATCTGAAAGACGAGTTGATGCCGCGCTACGCCAAGCTGGTTTACACCGGCTATTGGTTCGCGCCGGAACGCGAAATGCTGCAAGTCGCCATCGACAAAACGCAAGAGCGCGTTAACGGTGTCGTACGCTTGAAGTTGTACAAAGGCAATTGCAGCGTCGTGGGCCGCAAATCGCCCAACAGCCTTTATCGTATGGACTACGTCACCTTCGAAGAAGACTCGGTCTACAATCAGTACGACGCCGAGGGCTTCATCAAACTCAACGCTTTGCGCCTGCGCTTGGGCACCATGGCACGGCAGAAGAAGTAAGCTGGAGACGCACGATGACTGCCGCCGTGATCTTTGATTGCGACGGAGTCATCGTGAATAGTGAGGCTATCTGCCAGAAAGTCGAGATGGCCTGCCTGGCCGAAATCGGCCTCGTTTTCGAGCAACAAGAATACTCGGATCGCTTTCTGGGATCGGGACGCCACGAGTATTACGCGGCGCTTGATGTGGAACATCAAAAACGCTTAGGGCGACCATTGCCCACGTCCGTTCTTACGACGATGCACGAGCGTTCATGGCCCGAAATTGAGACCAAACTGATGGCTGTTGCGGGCATTGAAACGGCCCTTCGGTCTATCACGCTGCCTGTAGCCGTGGCTTCGGGCTCCAGCGAAGAGAGCCTCGCCAAAAAGCTCCGCAAGGTCGGCTTGCATGATATTTTTGCGCCGCATATTTATTCGGCTGATCTGGTTGAACGAGGGAAACCTTCGCCGGATATCTTCCTCTATGCTGCCGAACAACTGAGCGTAGCACCCGAAAAGTGCGTTGCCATTGAAGACAGTATTAACGGTATCCTCTCAGCGCGCCGCGCCGGTATGATAGCCGTCGGATTTGTCGGGGGCGGACATTGCGGCCCGGGTCATCGTGATCGCTTAGGCCAGGCAGGAGCCGCGTACGTGATCGACCACATGGATCAGCTTTTGCCACTGTTATCGGAGATCGCATGAGCGAACACATCGTCTCGGAATTTGCGGAAGGCGTTTTGACGTTGCGGTTTAACCGCGCGGACAAGAAGAACGCACTGACGACGGCGATGTATTCTGCGGCAGCGGAGGTGCTGCGCGGTGCGAGTTCCAACGACGCGGTGCGCGTTGTTGTTATTACCGGCAGCGGCGACAGCTTCAGTTCAGGCAACGACGTGAAGGATTTTATCGCAAATCCTTTGTCGATCGAATCGCCGGCCATTCAGTTCATGTACGCTTTGCTCGATTGCCCAAAGCCGGTGATCGCGGCCGTGAACGGCATGGCCATCGGCATCGGCACGACACTGTTGCTTCACTGCGACTTTGCCATCGCTGTGCCGGAAGCGCGGTTTCAACTGCCCTTCGTCAACCTCGCCCTCGTGCCTGAATTCGCATCGAGCTTGCTGCTGCCGCGCTTCTTAGGGCCGCGCAAAGCGACCGAGCTTCTGATGCTCGCGGGGCCATTCTCGGCGGAGGCCGCCGCTGAATTTGGATTGATCAATGCCGTGGTGCCGGCGGATCAGCTGGCGATCACGGTGGCCGCGGGCGCCGCGGCGTTAGCCTCCAAACCGCCGGCAGCGGTGCGCGCGACCAAGGCATTGCTGTGCGCAAACCGCGACGAGATCAAAGCGTGCATCGCGGCCGAGGTGGCTGTGCTGACCGAGCGGTTGAAATCGGCCGAGCTGCGCGAAGCCGTGCAAGCCTTTCTGGAAAAACGCGCGCCGGATTTTTCCAAGTTCGCTTAGCATGGCCAAGACTAACTTTAGTTTTCTCGAAATCGTTCCCGATTTGGCTTCTATGGTGTTTGTCGATGTGGGCGCAGCGCCTACGTCGAAGCCAGCTTTTTTCCAAAACTTGGCAGACCGCAACCGGGCAACCGTCATTGGTTTCGAACCGGACACCGCCGCCTGC
Source organism: Fidelibacterota bacterium (assembly GCA_947475895.1). Lineage (GTDB taxonomy): Bacteria > Pseudomonadota > Alphaproteobacteria > Rhodospirillales > Rhodospirillaceae > SHVO01. The sequence continues at coordinate 204,162 of CANJMF010000001.1, forward strand.
GAGAAAATGAATGCTCGGGCGCGCTTCGGAAGTATTTTCCATCCCGTCTTCATTGGCCGCGGAGGGCCAGCCAAGTTCTACGAAACCACATTTGGTTATACGAGCTCGCTCTATCCGCCGAACATCAAGCTCGCCGAACGTTTCAGCAATCTAGCGGATTATGTGGCTGTAAAACAAATTTTCGACGTGCAAACGCATCGGCTCGACGACGTCGTCGGCGGCGCCAACATCGACTTTTTGAAGATCGACGTTCAGGGCGGAGAGCTGGACGTATTGCTGGGCGCAGAGCGTCTCTTGGCACGAACCTTGCTTGTGCAGACGGAAGTGGAGTTCCTGCCCATGTACGAAAACCAACCGTTATTTGCTGACGTTGATGCACACATGCGCGCGCGCGGATTTCAGTTTCACACTTTCACGAATTTCGGAAAACTGTTCTACGCCCCGGTCGTCGATCCAAAAACGCCACTCGCGGGTCATAATCAAATTCTATGGAGCGACGCGGTCTACATCCCCGACCCTGCACGCTTCGATACCCTGTCGCACGAAGACCTTCTAAAGCTCGTGACGCTTCTGCACGACCTCTACCAGTCTTTCGACCTTTGCCTTTACATCCTTGGAAAGATGCAATCGCGGGGACTGGCGGCGCCAATCGAAGCCTATATGAAGGCGTTAGGCGCCAGCGCTTAAGCCGGCGGCAACGACGTTGGGATTGCCACGTCGGTAATGCCGTTTTGGGCGCAGCAGGCCTTCAGCGTGTTCACCATCAGGCACGCGATGGTCATGGGGCCGACGCCGCCCGGCACCGGGGTGATGGCGCCCGCGACGTTCACCGCTTCGGGATAGTTCACATCGCCCACGAGTTTGCGTTTGCCCTCGGCGTTCGGCACCGGGTTGATGCCCACGTCGATCACCGTGGCGCCCGGCTTGATCCAATCGCCGCGCACCATCTGCGCCTTGCCGACGGCAGCGACGATGATATCCGCTGTGCGGCAAATGGCCGGCAAGTCTTGCGTGCGCGAGTGCGCCATGGTCACGGTGCAGTTTTCATTGAGCAGCAAAAGCGCCACCGGCTTGCCCACAAGCTTGGAGCGGCCAATGACGACGGCATGCTTGCCGGAAAGATCGCCCAGCACATCCTTCGCCAACATGACGCATCCCATGGGCGTGCACGCCACCAGCGGATCGCCGCCGGCGACGAGACGCCCAGCGCTTTCGGGATGCAGGCCATCAACATCTTTCGCGGACGACGTGGTGGTGACGACCGTGGTTTCGTCGATATGTTTCGGCAAAGGCATCTGCACCAAGATGCCGTGCACGGACGGATCGGCGTTCAGCTTCTTCAGGAGTGCCAAAAGATCGGCTTGCGATGTGGTGGCGGGCAGATCGTGCTGAAACGAATTCATGCCCGCTTCGGTCGCGGTCTTTTGTTTGTTGGCGACGTAAACGTGACTGGCCGGATCGTCGCCCACCAGAACCGTGGCCAGCCCCGGCGTAATGCCGTGTTTGCTTTTGAGTTGCGCGACCGCCGCCGTAACGCCCGCTTTCAAACGCGCTGCCGCTGCTTTGCCGTCGATGACTTTCGCGCTCATGTTTCAATCCGGCTTTTAAGCGAGCTGACCGATCACGCGACCCAGGATCAACTGCAGCAACAAGATGATCAGCATCAAAACCAGGGACGAAAGATCGAGCCCCCCGGCCGAGGGCACGACACGACGGATTCGGCGCAAAAACGGCTCGGTCAATTGATGCAAGATATTGCCGACCGTACGCACGAACTGGCTGTGGGTATTGATGATGTTGAACGCCACCAGCCAGCTTAGGACCACCGTGGCGATGACCACCCACATGTAGAGCTCGAGAACGACGCCGATGACCTGAAGGATGGGGATAAGGATGGTGGACATGAGGCTTTTGCCGAATCGGAAAAATGGGTGCGGGAACGCTGTTGGGTTACCCTAAAGAGGGTTATTTAGCCGCGCAAGTGAGCGTGGACGTTGCATTTCCTCAAGTTTCCGCGACCCTTAAAAACCTGCGGAAGTTCAGCGCGTTGCCTTGACTTCCCAGGGCTTTCTGATCATTCTCCCGCCGCTTTCGCAGGGACTTATTGGTCCTTCGCGATCTTTCTTGTTGGTGCGGGGCTGTAGCTCAGTTGGGAGAGCGCGTCGTTCGCAATGACGAGGTCAGCGGTTCGATCCCGCTCAGCTCCACCATCAAGACAATGGCTTAGCGTTACTCACGTTCGGCCATTTCTGTTTGCGGAAGCGCGGCGGAAGCAGATGGCGCCGTGTTCACGATCATAAATAATTTTTTCGGGCCGGACTAAAAATCTCTCGGTCCTGTATCCGTAACCCCCCGTGTTACTACGACGGGGGCGAGAGCTATACGTAAACGACGAAGCCCGCAACGCCGCCCGTAATTTATATCGCGGCCGGCATCCGCTGAAAGAGCTTGGCGGTTAATGGCGGCCAGCAAAAGGGTCGTTCGACTTCGCTACGGCTCGTCGATACGTTTTTTAAGGCCCCACGCGCTTATTTTTGGTAATCGAAATAGTGAAGCACATCGGCGTCCCAATGCGCATCGATCACTGTGCGAATATTGTCGTTCATCATTTCCCGCCAACTACCGGCCTGCCCTTTTTTGAAATGATACGATCCCAAATTTTTTGCATCATTCTTCATTATGTTTACGACCTTCTCGACCCTATGCCCGAACGCGGACCCACCGCAGAAAGATAACAAGCTGCGCACCGCCTGATGGTTATCTTTCGCGAAGTCCGTGTATCGCCATAACAGTACGGGATGATCGGGGTGGGCTTCCAGAAAGGCTTTCCATTCCCTTAGCCACCGCACTAAATAAGGAAAATATCGTTCGAACATCACACGAACGCGCTCTTCGTATGATAAATCACAATAGTCCGGCGGAAGATACGCAAGCGCCATTTTTTCTAAGCGAGGCCTTTCCTCCATGAAGCGAAACCAAGACCGTGTCGCATCTCGTGGCTCCCTGACAGACAGAAAAACGAGCAATCTGCGACGCAAGATTTCTTCACTGTTATGTGTGGACATCGAACAATGGCCACGTGGGATTACGCCGGCGGCAAGCGCATCGTCTAGCCAGCGCGAAATAATAAACTCATCGGTGCCCACTGCCTGGGTTACAGCAATATTCGGTACGCCGGTGATATGTCGAAACGCTCCGCCAAGGAACCCAGTTCCAGATTTCTGCATTGTGCAGAAAAAAAAGGGCTTGATCGTTGTCCAGGGAATATCTGTCGGTTTAACTTTGCCTGCCGCGTCGATAGTGTCGAGGAAAGAGAAAACTTCATGCGTCCTGCCGCGCGACTGTAACGCGTTAGCCCAAATCGTTAACAAATGACGGGAATGAACGTCCTTGACGTAGTGTCGAATTTCAATGGGCTTGCCATCGGTTAGATAATCAATGACCGAAAGGTCAAATGCCGCATATTGCTTTTCCGGTGCCGTTAAAAAGAGCTGTCGCGCCTTTTCTATTTGACCTGCGAGCAGATATATTCTCCCGCACTTGTAGTTGTCGCTGCAATCGCCAAAGCCGGGATCGTAGTGTTCGATGTTCCGTGCGAAGAAATTGGTCGCCAGCTGGCGACGCTCCTCTATGAATTGGGCTGCCGTCTCTATTAGTCCAGATAGGCCTCTCCGTTGGAGAATTAGCTTACAGCGCTGGTACCAGACTCGTTTCTCGTCCGGCGCTGCTACGCAAAGTCTTTCATTGATATTTTCGGCCTCATCAAGGCGGCCGGTCCGACGCAGGGTTTCGGCGCTGAGCCACTGAACTTCAAAATGACCGGGATAACCTCTGTCCAGTTCGCTCAAGACATTGAGCGCTTCCGCGTATCGTCTTCTCAGAAGATGAGTCGAAGCTTGAGCGAGTAAAGATTCAAGCATGGTATCAAGTCTTTTACCCAGCATTCACTATTTAAGGTATATTGAAAGACGAATTTCTACTAAATCAAGAATGGATAGCTGTCGCTAGTTCACTTCTGCGTGATCAGCAGCACCCAAAATTTTCAATAACTTAGTGAGAAGCCAAACGCTGTTTCGCGCACGAAATGCCCCGACTAACAGCTAGTCAAAAGATTAGGTGCCAGTGCCCACCTTCGTCACCCATGGCACGCCAAACATTACCACGAACACGCCCATAGCCATTTTGCGCCATCGTGGCTGAGGTTGTTCCTGTGAAATTTCACCTTCGCCCCGCGCGCCTCGAAGTGCGCGATTAGCTCTGCGTCAAGGGCCGCATCGTAAGGCAACAAGATGACTTCCTCGGGGACCTTGATCCCTCGGGAACGTTTGTACCGGTGGAATCCTCGTCCACCCTCTTCCAGATCTTTGCTGAGATACTTGGCGAGGTATTTTGCAAGCCGCGAACGTTGGCCTCGAAAATACTGGACGTCGATATTTCCCCTATCAGCTCCACCAATCACCTCATGCCAGATCGCCCTCAAGAGCGGAATGTTCTGGCGGCCCCGCAAAGCAGCGTGAATGTGATAGGCACCACGGTCCTGCAGCTCCAACACCGCGACGAACGGAAACGTCCCCTTCGGTAAAGCCCTCTTCACAAGGCGGACAAATTTTCCATAATCCTTCCACGCACGATTGCGATCTTGCATGTTTTCGCGATAGGTCGCCGTGAACAGGTGATCGAGGTTTGCGGACATGATCGTGCGACGAATTGTCGTTTTTGCCCGCGCGATGGCGCGCTTCCTGTTTTCAGCGAGTTCATCTGCCGTAGCCGCTTCCTTCGCTTCGGTTCTATGACTACCCGCTCTCTTCCGCTGCGGCCTCGCAATGGTCACGGTTTCTTCGACGTCACCTTGGCCGTAATCCCGAATCACAGCGCGGTATGCTGGCCGTTTCTTCCCCCAATGCGGCTGGACGTAATTCGTCCACTTATCAAGTCTAGAAGAAAGAGCGGCTGCGCCGCCGCCCGGCGTGGTGGGGCGCGCCTTCGGCGCGCTCCCACCGACGCCGCGCGAATGTTTCAGCGGTCCCTTACTCATCGCGATCACTGGACGCATTGCGCCCCAGTCCTGCCTTGCACTCCAATTGCTCGCTTACGTCCGTGTGGAAATGGAGCCACGAGGTCGCGCAGCTCTTTTCCAACGTTCCGCCCATCGAAATAAACGGCGCGTTTGGCTTGCGCTGAAGATTGCTCTCCAATGAATGAACGAGGTGGCGAAGCCCCTGCAACATAACCGCCGGCGGGATCGGCACATCGTCTTGAAAATTTACATCAATGATCACGACCGCACCGCCTGGCCGAGATCCGACGTGGAGCGGCGTTTGCGCTGGATTAGCCACGCATCCAGATCGCGCGTGTCATAAACGACGACGCGCGGCCCTGCTTTGGCATAGGGAGGGCCATCACCACGCAGGCGCATCTTTGCCAGGGTGGAAGGGGACAAGCCGATGTAGCGCGCGGCTTGTGGCGCTCGCAGTTTAGGTAGCGATACTGGGGATTCCATAACGATTCTCCGTTGGCTGCGAGCGGTATTGCTCGCTACGGAGAAGGCTATGGGGTGTCGCGCTTTCGCGTTATTCGTCTAAATCGATATTGGACAGGTACCTATCCAACGAAGCATTAGATTAGTTGCGTTTTTCGATAATGTTTATTTCTGCGTTGGAAAGTGGCGGCCCGAGATTGAGTTTAATGTCAGGTAGCTTGAACGATTTCGGTACGGTCCACGTTTTTTGTCGATCGAGAAGAGAATGCTTTTGGATCTTTTGCCCATGCGAATAGTGCCGGTGTCCAAGTTTGCGTAATTCTTCAGCGATGGCAAAAAATTTTGGGATCGCGGACTCCTGAAGATCGGTAAACGGTTTCGCATCGTTCTCAAATTCTGCAAGAAAGGCCGCCTTTTGCTCCTCGGTAAACTTTTCTTTGGGTGGTATTTCCTCGTCGCTATTACTTTCGTCATTTGCAGCCAACGCTTGCAGTGCGCTCGAAAATAGCGGCATTGCAAATGTCCAAGCCGCAGCAAAATGACTCACTGGTTGATATTTCTTCCAAAGCTTCCAAAGCTTCCAAAGCATTGCCGCTTTTAAGGGTTGGGAAGTTTGAGCGAGGTCTTCGATTAATAGATTGATCGCCTTCTTAACGCTTGCTCGCTCTTCAATATGAACCGCTAATCGCAGAGCCTTCGCGAGAATCAACCCAGCAAGCATAAAGCCTCGAATGTCTTGCGGGTTTACGGTCACTGGTGAGTTTCGCTGTGCTTGAACCATGAGCATAACGTCCTCATCCGTCAGCGCCATATTTGCGAAACCGAGACTTTGAAAAACAATCCCAGTCCACACGCCCTTTAGAGTACTTGCCAGAGTCTCCGTCGCCGCAAGCGATTCGGAGTTTATGCAAAGCCGAGCGGTGTTGAAAACCAACTCATCCCAATCAGACGTATTAACCGGAATTACTGGCATAAGGCTATTCCGCCGCCTGTAAGACCGGCTTGGGCTTCGCTTTGAGCAATTCCGCAATAGCTAATGCAGTCTGATTAGCGACTACCTTCAATGGGTCGGTATGCACGGAAGCGCTGCGGAAGCAGACGGCAGCAACTCAGCGGAATCTAAATCACCCGCGCGGCGACGAGGTCAAGCTAAATCATTGATTCATAACCGCTAAAGAACGTAGGGGAATTTTGCGGAAACTCGCCTGGAGCCCTTCGCAATGACGAGGTCAGCGGTTCGATCCCGCTCAGCTCCACCATCAAGATTAAATCGGTCGCGTAAGGCGGGATCGATTTTTTTTATTGCGGCGCGTTCGCGCCGCGTGGCCCGCTCAGCTCCATCAGCAAGATGACTTCGATCTCATAGGCGGATCGATTCTTTTAATTGCGGCGCGTTCGCGTCCTTGCGGACATCAAGCGTCGGTGGTCATGATTGCCCACGGCACACCCAAGGGGCGAGGTTCGAATCCCCTGCGGCACCGCCCGCAGAGCGTTTATGGAAACTCTGACCAGATCCCTGTCAGCTTGTGATCCGGTGTGAGAGGTCCGACTTCGTAAATGAGTTTCCCATTCTCGAAGACGGCATTGTAGGCGTCCCAACCTCTATCCCAACCACTGCTCTTCACGTGCAGGAATTCCAGGCTCGTCAGTTTTCCGAGCCGAAGAGCCGTCTGATGGGTTGTCGGCCATGTTCTCTTGGTAAGTTCAACGAGCCAAGGCGCCATGTCCTCGAGATTGGGGGCACCGGAATAATTGGCCGCTATAACACGCCGCAAAAGAACCTCGCGCTGGGGTGAGGGCTTGTTGCCGGCAATATATTTTTGCAGAGTTTCTTCAAAGGCAATAACGATGGAATCTGCGACGCGTTTCGCAAGGTGCTCGCGCCCATGCTGGTGCAACACTATGCTTTCGGCGTAGCCCTGCGCATTCATGTTAAAAGTGAGTTGCGCGGGAGAGTGCGTTAACGTGAAGAACTTGGTCTCGCTTTCCGGATAAATCTCGACGTGCTCTTGGCCTGTTAGCTGCGTCAGAAGTTGATCTTCCTTGCGCATGACAATGAAAAATTCATCTTGACTGATAGTCGGATCGAACTGGTAACAGCCGACGAACTTGTCGAATTTCTTGGGATCAAATGGAATGGCAATGCGTGGGGCGGCCTGTTCCGCGAGTCGCTCAGGGGTACAGACTCGTCCGCGCGCATCAACCAGGTGAGGTGTGTGATTGTCGCCGGAGCCCTTCGCGACGGCGTCCTCCGTGATTCCAGACGACGCCGTAGTGTTCAGCAACGCCTGCAGGGTGTTCCAGTTCGCATATCCGAGCGCCTGGGCAAGAGCTTCGTAGGCGTGAGTCTGTTTCAGGTTAATGCCGTCAGCGGCCAGAAATTCACGCAAGCGTCCCGCCGCGTTTTTCGCCCCCACTGCAGACAAAGTGATAGTGACCATCTCCCAATCCTCCTTCGGACGGTGTCATAGAGAGAAGGCTCCGTTATCTCGCCTGACCGTCCCTGGATTTGGGGATGTACAGGATGCACGCTCTTGCAGCTTTGCCTTGCCCTGTCGGGCGGAGCCGGACCGGCGCTGCAGGCCAGCCGGAATTCTAGCTTGGGTCGGCGTCAGTAGCTATTATTTCTTCAGCGAAGTCTCAGCGTTCAAAGTTCATTCTTTTCATCACCTACGGCACGCCAACTTCCTAAGTCCTTCCGGACAAAAGATTTGCGAGGATGGCGTGCAGACAGGAGCGTGAACCCGCTCGCTCAGCTATAGTTATTGTTCTGTAGCGTTGCCGCTAGGACGACGCATCACCTGGGGCCGGTCATGAGTAAATACACTGCGATTGTTTCATGGGACCGAAACGGCGCGGCGTTTTCCGACAACAAGTACAGCCGTGGCCATCGTTGGAGTTTCGACGGAGGAATTGAGGTGCCTGCCTCCTCATCTCCCCATGTGGTTCCGCTTCCATTGTCCATGGAAGCGGCTGTTGATCCTGAAGAGGCATTTGTTGCGAGTTTAGCCAGTTGTCACATGTTGTGGTTCCTATCCATCGCGGCGAAGCAAGGATTTGTCGTGGATGTCTACCGTGACGCCGCCATAGGAACTATGGGGAAGAACGGCCAAGGAAAGTTGGCGATTACAACCATCACCCTCTATCCGGAAATTCGTTTCGGAGGCGTGAACCAACCTGGCGACGGACAGATCATTGCCATGCATCACGAAGCGCACGAGGAGTGCTTTATCGCTTCATCGGTCAAGACTGATGTTCGGTGCGAGCCACTACTCGGCAAGCGCTAACCCCGTTCTTAAGAGTCTTAACAAGCACTCGGGGGCGAGACGGTGCGTTAGGGACGTTTCTCTAGCACAATTCGCAGTGTCCACGAGTTCACGCTTTCGTCACGCGGGGCACGCCAAAACCACCGCGGTTTCAGTCACGAAGATCGAGACAAAATCTAAGCCACCGCTTCACGCACAACGCGTGGTTCGCGGATCGGGAGATTGACGATTGCTGCTGCGATGGCAAGTGCCGCGTCCGCGTACCACATGACGTTGTAGTTCCCGAGGTGGGTCATGGCGAGGCCGCCGAGCCATGCGCCGAAGAAGGCGCCGGTTTGGTGCGATAGCAACGTGAGGCCGAACAACGTCGAGAGATAACGCGGCCCAAATAATTTTCCGACGATGCCGGCGGTCGGCGGCACGGTGGCAAGCCACGTGAGCCCGAGGCCCGCCGCGAAAATATAAAACGTGGCTGTTGTTTTGGGTGCCAGCAGATAGAGCCCGATGAGCACGGCGCGCGAGATGTACATGCCGGCCAAAATGTATTTGCTGCGATAACGCCCCACGCCCCAACCGGCAAGGAGACTGCCGATAATATTGGCGAGGCCGATGATGGCGAGCGACCAACTGGCCACCTCGGCCGGTAAACCACACAGGCTGATTTCGCCCGGCATGTGTGTGACCAGAAAAGCGATGTGAAAACCGCAGGCGAAAAAACCTGCGTGCAGCAACGAATAACTGCGATCACCGAGCGCGGATTTGACGGCGGCGCCGAGCCCGAGGTCAGCGCCTTCGCCCGTTATGATCCGAGGGCTGGCGCGCAAGATGCGAGCGGCGGGTGTCGTCAACACGGCGACCGCCGCCAAAAACCACATGGCGATGGGCCAGCCGAACCCGGCAATGATGCGCTGAAGAATGGGCGCGAAGAGAAACTGCCCGAAGGAACCGCCGGCATTGATGATGCCCGAGGCCATGCCGCGACTGTACACAGGCAACTGGCGCATGGTGGCACCCACCAGCACGGAGAAACTGGCGATGCCGGCGCCGGCGGCTTGTAGGATTCCAATGGTGACCGCCAGGCCGAAGCCTGTTCCCACAAAGGGCGTGAGCGTTTGGCCAGCCGCCAAGAGCAGCAGACCCGCGACGATGACGCGGCCCGAGCCGTATCTGTCGGCGATGGCGCCGGCGATGGGCTGCACCGCGCCCCACACAAATTGCGCGACGGCCATGGCCAAGCTGATGGTCGCGATGCCAAGGCCGGTGGTTTGATCGATGGGTGCGAGGAAAAGACCCAGCGACTGACGGGCACCCATGGTCACCACCATGATGCCGGCCGCGGCCACGACGAGCCATTCCCAGGGGAGATAACGCTGTTCGTTCATAGGCGCGGAGTTTGCCCACGGGAAGCGGTGCGAGGAAGTGGGCAAACGCAACCCTGACCAGCGTCGCGCGCAAGGGTTTGCGACGCGTGGCAATCTTACGAAGCGTTAGTTTTTAACGGCGCGGCGTTTGGCGTGAAATTTCAGCGCAACGAGTCCCGCACCGACCACGCCGAAAAGGGCCGCGGCCGTCATATGGCCGGCGTAGTGACAGCCGAGCGCCAAGACCGTGACAAGTGTTGCCGCGTATGAGAGATCGCCCACCACGAAGGTGCGCATCCAGCGCTGAAAATTCTGCATGTTTAGCCCCAAGAAGGAATTGCCCCGCCGGCCCCCGCCGACGTCCTTTTTATATCATGGAATGCGGCGGATACGACGGGGCAGCCGCGATTTTTACTTTGTGGCGGCGCAAGTGCCGCCGTACAACTGCAAGACACATGTGAAGAGACCCTATGACCGAGCGCGACCTTGTATCTGTTGTGATTCCGTTGTTCGACGAAGTGGACAATGTGGAACCGTTGGCGGAAGCGCTGCAACCTGCGCTTGAGGGTTTGAATCGGCCTTACGAAGTTATTTTTATCGACGACGGGTCGACGGACGGCACGGCGGAGAAACTCGCCATCGTTGCGAAAACGAATCCGCGTTTCAAAGTCATCAGCTTCAAACGCAATGTGGGCCAGACGGCAGCGATGATGGCCGGCATCGATCATGCGCAAGGGGCTGTGATCGTGCCCATGGACGGCGATCTGCAAAACGATCCCGCCGACATCGGCAAATTGCTCGATAAATTGGACGAGGGTTACGGCGTTGTTTCGGGCTGGCGGCAAAAACGCAAAGACGCGTTTTGGACGCGCACGTTGCCGAGCCGCATGGCGAATTCGTTGATTAGCTGGGTGTCGGGCGTGCACCTGAAAGACTACGGCTGCACGATGAAGGCTTATCGCCGCGACGTGCTGGAAGGTTTCCGCCTTTACGGCGAGATGCACCGCTTCGTGCCCATCTATGCAAAGTGGCAAGGGGCACGCGTCACGGAACTTCCCGTGCGCCACCATCCGCGCACGCGCGGTCATTCAAAGTATGGCCTGACGCGCGCGTTTAAAGTTTTGCTGGACTTGCTGGTGGTTAAATTTCTGACCCAGTATGAAACCAAGCCCATCTATATTTTCGGCATGGTGGGGTTGGGCTTCTTCGGCATTTCATTCATCGCCGCCATTTGGGCGCTGTATCTGAAGGTCGTCGAAGGCATCGCCTTCGTGCAAACGCCGTTGCTGCTTTTGTTTACGCTGGGCTTCATTACCGGCGTGATGTGCATTCTGATGGGGTTGTTGGCGGAAGTGCTTGTGCGCATTTACTACGAAGCACAGAACAAAACGCCTTACACCGTGAAGGACCGCATCAATATCGCGGCCGACATCGTTAAGCGCGCGTCTTAGGGTTTTGTCCCCGTCACGGTCCACGAGCACTCGTTGACCCAGTGCGCTTCCACGTCGCGCAAGCCTGAGCCATCGAACAACGCCAACACCTCGGCTTTGGTGAAGTAGTGCACCGTGCGCGGCAGCATTTGACCGAACACGATGTGATGCACATGGCGGAAGGGGAACGTGCTGAGCACGCGCAAATATTGAAACGGCTTAAACCCGAGCTTCATCATGAGCCACAACATCGCCGTCGGCACGAGCGCCAGCGTGCGCACCAATCCTAAAGGCAGGCGCGAAAAGAGCGCGTTGCGCAGGGGGCTGATGACGTTGGCGTAAAATTCCAGGTTCTCGTAGCCGTAAACCCAGATCAGCACGCGGCCGCCGGGCTTTGTGGCCTTCGTCAATTCCGCGACGGCTTTTTTTGGATGTTCCAGATGCTGGAGCACGCCGATGGAAATGGAAATGTCGAATTCGTTTTCGTAAGGCAGGTCGTAGATGCTTTCGTGGCGGATCGCGACCGTTGGGAAATCGGCCAGATTGCGGCGCGCGCGCTCGAGCGTGCGGTCGTCGAGATCGGACGCCACGCCGGACGCGGCTCCATGCTTCATGGCACCGTAAGCGTTGCGCCCCGTGCCGCAGCCGGCATCGAGAAAGTGCTTTCCGCGCCAACCGTCCACGGACGTGATGGACTTGGTCCAGTATTCGAACTGAAGTTCCTGTTCGGGCGTGAGGGTCGCGAACCGGTCCCAGGTATAGCCAAACCGGTCGGGCGAGCCCTTCGTCGTATCAACCATAATCGTGCGCCTCGCCCTTTTTCCAAGGGGGGAGATACAACGCGGGTTTTAAAGGCGCAAGGGATCGTCTATTTCTCACGGTGTGAACGCAGACCAACTCTCCACACCTTTTTGTACGATCACCGAAGATGCGCTGGCCCGCGTGCGCGCGACGCAAGGTGCGTTGTTCCACAAGACCATGGGCATCGACGCGCAAAAGGTGGCTGAAGATACCCTTGATCCGCGCCGGCCTCAGGAAATGGCCGACGTTTTGCAGGAATATGTGCCGCTGGCCGGCAAAGTGCTGGAGATCGGCTCGGGTTGCGGGGTCACGCACATTCTGTGGCGGCGCAAATATGGTGTCGACGCCTGGGGCGTAGAACCCGAGGGCGAGGGCTTTGATGAGTCCGCCGCCATTTCACGCGATTTGATCGCGCTGAACGGGCTTGATCCCGCGCGCATTATGAACGCCACGGGCGAGGCTTTGCCGTTTCCCGACAATACCTTCGATATCGTTTACTCGACGAACGTGTTGGAGCATGTGAACGATCCGGCCCAAGTCTTGCGCGAGGCCGTGCGCGTTTTAAAGCCCGGCGGAACGATGCAAATTGTGGTGCCGAATTACCTGTCGTACTTCGACGGCCATTACGCCGTGTTTCATCCACCGATTTTTTCCAATGCCTTCTTTTGCTGGTGGGTGAAAAACATTTACGGGAAAGACCCTAGCTTTGCGGCGACCATTCGTACACAGGTGAACCCGGTGTGGGCGCGCCGCCAGCTGCGGGATATTCAACGCACCACGCCTTTGCGCGTTCACACTTTGGGCGAGGAAAAATTCTTGGAGCGCATGACGAACGTGGATGTGGGCCGTTGGATGGCGCTGCATCTGGTTGGGCGCGTGGTGGCTTTTGCAAAGGCGCTGAGACTCAATCGTTTGGCGGCGAAGCTGGTCATTGTGCTGCAAGGCTGGTCGCCGTTGATCATTACCGCGACGAAGCTTTAGCGGTCCTTACCCGCCACATCGACCACGAAGCCCACCAGAGCGCCGACGATATTCAGCGCCAGCAAACAAAAGGACAGCGCGATCGCCGCACCCGCGTTTTGTCCCAACAGACCCAGCACGCCGAGAAGTGTTCCGTCGCGCAAGCCGATGCCGGCGACGGTCAAGGGCAGCAGAAGAACGACGCCGATCAAGCCCACGACAACGGCCCACGACGTCAGGGGAAGATCGATTCCGAGGCCGCTTCCCAGCACCGCGAACAGCGCGATGCAGAAGACTTGAAAAACGAGACCGACGCCGAGTGCTTTTAAAAGCGTCGCGGGCGTGAGTGTGAGCGAGCGCCAGGCACCAAGCGTTTGGGTCCAGCGCCCAAGGCGCGCGGGCAGCGGAACGACGAGACCGCCGACGATGGCGATGAGAGCCAAGGCAGTGACGGCCAAGGCGACAGAGGTGATGTCGGAACCGAACTGATCGCGCGAAAATCCCAAACCCAACGCGGTCAATAATAGAAGCGCGAAGAGGCCGATCACTTTGTCGACCGCGACCGCGCCGACGATGGTTGTGGCGTCCAACTCCGAGGCGCGGGCGAGGCGCAGGGCTTTCACCGCGTCGCCCGCCAGTTGCCCAGGCAAGGCAGTGCCGTAAAACACCGCGATCATGGTAAAGCGCACACTTTGGCGCAGCGAGAGATGGGGCAGAAAAATTCGCAGTTTGACGGCGTTGATAAAGTGCGCGACGAAATACAAAGCAACCGCGCCAACAATGACAGATGGACTTACTTCGGTGGCCGCTGACCAAATGGCGCGGAGATCCACCCGCACCAAAATGACGGATAAGATCGCGAGCCCAATGATGAGCTTTAAAACAAATAGAATGGGCGCGCGCTGCAAAGCCACGGTTCTCCGTCTCGGGATGTTATAGCTTTATCATGTCGCTCAAGCGCCGCATTCTTTTGATCAACTATGAGTACCCGCCCATTGGCGGAGGCGGGGGCAATAATACGCGCCATGTGGCGCGCGCTTTGGCGCACATGGGTCATGCGCCCTATGTTCTGACGGCGGCGTGCGGCGATTTGCCGCGCACTGAAGTCGTGGACGGCGTGACGATTGTGCGCATTGCGGCGCTGCGCCGTCGCCCCGACCGCTGCACGGTGCCGGAAATGGTGGCGTTCATGATCGCCGCCATGTTGGCGGCACCCGGTTATGCCCGCCAGTGGAGGATCGATGCGGCGTTGGTTTACTTCGGGCTGCCCGGCGGCCCCGTGGGGTGGATGCTCAAGCGTACGCGCCGCATCCCGTATGTCATTTCGATGCAAGGCGGAGACGTTCCGGGGTTCGTCTATCCGGGCCTTGCGATCTATCACACGCTGACGGGCGGGTTGCTGCGTTACCTGTGGCGTGACGCGAGCGCCGTCATCGGTCTGTGCCGTGATTTGTCGGAACGCGCGGCGCGCCATGCGCCGGGGCAGAAATTCGGCGTCATTCATCCCGGAGCGGACGTGCGCGGCATTGCCGCGAAAACCGACTATGCGCCGCATGACGCGGTGGAGCTGGTTTTCGTGGGGCGGCTAGTCGAACAAAAGGGCCTTGATATTTTGTTTGAGTCGCTGGCGACGATTGATCCGCAGTTGCAGTGGCGCTTGACGTTGGTGGGCGATGGGCCTGAAAAACCCGCTCTCACAGCACAGGCTTCGCGCCTGGGAATTTTGGAGCGCATTTCCTTTCGGGGATGGGTGAAGAAGGAAGAGATCGGCGCGGTTTATCGCGCGGGAGATGTGTTTGTTCTGCCGTCGCGCGATGAAGGCTTCGCTAACGTGCTGCTAGAGGCCATGGCCGCGGGCCTGCCGATTATGGGTACTTACGTAACCGGCACCGATGAAGCCGTTATCGATGGTAAGACGGGATTTATCGTTCAGCCGGGAGATGTGCCGGCGCTCGCGGCGGCGCTCATAAAACTCATTACCGATGCGCCTTTGCGCGAAAGCATGGGACGTGCTGCGCGCGCGCGCGCTGAGGCGCACTTCGATTGGCATATGATCGCCGAGAAATGGATCGCGGTGTTGGAAGAATCGATTTTAGCGCAATCGACTCATTGACCCGGCATGTATAAGAAGCGACCATTGCGGCACGGATTTTCAGGAAGGAACGAACGATGAAGGGCGACAAACAGGTCATCGCGTATCTCAATACGGTGCTCAAGAACGAGCTGACCTCCATCAATCAGTACTTTCTGCACGCGCGCATGCTTCAGCAATGGGGCCTGACGCGCCTCGGCAAGCATGAGTACGAAGAATCCGTCGACGAAATGAAACATGCCGACAAGCTGACCAAGCGCATCTTGTTTCTGGAAGGCCTGCCGAATTTCCAAGACCTGGGAAAAATCTCTATCGGCCAGAATGTGGCCGAGATTCTCGACGCCGATCTCAAATTGGAGACGACTGCGCTTCCGATTTTGCGCGAAGCCATCGCTCACTCTGAAAAGGTGGCCGACTTCGTGAGCCGCGAGCTGTTCGAAGAAATCCTCGAGTCAGAGGAAGAACATGTGGATTGGATCGAGACGCAGCTCGAGCAAATCCAACGCATGGGCTTGCAGAATTATATCCAGCTGCAGAGCATGCCGAGTGAAGAAGGCTGATTTTTAGAAAGTCGGTTTTTTATTCGGCGGCCATGAGCATCGGCTGAGCCGCGCTCTGAGCGTTTTCGTCGATGATGTCTTGCGCCGTGCAGCGGCATTGGCCGCAGCAAACTTTGCTGCCCAGGGCAGCATAGGCGGCGTCGACCGTACGGGCGCCTTGCTTGGACACCAGGCCGATTTCGTAGTCCGTCAGGGCATTACAGATGCAAACGTACATGGCTGAAGGCCGGTCCTCACCAAGAATGCGAATCAATCGCAGACCCAAAAATTAAGGTATCTGCGAATGATTAGCAAGCGCCTCGGAGAGCTGCGAAAGCGGCGGAAAGCCTTAGGTGCGCTGCAGCAAAGCGCCATAAAACCCGTCCAACCCGCCCCGTTCGGGCCATTGGCTGGGCAGGGTTCGCAGTTCTCCGGTGGGGGTTACGAACTGGCTTTCGCCTCCGACGGCTTCGGCCGGAATTTTGATCCGCGTTAAACCGGCGTCCTTTTCGAGGACCGCCGAAACGACGCCTTTGCGCTCTTCGGTTTGCAACGAACAGACGCTGTAGAGGATGTGGCCGCCGGGCTTCACCATGCGTGCCGCAGCTTCCAACAATTGGGTTTGTAGGCCCGCGAGGCGTGCGGGATCGGTTTCACGTTTGAGGTGGGGCAGGTCGGGATGGCGGCGAATGGTGCCGGTCGCCGAACACGGCGCGTCGAGCAGAACCGCGTCCGCCAGTTCCGAAGGCTGCCATGTGCGCGCGTCAGCCGTAGCGACGTTCGCCGACAAACCAAGACGCGCGAGATTATCGCGCAGCAAGGACAAGCGATCCGCCACCAAATCAACGGCCGTGACGTGACAGCCGGCGGCGGCCAACTGCGCCGTCTTACCGCCGGGCGCCGCGCACAGATCGATCACCGTTTTCCCAGCACCGCCGCCCAACGCATGCAGCACAATTTTTGCCGGTAGCGCCGCAGCCGCGTCTTGGATCCACCAACCGCCTTCCGCGAACCCATCTAAATCTTGAATGCGTCCGCCGCCGGCGCGCCGCAAGCTTCCCGTGGGAAGGGGCGTTGCGTCGAGACGCTTGGCCCAGTCGGCGGCTTCGGCCGGATTCTTTAAAGAGAAATCCAAGGCCGGTTCTTGCATATGAGCTTCCGCGGTCGCGATGGTCGCCGGCTCACCGTAGGCCGCCAGCCACGACGACCACAGCCATGCAGGCGTGTTGAGCTTCGCTGCATTCTGCGCGGCAAGAATGCCCGCGCCTTTTTCGGAGACGCGTCGCAACACGGCATTGACCATGCCCGCTTGCGGCTCGTTCCCGCGCTTGGTGAGCGCGACCATAATGCCGACAGCAGCGTAGGCGGGTGTTTCTAGGAATAACAGTTGCGCAGCGCCGAGGCGCATCAGATCGAGGACGCGATCCGGCGGCGGGCGCGAAACGAATTCTTTGAGAACGGCATCGATCTGACCGAGACGGCGCAGCGTGGTAGCAACCAACAAGCGCACAAACGCGCGGTCGCGCGGCGCCAGGTCGCTCACGTGCTTATCGAAATCCTCGTCCACACTGCGTTGTGCGCGCAGCGCCCCGTGAAGCAGGGCATAGGCCGCATTGCGGCTGACGGTGTCGGTATCTTGATGCGAAGACATGGCGTCAGATGAACCGGAGGGCCCGCAAAGTCAATGCGAACTACACCAATTCGGCAGAGTTATGCCCAAGGTCCGCGACGGCGCGTCGTTCGCTGACCGCCGGTGGGTGTCGAAGCACTGGATGTAGAAACACGGGGTGTCGGCGATGTTGTGCGGCGTGGGCGAATCGGCAGCTGACCGCTCGCCATGGCTTGCAGCCGCGCGATACGGTCGGATGTGGCCGGGTGCGTGCGGAACAGATTCTGAAAGCCGGCACCCGTCAGCGGATTCACGATGAACATGTGCGCTGTGGCAGGATTCGCTTCGGCAGCATTGTTGGGAATGGCTTCGGCGCCGCGCTCGATCTTCGCCAAGGCCGAGGCGAGTGCGAGCGGATCGCCGCTGATCTCGGCACCGCCTTCGTCCGCGCCATATTCACGGCTGCGTGAAATCGCAAGCTGCACCAAGGTCGCTGCGATGGGTGCCAGGATCATCACGAGGATTGCGCCGAAGGGACCCAACGGATTGTCGCGCCGGTCGCGGTTGCCGCCGAGAAAGAATGCGAAGTGGGCGAGATAACCAATTGCGCCCGCGAGCGTCGCGGTGACGGTCATGACCAACGTGTCGCGGTTACGCACGTGCGTTAGCTCGTGTGCGACAACACCCGCCACTTCGCGCTCATCCAGCATTTGCAAAAGACCGCTGGATGCGGCGACGGCGGCATGCTGCGGATCGCGGCCCGTGGCGAAGGCATTGGGTTGCGGACTGTCGATAATATAAACGCGCGGCATGGGAAGCCCCGCACGTTCAGCGAGGGTTGCGACGATTCCATAAAAACCTGGCGCGCTGGCGTGATCGACTTCGCGCGCGCCGTACATCGACAACACCATCTTGTCGGAGTTCCAGTAGGCGAACACGTTCATGCCCGCCGCCAGGAGGAAGGCGATGGCCATGCCTTGTTGGCCGCCGACAACATAGCCCACGGCCAAGAAAAGACCGGTCATCGCCGCCAATAAAACAGCCGCACGCATCGTGTTCATGGGTTTTGGAACGCTCCTTCTGCCAACCTCACTGAAATAAGCGCACGATTCACGCCTGCAAGGGTGGCAAAACGCCGCCGCTCGCCATAATTTGATCCTATGACAGACAAGCCTAAAACCCTGCCGTTGCCGCTTTCGCCCGAGGCCGCCGCCCTAAAGCCGCCGCCGGCGTCATCGGCGCAACCGGCCGCGCCCGTTTCGGAATTTGGCGGCCCGAAAGGCCCCGAACCCACCCGCTACGGCGATTGGGAACGTAAAGGCCGCTGTTCGGATTTTTAGGCCCCGGCACCCCCCGAGTCTCGCAACGGAATCTTAAATCGCGCCTGCTAACCAGTTGATTCAGGCCATTTACGTGTGGGCCGATAGACTGCGCGCAGGGTTTTGGGGTTTCTATGCCATTCGGCGCTTTTGTGGATTTGTTACGGCGCAAGCCGCGCGAGCAAACGTTTGAAACGTTTGTCGCCGAAGCGCCCGAGGATGCACTTTACGGCGTCGAACCGCTTCGCATTCTGATCGCTCCCCTCGCGGGCGACACCCAAGGTCTTGCAGCCCGCCATATTCATGACCGCCTGTCTGGCCGCATGGGCGTCAGCATCACGGTTGCCGACCGCCCACTGACCGCGCCCGGCGCCGACAACAATCAGGCGCTGTTCATTTCCATGGCCGTCGATCTGGGCCGGCGCTGGCTGAAGCGCGAAGGTGCCGATCTTCTGGTCTGGGGCGAAAGCATTTCAACGCCGACGGCCACGGGACGCGGCACGGCATGGCGCTTGCGATTCCTCAGTCGCGCGACACCGCTGCATCCGCAGAGCGCGTCGTTCTCGGCGCTTGAACGTTTGGAAGTACCGGCACTTTTCGATGACGCAACCGGCGATCTCGCGTTCGGCGTGGCATTGGCCGCCGTGAGCGTGGAATCCGCCGACGGGATTCGCGCACGCGCCACTATGTTCCGCCCCGTCTTGAAGGCCGCGACGCGTTTCGCTGAAGGCGATTTCACCGGCACCGTCGCGCAATGCGCAACGGCGCAAGCGAGTTATGCGGCTCTTCTTCTGCTCGAAGGTTCGCGCACGGGCGACGTGAAAACACTTGAACGTGCCGTCGCCGTTTATCAAGGCGCGTTGATCCTGGGCGAAGATGCCTTCCCCCTGCACGAGCGCGCCATGATCGGCAGCCATATCGCCGATGCCATGGCGGTCATCAGCGATTTGTCGTCGCGCCCGAAACTTAGCAACCGCACGGTTGAATACTACCGCGCGGCTCTTGGCATGGTGCGCAAGGAGGTGTTCGCCGACGACTACGCCGCATTGAAAGTACGCCTCGGTCTTGCGCTGCATACGCTGGCGCAAAGTACTGACGAACCGAGTCATTTAAAGGAAGCAGCTGAGGCGTTTTCAGCCGCGACAGCGATCTGGACCATCAGCGATGCGCCTGATCGCTGGGCCGATATTCAAAACTCCCTTGGCGGTTTGTTGATCACCATGGGGCGGCTGACACGCGAACCGTCCTTATTCGACAAGGCCGTTGGCATTTTCCTGAAAATTGCCGAAGCGCGCACGCGCAAAAAATCGCCGCTGATCTGGGCGACAACGCTGGCCAATATCGGCGCGGCTATGAAGGAAAAAGGCGTCGCCGCCCGCAACGTCGATTATCTGAAGCAGGCGGCGCAGGCTTTTGAATTAGCCGGACAGGTGTTCTCCGAGCTTAACCTCGAAAGCAATGTGAAGATCGTCGAGACGCAACGCGACCACGTTCTTCTGATGCTGGCCGCGCAAGGCGCGGCGCGTTAAGCCGCGAGCGCCGGCAATTCGATTTTTTCCACCGCAGTTCGTGCAGCCGCCACACCTTTCGCTGCGGCTTCGCCACCGATGGCTTGACCTTCAACGTGAATGAAATTCACGTCGGTGACGCCAAGAAATCCCCAGAAGCCGCGAATGTAAGGTTCCTGAAAATCCATTCCGCGCGCCGGGCTTTCGCCGGTGTAGTAACCGCCGCGACTGGCGATCACGTAAATCTTTTTGCCTTTGAGTTGCCCTTCAGGACCATTGGCCGTGTATTTGAAGGTGCGGCCGGCCCGCGCGATATAGTCGAACCACGCCTTGAGCGTCGAGGGAATCGAGAAGTTGTACATGGGCGCACCTATGACGATGACGTCGGCGGCTTCCACCTCTTCAATGATCTGATCCGCAAACTGTACAGCAGCCGATTGAACAGGTGAGCGTTGATCGGCGGCAACGCCAAGGGCACCCAGCGTTTCAAGTGTGAGATGCGGAATATTGTCGGGCGTCAGATGGCGCTCGACCACGCGCGCATGCGTGCCGCCGACGCGGGCCACGAGCTCGGCGCCAACCTGCCGCGATTTCGCGTTTTCGCCCAAGAGACTGGAAGTGACAAAAAGGACGTTGCGCATGGGGTTTCTCCTCATTTTCTAAATGCCCCCTGAGGGCGTGATGAAGAGAACATGCGCCCGAACAACCATCTTGAAAATCGGCCAAATTGTGCTCATATCCATCATATAAATTGATGGATATGTCCCCTGCTCGACCGCCTCACCCTCGATCAACTGCGCACACTCATAGCGGTGGCCGACACGGGCAGCTTTTCCGCCGCGGGCCGAAGCCTTGGCCGCGTTCAGTCGGCTGTCAGCCAAACGGTCCAGGCACTCGAAGCCACGCTCAACATTGCTTTGTTTGATCGCAGCGAGAAAACGCCGGTGCTGACCGAAGCGGGAAAATCTTTGCTGACCGACGCGCGCCGCTTGATCACCGGCGCTGAAGCGTTGCGCGCACGCGCCGAGACAATCGCCTCCGACATCGAACCCGAGTTGACCCTGGCGGTTGAGGCGATGTTTCCCAACGGTCCGTTGATGAGCAGTTTGAAAACGCTCAATGCACACTTCCCCCACTTACCGGTGACCGTTTTCACGGAAGCCCTGGGCGGCGCGGAACAACGGCTGCGCGAAGGATCGGCGCGCATCGGCCTTTATCCGCCGCGCCCCGCATCAGGCGATTTTGTCACGGAGTTCTTGGCGTCGATCACGATGATTCCCGTTGTTGCCGCCGCGCATCCTTTGGCCATGGCAGCAGAACCGATTCCGCGTTCTGTTCTAGAGGATCACATACAATTGGTGCTGACCGACCGCACCGCCATCACTGCCAATTTTTCCGGCGGCGTAATCAGTCGGCACATCTGGCGCTTCGCCGATCTGGCCACACGTCTCGATTATCTTTTGGCGGGCTTCGGGTGGTGCAATATGCCGGCGCATATGGTGAATGCACACGTGGCCGCAGGGCGCTTGAAACACTTACAGCTGACGGAAAACACGCAGTGGCAGTTTCCGATCCACGTGGTTCATCACCGCAATCGGCCGCTGCAGCGCGCGGGGCAAATGCTGATCGCGGATTTGCGCGAGCGCCTGAAAGGCTGTCCGTCTGAATTCACACAGGCGGAATTTGCGCGGGCGGAATTTCCAGCAAGCGATAAAGCGCGGACCGCAGAGAAAATTTATCCGACGCGCCGGAAATATCGCCGCTAGCTTTTTGCGCGTGCCTTGTCGGTCAGCGCGCCGCGCAGAAAAAACTGCGCCGTGGTGCGCGCACGTTGCTCGATGGACGTTGTGGTCGGTGTACCGCCGACTCCCAAAGCGAGATTACGTAAAGGTCCGGCAATAACGCTGCTGCCAAGAATTGCCGCGGCCTCGGAGGGATTTTCGAGCGCGATGATTCCGTCGCGTGCGCGCGCTGCCAGCCATTTGCCCAGAATATCGATCACGTGCGCCGGGCCTTCTTCGTAATAAGTGCGCGCGAGTTCGGGGAAGCGCGTGGCCTCGGCCGTTACGGCGCGATATAGCCGCACCGATACGGGCGACAGAACAAAGCGCGACAGCTCGGTGAAGAACTGCACCAAGGCATCCTCGAGCGCTTGCGCATTTGCGACAGAATCCGGTAATTCCGAGACCATGCTGTTTTCGATGCGCGTGTGCATCACATCGGCGAAGAGCTTTTCCTTGGTCTCGCTGCAGCCATAAATCGTCTTCTTCGAGACTCCAGCACGCTTGGCAATGTCGTCCATGCTGGCGGCGAGGCCTTTTTCGAGGAAAACCTCCTCGGCAGCGGCCAAGAGCGCCTTGCGCCGGCTCTCTTCCGAGCCTTTGGGCGGCCGCCCACGGCGGGGTCCGCCCTCGCATGCCTCTGATTTATCAGTGTTTTTAGCCATGTCCGAATCTCATAGCAGGCATGAAAGAAACTATATGGTTCCTTTTTAATAAAGAAACTATACAGTTTCCTATGTGAGGCGATTGGATCGCGGCGTCAAGCCTAGATCGAGCGCCACTCAAAGCAAGTTCGCGAAAACAAGGAAGACCGCCATGAACGTTTCACCCGTCGTCACGCAAGCCACACCTGACCGTTCGCACGAAACGCCTGCGGGCTGGGCGGCGTCGAAAGGGAAGCGGAGCCGCAAGGCGCTGATGATTGGCGCGGCGGCGGTCGGGATCACATTCGCCGTTGTCGGCGGTTGGAATCACTGGACCACGGGACGGTTCATGGAATCGACCGACGACGCCTACGTTGGTGCGGACTCGACGACCGTTGCGCCGAAAGTGTCGGGCTATATCAAAGATGTTCTGGTGAGCGACAACGAGGCGGTGAAAGCCGGCCAAGTGTTGGCGTACATTGACAGTGCCGACTATCGCACGGCCATGGCGCAGGCGGTTGCGGGTGTTGCCTCGGCGAAAGCCGACATCGCGGCCCTGCAGGCCGACATCACGCGCCAAGTGGCGATGATCGAAAGTGCCCGCGCGTCCGTCGCGGTCGATCATGCCAACTCGACCTTCGCCGAACAGGATCGCCAACGTTATGCCGACTTGGTGAAGACGGGTTACGGAACCGTGCAACGCGCGCAATCGAGCGACGCGGCTGTACGCGCAGCCAATGCGCAGGTCGCGCGCGATGAAGCGGGACTGACCGCCGCCGCGCGCCAGAAAGACACACTCGCCGCGCAACTGGACAAAGCCAAAGCGGAACTGGCACGCGACGAAGCGCTCGCGGATCAGGCCGCACTGAATCTCAGCTATACGGCCATCACCGCTGCCGTTGACGGCACGGTGGGTGCGCGCAGCCTGCGCGTCGGCCAGTACGTGCAAGCAGGCACGCAGTTGATGCAAGTTGTGCCGCTGCATGCGGTGTATGTGAAAGCGAACTTCAAAGAGACTCAGCTCACGCGCATGTACGAAGGCCAACCGGCGACCGTGACCGTCGATGCCTTTCCCGGCGTGAAATTCAAAGCGCATATCGACAGCCTTGCCCCGGCAAGCGGCCAGGAGTTCGCGTTATTGCCCCCCGATAACGCGACGGGCAACTTTACCAAGGTCGTGCAACGCGTGCCCGTGAAGATTGCCATCGAGGACAACGGAGCCCTCGCCGGCCGCTTGCGCCCGGGCATGTCGGTGGAAGCTGTCGTGAATACGAAAGACGTTACGACAACCGATACGAAGGTCGCCGCGCGCTAAGCGGCCTTCGGGGGAGCCCGTGCCATGTCCGTGCCGCAAAACAATGAGCGCGCCGATCTCATAACCTGGGTCGGCATTGTCGGCGCCCTGCTGGGTGCCTTCATGGCCATCGTGAATATTCAAATCACCAACGCCGCGCTTCTCGATATTGAAGGCGGCATTGGTACCGGCGGCGCCAACGGCGCGTGGATCTCGACCTCTTATCTTGTCGGCGAGATCATCATCATTCCGCTGTGCGATTTCTTGAGCCGCGTGTTTTCGATCCGGCGGTTTTTGTTGGTGAACACCGCGCTGTTTCTTGTGTTCTCGGTGGCGTGCGCGTTCGCCAACAATCTTGAGCAGATGATTGTCTTGCGCGGCCTTCAAGGTTTCACAGGCGGCGTGTTGATCCCGGTCGCCTTCACCTTGGTCGCGACGACTTTGCCGATGGCGCAGCGTCCCCTCGGCATGGCGGGCTTTTCGTTGGCAGCCACCTTCGCGCCGGCCATTGGGCCCACCATCGGCGGCTGGCTGTCGGGTAATTACGGCTGGGAATTCATTTTCTATGTAAACTTAGTGCCCGGCTTGGTGATGCTTGCGATGTTGTACGTATCGCTGAAGCCCGCACCCATGCAGTTGAAGTTGCTGAAGACCGGCGACTGGACCGGCATCGCCACGCTGGCCGTTGGATTGGGCGCGCTGCAAACGGTGCTGGAAGAAGGCAACACCCACGACTGGTTTGGATCGGGTTTGATTGTGAACTTGTCCATCGTCGCGGCGGTGTTTCTGGGAACCTTTTTGTGGATCGAGTTTCACAAAGAAAATCCGGTGGTAAACTTGCGCCTTCTGGGCCGGCGTAATTTCGGCTTTGGGACTGTTGCGAACTTCGTGCTCGGCTTCGGGCTTTACGGCGCCGGTTTCGTGCTCGCGCAATATCTCGCGCGCACGCAGGGTTACAACGCCGAGCAAATCGGTAAGGTCGTGATGTGGACCGGCTTACCGCAGTTGCTGATCGTGCCGTTCGTGCCCATGCTGATTAAACGCGTCGACGTGCGCATGTTGGCCTGCGTCGGCCTGACAATCTTTGGGCTCAGCAATTTGGTCAACATTCATCTGTCGGGAAATACCGGGGGCGATCAGCTTCTGATTCCCAACATCATGCGCGCCATTGGGCTTGCGCTGGTGATGACGCCGTTGTCGGCGCTGGCTATGGCGGGAATCGCCCGCGAGGAAACCGCAGCTGCATCAGGCTTGTTCAACATGATGCGCAATCTGGGCGGCGCGTTCGGAACCGCGATTTTGGTTACGTTCCTGACCAAGCGCGAACAGTTTCATTCAAACATCATCAATTCGCACGTTTCAGTCGCCGATCCGGAAACGGCCGCGCGCATTGAAAGTTTGAAGCAACACTTCCTGAGCCAAGGCATCAGTGATGCGGCCACCGCTACGCGCGAAGCCTTGGTGGCCATCGGCAAAACGATTCACCACCAAGCCGAGCTCATGGGCTTTGCCGATACCTTCGGCTTGTTGGGCGCGGTGGTGTTGCTGGGCGCGGTTTCGATCTTATTCATGCGCAACATCAATGGCGCCACCGGCGGCGGCGCGGCGCACTAGGCTATTTCACCGCGCGGTTTTTCACTAAGTCATCGACAACGCTCGGATCGGCGAGAGTCGAGGTGTCGCCCAGGGCGTTCACTTCATTCTCGGCGATTTTGCGCAGGATGCGGCGCATGATTTTGCCGGAGCGGGTTTTCGGCAAGCCTGGCGCCCACTGCAGAACATCGGGCTTGGCGATGGGACTGATGTCTTTGCCGACCCAATCGATGAGTTCTTTGCGAAGTTCGTCGGACGGCTGCACATCGGCCTTCAGGGTGACGTAAGCATAGATGCCCTGACCTTTAACGTCGTGGGGGTAACCGACGACAGCGGCTTCGGCGACCGCTTTGTGGCCGACGAGGGAGCTTTCAACTTCGGCTGTACCGAGACGATGGCCGGCCACGTTGATGACGTCGTCGACGCGGCCTGTGATCCAATAGTAGCCGTCTTCGTCGCGCCGACAGCCGTCGCCGGTGAAATACTTGCCGGGGAAGGTTTTGAAGTAGGTGTCGATGAAACGCTGATGATCGCCGTAGACCGTGCGCATCTGACCGGGCCAGGAGTCCTTGATGCACAAGTTGCCGGAACAAGCGCCTTCGAGTTCGACGCCTTCTGAATTGACGATGCAGGGCTGCACGCCGAAAAACGGCAGCGTGGCAGAACCGGGTTTGAGTTTCATGGCGCCCGGCAAGGGTGAGATGAGAATGCCGCCGGTTTCGGTTTGCCACCAGGTATCGACAATGGGGCAACGACCGTCGCCGACAACGCGGTGATACCAGAGCCAGGCTTCGGGATTGATGGGCTCGCCCACCGATCCCAACAAGCGCAGAGTTTGACGCGATGTGCGTTTCACCGGCGCGTCACCGTCGCGCATGAGAGCGCGCAAGGCCGTGGGCGCGGTGTAGAAAATATTTACGCCGTGTTTATCGATGACCTGCCAGAAGCGCGAGGTGTCGGGATAATTGGGAACGCCTTCGAACATCAACGTGATCGCGCCGTTCGCGAGGGGTCCGTAGACAATGTAAGTGTGGCCCGTGACCCAACCCACATCGGCGGTGCACCAGTAAACCTCGCCCTCTTTGTAGTCGAAGACATACTCGTGGGTCATGGAGGCCCACACCATATAGCCGCCGGTGGTGTGCAGCACGCCTTTGGGTTTTCCCGTCGAGCCTGATGTGTAGAGAATAAACAGCGGATCTTCCGCGTTCATCTCGACCGGATCGCACCAGGCTTTCGCCTTCTCGGTGGCCACGTGATACCAGACGTCGCGCGGCGGGCTCATGGGCACTTGATTGCCGGTGTTTTTCACAACGATCACGTGACGCACGGACGGCGCGTTTTTTAGCGCTTCGTCGACATTGGTTTTGAGCGGAATGACTTTGCCGCCGCGCCGGCCTTCGTCGGCCGTGATGACAATCTTTGCTCCACAGTCGTTGACGCGATCCGCCACGGAATGCGGCGCGAAGCCACCGAACACCACTGAGTGAACGGCGCCGATGCGCGCGCAGGCAAGCATGGCCACTGCGGCTTCAATAATCATCGGCATGTAAATGCAAACGCGGTCGCCTTTGGCGACGCCGAGATTCTTCAACACATTGGCGAGACGGCACACCTTTTCGTGCAGTTCGTTGTAGGTGACGTCCTTCGATTGCTTGGGATCGTCGCCTTCCCAAATGATGGCGCGTTGATTGCCGCGGGTTTTCAAATGCCGGTCCAGGCAGCTCATGGACGCATTCAGCGTGCCGTCGGGATACCAGGCGATGTGAAGGTCTTTGGCGTCGAAGGAGACGTCCTTCACGCGGGTGTAGGGCGTGATCCAATCGATGCGCTTGCCGTTGACGCGCCAAAAGGTGAGCGGGTCCTTGGTCGACTCTTCTTGCAACTCTTTATAGCGCTGGGGCGTGATCACCGCGTTTTTCGCAAAGGCGGGCAGGATATCGATGACGGTGTGATCGGTCACGGCAACGCTCCTTGAAAGACGCGCCGATGATAAACGGCTGCGCGCGTGCGTGTCACGCCGTCAGTACGGAATCGCCGTCAACGCGCACCGCGACACGGCGTAGCGATTGACCTTTGCAGGGCCCGCGCACGCAAGCACCCGTGAGCACATCGAAGAAGGCGCCGTGGTTGATGCAGAGCAAATAGGTGTTGCCGAGATCGAAGAAGGAATCGGCTTTCCAGTTCAAGGGGAGACGCGCGTGGGGACATGAGTTGACGTAGCCCACCACGCGGCCGTTCCAGCGCACGACAAAGGCCGGCAGACGCACGCCCGCGTCGTCGAGGGAGATCTCCTTGGCGCCCGTGGCGTCGAGATCGGCGAGGCTGCACAGGAAAATATCGGCGGCTATGTCGTTCATCGGGCCTCAGTTACAGAAACAACCCCATGCACGCCGAGTCGAGAAGCCCGTTTCGCCCGCCATATCAAAGGGATGAGAAAAAGAAAAACAACCCCATGCACGCGGAGTCAAGAACGAAGAAAAACGTGTCAGCGCTTCTTTTTACGCGGACGCGCGGGCGGCTTTGGCTTCGTGGGCGGCTTGGCTTTTTTTCGCATGGTGACGGGCGCGGTTGGGCGCACCAGCCGGCGTTGCGCACGGCGGCGGCGAACGGCCGCCAGCGGATCGGCCTTGCGGCGACCGGCTTTGCGTACGGATTTTTTGAGCGCCGGTTTTTTCTTCAAAGCGCCTTTGGGTTTGGCGATGACGCGGCGCGCGGCCGGTTTGTTATCTTCAGGTTTATCGTCCGAGCGGCCGTAGTTGTCGGCGATGCGCACGATGTCGTCTTCGCCGACATATTCGCCCGACTGCACTTCGATCATATGCAATTCCACATGACCGGGGTTCGACAAGCGGTGAACGGTTCCGGCGGACAGGAACGTGGACTCGTTCTCGCGCAGCATGAACTCTTCGGTGCCGCGCGTGACCAAGGCGGTTCCGGTCACGACCACCCAATGCTCGCTGCGGTGCCAGTGTTTTTGCAATGACAACTGCGCGCCCGGCTTCACGCATATGCGCTTCACCCGGAAGCGGTGACCGTCGTCGATATCTTGATACCAACCCCACGGACGATAGGTGCGCGCTTGCGCCGTCGCTTCCTTACGGCCTGCGGCCTTTAAGCGTTCGACCACCTGTTTGACTTGTTGGTCGTGAGCTTTGTCGGCCACGAGCACGGCGTCGGCGGTGACGACGACGATGGCGTCCTTTAGACCGATTACGGCGGTGAGTTGCTTCTCGCTGCGGATATAGGTGTTGCTGGTGTCGATGGCGAGCACGTCGCCCAGCACGGTGTTGCCCGACGCGTCATGCGCGGTTTCTTCATGGAGCGCACTCCATGAACCCACATCGGACCAACCCATATCGACGGGTACGACGGCGGCTTTGTCGGTGCGCTCCATGACGCCGTAGTCGATGGACTGACTGGGGACCTTGGCAAACTCCGCCTGATCGAGGCGAAAAAAGAACAGATCGTTTTTGCCCTGCGCGAGTGCCGCGCGGCACGCCGGGACGATCTCGGGTTCGTTGCGCTGCAATTCGGCGAGATAGAGTTTTACGGGGCACAGGAAGATGCCGCCGTTCCAGAAATAGTCGCCGCTTTTTAAAAACTCGGCGGCTTTGCCGGCGTCGGGCTTTTCCACAAAGCGTTCGACCTTGAAAGCGCCGTCGCTGAGCGCGCTGCCGCGCTTGATATAGCCGTAAGCCGTGGCGGGCGTTGTAGGCTGAATGCCGAAGGTGACCAAGTGACCGGCGCGCGCGACCGGAACCGCGCGGGCGACGGCGGCGCGAAAGGCCTCGGGATCGCGGACGGAATGATCCGACGGCATGATGAGTATGAGCGCGTCGGGCTCTTTCTCGAGCAACAGCGCGGCAACGGCCGCGGCAGGCGCGGTGTTGCGGCCCATGGGCTCGATAATCACGGCCTTCGGCTCAAGCCCCGCGAGACGCATTTGTTCGGCGACGATAAAGCGATGGGCTTCGTTGCACACCACGACCGGCGCTTCGACCGTGAAATTTTCATTGCCCGCCGCGCCCAAACGCAGGGCGGTCTCTTGTAGCAAGCTGCGCTCGGACGTGAGCGGTTGGAGCTGCTTGGGAAATTCTTCGCGCGAGAGCGGCCACAGACGCGAGCCGCTACCGCCGGACAGAATGACGGGATAAAGATGGAGCTGCTTCGCCATTACGTTCCCTTGCTATCCACTTCGTCGCGAAGAGGTCTATCTAACAATCCGCGCAGCATGTCGTCGATGGCGGCGCCGTGATTGAGCACGCGGTCGATGGCTGTGCAGATAGGCATTTCCACCTTCAGCTTGGCGGCCAGCGTGACGACGGCTTCGGCGGTGGTGACCCCTTCGGTGACGGAGCGCCGGCTGCCCAAGACGTCTTCCAACGTGGCGCCTTGGCCTAACGCCACGCCTAACGAGTAGTTCCGCGATTGTACGGAGGTGGCGGTGAGCACGAGGTCGCCCAAGCCCGAAAGGCCCATGAGCGTTTCGGCTTTTCCGCCGCGCGCCACAGCAAGGCGCACGATTTCGGCCAGGCCACGCGTGAGTAAGGCCGCGCGTGCATTGGCGCCGAGGCCCTTCCCTTCGACAATGCCGCAGCCGATGGCGAGGACGTTTTTCACAGCGCCGCCCACTTCAGCGCCGACGATATCGGCGGTGAGGTACGGACGGAATGCGGGTGAGCTAATGGCGTGGGCGACCGCGCGGCCCAGGACGGGATCGGCCGCGCCCAAAGTAATGGCGGTCGGCGAACCGACGGCAACCTCGGCGGCGAAGGTCGGACCCGACAACAACATCAACGCCGCCTTTGGGAGTGTTTCGGCAACGACGTCGGTCATGAGCGCCGAGGTGCCGCGCTCGATGCCCTTGGCGCAAATGACAACGGGTGTATTGGGGGCCAAGCTTTTCGCCAAGGTTTCGCAGGTAGCGCGCACGAACTGCGCGGGCGTGACCAGAAAAACCGCGTCGGCCTCGGCGGCTTGCATCAGATCGGCTGTGGCGACGATGCCACGGTCGAGCGTGATGTCGGGCAGGTAAACCGGGTTGCGGTTTTGGCCGTTCACGGCGGCCACGACCTCGGGCTCGCGTGCCCACAGGGTCACGTCACGGCCCGCGCGACGGGCCACCATGGCCAATGCCGTACCCCAGGCGCCCGCGCCGATGATGCCAATTCTTTGCATGGCAATTTCTTTGCACGGAACTACATCCGAGCCAAGAACGTTGCCAAGCCTCACGTCCAAGGCCTAGACATTTACATATGACAATCCTTCTGACCGGCGCGGCAGGTTTCATCGGCTACCACGTGGCGAACCGCCTGTTGGACATGGGCCGGCGCGTGGTGGGGCTGGATAGCTTCACGGCTTATTATGATGTGCGCCTGAAGGAGGCCCGGTGGCAGCGGCTGGAAGCCCGCGAGGGTTTCACGGGAAAGCGCCTGGACCTGATCGATAAGAACGGCCTGTTTGACCTGTGCGACAAAACCGAGCCCACGCACATCGTACATTTGGCGGCGCAAGCGGGCGTGCGCTACAGCCTGGAAAATCCCCAAGCCTATGTGGACTCGAACCTGACCGGCTTTGTGAACATGCTGGAAGTGGCGCGCGTGGTGAAGCCTGTGCACTTTGTGTATGCGTCGACCAGCTCCGCCTACGGCGCCAACCGCGCGATGCCGTTTGCCGAGCATCACAGCGCGTCACATCCTGTCAGTTTGTATGCGGCGACCAAGCGCGCCAATGAATTGATGGCGCATTCTTACGCGCACCTGTTCAACATCCCGTGCACGGGCCTGCGGTTCTTTACCGTGTATGGCCCATGGGGACGACCCGATATGGCGCCGTTCAAATTCACCGCGCGCATTTTCGCGGGCGATCCCATCGACGTTTATAACGGCGGGCAGATGATGCGCGACTTCACCTATATCGACGACATCGTCGAAGGTGTGGTGCGTGTGACCGATCACCCAGCTTTCGTCGATGAAAGCTGGGACCCCATGGCGCCAACGCCCGACGGCAGCGGTGTCGCGCCGTTTCGGGTGTTCAACATCGGACGCGGCGCGCCGGTGGACTTAATGGATTTCATCGCGACCTTGGAAAAGCACATCGGCAAAAAAGCCGCGCGCAACATGATGCCCATGCAAGCGGGCGACGTAGAGGGCACGTGGTGCGACGTGAGCGCTTTGCATAAAGCGGTGGGCTATGAGCCGAAAGTGGCGCTGGATGAAGGCCTGGAAAAAACGGTCGCGTGGTTTCGCGAATTCTATCGCGTGTAGGAGCGATTCATGGTGATCACCGGTGGCTGCATCTGCAAAGCCGTGCGTTACGAAGTTACCTCGGAGCCTGTCGGAACCCGCGTGTGTTGGTGTCGCGACTGCCAATATTGGGCTTCGGGCAGCGCAACCGTGAACGTGATTTTCAAAAAAGAAGCCGTGAAAATCACGGGCGCATTGACCGATTATGCAAGCCCTGCCGACAGCGGCAGCCATATGCATCGGCACTTCTGCCCTACGTGCGGCACACCGGTTTTCAGCTCGGCCGAAGAGCGCCCAAACTTAATTATCGCGCGCGCAGGTACGCTGGATAATCCGGAAGTCGCAAACCCGACGTCGACAATTTGGACGGCAAGTGCGCCGTCGTGGGCGTGCATCAGCGAAACCCTGCCACGCTTCGACGCACAGCCGCCGCCGATCAAAACCTAAGCTTTTACGCCGGCACCGCGTGCGGGTGCGGCAGTTGGATCGAGCGGCCAGCGCGGGCGGGGTTTGAAATCCAAAGGATCACTGATTCCTTTTTGCGCGCGAGCGAGACCGGCCCACGCGATCATCACGGCGTTGTCGGTGCAAAGGGCGACGGGTGGCGCGACGAAAGCAAAGCCCGCTTTCGTGCAAGTATTCGTAAGCCCTTCGCGCAAAGCCGTATTGGCGGCGACACCGCCCGAAGCCACGAGCGTGCGGCCTTCGGGAAAAATCTCTACCGCCCGGCGGACGCGATCGCAGATCGCATCGACGATGGCGGCTTGAAACGACGCGGCGACGTCGGCCACGTCGATGTCTGAAAGCGCGCCCATATCTTCAACCGTCATGCGCACGGCGGTCTTCAATCCCGAGAAGGAAAAATCGCAGCCGGGTTTTCCTTTCATGGGGCGCGGAAAGGGGAAGCGCTTTGGATCGCCTTTTTCGGCGGCGCGCGCGAGGGCGGGGCCGCCTGGGTATCCAAGCCCGATCATCTTCGCCACTTTATCGAAGGCTTCGCCGGCCGCGTCGTCGATGGTGGTGCCGAGGCGGCGATAGCGGCCGACCCCTTCCACCGCCAACAATTGGCAATGACCACCCGAGACCAACAGCAGCAAATAGGGAAACGCGACGCCGTTGCTGAAGTGGGCGGTGAGTGCGTGACCTTCCAGATGATTGACGGCGATGAAGGGAATCTTGTGCACGACGGCGATGGCCTTGGCGGTCATGACGCCGACGATGACGCCGCCAATGAGACCCGGACCGGCCGTGGCCGCGACCGCTGTCAGATCTTTGAAGGCCACGCCCGCGTCGCCCATGACCTGGGCGATCAAGCTGTCGAGGTGCGCCATATGAGAGCGGGCCGCGATCTCGGGCACGATGCCGCCAAAGGGCCTGTGTTCTGCGACCTGGCTCAAAACCACCTCGGCCAGCACCTTGCCGTCACCCTCGACAAGGGCGGCAGCGGTCTCGTCGCAGCTAGTTTCGATACCTAAAACAAGCACTTAGCGGGTTTCCTGGGCGGTTAGGGCTTTCCCCTGATGGGGCCAGCCACTACAACTCTAATCCATGCGGGTTCTGATCACACAATCGGCCCAAGACGCAACCGCCACGGCAGCCCAATTGGCCGCGCGTGGGCACCAGGTGCTGTCCGTGCCGCTGGTGACGCTTGAACGTGTCGCCGCGCAGCCGAACTTGGCGAACGCGCAAGGGTTTTTGGTCACGAGCCCCGAAGGCGCGCGGGCGCTGGCCGATGCGATTGGCGTGCGCACCTTTCCCGTGTTTTCGGAAAGCGAAGTGACGGCGGGTGAATTGCGCCGGCTGGGCTTCAGCAATGTGCATGCGGCGAAGGACGATGCCGCCGATTTAGCGCGGCTGGTGGAGCGCACACTGAAGCCCGCCAACGGCGCGCTGGTGTTTGCCTGCAGCACAACAGCGCCCATTCAGTTGTCGGCGTTATTGGGCAACATGGGTTTTGCGGTGCGGGCGTTGCCGCTGTTCAACATCAAGCGCGTGACGGACTTGCGCGCGGACCTGAGGCGCGGACTTGAGACGCACGCCATAGACGCCGCGCTATTCCTCACGCCCGACGAGGCGCGCGCCTTCACGGCGCTGATGCTTCAGGAAAAAATGGAAGCCCATATCGCGGAGCTGCCGACGGTGGCCGCAACACCCATCGTGGCGGCACCCTTGCGCGCGTTGTCATTGGGTGGCGTGAGCGTGCCGCCGGCGGGCGATCTCGATACGATCTTGAGTGCGCTCGATGAAAAGCTGGTGGACCGCATCAGCGATGAGCGCCGCGCCCGCGAGCAAAAAGCAAAAGACGACGCCGAGCGCCAACGCGCGGACGAAGAACGACGCGCGCAAGAACAGATCGCGCGCGAACGTCAGCAGCGCGAGGCCGAAAAACATGCGCGTGCTGAAGCCGCACGAATCGCGGCGGAAAAAGCAGCGGCAGAAAAAGCGGCGCGCGAGAAAGCTGAGGCCGAGCGCCTTGCGAAGGAAGAAGCGGCGCGCGTCGAGGCAGAACGCAAGCGGCTGGAGAAAGAACAAGCGGAGCGCGAAAAGGCCGAGAAACAAAGGCGCACTGAAGAACAAGCGGCAGCGGCCCGTGCGGAGAAAGCGCGGCTGGCGGCCGAAAAAACGGAGCAGGCGCGCGTCGCACGCGAGAAGGCGGCAGCGGAAAAAGCCGCGCGGGACAGGCTTGCACGCGAGGACGCTGACAAAGCCCGCGCTGAAAAGGCACGGATCGATGCGGAGCGCGTTGAGGCCGAGCGCATTGCGCGCGAGACGGCAGCCGCGGAGAAAGTCGAGCGCGAACGCTTAGCGCACGAGTCGGCTGAGAAAGCCCGTACAGAGAAGGCGCGCGTTGATGCGGAGCGTGCCGAAGCCGAGCGTATCGCGCGCGAGAAGGCAGCGGCCGAGAAAGCCGAGCGCGAGCGCCTCGCGCGCGAAGAAGCCGCGCGACAACATGCGGAAAAAGTTAAGCGCGCGGAAGAAAAGGCTGAACAAGATCGCATTGAGCGCGAGCGCTTGACGAAGGAGCGCGCCGAACAAGACCGCATCAAGCGCGAACAAGACGAAGCCGCGCGAATCGAACGCGAACGATTGGCAGCAGAGCGCGCAGAACAGGACCGCATTGAGCGCGAACGTCGCGCAAAAGAGAAGGCAGACTTCGACGCAGCGGACTTTGCGGCGGCGGAAAAAGTCCGCGCGGAGAAGGAGCGCGT
This sequence comes from Fidelibacterota bacterium, assembly GCA_947475895.1. Classification (GTDB taxonomy): domain Bacteria; phylum Pseudomonadota; class Alphaproteobacteria; order Rhodospirillales; family Rhodospirillaceae; genus SHVO01. The sequence continues at coordinate 239,295 of CANJMF010000001.1, forward strand.
CGCCGCAGAGAAAGCCGAGCAGGATCGGATCGCGCGGGAAAAAGCGGCAGCGGAAAGAATCGAACGCGATCGCATCGAAGCCGAACGCGTCGCCGCCGACCGCGCGGAGAAGGAACGCCGCGCGTTAGAGTTAGCTGAACAAAAGCGCTTGGAGCAAGAACGCCTCGCCGCCGAAAAGACCGCGCAGGATCATCTACGTGCGGAAGAAGCGGCGCGCGCGTTAGCCGAGCAAGCGCGTGTCAAACAAGAACGCGAACAAGCTGAGCAAGTCGCCCGCGAAAAAGCGGCGGCGGAAAAAGCCGAGCGGGACCGCTTAGCCCATGAGGAGAAAGAACGCGCGCGGGCAGAGAAGGAACGTATCGCGGCCGAACGCGCCGCCGCAGCGGCCGAGCGCGACCGTCTTGCGCAGGAAGAAAAAGAGCGTGTGCGTGCGGAGAAAGCGCGCATCGCGGCGGAACGCGCTGCAGAAGAAAGCGCCGCCAAAGCGCGCGCGGCAGCCGAAAAAGCCGAACGTGACGCTCAGGCTCAGGCGGAAAAAGAGAAATTCAGACTGGCCCGCGAAGCCGAAAAGCAGGCCGCGCGGGACGCGGCCGCTGCGGCAAAAGCAGCCCGCAAGGCTGCCGCCGAAGCTGAGGCCGCCAGTCGGCTAAGCTTGGCTGCGCGGTTGCAGACGTGGCTTAAACCACGCGTTGGCGATGAGCCCGCGCCCGAAACGCCCGCGCCCCGCGCTTGGAATATGCCGCTTGGCAACACCGAGCCGCTTGTAGATGTCGTTTTAGAGACCGCAGCGATGGCAGCCGCCGCGCCATCGGCTACAATAGCGGCGGTTGCCGCACCGGACGATTCACCACCACCACCACCGTTTATTTCGCCAAAGCCCGACGCCGTCGCGCCGCAGCCAAAGGAAGATCCTGTGCCGCCTAATTTACCCAACGTGGAAGCCACGCCTGTTTCGCCGCCGACTTCCGAGCCTGAGTCGCAGGACGAACAACGTGAGGACCGTAAACGCGAAGCGCCGCCGCTGACCGGTGGACGCGCGGCGCGCTTGCAGGCCGAGGACGCGGCAGATCATGTGGCGGCCAGCCAGCGGTTTCGCCACTTCAACTTCAGCGACACGCCGCCCGAACCCGCCGCGAGTGCGGCTTACGAAGAGACGCCGCCACCACCGCCGCGTCGCCGCAGTGGCAGCCGCGCGCTGACTTTGTTTGTCGTGCTGGCGTTGATTGTCGTGGGCGCGCTGTGGGCCATGCCCCGCATCGACCGCGCGTTAACGCCAACGACGCCTGCAACGACGCCACCGCCGCCGATCGTGGCTGCGCCGGCGACTCCTCCGGTCGCGCCGGTCGTTGCGCCGGAACCAAAAACAGCGGCTGCGCCGGCCGCTGAACCCACAGCGCCGAGCAGCCCGGAAGCGGCCGCATCGTTGAGCGCAACACTTTCAGCGCAAGCCCAACAATTGAGCGCACAAGCCGCGCGCATTGCGACACTCGAAGCGGCCCTCGGCAACGCGGCGAAATTGGATGAACTCGCGCGCGAACTGAAAACATTGGAAGCCAGGAGCGCGCAGGCCAACAGCGTGCTCGCCCTTTCGGACCGCGTGACGGCGCTGGAAACGACTTCGCGCGAAGCCGTCGTCGCGCATACGGCCAGTGTTGCGTTGCTGATGGCGGTGGGACAATGGCGCGACGCCATGAGTGCGGGAAGGCCGTTCGCGCTGGAACTGGAAACCACGAAGGCCGTCGCGGCGCGCAGCGGCACGAGCGCCATCGACGACAGCGCTTATGCGAGCTTCGCCGCGCGCGGCATTCCGACACTTGCCGAGCTGCAACGCCGCTTTGGTGAAACCGCGGCGGCTGCCGTACGCGCCGACGCCCTGCCGAACGGTGCGTCGAACTGGAGCAAGCGGATTCTCGAACGCATGTTGGCCATCGTCACCATTCGACGCATCGACGGCGATGTGGCGGGCACCGATACGCACGCGATCCTGGCGCGCGCCGAGCGCCGCGTGACCGAAGGCAATCTTGCGGCCGCCGCCGCTGAAATGAGTGCACTGACAGCGGCACCTGCGGCAGTCTCCGTCACCTGGCTCGACGCCGCCAAGGCGCGCGTGGCGGTCGAGCAAAGCATCGCCGACACAACAACGCGCGCTGTGGCCGCTTTGGCCGCGGGCACCGACAAACCGGCGAAGGGCGAATAACCATGCGCCGCCTTTTCTTCTTTGTCGTTGTCGTAGCACTTCTGGTGTCCGCCGCCGTGTGGCTGGCGGACGATCCCGGCAGTATCACGATGGTTTGGCGCGGATGGCGTGTCGACACGTCGGTGGGTGTTTTGGTCGCGGTGTTTTTGGCGTTGCTTGCGGTCGCGCTGTTATTCTTGCGGATCGTGGCCGTGCTGTCGGGCAGCCTTCGCGGGTTCCTGGCGCGCCGGCGTGAGCAACGCATCCAGCGGGGCCTCACGAGTTTGGGCGACGGCTTTGCGGCCGTGCAAGCGGGACAGCCCGATCTCGCGCGCCGCTTGGCCAAAGAAGCGTCCTCGCTTTTGAACAACAATCCGGCGGCGCTGGTGTTGCGCAAAGAGGCCGCTGCGCTGGGTGGGGACGTGCGTGAAATGCATGAGGCTGCGACGGCGATGCTGTCGCGCCGCGAGACGGAGTTGGCTGGCTTGCGCGCGTTGGCCAACAAAGCGTCTACGGAAGGCGACGTTGTCGGCGCGCTGAATCACGCACGCAAAGCGTTGAGCCGTAAGGATGCGCCGACCTGGGCGTTGCGCATGGCGCTGGACGCCGAGATTTTCGCCGAGCATTGGGACGAGTCCTTGTCTGCGCTTGACAGCCGCCTGGGACGCCAAGCGTTCTCGCGCGTCGAACACGCGCGGCTGATGAGTCAGTTGTTGGTGCGCCAATCCGACGCGCTTTTGCGGCAGGGCGACGCGCCGGGTGCTGCGGTGTCGGCAAAGAAAGCCATGGGTATCGCCGGACATTCGCGCGAAGCCGTGGTGGCCTTCGCAAAATCCATGGCAGCGCAAGGCAAGGGCCGTAAGGCTGCCAATGCCGTGGAGCGCGCGTGGGCCGAAGCGCCTCATCCGGATTTGCTGGCGGCCTATCGTGTGCTGGTTCCAAACGAGTCGGCGCTGAATTGGGCCAAGCGAATCGAGACCTTGGTCGAGAGTTCGCCTGACGATGTGGAAAGCCGCCTAGCCGTCGCTGAAGCCTCGTTGCAGGCGGAGCTTTGGGGCCAAGCCCGCAGCCGCTTGTCGGGTCTTACGGCCGAAACCATTGATCCGAACGTGCGGGCGCGCGCCGCACACTTGTTGGCCGACCTTGAGACGCGCCAGCGCGGCGACGCGGAAGCGGCCGCCGATTGGTTGAAGCTGGCATTGGAATTTCATCGCGCGGGTGCGCGGCGCGCGGTTCCGCGTTCGGCTGCTGAATTGCTCGCGTCTTAAGCGGGCATCATGGACGGCTGCACCGCGCCGTTTCCCAGCACGGGATATTTGGCGCGAGCGTTGAACAGCTGATAGTGCCACCACTCATTGCGATAAAAATCCCAATCGGCCGCCGTCATGATGCCCAGAAGAATGGCGCGGTTGCGCTGCGCGTCGGCCGGAATGCCGAGCACGCCATGATGCGACAGGGGCGTGAAGGCATCAAAGGCGGTGCCCATATCCAGCTCGGCGCCGGTTGCGTCGATCAAGGTGAGATCGACCGCAGCACCCATGGAGTGGGGCGAGCCGCGCTTAGGGTCGGCGAGAAATTCCGGATCAGGCGTGTGATTCCACAAAACCCACTGGGCCTCGGACGGACGGAAAGCGTCGAAGATTTTAAACCGCAGCCCCAACTGCGCCGCCAACGCGATGGCACGACCCAAGCGCTCGGCACCGTCGGCATGCAGATAGCAGGCGGGGCGGCTGTAAACGGGCTTGCCCGTAAAGTTGTTCGACGTGGCATAGGCGATGTCGAAGTCGACGTCGAAGGCGGGGGATGTGATCTCAACCAAACTCATGAACAACTCGCGCAATTGCAGACGTGGCGAGCGGCCATGATAGCGAATATTGTGGCGTCATGTTGATCCTTGCTTTCGATACCACCGCCGCTGCCTGTTCCGTCGCCCTTTGGCGTGACGGCATTGTGCTGCAAAGCGCCAGCGCGGTCATGGAACAGGGCCAGGCGGAAGCCTTGATGCCGATGATTGAGACAGTCATGGCCACAGCGAACACGCCCTATACGGCGCTGGACCGGATCGCCGTGACCATCGGCCCAGGCTCATTCACGGGCGTGCGGGTGGGCCTGTCGGCAGCGCGCGGCATCGCCATGGCGGCCGACAAACCCGTCATCGGCGTGACAAGCCTGGAAGTTCTAGCGTACGCCGTGCCGGATTCGGAACTGCCGAACGGCCCCGGAATTCTGGTGGCGGTCGATGCGCGGCGCGGTGATTTTTTTCTGCAGAAATTCAAAGCAGATCGCACACCCGCGGGCGAGATCACGTCGCTTTTACCCGAAGCAGTCGCGGCCTGGGCCGGAGCGGGCCCTTGGATCATTGCCGGCGACGGCGCGGTCACGATCGCACCTGTGATACATGCACGCGTGTCGACCGCAAGCCCGCGACCGGACACGACGGCCCTTGCCGCGCTGGCTGCCGTTCGCGTCCCGCAGATCGGCGGCCCACTACCGCTGTATATCCATGCGCCGTCTGTGACGATGCCGTCGTGAGTCTGACGCGCGCCACAGTTCTTCATGCGCCCGTGCTAACCGCACTTCATGCGGAAGGATTTGCGAAAGCGTGGAGCGACGACGATTTTCGCGCACTGCTGTCGCAGCCTGGCGTTGCCGCGTGGATTTGGCACGATGACGTGCCGCGCGGTTTTATTCTGGTGCGCGCCGTGGTCGATGAGGCGGAAATCATCACCATCGCGGTATCGCCAACGCAGCGGCGCATGGGCATTGGAGCGGCACTTTTAAAAGCAGCGTCGGATGAATTAAGCCGCGCCGCGATCCGCAGCCTCTTCCTGGAGGTGGCATCGGATAATACGGCTGCGCGAGCGCTCTATCAGGCGGCAGGGTTCGCGCCGTTTGGCAAACGAGCGGGCTATTATCAGGACGGCGGCGTCAACAAGGATGCGGTGATGATGAAACGCGCGCTTTAGGTGCTTTAGATCACGCGCGCTTTAAGCGCGACGCACCACAAGCAAATGCGGTTGGCGCGGATCGGGCTCGCCTGGAACTTCCAGCGCGAGCGACACAACATCGTGGCCATGCGCCTTTACGGAACGCGGCACATTATCGAGCGGCTGCACGCCCTTAAGACGCACCGTCGCCATGGCCCCCGCCGGCATTTTCTCAAGCAGGAGCTTGGTCTTCACGAACGTGAGCGGACAAACATCACCGGTGATGTCGATGAAGTATTCAGGCGTGGACATGCGGCATTCTTCCGACAATTGCCGCGATCCGGCAACGAGTGATTGCCCTTTAGAGGGGCCTATGTCAGTGAACGGGCTTAAGCGAGGCCGCCGCATTCAACGTGACGCGCACGTTGTTTTGTACCCAGCAAATGAGGCGCATTCTTAGTTGCGGGTCGCACTTCAAATCCGGGTCGCGCCCGCCTATGATGCCACGACATTCAAGGATATGAAGTTTTGAGCCCGCAACAACGCACCTCTGCCCCGCCATCGAACATCGAACAGCTGTGCGCCGAGAAAGGCATGAAGATGACCGACCAGCGTCGGGTCATCGCCCATGTGCTTTCGCAGTCGCACGATCATCCCGATGTGGAAGAGCTGCATCGCAGGGCGGCGGCGGAAGATCCGCGCATCTCCATCGCCACGGTGTACCGCACCGTACGCTTGTTTGAAGAGGCCGGAATTGTCGAGCGGCACGAGTTCGGCGACGGCCGCGCCCGTTACGAAGAAACGCCCGCCACCCACCACGATCACCTGGTGGACATGCGCTCGGGCAAGGTCATCGAATTCCATAACGACGAAATTGAACGACTTCAGCGGGAAATCGCCCGCGCCCACGGCTATAAATTGGTGGGTCACCGTCTTGAATTATTCGTCGTACCACTAGATGCAGAAAAAGAAACCGAACGGTAACACGACATCTAGTGCCCTAACTGTTAACGTCTTGAAGTTAGGGAGGGGGGAGCCTAGGCTCCCGACCAAGATGGTTAACGAATGGGTTAACTGGTACCCTGTATAGGGTCGACCCAGCCGGCCACCGCCCGCACGTAACGTCAGCGCGATTGCAACGCCCGCAACAGATACGGACGTGAAAGAAATATGACCGCTTTATTTCCAGGCCGCCTGCTTCCGCGCGCAGCCAAGTCTACTTTGAAGTCCACCGTGTCTTTCACGCGTAAGACCGGCGCGCACCTGAAGTCGACGTTTGAATCCACGCTCAAATTCCTCGCACGCCGTCACGGCGGTGCTAATGGCCGCCGCCAAGGTTGGGCGGTGCTGGTGCCCATGACCGCAAAAGGCAAGGACTTCTCGCGCCGCCGCAGCTTTGAGCCGGTGACAGCGGGCAATCAAATCATCCGACTGGCGACCTCGGCGGCCGAACTCGACGCTGCACAGGCGCTACGATATCGCGTGTTCTATGACGAGATGGGCGCCCGTCCGCTGCCCGAGATGGCCGCGTCGCGTCGTGATTTCGACCGTTACGACAATGCCTGCGATCACTTGATCGTTGTCGACAGCCAACGCACCGACGGCAACCAAGTTGTCGGAACATACCGCGTCATGCGCCGCGAGCACGCGCGCACTGTCGGCGGTTTTTATTCGGCATCGGAATTCGATCTGAGCGCGCTTGTCGGATTAAGCGGCAATATTATGGAACTGGGACGCAGTTGCGTCGACGCCGGGTATCGTGACCGCGCGACCATGCAGCTGTTGTGGCGCGGCATCGCCGAGTATGTGAACAGCCACAGCGTTGATTTGATGTTCGGCTGCGCGAGCCTTCCCGGCACCGATCCCGAGCAGCTGAAAATGCAGCTGTCGTATCTTTATCATTACCACCGCGCACCCGAAGCCTTACGCACGCGCGCAGTGTCGAAGCGTTTTGTCGACATGAACTTGTTGCCGAAAGACGCGATCAACCCGAAGCGGGCCTTGGCCAGTTTACCCCCGTTATTAAAGGGTTACTTGCGTATCGGTGGATTTATCGGCGACGGCGCTGTGATCGATCATCAGTTCAACACGACCGACGTCTGCATCATCGTGAAGACCGATTTGATCGCGGAGCGTTATACGCGCCACTACGATCTCGGCGAGCATAATAGGGCCGCGCCATTACAACAGGCGTCGTAAATTCCGAATACACTCTGCCGACCGCGCCGTTCTCGCCGCTTATCTCGGCGGTGCGGATATTCTTATTTTTGCTGCTGACCATCATCGTCGCGCTCATGTGCGCGGTTTGCAACGCGCGAGGTTGGGATTCGCGGCCCTTGAAGCGCCTGCACGGGCGCGTGGTCAATAAAATTGTGGGCTTGCGTGTGGTCACGCGTGGCCAGCAATCGACCGCCTCGCCGCGCTTAGTGGTCGCCAATCACATTTCGTATTTTGACATCATGGTCATGGGCGAACTGGTTGAAGGCGAGTTCGTGGCGCGCGGCGACATGGCTACGTGGCCCTTCTTCGGTTTTGTCTCTAGGTGCGCGCGGGTGGTTTTCGTCGACCGTCGCCGCTCGGCTGCCGGCGAGGCACGCGACCAACTTCAGGAACGTCTCGATAGCGGCGATACGTTGATCATGTTTCCCGAATCAACCTCGGGCGACGGCAACAGAATGAAACCATTCAAGAGCGCCTTATTCAATGTGGCCGAACGCCGCGCAAAGGATAAGGACGGACACGACCACGCCGTTGTCGTGCAGCCCGTGTCGTTGGCCTATACGCGCCTCAATGGATTGCCCTTGGGCGTCGGTTGGCGGGCCTTCGTGGCGTGGTACGGCGACATGGAACTGCCGTCGCACCTTTGGCAGGCGGCCAAGCTGGGCAAGATCACCTGCGAGGTCATATTCCACCCGCCGGTCACCATTGCCGATTTTCCCGACCGCAAAGCCCTGGCTGCCCACTGCGACCACGTGACGCGCACCGGATTCGCCCAATTGCTCGCGGGCCGCGTACCCGCTTAAGCCCCTGATCCCTTTGCTTTTGCAGGGCTAAAGCATTATCAAAACCCCAATGACTGCAGACTCTTCCTCGCGCAAACGGCTGTTCATCAAAACCTACGGGTGCCAGATGAACGTCTACGATTCGGGACGCATGGCCGACGTGTTGGCGCCGCTGGGGTATACCGCGACGGATACGCCCGACGACGCGGACATGGTGATTCTCAACACCTGTCACATCCGCGAAAAGGCCGCCGAGAAAGTGTTCTCGGACCTGGGCCGCATGCGCGTGCACAAGACCGCACGTGAGAATACCGGCGGCGAATTGATCATCGCCGTAGCCGGGTGCGTGGCGCAGGCCGAAGGCGCCGAGATCATACGCCGGGCGCCCTTCGTCGATATCGTACTGGGACCGCAGACTTATCACCGGCTGCCGGAAATGGTCGCGCGCGCGCAACGCACCAAAGGTGCGGGCGTACTCGACACCGATTTCCCTGTGGAACCCAAGTTCGATCATTTGCCCCCGCCGCGCGCCGATGGCCCGACGGCGTTTTTGTCGGTTCAGGAAGGGTGCGACAAATTCTGCACCTTCTGTGTCGTGCCCTACACACGCGGCGCGGAATATTCGCGCCCTGTAGCCGCCATCTTGCGCGAAGCGCGCGGCCTCGTTGCCGGCGGCACCAAGGAGATCACGCTTCTCGGGCAGAATGTGAACGCCTATCACGGCGGGAGCGCCGATGGCGCGACGTGGAATTTGGGCAGGTTGATTCGCGAACTTGCCGAGATCGATGGCCTCGCGCGCATTCGCTACACCACGTCGCACCCGCGCGACATGGACGAGTCACTCATGACGGCGCACCGCGACGTGCCGCAGCTGATGCCCTTCTTGCATCTGCCGGTGCAATCGGGTTCGGACAAGATTCTCACCGCCATGAATCGCGGCCACACGCGCGACGATTACCGGCGCGTAATCGATACTTTGCGCGGCTATCGTCCCGATCTGGCTTTGTCGTCGGACTTCATTGCCGGCATGCCGGGCGAGACCGACAAAGATTTCGCCGAGACGATGGCGTTGGTGGAAGAAATCGGTTTCGCGCAGTCGTTCTCGTTCAAGTACAGCCCGCGCCCGGGAACGCCCGCCGCGGGAATGAAAAACCAAATTCCCGAAGACGTGAAGAACGAGCGGCTTTATGCGGTGCAGGCTTTGCTCGATGCGCAGCTCACGGCTTTCAACGCCGCGTGCGTGGGCAAAACTTTGGACGTGCTGCTGACGCATCCGGGCCGCAATCCCGGGCAGATCATCGGACGCAGCCCCTACTTACAGGCCGTGCATGTGACGGCCGACAAGCGCAACATCGGCACAATCGTGCCGTTAAAAGTCGTGACCCTTGAATCCTACAGCCTCGGCGCTCTATGGCCCGAAGGCGAACAAACGATGTCCGCCTAATCGTGGCAACCGATCCTGTTCTCATCACCTGTACGTTTGCAGATAACGGGCTGGTGCAGGGCCTTGTTGGGCCGCAGAACGTCAACATGACGCGGCTCGAGCAGCGTTTGGACGTGGTGCTGCATAGTCGCGGCAACACCATCACCATTGAAGGCGACGCCGATAAGGCGGTCATTGCGGAGAATGTTTTGCAACAACTTTACGAACGCTTGAGCAACGGATTGCCGCTTGAGTCCGGCGATATCGACGGCGCTGCGCGGTTGGCGACGAGCGACACGGTCGCACAGGCGGATTTGACCATTCGCACGCGCAAACGTCACATCGCACCGCGCTCGCCGGGACAGGCAGAATATCTGCAGGCGCTGAACGACCACGAACTGGTGTTCGGGCTTGGGCCGGCCGGTACCGGAAAAACGTACATTGCAGTCGCCAAAGCCGTGTCGCTGAAGCTGGCGGGCGCGATCGATCGCATCATTCTGTCGCGCCCAGCTGTTGAAGCCGGAGAGCGCCTCGGATTTTTGCCGGGCGATTTGCGCGACAAGGTCGATCCTTATTTGCGCCCGCTTTACGACGCGCTGTACGAAATGATGCCGGGCGATCAAGTCGCCAAGCAAATGGAATCGGGCGAGATCGAAGTGGCGCCGCTGGCGTTCATGCGCGGGCGCACGTTGACCAACGCCTTCATCATTCTCGACGAAGCGCAAAACACGACGCCCATGCAAATGAAGATGGCGTTGACGCGCATGGGCGAAAATTCACGCATGGTGGTGACGGGCGATTTGAGTCAGATCGATCTGCCCACCGGTATGAAGTCGGGATTGAAGGACGCCTTGGAAACACTCGAAGGCGTCAAAGGCGTGGGCCGCGTTTCATTCACGCAGCGCGATGTCGTTCGCCACGATTTGGTGGCGCGCATCGTTGGCGCTTACGACCGCCGTGACGCCCAACGGAAAGCCGCGTCGCAAGAATGAGCACGGCGCCCGCGGCAACCATCGACATTCTGGTGAAAGCGAAAGCGTGGAAAACCGCGCTGCCGACTCTGTCGGCGGCTGTTCGGCGCGCGGCGTTAGCGGCCCTCAGCGCCGAGCGCGTACGAAAGGGTGTTGAGCTTTCGGTGCTGCTGACCACCGATGCGACTGTGCGCAAATTGAATGCGACGTATCGCGGCAAGGATAAGCCCACCAACGTGCTGTCGTTTCCCGCCGGCGATTCGCTGATGCTGGGTGACGTGGTGTTGGCCTACGGCGTTGTGGCTCGCGAAGCCCGTGAAGCCGGCAAGTCATTGAAAAATCACATTTCTCATCTGGTCGTTCACGGCGTGCTACATCTTTTGGGCCACGACCACGAACGGACGGCGGAAGCCGAGACGATGGAAAAACAGGAAATCAAAATCTTGGCGGGCCTTGGGATTTCCGATCCCTACGCTGATGTTGCCCCCGCGCCCAAGAAGCGCGCCGCGCCAAAACGTGGGCGCGCGACATGAGCGAGAACTCCCACATCGCGCCGGGGACAGAGCCGGAAGAGCGCAAATCGGGCTTCATGCGCAACTTGCGCCGTTTGTTCACCCCGATCACCGGCGACATTGCGTCCGTGCGCGACGTCATCGAAGAACTCATCGAAGAACGCATCGAGGAAAGCCCCGAAGGTGCGGCGACCATTGATCCGAACGAGCGCCTTTTGCTCAGTAACGTGTTGCGTCTGCGCGATGTGACCGCCCGCGACATCATGGTGCCGCGCGCCGATATCGTCGCCATCGAACTCAATACGCCGCTACGAGAAGCTTTGGGCATGCTGGTGAAGGAGCAACACTCGCGCCTTCCCGTCTACCGCGAGACATTAGACGACGTGGTCGGCCTTGTTCACATCAAGGATGTCGCGGTGATGGCAGCCGAGACGATGAATGGCGACGCACAGTCGTCCAAGAATTTGGGCGAGATGGTGCGCGATCTTTTGTTCGTGTCGCCGGCGGTGCGCGTGTTGGATTTGCTTTTGGAGATGCGCGGGAAGCGTACGCACATGGCGTTGGTCGTGGACGAATACGGCGGCATCGACGGCCTCGTGACCATTGAGGACGTCGTGGAGCAAATTGTCGGCGAGATCGAAGACGAACACGACAGCGGCGAAGCGCCCATCATGACGCTGCAGGCCGACGGCACAGCGAACGCCGACGCCCGCGCACTGCTGACGGAATTTGAAACGCGATTCAATATGTCGTTCAGTGAGGAAGAGCACGAGTTGACCGACACGCTCGGCGGCCTTGTGACGAATCTCGCCAACCGCGTGCCGGGGCGCGGCGCGTTGGTGAAGCATCCTTTGGGACTTGAGTTCGAAGTGCTTGAAAGCGATCCGCGCCGTTTGCGCCTTTTGCGCATTCGCAACATCCCAACGCCCGCCGCGGCCAAGTGATCGCTGTATTGGCCACCAAGCTCGGCGCCTTACGCGGCGGCCGACGGCTCGCGACGGCGTTTTTACTAGGCTTTGCGACGATCCTGGCGTTTCCGCCTTTCTCCATCGCACCCTTCATTTGGCTGACGTTTCCGCCCCTGATCTGGCTGCTGGACGGCTGCAAGACGCGCGGGCGTGCTGCGACTGTGGGATGGGCCTTCGGCTTTGGCCACTTCGCGACAAGTTTCTACTGGATCACGGAAGCGTTTTACGTGGACGCCGATACGTTCGGTGTATTCGCGATTCCGGCGGTGGCACTTTTGAGCGCAGGCCTTGCCGGCTATATCGCGGTGGCCGCTGCGGTCACGCATTTCATCGCACCACCGCACGAAGACGACATGCCCGACGAGCGCGTCGTCACCATGACCTTGCGCATCATTCTATTTGCGGCAGCGTGGACGCATGTGGAGTGGCTGCGCGCGTGGATCGGAACGGGATTTCCGTGGAATCCCATGGCCACCGTTTGGTCGGAAACGCGCACGCCCTACGGCGTGCCCATGCTGCAAGTGACGACATTGATCGGCACGTATGGACTGAGCCTGATCACGGTGTTTGTCGCGTCGCTTCCGGCCGTGCTTGGATACGCGCCGCGTTTGCGGCGTGCATGGGTGACGGCAGCTGTTGCGCCCTTGCTCATTGTGCTCATTGGCGGCGCGGGCGCGCTGCGCCTCGCACAAACGAAAACGGAATTCGTTCCCGATATCAAATTGCGCCTGGTGCAAGCCGCGATTCCGCAGGCGGAACGCGCGCGGCAAAATTTGTGGGAAAGCCAACTGCAAGATTATGTGCGCTTAAGCGTCGCGGATCGTCCCGCCGATATCACGCACGTGATTTGGGGCGAGGCCGCGTTGCCGCCGCTGTTCTTCGTCAACGTCGATGAAAATAATCGCAAGCGCTTGGCCGAAGCCGTCGCGCCGCCCAAGGGCCTGTTCATCACCGGCGCCGATCGCGGCGTGCGAGGACCAAAGGGCGAGTTGGAAATCTATAACTCATCGTACGCCCTGACGCCCGAAGGCGACATCGTCGGCTTCTACGACAAAACCCACCTTGTGCCGTTTGGCGAATATGTGCCGCTGCGCTGGCTGATCCCCTTCGACAAGATTACAGGGGGCGTGGGCGATTTCATGCGCGGCGCGGGCCGCACGGCGATTCAAACAGCCTCGCTGCCGGCCTTCTCACCCCAGATCTGTTACGAGATCATCTTTTCCGGCGAGGTAACGCCGTCCCGGCTCGGAAACGACTCCATGCCGCCGCGGTGGATTTTGAACCTGACCAATGACTCTTGGTTCGGCATGAGCACCGGTCCGCGCCAGCATTATGCTGCCGCCCGGTTACGTGCGGTTGAAGAGGGGCTACCCCTCGTCCGGGTGGCCAATTCGGGGATTTCGGCGGTGATTGACGGGGTGGGCCGGACCGTTAACGAATTGGGTCTAGGCCAGCGCGGCGTACTCGACGTTACCCTCCCCCTTCCGCCAAAATCGTCTACCCCATTCGGATTATTGGGAAATTTGATTCCAATTCTGTTGGCAACTTTGGCCGGCAGTGGAGCGTTTCTTGTGGGACTGTGGATTACGCGCAGTCGGCGTTAAGTCTGGTGCGCATTGCGAGCTTGAGTTGAGTGAAATTGCTTTTCGCAATGTTATATGTCAAATAGTGGTATTGACTGGGTAGGCACTCAACGTTTGGTAGAAAACTAGACTTCGCACCAAGCTTTTATTTCTGAGTCCCCTCAAAGGCAGGTCCATTATGGCGTTACCACTCGAAGAAGATTTTGCTGAGAATTCGCAGTCGCAGCGCTCTACGCGCGGCCGCATGCCCTCCGGCAAGCCCAACCCCGTCGATGTTCACGTCGGCGCCCGCGTCCGTTTGCGTCGCACCCTCTTGGGTATGAGCCAGGAAAAGCTGGGCGAAGCCATTGGCCTCACGTTTCAGCAAGTTCAGAAATACGAGCGTGGCGCGAACCGCATCGGTGCGTCGCGGTTATGGGATTTGAGCCGCGTGCTCGACTGCCCCATGTCGTTCTTCTTTGAAGAAATGGACGACGCCACGGCCAGCGCCAGCCCACGCAACCTATCGACCGAGAGCCGCGACGTGGAACCGCGCGAAAACGACCCCATGACCAAGCGCGAAACCCTGGAATTGGTCCGTGCTTATTATCGGATCACCGACTATCACGTGCGCCGGCGCATTTACGAACTGGCCAAGTCTTTGGCCACGACGGAAGACACTGTCCAAGAGTAAATCTTAAACTCTTCGCTCTATCTCAGGCGCCGCCGCGAAAGATTTTTCCGGCGGCGTCTTCATGTCTGGCCAATCGTACGGCCGAGTCTTGAAAAGGTGCGCTGCATCCGTTACACGCGCGGGGCCTTTTCGATTCATTATCCTTAGGGGGAAGTGTCCTTTGTCGAAGAAAGACTACGTCTTTACCAGTGAGTCCGTTTCCGAAGGACATCCCGATAAGGTCAGCGACCGTATCTCCGACGCTATCGTCGACTTGTTCCTCAAGGCCGATCCACAGTCGCGCGTCGCTCTAGAAACGCTGTGCACCACCAACCGCATCGTTCTCGCGGGCGAAGTGCGCGGGCCTGTGAAACACGAAGAGATGATTCAAGCCGCGCGCGATGCGGTGCGCGACATCGGTTATGAGCAAGACGGCTTCCATTGGAAGAACGCCATTGTCGAGTGCCATGTCCATGCGCAATCGGCCGACATCGCGGTCGGCGTTGATTCCGCCGGCAACAAGGACGAAGGCGCCGGCGACCAAGGCATCATGTTCGGTTACGCGGTCAATGAAACGCCGGAGCTGATGCCCGCGCCGATTTATTTCTCGCACAATATTTTGAAGACGCTGGCCGAAGCGCGTCACAACAAAGACGTCGACTTCCTCGGCCCCGACGCCAAAAGCCAAGTGACGCTGCAATACGTGAACGGCAAGCCCGTACGCGCGACGTCCATTGTCGTCTCGACCCAGCACGGCGAGCACGCGAGCCAGGAAGAAATTCGCGAATACGTGCGTAAACACGTGCTCGATGCGCTGCCGAAAGATTGGATGTGCCCCGAAGAAACTTTCTACGTGAATCCCACCGGCCGCTTCGTGATTGGCGGACCCGACGGTGACACCGGCCTTACGGGCCGCAAGATCATCGTTGACACATACGGCGGCGCGGCCCCGCACGGCGGCGGCGCATTCTCGGGTAAAGATCCGACGAAGGTCGACCGCTCGGCGGCTTATGCTGCGCGCTATCTTGCGAAGAACGTTGTCGCAGCGGGTCTTGCCGACAAGTGCACCATTCAATTGTCGTATGCGATCGGTGTCGCGCGCCCGCTGTCGGTTTATGTCGACACCGCCGGCACCGGCAATGTGGACGAAGACAAGCTGTCGACGGTTTTGCAGGAACTGATGAACCTGAGCCCGCGCGGCATCCGCGAGCATCTGAAACTGAACCACCCGATTTATGCGCGCACCGCTGCTTACGGTCACTTCGGCCGCGAGCCGGACGGTGCCGGTGGTTTCAGCTGGGAACGTCTCGATCTCGTCGAGCAGCTCGAATCCGCGTTCGGTGTCTGATCCGAACCCACATTCGGACACAGACCCCCGCTTTTACGGCCGCCGCAAAGGCAAACCGCTAAAGGCGGCCCGCCAGGGTCTTCTCGAATCCTTGCTTCCGCATGTGCGGATCGAGCGCCCAGAAGGGCCGCTCGATCCCACAACGCTGTTCGCCTTCAAGCCCACAGCCCTCCGCCTGGAAATCGGCTTTGGAAGCGGTGAGCACCTGGCCGCGCAGGCCGGTGAAAACCCCAATACGGGCTTCATCGGCAGCGAAGTCTTCCTGAATGGCGTCGCATCTTTGCTGCGCTATGTGGG
Source organism: Fidelibacterota bacterium (assembly GCA_947475895.1). Lineage (GTDB taxonomy): Bacteria > Pseudomonadota > Alphaproteobacteria > Rhodospirillales > Rhodospirillaceae > SHVO01. The sequence goes on from CANJMF010000001.1 coordinate 255,154, forward strand.
TGCAGCAAATCTTGCGAACGTTCGGGTATTTGACGCGGATGTACGCCTCTTGCTGCCCAACCTGCCGGATGCCGCTTTTGAGCGAATTTCCTTATTATTTCCAGACCCTTGGCCGAAAACCCGGCACGCGAAGAGACGCTTCGTCAGCCCTGAAATGCTCGACGAATGCGCCCGGCTTTTGGCTGACGGCGGCGAGCTGCGGGTTGCCAGCGACCACCCCGTTTATCAGCGCTGGACGCTGCAGCATGCTGCAGTGCACACAAACTTCCAGTGGGCGACCAAAGGCCCGGAAGACTGGCGGACCCGCCCTGTCGATTCCGTTGCCACGCGCTATGAGGGCAAGGCCATCGCCGCCGGCCGCAAACCGGCTTTTTTCACATTCGTGCGGCGAAACCGCGCCGCCTGAGGCCGCGCGAAGCCTTGTAATTCGCGCAAAATCGGCATATATCACCGCCATCTTCTTACATGTCGGATGACTGGGGAGTGGGCGAGTTGCCCACTTTTTTTAGTGCCTGCGCCCTTAGGTCATCCGCGCCGGAGGACTGTTGGAGCGCTTATTCGCCCTTGAGGAACGCGTTGATCCCACCCTGGAAGCCATGGGCTTCGAGGTCGTGCGCGTTGCGTTTATGGGTTCCGAAGGACGCAAGGTGCTGCAAGTGATGGCCGACCGGCGCGATGGAAAGCCGTTGTCGGTGGATGACTGTGCACAGATCAGCCACACCCTGTCGGCGATCTTCGATGTCGAGGACCCGGTTCCGGGGGCCTACGACTTGGAAGTGAGCTCGCCGGGAATCGATCGACCGCTGACGCGACTGAAAGACTTCGCGGCACATACAGGTTTCGAAGCGAAGGTCGAAGTGCGCACGGCGGTGGATGGGCGCAGACGCTTTCGCGGTCCGCTGAAAGGCGTGACGGATGACGGAAAGTTTTTAATCAGCAACGACGAGACCGTCTCGACGATTGCACTCGCTAACGTGGTCACCGCGAAACTTGTGATGACCGACGCATTGATCAAAGCGGCCGCGGCCGCGCAAAACGCGAATTAGATCTAGGAGACGACGATGGCACAGGCACAAAGCATTGGTATGGCGCGCCCCGAGTTGGTGCAAGTCGCGGACACAGTGGCCCGCGACAAAGGCATCGACCGCGAGGAAGTCTTCCAGGCGATGGAACAAGCGATCCAAAAAGCCGGTCGCTCCAAGTACGGTCACGAGAACGACATCCGCGCCGCCATCGACCGCAAGAACGGCGAGATTCGTTTGGCGCGTTACCTGACAGTTGTCGAAACCGTCGAAGACGAAAACACGCAGCTCACCCTCGCCAAGGCGAAGAAGAAAGACCCGACCATCGAAGTGGGCGGCGTCATCGTCGATCCGCTGCCGCCCATCGACTTCGGCCGCATCGCCGCGCAAACCGCGAAGCAAGTGATCGTACAGAAAGTGCGCGACGCCGAGCGCACCCGCCAATTCTCGGAATACAAAGATCGCATGGGCGAGATCGTCAACGGTCTCGTCAAGCGCGTGGAATTCGGCAACGTCATTGTCGACCTGGGCCGCGCCGAAGCGCTGTTGCGCCGCGACGAATTGATCCCACGCGAACACTTCAAAAACGGCGACCGCGTACGCGCCTTTATCGTTGATGTACGGGAAGAACCGCGGGGTCCGCAGATTTTCCTTTCAAGAACAGCTGGCGAATTCATGGGCGCTTTGTTTGCCCAGGAAGTGCCGGAAATCTACGACAGCATCATCGAAATCAAAGCCGTGGCGCGCGATCCCGGCAGCCGCGCGAAGATTGCGGTGATCTCGAACGACTCCTCGATCGATCCCGTCGGCGCGTGCGTCGGTATGCGTGGGTCACGCGTTCAAGCGGTCGTCGCCGAACTGCAAGGCGAGAAGATCGACATCATTCAGTGGAATCCCGATCCGGCGACGTTTGTCGTCAACGCGCTGGCGCCCGCCGAAGTCACAAAGGTCGTGCTCGATGAAGACTCGGGCCGCATCGAAGTCGTGGTGCCGGACGACCAACTATCGCTGGCCATCGGCCGCCGCGGCCAGAACGTGCGCCTTGCGTCGCAACTCACCGGCTGGACCATCGACATCCTTACGGAGGGCGAAGAGTCCGAACGCCGCCAGGAAGAGTTCCGCTCGCGCTCAAAGATGTTCATCGACGCCCTTGATGTGGACGACGTGCTTGCCCACTTGCTGGTGACCGAAGGCTTCACGACCGTGGAAGAAGTCGCGTTCGTGCCGCTCGAAGAACTGACCGACATCGAAGGCTTCGACGAAGACATCGCCAACGAATTGAAAGAGCGCGCCACCACCTACATCGAAGAACAAAACAAAAAGACCCTGGCGCGCATGGAAGAGCTTGGCGTGGCCGAAGATTTGTCGGGCGCTGAAATTGACGGCTTGGATGCCGCCAAGATCATCTTGCTGGCCGAAAAGGGCGTGAAAACCCTGGACGACCTGGCCGATCTGGCCGGCGACGAGCTGATCGAGATGCTGGGCGATAACACCATGAAGCCGGATGCAGCCAATGCGATCATTATGGCCGCCCGCGCGCACTGGTTTCCCGAAGGTGCTGAGTCGGCGGACGCCGGCGCTGCACCGTCGGCATGAACTAACGCCCCACATGTAGAGCGCGCGCACCATGATGTCCGCGATGCTCGACCAGCCGCCCCCTTCACCTGAAAAGGCGGGCACCGACGACGAGATCGACACCGGCCCCAACCGGCGCTGCATCGCCAGTGGCGAATCGCGACCGATTTCGCATTTGGTGCGCTTTGTCGTGGGTCCGGAAGACACGATTTTCCCGGACATCGACGGCCGCCTGCCGGGCCGGGGTTTGTGGTTGAGCGCCGACCGGGCTATGATAGAAACAGCGGCATCCAAGCGGTTGTTTTCTAAGGCTGCGCGGCAAAACGTACGCGTCGACGCAGGCCTGGCAGACACCGTTGCGGACTTACTAAAACGCCGCTGTCTCAATCATCTTGGTTTGGCGCGCCGGGCCGGACTTGTGGCTGTCGGTGCGGAGAAAGTTAAGGCCCAGATCGCGACGGGCCGTACAGCGGTTTTACTTGAGGCCGCGGACGGATCGGTTCCAGAGCGCGCCAAGCATACGGCGCTCGCACCGACCTTGCCCGTGGTGGATCTCTTCTCCAGTTCCGAACTGGGCGCCGCGTTGGGGCGTGAGGCCGCCGTTCATGTGGCCCTTCTTCCCGGGCGCCTGACGGCAACGTTGGTAGAAGACGCCGCGCGCTATGCCGGCGTGAGACGTTCTGAAGACCCACTCATTGATTCACATAAGGTCAGTTAACAAGCATGCCGAGCGACACCAAGGCCAAAACGCCCCTTACCCTAGGTAAGGGCAAACTGGAACTAAAGAAGACCGTTGAAAGCGGTCAGGTCCGGCAGAGCTTTTCGCATGGCCGATCGAAGGTCGTGCAGGTCGAGCGCAAGCGCAAACGCCAGTTCGAGATGGGCGCCGACGGCAAGGTTCAGGAAGTCAAAGCGCCGACCTCGGCTGCTGCAACGCTGAAATCAAAAGCCGAGGAGATGTTCCTGAAGGACGTCGCCCACGGCACGCTGACCGAGGACGAAAAGGCGCATCGCCTTAAAGCGCTTCAAGATGCCATGAAGGCGGACGAGGAAAGCCGCCGCCAGACTGAAGGAGACGACAAGCGCCGCGCCGAGGAAGAAGAACAAGAACGCAAGCGCGCGGCACTTGAGCCGAAAGCGCCGGAAGCCGTCGCGACGGAAGTTGTTGCACGCGCGCCCGAGGCAGCTCCGGTGGTCGAAGCGCGTACGACAGCACCCGCGGACGGCGCAGCAGCGCCCGCGCGCCGCGAGGTTGTCGAAGAAGAAGACGAAGAAGACGCACGCCGCAAGAAGGCCAAGACCGGCCACAAACCGCCGACCGTCAAACGCACCGAGCCGCGCCGCCGCGCCGGAAAATTATCCATCAGCTCCGCGCTCGAAGGCGACGATCTGGTCGAACGCAGCCGTTCGATCGCGTCCATGCGCCGCGCGGTGGAAAAAGAACGTCGCAAAGCGCAACTGAAGCAACCCATGAACACGGAGAAAGTCGTCCGTGAAGTGGTCCTCCCGGAAACGATTACGGTGCAAGAGCTCTCGAACCGTATGGCCGAGCGTTCAGGCAACGTGATCAAAGCCCTGATGAAATTAGGTATCATGGCGACCATCAACGAAGTGCTCGACGCCGACACGGCGGATCTTGTTGTGCAAGAATTCGGACACCGGGTGACACGCGTGACAGAAGGCGCCGTGGAAGAAGGCCTGAAGTCGGGCCCCGACGAAGACGCGACGATGAAGACGCGTCCGCCGGTCGTGACCATCATGGGTCACGTCGATCACGGCAAAACCTCGCTGCTCGACGCGATGCGCTCCACCAACGTTGTCGCGGGCGAAGCCGGCGGCATCACGCAGCATATCGGCGCCTACCAAGTGCGCACGAAGGCCGGCACCAAGATCACCTACATCGATACGCCCGGCCACGAAGCGTTTACCGCCATGCGCGCACGCGGCGCCAAGGTCACGGATATCGTGATTCTTGTGGTCGCTGCCGACGACAGCATCATGCCGCAAACGATTGAAGCCATTCGCCATGCGAAAGCTGCGGGCGTACCGATCATCGTTGCGATCAACAAAATGGATAAGCCGGGCGCCAACCCGCAGAAGGTGAAGACCGATCTGCTCACCCACGAAATCGTGGTGGAAGACATGGGCGGCGAAACCTTGGCCATCGAAGTGTCGGCCACGAAAAAGACCAACCTCGACAAACTCGAGGAAGCGATCTTGCTGCAAGCCGAAGTGCTCGACTTAAAGGCCAACCCGGACCGCACGGCCGAAGGCTCGATCATCGAAGCCAAAGTCGAAAAGGGCGTGGGCTCCGTCGGCACGGTTCTCGTGCAACGCGGCACGCTGCATCTGGGCGATATTTTCGTGGCGGGCTCCGAGTGGGGCCGCGTGCGCGCGCTGGTGAACGAACACGGCAAGCAGGTGAAGTCGGCCATGCCGTCGGCGCCTGTGGAAGTCATTGGATTTGGCGGCACGCCTTCGGCCGGCGACGACTTCGTCGTTGTCGAAGACGAAGCCCGCGCGCGTGAAGTGACCGAGTTCCGCAAGCGCAAACAGCGCGAGAAGGAACACGTCTCGGGCGGCGGCTCGACCATGGAGCAGATGTTCGCCAAGATTAAAGCCGGCGAAGTGAACGAGCTGGCCGTTGTTGTGAAAGGCGACGTGCAGGGCTCGGTCGAAGCGCTAAAAGGCACGTTGGAGAAGATCGGTACCGATGCCGTGAAGCTCAGTGTCATTCACGGCGCTGTCGGCGCCATCAACGAATCCGACGTGACGTTGGCCAAGACCTACAACGCCGTGATCATTGGCTTCAACGTGCGCGCCAACGCGCAAGCACGCGAACTGGCCAAGCGCGACGCCGTCGACATCCGCTATTATTCGATCATCTACGACGTCGCCGACGACATGAGAAAAGTTTTGACCGGCATGCTTGCGCCGACGTTCAAAGAAAACTTCATCGGTTACGCCGAGATCCGCGAAGTGTTCAACATCACCAAGACCGGAAAGGTCGCGGGTTGTATGGTCACGCAAGGCGTCATCAAGCGCGGCTGCAAAGTGCGCCTGTTGCGCGACAACGTCGTCATCCACGAAGGCGACCTATCGCAGCTTAAGCGGTTCAAGGACGACGCCAAGGAAGTCCGCGAAGGTTACGAGTGCGGTATGGCACTTGTGAACTATCAGGACATCCAGAAGGGCGATGTTATCGAGTGCTTCGAACTGGAGCGCGTCGCGGGCACGCTGTAAGGCGCGACGCGATATACGCTCCGAGCGTTTGAGGGTTTTTCGATGGCACGTAAGGCGGGCAAAGCACAGCCTCCAGGTCAGCGTCTTTTGCGGATCGGCGAAGAATTGCGCCATACGTTGGCGTATATCTTCGAGCGCGAGACGTTTCGCGATCCGGCGTTGGCGAATGTCCGCATCACCGTGACCGAAGTTCGGCCCAGCCCTGATTTGCGCCACGCGCGGGTTTATATTGTGCCGCTGGGCGGCGGCGACACCACACCCGTTCTCGAGGGCCTCAAACGCGTGAAACCCTACTTGCGCCGCGAGATGGCGAATCGGGTGGAGTTGCGTTTTATTCCTGATCTGATTTTCGTCGCCGACGAGACCTTCGACGAGGCCGAACGAATCGCCCGGCTGCTGCACAAACCCGAAGTGTGGCGCGATCTCGCCCATGGCGAGGACACCGACTCCGAGGATGCGGATGACGCCGCGTCGGAGCCGTCGCATGAAACCAAACCCGATGAATAGTAAAAAGGGCGAGCCGATCCACGGCTGGCTGATTCTCGACAAACCGACCGCCATGACGGCGGCAACCGCCGTCGCCAAGGTCAAACACGCAATGAATGCTGCAAAAGCCGGCCATGCGGGGACGTTGGACCCTCTGGCGACCGGTGTTTTGCCCATTGCCCTTGGGGAAGCCACCAAAACCGTGAATTTCGCCATGGACGGCGAAAAAACCTATGAATTCGAGGTTTTATGGGGCGCTGCGACCGATACGGACGATCGAGACGGCCAAATCATCGCGGAATCGCCCGTGAGACCCAACTCTGAGGCCATAAACGCGGCGTTGCCAGCGTTTACGGGCACGATTCAGCAGATTCCGCCCGATTATTCAGCCATCAAGGTGCAAGGGCGCCGGGCTTATGACATGGCCCGCAATAACGAGGCACTTGAGTTAAAGGCGCGCGCCGTGACGGTGCATAGATTTGAACTGACGGCGGTCCTGGACGCCGACCGGGCCAAGTTCACCGTTGATTGCGGCAAAGGCACCTATATCCGGGCCCTGGTCCGCGACCTGGGCCAAGCCCTGGGAACGCTGGGGCATATCACCGCTTTAAGACGCACCCGATGCGGCCCTTTCCGCGAAAAACAGGCGATTTCCCTGGCGGATTTAGAGGTTCTGGGCCATAAAGCGGCCGCTTCGGACTACCTTCTCCCGGTTGGGACAGTGCTGGACGACATCCCGGCTCTTGCCCTGACGGAAGAAGAGGCCCGCCGCATGACCTCGGGGCAATCGATCGCCCTGTGGCCGGTAGCGAAGCGCAGCCCCCTCTCCGGACTCGAGCAAGGCACAGTCGTGCAAGCGCGATGCGGAGACAGGCTGATTGCGGTGGCCGAGGTCGGAAACGGCATGGTCCGTTCCGTCCGCGTGATCAACCAATAACCATATAAAGGAGTCCCCGATGTCGATTACCGCAGAGCGCAAACAAGCGCTCATCCAAGAGTATGCGACAAAGCCAGGCGACACCGGTTCGCCGGAAGTCCAAGTGGCGATCTTGAGCGAACGCATCAAGAATCTCACCGATCACCTGAAAGGCCACAACAAGGATAACCATTCTCGTCGTGGTCTGCTCGTGATGGTGGGTCAACGCCGCCGGATGCTGGACTATCTGAAAGTCACAGCGACTGAGCGTTACGATTCGATCATCAAGCGTCTCGAACTGCGCCGTTAAAGCGCAGCTTGCTCCCGATCAGCGGAGGCTGAACGTCGAACGTCGCTTGTACTGTGCAAGCGACGCATTCGGTGTTTTCAGCAACGCAGCGACCGCTCCTCGGGTTTTTCACTACGCTGCTGCCCGCCAACATGAATGCGGGTGTTGAGAAGGAGTGCGCGGCTTTTTGCTGCGTGCGGGATCGAAACCCAGGCTCTCCCTCTGACCGTTTGCGCCTGTCATGGGACAGGTACCCGCGGTGAGCCAGGCGCACAATCCGGTGCCGGTCCATGAGGACGAAAAGGAAGAAAAACTATGTCTATGTTCAAAGTACATCGTAAAGAACTCGATTGGGGCGGCCGCAAACTGGTTCTCGAAACTGGCAAGATCGCTCGCCAGGCCGACGGCGCCATCATGGTGACTTACGGCGAAACCACGGTGCTGTGCACCGCTGTCGGCGCTAAGACGCCGAAACCCGGCGTGGATTTTTTCCCGCTGACCGTGAATTACCAGGAAAAGACTTTCGCCGCCGGCAAGATCCCGGGCGGCTTCTTCAAGCGTGAAGGTCGCCCGACGGAAAAAGAAGTGCTGACCTCGCGCCTCATCGATCGTCCGATCCGTCCGCTGTTCCACAGCAGCTATCGCAATGAAACTCAGGTCGTCGCCACTGTGCTGTCGCACGACATGAAGAACGATCCCGACATCGTCGCCATGGTGGGCTGTTCGGCTGCTTTGACGATCTCGGGCATTCCGTTCATGGGCCCCATCGCCGCCGCGCGCGTTGCCTACATCGACGGTCAGTACGTCCTGAATCCGACGATGGAACAGCTCGCGACATCGCAGCTCGATCTCGTTGTCGCCGGCACGCGTGAAGGTGTGCTGATGGTTGAGTCGGAAGCGAAAGAGCTTTCGGAAGAAATCATGCTGGGCGCCGTGAAGTTCGGCCACGAGCAACTGATGCCCGTGATTAACGCGATCATCGAATTGGCCGAGAAGGCCGCAAGGGATCCGTTCGCGCTGACGCCGGAAGCGCCGGAAGTTGGCATCGTGAAAACCAAGCTGGCAGCATTCGCTGGCGAACTCGGCGCGGCCTATACCAAGACCGTGAAGCAGGAACGTTATGCCGCGGTCGGCGACGTGAAGAAAAAGGCGCTCGCCAGCGTCGCCGAAAACCCGGCCGAAGCCGCGGTTGCGGGCGGCGTGTTCAAACACATGGAAGCCGACGTCGTTCGCGGCAACATCTTGAAGACCGGCAAGCGCATCGACGGACGTGACACCAAGACCGTGCGCCCCATCGAAATTGAAGTCGGCATCCTGCCGCGCGCTCACGGCTCGGCCTTGTTCACACGCGGCGAAACGCAAGCCCTGGTCACCGCCACACTCGGCACCGGCCAGGACGAGCAGATCATCGACGCGCTGGAAGGCGAATACCGCCAGTTCTTCATGCTGCACTACAACTTCCCGCCGTACTCGGTCGGTGAAGCGGGCCGCATGGGTTCGCCGGGCCGCCGCGAAATCGGCCACGGCAAACTGGCGTGGCGCGCGATCCATCCGTTGATGCCGGCACGCGACGCGTTCCCCTACACGCTGCGCATCGTTTCGGAAATCACTGAATCAAACGGCTCATCGTCGATGGCCACCGTGTGCGGCACCTCGCTCGCCATGATGGACGGCGGCGTTCCGCTGGCACGCCCGGTTGCGGGTATTGCCATGGGCCTGATCAAGGAAGGCAACGACTTTGCGGTTCTGTCGGACATCTTGGGTGACGAAGATCACCTGGGCGACATGGACTTCAAGGTTGCCGGAACGGAAGCAGGCGTGACCGCGCTGCAGATGGACATCAAGATCACCTCCATCACCAGCCAGATCATGGAAATCGCTTTGAGGCAGGCGAAAGACGGTCGCTTGCACATCCTCGGTGAAATGTCGAAAGCCCTCACCGGTGCGCGCGATCAAGTGGCGCAATACGCGCCGCGCATCACGACGCTCAACGTGCCGAAAGACAAGATTCGCGAAATCATCGGCACTGGCGGCAAGATCATCCGCGAACTGCAAGAATCCACCGGCACCAAGATCGACATCGAAGATGACGGCACCGTGCGCGTCGCCTCGGCCGATCAAGAGAAGATGGAAGAAGCCGTGCGCCGTATCCGCGAAATCGTCGCGGAGCCGGAAATCGGCGTGATCTACAAAGGCCCGGTCGTGAAGATCATGGACTTCGGTGCCTTCGTAAACTTCCTCGGCAAACGTGACGGTCTCGTGCACATTTCCGAACTCGCTCCGAAACGCGTTCAACAGGTCAGCGACGTGGTGAAGGAAGGCGACATCGTGTTCGTGAAATGCCTGGGCGTCGACGATCGCGGCAAGGTGAAGCTGTCGATGAAACGTGTCGACCAGACCACCGGCCAAGAAGTCGCCTCAAGCGGCGGCGACTCGGAAGCTGCTGCCGGCTAATCTGTGAAAACGCGGTGAGTAATGGCGCATCAACTTCCACGCATCATTGCTCACCGCGGCTCACCGAAACTGGCGCCAGAAAATACCCTGGCGTCTTTTCGCCGCGCCGCCCTCGACGGCGCGAAATGGGTCGAATTCGACGCATCTCTGACGGCTGATAGCCGCGTCGTCGTTTTTCACGACGACGACCTCGACCGCACATCCGACGGAAGCGGTCCTCTTGCACAAACACCCTTCGACGTTATTGCCAGCTTGGATGCCGGCGCCTGGTTCGGGCGTCAGTTCGCGGGCGAGCTGATTCCCACACTTGAGGAAGCCATCGAGCTGTTTGCGGAGCTCGGTCTGGGCTTCAATATGGAACTGAAAGTCGACCCGGGGCGCGAGGTCGAACTCGCAACTGTCGCACTGCCGATCGCTGCTTCATGCTGGGGCGACCATGCGCCATTGCCCCTTGTTTCGAGCTTTTCGCGCCAGGCGCTGGCCGCAGCGAAGGAAATCCTGCCGGCGTGGCCGCGTGCGTTTTTGTTTGATTACCTGCCCGATGACTGGCGCGACATCGCGCAAACCCTCGGTGTGGTCAGCTTGAACGGCAACCAACGCCACCTGGATGCCCAGCAGGTGGAGGCCATGAAAAGCGCCGGTTATGGCGTTTTGGCCTACACGGTCAACGAGCGCCAACGGGCGGAAGCCTTGTTTGAATGGGGCGTAGACGGCGTCTTCACCGATATTCCGGGGGAAATGTTGAAGGCCTTCCCCGAATTTTGACGCCTTTCCAACGACATGGACGCAAATTCTCACGGAGATTTGGCTTGGAAAGGGTTGGTTCGGACGTAACCACGCCTTATATTGCGCCCGCCGAACAGCCGCCCAGGAGAGACTGTTTTTTTAAGGAGGGCCGCTGCCATTGCGGGGACAATCCCCGAAGCCACGTGCCGTTGAAGGCACCCCATACTCAGGTCGATGCGTTTTGAAAGCTTTGAATCCGATTGTGATCGCCGGTCAAGAAGTGCTGCCCATTATCGAGGGCGGTAAAGGCATCAGCGTATCCAACGGCTTAAGCTCCGGTGCATGGGCAGCTGCGGGCGGCATTGGAACATTTTCAGGCGTCAACGCCGACTCATTCGACGATAGCGGCCATGTTGTGCCGCAAGTTTATCGCGGCCGCACACGCAAGGATCGTCACGAAGAACTGGTGAAGTACGCCATCGAAGGCGGAATCACGCAGGCGCGCATTGCCCACGAGACGCGCGGCAACCAGGGCCGCCTGAACGTGAACATTCTTTGGGAGATGGGCGGCGCGGACCGGGTGCTGGAAGGCGTCATGGAAAAGTGCCGCGGCATCGTGCAGGGCGTGACCTGCGGTGCGGGCATGCCATATCGCTTGGCGGAAATCGCCGCGCATTATCAAATCCATTATTTCCCCATCGTTTCATCGGGCCGCGCGTTCCGCGCTTTGTGGAAGCGCGCCTATCACAAATACGCCGAGTTGCTTGGCGGCGTTGTGTACGAAGACCCTTGGCTCGCGGGTGGACACAACGGCTTGTCCAACTCGGAAGATCCGCGCAAACCCGAAGATCCCTATCCGCGCGTTGTTGCCTTGCGTCAGGTCATGAACGAAGCGGGATTGCCGCAAACACCGATCATCATGGCCGGTGGCGTGTGGTGGTTGAATGAATGGGAACATTGGCTCGACAATCCGGAAGTGGGGCCGGTGGCTTTTCAATTCGGCACGCGTCCGCTGTTGACGAAAGAAAGCCCCATCTCGCCCGAGTGGAAAACACGCCTGGTGAACTTGGAACCGGGCGATGTGGATTTGCAGCGCTTCAGCCCCACGGGTTTTTATTCGTCGGCCGTGCGCAATGGCTTCCTGGACGAATTGCATCACCGCAGCGATCGCCAAATTCCTTTCACGCCGGAGCCCGTCGGTGCGCACGAAACCGAACTCAGCGTGGGTGCGCGCAAGCGCCCGGTTTTCGTAACCGCCGCTGATAAGTTCCGCGCGCAAACCTGGATCGAACACGGGTTCACCGAAACCATGAAAACGCCTGATGGGACGCTGATTTTCGTCACGCAGGAAAAGGCCGAGGAAATTCGCGTCGACCAGATCGCCTGTATGGGCTGCTTGTCGGCTTGCTCGTTCTCGAACTGGTCGCAAAACGAAGAAGGCACGACGGGCCGCAAGGCCGATCCGCGCAGCTTCTGCATTCAAAAAACCCTGCAAAACATTGCCCACGACGGCAGCATCGATTCTGAGTTGATGTTCGCGGGCCACAATGCGTATCGGTTCGCACAAGACCCCTGGTACAAAAATGGGTTCGTTCCGACGGTGAAAGAACTTGTGGAACGCATCACCACCGGCTGGTGATTACGAGGTCTTCAGGCTTTTGATCTTTGTGTATTCGTGTTCGAGCGCGCTGTAGACAGCGGTGCTCCACCATTTTCCGCGCGTGAAATGCACGTCGCGCAAAATCCCTTCGCGGGCCATTCCGAGTTTTTGCAGGATGCGCAGCGAGCCTTTATTTTCGGTGCTGCATTGCGCGAGAACACGATGCAATTTGAAATGACCGAATGCCGTATCCAGAATCGCATTCGCAATTTCAAAGCCGAAGCCTTGCTTTGAAAAGCGCGGCGCGACGCCAAACCCGATCTCGCCTTGACGATCGGTTGCGTTGAGAATCTTCAACACGCCCTCGCCAATCAACGCGCCTGTATCCTTGCGGACCGCAGCGAGGAAGTACACGAGGCGCGTAGGCGAACCTTGTTCTCTCACCACCATTTGCAGCAATCCTTCGATTTGCTGCGGTGTAGGCGCTTCAGAGCGCTGATATTCCCAATAGGTTGGATCGCACGCGTAAGCCGCCAACGCCGGTCCGTCGGCGTTCGTATAATCACGCAAGCTCAAGCGTTGCGTGTTGATGGGAAGCGTAAGGGGCGCTGGATGCGGTGCCATGGCGCGGCGAACTTAGCGCGCGAGGAATTTCTTCACAAACGCTTCGATGTCGGCATCGGCAATGCCTTTAGCTTTGAGATCCGAGCGAATCGCCGTGACGTCGACGTTGGCATAGTTGTGCGTACTGGCGCGGTTCGTCGTGCTGTCGACGATGCGGAAATCATATTCGCGCTTCTCGCCTTTGAAGACTTCGTAGTGCAGCACTTGATCCACTTCGTTGGTCGGCGTGAACGTGAGAATCGTCGGACGGAGTTTATAAAGTTCCGGGGGCTCGACGGACGCCGAGCCCGCGATGATGAGTTCGTCGCCCACCTGACAGGTGCGCGCGGCGGCGCCGTTCAGGATGCAGCACCGCGAACCGGGCACGCCGTAAATGACGTAGGTGGTCAGGCGTGCGCCGGAATTCTTATTCCAGATTTCCACGAACTCGAGCGGATACAAGCCGGCCTGTTGCCCGTGCTCAGGGTCCAGCGTGATGGAGCCGTGATAATTCAGATCCGCGCCGGTGACGCGGATGCCGTGCAATTTGGCGCGAATGACTTTGATCACGCGGGGCTCTTTTCCGGGTTCGGGTTCGCGGGCTTGCCGATAGACTTGGGCGAAACTACTGATTTTGCTGACAAAGGGAAGCACTCAACGTCACAGGAGCCATGCGGCTTGCGGGGGACTGCCGTCCCGGCTAAATTAGAACATATAAGGAACATTTAGCCCAAAGTGCCACGCGGCATGGATAGCCAGCTTCATTTCGGTCAGCCCACCCAGAGGTCCCCGCAGCCGTCGCAGGTGCGGCCGCCGCCGGCCTTGGTTACGGCGGCCGTCACGCGCGGTATCTGCCGGTGGCTCGACGATATGGGGTTTTCGAGCTTGGTCGAATTCAAACTGGGCAACGGACGGCGCGCCGATGTGGTGGGGCTGAACGCCGCCGGTACAATTTTGATGGTGGAAGTCAAAAGCACACCGGAGGATTTTCGGGGCGACGCCAAGTGGCTTGAGTACGTGCCCTATTGCGACGCGTTTTCTTTCGCCGTGCCGCCCCATTTTCCTTGGCAAATTTTACCCGAAACCTGCGGCGTGGTGATTGCTGATGCTCATTCGGCAGCGGTGGTGCGCGCAGCACCCCTGCACAAACTCCACGCGTCACGGCGCAAAGCCCTGACGTTGCGGTTCGCCTTATCGGCCGGGCAGCGGTTGGCGAGTGTGGTCGATCCGCGGCTTTAGCTCAGCCGCAATACAATCCAATGATTCGGTTTTTCACATCGAGCTCGACATTGAGCCGCATGGGGCTCATTTCGCGGCTGGTCGGCGCACCCGGGCGCAGCACGCGATAAGGCGGCGTCAGCTTATCTTCCTTGAGGTACTGACCATCCACGGGCGGCTCTTGCCCACTGTACACAAAGATCATGCCGAGCGCCGGCACGAGCACGTGCCCACGGCAGTTCACCAGCATTTCCGGCAGAACCGGCTGGCGGATGGCCGGCGGCGGCGGCGGCGCCGGTGGCTCGTTCTTGAAACCGAAAAGGTCTCTCTGAATTTGAAACTGGCGTCCGGGCGACGAGCAGCCGCTCAGCACAAGCATAATTGCAAGTGCGCCCATTCCCCACGTTTTGAAGCTGCGACCCACCATCGCCCCCAATTGTTATCTCGCTTTAGCGTGCGGTCTTCATAGCCGCAACCGTTGCCGTCGTCGAATACGACGGTACGACATCGGCCAGAACCACGCGACCACCATACCCCTCGACAAAGTCTCCACCGACTACATTTTCACGCTTGTAGTCGGCCCCCTTCACTAGCACATCGGGCCGCAAGGCCTCGATCAGCGCCTGCGGCGTATCTTCGCCGAAGACGACGACAAGATCGACATCGGCGAGCGAGGCCATCACGGCGGCGCGCGCGGCTTCGCTTTGAATGGGCCGAGCTTCACCCTTGAGCCGGCGCACCGACGCGTCGCTATTCAAACCCACGACAAGGCGATCACAAGCCAATCGCGCCTGGCGCAACAGCGAAATGTGCCCTGGGTGGAGCAGGTCGAAACAGCCGTTCGTAAAGCCGATTTTTAAATCTTGGGTGCGCCAACTTGCAATCTTGGCGACGGCGGATTCGCGGTTAGCGACTTTCTGTTCGGCATGGGAAAGACCCGAACGTAAGAGCGACGCTCCAATATCTTGAGCTGTAACGACGGCCGTTCCCCGGCGACCGACAACGATGCCTGCGGCAACATTGGCCAACCGCGTCGCCGTCGGTAACGACGCACCGGCCGCGAGCGCCAAGGCCAAGGTGGCGACAACTGTGTCGCCCGCACCGGTTACATCGGCCACGTCGCGCGCCTCGGCCGCAAAGTCGTAAACCGCGCCATTGCCGGCCACGAGCGTCATGCCGCGCTTAGAACGAGTCACCAAAATACCATCGACCGATGTGCGTTCGCAGATGGACCGTGCGGCGGCGATCACACTTTCATCATCGTCGAGCGGCATATCCGTGGCGTCGGCGAGCTCATTGCGGTTAGGCGTAATGAGATTGGCGCCCGCATAGCGGCTGTAATCGGACCCTTTCGGGTCAACAATGACCGGCTTATTGGCTTTGCGAGCCGCCGCGATGACAGCGGCTGCAATATCACCCATGAGCACGCCTTTCGCGTAATCGGACAGAATAACTGCATCGACTTCGGCGACCTGCGCGACGGCGTTTTGTTTAAGATCGGCGGCGTCTTTGGGCGATAGCGCCACGGTGGTTTCGCGGTCGGCGCGTAAAAGATTGTGTCCGTTATCGTCGCTGATAAACCGCGTTTTTACGGTGGTCTCGCGCTCCGGCGAAACCCGCACATACGGCTCTACCTGTGACAGCTTCGCGAAGTGCTGCGTGATTTCCGTGCCTGCGCGGTCATCGCCGATGACCGAGACGAAGGCGCATCCGCCGCCCAGTGCGACGATGTTGCGGACAACGTTTCCGGCACCACCCAGTTCGGAGGCTTCGCGCGTGATGCGCAAAATCGGCACGCTGGCCTCGGGGGAAATTCGCTTCGTTTCGCCGTAAATAAAGCGATCGAGCATGACGTCGCCCACGCACAGAACGCGCCGACCCGCAAAGCCGTTGAGCACCGAAGTCAGTGTGGTCAGGTCGTCGGCCGCAGGATGAGTGACGAGAGCCATGGCCCGATTATATAAGCTAGGCCAGCAATTGCCGGAAGAAGTGGACCGTGCGGTCCAGGCCTTCATCCAAAGGAATCTTAGGCTCCCACTTGAGGTTGTTGCGGGCCACGGAAATGTCCGGCTTGCGCTGCTTCGGATCGTCTTGGGGCAGCGGGCGATAGACGAGTTTGGACGACGACTTGGCGATCTTGAGGATCTTTTCCGCGAGCTCGATCATGGTGCTTTCAACCGGGTTTCCCAGATTGACCGGGCCGGTGACATCATCGCCGGTGTTCATCAAGCTGACGAGGCCGCGCACGAGATCGTCGACATAGCAGAACGAACGGGTCTGATCGCCCTTGCCGTAAATCGTGATGTCCTCGCCCTTGAGGGCCTGAACGGCGAAGTTCGATACTACGCGGCCGTCGTTCGGCAACATGCGGGGGCCGTAGGTATTGAAGATGCGCGCGACTTTGATGCGTAGCTTGTGCTGGCGGTAATAGTCGAAAAACAGGGTTTCCGCGCAGCGCTTGCCTTCATCGTAACAAGCGCGCGGACCAATGGGATTCACGTTCCCCCAATAGCTTTCCACTTGGGGATGCACGGCCGGATCACCGTAAACTTCGCTGGTGGAGGCCTGCAGGATCTTAGCTTTGGTGCGCTTGGCGAGACCCAGCATGTTGATGGCGCCATGCACGCTGGTCTTCGTGGTTTGAACGGGATCGAATTGGTAGTGCACGGGCGATGCCGGGCAGGCCAGATTGTAAATCTGATCGGTTTCGACATAGAGCGGGAAAGTGACGTCGTGGCGAATCAGCTCGAAGGCCGTGTTGGTCAGCATGCCGACGATGTTTTGCCGCCGCCCGGTGAAGAAGTTATCGACACACAGGACCTCGTGACCGTCCGCCAGCAGCCGTTCACATATGTGCGAGCCGATAAATCCGGCGCCGCCGGTGACGATGATACGTGCCATGGGTCCCTAGAACCTTTTCGCCGAACCATGGACGGGAACGCCCATGGAGGCCGTCAATCGGTACGGCCGAAATTGAGGTCACTAAAGCTAATCGTTAATCTTTTCCAAATGGTTACTAGGCAGACTTCGCCGTCAGAGTTTACTGGTGCGTCTGGACGTCGGACGTTACAAGATAAACAGTGAGCCCGCCGGAGCTAATGAGCCTCGGCGCGCAGTAGTTGTGCGTGTACGGACAAAATGAACCAAGGCGGGAAAGGTTATCAGGAGACGCTGCTGGTCGATACGCTCGACCGTATGCGGCGCAATCCGGAAGGCCGCAAGGTCGCCCACCTGCATTTGTCGCAGCTGCTGTCGCCAAACCGGACGCCGGTCCGCATCAAAATCGTCACCCGCATGTTCCGTGCGCTGGAAAGCGGACGGCAGGTTCAGCTTTTCAGCATGAGCAACGATGACCTTGTGATCATCGTCAATGGCGGCGCGCAGCGCGACGTCAACAATATCGTTCTTCGCATCCGTAAATTGTTCGATGACGATCCCCTGACCCTGAACGACGAGAACGGCAAAGATCAGTTCTCGACGTGGTTCGATCTGGCGTTGGACGCACCCATGGCGATCCAGAATGCGCAGCAATTGCGCACAGACGCCCAAACCGAAAGTCGGAAACGCCGCGTTGCCGCCGCTGACGCCGCAGCTTCTCGACGACGCGCAGAAGAAACTGGCGTTCGCGAATGTCGCGCCGTTTGTGCGCGACCAAGTTGCTTTGCGCGTGAACCCGGTCACGAAAGAGGCCGCGATCGAATTCTATGAATTTTTTCTGTCGATCATGGATTTGCAGCGCACGATCGCGCCGAACGTGAATTTATTGGCGGATCGCTACCTGTTCCAAGATTTAAGCCGCACGATGGACCAGCGCATGCTGGAGACCGTGCTACGCGCGCCGAATGTGCGCGGCACACCGGCGATCAGCTTGAACCTGAACCTTGAAACCATCATGACGCCGGCTTTTGGTTCGTTCATTCAGCAGGTTGAAAAGGGCCAGAAGGTCATCGTCGAAATTCAGGCCGTCGATCTTTTGACGAACATCAATATGTATATCGATGTGCGCGGCGCATTGAACGCGCTGGGTCACGCCATTCTGGTGGACGGCCTCAGCATCACGATGCTGCAAATGCTCGACGTTGTAACGATGAAGCCGGATTACGCGAAGATTGTGTGGACGCCTGAGCTGCTCGACATGATGGATCAGACCAGTAATCAAAGTGCTGCCTATATGGTAAATGAGATCGGTGCCGAGAAAGTGATTCTCTCGCGCTGCGATTCGGCCGCGGCCCTGTCGTGGGGCTTAAAATCGGGCATCAACGTGTTCCAAGGGCACTTCCTCGACTCTTTCAGTAAGGGACGGAGGCGCTAATCATGTCACAAGCACCCGTCGCACAAGCCGCCGCCGCCCATCCGTTGGGCGAGAGTCATGAGGCGCGTTTTCTGGAAGACTTGAAGTCGTTCGATGAAAACGCGCGCAACAAAGGCGTCATTCGTCTTCATCTGTCGCGCCTGGAGCCCGAAAATCGCGACCGACAGAATTTGCGCAACGCCGAAACGGCATTCGACGAATTGACGCGCACGCGCTCGGCGTTCCTTTATCGCCTGCGCAACGCGGATTTGATGATCGTTTTTGAACGCGACGAAACCGATGCGGCCGAGCGGGCCGTGCTGAAGCTCTTGAAACTGTGGGAGCGCGATCCGCTCATGCAGAAATTCAAGAATGACGCGCGGAAGAATCGTTTGTCGAGCTGGTTCGATATGACGAAGGACTACGACAAGCTGCTCGCCTTCGC
Organism: Fidelibacterota bacterium; assembly: GCA_947475895.1. Classification (GTDB taxonomy): domain Bacteria; phylum Pseudomonadota; class Alphaproteobacteria; order Rhodospirillales; family Rhodospirillaceae; genus SHVO01. The sequence continues at coordinate 274,022 of CANJMF010000001.1, forward strand.
GATGCGCCAATCGTCGTCGAATGAGAAATCGGTCCGCCGAACCTTGCCTGAGCTCATCGCCGAGCGCGAACTCATGCGCTCGAACCCCGAGCGCGGGACGCCGTTGGCGCCCCTTGAACTCGGTAAGGCCGAAGAAGCGCTCGCCCGCGTTGATCTTTCGAGTTTCACGCGCCGCCAGCCGGTATGCGCCTTCGTCGATGAAGGAAAACCCGAAATCATATTCACCGAGGTGTTCGTTTCGATTGCGGATTTGCGCGAAACGTTGATGCCGCGCACCAACCTCACTATCAATCCGTGGCTGTTTCAGCGTTTTACGCAAACGCTGGATCGGCGCGTTATGGCGCAGATCGCGCGGCGCGAGGATCGTTCGTTGTTGCGCGACGGCTTCAGTATCAACGTCAACGTATCGACTGTTTTGTCCGACGAATTTCTGGCGTTCGATGACGACTTCGCGCACTCTACTCAAGACGTTGTGCTCGAAATGCGGCTCGAGGACATGTTCGCCGATCCCGGCAGCTTCGCGTTCGCGCGCGATTTCGTGACCGAGCGCGGCTACAGAATCTGCGTCGACGGCCTCACGCTTAATACCTTTCCCTATGCCGACCCGATCCGCCTGGGTGTGGCATATACAAAGCTGAACTGGACACCCGATCTCGGCGCTTACACCGGCACCCAGCAAGGCCAGGAACTGAAAGAATTAATTCGCGAACGCAAGAAAGGCCGCACCATCTTGGCCCGATGCGATTCCGAAGCCGCCGTGAAGGTGGGACAGCAACTGGGCATCACGCGGTTTCAAGGCCGTTACATCGATACCCTCGTGCGCGCCGGCCGCTAGGCCTTATTGCTCACCCAGTCCCTGCGGCTTAATGTCGCCGTAATTCCACACGAAGCTCCCCGCGGACTCATTTCGGAGAATGCGCATGACCACTATCATTTCACGTCGCGGTGCGATCGGCTTAGCAGCAGCCGCCACGCTTGGTGCCACACGCGCGGCCCGCGCCGACGACACCATTGATGCGCGTCATGCTATGGAAGAAGCCGCGATCACCGTCGATCGCGTGCGCGAAGAAATGAAATCCGGGAGTGCGCTTGATGATCTTTTGAAGCGCGCCAAGGGCGTTTTGATCATTCCGTCGTACTACAAGGCGAGCTTCATCATCGGTGGCTCTTATGGCGACGGCGTGCTGCTTGCACGGTTGCCGGAGGGCGGCTTTAGCGACCCTGCTTTTTACCGCATGTCGGCGGCCTCGTTAGGTTTGCAGATCGGTGGGCAATCGGCCGCCGTAATCTTTGTGATCCTCACAGAGAAGGGGCTGAGTTCCGTCCTGAAGGACGAATTCAAAATCGGCGCCAACATCGGCATGTCGATCCTGACGGTGGGTGTGGGCGCGGAAGCCGCGACCACGACGCATGCCGGAGAGGATATTGTCGCCTACTGGAAAAGCGCGGGCCTTTATGCCGGCGGCAGTTTCGAAGGCGCGCTTATCAAACCACGCAAAGATTGGAACGCCGCCGTTTACGGTGTGGGCAATGACAATCCCGACGCAATCATTCAGCGCGACAAATTGCGCGCGTCGACCAATGTGAAAGATGCGCTCAGCAAGAGTATCTATCCCGCGGAGCCAAAGCTCAATTAATCAGTACTGACTTGCGTCGAAGGTTGTGGGGGCCGGTGCGGCCACCGTCACGCCGTCGCGCGTGACCTGCATCATGGCAAAACCGCGCTGAGATAATCCGTCCCGCGTGAAGCGGAAAATACCGTCGACGCCCGCAAAGCCCGATGCGGATGTCAGCGCCTCGGCGGAGAAAGTATTCGCCTCTTCTGAGCGCGCAAGGATGGCGGCCAACGCGACGGCATCATAGCCGTGGCTTGCGATGGTGGGGGCCGCGCGGCCGTAAGTTTCCCGGTAGCGCGCGAAGAACTGCTTGTTGGAGTCCGGCGGCGGCGCGGGATAAACGCCCCCAATCATGACCGGCTCACGGCCCAGGCCGGGCGCGTCCCACAGCAGCGTACCAAGCAATTGCACGCGACCGGAATCAACATCGAAGAACGGCAGTAAGGTTGCGGCCTGCGTTAGACGCGAGCCTTGTTCGGGAATAAGGATCGTATCGAAATCCACATCACCCGTAGTCTCGAGGCGCTCAAGGCGCTTCAACGCGGCCACCGAAATCTCGTCGTCTTTGCCGGCGAGTTCGGCTTTTTGTTGCTCCAGAAGTTTCTTGCGCTGTTCGTAGGTCGCTAGACCGCGCACGACATCGTTGAGATTGCCACCGTCAGGTTCATAGAACGCGATTTGCGCGAGCTTGCCGCCGCGCGCCGGTACAAACCGTTTCAAAGCTTCGACAACCGCCTGACCGTAAGCGGTGTTGGGCGCCAATACGGCAAAACGGCTGAGGCCTTGCGTGCGGGCGTATCCGACAATTTGCCGGACTTGCTCCTGCACCAGAAAGCCCAACACAAAGACATGGGGCCCGGCGATGGTGGGGTCGGTGGAGAATGTGATGATATTGACGCCGGCCGCCGCAGCGCGCGGCGCGGCAGCTTTTGCTTCCGCCGAGAAGAGCGGCCCGAGGAGAAGCTGTGTGCCATGGCTGATCGCCAGCGCCGTGGCCGCTTCGGCGCCGTCGGGCGTGCCGTGCGTGTCGTAGACTTGAAGGACAAAGCGTTCGTCGGCGATATCGAATAGCGCCATCTGCGCGGCATTCAGCAAGGCTTGGCCCGTGGCCGCGGATGGGCCGGTGAGCGGAACCAGAAGCCCAACGCGCACGAGGCCAAGCGGATCGCCCGCCGGGCGGACTGTAATTGGCGCTTGTCCCGGGGCGGTGGGCGCTATGCCGGGAATCAGCTGATTAGGTGCAAGACGCGGGCGGCCGGGCTGAGCCGCTTCCAGCGTCGAGGTCGGGCCCTGACCAGATGCAGCGACAGGAGGGCGTTGGGCGTTGGGCGCGGAGGATGCTACATCTCGCGGCGAAGATCCGCAGGCGGCCAGCAACACGCAAAAGGCCGCCGCAAGAACTGTACGGCCGCATGGCAAAAAACGCGAAACAACGAAGCGCACCTGCGCCCTCCGGCAAAGATCAAAAGTCGGGGCAACCTAACGTCGGCACCATGCTAAGTAAATCCGGCGTGTTTAAGGCGGTTTTGCCGGCGGGGCTTTATATTGTGGCAACGCCGATCGGAAACCTTGGCGACATGACTGCTCGGGCCGTCGACACGCTGCGTGCGGTTGATTTGATCGCCTGCGAGGACACGCGGGTGACGGGTGTGCTTTTACAGCGGTTCGCGCCGGGCACGCCCATGACGCCCTATCACGATCACAACGCCGATAAAGCGCGCCCTCTTCTCCTGGAAAAACTCCAGGCGGGTGCTGCCGTCGCACTGGTGAGCGATGCCGGAACACCTCTGATTTCGGACCCCGGTTACAAACTTGTCCGCGATTGCGCCGAAGCGGGAATCACTGTGGTTCCCATCCCCGGCCCATCTGCGCTGCTGGCCGCGCTGACCGTGGCAGCCCTACCGACCGACCGTATTTTCTTTGCGGGCTTCCTGCCGTCAAAAGCGAGTGCCCGGCGCGACGCCATCGCTGAAGTTCAAGCCTTGCAGGCCACATTGGTGTTTTACGACTCAACCCAGCGCCTGCCCGAAACGTTGGCGGACCTTGCTGGTGTCTTAGGTGCCCGCCCCGCCGCGGTTTGCCGTGAACTGACAAAAATGCACGAAGACATCCGGCGCGACACGCTGGATAACCTGGCTGCGATGTATGCCGTCGAAGGTCCGCCGAAGGGCGAAGTGGTGATTGTCGTCGGCGGTGCACAAGCCGTCGAGGCGAGCACGAGCGATGTCGATGCAGCCTTGCGCACAGCATTACAAACCATGAGTGTACGCGATGCTGCCACGCGCGTTGCTGAAACTCTGCGGCAATCGCGTCGCGTTTTGTATGCGCGCGCATTGGAATTGGCAAAAGAATGAGCCGGTTTGATAGTTTCCGCGGACAACGCGGCCGATTCCTGCCTCCGTCGCAAAAACAAAAACGCGTCCAAGCAGAACTTCGCGGCCGCCTTGCCGAGAGTTTGTGTGCGGCGCGGCTATTGTTAACGGGCTGGCGCATTCTCGCACGCCGCTTAAAGGCCAAAGCGGGTTCAGGCCTTGGCGAAGTCGATATTGTTGCCAGGCGCGGTGCGGTCATCGCCTTTATTGAAGTAAAGGCGCGCCTCGATCCAACCGCAGCTTTAGACGCCGTTACTGCAATGCAGCGTGCGCGCATAGCCCGCGCCGCTGACGTATTTATCCAGCGCCGGGCCGAATGTGCAGACTGCGAGATCCGCTTTGATGTCATGATCGTAAGCCGCAGCTTTTTGCCCAAACGCATCGCGGACGCCTGGCGGCCGGAACTTCCGTAATAGCGCGGATTGTTGGAGAATGACCGCGTGATAACCGTAGAAGCCATTCGCACGGCCTTGAAACCCATCGTGGGTCAAACCGACGACGCTCTCGACGTCGCCGAAGCCGCATTGCTATTGGCCTCCATTAATCACCCAGCGCCCGACTTGCACGTTTATCGCGAGCACCTCAAAGCCTTGGCTGATGCGGTGAACGACGCCGCGGCTTCGTCCAGTCTCGATGCCGACCGCCCAGGGCCGGAAGAGATGGCCGCCATTCTTGGTCGCGTGATCGCAGACGAATTTCGCTACGCGGGTGATGAGGAAACCTACGACGATTTGGATAACGCAAACATGATGCGCGTCATCGAGCGGCGCAAAGGGTTGCCGGTGACTTTGGGCATCCTCTATCTGTTCGCGGCGCGCGCGCAGGGATGGGGGGCGGCGGGTTTGAGCTTTCCGGGCCACTTCCTCATTCGTTTGGAAAGCCGCGATGGCCGGCGTGTGATTGTCGATCCTTTTCATGGCGGTCGCGTCATGGAGGCGCAGGCCTTGCGCGAACTGCTCAAGCAATTCTCCGGAGCCGCAACGGAATTGGACGCCTCGCACTATCGCCCCGTCGGCAATCGCGATGTACTCGTGCGCCTGCAAAACAATGTACGCACGCGCCGGCTCGAGCTGGGTGAAGTGAGTGGCGCGCTTGAAGCTGTGATCACGCTTCAGGTTTTGGACCCCGATAATGTTGGGCTGTGGCGTGAAGCCGGCGTGCTACATATGCGCTTGGGACAGCTAAAATACGCGGTGGAGTCCTTCGAGACATTCGTCGTCCGCTCGCCGGAAGGCCCGGACAAACGCAAGATCAGTCAAGTCGTTCATGAACTGCGCGAGCGCTTGCACTAAAGGCACGAGGAAGAACCTTCCATGACATTGCATGTGGCTATTCAAATGGACCCGATGGAGTCCATCAACATCGATGGCGACTCTACATTTGTTCTAGCGTTGGAAGCACAACGCCGGGGGCATGTGCTGTATCACTATGTTCCGCGCAAGCTCACGTTCCTCGATGGCAAAGTCACGGCCGTTGCAAATCCGATGAAGGTGCGGCGCGAGAAGGGAAACCATTTTGAATTCGGTGCGCCCGAGAAGCTGGACCTCAGCAAGATGGATGTGGTGCTCATGCGCCAAGATCCGCCATTCGACATGGCGTATATCACCGCGACGCATATCCTTGAGCATATTCACCCGAAGACCCTTGTCGTGAACGATCCCGCGCACGTGCGCAACGCGCCGGAAAAACTGTTCGTCACGCACTTCGAGGGCGTGATGCCCACCACATTGATTTCAGCCGATGTCGAAGAAATCAAAGCATTCCGCCGCGAGTACAAAGACATCATCCTGAAGCCGCTTTACGGCAATGGCGGCGCGGGTGTGTTTCACGTGAAGCCCGACGATGAGAATTTCGGATCGCTGTTGGAATTATTCACAACGACCTCGCGCGAGCCCGTGATTGTTCAACGCTATATTCCGCAAGTGCGCGCGGGCGACAAACGCATCGTTCTCATCGACGGGAAGGCCGCGGGTGCCATCAACCGCGTTCCGAGCCAAGGTGAAGCCCGCTCGAATATGCATGTGGGCGGCCGCCCGGAGAAAAGCGATCTGACAAAACGCGAGCATGAAATCTGCGAGCAGATCGGACCGGCCTTGCGCGAGCGCGGCATTCTGTTCGCCGGCATCGACGTCATCGGTGATTATCTTACCGAAATCAACGTGACCTCTCCCACGGGTCTGCAGGAAATTAATCGTTTCAACGGCTCGGTTCTGGAATCGCAGATTTGGGATGCTATCGAATCGCGTCTGCCTCAAAAATGACATCTCTGAACCCGAGAAGACATTCTCGCGTTTCGACGCCGCATTTCGGAGAGAAGGCTTTTGGCAGATTTAGACGACATTGCGAAATTGGCGGATCATCCCGCTGTGCTTGAGAAGCAAATCACCAAGGCGCTCGACACGACCATGGACGTGGTCGCCATTTACGGCCTCAAGATCGTCGGCGCCATCATCATCCTCACCATCGGCTGGATGGTGGCGGGTTTTATCCACAAAACCATCATGCGCGCCGGACGCCGGGCGACGCGCATCGACATCACGTTGTTTTCCTTCGTCGCATCTTTGGCGAAGTACACCCTTCTCGTCTTCACCGTGGTCGCCATGCTTTCTGCCTTTGGTGTGCAGACCACCAGCTTTATCGCCGTGTTGGGGGCAACCAGTTTGGCGATTGGCCTGGCGCTTCAGGGGACATTGAGCCACGTCGCATCGGGCTTGATGATTATCGTGTTTCGTCCGTTTCGCATTGGTGACCGGATCGAGATTGGTCCCATTGGCGGAACGGTGGAGGAAATTTCGCTGTTCACGACGGAACTGCGTTCCACCGACAATATCAGGATCGTCGTGCCTAACAGCGTGGTGTGGCGCGATAGCATTAAAAACCTCAGCGGTTACGATACGCGCCGGGTGCGGATTGAAGTGGCCATGCCCTACGCCACCGACACCGAAGATGTGATTGCCCAGGTGGAGCATATGGTCGCCGAGGACAAGCGAGTGCTGAAAGACCCGCCGCCGGTGGTGACGGTGTCTAAGGTCTCGGAAGTCGCGGTCACCGTGCTGGTAGAGGCGTGGGTGTCCCAGGGCGATGTACAGGGCATGCAGTACGTCCTGAATCGCCGCGTGAAGAAACTTCTCGATCAAAAGCGCGCCGCCGAAGCAGAGGCCCATCAGACCGCCCAATCGACGAAAAGCTAGCGGCCGTTTTCGCTTCCTTGTTATGCTTCCGGTGAACGGGGGCTCATGGTCGCGCACGTCAACACAGTCGCGTTTTCCGGTATCGATGTTCTGCCCATTGAGGTGCAGGTCGCGATTGCCAGCGGCTTGCCCACATTCACCATTGTGGGACTAGCCGACAAAGCCGTGGGCGAATCCCGCGAACGCGTGCGTGCGGCGCTGAACGCCATCGGACTTTCGCTGCCGGGCAAGCGCATCACCGTGAACCTGGCGCCTGCCGACGTGCAAAAAGAGGGCACGCATTTCGACCTGCCGATCGCCTTGGGGCTTTTAGTGGCCATGGGCGTCGTCGCCATGGATGAGATTGGCCAGTACCTAACATTGGGCGAGCTTGGCCTCGACGGATCGATTGCCTCTGTCGCGGGTGTTTTGCCCGCCGCCATTGCCGCCAACGCGTCCGATCGCGGCTTGATCTGTCCGGGTCCGCAGGGCGGTGAGGCGGCATGGGCGGGAGGTGCAGACGTGTTGGCGCCGCGGTCGTTGTTGGAACTCATCAACCACTTCAAGGGCGCTGCGATTTTGGTGCCGCCGCAGCCGGCGGAGCCGAAATCCACCAGCGCCTTTCTCGACCTCAAGGATATCAAGGGCCAGGAGACCGCGAAGCGCGCGTTAGAGATCGCGGCGGCGGGCGGACATAACATGTTGATGCTGGGACCGCCGGGATCAGGCAAATCGATGTTGGCCGCGCGCCTGCCCGGACTCCTTCCGCCGCTGAGCGCGGCCGAGGCGCTGGAAGTGAGCATGATTCATTCCATCGCCGGACAACTCGCCGACGGGATCGTGCGACAACGACCATTCCGCGATCCGCATCATTCCGCCTCGACGCCGGCCTTGGTCGGTGGGGGCTTGCGCGCGAAGCCGGGGGAGATTTCCTTGGCCCACCGCGGCGTGCTGTTCCTCGACGAGTTGCCCGAATTTTCACGCGGCAGCCTGGAAGCGTTGCGCCAACCTTTGGAAACCGGCCGGGTCGCAATCGCGCGTGCCAATGTTCATGTGAGTTATCCAGCGCGTTTTCAATTGATTGCCGCCATGAACCCCTGCCGGTGTGGACATTTGAGTGATCCGCAGCTGGCCTGCAACAAAGCGCCGCGGTGTGCGGCCGAATATCAGAACCGTATCTCGGGTCCGTTGTTCGACCGCATCGATCTGCACGTCGACGTGCCGGCGGTTGATCCCCTGGATCTTGCAACGCCGAGCGCTGCCGAGGACTCGAGCGTCGTTGCAGCTCGCGTTGCGGCAGCGCGCGCGATTCAGGCCGCGCGCTATGCGGGACATAACGCTGTATGCAATGCCGAAGCAGATGGCGAGCTTCTGGAGAAAGTAGCGACGCCAGATACGGAAGGCCGCGCGCTGTTGGTGCAAGCGGCGGAGAAAATGAAACTTTCGGCACGCGGGTATCATCGTATCTTACGCGTCGCGCGAACAATTTCCGATCTTGAGAACGCCGCCACGGTTGGCCACATTCATATCGCCGAGGCGCTATCCTATCGCCGCGTCATGCCCGGTCGAACACTCGTCGCAGATTAAACACGTCTTGCGCGCGAACCCTGCTACCGCAATCTGCATTGAGCCGTTCATCGGCACGCATACCTAGTTTACGGCAGGAAAATCACATTCTCGCCTCCTAATGATCACCGCAAAGCGTGAAACGAATCTTGTCCGCCCAACGTTTTCATTGTGACCGCGTGGACCCCGTGCGGTCGCAAAAACGGAGGCAGGTATGAAACGGACTGTTGCATTAACTCTCGTGCTCGTTGCTTTGGCCGGTTGCGGCTATAGCAGGGGCGAACGTGCTTTGAGCGGCGCCGGCATTGGTGCGGGTATCGGTGCTGTGGGCGGCGCCATTGTTGGCGGTGATCCGCTAACTGGCGCGGTCATCGGCGGTGTTGTCGGCGGCGCTGTTGGCGCCACCACTAGCCCAGACGACGTCAACTTCGACCGCGATCGCGATCGCGATCGCCGCAATCGTCGTCGTTAAAGCGCGCGGACTAACACAATGCTGTAAAGCATTGTGTCCTGCCCACGACGTCCGGTATCGATTTGATGTCGGACCTCGGGGCGCGGGGTGCGCGTCACTCGCCTTAACGGCGTTTCACTTGTGACCATGCTCGCCTTTTGCGAGGATGATGTATGCGCTTTCTCATTTTAGCTTTCTCGGTCTTGAGCGTCTCAGCATTCGCCGCCGAGGCGGGTGAGCAGCTCACGATGCCGCAATTCCCCGCCGGTTGGACCAAAGTCTTTTCCGGCCATGGTAAGGACGCGCGCGAAGGCCAAGAGCAGGTGGAAGAATACGCGCCTGTCGGACAAAGCAGCCAGAAATTCCAAGACAAGATTGTTATCGAGACTTACCACCGGCTCAACCTGCCGCTCGATGTGCTGCAACGTCGCGCCGTCGCGCAAGCACATGACGGCTGCAATGGCGTGATCGAAGGCAAATTTCAGTCAGGTGTTAATAACGGCTATGCCAGTGCTTACTGGACACTTGGGTGCAAGAACCTGAAGCGCACGTCCTTCGGTGAGACGCGCTACACCAAGGCCATTCAAAGCGGCGACACGTTGTATTTGATCACACGGCTTTGGCGAACAAAGGGCTATGACGACAAAGGACCAAGCATTACGGCGCAATCCTTGCGGGAGGGTTATGACTTTTTGACGACAACGATCATTTGTCAGGAGGGGTCGCAGCAGCACCCTTGTGGCGGAGCGAAACCGCGTTAGCGCTTATTTCGCGCGCACAAGCATAGGCCCAAGGGCCTTACCGCCGAACACATGAATATGAAGATGCGGGACGGCTTGGTGCGCATGATCCCCTGCGTTCGCCAGAATCCGGAAACCTGAATCCGCGACGCCTTTGATCTCCGCGACTTTGCCGACGGCGCGAATCAATGCGCCCATCTCAACATCGGACGCTTTTGCGGCGAAGTCAGCCATGGAAACATACTTGCCTTTGGGAATCACCAGCGTGTGAATCGGTGCTTCCGGATTGATGTCTTCAAACGCCAGCGTGTGAGCGTCTTCGTAAACTTTCGTGCAAGGAATCTCGCCGCGCAAAATACGCGCGAAGATGTTGTTGTCGTCGTAGGCCATCAGTGCGGGCCCGCTTTCTTGCGCGCCTCTTTCACAGCAACGCCCGAGGTTCCAAAGCGGCGATCAAGTTCCACCCACACTTCGCTGGCGCTGACGCCCTTCGCGGCCCAGAGCACGAGGAGGTGATATAAAAGATCGGCGCTTTCGCGCACCAGGCGCTCGTTGCCTTCGGCAACAGCAGCGATGGCAGTTTCCACCGCTTCCTCGCCAAGTTTTTGCGCGATCTTATTCACGCCCTTTGCATAGAGGCGCGCCGTATAAGACGACTCTGGGTCCGCGTCCTTGCGGCTTTTGATCACTTCAAAAAGCTCAAGCAGGATTTTTTCGTCGACGCTCATGAACGGCTCCCTACGCGGCTTTCGGCGTGAGGCGGACTGGCAAGCCCGCCGCCATCAAGCATTCTTTGGCTTGGCGAATGGTAAACTGACCGAAGTGAAAGATCGAGGCGGCCAACACGGCGCTGGCATGACCTTCGCGCACGCCCGCAACCAAGTGATCAAGATCGCCGACACCGCCGGAGGCAATCACCGGAACGGTGACCGCATCAGCCACGGCGCGGGTCAGCGGCAGGTCGTAGCCGACGCGCGTGCCGTCGCGGTCCATGGATGTGAGCAGAATTTCGCCGGCGCCATAACCGGTCATGCGCTTTGACCACTGCACGGCGTCGAGGCCGGTGGCGTTGCGGCCGCCGTGCGTGAAAATCTCGAACTTGCCCGAGGGCACTTGCTTGGCATCGATGGCCACGACAATGCATTGGCTGCCGAATTTCATCGCGGCCTCGCGCACGAACTCGGGCGTTTTTACAGCAGCGGTATTAATGGAAACCTTGTCTGCCCCGGCCAGCAGAAGCTTGCGGATGTCTTCGATGGTGCGAACGCCGCCGCCCACGGTCAGGGGCATGAAACACTGCTCGGCCGTACGCGAGACCACGTCATAGAGGGTGTCGCGGTTTTCGTGGCTGGCGGTGATATCGAGGAAGCACAGCTCGTCCGCGCCTTCGGCGTCATAGATACGGGCCTGTTCGACGGGATCGCCGGCATCGCGCAGGCCCACGAAATTCACGCCTTTGACGACACGGCCGTCTTTGACGTCGAGACAGGGAATGATGCGAATTTTCAGCATGCGCCCTGTATGGCGCAGTTAAATCAGGCTTTCAATACAGCGATGGCGTCGCGCAAATTTAGGTGACCTTCATAGAGTGCCCGGCCCGCAATCACGCCCGCGATACCCGAGCTTGCCGCCGCCTTCACCGCCCGAATGTCTTCGATGGAAGATACGCCGCCCGATACAATCACCGGGATCGGGACCGCCCGCGCCAAGGCGGCCGAAGCCGCCACATTTGCGCCGGCGAGAACGCCGTCACGGTCGATGTCGGTGTGGATAATGGCGGCAACCCCGGCATCGACAAACCTGAGCGCCAGGTCGGCGACATCGAGTTCCGAGGTCTCCGCCCAGCCTTCCGTGGCGACTTTGCCTTTGCGCGCGTCAATACCGACGGCAATACGCCCCGGAAACAACCGGCAGGCTTCGTGAACGAGCATCGGGTTTTTCACGGCAGCTGTGCCCAGAATCACGCGTGTAAGGCCCGCTTCCAGCCAGCGCCCGATACCTTCGAGATCACGAATGCCGCCACCAAGCTGAACCGGGACTTTGGCCGCAGCGATGATGGCCTTCACGGCGTCCGCGTTCACGGGTTTACCGGCGAAAGCGCCGTCGAGATCCACCACATGAATCCACTCGCAGCCCGCATCGGTGAATTGTTTGGCTTGATCGCCCGGCGATTCATTGAACACAGTTGCTTGCGCCATGTCGCCTTTGACGAGGCGCACGCACTTGCCTTGCTTGAGATCGATGGCGGGAAAGAGGCTCAAATTTCCCATCACGGCGACCACGACAGAAAATTAGAGATCAGCTGCAAGCCGAGGCCCTGACTTTTCTCCGGATGGAACTGCGTGCCAACCATATTCTCGCGACCGACAGCCGCCGTGATCGTTTGGCCGTAGGTGACTGTCGCCAGGCGGTGCGCCGCGTTCGCGCACTCCAGATGATAGCTGTGCACAAAGTAAACGTGGCTGTCCGTGGCGAAGCCTTTGAAAATCGGATGCGCGGCTCCACTAAAAGAAAGCTCATTCCAACCCATGTGCGGCACGCGGAATCCGCCGCCATCGGGCGCAACACCTTCGGGCTTCAGCTCCACGACGTTTCCCGAAATCCAGCCGAGGCCGGTGGTTTCGCCGTGTTCAAAGCCCGCGTCGGCCATCAACTGCATGCCGACACAAATGCCGAGAAAGGGACGCTTTTGTTCAATGACGACGCGTTGCAGCGTTTCGACCATGCCGGGCACGGCATCGAGTCCGCGTCGGCAATCGGCGAATGCGCCGACACCCGGGAGAACAATGCGATCTGCGCGCGCAACCTCGGCAGCATCAGATGTGACAATGACATTGTCTTTGCCGGCATCGCTTGCTGCGCGCGCAAATGCTTTCGCCGCTGAGCGAAGATTGCCCGAGCCGTAATCGATGATCGCAACGGTCATAACTGATTACAAACTGCCGCCGAGAACGCCCTTGGTGGACGGAACCGCATCGCTCTTGCGCGGATCGATTTCCGCAGCCTGACGCAACGCGCGCGCCAAACCTTTATAGCAAGACTCGACGATGTGGTGATTGTTCTCGCCGTACTTGTTCCAAACGTGGAGTGTCGCTCCGGCGGCTTGCGCAAATGCCTGGAACCACTCCTTGAAAAGTTCGGTGTCCATTTCGCCGAGCTTCGGCTTCGTGAACGCCACTTTCCAGATCAGATAAGGGCGGTTGGAAAGATCGATCGCAACCTCGGTGAGGGTTTCGTCCATGGGAATCGTGGCCGCGCCATAGCGCGTGATTCCCTTACGCTCGCCGAGCGCCTTCGCGACGGCTTCACCGATGCAAATCGCGACGTCTTCCGTCGTGTGGTGAAAATCGATGTGGATGTCGCCTTTGGCCTCGACGGTCAGGTCGATGAGGCTGTGGCGGGTCAACTGTTCAAGCATATGGTCGAGGAAGCCGATGCCCGTGGACACCGCATATTGGCCGGTGCCGTCCAGGTTCACGGTTGCCTTAATTTGGGTCTCTTTGGTCTTTCTTTCGACGCTCGCTTGACGCATGTCTGAACTTTCGACAGGGCTGGCTTTTGTTCGCCTTATCTAGCAGGCACTTAGCCCAGGAGCCAACTGCGGTTGTGGTTGTAGATTGCCCTGACTACCATGTCGTGCTTGTTTTCCGAAGTCTCTGTCCCCATCTTTAGGGACAAGATAGCCCATTTAGATTGTTATCGAGGCTTGGAAACAATTCTGAATGTTAGTCGTTTAATTACAACAACACAGCAAATTGGGTAACGGAGTGACAGTCGTATCAATGAAATCCCGTGGAAGAGGGCGGCAGCCCGGCACCCGGGGAGGCGGCCCAGATCCGATCGATATTCACGTCGGAAAGCGCGTGAAGTTGCGTCGGACCTTGTTGCACATCAGCCAGGAACAGTTGGCAGGTGATATTGGCGTCACCTTTCAGCAAGTGCAGAAATACGAGAGTGGGCATAACCGCGTCAGCGCGAGCCGCTTGTTCGATATCTCGCGCGTTTTAAATTGCCCAATCTCTTACTTCTTTGAAGATATCGGTCCGGAAACAACCGGCGACCGCACAACGCCAACGTCGCGCAGCGGCGAACAGTTGGCGGAGGAAGTGGCCGACGGTGCCGATCCGATGCAGCGCACGGAAACTTTGGAGTTGGTACGAGCCTACTGGCGCCTGCATAACTCCGACTTGCGCCGCAACGTCCTTGAGCTGCTCGCGAATATTTCCAAACGCGAATAGCATCGATCGAACTCCATAGCGCGGAGCGGCTTAAATGCCGCCGCGCTATGGGTTCAAACGATATCCGCCAGCTTCTGTAATGAGGATTGCCGCCTGCGACGAGTCGGGCTCGATCTTCTGGCGTAGGCGGTAGATGTGGGTTTCCAACGTATGCGTGGTCACGGCCGCGCTATAGCCCCACACTTCACCCAACAGGGTGTCGCGCGAAACCGTCTTATTCCCCACGCGATACAAATATTTGAGAATCGCGGTTTCTTTTTCCGTGAGGCGGATTTTTTTCTGCCCCTCGGCATACACCAGTACTTTTGCCGCAGGATGAAATTTATACGGCCCTACGACAAAAATCGCGTCGTCTGATTGATCGTGCTGGCGCAGGTGCGCCTTTACGCGGGCGAGCAAAACCGCCATTCGAAACGGCTTCGTCACATAATCGTTCGCGCCGGCATTGAGGCCCGTGATGGTGTCGTCGTCGGAATCCGCCGCCGTCAGCATGATGATGGGTGATCGCACGCCCGCCGCACGCAAGGCTTGGCATACGTCCCGGCCATCCATATCCGGCAGACCGATGTCGAGGAGGATGATGTCAAAGACGTTTGCTTTAGCGGTTTCGACACCCGTTTTGCCGTCGGCAGCCTCGGCGATCGTCGCGAATTCGCCATAGGCCAAAAGCTGCTCTTTCAAGGCCTGGCGCAAAAGCGCGTCGTCTTCGACAATTAACAGGGTTCGCGTCGCAGACACTCTACGGCTCCGGTCTGTATGCTACTGAAAACACAGGCAGAAATAGGCGTAGCACGAAATGCTGGCCCGGGAAACCGGGGCCGAGGGCACGTCGCTTGCGAATTTGGAATCGCGACTCTCCCGTCGCGAGAGCTATATATGCGTCACCATGCAACATGCAAGAACGCCTCCATTGCAGACCCAGGCCGAACCCGCTGTAGACGGCCTTGAATCCGTTGACCGTGCGCTGGCCGAATTGCGGCGCGGCGGATCGGTGGTTATCCATAACGACGCGGCGAGCCAGCCTATTTTGATATGCGCGGCGGAAATGATCGACCAATGGCCGCCCCCGTTTTTCGAGGCGGCCGCCGAAGCGCCATCGTTGATCGTGACCGGACGCCGTGCAGCGATTCTAGGGCTGACCCAGCCAGGCGCACGCGCTGTTCAGCTTCATGTGACGCAACCTTTGGACCTCGCGCGCGTCCGCGCTTTGATCGACCCCCAAGCCGAAAGCCTGCCGCCGTCCGGCGTGACGGCCATAGCCGTCGCTGCGCACGAGCCCGCCGATGCCGCGATCATGCTGGCAAAGCTTGCCCGCCTTTTGCCCGCGGTTATCGTAGCCCCCATCGAGCGCGGTCATGCTGCAGCATGGGCTGCAGCAAAAAATAGGCTGACGGTCAGCGTAACGGCCATCGAACGCTACGACTGCGACTTCGCCAATACCCTTAGCCCCATCAGCGAAGCCGTCGTTCCACTCGTCGACAGCGCGGAAACACGGCTCATTTCCTTTCGCCCAAAAGATGGCGGAGCAGAGCACCTGGCCATCGTCATTGGAAAGCCCGATGTATCGAAACCCGTGTTGTGCCGCTTGCACTCGGAATGCCTAACCGGCGATTTGCTGGGCTCGTTGCGGTGTGATTGCGGCGACCAGTTGCGCGGTGGGATCGCGGCCATCGCGCGTGAAGGCTCGGGCGTGCTGCTTTATCTCGCACAGGAGGGGCGCGGCATTGGCCTCGTCAACAAGCTGCGCGCCTATGCTTTGCAAGATCAGGGCTTTGATACCGTTGATGCCAACGAACAACTGGGCTTCGATGACGACGAGCGGGTCTATCTGCCGGCAGTGCGCATGCTGCGGTGTTTGGATATCAGCCGCGTTCGGTTGCTGACCAACAATCCTGCCAAAGTCGGCGCGCTGGCCCGTCACGGCATTGAGGTCACCGAACGAGTGCCCCATGCTTTTCCGTCCAACGCGCACAACGCCGCCTATCTGCAAACCAAAGCCAAGCGCTCGGGTCACTTGCTCTAATCTGCCGCTTTGATCGGCAAAGCTTGCCTGTTTGACGGCTTAAACCGCCGCTCCGGGCTCATAACTATCTGATATTTCTACATTTTATTATGGCACTCTTCTTGCGAGGAGAGGGCCATGGATCTCAACCCGCTCGCCGCCACCGCTTCCCGTCCCGTCCTGCCCTCAATCCCGGCAGGCGCTGGCGTTGGCGACGGCGGGTTCCAGGACATGCTTGCGGGCGAACTCGCCCGCCAAAAGGCTGCGGCGACCGTAAACGGACGCGTTCCCAGCGCCCAGGAAGCTCAAATCACCGCCGCGCAAATCGCAGCGCAGGCGAACGTGCTTGGCCCGCTGAAGCGTGATCCGATTATTCCAGGAGCCGGCATGAACACGCAGCCGGTCGCGCCGGTGCAACCGGTGCCTGGGAAATTCTTCCCGCTGCATCACACGCCCGTCGTGCCTCAGGGGCAGACGGTGCCTTCGCGCGCCGTGGCCCCCACGACCGTCGAGAAATTGCGCGCCACCAGCAAATATGGGCCCGGTCCTGTTACGACCAACGGGAATGCCGCACAGCGCTTCACGGTTCCGCAAGCGCCCGCAACCGAGACAGCAACAGCCTCGTCGCAGGTCACCTCGCCCTGGTTCAACCAGGCGATGCAAAATCTTGATAAGTACGATGCGATGAAGTCGCAGAGTGCTGAAAAATAAATTCGCGCTAAACTGACGGCGTGAATCAAAAACCCATCGATATTGTCGTGATCCCAGATGCCACGCATCCACAGCGTGGACAGCTGCATTGCGGCGGTCATGTCTTTGCCTGCGTATTGGGGCGCAACGGTGTGAGCCCTTCAAAGCGCGAAGGCGACGGGGCAACCCCCACTGGGAAATTCCCGCTTCTGCGAGTCTTTTATCGCGAGGATCGTGTCGCGACACCTTTGACGGCGTTACCGACAACACCCATTGCCCAAGACGATGGCTGGTGTGATGCGCCGGAAGATCCCGACTACAATCACCTTGTGAAAATGCCGTACGCGGCGTCGGCCGAGAACATGTGGCGCGACGATGCGCTGTATGACGTGGTCGCGGTCATCGGCCACAATGACCATCCGGTGATCGATGGCGCCGGAAGCGCCATTTTCTTACATGTCGCGCCGCCGGATGGGGAACCTACGGCCGGGTGCGTTGCCCTGGATTTTGTGAATCTCTTAAGCGTGCTGCGGCTGATGACGCCCAGCAGCGTGATCGACATTCACGAGCCGCAGCGTTAACCGCGCGCGCCAAAGATCGCGCTGCCGACGCGCACATGAGTGGCACCGAACGTGACGGCCATCTCAAAATCATCGCTCATACCCATGCTGAGCTGCGCAAGGCCGCTACGCTTTGCCAACTCGCGCAAAAACGCAAAGTGCAGCGCGGGTTCGTCATCGACCGGCGGAATGCACATCAGTCCTTGAAGATTAAGATTCCAGGTTTCACGGCACGCGCGCACGAATGCATCGACCTCGGCCGGATCGAGGCCGGCCTTTTGCGATTCACGGCCCGTGTTGACCTGCGCGAAGCAGGGCAGGTGCCGATCTTGAGATTGCATTTCCGCAGCGAGTTTTTCCGCAAGCTTCGGGCGGTCGAGCGTATGAATGACATCGAACAACGCCACAGCTTCCCGCACCTTATTGGTCTGGAGCGGTCCAATCAGATGAAGGTGAATGTCGGGTGTTTGCGCTTTCAGCGCGGGCCATTTTTCCATGGCTTCTTGAACGCGATTTTCACCGAAGTGGCGGTGGCCTGCCGTGATCACTGGCAGAATCTGTTCAGCCGTATGCGTCTTCGTAACGGCGACGATCGTCACGTCCACAGCCTGTCGACCGGCGTTTCGCGCAGCTTCGGCAACACGCGCTTCGATATCGGACAGAGCTGCCACAGGCTCGAGTATTGGCGAAGAAGTACGCAATTCAAATCCAGACGGCTAAGATGACAAGATGTGGACGCTAGCAAACACTGCTCATAAGCTCAAACGGCGCGGTCGAACAGCTGAGGTTCCGACGTTTTGGCTGCTGACGGACGCAGAGCGGATACCCGATCCAGTCGCGCACGTTGCGAAGTTGCCGCGCGGAAGCGCTGTAATCTTACGTCACTATGGTAATGCGCAAAGAACGGCTCTTGCGGCGCAGCTTGCTCATGTTTGTCGTACCCGCGGCCTCATTCTTCTCGTTGCGGGGGATTGGCGACTAGCGGCCGCGGTCCGCGCCGACGGGCTTCATTTGCCGGAATATATGGCGCGCATAGGGCTGCCGCCGGGTGCGCGTTTATGGCGGCGCGCAGGCCAACGACTTTTGACCGTCGCGGCCCATAGCACGCGAGGTTTGCAGCAAGCACAGAGGCTGAACGCCTCAACCGCGTTGCTAGCGCCCGTGTTTCCCACACTTAGTCATCCGAATGACGCTACGCTGGGCGCGCGGCGCTTCGGGGTATTGACCCGCGCGGCCCACGTGCCGGTGATTGCGCTTGGTGGCATAAATGAAAAAACCATCGCGGCACTCATGAGCAGCGGGTGCGTCGGTATTGCCGGAGTTGGATTTGCTGGTTAGCGCTTAAAAGCGCAGTTGAATTCCGACGCGCGCGCCGGTGCCTTGCGGCGGTTGCGTTTGCACGGTCGCCGCCGGCGTCGAGAAATACAAGCCGTGGACATCGCGCACGCCGTAGAACGCATCGGCGTTCAAACGGAACCGCGCGCTGATTTGATAAATGCCACCCAGCGTCCATTGCTGGCTGTTGGGCGCTTGATCGGTCACGCCCAAGATGCTGCCGCTTTGAGAATTCATCATCAGGCGCACGTCGAGCGCGCCCATTTCATAACCGAAACCCGCTTGCCAACCCTGGCCGCGAAACAACGGGCTGAGTTGAGGGGCATCACTCACGGCACCACGCAGATAAAATCCGGCGTAGCCAACCGACGCGCCGAAATTCCACGCCTGTGCCGGCGCATACGCCAAAATAGCCTGACGTCCCGTGAACTCGCCGAAGAGACCAAAGCTCGCGCCGTAACCGCGCGCGACATAAGAGCTGCTGAACCCGTAAACCTGACCAGCATTTGCGATGCCCGAGCTGAGCGTCGTCGGCGCGCTCAGAGACATGGCGCCGTAAGCAGGCGTGATGTAGCCGATCGAGACCGCTTCGGTCGTGGACGTGATGGATTTGCTATCGGTCGGCGCCGGAACTTCCGCGACCTGTGTGTCCGCTGGGAAGGCCGGCGCGGCAACGCCAAGGCCCACGGCAATCGCCGCAGCAGCTAAGGAAATGAAAAATCTCGAGCACATAGGTGTGCGGTTCTCGTTGGTTGCCGTAACGACTAAATTGCACTCGAAACGAAGGGGGTCAACAGACTGGCAAAGGTGGGGTTAGAAATCGCAGAGGTTGTGACAAAATATCCACAGTTTCCGGCCTTTTGACTAGCTGACTGTTGTAAAAAAGCCGAATGAACAGGCAGTAAATGATGTGCGCGTAACGCGCGTTTTTTATTCACGGACGTAAAACGACTCGGAGGCGGCGTAAGCCGCGCTCCCGCGAGACGGAAATAAAGGAAATTAGCCCTCGCCGCGGGTCTTTGTCTTGTTGGGGCGCGCGTTCTTTTCCAGAAATGAGATGATCATCCCGGCGATATCGATGCCCGTCGCCGTTTCAATCCCTTCGAGACCGGGCGTGGAATTCACTTCCATCACCACCGGCCCATGATCCGAGCGCAGCAAATCGACGCCACAGACATTGAGGCCCAACGTTTTGGCCGCGCGCACGGCCGTCGAACGTTCCTCGGGCGTGACTTTTAGCGCCTGAGCTTTGCCGCCACGATGCAAATTGGATCTGAATTCACCCGGCGCACCCGTTCGCTGAATGGATGCGACGACCTTGCCGCCAATGACAAACACGCGGATGTCGGTGCCGGCGGCTTCCTTGATAAACTCCTGCACCATGATGTCAGCTTCCACACCGCCGAACGCTTCGATCATGCTTTTGGCCGACGTGCGCGTTTCGGCAAGCACCACGCCGATCCCTTGCGTGCCCTCCAGCAACTTGATCACGAGGGGCGTGCCGCCGACCATGTCGATCAAGTCGTCCGCCTGACTGGTCACATGCGCGAACGCCGTCACGGGCAGGCCGATGCCTTCTCGTGAAAGCAGCTGCAAGCTGCGAAGCTTATCGCGCGAACGTCCGATGGCGACGGATTCATTGAGTGAATAGACGCCCATCATTTCGAACTGACGCACGATCGCAAGACCGTACGCCGTGATCGACGCCCCAATGCGGGGAATGATAGCGTCGTAGCCTTCGAGCCGCCGGCCCTTGTAGCGAACCTCGGGCCGGTGTGAGGCGATGTTCATGTAGCATTTCAGCGTATCGATGATGTCGATCTCATGCCCGCGCGCTTGCGCGGCCGCGACCAGTCGCCGATGCGAATAGAGTTCGGGATTGCGCGCGAGCATTGCCAGTTTCATGGCGTGTCCTTTGAGGGGTACGGCACCTTAGCGACCCGCAACAACGGCGCAAGGCGACATTTCGTTTCACGCACAATGTCATGTGGATTTAACCAACGATGCCAGAGGCTTGTAACAATTATTCGCGCGGAACCGTCTTCTTTGGTTTCTTTTTCCGGGTGACAAACGAGCGTCCGGGATCGACCTGATACCGCCTGCGCAAGGCTTGGCGTCCAACCAACATGCGAAAGCCCATTTGATCGCGGTTGGTGAGCGTGAACTCCACCGGCCACGTGCGTTTGCCTAACTTCAGCGTCGTGCGGATAATGTAGCGCAATTCGGAATGCCCACCGGAATCCATAACGTTGCGGTGGTCGATCACGAGCGCCGTACAGGTGACTTCAGGTGTGCGGCGGCGCTGAATGGGATGGATGACAAATCGCACGTACGCCGCGCCGTCTTTTGTGAATGGCGTGACGCGCGCGGCATGAAGGGCCGACGTGCGTGCGCCGGTGTCGATCTTTGCCTTGATACGCTTGATACCAAGATCAGGCAGACGCACCCATTCACGCCAGCCGATGACTTTTTTCTTTTTGGTTTTCGGAATAAGAAGCGCCGAGCCCGGCTTTCGCGACGCTGCGGAAACTTTGGCTTTTTTCTTGCGCGCCACAGCCATTTCTTAGAAGTCGATTTTGACGCCGGTCAGCGCGCCGCCGCTATCCCAGTTGGTACCGGCTGCATCTTTCTGATCGGCGTAGAATCCCGCAAGGCCGAAGCTGATACCCGGACCTACCTTGTAGGCGACCTGCAGCGTCGTGCGGTCGCTCTTTTCCACGAACGTGCCGCCCGTAAACAGACGGCGGTGGGCATTACGATAATCGGCGGACAGCTTGATCGGTCCAATCCCATACATGCCGCCCACAGTCCAGGCGCGCTCATCCCGGCCATTGGCCGGCATCACATTCATATAAGCGCCCGCAAGTTCCCAGCCGCCGTACGTAAGGCCCGCCGAAAGATTCCACGCTTCCGCGCCGTCGGTGAAGCCCGTGCGCGAACTGACATTGAAATAGCCGCCGGCCAGCCGATAGGTGCCGCCGCTAAAGTCGCCCTCATAACCAGCGCTGACATCAATGGCGTTATGGGGCGCGAGGCGGCCGTCGATCAGGCCTGTCGCAGACGTAATGGTGGGGTGAAACGCGACGCCGACTTTTATGCCGAACACTTCAGTCGTCTGCACAGACACGCCAAGCGCATTGCCGGTGAGGCGACGGAAAGTGAAGGCGTCGCGCAGGGTCACGCCATTGCGAGGCTGCAGCGCGTCGCCGATGATTTCCTCGTCGTCGGTGAGAAATGCTTCCGGCACCGGATCGCCGATGATCGAATAATTGCTGCCGGCTTTTTCGCCCATGCGCAACCGGCCGAAGGTCGTGACGATATCGACGTAGGCTTCATCGACATCCTTGACCTCGCGCGCGACCGCATTGATGCGCGTGTAGGCCCGCACTGTAATGCCGTTATCGAGAACGGTTTTGCCTTCCAGCGTCACACGCACGTCGTTGAACATACCGACGGCGTTCAAATCCTCACCGGGAAGTGCGCGCTGATCGGCACCCACGAAAAATTCTTTGATACGGCCGCCCAGCGTCACGGTGACGGCATCGGCAGCATCAGCCGCCGCGCTTATGCTCACGCCAAAGATGCTCAGGACCGGAAGGAAATGTTTCAGCCGCATGACCGCACCTTAACGGAAGGATGCGCGGGGTGAAAACCCCTGAAAGGCGCGCGAAAAGCCCGCGCCTATCTGCGACTAAAAAAAAGGGGGTGGCTTTTGGCCACCCCCCGAAAGGAGGACTCCGATGGGATCGGAGTCTGTGGGTACTCAGGAGTAAAACTAGAACATGATCTGGAAGCGTGCGGCCAAAGCGTCGACGCCGATGCCGGCCTTCGTTGCGCCAACCGTAGCCGAGGTACGTGGGTTCTTTTTGTCGAAGTTGCTGTGGATGTAGTTCAGCTTCCACAGCATGTTGGAATTCCAGTACCAGTTGACGCCGAGCGTCAGATTGGTCTGTTGGCCGCCGTTGACGCCGTTGGGCTGCGATGCCGCCGTCAAATTCGCATCAAATTGATCGACCAGGTTGGCGTAGCTGAACCGTGCCGCCAATTCGAACGCGCCCATGCCGCCTTGGAGCGGGCTGAAAGGCGTGATCGGGACGACGCCGCCGTAGCAACCACAGTTGGCCGAGTAGGTATGACGGCCGCCGAAGGTGTACGCGGCTTGCGCGTAGCCGGCGTCGAACTGAGCTTTGGTTTTGCCTTGGCGGTTGACGACGTAGCGGAAGTATTCGGCTTGCGTGAAGAAGCTGCCGAGAGCGGCGGCGGCTTCCACACCGTAGATTTGCGCGCCGGTGACAGGATTTGCCACGGTGCCCAAAGCTCCGGTGTTCAGGAACTGCGTGGTATCGAGGCGCAGTTCGGGACGATCGCTAAAGGCAATCGACTTGGCGGTGTTGGCGCCACCGTTTGGAACCTCGATCACTTCAGCCGCATTGACGCCGATGTGAACTGACGTGAGCGCGGTCTGGACGGGATTGTAAGTAAAGCGTTGGATTGCGCTGACGCCGCGATCAAGCAGGGCGTGGCTGACGCCGGGCGCCGATGCGGTGATGTATGCACCGAGCCACCAATTCGGTTCCCACGTACGGAAACC
Source organism: Fidelibacterota bacterium (assembly GCA_947475895.1). Lineage (GTDB taxonomy): Bacteria > Pseudomonadota > Alphaproteobacteria > Rhodospirillales > Rhodospirillaceae > SHVO01. The sequence goes on from CANJMF010000001.1 coordinate 297,353, forward strand.
TGCACCGAAGCGCGGGTCGCCACCGACGTTGGACGATGCCAACGTCACGGGTGTCGCACGCTCGAGGAACAGAATGTTGTTAGAGCTCGTCGATTCATCCAGCGTGAAATACTGGGCGAAATAACCGGCTTCCAGGATCGTGTTGCGCAAACCGGTGTAACCGATCGACGCCGTGTTGACCAAAACCGCCGAACCGCCGGTGGGAGAACCGTCGTTGGTGCCGCCGCCGTCGAGGATGAGGCTGTAGGTGAAATCGCCCATGGCCTTACCGGTGACGCCGAGGCGTACGCGGCGGGCATTGACGCCGCCTTGCAGTTTGCCGCCGGCGTTGGTGCCCGCGCCGGTGAGGCCTTCAGGCGACTGGCTCAGGTACGAGCCCATATCGAGGTGGATGCGGCCCGTGGGTTGGATCGACCACATGCCGTCGGCGCTGGACATCGTGAAGCTGTGGGTGCCGGATTCGACCACCTTCGGGTTCGAAGGCGGGAGCATGACGACGGTGCCGTTCTGAATCACGTTGCGGCCGCCGGCCTGCAGGTTGGCGTCGCGGGCGGCTTTTTCGGCCGCTTCACGGGCGTCGCTTTCTTTCTGCAACGCGTCTTTTTGCGAAGCATCGGCCGCCTTCAGTGCGTCGAGCTGCTGTTGCATGGTGCGCAGCTGGTCTTGCAGCTGTTGCATCTGCATTTGAACCTGGCTGGCCGCGTTGTCCGCTGCCAGAACCGGCGTCGCAATCAAAGCTGTGCTCGCGAGCAAAGCCATAGTGAAAATGTGTCTATTGGTCATGTGTGCTCCTCAAACCCTTGTAGGTATTGGCCCCGCAGCAAATCCGCGCGAAAGCGGCTGCTGGAAAGCGATCCAATTGCGATGCCACACGTGGAAGTGGCCCCCGAAACGGGCGGACCTTAGGGAGCGAGTGCGATGGTTTTCGTGACAGTGCGGCTACGGTTTTGTGAAACCCGCTGCAGTGCACACGCTTTTTCGCGCGTTCCGAGAATGGTTGGGCCTGGGTGAAGAAGCGCGTGACTAAAGTGCCAATGACAGTGACCGGGGGTCCGGAAAGCTATGTAACCCGGCATTTGGCGAAAAATTGAAGCGCGGCGGCTATTTGCAAGGCCTTCGCCGGGCCTTCGCAAGCGCAGTGAGGTTGGCTATAAACGCCCCTTCATAAGAGGAGCGCGCTTTAAAATGTTTGGTAGCCCTGTCGTCCGGACCACTCGATTTGTGGCGTGTGCCCTCGTCGCCCTGGCACTCGCCGGCTGTGGGTCCGGAAGAAGCACCTATCAGGCCCCCGTTGGTACGCCCGGCGACCGCGGTCCCGCAGGCAGCGACACGGTCTTCAGCAAAGGCGGCCTTTTTGGAAGCTCCAAGTCGGCCCCTTCGGAAGGCGCCGTCGCGGTGAACGCGTTCTTGTGGCGCGCTTCGCTGGACACCATCGCCTTCATGCCGTTGACCTCGGCCGATCCGTTCGGCGGCGTCATCATCAGCGATTGGTACGCGCCGCCCGAAACGCCCAACGAGCGCTTCAAGGTGAACGTCTATATTCTTAGCCGCACGCTGCGTGCCGATGGATTGAAAGTCTCTGTGTTCCGTCAGACGCGCGATACGCAAGGCGCTTGGAGCGATGCGACTGTTGGGCCCGAAGTTGTTTCGGAATTCGAGAATGCCGTTCTGACGCGCGCGCGCGACCTTCGCCTGCACGCCGCACCCCAGAGCTAAATCATATTTCGCGCCGAGAGATCGGCGCAGTTCTGAAATTGACGCATTTTCGGCGGTGAACCGGAATCCATTTCACCGGAAAATGCTCCGGAAGGTTCCATGGTTTCGCCTGAAGAGCGCTATAATTTTCGCGAGACCGAAGCGAAGTGGCAGAAGGTATGGGACGACAAGAATGTCTTCCGCGCCGACGACGCCTCTCCAAAACCAAAGTACTACGTGCTCGAGATGTTTCCCTATCCATCGGGGAGTCTGCACATGGGCCACGTGCGCAACTACACCCTGGGCGATGTTGTCGCGCGCTATAAGAAAGCGAAGGGCTTTAACATCCTGCATCCCATGGGATGGGATGCCTTTGGTCTGCCCGCCGAAAATGCGGCTCTTGAGCGCGGCATTCATCCCGGCAAGTGGACCTATCAAAACATCGCACAGATGCGCGAGCAGTTTCGCCCCTTAGGCTTCTCCCTCGACTGGAGCCGCGAGATCGCGACGTGCGCGCCCGAATACTACAAGCACGAACAAAAGATGTTCCTCGACTTCCTGCGCGCGGGCTTGGCCTATCGCAAAGAGTCGTGGGTTAATTGGGACCCGGTTGAGAACACTGTGCTCGCCAACGAGCAAGTGGTCGACGGCAAAGGCTGGCGTTCCGGCGCCGACGTCGAACAACGCAAGCTGAGCCAGTGGTTCTTAAAGATCACGCACTACGCGGAAGATCTGCTGCAAGCTATCGACACATTAGATCGCTGGCCCGAAAAAGTGCGCATCATGCAAGCGAACTGGATCGGGCGTTCGGAAGGCGCCAGGCTGACGTGGCCGCTGGTGAATGCCGACGGCACCGATCGCGGTGAATTGCTGGAAGTGTTTACGACGCGCCCCGACACGTTGTACGGCGCGTCCTTCTGCGCTATTTCGGCCCAGCATCCCGTTGCGGCTGCGCTGAGCGAGAACAATGCCGCGCTGAAAGATTTTATCGCCGAGTGCAGCAAGACCGGCACGTCTACCGCCGCCATCGAAAAGGCTGAGAAACAAGGCTTCGATACGGGCCTGCGTGCACGCCACCCCTTCACCGACGAAACCGTTCCCGTGTATGTCGCCAACTTCGTGTTGATGGAATACGGCACCGGCGCCATCTACGGCTGCCCGGCTCATGACGAGCGCGACATGGAGTTTGCGCGCAAATATCATCTACCGGTGCGCTGTGTTGTGGCGCCCGTGGGCGAAGATGCAGCCGCGTTCAGCGCCAAGATGGAAGCCGGCAACATCGCCTATACCGACGACGGCGTGGCGGTAAATTCCGATTTCCTCAACGGCTTGAAGGTTGATGCCGCCAAACGCGCGGCCATTGCGAAACTGGAATCGCTCGGGTGCGGCAAAGGCACCGTGCAATACCGTTTGCGCGATTGGGGCGTTTCGCGCCAGCGCTACTGGGGTTGCCCGATCCCGATCATTCACTGCGAAAAGTGCGGCGCCGTTCCAGTGCCCGACAATCAACTGCCCGTGACCTTGCCGGAGGACGTGACTTTCGATCAGCCGGGCAATCCGCTCGCGCGCCATCCCACATGGAAGCATGTGAAATGTCCGACGTGTTCGGGCGCGGCCACGCGCGAAACAGACACCTTCGACACCTTCTTCGAATCTTCGTGGTACTTCGCGCGCTTTTGCTCGCCGCAGCTTGCCGATCGGGGATTTGATAAAACGCAGGCCGAGAAGTGGCTGCCGGTGGACCAATACATCGGCGGCGTCGAACACGCAGTGCTCCATCTTCTCTATTCGCGCTTTTTCACGCGCGCCTTGTCCGATTGCGGCTACATGAATTTGAAGGAGCCCTTCACCGGTCTCTTCACCCAAGGCATGGTCTGCCACGAAACCTATCGCGCGGCAGACGGCGCATGGGTGGAGCCGGGCGACGTGCAAAAAAGCGGCGATGCGGTGACGCGCGTTTCAAACGGCGCACCCGTGACGGTGGGTCGCTCGGAGAAGATGTCAAAGTCGAAAAAGAATACCGTCGACCCGCAGCACATTATCGAGACCTATGGCGCCGATGCTGCGCGTCTCTTCATGCTGTCGGATTCACCGCCCGAGCGCGATCTCGAATGGACTGACGCCGGCATCGAGGGTGCTTGGCGCTATCTCAACCGCGTTTGGCGCATGGCGGCTTTCGCGGCCGAAGTGGACTCCGCCCCGCCGCCGTCGGCGCTTGCGCCGGAATTGCGCGACGTCATGCGCGCGGTCCATCGCACCATCGCCGCCGTGGGCGAGGACATGGAGAAGTTCCGCTTTAATTCAGCGGTCGCGCGCGTGCGTGAACTGACGAACACCTTGGCCGATATGCACCACCTGCACGAGATGTCGGGATACAAGGCGGTGTTCCGGTTCGGTATGGAGCGCGTGGCGCTCTTGCTCAATCCCCTGATGCCGCACGTCGCCGAAGAGATGTGGCAGCTGCTGGGTGGAAAGACGATTTTGGTCGAAACGCCTTGGCCGGAATTTGACCCAGCCATGCTGGAAAATGATATCGTCACGCTTGCGGTGCAGGTGAACGGCAAGCTGCGCGGCACCATCGAGATTGCTAAAACTGCCGATAAAGCGGCGTGCGAAGCGGCCGCTTTGGCGCTTCCGGCGGTGCAAAAGCATCTCGACGGTAAACCGCCGCGCAAAGTGATCGTGGTCCCTGAGAAAATCGTCAACATCGTAGCGGCGTAACAACAATGCGTTTTTTAAACACGGTGTTCGTTTCTGCGGCCTTGCTTCTCGCGGGCTGCGGTTTCACGCCGATGTACGCGACACCGTCCGCCGGTTCGAGCAATGCCGGTGTCGTCGCTGCCATGAACAGGATCGCGATCCGCCCCGTGCCAGATCGCCAGGGGATGAAGCTACGCCAGGAGCTGCGCGAACGCTTGCAGCCTAAAGGCCTTGAAGGCACGGCGCTTTACGATCTCGACATCACCTTGACCCGCAGCGTCGAGGAGCTGGGCATTCGCGGCGACGCCACCGCCTCGCGCGCCAACCTTGTGATGGCGGCGAACTTCTATCTCGCTGAAGGCGGCACACGTATTTTCGGCGACCGCGTTCAGTCCGTCGTCAGCTACAATATTCTCGATGACCAGTACGCCACCGTTGCCGCTCAGGCCGACGCCGAAGATCGCGCGATCCGCCAGGTGAGCGAGCAAATCAAAACGCGGCTTGCGGTGTACCTCGAGCAACACGCAAAGACGAAAACCGCTGCGGCGGCGCCCTAGCCCATATGAAGATTTCAAGCGGCGCCGAATCGTTCGTTGCGAAGCCTGATCCAAAAATCCGCGCCATCCTGATCTACGGTCCCGATGCGGGCCTCGTGCATGAGCGCCTCAATGCATTGACGCGTGCAGTTGCCGGCAGCATCGACGACCCCTTCCGTGTCGTTGAGTTTAACGCCGATGTTTTGCGCCAAGACCCCGCGAAGCTAGGAGACGAAGCCGCCGCGCTTTCGTTTGGCGGCGGTCGGCGCGTGGTGCGCGTGCGTGATGCCGGCGATAATGTCGCGGACGTCTTTTCAAAGTTTGTGGAAGCGCCGGTCGGAGACGCGCTCGTCATCGTCACCAGCGACGAATTGAGCCCGCGTTCGAAACTGCGCGTGGCCTTCGAGCAGGCGGATTTAGCAGCGGCTTTGGCGTCTTATGCGGATGACGACCGAACGCTCGACTCCGTTATCAAGGACACACTAAAGAAAGCCGGCATGCAGATTACGGCGGATGCCTTGGGACTGCTGATCGATCACCTTGGCGGCGACCGTGAATTGACGCGCCGCGAGTTGGAGAAACTCATTCTTTATGTTGGTGCGTCCGGCGCGACCATCGGCGAAGACGATGTACAAGCGTGCGTCGGCGATACGGCGGCCTTGAGCCTCGATGATCTTGTTTATGCCGTGGGCGATGGTGACCCGGCGTCGATTCAGCGCGTTTACGGACGGCTTGTTGGCGAAGGCACCTCGCCGATTTCGATTCTGACCGCCGTCGCGCGGCACTTTATGCGTTTACACGAAGTGCGCGGCCATCTCGCCGACGGCGTTGGTATGGATCAGGCCGCGATGAAATTGCGGCCGCCGATTTTCTATAAGTTCAAAGGCCGTTTTTACGCGCAGGCAAAAAAATGGAGTGAGGCTTTGCTCACGCGCGCGCTGGAAGTGATCGCGGAGGCTGAGCTTTCGGCGAAGTCGACCGACATGCCTGCCGAAGCGCTCATCGAACGCGCCTTCTTGCAGCTTGCCCAAGTCGCGCGTGGCGCGGGACGCCGATAATCCAACTCAGGTTTTGTTGACGTAAGCTTCGCCGGCCGCCGCCGCTTCTAGGTTCGGCGCGGCGACTTCGCTTACGCTCCACACATCGTCGGGTGATGCACCGGGCTCCAACTTGAACAGCGTGCAGTTTGGAATTCCGCTTTGCTCGCGCTTGAGCGCGTAACGTTCGATGGCCCAAAAGATTCCGCCGTGGGCGACGACCAGGACCGGACCCGGATGCGCAAGCGCTTCGTTCAATCCGCTCAGAGCGCGTTCGATAAAATCGGGAAGGCGCTCTCCGCCTTCGATGACACCGCCGTCCAACCACGGTTGCCGCCAATCGCCCCGGCTCGACGATCCTTCGTAAATACCGAAGGAGCATTCTTTGAGGTTATCGAGCATCACGAGCGGACGCTGCAGACCTTCATTTAAAATTTCGGCCGTGCGCCGCGCCCGCAAGAGTGGGCTCGTGCAAACCGTCGCGATCGGCTCTTTCGCCGCAGCCGGCGCGACCTGGGCGGCTTGTGCCAGCCCGATATCGGTCAGCGGCCGATCGGTATGGCCTTGCATGACGCGCAGGCGATTCCAGTCGGTCTCGCCGTGGCGCACGAAATAGAATGGCCGGGGCGTCAGCCTCAAATCAGACATGAGAACCGAATCGGTTAGTGCGTGAGGGACGAACTCGACACAGCGTCGTCGAGCGGGAACGACTCGTCGCTGTCGGCCGCCAGGTCTTCCGGCGCCTTGCTCGGTTTGCCGCTCGAAAGACGGCGGACAATGTCGTCCAGCTGTTCGAGGCTGGCATAGCCGATCGACACGACCCCGCCCTTGCCGTTGAAGGATACGTTCACTTTATAGCCGGTCGCTTTCTCGAGGCTTTGTTCGAGCGCCACCGTGTCGGCGTCCTTCATCAGGCGTTGGACGGCTTTATGCCTGCCGTAGCCTTTGGCCAGACGCTCCGCATCGCGGGCGCTGAGGCCTTTTTTCACGATCTGCTTTGCCAAGATTTCGGCCTGGGCGAGGCCGATCAGTGGCCGCGCTTGGCCCATGGTCAGCGCGCCGGTGTCGATCATTGTCAAAATTGACTCGGGTAGTGTGAGCAATCTCAACAGGTTAGATACATGTGGCCGACTCTTGCCCATGACCTCGGCCAGGCGTTCCGCCGTGTGGCCAAACTCATCCATGAGGCGCTTATAAGAGAGTGCTTCTTCCACCGGTGACAAATCTTGGCGCTGAAGATTTTCGATAAGAGCGACTTCGAGGGTCTCGGAATCGCTGAGATCCGTCAAATTGACCGGGACTTCATGAACATTTGCCCGCTGTGCGGCCCGCCAACGGCGTTCACCGGCCACAATTTCATAAGTTCCGGGCATATTTGGGTTCGGACGCACCAAAAGCGGCTGCAAAACCCCCTTTTCGGCAATGGAACGGGCCAATTCATCCAAAGAAGCCTCGTCAAAGCGGTGCCGAGGCTGGAACCGGGACGGTGTCAGCAGGTCTAAGGGTAGTTTTGTGGGTGCCGACGCTGCGGGAGACGCAGCAGCGGGAGCAGGAGCCACGGAGGAAACCTGGGCCGGCGCAGTAGCCGATGCCGTGATGGGCGTCACAGGTGTTGCGTCGTCCTGTTCACCGAAAAGGGCGTTCAGGCCTCGTCCGAGGTTTTTGCGTTTTGGGATTTCGGCATTCATGCGGCAAGACCCTGTTCGCGTTTCAAGACTTCACCCGCCAGGTCCAGATAAGCTTTTGATCCCTTGGACTGCAGGTCATAGATCAAGACCGGTTTTCCGTGGGACGGCGCTTCCGAGATTCGGACGTTGCGGGGAATGGTGGTCGTGTAGACCTTGGTGCCGAAATATTCGCGCACGTCGCTCTCGACCTGTTCCGACAAATTATTGCGCCGGTCGACCATGGTCAGGACGATGCCCTGGATTTCCAGGTTCGGGTTGAAGGTCTTACGAACCCGCTCGATGGTGCGAACGAGCTGGCTAATCCCCTCCAGCGCAAGGAATTCTGCCTGCAGCGGCACCATGACGGCGTCGGCGGCGACCAGAGCATTCAGGGTCAGCAAGCCCAAAGACGGCGGGCAATCGATGAGAATAAAATCCCAGCTATCTAATTGATTTTCCAGTGCTTTTTTGAGACACGCCTGGCGATCCTCAATATCCACTAACTCAAGTTCGGCGCCCGACAGATCCGCGCCGGACGGAACGACCGACAGATTTGGGATGCCAGTCGGCACCACCGCATCCGAGAGCGGGGCATCGCCAAGGAGCACATGATAGATGTTCACGGCCCGATGTTTTTGGTCAATCCCGAGACTGGTCGAAGCATTGCCCTGCGGGTCCAGATCAATAAGAAGGACGCGCTTGTTCACGGCGGCCATGGCGGTTGCCAAGTTGACGGCCGTCGTCGTTTTGCCGACGCCGCCCTTCTGGTTCGAGATCGTGAGAATCCGCGGGCGCGCCGCAGGGGCGCTGCTAGTGGGAAGCGGCTGGTCCGTTGTCTGAGACACGATGCACCTCACGTACACATAAAATTGTCGCCGTGGGATCGGTACGGCTGGGCCGTTGATCGACAATCATTGTCCACATTTTGTGGGCTTCGGTCAATTCAGACCCCACATTTTGACCCTTGGGGAACACACCAAGGGATTGCGGAGTCATGAAGGGAAAGGCCCATTCTACGAGGTTTCCGAGGGGTGCGAGCGCGCGGGCAGTCACCACATCTGCCTTGAATGACTCAACGGACTCAATGCGTTGAGGATGGATTGTGACCCTTGTTTTTGTTGCTCGAGCAGATTCTCGAAGGAACGCCACTTTGCGCGTGTCGGATTCGACAAGGTGCATGTCCAGACCCGTCATTATTGCTAGGACGAGGCCGGGAAAGCCCGCACCGGACCCTAAATCCACCGCGACTCGAGCCGTTACTGGGATCGCGTCGACCAGTTGGGCCGAATCGAGCATATGCCGGCGCCAGACATCTGGGAGGGTGGAAGGGCCGACTAAATTAATCTTGGGATTCCATTGAGCAAGCAAGCCGGCGTAGATCAGGAGGCGGTCAAGTGTTTCACGTGAAACACCGGTGTCGCGCTGGAACTCTGCGGGGCCGTAGCCGTCGTGCTGTTTCACGTGAAACAGGATCAGCTCGCCGCAGCGAGCTTCTCCTTTTGCACGAACCGCAAAAGTGCAACGAGGGCAGCGGGTGTAACCCCCGGAATGCGCGCCGCCGCGCCTAAGGTAGCCGGCCGTGCGAGGGTCAATTTCTGTCGCACCTCAACGGACAGACCGCCGACTTGGGCGTAGTCTAGGTCGTCGGGAAGGTGAAGCTTCTCATCCCTACGGAAGGCTTTGATGTCCGCTGTTTGGCGAGAGAGATATCCCGTATATCGCGCCTCGATTTCCAGCTGCTCCGCAACGTCAGCTCGGATGTCGGGAAGATCGGAAATGAGATCAGCGAGACGTGCGACAGACATTTCCGGCATGGCAAGAAGGTCGAGCGCCGAACGTTTGACGCCGTCCTGGTTCACAACAAGGCCGTGGCGTGTCAGTTCTGGGGGCGTGAAAACAATAGATTCCAAGTGCTTACGGCTATTTTCGAGCGCTGATTTTTTGGCTTTAAAATGCGCTTCGCGTATAGAGCCCACGCATCCGGCCTCGATACCTTTGCCCGTTAAGCGTATGTCGGCGCTGTCGGCGCGAAGACTTAAACGGAACTCGGCCCGTGAGGTGAACATGCGATAGGGCTCTGCCGTACCAAGTGTCGTGAGGTCATCGATCATGACGCCCAAGTATCCCTCGGCGCGGTCAATGATGATCGGCGCACTTCCGCCGACTTGGCGCGCGGCGTTCAAACCGGCGAGGAGACCTTGGCCGGCCGCTTCCTCATATCCCGTGGTCCCGTTGATCTGCCCAGCGAAATAGAGCCCCGGCACTTTTCGGGTTTCCAAGGATGCTGTCAGCTCGCGCGGGTCCACGTAGTCGTATTCAATGGCATATCCCGCCTGAAGCATGGTCGCCTTTTCAAGGCCTGGGATGGTCTTGAGGATTTCCAGCTGGAGGGCTTCCGGCAGCGAGGTGGATATGCCGTTGGGATAGACCGTGTGGTCATCAAGCCCTTCTGGTTCCAGGAAAATTTGGTGGCGATCGCGGTCGGAGAACCGCACCACCTTATCTTCAATGGAGGGGCAATAGCGCGGTCCGACCCCTTGAATTTGGCCGTTGTAAATCGGCGCCTGATGTTTGTTGGCAAGAATGAGTTTGTGGGTCGCCGGCGTCGTATAGGTAATGCCGCAATGAACCTGAGCCGTTTCAATCCGCTTGGTCAGGAACGAGAACGGCTCCGGCGGATCGTCGCCAGGCTGCAATTCTAGGCCGGCCCAATCGATGGTACGGCCATCGAGGCGCGGCGGCGTGCCGGTTTTGAGGCGTCCGACGTTAAAACCAAGTGATTTCAATGTTCTAGACAGTCCCAGCGCAGGGGCTTCGCCAATCCGGCCTGCCGGAATGCGCTCGGTCCCGCGATGAATCAGGCCGCCCAAAAAGGTGCCCGTCGTCAGCACCACAGCCCCGCAGCAAATTGTTTGATTTGAAGCAGTTACGATGCCGGTGAGGCGGCCATCCGCGCCGATAACCAGGTCTTCAACGGGTGCAGCATAAATATCGAGATTGGGTTGCTCACGCAGGAGGGCTTGTACCGCATTTCTGTAAAGTTTGCGGTCAGCTTGCGCCCGTGGACCCCGAACGGCGGCGCCCTTCGATCGATTCAGGACCTTAAATTGGATTCCACCACGGTCCGTCGCCCGACCCATGATGCCATCCATGGCGTCGATCTCCCGGACCAGATGGCCCTTGGCCAAACCGCCGATCGCCGGGTTGCACGACATTTGGCCGATAGTGTCGGTGTTATGGGTGAGCAAAAGCGTACGCGCGCCGACTCGGGCCGACGCGGCCGCGGCTTCGCAGCCCGCGTGACCACCACCGACGACGATGACGTCGTAACGCTCCTGAAGTCGACTCGACATGACGCGAGCTTATACAGGATCGGAACAAAGGCGGCTATTTCAGGATGAGGGGCGCTGACCTACTTGCCGATACAAAAGTCGCGAAACACCGCGTCGAGGATCTCTTCCACATCGACGCGGCCCGTGAGGCGACCGAGAGCCCGCGCGGCCAATCGCAGGTCCTCCGCCGCGAGCTCGGATTCAGATGCAACGGCGGCCCGTTGCAGAGCTGCGAGACACTCTTCCAAAGCCGTGCGATGACGCACGCGCGTGAGCGGCATCGCCGCGCCGGAGTCCGCAAGGGCGCGCACGGCCTCATGCAGCTCTTTCAAAAGCTGCTCGACGCCAAATCCTGTCTTGAGCGAAATCGCTAAAAACCGCGCCGCGCCCTTCGGTGCTTCGGACAGAAGATCGCTCTTATTGATGATCGCGATGGTTTGCTGATCGACAAGTGCCAACGTCGCGGCATCGAGCGCCGGGTATGTCGCGCCGTCAAATAACGCAAGTTTGAGATCGGCCATCTCAGCCCGTTCGCGCGCGCGCCGAATTCCCTCACCCTCGATCGCATCATCGACGTCGCGCAAGCCGGCCGTATCGGCAACGGTGACCGCATAACCGTCGAGATCAAGGTGAACTTCTATAACGTCGCGTGTCGTGCCTGGCGTCGGCGATACAATGGCCGCCTCGCGCTGCGACAACATATTGATGAGGCTCGACTTGCCCGCATTAGGCGGGCCGATGATCGCGATAGAAATACCTGAACGAATACGTTCGCCGCGATGGCTGTCGTTGAGGTGTGCAGCAATCGAAGCGCTTAAATCCGCAACTTGTCCCCACAATTTATCCGAAACATCTTGCGGCAAATCCTCGTCGGGAAAATCAATCACCGCCTCGAGATGCGCCAGCGCCTGCACCAAGCGATGGCGCCAGTGGTCGTACATTTCTTTCAGCGCGCCGCCCATCTGACGCAAGGCCTGGCGTTGTTGTCCGCGCGTTTCCGCGTCGACCAAGTCGGCGATGGCTTCCGCCTCAGTCAAATCCATTTTGTCGTTTTCGAAAGCACGGCGCGAAAACTCGCCGGGCTCGGCCGGGCGCACACCTTCAATTCCACTCAATGCATCGAGCACGCTGTCGATGACGGCGCGACCGCCGTGCAAATGCAGCTCGGCGACATTCTCACCGGTGAAACTGTGCGGAGCCGCGAACGCCAACAACAAACCGTTGTCGAGAATCTCGCCCGTCTTTGGATGCTTGAATTTCGCGCGCGTCGCCATACGGGCCGACGGGACCGTGCACCCCAACGCCTTCAATGCAGTCAGCGTTCGTGTCCCCGATATGCGAACGACCGCGATGCCGGCGCGACCCGGGGCCGACGCCAGCGCGAAAATGGTGTCGGTCTCCATGACTTACTTCGACTTGGAAGAACCTTCGCCGGTGAGGTGGCCCCAAAACATTTTCTGGAAGCCGGTCACGGTTTCGCTGCCCATGGGGAAGACCGTTTTAAAAATCGATTCCGGATCCATGGCCGCCGCAGCTTTCTGCATCTGAGTCTTCATTTGATCGAGCATGGCCTCTTGCAGCGGGGCGACATCTGGCAACCCTAGGAACCGGCGCGCCTCTTCAGGCGTGCAATCGACATCGACCGTGACTTTCATAAGGGGCTCTCCGCGTTGATCGGCTTCAGGATTCCGCTAAGGTTATCACGACGTTATTCACAGGACTAATTTCATGTCGCAGCTATCGCTTCATTCGCCCGTTGGCGACCTCACCCTCAGCGAGGACGATGGGGCGATCGTGTCCATCGATTGGGGTTGGGGACGCGACCAGACACCAACACCGCTTTTGAAACGCGCGGTCAAACAGCTCAATGCCTATTTCGACGGGACGTTGGAAGCCTTCGATCTTCCTTTGAACCCGGCCGGCACGGCGTTTCACAAACGTGTCTGGAAAATCATGCTGAAAATTCCTTATGGCCAGACGCTCACCTACGGCGCCATCGCTAAGCGCCTTGATGCCAGTGCGCGGGCTGTCGGCACCGCTTGCGGGCGCAATCCGATTTCGATCATCATCCCTTGCCATCGTGTGACGGGCGCTGCCGGACTTGGCGGCTATTCGGGCGACGGTGGGGCCGACACCAAGACGGCGCTGCTCACCTTGGAAGGCGCACCGCTGCAATACGGCCTTAAGCTCGGAAAATAAGGTAGGGATGCTAAAATGGTAAAAGCGATTCTGATTCACGAAACCGGCGGCCCGGAAGTGCTTCGCTTGGGCGATGTCACCGTCGACAAACCCGGCGAAGGCCAAGTACGTCTGCGCCAAACCGCAGCCGGTGTGAATTTCGTCGACACCTATTCCCGCAGCGGACTTTATCCAGCACCCCTGCCGCTAATTCCCGGTAGAGAAGGCGTCGGCATTGTCAGTGAGCTCGGTCCAGGCGTCACCAGTTTAAAAGTCGGTGACCGCGTGTGTTACGGCAACGGCCCCATTGGCGGTTACACGGAAGAGCGCCTTATACCCGCCGCCAGTTTGGTAAAAATTCCACCTGGGCTCAAAGACGAACAAGTCGCCGGCATGATGCTGCGCGGACTGACCGTTTGGTATCTTGTCCGCGCCATGCACGTTTTAAAGCCCAGTGAGACCGTCTTGTTTCATGCCGCTGCCGGCGGTGTTGGTTTAATTTTCTGCCAATGGGCGCGTGCGATTGGCGCGACTGTCATCGGCACGGTGAGCACCGAAGAAAAAGCAAAACAGGCCCGTGATGCGGGCTGCACGCACGTCATCAATTATCGCACGGAAAAAAATTGGGTTACCCAAGTGCGCGACCTCTCCAATGGCGGCGTGTCCGTGGTCTATGATGGCGTTGGCAAGGATGTGTTCATGGACTCACTCGATTGCCTAAAGCCGCGGGGTCTGATGTGCACCTTCGGCAATGCGTCGGGCCCCGCACCTGCTCTCGAACCGGTGGTTCTCAACAACAAGGGCTCGCTGTTCCTCACGCGGCCGAAACTCGGCGATTACGTGAGTGAGCGCGCCGACTACGAAACGGCGTGCGCGGAATTATTCGATTTGGTCGGCAAGGGAAAAATCAAGATCGACGTCGGCCAGTCTTACGCGCTCGAACAAGCGGCACATGCTCACGCCGACTTAGAATCGCGCCGTACGACGGGTTCGACAATCTTGGTGATATAAGCCGCAAACTAAAGACACGGCTTATTTGTTCATCCGATCGAAGAAGTCATTGTTGTTCTTCGAGTCACGCAGCTTGTCGAGCAGGAACTCCATGCCGTCCTGGATGCCCATGGGATCCAGAATGCGGCGCAAGACCCACATCTTCGACAGCGTTGCTTGCTGCACCAACAGCTCTTCTTTGCGTGTGCCCGACTTGGAAATGTCGATGGACGGGAAGACGCGCTTGTCGGCCAGTTTGCGGTCCAGCACGATTTCCGAGTTACCTGTGCCTTTGAATTCTTCGAAGATCACTTCGTCCATGCGGCTGCCCGTATCGATCAAGGCCGTCGCGATGATGGTCAACGAGCCGCCTTCTTCGATGTTACGCGCGGCGCCGAAGAAGCGCTTGGGGCGCTGGAGTGCGTTCGCATCCACACCACCGGTCAACACTTTGCCTGACGACGGCACGACAGTGTTGTAGGCGCGTGCGAGGCGGGTAATGGAGTCGAGCAAGATCACCACGTCCCGCTTGTGTTCGACAAGGCGCTTGGCTTTCTCGATGACCATTTCGGCCACTTGTACGTGGCGCGAGGCCGGCTCATCGAAGGTCGAGCTGACGACTTCGCCCTTCACGGTGCGGTCCATGTCGGTGACTTCTTCCGGTCGTTCGTCGATCAGCAGAACGATCAGGTACACTTCAGGGTGATTTGCCGCGATCGCGCTCGCGATACTTTGCAGCATGATGGTTTTGCCGGTGCGGGGCTGCGCCGTGATCAGCGCGCGCTGTCCTTTACCGAGCGGAGAGACCAGCTCGATCACGCGGCCGGTCAAATCCTTGTTTTTCGTGTCCTTCTGCTCGATCTCCATGATCAGCTTTTTGTCGGGATAAAGCGGCGTCAGGTTATCGAAATTGATGCGGTGCCGGACGTTATCCGGGTCCTCGAAATTGATGGTGTTGACCTTGAGCAGCGCGAAGTACCGCTCGCCATCCTTAGGCGCGCGGATCTGGCCCTCGACCGTGTCGCCCGTGCGTAAACCAAAGCGGCGCACTTGGCTGGGGCTCACGTAAATGTCATCCGGACCCGGCAAGTAGTTTGCTTCAGGTGAGCGTAGGAAGCCGAAGCCGTCCTGCAAAATCTCTAAAACCCCGTCGCCGTCGATGGTCGTGTCTTTTTCGGCCATGACCTTCAGGATTGCGAACATCAGGTCCTGGCGGCGCAGGTTCGATGCGTTTTCGATGCCAGACGTCTCGGCATAAGCCAAAAGTTCTGCGGGAGTTTTTTGCTTCAATTCTTGAAGATGCATGTGATGTACGTATACGGGAGGTTAAGGGAAACAGTGGCCGGGGGAGAAATTTCGCAGGAAACCTGCGAGGGCATCACGGTAAGTCAAAACGTGTGAGAGGCCAGAAGAATTAGAGGGCGCTGCCGGTGCGAATGCCCGGTCTTTGTGTTTTTCAGGGATACGCGAGCCTGTCGTTCAAGTCAATTCCCTTGATGCCAAACAGGTTCGGGCTCGGTCTGTGTTTTATTCATAACAATAAGAAAGAATCTTCTTAGGGGGTGGTAGTGGTTGGTCCTGTGAGTCCAAGGGATCACCGTAGCGGGGTAAAGGTCCTGCACACCCGGCGGATATGCACATGCCCCCTGTGAAGATGTGCAGGGGGAGCAAAAACCGGTGCGTTTCCACCCTGATTTTCAGCGTCGGCGAACACATTGAACTGTGGGAGTAACTCAGCGCGCGTCCGACGTGCGAAACTACCCACGGGATTCACATGCTTTGGTGTTCGCACTCCGGGTGTTGATGGCTGTAGGATAAATGTCATCACAACGTTCGCATAACTTCCGAGGTGGGTCGTAAAGGGTGAGTCATCCACATTCATACATATTTTTCCCCAACCCATCTTTTCTGGGTTTGAGAGCTGACGCCCGCCCGTCATGACGCCAAAAGCACCCTACAATCTTCATCTTGTCTCCGACTCGTCCGGCGAGACGGTCACCAACGTGGCGCGTGCGTGCCTTGTCCAATATGAGGATGTTCAGGTCACGGAGCATTTCTGGTGGCTGGTGCGCACACCCGGCCAAATGAATCGCGTCATTGAGGGCATCAAAGCCGCACCGGGTCTCGTCGTGTTTACGTTGCTGGACGGAAATGTCCGCAGTCTTCTCGAGCAAGCCTGCCGCCAGCATCAAATTCCACACGTCTCTGCCATCGATTCCGTCATGCAGGCGCTGTCTCGCTATTTTCAGCGCCAGGCCGCGTCGGAGATCGGCAAACAGCACGCCATGGATGAGGGCTACTTCAACCGTATCGATGCCATGCATTTCACCATGGCTCACGACGATGGCCAGTCCATCGAGACTATGGGGGATGCTGACATTATTCTTGTCGGCGTTTCCCGCACGTCGAAAACCCCCACATGCATGTATCTGGCTAACCGTGGGTTCAAGGTCGCCAACATCCCACTGGTGCCGGGGTTGGTGCTTCCCGATTCCATAGTGAACGACACGCGTCCGTTATTCGTGGGGCTGACCCGAGAGCCGAAGAGTCTCAGCGACATTCGCCAAAGCCGACTTCGCATCATGAACGAGGACCGCGCGGTCAGTTACGCCGACCTCGATAATGTGCGCGAAGAGGTGGCGGACTCGCGCCGGCTCTTCACCAAACATAACTGGCCCGTGATCGACGTGACGCGGCGCTCAATCGAAGAGACCGCGGCGACCATCATTCAACTTTTCAATCAGCGCCATCATCCGCAATTCCAGCCGACGTCGTCCACGGATCTCAAAGCCCAACCCGAAACATCCACAGAGTCATGACCGTCATTCTGGCCTCCGCCAGCAAAAGCCGTGCGAACCTCTTGCGCGCTGCCGGCGTTCCTTATGAAATTATTCCCGCCCATGTCGACGAAGACGCGGTGAAGAACGCGCTGCGTCAAGACGGCGCTACGGCTCAGAAATGCGCGGAGACATTAGCCGAATTCAAAGCTGTCAAAATCTCGCAAGGCAGACCCAATGATTTGGTGATTGGCGCCGATCAGATGCTGGAATGCGATGGTGCGTGGTTCGATAAGCCTCTGGATGTGGAAGGCGGACGCTCTCACCTTCTCAAACTACGCGGCAAAGTGCACACGCTGCCGACCAGTGTCGCCGTTGCGCTAAACGGCTCCATCATTTGGCATCACGACGCCGCGCCTCGCATGACCATGCGCGACTTTTCCGATGCCTTCCTTGATGCGTATTTGGCTGATGTCGGCGAGGCCGTCACAAGCTCCGTGGGCGCTTATCATCTCGAGGGTCGCGGCAGCCAATTGTTCAGCAAGATCGACGGCGACTTCTTTACGATATTAGGGCTTCCGCTGCTGGAGCTGCTGGCTTTCCTGCGCGAGCATCAGGTGGTGTCGCGATGAGTGAAAAAACAAAACACGCGGGCGTCATGGGCTGGCCGGTGGATCATTCGCGGTCGCCGGCGCTGCATAGCTTTTGGCTGCATGCGCATGGCATCGACGGCGACTACGTTCGCTTACCGGTCGAACCGGCAAATCTTGAAACGGCGCTGCGGGTTTTACCGTCGCGTGGTTTCGCCGGCTGCAATCTCACAGTGCCCCACAAAGAAGCTGCCATGGAAATCGTCGACCACGTTAGCGACGAAGGACGGCGCATCGGCGCGGTAAACACCGTGTTTGTACAACCCGATGGCCGGCTGCACGCCACCAACACGGATGCGTACGGCTTTATCACCAACCTCCGAGCGGGTGCGCCGAACACAGATTTTCGCAAAGCACCTGCGCTCGTGCTCGGTGCCGGAGGTGCCGCGCGCGCCGTCTGCGTGGCGCTTCAAGATGCGGGCGTGCCTGAAATCCGCCTCGCCAACCGCACGCTAGAACGTGCCGCATATCTTGCCCGCACCTTGGGCAAATCCATTCGCGCTGTGCGCTGGGAGGACCGCGCCGAAATCGAAGCTCAGTTGGACAACGTGGGGCTTCTCGTCAACACCACCACCCTCGGCATGAAAAACCAACCCGCGCTCGAGATTGATCTCGCCAGATTGCCGGCGTCGGCGGTCGTGAACGATATCGTCTATGCCCCACTCGAGACCGAGCTTTTGAAAAACGCGCGCGCGCATGGGCTCGCGTGTGTCGACGGTCTTGGCATGCTGCTCTATCAGGCGCAGTTCGGGTTCGAGGGTTGGTTCGGCGTAAAGCCCGAGGTCACGGCGGCCTTGCGCGATCACGTCCTGAAAGCCGGCTGATGGCAAAGCGCCCGCATCGCCGTCATGCGTCCCGGCGCCGTGCGCTGCGCCATCGCCGTCCGCCGCTCATCATTGGGCTCACCGGTTCAATCGCCATGGGCAAGTCCACAGCCGCCGCCGTCGCGCGGTTCTTGAAAATCCCCGTGTTTGATTCCGACGCCGCGGTTCATCAGCTCATGGGCCCCAATGGTGCGGCTACGGCCCTCATCGCTAAGAAATTTCCAAAGGCCGTGGGCGCTCAAGGCGTCGACCGCGCAGCGTTGGGCGCCATCGTATTTGCCGACAAAAAAGCGTTGCGCGATCTCGAAGCCATCGTGCATCCCCTCGTCAGGCGCGAGAACGAACGGTTTTTCCGCACCGCCCGGATTCAGCGCACGGCCGTGGTCGTCCACGACATCCCGCTTCTCTTTGAAGGTAATCGCGACCGCGATTTCGATTTGATCGTTGTTGTCTCGGCACCCGCTTTTCTTCAGCGCCAGCGGGCCTTGCGCCGCCCCGGCATGACGGCCGCCAAACTCGACGCCGTGCTCGCCAGTCAAACGCCCGATCACAAAAAGCGCTTCCGCGCCGACGTCGCCATTCCGTCGGGGCTCGGCAAGAGAGAAACCTTGCGCCGGATTCAGAGATTCCTCACATTAGCGCATGCGTGAAATTGTCCTCGATACGGAAACCACCGGCTTCGACCCCTTAAGCGGCCACCGCGTCGTTGAAATTGGGTGCGTCGAGCTTTTCAACCACATGGCGACCGGCAACACCTTTCACCGGTATCTGAATCCCGAGCGCGACATGCCTGCGGAAGCCGAAGCGGTGCATGGCCTCTCGATTACGTTTCTGTCCGATAAGCCGCTGTTTGCAACGGAAGCGGATGCCTTCCTCGAATTTATCGGGGACTCACCGCTCATCGCGCACAATGCCAGCTTCGATTTGAATTTCATCAATGCCGAACTTACGCGCATCGGCCGCACGAAACTGCCTTCGGAGCGCACCATCGATACGGTGACGCTTGCGCGGCGCAAATTTCCCGGCGCGCAAGCAAGCCTCGATGCCTTGTGCCGCCGGTTTTCGATCGATACCACCGAGCGCTCAAAGCACGGCGCGCTTCTCGACGCCAAACTTCTCTCGCATGTGTATTTGGAGCTTATCGGTGGCCGCGAGCCGGGCCTGGCATTAGCCGGCGCCGAATTGCCGGCCGGTCGCGAGCTCGTTGTCACGCGGGAGGCGCGTGCCGCCCGTGCCCATGCGCCAAGCGAAGCCGAAATGGCCGCGCATACGGCTTTCATCGCGAAGCTCAAAAACGCTATTTGGACACAGTGGTTCGCGCATCCGGCCAGTTAGGCCAGATACGGTCCCAATTTCGAAAATTCAGGCTTAGTGAACGGCGGGCGCCGGGTCCGGCATCGGCGGTTGCCCTTCGCCGTACCGCTGACGATAGACGGCTGCGAAGTCGATCATGTCCAGCATCATCGGCGGGAAGCCGCTCTGCCCAGTCATGGCGCTGACCAGCTGGCGCACGAAGGGGAACAGTTGGCGCGGGATTTCGATCAGGAGAATCGGTGCCTTATGTTCATCGGGCAGGTCAGGCGCCAGTTCGACGAAGGCGCTGTAGGCCAACTCCAGAATGAAACACTTCTTTTTGGCCACGTCCGCGTCCACATGGATCGTGAGCGTTACTTCGAACGTATTGCCCTGCAGGTTGCGCACGGCCGTATCGATATTGACCTCGATTTCGGGCTGCGTTGTACGGATATCGCGAAAGACGTCCGGCGCGTTCGGCACTTCGAACGACAGGTCCTTAATATATTGCCCATGCATGCGGATCGGCATTTGAGCCACGTCGCTGATGGGTGCGTCGGGCGCATTATTGGATGGGGTATCTTCGCTCATCTTCAGGGTCTCTCCGTACAGGCACACTTAGGCTTTAGTCATGGGCTTTAATGTGGGCTTAAGAACGCCCGCGAAAAGCGTGTGCGAACTAACACGCTTCAATACCAGGACACAAGCGCGCCAAGGGGTTAGGGGGACCTAACGGTTGTGTCAGTTTCACCCCGGATCGCGCGAAAAACAGCCCCCTTGGCTTGCCCTTTGCGCAGGGAGCGCTTATTTTTCAAAGAACACGGTCCGGCCCGTTGCAGTTGGCGGCATAAATCAACAAACCTGCTATGCCGCACCTTTTCGCACCCCTCGTTTCTCATAAACGGCAAAAAATAGCGATGGAAGGCTTCCAGTTTATCGACATCATCATTCTCGCCATGGCGGCAGGCTTCATTGTTCTGCGCCTACGCAGCGTTCTTGGCCGTCGTACGGGACATGAGCCCTCCGAACAGCCTGGGACTAATGAGGCCTTTCCGCGCGCCGCCGATAACGTCGTGCCTCTGCCGACCGCGGCCGTCCGTCCCCGCGCCACGTCGCTCGATATCGAGCCTGCCTATCAGGGCACGCCCATGGAACCCGGGCTTGTGCAGTTCAAGATGGCCGATCCGTCGTTCACCGTAGCCAAGTTCCTGGAAGGGGCCGCAAAAGCCTTCGAATACATTGTCGCCGCCTACGCCAAGCACGATACGGATACGCTGAAGCCCTTATTGAGCGCCGATGTTTACGGCCGCTTCTCGGCTTCCATTCAAGACCGCGAAGACCGCGGCGAAATCACCGAGACAGAACTCGTCGTTCTGAAACCGCCCAAGCTGGAAAGCTTGGAGGTGGAAGACGGGCGCGTGGTCGCCGCCGTGCGCTTCCAGAGTGAGCAGGTCAATGTCGTTAAAGACAAAGACGGCAAAGTGGTTGAAGGCGACCGCGATCATGTGGAAAGCGTTACCGATATCTGGACGTTCGCACGCGATCTCAACAGCCGCGACCCGAACTGGATTCTGATCGCCACGCGCAGCCTCGACTAGCGCCCACGAAACGTAGAGCGCGCGCCCCGTGACAGATCGTCCCTCTTCCGCACGTTTCCTCGCGGTCCTCCTGGTTGCGACCGCTATCGGCGCTGTAATCGGCGCCAGCGTGGCCATGCGGTTTTTGCAGCCTAAGCCTCAAGCGCCAGCTTCCACCGCTCAGTCGACACCAGCCGAAGCGCAAAAAGAATCCACCGTTCTCTATACCGAAGTCGACGTGAACGCCCTGCCCGGCTGGTCGCAGGATTCCGTGCAACAAGCGCTGCCGGCTTTGAAGCGCTCCTGCGCTGTGATGGCGAACAAAACCGACACCTACATCGGCGCGGGACCCATCGCGCGCCGGCCGGCCGCCTGGGCGAATGCGTGCGCGGCGCTTGAGCAAGTCGGCAGCGGCGACGCGGATTTACGCAATGCTTTGCTGCAGAATTTCACGCCCTATCGAGTCGCCTTGTCGCGCACCGATGAGGGCGACCCCGACGATGCGGGCCTCTTTACGGCCTATTACGAGTCCGAGCTTCACGGGTCCTTCGTACGCGGCGGCAATTACCAAATTCCGATCTATGCCCCGCCGCGCAATCTCGTAACCGTCAATCTCAAGGACTTTGTTACCGACCTTCCCACGGGCGTACCCAACACTGTTGTCGGTCGCATCGACGGCAGCACCATGAAGCCTTTTTACACGCGCGAAGAGATCGACGCGCAAAACGCCATTGCTGATCAGGCGGACGTCCTCGCGTGGGCAAACGATCCGGTTGCGGTCAACATCTTGCACATCCAAGGGTCCGGCCGCGTCCTCATGCCCGACGGACAGGTGCTTCGCCTCGGTTACGCCAGCAGCAACGGGCGCGTTTTCCGCCCCCTCAGCGCGATCCTACGTCAGGCCAACGTGCTGCCGCAGGGCATGCCCATGTCCATGGTTACGATCCGCGAATGGCTACAGCAACACGCCGACCAAGCCACCGAGTTGATGAACAAGAACACCCGTTACATTTTCTTCCGCAAGCTCGACCTGGCCTCCACCGAGGACGGACCTTTGGGGGCACAGGGGGTTTCGCTGACGCCCGGCCGCTCGCTTGCCGTCGACCCCAGGTTCGTGCCCTTGGGGGTTCCGTTGTGGCTCGATACGCTCGATCCTGATGGTTCGCCGATTCAACGCCTCATGGTTGCGCAAGATGTAGGGTCGGCGATCTTGGGCCCCGTGCGCGGCGACATTTTCTGGGGTCACGGCGAAGATGCCTTCCAAAAGGCCGGCCGCATGCGCCATCAGGGGAAGTACTTCCTGTTCATCCCGAAAGCGCAGCCTCAACCGCCCGCTTAATGTGTTTAGAGTCAGGTAAACTTTACCGGTTAGTGTCCTGATCGCGATCCGGATGTATGATTTCGCCGGATTGTCTGTTGTAAGTATCTGATCGGTAACGTTAAGAACGCCCATGTCCAAAACCGGCGACAAGAAACGCGATCGCGCGCTGTATACCCGCCTCGTCGAGTCCTACCAGGCAGACCGCGTCGGTATTTTCGTCGATTTTGACCGGCTCAATCATCCGAAGTCGCCCGTGTGGAACCCGTGGGAGAACATCGGCCCGTTGCTGATGATCCTGTTCGGATCGCTGGCGCTTATGGTCTTCATTCATATTCTGGTCGGCATCGCATCGATGATGCTGGGCGTGTTCTTCTATCTCTTCGTCATGCGCCCCTGGATCGCGCAACGCGTTTACCGCCGTGCCATCGACGCCGCCACCGAGAATCTTCACAACTGGAATCTGTTGTGGAAGCAAGGCGGCCTCGTCATCACGCTCAACTTCATGAACAAAACCCGCTGCGTGGCGCCCGATGGAGATTGGCGCGCCTTTGTGACGCGTTATTTACCGGAAATGGAATTGGAAGGCGTCGAGGCCTATCAGAATTTCAACAGGATAGCGCGCGAAGAGGACGGCGAAGGAAAAGCCAAAGTCAGGTCGTCGATGGATCCCGACGCGAAATATCAAGACATCAATATGTAGAAGCATGGCTTCTGCTAAGTTAGCCATGCCATGGCTCCGTCTCGTCGCGATATCAATTCCCACGATCTGAAACTTTGGCGTCACGTGACACGCAATGTCAGCGCCTATCGTCCGTCGCGCGACTCGGCCCTGGAATCAGAAGACGAACCCCCCGCGGCCGCAAAACCCCGACCCGCGCCGGCCATCATCGCCGCAACCGTTCCGCCAATGCCAGCGAAAGCCCTGACAATTGGGCGCACCGAAGACATGGATCGGCGTCAAGCGCGCCGCTTGAAACGCGGCGAGTTGCCGGTCGATGCGCGTCTCGATCTCCATGGCCTTACGCTCGATCGTGCCCACGCGGCATTGACGGGATTTATTCGCCGCGCCCACGCGACCGGCTTGCGTCTCGTCGTCGTCGTGACGGGAAAAGGCGCAGAAGGCCGGGGCCGCATTCGCGCTGAAGCGCCTCATTGGCTCAACGCGCCGGATCTGCGGCCACTCGTTCTTGCTGTGACGCATGCGCATCAAGGCGATGGCGGCGGCGGCGCGCTTTATGTGCTGCTGAAGCGAAAGCGTGGATAGCTTTCAAGGCGGCGTGAGTTTCACAACCACCGGAACATGGTCCGACGGCGGCGTCCAGTGGCGCACGTCCACCATCACCTCGACCGCGGCGATCCGCTGACGCAGCGCGGGTGTCACCCAAATATGATCGAGACGCCGTCCCTTGTTGACTGCTTGCCAATCGGCGGCGCGATAACTCCACCACGTAAAGACGGGATCGTCCTCGGCGATGATTTCGCGCACGGCGTCCACAAAATAAAGCGAGCGCTTGACGCGCTCGATGGCAGCGATCTCAATCGGTGTGTGCGTAACGATGCGCGACATACGTGCGTGGTTCCAGACGTCGGCTGGTAAGGGCGCCACGTTAAAGTCGCCGGCTACGAAAGCTGCGTCGCGCAATCCGTGCGCGCCGGCAAAGTGATCGGCCACGGCGTCGATGAATTTCAGCTTATGGGCAAACTTCGGATTCAGTTCGATGTCGGGAATCTGGCCTCCCGCCGGCACGTAAAGGCTATGTGCGGTAATGGGATCGCCCTCGCGGTCAATCACCGCACTGATATGCCGAGCGTCGGCGCGTTCACAGTGTCCGTGCTGGCAAATGTCGCGCAGCGGATAGCGCGAAAGAATCGCAACACCGTTGCGTCCGCCATAACCCGCAAACGCCTGGTGCGCATAGCCCATCGCAGCGATTTCTGCGGTTGGAAACTTATCGTCGGGAACTTTGGTTTCCTGCAAGCAGATGACATCGGCTTGCGTCTCTTCGGACAAGCGCTCGAGTTGCCCCAGGCGCTTACGCAGCGAATTGATGTTCCAGCTTGCGATAGTCAGCATGGACAAGGCGGTACCACAAAAAAACGACGCCCGGTGTTGGGGGGAACACCGGGCGTCTAACGTACGCGTCACAGGTGATAGGGGGGATCACTCGGTGACGGGCCACCACTTTGCGTGGCGACGTTGGTGGCTATATGGGTTGAAATTTCACGCGTGCAAACACGCGAGAGCGCACATCTGCTATGCGACGACCGCAAAACAAGAATTTCTAAATATAACAATCAGATAGCGGCGGTTCACAATTTTGTGAAACCCCTAATCCCGACTCCGCTGTTGCTTGCGGCTGTCATCCCGGAACAACTTATCGTCAAGCTTCACGCCTGTTTTCGCGTCAAAAAGCGTGACGACGATTTCCTTTCGCTGCGCATCGACGACCCGCCACTGCTTGAACTCAAACGGCGAGTCGGTGAACACCATCGTGAGTTTTCCGGCCGTCGAATCTTTGGCCATGGAAACGGTGATTTCGATGGTGCCCGCGCCGAGCTTCACGCCGCCCATTTTGATGCTGGGATCGGCGAAGGAAAGATTTTGCTTCAAGAGAAGGCCCGCTGGCGTATCGCCCAGCGGGATCGAGCTCGTGTCTTTCATCTTGGTGTCGACGTAATTCAAAAACGTCCCATCGGCCACCAGCAACATGGGCGCCGGCGGATCGTAGACCAGGCGCATTTTTCCGGGCCGCGAGATGTAAAGATCGCCCTCGTGACTTGCGCCATCGGGGTCGGTCTGCACGAAGCGCGCCTTCAGCGTGGTGATGCTGTTGAAGTAATCCTCAACTTTCTTCAACGCTTCCGCTTCGCTTAATGCAAAAGCGGGCGTGGCGAAAAACAGGGGAAGGATCAGAAGCGCAAGACGTCGTTTCATAGGAACCGCATCGTTGTGGAAATCACATCCTAGAACGTGGCGGCACAGTATGGCGATGCTATGGCCGTCGAAATAAGCGCTTAGTATTCCTGGGTGGGTGGCAGCAGAACTTCCCGCTTACCGACGTGGTTCGCGCGCGAAATCATGCCCTGTTGTTCCATCTGTTCGATAATCGTCGCGGCCCGATTGTAGCCAATCTGCAAATGGCGCTGGATAAAGCTGGTGGACGCCTTGCGCTCCTTGGCGACGATGGCCACGGCGCGGTCGAACAATCCGTCGCCGCCCGAGGTATTGCCGCCGGCAGCACCGCCAAAGCCCGGGACGTCTTCCATATCGGTTTCTTCGGTGACTTCTTCCAGATAGTCGGGCTGCGCCTGCTCGCGCAGATGCTTGGTGACTTCTTCCACTTCCCGGTCGCTGACGAAGGGACCGTGCACGCGGGTAATACGTCCGCCGGCCGCCATATAAAGCATGTCGCCTTGCCCCAGCAGCTGTTCACCGCCCTGCTCGCCCAAAATGGTGCGGCTGTCGATCTTCGATGTGACCTGGAAGCTGATGCGGGTCGGGAAGTTGGCTTTGATCGTACCGGTGATGACGTCGACGCTGGGGCGTTGCGTCGCCATGATGACGTGAATGCCGGCGGCGCGGGCCATTTGCGCCAGGCGTTGCACGGCGGCTTCGACATCTTTGCCTGCCACCAACATCAAATCCGCCATTTCGTCGATGATCACGACGATGTAAGGCAGCGGCGTCAGATCGAGGTCCTGTTCTTCATACGTCGGCTTGCCGGTACCCGGATCGAACCCGGTCTGCACCGTGCGCTTTAGCGACTGGCCTTTCTTGGCGGCTTCTTGAAGACGCTGATTGTAGCCGGCCACATTGCGCACGGATAATTGGCTCATGGCGCGATAGCGGTTTTCCATTTCGCGCACGACCCACTTCAACGCCATCACGGCTTTGCCGGGTTCGGTCACGACTGGGGCCAGCAGGTGAGGAATGCCGTCGTAGGACGACAGTTCCAACATCTTCGGATCGATCATGATGAAGCGCACATCGGCCGGTGTGTTGCGATACAGCAGCGACATGATCATCGTGTTGATGGCGACGGACTTGCCCGAACCGGTCGTACCGGCCACTAGCAAGTGCGGCATGCGCGCCAGATCGGCGAACACAGGCTCACCGCCAATATCTTTGCCCAGCGCCAACACCAGTTTTCCGTCGTTCTTTTCAAACTCGTCTGACGACAGCATTTCGCGTAACAGCACGCCTTCGCGGTTGGTGTTCGGCAACTCGATCCCGATGACTGTCCGTCCCGGCACAACGGCGATACGCACGGATACCGCGCTCATAGAGCGGGCGATATCGTCGGCCAGGGAAACCACGCGCGCTGTCTTGGTGCCGGGTGCCGGCTCCAATTCGTAAAGCGTCACAACAGGACCCGGGCGCACTTTGACGATCTCGCCTTTGATGCCGAAATCGTCGAGGACGGATTCCAACATGCGCGCGTTGGATTCCAGTGCCTCGCGGCTAATGGTTTTGCTGGCGCGATCGCCTGTGGGTGCGGCCAGAATTTCCAAGTGCGGTAAATCGAACCCTTTCTTTGCGTCCGGCAACAGCGAGCCTTGGCGTGCCGCGATTTCGCGCTTAGAGGGCTTGGTCGTCTTGACGCGCGGCGCAACAATCGAGGTTTCCTTCGGTTGCGGCGCGACGGCTTCTTCTTCGTCCTTTACTTCCTCTTCGGCAATGGCGACGCGGGCTGCCGGCTTCTCGCTCTTTTTCTCGCGCGTGATTTCCAATTTTGGCTCGCGCTCTTCCTTCAGATGCTCCGTCGCGCTGCGCAAGCTGGCGATACCGCCCACGGTCGCACCGAAAAGCGCTTTTATTGCGTTTGCAGTACCGGCGAAAAACGCCGCTACGTGTTGGCTTTGCAGCGTCATCGCCCACGCCGCCGCGAAAGCGCCCGCGCCACCGGCGGCAACACTCGTGGCGATTCGAACGATTTCGCCTAAGGGATACACATTCGCGAATAAGCGATCATGACGCGCGATCAAATCCACCAACACATGCCCGGCCGAGCCACCGAAGCCGGCGGCAATGGGCCACGCGTCAGGCGCGGGAATGCCTGCAGCGGCCATGGCGATCAAAAGCATCGCAGCGAAAACAGTAATCGTGCGCAACCACAACCAGCTCACCATTTCGGCGCGCATCAGACGCATCGCCCAAGCACCAAGCGCGCCCACAAGAACGAACGCGCCAAGTCCGCTGGCTTGCAACAAAATGTCGGCCACGATCGCGCCGATAAACCCCAAGGCATTCTCCGGCGTCGTATGCGTCGCAGTGTTGAGGGACGGATCGGTGGCTGTGTAAGTCAAAAGCGAAAGCGCAATTGCCGCGGCTATCAGCAGGACAACAAGACCCGCAGCAAAGAGAAGGCTGCGTTTGAGCATCTCGGCCCACGCCGGCGGCAGGAACGGAACATTCTGAGCGCGAACGGCTGTGTTCATGGCGTCATCCCCTCAAGGATTTGCTTCATACGGACAAGAGCGTCTTTGGTCGTGCTTTGGTCGTGAACAAGAGCGACGCGGATATAGGGCGCGCCCGGATTTTCGGCGTTCGCTTGTGGCCGCGCGAGATAGCGGCCGGGCAGCACGCGCACGCCGGCGCTGCGCCACAGTTCTTTGGCCGCGGCTTCGCCGTCGCCCACATCGAGCCACAGAAAAAATCCACCGGCAGGCCGATAGAAGCCATGCGTGTTGCCGAAGATGGCAGCGGCATCGTCAAACTTGGCGCGATACAGCGTACGGTTTAGTTCGACGTGCGCCTCGTCGTTCCATAATGCCGTGGCAGCAGCCATGACCGGCAGCGGCTGCACAGCACCTGCATGGGCGCGCAGCTTGGAAAATTTCGCGATCAGGTCTTCGTCGCCTGCCACGAACCCTGCGCGTAAGCCTGGAACGCTCGAGCGCTTCGACAGCGAATTGAAAACCAGAACGTTCTTCAAGCCTTCGCCCAGTTCGGCGCAGGCTTGCAGCATGCCGGGCGGCGGCGCGTCAGCGTAGATCTCGGAGTAGCATTCGTCCGACACGACAACGAAGTCGTGCTTGCGGGCGAGGCGCACGATGTCCTTCAAGCGGGCAAGATTGGCCACGGTACCCTGCGGATTGGCGGGCGTGCAGATGTAGATCATGGCTGTGCGTGCCAGCTCCGATTCGCTCACGGCACCGTAATCAGGCTGGAAGCCAAGATTTTTGGTCGCGGGCACGAAAATCGGCACGGCGTCGGCCATGACGGCCGCGCCAAAATACACCTGATAGAACGGGTTCGGCATGAGAACAGCCGGCTGTTGCCCGTTTTTGCGGGGCGGCACACATAACTGCGCCGCCATGAACAACCCCTCGCGCGTGCCTGCCATCGGCAGAACATGCTTTTCGGGATCGAGGAAATTTGCCGGCAACTCATACCGGCGCGTGCACCATGCCGTGACGGCGGCGCGATACACGGGCGTTCCGGCCGTCGGGGGATACTTTCCCCAATCACCGGCACTTTTCGAGAGGGCGGCGAGCAGCAGAGCCGGCGGCTCATGCTGCGGTTCGCCAATCCCCATATTCACGGTGGGCACGGCAGGTTCGATCCCTGCCAACAGCGCCGCAAGGCGCTGAAACGGGTATTCCGTCAGCCCATCCAATCGGTTGTTGTACATTCTTCATCCACGTCGCGAAGCGTGCGTCGAATTTCGCCCATGAACGTATACGAAACCTGAAGAAAAGGCAAAAAATGTTGCAGTTTCAGTAGGCTCTAGGGTGATCTTGAGTTTTTAAAGCAAGAAACAAGTCGCGCGGGACGTTGAAATTATAATACCTGGTACTAATTTCGATACCAAATGTGAGAGTGACAAGGCCATGATTAGATTCGCGGCCGCTCATCATATAAATGTACCAGGATATATTAAATTAGGAGGGCGCGGAGAACCGCATTCAACGCTAGCCGCCCTTTTGCCGTGACGGCTAAGTGCGTCGGAGTATCGATCAGGAAGCCGTCCCCGACCAGGCGCGTCACGGTTTCGGTTTTGATGATCTCGTTTAACGGCCGACGCCCCAACCGCGCGAATCGCGCCTTGTCGACGCCTTCAGTAATGCGCAGGCCCATCATCACCAGCTCTTCGGCCCGCAAACCCACAGGCAGGGCGTCCTCTTCCTGCGTCCCATGACCAAGAGCATTCACGCGTTTGAGCCACAGCGCCGGCGCCTTTACTTGCGTCACCGCATGGGTCGCGCCATCGAAGGTTAAACGCCCGTGCGCGCCGGGACCGACGCCCACGTAATCGCCGCCGCGCCAGTAGATGAGATTGTGCCGGCAGGCCGCATCGTCTTTCGCGTGATTGGAAACTTCGTAAGCCGGATACCCCGCGACCCCGCACATTTCCTGCGTCAATTCGTACAGGCCGGCCGCATCGTCCTCGTTGGGCAGTTGGAATTCGCCGCGTGCGTGCGCCGCATGCATGGCGGTGCCCGGCTCCATGGTGAGTTGATAGAGCGACAGATGCGTGATGCCGTGATCGGCGACTTCGCTTAAAGCCTCGCGCAATTCCTCACGCCACTTTTGTGCGCTCTGTCCGGGCCGCGCATAAATCAAATCGAACGACACGCGCGGGAATGTATTCGCCGCATTGCGCCACGCATGACGCGCTTGTCCGACGTCATGATGTCGCCCCAAAAATTTCAAATCCGTTTCGTTCAAGGCCTGCACGCCCATGGACAAGCGATTGACACCGGCATTGTGGATCGCATGAAAGCGCTGCGTATCGACGGTGCCGGGATTGGCTTCCAGCGTGATTTCGAGATCGTTCGCTGTCGACCAATGCTTGCGCGCGGCATCGATAATATCGGCGACGGTTTGTGGATCCATAAGCGACGGCGTGCCGCCGCCGAAGAAAATACTTGTGAGCGTGCGGCCTGGAACACGCGCGGCAAAGTGCTCCAATTCCGTCAACAACGCATCGCGCCATGCGGTCTGATCTACTTTCTCGGCGACGTGGCTGTTGAAATCGCAGTAAGGGCACTTCGACATGCAGAAGGGCCAGTGGACATACAGTCCAAAACCTTCGCCGGGTCCTTCGGTGGGTTCTACTGGAAGCAAGCGCGCACGAGCTGTTCAAAAGCCTGCGCGCGGTGACTGATGGCGTGTTTTTCGGGAGGCGTCATTTCCGCGAATGTCACGTCATAGCCGTCGGCGATGAAAATGGGATCGTAGCCAAAACCCTTGGTCCCACGGGCCGGAAACACCAGCCGGCCTTTCACGTCGCCCTCGAAAGAATCGCAATGTCCGTCGGGCCACGCAAGCGAAAGCGCGCACACAAACCGCGCGCGACGGTTGGGATTTTCGCCAAGTTCCGTTTCCACGCGCGCCATGGCCGCCGCAAAATCTTTGCTCGGCCCCGCCCAGCGCGCGGAATAAATTCCAGGCGCGCCATTTAGCGCATCCACGCTCATGCCAGAATCGTCCGCCAGCGCCGGCAACCCCGTCGCCGTCGCTGCAGCGCGCGCCTTCAGTTCGGCGTTCGCGATATAGGTTGTTCCGGTTTCTTCCGGCTCGGGCAGGTTCAATTCGCCCGCCGAGATCACGTCGATGTTAAATGGCGCCAAAAGTTCGCGAATTTCGCGGGCCTTGCCGGCGTTGTGGCTGGCGACAATGAGTTTGCCGCCGGTGAAGCGGCGCGCCGCCATTTAGAGGCCGGCCTTCGCCAATGCCGCGCGCTGCAAATCCACCAACTGCGCGATGCCGTTTTTGGCCAACCCAAGCAACGACAAAAACTCGTGTTCCTCGAAGGGGTGATCTTCGGCGGTGCCTTGCACTTCAACAATCTTGCCCGATGCGGTCAGCACAAAGTTTGCATCGGCCTGTGCGCCGGAATCTTCCACGTAATCCAGATCGAGCACCGGCACGCCCTTTACCAAACCGCAGCTCACGGCAGCAACAGGTTCGCGCAGCGGAAGTTTGGTAATGGCGCCCAAGCGCTTCATGGTCGCGAAGGCCTGGTGAAGCGCCAGGTAGCCGCCGGTCACACTGGCGGTCCGAGTTCCGCCGTCGGCTTGAATGACGTCGCAATCCACGCGCACCTGAATCTCGCCGAACCCACGGATCTCAGTCACGGCGCGCAAGGCCCGCCCGATCAAGCGCTGGATTTCCTGCGTGCGGCCCGACTGTCCGCCTTTGGCGGCTTCCCGCGCCATGCGCGTATTGGTCGAGCGGGGCAGCATCCCGTACTCGGCCGTCACCCAGCCTTTACCCGTGTTTTTCAGCCAGGGCGGCACGGACTCTTCAACGGTGGCGAGGCATAACACATGCGTGTCGCCGAATTTCACGAGGCACGAGCCCTCGGCGTGCTTATTCACACCCAGCTCGAAACTCACATTGCGCAGGGAATTGGCTGCCCGGTCGGCGGTACGTTTGATCATGCTGTTCATGAAGGTGCTCTAACACCCGCACGCCATGAGGTCAAAGGCATGGAAAACCACGCGAAACGGTAGGTTTCCCAAGCCCGCCCGCATTGACGACCCCCATCCTGCGGCTTACATAGCGGACATCATCTTTATCCGGATTTGAACCACCATGGTTGCCGCCGACGCGCAAAGTGTCATTGGCCTGAACGAACGTTCCCGGGACATCTTCCGTCATATCGTCGATTCCTATGTGGAAACCGGCGAGCCGGTGGGCTCGCGCACCATTGCGCGCAAGCTGGGCGGCACCCTGTCTGCCGCCACGATCCGCAACGTCATGGCGGACCTCGAATACGCCGGGCTCTTATATGCGCCCCATACCTCTGCCGGTCGCTTGCCGACGGATGTGGGCTTGCGCCTGTTTGTCAGCGGCCTCCTGCAAGTCGGCGGGCTCGACACCCAAGAGCGCAACGCCATCGAAGCTCAGTGTCAAACGGCCGGGCGTTCGTCCGAGGACGTGTTGGGCCTCGCGACCGGCGCGCTCGCCGGATTGGCGCAGTGCGCAAGCCTTGTGATGGCGCCGAAACTCGAGGCACCCCTCAAGCACATCGAATTTGTGAATCTTAAACCGGGCCGCGCGCTCGTCGTAATGGTCGACGAAAACGGCACGGTGGAAAACCGCCTGCTTGAAGTGCCGGCCGATCTGCCGCCTTCGGCCTTGATCGAAGCCGGAAATTTCCTCTCGGCGCGTTTGGCGGGGCGCACCCTCGGCGAAGCGCAAGCCGAGATCTTGGACGAAATCGAATCGCGCCGCGTGCAGCTCGACAGCCTCACGGCAAAACTTGTGACGACCGGTCTTGCGACTTGGAGCGGGAGCGGTGAAACGGCCAACATGCGCGACGGTGCGCTGATCGTGAAAGGCCAGTCCAACCTGCTCAACAACGTCACTGCCCTCGAAGACCTCGAGCAGGTGCGACGTTTGTTCGCAGCATTGGAAGCGCGCGAGCAAATGATTCGCCTGCTCGATCTCGTCGGTAAAGCCGACGGCGTTCAAATTTTCATCGGCGCGCAAAACGAACTTTTCCGCATGGCCGGCTATTCGATGGTCGTTGCACCTTTCCTCAACACCCGCGAACAGATCGTCGGCGCCATCGGCATCGTGGGCCCCACGCGCATGAACTACGCGCGCATTATTCCGATGGTCGACTACACCGCAAAACTGGTGGGTCGCGTCCTCGGTTCAGCCAGCTGATTTTTCGTTGCAATCAAGATAGAGCGGTTTCCTTATGAACAATCCCAATCCGCAAGACGCCCCCGAAGACGCGCCGTTCGAAGCGCAAACGCCACCGCCGCCGTCGGCAGAAGCGGCAGCTGCCGCGTTAGCCGATCGCGTGAACACGCTAGAAGCGTTGATTGAAACGCTGAAGAACGAACGTCTCATGGCGCTCGCCGAAGCCGAGAATGCCGGCAAGCGCGCCGACAAACGCATCGCCGACAACGCCAAGTATGCGGTTTCGAATATTTGCAAAGCGCTGGTGACGGTGGCCGACAATCTCGGCCGTGCCTTGCTCGCAGCTCCGGTCGAAGCGCGCGCCGCCAACGACACGCTGAAGAATCTCGCCACCGGCGTCGAGATGACGGAAAAAGAATTGATCACGGTGCTTGAGAATCAAGGCGTGCGCCGCGTTGAGTCGCTCAACCAGCCGTTCGATGCCAATTTCCACAATGCCATTCAAGAAGTGGAAAACATCGGCGTACCCAGCGGCACAGTCGTGCAGGTCTTCCAAGAAGGTTACGTCATGCACGATCGTTTACTGCGCCCCGCCATGGTGGTCGTCTCCAAAGGCGGCCCGAAGCGCGAAGCCGCGCCGGCGCGGCCGACCGGAGGCAACCAGACTGTCTAACCAGATCATCTAGCATCTGGTTTTCGAATGGGGGACCGTTGCGATGAAATACCGTGTGCTGTTTCTCGTTGCGGTGATTGCCGGCGGTGCTGTTGCGCTGTGGCACCGATCACCGGCGGAAGCTGTCGATCAAACGCCCGGCACGAAATTCAAAATCGACGCTACGGCGCTCGCAAAACCCAGCACGCTCGCCAGCAACGCCTTTAGTCCTAAAGGCATCGCCCCACCGTCGGCGGCGCCGCTCGCCGTGCCGCAGGGGTTTGTCGTCAATGCCTTTGCGCAAAAACTTGCCAACCCCCGCAAGCTTTTGGTTGTCGCGAATGGCGATGTGTTGATGGCCGATTCCGGCACCGGGCGGATCATGCTGTTGCGCGATGCTGACAATGACGGAAAAGCCGAAATCATCACGGTGTTTGCCGACGATTTCGCGGTTCCCTACGGTCTGGTGTTTGGAAACGGCGCGCTCTATGTGGGCGATCAAGTAGGCTTGTGGCGCATTCCGTATGAGCCGGGCGATATGAAGCCGCGCACGGCGCCGCTACGTCTTACGCCGGATGGCGCGTTTGGAACATCCGGCGGACACGGCACGCGCAATCTCGCACTCGCGCCGGACGGCACAAAAATTTTCGTCGCCATCGGTTCGGCAACCAATATCGGCGAAGAACCCGCACCGCGCGCGACGGTTCAGGTATTTGATCTCAGCGCCGACGGCACAAGTGTTGGCCCAGGGCGAACATACGCAACAGGTCTGCGCAATCCGGTTGGAATTTCATTCCTTCCAAACACCAACGATCTTTTCGTCACCGTCAACGAACGCGATGGATTGGGCGATGAGCTGGTGCCCGACTACTTCACAAAAATCACCGACGGCGCTTTTTTCGGCTGGCCCTACAGCTACATCGGCCAAAACCCGCAACCCGGTTTCGCTGACAAGCGTCCCGATCTCGTCGCGAAAGCCGCTGTGCCTGATGTGTTGTTCCGCTCGCACTCCGCGCCACTGGGGTTCGCGTTCTACACCGGCCAACAATTCCCCGAAGCATTTCACAACGGCGCGTTCGTGGCGTTACACGGATCGTGGAACGCGTCGTCGCCGCACGGCTACATGATCGCCTTCGTTCCGTTCGCCGACGGCAAACCCACGGGCGGCTACGAACTCTTTGCCGGCGGCTGGCTGGCGGATGCGGGCAAGCAAGTGTGGGGTCGACCCGCTGACGTGGCTGTTGCCAAGGACGGCAGTCTTCTGATCGCCGACGACTTCTCTGCCAGCGTTTGGCGTATCAGCTACAAAGCGAACTAAGTCCATGACCAAACTCTCGCTCGACCAAATCAATATCGTGTGCGGCGACATGGATGCATCGCTTGCGTTCTATCGCAGGCTCGGTGTTGAAATGCCCGATAACAACGTCTGGCGCACGACCTCAGGCGGTCATCACGCCAGCGCCGCCAACCCGAGGGCGAATAATGCGTCAGCGAGTCAGGAGTTCGGCTTCGATCTCGACTCCACCGCGTTCGCGCAAATTTGGAACAGTGGCTGGAAAGGCCGCGCTGATTTGAACGGCCGAGTCGTTGTTGGCTTTCACATCCCCACCCGCGAAGCTGTCGATGACGTTTACCGCGACATGACGGGTGCTGGTTATCGTGGCTTGCAAGAACCCTACGACGCGCTCTGGGGCGCGCGCTACGCCATGATCGAAGACCCCGACGGCGTCGCCGTGGGATTGATGAGTCCCACATCGCCCGAAAAAAAATCGCCGCCCCCGAATTTGTGAGCGCGCCTTAAATCTTTTTGCGGAAATACACCACGCGTTCGGTTTCAGAAAAGCCGAGCGCTTTGTGCATCTGATGGCTCGCGGTGTTATCGAGCAAAGCGTCGGAAGCGAATTCTTTGCACCCAGCTTTGCGTGCCCAGATTTGCGCCTCGGCCGTCAACGCGCGCGCCACACCTGTTCGCCGTGCATCGGCGTCCACGTAAATCCCTTCCAGGAATGCGACCGGCGACGTCTCGCAGCCGTTCACATAATCGCTGCGCAGCGACGTTTCACAAAACCCCACCGGCTTTCCGTCCATCAACGCGATGCGCACGTCATGCTTCGCTGTATCCAGCAGCATCGCACCAGCACCGCCGCGCAGGTCGGTTTCGGAATAGTCCGGCCACAACGCACACCGCATTTTCACCCATGCGTCGAACAGCAGCGGCGTGATGCTAACGATCTTCATCTCAAAGCGCTCGACGAAACGTCAGACTGAAGCGGCCATTCACGCCCGGTAGCGGACTGGTGCCCGCATAAATTTTCCGTACGCCGTGAAACAACATCCGCGATGCGCCGCCCATCATCAACGCATCGCCGCTGTGAATGACGAAGGCTTTGGTCTTGTCCGTGCGCGCGAAGCCGCCCACCAGAAAATCCGCATCGTCCCCAAGGCAAATCGTGATGATCGGCTGGGCGAAGTCTTTTTCGTCTCTGTCCTGATGCAGGCCCATTTTGGCGCCAGGCTCGTAAAAATTGATCAGGCAGGCGTCGGGCGCGAAATCCGGCCAGGGCGAATCCGCGGCAATCTTTCGAACCGCCCGTAAGAAGCTTTCCGGAAAAAGGGGCCAAGATTGGCCGGTGGCCGGGTTGGCGGTCACATACCGATAGCCCTTGGCGTCGCTCCACCACCCGGCTTGGCCGCAGTTGGTCATAGCGGCCGAGGTCGCGCCGCCGCCCTTGGTTCGCAGCCTGGCCAAAGGGGCTGCCGCCGTCACGGCGAACACACCTTCTGCGAGTTCCTGCTGCTCATTCGCCGCAAGGGCGTTTGGGCGAAAAATCACGCCTTCGGGTAGGTCTGGGGCCGGCCCGGTCAGGGCAAGGGTGGTCTGGTGCATGTGTTCGCTTCACATAAGGCCTGAAAACCCCCTCCACACCCCAAAAACCCAGGAAAAGAGTCACAAAATGAGGGAGCGGCGTTGCGGGCCTGTGACCATCCCCTTATATACCCCGGCAAGGTTGAACGGGACTCCGGCGACCGAAAACCGTCGTGTCTTGAAGGCATTAACCCAGGGGACATCCTGAACAGCGCCGTATCGGGCTTTCGATGTCTGCCGCAAGCAAAGGAACGTAAAGAATGGCGAAAGTAATTGGTATCGACCTTGGCACCACGAACTCGTGCGTTGCCGTCATGGAAGGCAAGACCGCCCGCGTGATCGAAAACGCGGAAGGCGCCCGCACCACCCCCTCTCAAGTCGCGTTTGCCGAATCCGGCGAACGCCTTGTTGGCCAGCCGGCAAAACGCCAGGCGGTCACAAATCCCGAAGCCACGTTGTTCGCGATCAAGCGCCTCATCGGCCGCCGCCACGACGATCCGATCATCGAAAAAGACAAAAAACTCGTCCCTTATAAAATCGTCAAAGGCGATAACGGCGACGCATGGGTCGAAGCGCGCGGCGAAAAATACTCGCCCAGCCAAGTCTCCGCTTTCATTCTGCAAAAGATGAAAGAAACCGCTGAATCGTATCTCGGTGAAAAAGTCACCGAAGCGGTGATCACGGTTCCCGCCTACTTCAACGACAGTCAACGCCAAGCCACTAAAGACGCCGGCAAGATCGCGGGCCTCAACGTGCTGCGTATCATCAACGAACCGACGGCCGCAGCGCTTGCCTACGGCATGGATAAAAAGAGCGCCGGCGTCATCGCGGTCTACGACTTGGGCGGCGGCACGTTCGACGTGTCCGTGCTCGAAATCGGCGACGGCGTGTTCGAAGTGAAATCCACCAACGGTGACACCTTCCTCGGCGGTGAAGATTTCGACGCGCGCATCATCGACTTTCTGGCGGACGAATTCAAAAAAGAGCAGGGCATCGACCTGCGCAACGACAAGCTGGCGCTGCAGCGTCTCAAAGAAGCTGCCGAAAAAGCAAAGATCGAACTCTCCAGCTCGACACAAACCGACGTAAATCTGCCGTTCATCACGGCCGACGCTGCCGGTCCGAAGCACCTCAATGTCAAACTAACGCGCGCGAAACTCGAAGCGCTCGTGGAAGACCTAATTGAGAAGACCATCGAGCCGTGCCGCAAAGCCCTGAAAGACGCAGGCATCAAAGCCAGCGAAATTCAGGAAGTCATCCTCGTCGGCGGTATGACCCGCATGCCGAAGGTGCAGGAAGTCGTGAAAAACTTCTTCGGCCGCGAGCCCCATAAAGGCGTGAACCCGGACGAAGTGGTCGCCATCGGCGCCGCCATTCAGGCGGGCGTGCTCAAGGGCGAAGTGAAAGACGTTCTGCTGCTCGACGTGACCCCGCTCTCGCTCGGCATCGAAACGCTGGGCGGCGTGTTCACGCGCCTGATCGAACGCAACACCACGATCCCGACGCGCAAAAGCCAAACGTTCTCGACCGCCGAAGACAACCAAACCGCGGTTACCATCCGCGTCTTCCAAGGTGAGCGCGAAATGGCGGCCGACAATAAGATGCTCGGCCAATTCGATCTCGTCGGCATCCCTTCGGCGCCGCGCGGCGTACCGCAGGTGGAAGTCACCTTCGACATCGACGCCAACGGCATCGTGAATGTGTCGGCGAAAGACAAAGCCACCGGCAAGGAACAGCAGATTCGCATCCAAGCGAGCGGTGGCCTTTCGGAAGCCGACATTCAGAAGATGGTGAAGGACGCCGAAGCCAATGCCGAAGCCGACAAGGCACGGCGCGCAGGTGTCGACGCCCGCAACCATGCCGACGGCTTGATGCACTCGACCGAGAAGAGCTTGAAAGAGCACGGCGATAAGATTCCGCCGGGCGACAAAGCCGAAATCGAAGCCAAGCTCCAAGCTGTCAAAGACGTGATCGACAGCGGCGACGCCGAGAAGATCAAAGCGGCCACGGATGCCCTTGCGCAAGCGGCCATGAAGATGGGCGAAGCCATGTACAAGCAGGCGCCGAGTGGCGAAGGCGGTGGCGGTGAAGCGCCTGGCGGCGAAGCACCGAAAGACGACGTCGTCGACGCCGACTTCGAAGAAGTCGACAAGAATAAGAAATAAATAACTGCAGTTGTGGCAACGTCCCCGTCGGAAGGTTAAATTTCCGACGGGGATTGTTACGGGGTTAGCTAAAAGCGGGTTGGGCTAAAAACGCGATG
The DNA here is from genome assembly GCA_947475895.1 of Fidelibacterota bacterium. GTDB lineage: Bacteria > Pseudomonadota > Alphaproteobacteria > Rhodospirillales > Rhodospirillaceae > SHVO01. The sequence continues at coordinate 336,314 of CANJMF010000001.1, forward strand.
GCGACAGCGACCAAGCAGTGTTTCTACGAAGTCCTTGGCGTGGTGAAAACCGCGTCCGGCGACGACCTCAAGAAAGCCTATCGCAAGCTCGCGATGGAATATCATCCGGACAAGAATCCGGGCGACAAAACCGCCGAGCACAAATTCAAAGTTCTCTCCGAAGCCTACGAAATCCTGCGCGATGAGCAAAAACGCGCGGCTTACGACCGCTATGGTCACGCGGCCTTCGAACAAGGCGGCGGTGGTGGTGGCGGATTCGAAGGCGGCTTCGCCGACATCTTCGACGAGATGTTTGGCGACATCATGGGCCGTCGCGGCGGCGGCGCACGTCGCGGTCCCGCGCGCGGACAAGACACCCGCTTCAATATGGAAATCACGCTTGAGGAGGCCTTCTTCGGCAAGAAGGCTAGCATTAACGTGCCGTCCTCGCTCTCGTGCGAAAAGTGCAAGGGCTCCGGCAGCAAAGACGGCGCAGCACCTTCATCCTGTCCCTCGTGCAAAGGCGCGGGCCGCATTCGCAGCCAGCAAGGTTTCTTCACGGTCGAACGCACCTGTCCCACCTGCCAGGGCGGCGGACAGGTCATCACGGATCCGTGCGACAAATGCCGCGGCGCCGGCCGCGTGCGCAAAGACAAGAATCTCGAAGTCACTATTCCGCCGGGCGTCGAAGAAGGTACGCGCATCCGTCTCGCTGGCGAAGGCGAAGCGGGCGGACCGGGCGCGCCCGCGGGCGACCTCTACCTTTTCCTGACGGTGGCCACACACCGCATGTTCCAGCGCGAAGGCGCCAACCTGTTCATGCGCGTCCCCATCGGTCTCACCACGGCGGCCTTGGGCGGCAAGATGGAAGTGCCCACCATCGACGGCAGCAAAATCGAAGTGCAGATACCAAAGGGCTGTCAGCACGGCCATCGCTTCCGCCTGAAGTCGAAGGGCATGAGCGTTCTGCGCTCCACGGCGCGCGGCGACATGTTCTTGGAAGCGGCCATCGAAGTGCCGGTCAATCTCACCGATAAGCAAAAGAAGCTGCTCGAGGAATTCGACAAGGAAGGCGATTGCGCCACCTGCAATCCCGAAAGCACCAGCTTCATCAGCAAAGTGAAAGAGTTCCTCGGCGCCAAGGCTGAGTAGCTAGCCGAGTAACTAATCGGCTTTCGCCGCGATAGCCTTAGCGTCGTCTTCCAGGCGCGCGACCAGACCCTGCATATTCTTGATCAGCGCCAGAATCTCACGCGCAATGTCGCCATTGGCCGACGCCGCAAGCTTATGCAAACGATCGATTTCGCTCTTAAGCATATTAATGCGTTCGAGCATGGGGACATCTCCATGATGACAGCATGTGTGAAGGGTTAAGAGGGGCCGGAACCGGCGCGCGAAATCAGCGCGTCAGAGTCAGTCGACTTCGGAAAACCGAACCCCCGAGTATTTCTCTTCTGCGTACTCAACCGCGCGCGCACGGGCATCGGGCCCCATGAACGCGATACCGTAAAAACGCCCGTTGCCCGACGTGTCGGTGGTCCCCACCAGCCACGTATGGCCCGCCCGCGATATGGTCGCGAGGGCCGCGACGCGTCTTAATTCGCCCACCGGGCCCAGCATCGCTTTAGCGTCTTCAGACGGGTTACGAAGTTTGCTCATACCTCCTAAACGGGGAGATTGCGGCAAACCGGTGTCAAATACGGGGTTGTATCCGCCCCAGGTCTTACCGGCACTAGAGGCGAAACCGATCCCTCCCTATACTCCGCGCTCTAAGACACGGGGTTTTCTATGAAAATCGGAATTGTTGGTTGTGGCGGACGGATGGGGCGCATGCTCATCCAGGAAATCTTGTTCACGCCGGGCACGAAGTTATCGGGCGGAACGGAAAAAGCCGGCTCGTCCGTGGTCGGGCAGGATCTCGGCACCTTTGTCGGCGCACGCCCTGCCGGTGTCGCGGCCACCACCGACGCGCCCGCGTTGTTTGGCGCCAGCGACGTGATCATCGATTTCACGTCGCCCGCCATCACCATGGTCAACGCCGAACTTGCGGCCGCCACCGGCAAAGCTTTGGTCATCGGCACCACGGGCCTCGACGACGTCGCGCGCGCCGCCATCGCTTTGGCCGCGAAAAAAACCGTCATCGTCCAGGCTCCCAACATGAGCGTCGGCGTCAATGCGTTGCTGGCGCTCACCGAACGCCTGGCGAAAACCCTGTCCGACGATTACGACATCGAGATCGTGGAAATGCACCACAGCGCCAAGGTCGACGCGCCCTCGGGCACGGCTTTAGGTCTGGGCGAAGCCGCCGCCAAGGGCCGCGGCAAAAAACTCGACGACGTCGCGCGCCGCGCGCGCGATGGTCAAGTTGGGGCCCGCCCCAAAGGCGAGATCGGCTTCGCGACGCTGCGCGGCGGCGATGTTGTCGGCGATCACACCGTCATCTTCGCGACCCAAGGCGAGCGCGTGGAACTCACGCACAAAGCGTCATCGCGCGACATCTTCGCCAAAGGGGCCGTGCGTGCCGCCTTGTGGTGCAAGGGCCGCGCACCGGGTCTGTATTCCATGCGTGATGTGCTCGGTTTATGAAGCCTGCGAATGTCGCGGAGCTTTATCGCCGCCTGCGCGATCTGAATCCCGAACCCGAGACCGAGCTTAAATACGTCAACCCGTACACCTTGCTTGTGGCTGTCGCACTGTCGGCCCAAGCAACCGATGTGGGCGTCAACAAAGCCACCGGTCCGCTGTTCGCCAAAATCGACACGCCGGAAAAGATGGTGGCCCTCGGCGAAGCGGGCTTGAAGACTTACATCAAGACCATCGGGCTCTTTAACACCAAAGCCAAAAACGTCATCGCGCTCTCGAAAATCCTGATCGAAGAGCACGCCGGTCAGGTGCCGCGTGCACAAGATGCGCTCGAAGCCCTTCCCGGCGTCGGCCGCAAAACCGCCAACGTGGTGCGCAATGTGGCCTTCGGTGAACACACCATCGCGGTGGATACGCATATCTTCCGCGTCTCCAATCGCACGGGATTAGCACCCGGCAAGAACGTGCTCGATGTTGAACGCAAACTCGAGAAGGTCACACCCGACGCCTTCAAACGCCACGCCCATCACTGGCTGATTTTGCATGGCCGCTACATTTGCAAAGCGCGCACACCGGAATGCTGGCGCTGCCCCATCGCCGATCTTTGCGCCTTTAAACCGAAAACGCCCGCGCCAGAATCGGTGAAGGCCATCGCTGCTAAAAAGAAAGCAAAGCGGAAAAAATAAATGGCCCCCGTGGAATTTTGGTTCGAATTCGCCAGCACCTATTCCTATCCGGCCGCCATCGCCGTCGAACAGGCCGCCCACGATCGCGGCCTCACGGTGCGGTGGCGTCCGTTTCTATTGGCGCCCATTCTTCAGGCGGAGGGCTGGAAAGATTCCCCCTTCAATATCTATCCGGCCAAAGGCGCTTACATGTGGCGCGACGTCGCGCGCATTTGCGCGGGGCAAGGGCTAGCATTCCGCAAGCCCACGCAATTCCCGCGCAACGGATTGTTGCCCGCCCGCATCGCGTGCCGCTTTACGGGTGAGTCGTGGGTGCCGGAATTTGTGCGCCGTGTTTACGCCGCCAACTTCGCCGACGATCAGGATATCTCTTCGCCCTTCGTCATCGGCGAACTGCTCACCAAGCTCGGCCAAATGCCGGCGGACATTCTGCGCGCCGCCCAAGCCGACGAATCCAAAAACGCCTTACGCGCGCAAACCGAAACCGCCATCAAGATTGGCTTGTTCGGCGCACCGTCATTTGTCGTGGAGGGTGAAATCTTTTGGGGCGGCGACCGTCTCGAAGCCGCCCTCGATTGGGCCAGCGGAAAACGTGCGCTTTAAAAATCTACTCGATTGATTCAATCGTGCCCAACAAACGTCCACCGTTGGCAACCGCAACGGTCTTATAGCTGACGCTGCCCTTCACGACGCCCGACGCGGCCACCTCTAAGTGCCCACGCACTTTCAAGCTGCCTTCGTACGTCCCCGCAATCACGGCGGACTCAACCTCGGCATTGCCTTTGAACGTGCCGCTCGTGCTCACTTCGATAGACTTCACATCGGTCACGGTGGCATCGACGCTGCCTTCCACGATCAGGCGTTCGCAGCCCGAAAGCTCGCCCTTCATGCGAATTTGCTTGCCGATGATCAGGCGCTTGCCGTCCACGTCGGCCTCGGCGCGCGTGCCGGATTTGGGAATGTCGGCCACGCGGCGCGGAATTTGCGGCGAGAACGCCGCCAAGCGATCTGTGCTTAAGCGATCCGACATAGGTGTCCCCTTGATCAATGGCTTGGTGAACAGGTGGCCTTTGTAAAACGGTTTGGTGCTGAAGGGGCGGCTCGGCGGCCGCACCGCATCGGTGCTCGCGGCGGTCAAATCCAGGTGCGGCGATTCTGCGTTCGCGTCGTTTTGTTTTGCTTCCGACATGCCCTGCGCTCTACCCGGTTTAGCCCCAGAAACCGGCGCAAACTAACCCTTCCAGGTTAATTTCCCCCTAACGCTTTGCATAGACGCAGAGCACATAGACGGCTTATGCGAGGTGGCTATACTCCGCGCTCCTGACCACCCGCTAGGGATAGATGAAAAATGACCGACGTACGCTATGACGTGATCGGAATCGGGTCGGCCCCCGTCGGCGGAAGGCCGACAAAACAAGAATCGATGGCCACCACACAAACCGAGGAACGCGCGCATGTCTGATACACGCTACGACGTCATTGGAATCGGCTCGGCCATCGTGGATATTTTGTCGCGCACCGACGATGCGGTCCTCACAGACCTCGGCATGGTGAAGGGCACCATGGCGCTTTGCACAGCCGAACAGTCTGATCGCATCTACAGCCGCACAGGCAGCGCCATTGAGGTGTCGGGCGGCGGGGCCGCCAATACCATCGCGGGCATCGCCTCGCTGGGCGGTACGCCGGCCTTCATCGGCAAAGTCGGCAAAGACAAACTGGGCGACTTTTTCACCCATGACATTCGCGCCGTCGGCGTCGACTTTTTAGGCGGCGTCGGCACGCTGCCCACCGCAACCAGCATCATCTTGGTGACGCCCGACGGCCAGCGCACCATGAACACTTACTTGGGTGCCTGCACCGAAATGGGCCCCGACGACATCGACGCCGCGCGCATTGCGGCTTCGCACGTCACCTATATCGAAGGCTACCAGTGGGACACGCCCCAGGCCAAAGCCGGCATTCGCAAAGCGTGCCAAGCCGCCAAAGGGGCCGGGCGCAAGGTCGCGCTGTCGCTATCCGACCCCTTCGTGGTCGATCGCCATCGGGCCGAGCTGGAAGCCCTCATCAAAGACGACGTCGATATTCTGTTTGGAAATGAGGACGAGATTTTCCGCCTGTTCCAGGTGGGCGATTTTGAAACCGCCGTCGGCTTCGCGCGCGCCACCAACGTCCTGGTCTGTATGACGCGCGGCGCCAAAGGGGCCGTGGTGTTCGACGGCCAAACGACGGCCTCAGTCGACGCGGCCCCGGTTGCAAAGGTCGAGGATACCACCGGCGCGGGCGACCTCTTCGCCGCCGGCTTCCTCTACGGCTACACCCATGGCCGCGATCTCACCAATTCCCTACGGATCGGGGCCATCGCGGCGGCCGAGGTCATTAGCCACATGGGGGCCCGGCCCGCCGTGCCCTTGCGCGACCTCCTGGTAAAACACGGCCTCTAGGCTGGCGGGGTCCGCATTGATCTGCATCAAATCATTGCATTTTCAGGAAAAAAGCCCCCGAAAAGCGGCTTCAGCTTGAATTTGCCCACAGGCGCGTATATATAGCCGCGACGAAAACCGGTGCTTGGGCCCGCGGGGACCAGCCCGGTTTTGTTTATATCCCACGCGATTTTTTAAGGAGTGCCGGGCGTCCTCCCCGCCAGGCTCATAGGTCTGCTTATGGAACTTCGTAACATCGCTATCATCGCTCACGTCGATCACGGCAAAACCACGCTCGTCGACGCCTTCTTGAAGCAATCGGGCGCTGTCCGCGCCAATGCGCGCATGGACGATTGCGCCATGGACTCCAACGACCAAGAACGCGAACGCGGCATCACCATTCTTGCCAAGTGCACGGCGGTGATCTGGAACGGCATCAAGATCAACATCGTCGACACCCCCGGCCACGCCGACTTCGGCGGCGAAGTCGAACGCATCTTGTCCATGGTCGACGGCGTCTGCTTGCTGGTCGACTCGTCCGAAGGTCCGCTGCCGCAAACCAAATTCGTTTTGTCCAAGGCCCTCGGTCTTGGCCTGCGCCCCATCGTCATCGTCAACAAGATCGACCGCTCCGACGCGCGCCCCGATGAAGTGCACACGGAAATTTTCGATCTGTTCTCGAACCTGGGTGCGACGGACGAGCAACTGGATTTCCCAACATTATTCGCAGTGGGTCGCGAAGGCTGGGCCGTGCGCGATCTTGAAAAAGACGAACGCAAAGATCTGACGCCCTTGTTCGAAACCATCGTCGCTCACGTGCCGGCGCCCAAGCGCAATCTCGACGCGCCCTTCACCATGCTGGCCACGACACTCGAGTTCGACAGCTTCCTGGGCCGCATTCTCACGGGCCGCATCGAAACCGGCGTCGCCCGCGTCAACATGCCGCTCAAGGTTCTGAACCGCGAAGGCAAAGTTCTCGAAACCGGCCGTGCCACCAAGCTGCTCACGTTCAGCGGCCTTCAGCGCGTTCCGGTGGAAAGCGCCGAAGCCGGCGACATCATCGCCCTCGCGGGCATGGAATTGGCCAACGTGGCCGATACCTTCTGCGCGCCCGAAGTGACCGAACCCTTGCACGCCCGCCCCATCGATCCGCCGACGCTGGCCATGACCTTCGCGGTCAATGACTCGCCGTTCGCTGGCTTGGATGGCGACAAGCTCACCACCCGCGTCATCGGCGCGCGTCTCGAACGCGAAGCCGAAGGCAACGTGGCGATCAAAGTGTCGCAGTCGGAAGAAAAAGACGCCTACGAAGTGGCAGGCCGCGGCGAATTGCAGCTCGGCGTGCTCATTGAAAACATGCGCCGCGAAGGCTTCGAGCTTTCCATCTCGCGTCCGCGCGTGCTGTTCCAAACCGACGAGAACGGCAACCGCACCGAGCCCATGGAAGAAGTCGTCATCGACGTCGACGAACAATTCTCCGGCATCGTTGTCGACAAGATGTCGCAGCGCAAAGGCGAAATGCAGGAAATGAAGCCCGCCGGCGGCGGCAAAACCCGCATGGTGTTCATTGCGCCGTCACGCGGCCTCATCGGCTATCACGGCGAATTCCTCACCGACACGCGCGGCACCGGCGTCATGAACCGCCTGTACCACTCTTACGGCCCGTACAAAGGCGCCATCTCGGCGCGTCGCCAGGGTGTGCTCATCGCCACCGAAACCGGCGAAGCCAACCAGTACGGCCTCTTCCACCTGGCCGATCGCGGCACGCAGTTCGTCTCAGCCGGCGTGAAAATCTACATGGGCATGATCGTGGGCGAACACACCCGCGAGAACGACCTCGAAGTGAACCCCTTGAAGTCCAAGGCCCTCACCAACTTCCGCACGGTCATGAAGGACGACAAACAAGACCTTCCGCCGCCGCGCATCATGAGCCTCGAGCAAGCCCTGGCTTACATTCAAGACGACGAGTTGGTCGAAGTCACACCGAAGGCCATTCGCCTGCGCAAACGCTTCCTCGACGCCAACGACCGCAAACGCTACGCCAAGAAGCTGGCGGCGACGGGCTGATCTAAAAAACACGATGTCGTCCTGGGATTTATTCCCAGGACCCATCTTCTTCGTTCAAGGCGCTCTCGATTTTTCGAGGGCGCCTTTTTCTTTCCCGCTCTTTGTCATCCCGGCGAAAGCCGGGATCCATCTCTTCACACCACAACGGCGATTCACTTTGGCTCGCGACTGTGAGACAACACAGGGATGGCCGATAATTCCTCGTCCGTCGTTCGTCCCTTGCTCACCGGGCCGAAACGCCAACACTTTCCACCCGAATTTTATCTCGATGGCTTCGCGAGGGGTGGGTTGGTGGCGGTTTATGACAGGAACCAAAACACCTATCGCAGTCAGCCGCCCAATAACACGGCTGTAGTTGGGCATCTCTATACCTTTGAGGACGACGCCGGCCGAAAACGCTTCGAAGTCGAAGAGCTATTTTCGAAGATTGAAGGATACGCAGCCCCCGTCATCGAATCCGTTGCCGGTGGCCGATTGCCTTCGGCCGATGACCGAGAAGCAATTGCATATTTCGCAGCCGCGGCTCTGGTGCGGACGCCCGGAATGGCCGCAAGTACTGAAAAGTTATTTGCACATTTAATTGGAAAAGGTGCTCGCGACCGCATGTCAACAGAAGCGCAGGCGGCACAAGAGCTGGCCACCTATGCCGCCGAAACCGGGGCAGAACTAACTATTTCTCCGAAAGAGATTTTCGATTTTGTTCATCAAGGGGAATACACGATCAAAATCCACAAGAACATAATTCTCGCCGCCATGTCGGCCAATATAAAAAGAATCGGAGATCTGTTTGTTCAGGCGAATTGGGAAATTATTAGAATCTCTTCCGATCGTGCGGCATTCATAACGTCAGATTTTCCCGTTTCTCTTTTCGCTCGCGAAGGTATTCCAGAATCGTCGCCAATCGGCATCGCAACGCCAGGCGTGGTTAAAACATTGGCTCTTACCTCAAGTGTTTGTCTTGCCATGTTCGAGCCGGGCGGAAAGGTTCGTGAGCGCGCGGCCGTGCGCGAGCGAATTCGAAGCATCAATGCTGGACAAGCCTTGCAGTCGCAAAGATTTTTGGTGGCTCGCGACGCCCAATTGCTGCGGTCTGTAGTAAAACGAACCGATTTGCAAAGTATGGCGTCAGTAGAAAAATTCCTACCCGTTACGTCCGAGATGTCAGAACACCCGTCAGGCAACTATTAGCGTTGTTTGATTCACTTTGCTTTCGCATTGTGCGACAACAGCGGGCATGGCTGACGTGTCTCCGACGCGCAAAGACGAATCCCGCACACTAAGCTGGCAGCAGTCTCTTGCCGTTTATTTGGAGCGCCGCACCCTTGTGATGCTCGGTCTGGGCTTCGCCTCGGGCCTGCCGTTCTGGCTCATCTTCGACACGCTCTCGGCCTGGCTGCGCACCGTCGGCCTGTCGCTCAACGTCATCGCCTTTTTCAGTCTCGCGACCCTCGCTTACGCTTTCAAATTCCTGTGGGCGCCCCTGGTCGACCGCGCGCAAATTCCGGGCCTCGGCCGCATCCTCGGCCATCGCCGCTCGTGGATGCTGGTGATGCAAGGGCTCATCATGGTGGCGCTGGTGCTCATCGCCGTCACCGATCCCGTCGCTAATCTCTCGCTCACCGCACTCCTGGCCGTCCTCACGGGCTTCACGGGCGCCACCCAAGATATCGTCATGGACGCCTGGCGCATCGAAGCCGGCGACGAACGCGACCAAGGCGCCATGCTCGCCTCCTACCAATGGGGGCACCGCATCGCTTACATCACGGCGGGCGCCGCCCCCTTATTCCTGGCCGACGCCTTCAATTGGTCCGTGTCCTATTTCGCCATGGCCGCGCTCATGACCATTGGCGTCGCCGCCGTGTTGCTGGCACCGCGCGAACGCGCCCACGAAGTCCGCCCCATCCCGCGCATCGCGGGCGAGGCCGCACCCTGGCGCGAACGCCTCGAGTGGGCCATCCGTCTCGCGATCCTCTTTGTAGGCGCGTTGATTCTCGGCTCGGGATTGTCGGCACAGGTCGGCCTGATTGCTTCCGTGCTTCCCACCGAATCCGCCGATACCTTACGTGCTGCCTGGGCCGCGCGTCCCGGCGGCGTGTTCCTTCAGTTGGGCGCGGTGATCATCGGCTTCGCCTTCATCGTCGCGTGCGCCTGGCCGCTGCCGGGCAAACCCACACAGCCCGGATATTTTCTCTCCCATGTGTTCGGTGAACCGCTGGGTGATTTCTTCAAGCGCTTCGGCAAAGCCGCCGGGCTGATCCTCACCGTCATCTGCTTCTACCGCATCTCCGAATTTGTGCTGAACATCATGAATCCGTTCTATCTCGATCTCGGGTTCACCCTCACGCAAATCGCCGAGGTGCGCAAAATCTACGGCGTCATTCTGTCGCTCATCGGCATTTTCGCGGGCGGCTATGCCATCGCCAAATGGGGCGTCATGCGCTGCCTCGTCACCGGCGCGATCATTGCCCCCTTAAGCAATCTCATGTTCGTGTGGCTCTCAACCCAAGGCCCCGACGTCACCGCGCTGATCCTCACGCTGGGCGTCAACAACATCTGCCAGAGTTTCGCGGGCACCTGCTTGCTGGCTTATATGTCCAGCCTCACCAGCATGGGCTTCACCGCCACCCAATACGCGCTGTTCTCATCGCTTTATGCGCTGCCTGATAAATTCATCGCCACGCAATCAGGTCGCATCGTCGACGCCGCCGCGCGTTCGGCAGAGGAGGGCGGCCTGTTCGCGCCCTTCAAAACCTTCTTTACCACCATGTCGCCGGACAATCTGACCACGGGCGCCGCGCGCATGGGCATTGCTCCGGCCGCTCTCGGTGCCGGCTACTTCGCCTTCTTCCTCTATACGTGTTTGCTCGGTTTGCTGGTGGTGCCGCTCACGGTCATCGCAAAACGGCGCGCTGAACTTTCCCAACCGCGCAATTGAGATCGTCACGCGCCGTGCGCGTGAAAATCGCCGGATTTCGGCAAAAATCCGAAAACGATTTAAGAATCAAAACCCTCGCTGCGTTTTCCACAGCACCGGGTTGTTTGACTTTTTCTCATCACATTGAAAGCGTTCGATAAAACGCGGAATTTTAGCGCGCAGTGTTTTGGCAAAATGGCGCGCAAGCATTTGCAGCGCTTAGGCTTCCAGCGCGTTTTCCACAGACAGGGTTGTTTCTGTAACTGCGGGCTTTAGATCGTCGCCATCTCCGGCAGCGCCTTGGCCCAGTGCAAAATCTTGCAGTCCTTGCGCGTCGGGAAGAACGGGTCCTCGCGCAACAGCGCTTCCACTTCGGCCTTGTTCTCGGCCTTCACCAGCCACATGCCGCCGATCGTCTCAGCCTCAAGCGATTCACGCAACGGCCCGGCCGTGGGAATGCGGGCCAAATTCTTCAGCAAGTATTCCTTATGCGCGTCCATCAGCGCTTTGCGGCGCGCCACGTGTTCCGGGCTCATATCGTTTTCCGCCAACACCACGAACATCATGATCAACTCGCTTGTTTCAAAGCCGCCGCTGCGTTTGCCAGCGGCAGGTAAATGGAGAACGTTGAACCTTTACCAAGTTCGCTTTCAATTGTCATCGCACCGCGATGGCGCAACACGATGTGCTTCACGATGGCAAGGCCCAGACCCGTCCCGCCGAGTGAGCGCGAGCGCGCCGTATCGATGCGGTAAAAACGCTCGGTCAAGCGCGGTAAATGCTCGCGCGGAATTCCTTCACCGTAATCGCGCACCGAAATCTTCAGGCATTGGCCTTTGCCCGGCATCGCCGGCGGACGCGTTTCGCTCAGCTCGGCGGTCACGTCCACGCGCCCACCTTCGCCGCCGTACTTCAAACCGTTGTTGATGAGGTTATGAAACACCTGCGACAGCTCGCCCGCATCGCCCAAGGCCGGCGGCAACGTGCTCAACTGAATGTTGACGTTGGACTTACGCTCTTTCGCTTTGGGCTCCAAAAGCTCCGCTGTCGATTGCAAAATCGTCGCCATGTCCACGGCCTCCGTGGGCCGCGTGTGCTCGCGCAACTCAATGCGCGACAACGACAGCAGATCGTCAATCAACCGCGTCATGCGGTTGGCCTGCTTCAACATGATCTCCAGGAATTCGCCGCGCGCTTTCTCGTCGTCCTTCGCCGGTCCCAGCAGTGTTTCGATAAAACCCAGCACGGCTGCTAACGGCGTGCGCAATTCGTGGCTCGCATTGGCCACGAAGTCGGCGCGCATGCGGTCGGTTTTCAAGCGCTCGGTCTGATCGTGCAACGCCGCGATCAACGCCGTGCCGTCACGCGTCGGGTTCTCCAACGGCACCAACAACGCGCCAAACGTATGCTCCACTGGCGCGGGCAGTGTGAACTCTGCTTCGGTTTTCTTCCCCTGCGCCAAGGCCAGATCGGCGGCCTCTAAAACTTTCGGATCGCGAATGACGCTCGCCAAATCACGGCCCAACAAACGCGGCGCACCGCTGCCCACTTCAAACAGCTCGCGCGCGGCGGCATTCGCACTCGTCACGCGCCTGCGCGCATCCAACAAAAACAGCGGATCGGGCAGCGTGTCCAAAATATCCTGGCGTGAACGGGCCAGCGCCGTCGCCTCGTCGCGACGTTCCGCCCACAAACGGCGCAAAGCATTGAGCGCGGCTAAAAGCCGCTGCGCCGTCGCCGATGTGCTCAACGATGGCGGCGTTGCGTCGGGATTGGTGAAGGATTCCTCGGCATAGCGAATCAACCGATCAAAGTCGGCCAACCGCGTCAGCACCAAAATCGCCATGAGCCCGAACGCCACAAGCCCAGCGACCGTCGCGACTTTCCATTGCAGATAGCCGCCCATCACAAGGCCCGCCAACACGACCCACGCGGGCACCGATGGGCCGATGGCCCACGCCGTCAGGCGGCGCAGTGACGCGGGCGCTAAATCCCGCATCTATAGAAGCTTCGGCGCACAGGCATGTGCTGCCATCAGCGCCAGTTGCACAAGATCGGACGCGGTCGCGTCCATATCGACAATTTGCACCGGCTTCTCGAGGCCGATGAGCATGGGCCCAATAGATGTCGCAGCACCAAAGCGCTGCACAAGGCGCGTCGCAATGTCCGACGCATGCAAGCCCGGCATCACCAACACGTTGGCAGGGCCTGTCAGGCGGCAGAAGGGATACAAGCGCCGGCTGTCGTCCAACGCTACATCCACGCCCATTTCGCCGTCGAATTCGAAATCCACTTTGCCGGCTTTTGCCGCTTCATCCAGCAGTGTCACCGCTTCACGCATGTGCTCGGCGGCCGGGCCCGGCGGATTGCCGAAGTTGGAATACGACAACAGCGCCACTTTCGGCTCATGGCCCAAACGCCGCACGACCTCGGCGCTCTCCAGGGCGATGTGCGCAATCGTGCTCGCCGACGGCTGCTCGTGAACCGCCGTGTCGGCAATGAACAGCGTGCGTCCGCGCACGACGATCATGGTCAGGCCGAATACTGCAGCACCCGGCAACGGATCGATCACGCGTCGCACTTCCGCAAGTGCCGTGTGGTAATTGCGCGTGAGGCCCGTGACCATCGTGTCCGCATGTCCCAAGGCCACCATGCAAGCCGCGAAGGTATTGCGGTCCTGATTGGCCATGCGCTCGGAATCGCGCTGCAACTGCCCTTGGCGCTGCAAACGGCGGTAGACGTATTCCGAATACGCCGCCACATGCTTGGACTCGCGCGCATTGGTAATCGTGATGCCTTCAAGATCTTCCGGGCGGATCGCCAGTTCAGCGATGGTGTGTTCCACCTTGCGCCGCCGCGCGACCAGAATGGCTTTGCCGTATCCAGCATTGCGGTAAGCAATCGCCGCGCGGATCGAGCGTTCTTCTTCACCTTCCGCGAAAACCACCGTGCGCGGGCTGCGCGTCACTTCGGCGGCGATGGTCTGCAAGCTCGCGAAAATCGGGTTCAGGCGCGCAGCGAGCGCTTTCTGATACGCGGGCATATCGGCGATGGGTTTGCGCGCAACGCCCGATTCCATGGCGGCTTTCGCCACCGCCGGCGGAATGGTCGAAATCAAACGCGGATCGAAGGGCACCGGGATGATGTACTCGCGGCCATATCGCAATTTGCGCCCGGCATAGGCCGCCGCCACCTCGTCAGGCACGTCCTGGCGCGCTAAGTCCGCCAGCGCACGCGCGGCCGCCAATTTCATATCCTCGTTGATCGTGCGTGCACGCACATCGAGCGCGCCGCGGAAAATGAACGGGAACCCCAACACGTTGTTTACTTGGTTCGGATAATCCGACCGCCCTGTCGCGACGATGGCATCGCTGCGCACCTCTTCGATTTCTTCAGGCGTCACTTCGGGATCAGGATTCGCCATAGCAAAGATGATCGGATTTTTCGCCATGGACGCGACCATCTCAGGCGTGACTGCACCCTTCACCGACAAGCCGAAGAGGGCATCGGCACCATCCAACGCTTCCGCCAAGGTGCGTTTCTTTGTGGCCACCGCGTGCGCGGCTTTCCACTGATTCATGCCTTCGGTGCGGCCTTGATAAATCACGCCCTTGGAATCGCACATGATTACATTTTCGGGGCGCACACCGAGGGCCTTGGAAAGCTCCAGGCACGAAATAGCGGCAGCGCCGGCGCCGTTCACCACCAACTTCACGTCCGACAGCTTGCGTCCCGTAAGATCGCAGGCGTTGATGAGGCCCGCCGCGCAGATGATCGCCGTGCCGTGCTGATCGTCATGGAACACAGGGATGTCCATGAGTTCCCGCAAACGGCTTTCGATGATGAAGCACTCGGGTGCTTTGATGTCTTCAAGATTGATGCCGCCGAAGCTGGGGCCGAGATAGCGCACGCAGTTGACGAACTCGTCCACATCGCGCGTATCCACTTCCAGATCGATGCCGTCCACGTCCGCGAAGCGTTTGAACAAAACCGCTTTGCCTTCCATGACGGGCTTCGACGCCAGCGCGCCAAGATCGCCCAATCCCAACACAGCCGTGCCGTTGGAAATGACCGCCACCAAGTTTCCTTTGGCGGTGTAGTCGTAAGCCAGGCTCGGGTCGCGCGCGATCTCAAGGCAGGGCGCTGCGACGCCCGGTGAATACGCCAGCGACAAGTCGTGCTGCGTGGTCAGCGGCTTGGTAGCGGTGATTTCGATTTTTCCGGGCCGCCCGGTCGAATGAAAGGCCAACGCTTCCTGATCGAAATTGCGGCTGACGGGGGCCGCGCGTTTGGCATCCTTCTTGGACCCAATCGCGCCCTTAGGCGGGGTGATTTTGTTCATGTTTCCTTTTCCCGGCCGACAGTGGGGCAGGGTCTCTCCGAACGGCGCATTGTAGGGCTCGTCGCGTGCGTTGCATAGGCGACAAGCGCGAGTCTAAGTAATTGCTATGTTTCAGATTTTCGACAAATACGCCAATCGCGGCATTGTTCAAAGCGCGTTGGCGTTAATAACGTCCGACATGACAATGTTTGAATTAATTTTATCGCGCAAAACGTAGCCCTGCTCAGCCAGGAAAGCGATCGGGGCAGCTTCGAAAGGGGCATCGAAAGCGAAGTTGATGCACTCGAGCATAATGATCTCGGGGCGCCATCTACGCCAATCATTTGACTTCAAAACCCCGAGTTCGGCGCCTTCAACATCGATCGTCATGAATTGAATGCGACGGTCCCCGATATGCTCCGCGAAAAGTGAATCAAGACGCCTGACGTTTACGGAGCATGATTGCTCATAATCTTCGGCGGGGCGATCTTGTGCAAAAGCCATGCGGCTCATGCCGGGATGCGTTTTATGTCGGAGGAATTGCGCGTTTCCCTCGATCTCGCCTACGGCAGCTGTAATGTACGTATCTTCGCTGCGGACGGCTGACCAGGAGGCCGCCATATCCACGTTAGCATCGATGCAGAGGCCGCGCCATCCAAGGCAGTAAAAATAATAAGTGTTCGAAATTTCGATTGGGGATGCGGACCCAATATCGACGTAGATGCCTTTTTCGCCGCTCGCAACGCGGCGCTTAAAAATTTTACGCAAATATAAGTCTTCACCGCACATAGAATAGGCCAGCGCAGCGTGCGGGAGCGCGTGCGTCCCAATCGTGAATGGTGCGGTGGGCTGGCGCGACCGGCTGATGGTTTCAAGAAGCTTTTGGGTCTCATTATTCATTGCAATCCTCGAAGACGCGAAGCCTCCCATGCTTCTTTTGCTTGGTATAGTGTCCTTCTGTCAAAAGCCGCATATAGGAAATCCGATTTGCCTGACGAAACTGTCGAACCCGCCGCGTTGGTGCCTGCCTCTGCGCGTGAGACGATTGTGTCCGGCGGCGACGCCACGACCACCCCTATGATGGCGCAGTTTCTGGCCACCAAGGCAGCCCATCCCGACGCCCTGGTTTTTTACCGCATGGGCGATTTCTATGAGCTGTTTTTTGACGACGCGGTGAAAGCGTCCCGCGCGCTCGACATTGCGCTCACGAAGCGCGGCAAGCACGCCGGCCAAGACATCGCCATGTGCGGCGTGCCGGTTCATTCCCACGAAGGCTATCTCGCGCGCCTGATCCGCAGCGGTTTCAAAGTCGCCATTTGCGAGCAGATGGAAGATCCGGCAGAGGCGAAGAAGCGCGGTGCGAAGTCGGTGGTGAAGCGCGACGTCGTCCGCCTCATCACGCCGGGTACGCTCACGGAAGATTCTTTGCTCGATGCACGCGCGCACAATTATCTGGCGGCACTCGCACAAGTGCGTGGCGACGGCGCAGGCCTGTTAGGGCTCGCGTGGCTCGATGTCTCCACCGGCGACTTCCAAACGCAAAGTGTCGCACCACGCGATCTAGCGATGGCCCTCGCGCGCCTTTCGCCCGGCGAATTGTTGGTGCCCGAGCGCGTGTTCGAAGACTCGGCGATGATGGAATCGCTGGAATCGTATAAGTCGGTTCTCAGCCCTTTGCCGATGCCGCGGTTTGACTCCGACAATGCCCGCAAAAGGCTGGAAACGCTTTTTGCCGTCGGCACCCTCGATGCCTTCGGGATGTTCAGCCGCGCCGAAGTCGCTGCCGCCGGTGTGTTGGTCGATTACGTCGAGCTGACGCAGAAAGGAAAACTGCCGCGCCTATTGCCGCCCTCACGTCTCGCACAAGGTGCCGCGCTCGAGATCGATGCTGCCACGCGCCGCAATCTCGAACTCACACACACCATGAACGGCGAGAAACGCGGTAGTCTTTTGCATACCATGGACCGCACGGTAACAGGTGCTGGCGCGCGACTGCTTTCCTCTCACGTGGCTGCACCGCTTACAGATCCGTCCGCAATCAATGGACGGCTCGATGCGGTGGCGTTTTTTGTGAACGCGGCACCCGCCCGCGATATGCTGCGTGAACATCTGTCGGCGGCGCCCGATCTCGAACGCGCCCTCTCACGGCTGACGTTAGGGCGCGGCGGCCCGCGCGATCTTGCTGCCGTTCGCGACGGTTTGACGCAAGTCCCGCGCCTGCGCGCGGCGGTTATGGAGTTAGCGCAAGGACTTCTGCCGCCCCCGGCCATCGTTCAGGAAGCGTTATCGCGCCTAGGGCATCACGATGCCCTTGTAACGCGGCTCACACGTGCACTTAGCCCCGATTTACCGATGCTCGCGCGCGATGGCGGGTTCATCGCCTCCGGTTACGACGCGACCCTTGATGAACTAAAAGCGCTGCGCGACGAAAGCCGCAAACTCATCGCCGGTCTTCAGGCGAAGTACGCCGACTCAAGTGGCATCGGCATTCTGAAGATCAAACACAACAACGTCATCGGCTACCACATCGAAATGCCGGCCAAGCAAGGCGAGAAGCTCGTTGACGATATGCGCGGCCGCCAGGATGCAACATTCATCCATCGTCAGACGATGGCAAACGCCATGCGCTTTACGACGGTGGAGTTGTCTGAGCTCGAAGATCGCATCCGCTCCGCCGCCGACAAAGCCCTGGCCCTTGAGCTTACGCTCTTCAATGATCTCGTGATCGAAGTGACCGCGCGTTCCATCGAGATCGGCACAGCAGCCCATGCCATCGCCACGCTTGATCTCGCCTCCGCGCTGGCGACGCTCGCCGTCGAATGGGAATACGTCCGGCCCGTGGTCGATGATTCCACCGCGTTCGCGATTGTCGGCGGACGCCATCCTGTCGTCGAACGCGCTTTAAAAGCGAAGGCCGCATCGTTCGTGCCCAACACGTGCAATTTAGAAACCGGTCGGCTGTGGTTGATCACAGGCCCGAACATGGCCGGCAAAAGTACCTTCCTGCGCCAAAACGCGCTCATCACGCTAATGGCGCAAATGGGCGCCTTCGTGCCGGCAACGTCGGCCCATATCGGCGTAGTGGATCGCTTATTCTCGCGCGTTGGCGCGGCCGATGATCTCGCGCGCGGCCGCTCAACCTTCATGGTCGAGATGGTGGAAACCGCTGCAATCTTGAATCAAGCGACGGCCCGCTCGTTTGTAATCTTGGATGAAATCGGGCGCGGGACGGCCACCTTCGACGGCCTGTCTATCGCTTGGGCTACGCTCGAGAATTTGCACGACGTGAACAAATGCCGGGCCCTTTTCGCGACCCATTACCACGAACTCACCGCGCTCGCGGCTCGGTTGAAGGAACTAGCGCCTCACACCATGCGGGTAAAGGAATGGGAAGGTGACGTGATTTTCCTGCACGAGGTTGCCGCCGGCGCTGCCGATCGCTCCTACGGGATTCACGTGGGTCGGCTTGCCGGTCTACCGCCCGCCGTCATCGCGCGCGCCGAACAGGTCCTGTCGCTTCTTGAAAAGGGCGAGCAGGTTGGCACCGCCGCAAAGTTGGCGAACGATTTACCGCTTTTTGCGGCCCGCGCTCCGAAACCCGCGACCGTTTCCCCCGTTGAAACTGCATTAAAGGACCTCAGTCCCGACACCCTTACCCCCCGCGAAGCCTTGGACACCCTTTATAGGCTCAAGGACTTGCTCGCAGGTGCGAAATAAGGTTTCGCGGGCGTCTGTGGTATAAAGGACGTCATGGTTTTTGAAGTCGACCCCGATAAACCCAACATACCGGCCCTCGCCCGAATTCTCTCCGGCATGGGCTTTGTTTGTCTGATTGGTGCCGTTGCCTCCATGTTTTTGGCGGTATCGGGCTATGCCTGGGTGACCGACACCTACGCATTAATCGGGGCCGGCGTTTCCTTTGTGTTGGCTTTGATCTTCGTCGGCCAAGCAAAGACGATCGAATTGCTGGCCATTGTCAGCGCGCGGGTTCGTTCGCGGTTCGCGCTGGAAGCCGTCACCAAAATTCAGCAAAACGCCGCTGCTGGGGCATCGGCTGACAAACGACCGGCGCCGATGGCGCAGCCGCCCAAGGAACGCATCATTCACGTGCCCGACGACCAGGCGCGCGAACAAGGCTTCAAAGTCAGGTAGCGCTGTGAACGCGATTTATAATCCTCGCGAGGTCATCGACCGGCGACATCTAAGCGAAGCGCTCGACAGTTTTGCCGGACGCGACGCCAGCGATGACGCGCGGCGTGCGCATCTCGTCGCCAGCTTGAAGGATGCGCTTGCCGCGGGCACCGCCACTATTCGTCAGCGCCTGGAAACCGGAAAAGCCAGTGGGGACGATACCGTAAAAGCCCACAGCTACCTCATGGATCAGTTGATCCGTGTCTTGTTCGACTATGCGACGGCGTATTTCGTGCGGCGCGGTTCGCCCACGACGGGCGAGCGTATTTCGATTGTCGCCATTGGTGGTTATGGCCGCGGCGAGTTGGCGCCACTGTCGGACATCGACCTGCTATTCGTGCTGCCTTACAAGCCCACACCCTTCAGCGAGCAGATCGTCGAGTTCATGCTCTACTGTTTATGGGATCTCGGCCTGAAGGTCGGCCATGCCGTGCGCTCGGTGAATGAAAACATTCGCCAAGCCAAAGACGATTTGACCATTCGCACCACGCTCCTCGATGCGCGATGGGTCTGGGGCGACCAAGCGTTAGCCGCCGATCTGATTGCACGCTTCAACAAGGAAATTCGCAAAGGCAGTGGCGCGCAATTCGTTCAAGCCAAGCTCGCTGAACGTGACGAGCGCCATACCAGGCTGGGTGACTCGCGTTATCGTCTCGAACCGAACGTAAAAGAAGATAAGGGCGGCCTGCGCGACCTTCACACGTTGTATTGGATCGCCAAATATCTTTATGGCGTGTCCGATGTTCGCAAGCTTGCAGACAAAGGCATTGTCGACGATGAAGCGGCCAGCCGCTTTATGAAGGCGCACGATTTTCTCTCGACGGTGCGCTGTCATATTCACTACCTGACTGGCCATACCGACAATCGTTTGACATTCGGTCTTCAGCGCGAGATCGCGCCGCGCCTGGGATACGTGGATCGCGCCGGTGCGACTGCCGTTGAACGCTTTATGCGCCATTATTTTCTTGTGGCCCGCGATGTCGGTGATTTGACGCGCGTCTTCTGCACCCTGCTCGAGGAAAAGGGGCGGGCCCGTCCGCTGTTTCGGTTTTCCGCCGCGCTACGCCGCCGCCGTGTCGACGGCTTTGTTGTCGAACGCGGACGCCTGTCGGTGAAAAGTGCCGAGGAGTTTGCCGAAAACCCCATCAAGTTGATTTCGATTTTTCATACCGCGCTTGAGCATGACCTTGATTTTCAGCCGGAAACCTTGCGTCTCATCTCACATGAAAAACGCCGTGTATCGAGCCTTCGCCGCGACCCCGAAGCCAACCGGCTGTTTATGGAAATCCTGACGTCGAAGAAGGCGCCGGAAGCGACGCTGCGTTTGATGAGCGAGTGCGGCGTGTTCGGGCGCTTCGTGCCTGACTTTGCGCGCGTCGTCGCGCAAATGCAGTACGACATGTATCATGTGTATACCACCGATGAGCATACCATCCGCGCCATCGGCATTCTCAATCGCATCGAACAAGGTAAGCTGAAGGACGAACTTCCCAATTCGTCCGAAGTGATTCACCAGATCGCATCGCGTCGCGCGTTGTACGTTTCGGTTCTGCTGCACGACATCGCCAAGGGGCGGGGCGGCGATCACTCCGAACTCGGTGCGAAAGTCGCGTTGGAGCTTTGTCCGCGGCTCGGCCTGAACGCCGAAGAAACCGAGACGGTTAGTTGGCTCGTGCGTCATCACCTGCTGATGAGCAATACGGCCTTCAAGCGCGATCTCGACGACTCGCAGACCATCAGCCGCTTTGTCGAGGTCGTGCAATCGCCTGAACGTCTCAAATTGCTTTTGATTCTAACATGCGCGGACATTCGTGCTGTCGGGCCCACCGTTTGGAACAACTGGAAGTCGGCGCTCCTGCGCGAACTTTATATGCGCGCCATTCAACATATGCGCGGCGGTCAAACCGATGCGGGTATTGACGCGCGTGTGGCCGCGGCGCGCGGGGCTCTGGCTGAGCGTTTATCCGATTGGCCGGAAAAAACGCGCGATGATCTGCTGAGTTTGGCATCGCCTGCATTCTGGTTGACGGAAGATACCGACACCCACGAGCGCCTCGCGCATTTCATGCGCGCCGCCGACGAGGTGGGTCAGAAGATTGCCATCGACTTCACGGTCGACGACAAACGCGACGTCACACACATGGTTCTTTACACGCCCGATCACCCCGGTTTGTTCGCGCGCGTTGCGGGTTCGTTGGCGATTGCCGGCGTATCGGTGGTCGACGCCAAGATTCTCACGCTCTCCAACGGCATGGCTCTCGACACGTTCTCCTTTCAGGATTTCGAAGGAAAGGCCATTACCGCCGATCACCGCCTTGACCGCATTCGGTCACGCATTGTGATCGCGCTTGAAGGCCGCGTGCGCATCAACCAAGAGCTACCCAAGGCGACACCGCGCTTGCCGACGCGCGCTAAAGCCCTTGAAGTTCCGCCGCGCGTGATCATCGACAACACCGCCTCTAAGGTTTGCAGCGTCATCGAAATCAATGGCCATGACCGCCAGGGCTTCTTGTTTGATATCACCAAGGCCATGACCGATTTAGGCTTACAAATCTTCTCGGCGCACATTTCCACCTACGGCGAACGCGTGGTCGACGTGTTCTATGTGAAAGACGTTTTCGGCATGAAGGTAACCGCCGAAAGTAAAATCCGCCAAATCCGCGAGGCTTTGGGCGCCGCCATCGGCGTCACGGCCGACGCCGTGCAAGTCACGAACCCCGAACGGCGTAACCCCCCCCGCACACCGTCGGCTGCGGCGGAATAACTGCCTTCCTCTCGCCGCAAAATCTCGCGACAAGCATGCGGTGGATTCACGAGCCTTCTGAATTGAGCTAAACAGGCGCTATGTCCAACCCGCCGACTCTTCTGCGCGCCTTCTCGACCGTGGGCGGCTATACGCTGATGAGCCGTATTGTCGGCTTTGTCCGCGATACGTTGATCTCCACATTTCTAGGCGCAGGGCGGGACTCCGACGCGTTTTTTATCGCGCAGCAATTCCCCAACCTGTTTCGTTCGCTCTTTGCCGAGGGCGCATTCTCGGCGGGCTTTGTGCCGATCTTTTCCCAAACCCTTGAAAAAGATGGGCCTGAGAAAGCCAAGAAATTCGCCGACGAGTCGTTTTCCGTACTCTCGGTCATACTGATATTTTTCTGTGCCGCAATGATGATCGCCATGCCGCTGGCACTCTATGTCATGGCGCCGGGGTTCGATCGCATTCCCGGCCAGATGGAGCGAACCACGGAATTGGCGCGCGTGGCATTTCCTTATCTACTATTTGTCTCGCTGACATCGCTGCAATCCGGCGTGCTCAATTCTTTTCATCGCTTCGCCGTTCCGGCCGCAGCCCCCGTGCTCGCGAACATCACGCTCATCGCGGCACTTCTGGTCGGCGTCCAAACAGGCGGTGATCGCGCCATGTTCCTCTCGTGGGGCATCTTCATCACCGGCATCGTTCAATTTGTGTGGCTCTGGCTCGATTGCCGGCGCATTGGCGTCGGCTTCAAACTGGTGCGCCCCCGCCTGACGCCCGAGGTGAAGAAGCTCATCACGCGCACGCTTCCCGTAGTGTTTGGCGCGGGCATTTATCAAATCAATCTCGTCGTGAATAAAACGATTGCGTCGTTCGTGGGCACGGGTGCTGTGTCGTGGCTCTATTTCGCCGACCGTGTGAACTTGCTGCCGGTTGGTATTTTCGGCACGGCCATTGGCATTGCGCTTCTCCCGCTGCTCACGCGCCAGATTCATGCCGGCGACGAGACCGCGGCCATCGCCAATCAGAACCGCGCCATCGAAGTCAGCCTTCTGCTGACTGTTCCAGCGGCCGCCGGAATCGCAATGCTGGCAGGCCCCATTACGTCGGTGTTGTTCGAGCACGGGGCTTTCACGGCCCACGACCGCGTCATGGTCGCGCAAGCGCTGCTCGCATTTTCATTTGGGCTGCCGGCCTATGTATTGAACAAGGCCCTCACGCCCGGGTTCTTCGCGCGCCACGACACCCGCACGCCCGTGAAAGCCTCCGCAATCGCGTTGATCGTGAACATCGTGCTCAATATCGCGCTGACGCCGTTCTTAGGGCACGTGGGCATCGCGCTCGGAACCTCGATCTCGGCCTGGCTGAACGCAGGACTACTGGCAGCGGGATTACGTAAACGCGGGCACCTTCTTGCGGACGCGCGCCTCAAGCGCCGCCTGCCACGGCTGATTCTGGCGACCCTTGTCATGATGATCCTTCTCGCCGGGTTACAATGGCTGATTGCCTCCGAATACGGCGCGGTGTTCGGCGTTGGCGACCAAGCGCCTGCGGACAATCTGCTTCGCACGGGGGCGCTCGTGGTTCTCATCGGCGGCGGCGTTATCGGCTTTGGTCTGGCGGCGCTGCTGTTTGGCGCGGCCGCGCGCAGCGACCTCTCGCAGTTCCGCCGCAAAACAGCGACTTGACCACCTGGGGTCGCCGGGCTACCTCACCCAGCGCTTACCTCCAGCGTCCAACCTGAAGGATGACATTCCATGAGCGGGTCCACACCGCAGCTTGCCGGTCGTATTCTGTCCGGCATCCAGCCCACCGGAAATTTGCATCTCGGCAATTACCTTGGTGCCATCCGTAATTGGGTCGCGCTCCAGAAAAGCTTTGAGTGCTTGTTTTGCGTGGTCGACCTGCACGCCATTACGGTGTGGCAGGAACCCAAAGAATTGCTGCGCGCCACGCGCGAAGTCGCTGCCGGTATGATTGCGTCCGGCATCGATCCCGTTGCCAACACACTGTTTGTGCAAAGTCACGTACCCGCCCACGCCGAGCTGGCGTGGGTCTTTAATTGCGTTGCACGGTTGGGGTGGCTCAACCGCATGACCCAGTTCAAGGACAAGGCCGGGAAGGATAAGGAAAAGGCGAGCGCTGGGCTTTACGTCTATCCCAACCTCATGGCGGCCGACATTCTGGTCTACAAGGCCACGCACGTTCCCGTGGGCGAGGATCAGAAGCAGCACCTGGAGCTGGCGCGCGATATCGCCGCCAAGTTCAATAATGATTACGGCGTGAACGTCTTCCCGCTGCCCGAACCCGTGATCAAAGGGCCCGGTACGCGCGTCATGTCACTGCGAGACGGCGCGAAGAAAATGTCCAAGTCCGATCCGTCGGATTTCTCGCGTATCAACATGACCGACACCCAAGACGACATCGCCGGCAAGGTTCGCAAGGCGACGACCGATCCTGGAACGCTGCCCGATTCGCCCCAAGGGCTCGAGGGGCGCGCCGAAGCGGCCAATCTTTTGAACATTTATGCTGCGCTGACGGACCGCACCCTGGAACAGGTTATCGCGGAAACGGCCGGCTGGCAGTTCAGCCAGTTCAAGGCCAAGTTAACGGAAACGGCGGTGGCCGTGCTGGGGCCCATCAACGCCGAAATGCAGCGTTTGATGGCCGATCCGGCGGAAATCGATCGGGTCTTGGCGCGCGGCTCCGAAAAAGCCAATGCCATTGCTGAAACGGTGCTGGCGGAAGCCTACGCGGCGGTTGGGTTCCTGCCGAGGAAGCGCTAAGTTATTGAAATATATTGTTTTGCTGCGCACATAAAGTGCAGCATAAATTTGACTTCGCAGAGCACGAACAGTGAGGCTTCGATGGCAAACGCGCTGAATTCCCGCATGCTTTTGGCCACCATTATTGTTGGTGCTGCAGCTTTAGCGTCGGCCCAGGCCGCCGAAATGACCACCAAAGCCAACCGCGAGCGCTGTTACGGCATCGCGAAGGCGGGCCAAAATAGCTGCGCTGCCGCCAACGGAAAGCATTCCTGCGCCACCGATGCGAAGGCCAGTTACAGCGGTCAGGATTTTAGGGAAGTCGCGAAGGGTACGTGCGAGGCCATGAACGGGTCCCTTCAGCCATTCGATGGCGTGAACCCGAAAATCAAAGACCCAAAAATCAAAGAATAACGCGGCGGCATCCCGCCATCGGTACGGGCTCGGCGTCGTCTAGCCGACGGCGCCGAGCACAGTGACCGGCTATTTCTTCTTTGTGACCAGGTCTTCGACCTTGTCTATGGCGTCGAACAAGGTGCGGCCCACGGACGCCACAGCTTTCTTCGCTGTTTTTTGCGCGCTCTTTTGCAGTTTTTTCAAACCGCGCGTTTGCGCGTAGGTGGCGGCGAGGCCCTGCGACGCCCAGTCGGCGACTTGATGGCGCGCCTTCAATAATGTCGCGATGTCCGCGTTGGCCATGGCGCGCGCGCCGGCTTCGTCGAGCACGGTGAACCACTGCGTCAAAGTCTTCCCGGTCTTCTTGAAGACGGCAGAGTCGGTGAAACGAACAGCTTTCGCTGTGGTTTTCTTCGCCTTTGCTTTGACCTTAGCTTTGGCTTTCTTTTTGACCTTAGCGACCACTTTGGCCTTTGCTTTGACCTTAGCTTTCACTTTTGCCTTCGCCTTTTTAATGGGCGATTTGCGCGATTTCTTTTTAGCAGCCATCGAAGTCCCCTTTGCTCAAACGATTTGGCAGGCCGTCTCAAATGGAAGGCGCGGCCCGCGCGGCCATTGCATCTTATCTTCGCCGTAGCCGATGTTGCAGAGAAAGTTAGCCTTTATGCGACCACCCGGCCAGAAAGCCGCTTCAAGCTTGCCTGCGTCAAATCCGCTCATGGGCCCGCAATCGAGGCCCAATGAACGCGCGGCTAACATTAAATACGCTCCCTGCAGAGAACTGTTGCGAAAAGCCGTTGATTCAATTGCTTTGGCGTTACCCTCAAACCAGGATCGCGCCGTCGGATTGACCGGAAATAGCTCGGGCAAAAATTCATAGAATTGCGTGTCGTAACCGACCACAACATTGACCGGCGCGGCCATGGTTTTATCGACGTTGTTGGGTGAAAGAGCCGGTTTCAGTTTCTCTTTGGCTTCTTTTGAAACCACGAAGAGGAAGCGCGCGGGCGAGGAATTGGCAGCCGTAGGCCCCAATTTGGCGAGATCGTAAACCCGGCGTAAGAGTTCATTGGACACCTTCTCCGGCGTCCAGCTGGTAACCGTGTGCGCTTCGCGAAAAACCAGATCGAAACTGGCGTCGTCTAAAGTCCCCCGGCTTGGCATCGCGTTCCCTTACATCATCGCTTCGACGGACTGCACCTCAGGCACGTAATGTTTCAGCATGTTCTCAATGCCCATTTTTAAGGTCGCGGTCGAGCTGGGACAACCGGCGCACGAGCCGCGCAGGTTCAAATACACGGTTCCGTTTTTAAAGCCGCGGTACACGATATCGCCGCCGTCCTGAGCGACGGCCGGGCGCACGCGCGTATCAATCAGTTCCTTAATCTGGGAGATGATCTCTTCATCGACTCCTTCATCGCTGAACTCCTCATCGTCGGCGGCTGCCGCGCCCGCTTCCATCACGGGGGCGCCGGAGGTGAAATGATCCATGACCGCGCCCAGCACCATGGGCTTCAGCACCTGCCAGCTCTTGTCGGCGCCTTTTGTAACCGTGACGAAATCGCTGCCGAGGAAAACGCCGTCGACACCCTCAATCTCAAACAGAAGGCGCGCTAGCGGCGATGACTCCGCAGCCGTACGATTAGTGAAATCCGCAACACCGCTGTCGAGCACGGGCCGGCCCGGCAAAAACTTCAGCGCGGCGGGATTGGGCGTGTCTTCGGTTTGGATGAACATGGGAATGCTCCAAGAGCGGGTGCAGGTGGACCCTAAATGGGGTGCGCAAGACGCTCGCTCAATAGGCCGAAACCGCCGTTGGGGCAAGGTTAAGTGATGGCGTCGATCTGCTCGGGCGTCATGTCACCCGGCACGATAACGACAGGAATCATGATTTTACCGGCCAACTTGCCCGACAGGGCTGAAACGATGAGGCCTGGTCCCTCGTGTCCGGTGCCGGCTCCCAGGACGAGCATGGATATGCCGGGGCTTTCCGCGATCACCGCCTGGAGTTGCTGTAAGACCTCGCCTTGACGGATATGCAGGCTCGGGAACTGACCGGTCAGGCGATGCACGTCCGCGGCCACTTGCTGCAGCAGACGCTCAGCTTCGGTTTTTGCCTCGTGATCCATCAATTCGCCGACGGTGGAGAAGTGCTGAAATTCTGTGGGCGGGACCGCGCGAAAGAGGGCGATCGCTCCGCTCGTCCGCAAAGCGCGTCGACAGGCGTATCGCAACGCAGCCTGAAACTCGGCCGATTGATCGACGACAACCAGAAAGGTTCGGCCATGGTCCTGGAGGGGAGGCGTCGTGATCTGTTCGCTCATACTACACGCGCCGGAACACGGCGCCCGCGGCCCAGCCCGCGCTCAGCGCCAACAAGACAGACACGATGCCATAGAGCGGCGCCAAGTTGTGCGCAAAGTCATAGATGTCGGCGCTAACGCCAACTTGCGAAATGTTCAGCGGTACGATCTCGGCGCTCGCGACGTCACCGTCGCGGATCAAGTACACCTCGACGACATAGGTTCCGGTGCGCACGTTCGACGGGAAGCTCAGTTCAGTCCGAAATAACCGATTGGACATAAAGGTGACCGCGCCGAGCCCTTGTTCGTAAAGACCCTGCTCGCTCTTCAACCGAATCAAAGAGTCGCGAAATTTCGCAATCTGTTCGGCGGATAAAGATTGATCCGCGCTTGTGATGCGCAGGTTGTTGAACCCGATCTGATAGCGCGACAGAAGTTCCGGCGACGCGAACTCTTCCAGCGGCCGGATCGAGGCAACCCGGTAATACGACGGCACATCGTTAAAGGTTACATTGGTGCGGTTCGTCCAGATGGGGCCCAAACGACTTTTACGCCGCACCGTTTCATCACCTGTCGGCCCGCGCACGACGATGACGATATCGCCGGGGCCGTTTGTCGCGCCGAATAATAACACGTTGGTTCCAGCAAAACCCGTCGTGATGGCCACGAGGTGGCTCGAGAGATCCGCCACCAACGGCACCTCTTGAGCGCGCGTTGGAAACGCAAAAGCGATGAAAAGAAAAAGCGCGGCAACCCGGCGCATCAATTGCCACCGCCCAGCGAAAACACGTCCTGCGGCGTGAGGACGAGATCGAGCGCCAAGCGGATAGCTACGCCGAGAACGATCACTGCCAGCAAAACCCGTAAGTATTCCCCCTTCATTTTGCTCGAAAGCCGCGCGCCCAATTGCGCGCCGAGAACGCCGATCACTAACAGAAAAAGCGCCAGGATCACGTCGACAGATTGATTGACGATGGCTTGCAGCAAGGCCGTGACGGCCGTGACGAATGTGATTTGAAAAAGCGACGTACCGATCACCATTTGTGTCGGCATGCCCAGCAGATAAATCATCGCCGGCACCATCAAGAATCCACCGCCCACGCCCATGGTCGCCACAAGAAAGCCAACCAACACGCCAATGGAAAATGGCAATAGCGAAGAGATAAAAAGCTTCGAACGCCGGAAGCGGATTTTGAACGGGAGCGCTTGCATCCATGGGTGCCGCGTTGGTCCGCGCGCAACAGACGCAACGCCGGCCGGCCGGCGATTAAGGACGCCGGGTAGGCTTTCGATCATCATGAAGCCGCCGACGATACCAAGGAATAAGACGTAGCCGAGAGAAATGGTCAAATCGATATGGCCGGATTTCTTCAGCAGACTGAAAACCCAAACACCAATGCTCGAGCCGATCAAGCCGCCAGCGGTCAGCACACCGCCCATGACAAAGTCCACGTTGCCGCGCCGCATGTGCGCAAGAACACCGGAGAGTGACGACGCCACGATCTGCACGGATTGCGTCCCCACGGCGACCGCGGGCGGGACGCCAATAAAGATCAGCAGGGGCGTCATCAAAAATCCGCCGCCGACACCAAACAAGCCCGACAGCAAACCAACCGCGCCGCCCAACGCGAGAACCAGGAAGATGTTGACCGACAGTTCTGCAATGGGCAGGTAAATTTGCATTAGCGAGCGTGCTCAAGATACCAGGCGTAAGTCTTGGCGATCCCTTCGTCGAGATCGACGCTGGGCTGCCAGCCGAGCTTGTGCAATCGCTCCGAATCCAGAAGTTTGCGCGGCGTGCCGTCTGGCTTCGTGGTGTCGTAAATCAGTGTTCCTTTGAAGCCGACGATCTTACAAACGCGCTCGGCCAAAGCGCGGATCGTCAAATCGCTGCCGAAACCCACGTTGATGTGTTCGGCTTCGGAATAATGCTTCATCAAAAACACACACGCGTCAGCCATGTCTTCCACGTAGAGGAACTCGCGTGAGGGCGAGCCGCTTCCCCATAACGTCACGGATGGCGCATTTTGAATTTTAGCGTTGTGGGCTTTGACGATGAGCGCGGGCAGAACGTGACTGCTTTGAAGGTCGAAGTTATCGCCGGGACCATACAAGTTTGTCGGCATGCAGCTGATAAAGTCGCGGTCATATTCGCGCCGATAAGCTTGGCATTGCTTGATGCCCGCGATCTTCGCGATCGCATACCACGCGTTGGTGGGCTCTAGCGGACCTGTCAGCAAGGCGTCTTCATGGATGGGTTGTGGCGCCAAGCGCGGATAAATGCAGCTCGAGCCCAGAAACATCAACTTTTCAACGCCGATCGTGTGCGCCGTCGTGATGATGTTCGTTTGAATTTGCAAGTTGTCGGTCAGGAATTCTGTGGGACGCGTATCGTTGGCAAGGATGCCGCCAACAGTTGCCGCAGCGAGGAAGATGGCCTGCGGTTTTGTTTCGTTCATCCATGATTCGACGTCTTGTTGACGTGTGAGATCGAGGACATCGCGGGTTGCTGTAAGAATCGCGCAATTTTCCGCCGCGAGTCTTCGCACGATGGCGCTACCGACCATGCCGCGATGACCCGCGACCCAAATGCGTTTTCCGCTGAGTGAGTAAGGAGAGCCCGACATCAGTCGCCGCGATTGCGGCGTTGAGCTTCGGCCTTCACCGCTTTCATGTCGGCCGCCACCATTTCCGCCACCATATCTTTAAACTTGGTCGTGTGCTTCCAGCCTAAGACTTTGCGCGCTTTGGTCGGATCACCCAGAAGCAAGTCCACTTCCGTGGGCCGGAAATAACGTGGGTCTACGGCGATGAGTGTTTTGCCGGTCTTGGCGTCAATGCCGACCTCATCGACGCCTTTGCCTTTCCACTTAATTTTGCGACCGATCTCTTTGAAGGAGAGCTCGACGAATTCCCGCACTTCGTGGGTTTCGCCCGTCGCTAAAACATAATCGTCCGGTTTCTTTTGCTGCACGATCCGCCACATGCCTTCGACATAATCGCGGGCATGTCCCCAATCGCGTTTAGCGTCGAGATTGCCGAGGTAAATTTTTTCCTGAAGGCCAAGTTCGATGGCGGCGACAGCGCGGGTGATTTTGCGTGTCACGAACGTTTCGCCGCGGATTGGACTTTCATGGTTGAACAAAATGCCGTTGGAGGCGTGATAGCCGTAAGCCTCGCGGTAATTCACCGTGATCCAATAGGCGTAAATTTTGGCGGCAGCATAAGGCGAGCGTGGATAGAAGGGTGTCTTCTCGCTCTGCGGAATCTCTTGAACCTTGCCGTAAAGTTCTGACGTCGATGCTTGATAAAAACGCGTTTTGTCGCCGAGGCCGAGAATGCGAACGGCCTCCAAAAGACGCAAGGTGCCGATGGCGTCTGAGTTCGCGGTGTACTCCGGCGTTTCGAAACTGACCTGCACATGGCTTTGCGCCGCGAGATTGTAAATTTCGTCGGGCTGCACCTCTTGCACCAACCGGATCAGGTTGGTGGCGTCGGTCATGTCGCCGTAGTGAAGGAAGAATTTCACACCGGTCTTATGCTGGTCTTCGTAAAGGTGATCGATACGTGCGGTATTGAACGACGACGAACGCCGCTTCACTCCGTGCACGATGTATCCCTTGTGCAGCAAAAGTTCGGCCAGATAGGCTCCATCCTGACCGGTGATGCCGGTGATCAACGCGACTTTCTTGGCGGGAGGCTTAGCGGTCTTTTTGGCCATTGCGATCCTATGGACGAAAGGTTCGCGGCTTTATACCGCGACTTCATTTGCCGAGCGTTAACGCTTACTCTGCCATAGCAGCGCGAACCAGGGGCTTTTGCCAATGAAAATAGCCATTTATGGGGCAGGCGGCTTTGGCCGCGAGATCGCCGCCATAGCCAAGCACAAGATCGTGCAGGAAACGGGATCTTGGACTTCGGCTGCGCATGCGTTGGTGTTTGTCAGCGACGACGCCACGGAACACGACCCGCACCGCGAGATCCCCATTTTGCCGCTGACGGCCGCCGATGGTTATCAATTCGCCATCGCCGTAGCCGATGCATCCACGCGACGAAAATTGGCGGAGAGAACGATGGGTCGCGCTGTCTGCCTGATCGCGCCCACGGCCATCATCGGCCCCGACGTTGTCATCGGTGAGGGCGCCATTTTCTGCGATTTCACGATGGTCACGGCCAATGCCGTCATCGGTCGCCACTTTCACTGCAATATTTATGCGTATGTCGCTCATGATTGCGTGATCGGCGACTTCGTGACGCTGGCGCCCCGCGTCTCGATCAACGGCAATACCGTCATCGAAGACGATGTCTACATCGGCACCGGGGCCATTTTACGAAATGGGGTCAAAGGACGGCCTTTACGCATTGGTCGAGGAGCCACGATCGGCATGGGTGCCGTGGTCACCAAAGACGTCCCGCCAGGGGTGACGGTGGTCGGTAATCCGGCCCGCATTCTTCCCGGCCGCACTCTTTAACACTTTCGCAAATTCATGGTCTTAAAGGGATTTCTTGCCCTTAGACCGGCCTTGGTCTAGGTCTAAGAAACGCCTTAACCTTTATTGTTAACTATTTTCCGACTGTTTCCTTATGCGCGCTTTTTCCGATCTCACATCCCTCAAAGGCCGGGTTGCTCTGGTGGCTGGCGGCGCCTCGCTCGCCGGCCGCGCGATTGCGGCGACCTATGCCGAACTTGGTGCGGCGGTCGCCATTCTTGACCAGCCCGGCTCCGGTGCCGAAGACATGGCGCGCTCGCTCACCGATAAATACGGCGTTCTCGCCATGGCGATTGCCTGCGAGACCACCGACACAGCCGCTATGAGCAAGGTGCCTCAGCGCGTCGTGGATAGCTGCGGTCGTCTCGATATCCTCGTCAACATTGGCGTCAGCGAAAACGTCCCGCTTGCGCAACTCAGCCCGGATACATGGCAAAGCGCTTTAACCACTGGCCTCACAGCGCCATTTCTTTTGATTCAGCAGGCCATTCCGGGGCTACGGGTCTCGGGCAAAGGCAGCATCATCAATCTCAGTACAGCCACGGGTGTTGCGGCCTGTGCGACGGGCGGGGGCCTTGCGCAGTTGTCACGGTCCTTAGCCGAGACGTTGGCGCCCCATATACGTGTCAATGCCGTCGCTGGCGGCACGGCCGACGACCTGCGCGGTGCGGCGGCATTCCTCGCATCGGATCTTGCCGCCCATGTAACTGGTCAGTGCCTTACGTTCGGTGGTTTTGGCGCGGTTTCCTAACCGCTTGATCGGCAACCTTCGGCTATAATGGCCGTTAATCGACAATGGTTGTAAAAAGCGCGATGACTTCCATCTCCAGCCGCTTCCGCC
This sequence comes from Fidelibacterota bacterium, assembly GCA_947475895.1. Taxonomy (GTDB): domain Bacteria; phylum Pseudomonadota; class Alphaproteobacteria; order Rhodospirillales; family Rhodospirillaceae; genus SHVO01. The sequence continues at coordinate 369,019 of CANJMF010000001.1, forward strand.
CGCGTCTGCCGCGCAGCCTGTTTCAGCCGCGCAATTTCGCCGTCTATCTCTACGATATCTTTGCGGCGTTCGTGGCATTCGCCGGGGCTTTTATTTTGAGACTTGGTGCCGAGGCGCTTTTGGAAGCGCCAGACATCCTGGCGATGGCGGGCGGTTTCGCTTTCGTTGCTGCTATCGCATATCTCTACACCGGGCTTTATCGGCACGTGTGGGAGTACGTCTCCGCGAAAGACGCGGTCAATATTTTGCGCACCGCGACGATTACGGTGCTTGTGTTCTTGCCGGCGTGGTTCTTCGCGACGCGCCTCGAAAATCTTCCCCGCTCACTGCCATTTCTTGGTTGGATCATGATGGTGATGCTGCTCGCCGGTCCGCGACTGGTCTATCGCCAGACGCGGCGGCGTTATCATCACAGCCTCTTCACGAAATCGCCCAATGCGACGCCGGTCCTGCTTGTGGGTGCGGGCCCCGAAGCCGAGCACTTTATCCGCGCGCTCGAGCGCCAGCCGAATGCCGGTTACCGCGCCATCGGCATGGTGACGGCGCGCCCCGAGCGTGTCGGCCAAGTCATTCAAGGCGTCGATGTTTTAGGACGTGATGGCGACCTACCGCGCGTTGTGGCCGAACTCGAACGCAAAGGCCAACGTCCCGAAAAGGTCGTACTGGTCCGCCCTGATATCAGCGGCCCCGAAGTGCAGAAGCTTCTGGAGATGAGTGAGCAGCTCGGCCTTACCTTGGCGCGCGTGCCGATTTCCACTGACGTGCACGCCTATGATGGCGCCGACTTAAAACCGCGCCCCATTGCGCTTGCCGACTTGCTGGGCCGCCCGCAAACGCGTCTCGATCGCGCGGCGATGACGTCCATGGTGCAAGGCCGTCGTGTGCTGATCACGGGTGCAGGCGGCTCCATCGGCTCCGAATTGGTGCGCCAGATTTGCGCGGCGGGCGTTGGCCACCTGAGCCTGGTCGATTTCGGCGAGTTCAATCTCTACACCATCGACCTTGAAGTCCGCGAAAAGTATCCCACCTTATCGTGCGCCACTGTTCTCGCCGACGTTCGCGATGCTGACCGTATGCGCGATGTGATCACCCGCGAAAAACCTGATCTCGTTTTCCATGCGGCCGCGCTCAAACACGTCCCCATGGTCGAAATGAATCCGGTCGAAGGCCTCATGACTAACGCCATTGGGACGCGTAACGTCGCCGCTGCTTGCGCGGCCGGCGGCGTCAAAGCCATGGTTTTGATTTCGACCGATAAAGCCGTAAATCCCAGCAACGTCATGGGCGCCGCAAAGCGTTTGGCCGAGATCTATTGTCAGGCGGAAGATTTGCGCCGCGCCGGCACGCGCTTCATCACGGTGCGCTTCGGAAACGTCTTGGGTTCGACGGGCTCCGTTGTCTCGCTGTTTCAGCGTCAACTAGAAGCGGGCGGGCCGCTGACCGTCACGCATCCTGAAGTCGAACGCTATTTTATGACGGTGCGCGAGGCGGTCGAGCTCGTGCTCCAAGCCGCAGCCTTGGGTCAAGGACGTAACGACGAAGGTGCCATCTACGTGCTGGACATGGGCGAGCGCGTCAAAATTATCGACCTCGCCCATCAGATGATCCATTTGGCCGGGAAGATGCTCGGCCGCGATATCGACATTAAAATTGTGGGCCTGCGTCCGGGTGAGAAGCTCAAGGAAGAGCTGTTCCACGGAGAAGAGCCGGCGGTTGGCACTGACATGGCGGGCATCCTGATCGCGCGCCCGCGCACAGTAGATCATGCCGTGGCGGCGGCGAGGCTTTCGGCTTTGGAAGATGCCTGCCGAAATCGTGATGAATCCAAGGCTTTAGGGATCGTCACGGAGCTTGTCCCTGAACTGCGCCGCGCAGGCGCCCCTGGCGCGAAGCCGCAGCTGAAAATCGTTAAGTAAGCAAACTTTTCCGTTCTGGCGCTTGCCTGAAAAGCGCGCCTGAATTACCACTCTGTCGCTGCGTGACTGGCGATCAAAGATGGTGAACCATCGGGAAGCGCAGCTTTTGAAAACGCCGCGCGCCTGGGCACCACAGATCAACAAAGGTGCCCCCATGACCCCGCTCCGCCGCGCGCTTTTTTCCGTTTCCGACAAAACTGGCCTGATCGATTTCGCGAAATTCTTAAGTGCGGCCGGCGTGGAACTGATTTCCACCGGCGGCACCGCTAAAGCCATTCGCGATGCCGGCCTGCCGGTTCGCGAAGTGGCGGATGTCACGGGCTTTCCCGAGATGCTCGATGGTCGGGTGAAGACGCTGCATCCGACAATTCATGGCGGCATCCTCGGCGTGCGCGGCAATGCTGAGCACGAAAAGATCATGGCCGATCATAAAATCGCGCCGATCGATCTCATCGTGGTCAATCTTTATCCCTTCGAACAAACCGTCGCGGCGGACGCCGACTTCGCCACCTGCATCGAGAACATCGATATCGGCGGTCCGGCGATGATTCGCTCGGCCGCCAAAAATCACGCCGGTGTGACGGTGGTGGTGGACGCAGCCGACTACGCCGTGGTCATGGACGATATGAAAGCCAATAAAGGCGCGGTGACAGATGCTACGCGCAAGCAACTCGCTGCACGCGCGTATTCACGCACCGCGGCTTACGACACTGCCATCTCGGCATGGTTCGCCGGCCAGCTTGGCGAAGACTATCCGCGTTGGTCGACCTTTGGCGGCAAGTTGAAGCAAACGCTCCGTTACGGCGAAAACCCGCACCAGACGGCTGCACTTTACGTCACCGGCGAAAAGCGCGAGGGCGTTGCCTCGGCGGTGCAGGTGCAGGGTAAAGAACTCAGCTACAATAATCTCAACGATACCGACGCGGCGTACGAACTCGTCGCCGAATTCACCACACCCGCGTGCGCTATCATTAAGCACGCAAACCCGTGCGGCGTAGCGCTTGGCGCCGACTGCCTCGACGCCTATACGAAAGCGCTGACGTGCGATCCGGTATCGGCCTTTGGCGGTATCATCGCGCTCAATCGTCCCATTGACGGGCGTACGGCTGCGAAGATTACTGAATTGTTCACGGAAGTCGTGATCGCGCCCGGGGCCGATGACGAAGCCAAGGCGCTGTTCGCAAAAAAGAAAAACCTGCGCCTTCTCATCACCGACGGCCTGCCCAATCCCGCCACCAAAGGTAAAGCCGTTCGCAACGTCGCCGGCGGCTATTTGGTGCAAGGCGGCGATAATGGCCGCGTCACCAAGACCGAACTCAAAGTGGTTACCAAGGTGAAGCCTACAGATCAGCAGATTGACGATATGCTGTTTGCGTTCACGGTGTGTAAGCACGTGAAGTCGAATGCAATCATCTACGTGAAGAACGGAGTTACCGTCGGTATTGGCGCCGGACAAATGAGCCGAATCGATTCCGCGCGCATCGCCCGCACGAAAGCAAAAGAAGCCGGTCTTTCGACGGAAGGCTCCGTTGTCGCTTCCGATGCTTTCTTTCCGTTCCCGGACGGTCTGCTCACGACCGCCGAAGCTGGGGCCATCGCCGTCATTCAGCCGGGCGGTTCAATCAAAGATGAGGACGTCATTGCGGCGGCCGACGAGAAGGGCCTCGCCATGGTGTTCACCGGTATGCGGCACTTCAGGCATTAAGCGGTTTAGGGCCGCCTAAGCCAAAGCTGATAGGTTTCGCCGAAGCTTTCGGGATATTGCGCTTCGAATGCGTGCCACGCTTTGAGCGAGCGGAGCGCCGCAGGATCCGGGAACATGCGTGAGAAACGCGTGCGGTCGGTGGCGTAGCGGGTTTCCAAACCAAGAAATTCCAGGTTCAGGCGATCCAGCATCGCTTCAATCTGTAAAAGGGTGAAGCGGTGTTCTTGCACATGGAACATCAGGTCGCGACACTCGGACATGGTCCAGAAATCGGATGCCGGATTGTTCAGCGCCGCCAATGCAGGCGGCAAGCCCGATGCAGTCATAATCTCCGCGCGCAAATGCCGGATTCCGGCAGCATCCGACGCGTAGCCGCGTTCAGCGATAAGGTGACGTGCCGCGACGACCGCGGCACGTCCTATTTCACTGTAAAGGCCAATACGAAGCAGGCCGCGCGGCTTCACCATGGCGCTCACCGTGCGTAGACCGCGCTCAGGGTCGCCCATGTGATGAAGAACACCGAAGCTCTCCACCAGATCGAAGCGCTCGGGCCATTTCTCTAAATCGAGAATATCGCCGTGAACGAGGCGCACCGAGGTAATGCCGAATTCTTTCAACTTGCGCGCGCCGTAAGCCAAGCTCACGCGACTGAGATCGACACCCACCACCTGTGCATCTTTGTAAGTCGTCACTACATGCATGGTCTCCTGCCCTGTGCCGCATCCCGCAATCAAAATGCGCGGAACAGCGATTTCGGGAATTTCATCCTCAGAGAGATCAGGCAGCATGGCGCGGATCGCATCGCGAAACGGCATCGGTTCATCGCGTTGACAGCGAGTCCACCGCGGGTAGGGATGCTCCTCATACTGGCGTTGCACCGCTCTGGAGGTCTCATCAACCAGAGGCGCCAACTGAACTAGCTGTTCCGTCAGGAGGCGTTCTTGCGCCGGTTCTTCGATTTGATCTCGGACTACCGCACGCATAGATTCCGGCGCGTTCGCGAAGTGCACATCGCGCGCTGGTGTCGTATCCAAACGCCGATAACAGGCAATAGCGGCAATCGAAGCCCAGTCGACTCCGTTTTTCTTCGGCGCGTTGATTCGCGCAATCAATTGCGTCACGGCGTCCTCTTCGGATTTCGTGACCGCGAAAACGTATTCGTTCAAAAAGCATTGGCGCGCCAAACCACACAGGAAGGACGGATCGCCGTCAATCATCACGCCGTCCGTCACACGACGGAGCAATTTCTCCCGCTCGGCGGTCAGGATTTGCTCCAGGCCCGCGTCTGGCACCGGCGTGTTCGTCATTAACGCGATCAGAAGCGGATCGTTCAGAAGTGCTGGGATGTCAGCTTCAACATCCTTTAATATGGCGAGGACCGCTGTTGCTAAAGCGCGAGGGTCGACATCTTCGTGCTCGAACAAAGCCAAGAGCTGTCTGCGGAACAATGGCCCCGGCGGAATCACGCGCGTGTGGCGCAACGCTTGCGCTAACATGCGCCAATAAACTTTGCTGTCAGGTGCTGTGGCGACCGCGTCCGACAACGCTTGCAATGCATCGACCTGCGCACCGGCTTGTTGCAAAGCGCTTCCCAGATTGGCACTCAAAATTGCTTTCGTGGCCGGGTCGGGCGCGAGAGCGCGTGCGCGGGAAAAATACGCCGCCGCTTCAGAAAACACACCAACGCGCTGAAGTAAAAACCCAAGCCCTTTAAGGCTCACAAGCGAATGAGGCTGATGTTTGAGCGCCGTCTGATAGGCTTCGGTTGCTTCAGTATCGCGCCCTAATGCACGCAAAGCCTCACCCATTTGGGCGTGAGCCTCGGCGAAGTCCGACTTCAGGCGGATGGCCTTTTTAAAATGCGGCAGGGCATCGATGAGCGCTTTGTTGCGTCGATGCGATTCGCCGAGATTGAAAACGATGAACGGATTTTTCGGTTGCGCAGCCGCGGCGCGTTTGAGCGCGGAGATAGCCTCGTCGTAGCGGCCGGCGTTCATTGCCGCGCCACCAAGAATGGTCAAGGCCGTCGGTTCGCTGGGTCGCAAAATCAATACGGCGCGGGCTGCACTTTCGGCGTCGCTCCAACGGCCCGTGTTCATGGCATCGATAGCTTGTTGCAACAAGTCTAGGCCGCGCGTCATGACTCCTTCACGCGCCTCAAAAGCAGAAGTCCTATCAGCAAGAAAATCACCACCGTCGCCATGCCGATGCGGGTGCTGCCGGTGGCGAGCGTGACCCAGCCGACAACCGCAGGACCCACGAAAGCTGTGACCTTGCCGGATAGCGCAAACAGTCCAAACATTTCGGTCCGGATGTCTTCCGGAGCTAAGCGCGCCATCAGCGTACGACTGGCGGCCTGGACCGGGCCAAAGAACGTGCTCATGCACAAAGCCGCGATCCAAAATTGTGTGACGGTTTGCGCCAGAACGGTGGCGCTGGCGGTCACGATAAGCGCGATGAGGCTTAACGATATTGTGCGCTTCGGTCCTAGGCGGTCGTCGGCCCAGCCTCCCAGGAAAGCCCCAGCGCCGGCCGTAACGTTCAGCGCGATTCCCAGCAGGATGATTTGATCTGTCTTCAGGCCAAACGTTACGCCGGCGTACACGCCGCCCAATGTGAAGATTGTGGAAACGGCGTCTGAATAGATCATCCCCGCGATCAGGTAGCGAAATACATTCCGATGCTTGCGCGCGTGCGCGATGCTATCGGCAACCTGACGCAAACCGCGCGTCACGATAGCGCCTTTCACAAAAGGCGCGTGACGTGGTTCGCGAACGAACAGGAACAAGGGCGTCGCGAAGACGACGAACCAAAGTGCCACAAGAACGGACGTGGCTCTCACGGGACCCGCTGGAATACCGCCCAAACCGAAGGGGGCAGGGCTTGCTTGAACGAGGCCGAAGAGGGCGATCATCAGGGCGACGAGTCCGCCCATATAACCAACGCCCCACGCCCAACCTGACAAGCGCCCGATTCGTTCCGGTGGCACGATGGTCGGGAGAAGCGAGTTGTAGAAAAGCATGCCCATCTCGAAACCGATGGTCGCTATTACCACCAGCGCCAAAGCGAGGCGTGTGTCTTGTGGATCGGGGCGAACCAACCACAATGCTGCTGTCGCCGCCACGCACATGACGGACAACACAAAGATCCAGGCTTTGCGTCGCCCCGTCTGATCGGCAATCGCGCCCGCAAAAGGGCTCAAGATAGCGATAACAATGCCTGCCGCGCTCATGGCGAGGCTCCATTGTCCGACGCCAACTTCGGGCGTAATAGCAACGGCTTGCGCGAAGTAAGTGGCGAAAACAAACGTCACGACAATGGTGGTGAAGGCCGAGTTCGCGAAATCGAATAAGCAGTAAGCGATAACGGGCTTGGCGCCGCGATTCAGGGAAAGCGTTGTTGCCGTTTCGCTCATGGCGTTGCGCCGTAGGCCTTTTGAATGCGCCAGGCGATATCCATAACTGCAAGGCCATCGGGCCCCGTGACGCGCGGTGTCAATTTTTCACGAATACATTTCGCGAAATCGGCCAATTGATTGGCGATGGGATCGCCGTCGCGCACATTGGGCAGCGCATGGTAATGATCGCCGTGCTGAAACCGCGCGGTGCGGGTCAGGTAATTGACCTGCAGTACACCGTCAGGCAACGCTACGTCCAACGCGCGCACGCGGTCCTGAATCGTACGGCTTGCGACCAGCGAGGCAACGCAATCGTCTGCAAATGTCAGAATCGCTTCGACTTCATCGGCATTCCCGCGCGCCATGACTTTTGTCACTTCGACATCGCGCTTCAAGGCAAGCACCACATCGATATCGTGCACCATTAGGTCCACGACGACGTCGACGTCCTTGATGCGTGCGCTACCCGGATTAAAGCGCCGGGCGGCTATTTTCTGCAGTAGTTGAGAGGGGATTCCCGCCGCGAACAATGTTTCGACAGCGGGATTGAAGCGCTCGATATGCCCCACTTGCAACGTCGCGCCGGAATTGGCCGCTGCCGCAATAATGGCATCGCAATCCGCGGCGTTGGCCGCAAGCGGCTTTTCCACCAGACAATGAATACCCGCCTGTAGCAACGACACCGCGAAAGCCGCGTGGACCGTTGTTGGTACGGCAATGATGGCTGCGTCAATCTTTCCAATCAGCGCGTCGGCGGACAGGAGCGCGCAGTCAAATTCCCGCGCGGCGGTTTCACCGCTTTGCGAATCGGCGTCGGTCACTGACACAAGCGTGATGTCAGGGGCGGCCTTTGCAGCACGCAAATGATTGCGGCCCATGACACCGGCGCCGATGATTCCCAATTTCATGTGAAAGCCGTCAGATTAAAGCTGCGCGCACGCCGGCGATGACGCGGTCTTGCGCATCGGTCGTGAGGTAAGGATGCATCGGCAGGCACATGGCCTCCTGAGCCAAGCGCTCGGTGACAGACAGTCCGCCCGCGCCAATGGGGAAGGCGCGATACGGCGTTTGCATGTGTACGGGCTTTGCATAGAACACGGCGGTGCCGATGTTTTGGGCTTGCAAGGCCGCAACGATGCGATCCCGGCGCGGCGAGGTCAGCGTGTAATGTGCCCAGGCCGACGTGCAGCCGTCCAACACGCGCGGTGTTGAGACGGCATCGCTTAAAGCCGCGTCGTAGCGTGCGGCGACCTTGGCGCGCGCGGCGCACTCGTCATCGAAGATCGCCAATTTTTCCAAAAGCACGGCGGCCTGAATGGAATCGAGCCGCGCGGTCAAACCAATGCGCGCCACATCGTTGCGGTCCTTACTTTGACCATGTACGCGAATTTGCACCAAACGCTTAGCCAGCTCGTCATCGTCGGTGAAGAGGGCGCCGCCATCGCCATAACAGCTAAGGGGCTTCGACGGATAAAAGCTGGTCGCTGTAATATCCGCACATGTTCCTAGCGCGCGCCCGCGATAGTGAGCGCCATAGCTTTGCGCGGCGTCATCGAGAATCCAAAGATCGTGTTCATCGGCAACGGCTTTGATCGAATCAAAATCCGCCGGTTGGCCGAACAAATCTACAGGGATCACGCATGTTGGCCGCAACCCGGTTTGCTGCGCAGTGCCGATAGCGCGCGCAAGGCTCGCTGCATCCATATTGTAAGTGCCCGGGTGAACGTCCACGAATACGGGGGTCGCGCCGACCAAAGCGGCGGCTTCCGCCGTCGCCGTAAAGGTGAACGACGGCACGAACACCGCATCGCCGCGTCCCACATCCATGGCCATCAGGCCCATGACCAAAGCATCGGTGCCGCTCGCGCAGCCGATCACATGGCGTGCGCCGCAGTGGGCCGACAGCCGGCGCTCCACCTCGGCCACTTCCGGCCCCATAATGTACTGGCCGTGCGCCAGCACGCGGCCGATGGCGGCCTCGATTTTGGCGCCGACACGCGCGCGCTGTGCCGGCAGGTCGATCAGGGGAATGGGTTGCAAGGCAACCGGGGCCATGGCCGAATCACGCATCCAAACAATGTCCTAGCGACGAAAATGAGGCGTCAAACTAGCTCTTGGGTGCAGTGCTGGCAAATAGAATGGGTCGCCTGGACAAGGCGCGTATCGCCGCGTTAAGTGACACCTATAGAGTAGGTATATCTTCTCCGTCATGACGTCATTGGACCAGCCGCCGCGTCTATATCGTCGCCTCCTGAACGAGGCGGTGGCACCCTATTTGGGCCGCTACCTGCTGGCCGGCGTGTGCATGGTGCTGGTCGCGGGGTCGACGGCGGCCCTGGCCTACCTGATGGATCCCGTCGTCAATCGTGTCTTTGTCGAGCGCCGCGCCGATTTGCTGTGGCCGGTGGGCCTCGCGGTCTTTGCGACCTTCGCCGTCAAGGGCATCGGTGCTTATGGCCAAACGGTTATTATGACGCGCGTGGGCCAGAGCGTTCTGACGGATCTCCAAAACCGCCTGTTCGCGCATCTATTACGCATGGACCTCGCGTTCTTCTCCGAAAATCGCACCGGTGCCCTGATTTCGCGCCTGACTACCGACATCAATGCCATGCGGCTTGCGGTTTCGACGGCCCTCACTGGACTGGGCCGCGAGAGCTTGTCGATCGTCTTCTTGGTCGGCGTGATGTTCTATCAAGACTGGTTGTTGGCCTCGATCGCGTTCGTTGCATTCCCGGCTACCGTAATCCCCATCGCACAGCTTGGCCGGCGTTTGCGAAAAATGACCGCAAACACACAAAGCCAGACCGGCGCACTCATGACTCTGGTTGAGCAAAGCCTAAGCGGCATTCGTCTCGTAAAAGCCTATCGGATGGAGAACTACGAGACCGCGCGTGGCCGTGCACTTACCAACGCGATCCGCGATCTCGTTATCAAGGCCGAACGCGTGAAGGCGCTCGCCAGTCCCATCATGGAAACACTGGGCGGTGTAGCGGTGACGATTGTGATTGTTTATGGCGGGTGGCGTGTGATCAACGGCGATACCAGCCCCGGCGCTTTCTTTTCTTTCATTACGGCGCTGTTGTCGGCGTACCGGCCCATGAAGGCATTGGCAAACGCGAACGCCGCCATCAACGAAGGGATGGCGGGTGCGCAGCGGCTTTTCTCGGTTCTCGATACGGCGCAATCGATTGTCGAGAAACCGAATGCGCTGCCTTTAAAAGTCGCGCGCGGTGAAATTCGGTTCGAGAATGTGATTTTCTCCTACGGGCCGGAACAGAACGCTTTACGAGGTATCAGTCTTGTCGCGCCGGCGGGGAAAACAACCGCGCTGGTTGGCGCGTCCGGCGCCGGAAAAACCACGATCTTGAATCTGATTCCCCGTTTTTACGACGTGTCGAGCGGCGCCATCACCATCGACGGCACAAAGCTCGAGGACGTCACGCTCTCTTCATTGCGCGATTCCATTGCGCTGGTGAGCCAAGACGTCGTTTTGTTCGACGATACGGTGCGCGCCAATATCCGTTACGGCCGCGCCAGCGCAACCGACGCCGAGGTCGAAGAGGCCGCGCGAGCTGCGGGCGCACACGATTTCATCCTTGCCCTTCCTTCCGGATACGACACGTTGGTCGGGGAACGCGGCCAAACGCTTTCAGGCGGTCAACGCCAACGCGTCGCGATTGCCAGAGCTCTCCTTAAGAATGCTCCGATCTTGTTACTGGATGAGGCCACGAGCGCGCTCGATTCCGAAACCGAACGCCAAGTCCAAACGGCCTTGGACCGCCTCAAACAGGGACGAACGACAATCGTTATCGCGCATCGGCTATCGACCGTGGCGTCGGCCGACCAAATATGCGTCATAGACCGGGGCCGCATCGCCGAGGTCGGCGATCATGATGCACTGATGATCGCAAACGGGGCTTACGCTCGTCTCCACGCGTTACAATTCACGACAGGGGTCGCGGCAGATTAAGCCGCTTGTGAGTTGCAGACCGCGAAACTACTATTTCTGCGGGATGGGAGGCGCTCATGCAAAAGTGCCATTTCAGTCGTGCGTTATGGTTATCCGCGGTTTCAGCGCTATTGGTGTTTGCACCCGTGCGCATTCCGCTTGAGGGCGATCCGCCTCAATCCGATGTCGCAGAGTTATTCGACCCCCGGTTAATTGCTCAAAGATTGTGTGGCGGAGAACGCCAGTGGTCGGGCATAGCGCAGGCGATGGCATCGCCCCAACCGAACATAAATGCGCGCAGTCCTCGTCTGACAGGTCTCGGCGATTACACTTACAAAATCACGACGGCATCATTGGATGCGCAAGCGTTTTTTGATCAGGGCCTGCGCCTCATCTATGCTTTCAATCCAGGGGAAGCGGCGGCCTCGTTTCGCAGCGCGAGTGATAAAGATCCCACCTGCGCCATGTGTTGCTGGGGCGAAGCGCTGGGCCTCGGCGGAAATTTGAATGGCGGTATGAATCAAGACAACATGCCTGCGGCGTTGGCGGCGGTAAAAAAGGCGCAAGAGAACGCGCCACACGTCACGCCTCACGAGCAAGCGTTGATCGGCGCACTTGCTGAGCGGTATTCGGCCGACAAGACGATAAAGCCACAAGACCTCGATCTCGCCTATGCCGACGCCATGGCAAAGGTGTACGCCACATATAGCGACGATCCCGATATTGCCGATCTTTCCGCTGATGCGGCGATGCAGGTCCGCAGTGATCCTTGGGGGAATTGGTGGGATCGCACCCGTACGCATCCCACCGGCTATTTAGCGCGAGCAATCACGGCGCTGGAAAAAGTGCTGGCGCGTTATCCCGATCATCCGGGCGCCATCCATTTATATATTCACGCCATGGATGGTTCATTGTGGCCCGAACGCGCTGAACCCTATGCCGATAAGCTCTCCAAGTTGATGCCGGGCGCGGGTCATATGGTGCATATGCCCGCGCATATTTATTTCAACATCGGCCGATATACAGATTCGCTTGCAACCAATGTTGCTGCGATCAAAGTCGATGAGGCCTATTTGACGGCCGATGCGGCGGCGACAAATGTTTATCGTTACGGACTTTATGCGCACAACGTTCAGTTCGCCTTAGCGTCAGCGGATATGGCCGGCGATACTGACTCGGCTTTTGCGATGGTTGAAAAGATAAAGGCGTTTGTTACGCAAAGCGGCGCGTCGCAACAGCGGGATGGTATCTCCGCTGTCGCTATTTACCCTGTCGTTGCGTTCGGATCGCCGGATGAAATGTTAGCGCTGCCGGAACCTGCCGCAGACCTTCCTTATGCTCAAGGGATCTGGCACTACGCGCGTGGTACGGCTTATGCCTATAAAGGCGACTTTCGCCGTGCTGTGAAGGAAGCCGACGCCATTGCTAAAGCGCGGTCGGACCGCAACGCAAAAGCATTTGGAAAGCGGTTTGGATTTACATCCAAGCTGCTCGGCATCGCCGAACACGTCGTGCGCGCGCGCGTGGCGGCGGCGCAAGGAAAGTGGTCTGACGCTGCCGATTCCCTTCAAAAGGCAGCCACATTCCAGGATGAAGTCGCTTTTGCGCGCGATCCGCCGCCTTGGGATTTCCCCGTTCGGCAAGCTTGGGGCGTTGCGTCATGGCGTGCAGGAAAGACCGCTCAGGCGGAAGAACTGCTCCGCCAAGCGCTCCTGGAAGCGCCTAACAGCGGCTACGCGCTTTACGCGTTGCAGGAAATCTCGCGCACGGCGGGTGACGAAACTGCTGTGGCCGAGTACAGTAAACTCCTCAAGAAAGCCTGGGCTGGTAAAACACCGCCGGAGCTTGATCGCCTCTGATAAGGGTTACAGGCTAAAACGTGGGTATTGATCAAGCGATTGCGCGCTATGAAAAAGGCGAGCGCAGCGAAGCCAAATCGCAAGCCGAAGCATTAATTGCGGCATCGCCGAACAACGGCGATGCATTGAACCTTCTGGCCGTGATCGCGCAGGATGAGGGCCGTCACGCGGAGGCTGAAAAATTCGCGCGCGCGGCCGTATCAGCGGCTCCGGCCAATGCCATTTACCTGAACACACTCGGCAACGGCTTGATGAGCCAGGGACGCAGCGATGAGGCCGCCGATGCCTTATTGAGCGCCCATAACGCAGCACCCACTCAAGCCGACATTCTCTTCAACCTCGCCAATGCTCAACGCCAGGCCGGCCGGTTGGAAGACGCCATGGAAAACTACCGTCAGGTCGCAGGCCTGCGGCCGGGGCATATTGGCGCTTACAACAATCTAGCACTCATGATGAAGGCGCTCGGCGACCCCGAGAGTGCGGCGACGGTGTTGATCGAGGCCGTCGCTCATGCACCCAAGGCCGGCGAGTTGCGATTCAATTTGGGAAACGCCTTTCATGCCGTTGGACGATTGGCCGCGGCCGAAGGGGCCTATCGCAAAGCCATTGAACTGATGCCCACCCACGCGGAAGCTTACGCCAACCTCGGCACGGTTCTCGCGGAATTCGGCGCAAAAAAAGAGGCGGAAGTCGCGTTTCGCAAAGCGATCGCGCTTAGCCCAAATCTAGCCCCGGCGTATGTAGGCCTCGCGGATCTCGCCGATGACGGCACCATGGATGCAGTCGCGCATCGGCGCGCCGTGCTGGCGCTAAAGCCTGACTTGGCCGCGATCCGCTCTAGCTTGCTGATGTGTCTGCATTACACACCCGAACCCACGCGCGCGGAGCTGTTCGAGGAACACAAGGCGTTCGGCGCGCTTTACGATCAAACGAAACATGCGGCTTTTCGCGCGGATCACGATATGGATCCCGACAAGAAGCTTCGTATTGGCGTGGTCTCCGGTGATTTTCGGTTTCATGCCATGTTGTTCTTCGCGTTGCCGGTTTTTGAGGCGCGCGATAAGGATATGTTCGAGCTTTATTGTTACGCGACAAACACCAAAACCGACGAATATACGGCGGAGTTTCGTAAGACAGCCGATCAATGGCGGGATGTGCGCGCATTGTCGCCAAGTGATCTCACGCATCTCGTCGTGCGAGACCAAATCGATATTCTGATCGATCTATCGGGCCATGCACCTCACAATCGTTTGCTGACATTCGCTGCCAAGCCCGCACCTTTGCAGGTTGCTTGGGGTGATTACGTGGATACGCGCGGTCTTGCGGCGATCGATGTTCTACTGGGCGACGCCGTCCACACCCCGGCTGAGGACGACCGTTACTATACCGAACGGGTCGAACGGTTTGCGCCGGACTATATTTGCTACAGGCCGCCAATCTATGCGCCACCTGTTATGCCGGGACCCGCGACAACAAAAAAATACGTCACCTTTGGTACATTCAACGAGGTAACGAAAATTGGGCCCGCCGCGGTTCGGCAATGGGCAAGCGTATTGAAAGCGGTTCCCACCGCGAAATTTCTGTTGAACAGTCATCTCCTGGCCGACGGCGCGCGTCAGGGACGAATCGTTAGTCTCTTCATGGATGCGGGCATCGCACCGGAGCGACTTATTTTCCACACCGGCGGTGAACACCGTGCCTTTCTCGCACAATATGCCGAGGTCGATATCATCCTCGATACGACACCCTACTCCGGCGGGCTCACGACGTGCGAAGCGCTGCTGATGGGCGTGCCGGTCCTCACTTTGCCAGGGGATCGCTTCTGCGGTCGACACGCCGCCGCACATCTCATGAACGGCGGTTTCCCCGAAGGTGTGGCTTTATCCGATCAAGACCTCATCGACAAAGCGCAGGCTTTAGCAGTCGCCCTGCCGGCGCGGGTGCAGATACGTAACCGCTTCCTGGCATCCACGGTCTGCGGTGTGACGCGTTTCTCCACAGCGTTTTATGGCGCGCTGCGGGCCGAATGGCGCGCGATGGCTAAACGCCCGCCGTCAAAGCGCTGAGTTGGCGGTTGGCGACCGTCAGCATTGATAAGCTGAGGGAATCGGCGCTTTTTACTTCGGCAAACACCTGATCATAGCGATCGATCCGCGCCTCGTGGGCTTCGATCCAGGCGTCGAGCGCCTTTTCGCCCACAAGCTTCTTTGCCGCTCCCGCCTCCAGAACACGCTGCGTGATTGCTGTCTGGTGCGAAAACAATTCCTCAATCGCGGCCGAAACGGCCAAGCGATCCCAATGGCTAACTCTCGCAAAGCCCTCGGTGCGCGCACGCAAGGCGCCTAGTCCGAAACGCTCGCCCACGAGGAAATAAAGCTTCGCGACAACGGGTACCGTTTGCTTCGTCGAAATGGCGATTAAGGAAATATCGTTGGCGGCAGCCAAACGGTAAATGCTCGCAACGGTATTGGCGAGCTGTTCCGGCACACCTTTGGCTTGATAACCATCTGCCTGGCGTTTGACGTAACCGATAACTTCATCTGTGCATAGCTTGGGCCAAGTCTTGCGAATCGTATCGACGGCAGGTTGTAGTTCCTTGATCGTCGCAGCTATATCCATCGGCGCTGGAATATGGCGCAGCATCCACAGCACGCTGCGGCCAATCATGCGCACGACTTCGTACAGCATCTCCATTTGGACTTGTGCGGGCACTTTGTTGTCCAGGGCTTCGATATCATTCCAAATGTCGCGCAGATTGTAAGCCGAACGCGTAACCGTATAAGCCCGTGCGACGTCGACTGCGTTCATACCCGTTTGTTCCATCAACGTCGTAAGGAACGACGGGCCGACACGATTGATAAAGCTGTTGGTGATAACGGTCGCAATAATTTCGCGGCGCAATTTGTGTTTTTCTATAGCGGGCGCGTATTTCTTTTGAAGCGCCGTGGGAAAATAGGCGTGGAGGTCGTCCTCCGCCATGGGATCGTCGGGTAAATCGCTGAGGATCAATTTGTCGTAAAGCCACATTTTTCCGTATGACAAAAAAACCGACAGTTCGGGCCGTGATAGCCCTTGATTGTCTTTTGCGCGATCTTGAAGCTCTTCATCCGTCGGTAAGAATTCGATTTCGCGATTGAGGAGACCTTCTCGCTCCAACACCTTCATCATGCGCACTTGCGCGTCCAGCAATTGCGGCGCGCGCTGCTCCAACATACTGATGGTTTGTGTTTGCTGATAGTTATCGCGCAAGACCAGGTGCGCCACGTCGTCTGTCATCTCGATCAGCAACTTATTGCGCGCAGCCAGAGTCAATCTTCCCGCGTTTACCTGCGCGTTCAGTAGAATCTTGATATTAACCTCATGGTCGGAGCAATCGACCCCGGCAGAGTTGTCGATGGCGTCAGTATTTAAACGAACACCAGTCCGGGCCGCTTCGATGCGCCCCCGCTGCGTCATGCCGAGATTAGCTCCTTCGCCAACCACCTTCGCGCGCACCTGATTGCCATTCACGCGTATGGCGTCGTTAGCGCGATCCGCAGCATCGGCATGGCTTTCATCAGTGCTTTTTACGTATGAGCCGATGCCGCCAAAAAATAGAAGGTCGACATTGGTTTTTAAAATCGCATTCATGATATCGGCAGGCGCGGCTTCTGCTTTATTCAACTCAAGAAGCGCTTTCATCTCAGCGGACATTTTAATGGTCTTGGCGCTACGCGGGAAAACACCGCCGCCTCTTGAGATCAGCTTCGCGTCGTAGTCGATCCATGAAGAGCGCGGCAATTTGAAGAGGCGTTCGCGCTCGGCGAAACTCGCAGCCGCGTCAGGGCTCGGGTCGATAAAGATGTGCATATGGTTGAAGGCCGCCAATAACCGGGTGTGCTTGGACATCAACATGCCGTTGCCAAAAACGTCTCCCGACATGTCACCGACGCCGACACAGGTAAAATCATGCTCCTGTATATTCGTGCCCGTTTCGCGGAAATGGCGCTTGACCGATTCCCAAGCGCCCCGCGCCGTAATGCCCATCACTTTGTGATCGTAACCGGCGCTACCGCCTGAGGCATAAGCATCGCCAAGCCAAAATCCATATTCTGCCGACACACTATTCGCGATGTCGGAGAAGGTGGCCGTACCCTTATCGGCCGCCACGACGAGATAAGGATCGTCGCCGTCTTTGCGCACGACGTCGACGGGTGGCACGATCTTGTCGTTGACGACATTATCGGTGATATCGAGCAGGCCGCGCTGCAGTGTTTTGTAGCATTCGATACCTTCCGCCTGAAACGCTTCGCGGTTGCCGGGTGGCGGCGAATTCTTCACCACAAAGCCGCCTTTTGAGCCGGTTGGCACGATCACGGCGTTCTTCACCATTTGTGCTTTTACGAGGCCAAGAATTTCCGAGCGAAAATCTTCTCGCCGATCCGACCAACGAATGCCGCCGCGCGCGACTTTCCCACCGCGCAAGTGAATCGCTTCCACACGCGGTGAGTAAACAAATACCTCGACCATGGGCCGCGGCAAGGGCAAGTCCTCGATCTTGCGGCTGTTGAGCTTGATCGAAACGTAAGGCTTGTGCGCGCCGTCGGGCGATTTTTGGAAATAGTTTGTTCGGAGGGTGCACTCCAACAAATTCACATGGCGACGTAGAATCCGGTCTTCGTCTGCGTTCGTGACGGCCTCCAACGCACTGACAACCTCAGCGGCCAAGGCCGCGGTTCTAGCACCGGCGGCATTGCTTTTCGTGCCCTTGTTCAAGGCGGGATCGAAGGTCGTGAGAAAAATGTCTACGAGCAGCCGCGCGATAGCGGGGTGAGCCGCAAAGGCATTTTCAATATAGGCCTGTGAGAAAGGGAAGGCGGCCTGACGCAGGAATTTAGCGTAAGTACGCAAGATCACGACTTTGCGCCAACTTAAGTCGGCGAGGGCGACGAGCTTATTAAAGCCGTCGCTTTCCATTTCGCCACTCCAAACGCGGCGGAACGCTTCCTCTATTTCACTTCGAGCGGCAAAGATATCGATGGGCGCAGCGGTCGAAACGGCCACATCGAAGTCATGTAGCCATATAGGCCCGCCCATACTTGTACTGCCCAGGGGCGCGATCTGAAACGGCTCCTCGCCAATGACTTTGAAGCCCATATGCTCAAGCACAGGCATGACATCCGACAAGGGCAGCGGAGAGCCGACGTTATAAATCTTAATATGCATGGTGCCACCGGTAGCGCCCGGCGGCTGATAGACGTGAATGCCCACCGTTTTGTGCTCAAGGCCGGAGAGAATGTGGTCGACGTCGCCAATAGCGATGTCAGCGTCAAATCGCTCGCGATAGGCGGTCGGGAAGGCATGGGCAAATATCTCGAAAAGGTGCGCTCCCTCGCGTTCGCCTTTTGCTGCAACCAACGCGGTGCGAAGATCGTCCGCCCATCCTCGCGCGACTTTAACAATGCGCGCCTCGACGTCTTTGACGTCTACTTTGGGTACGCGGCCCGGCTTAGTCGCGATGATGTAGTGAATGCGCGCAAGTGGACTATCGGATACCTGAGTGTAGAACGATGATAAGCGGCCATCGAAGGCTTTGACCAAAATATCGCCTACCGTGATGCGAAGCGCCGTATCAAAACGATCGCGGGGGATATAGACGAGAACGGATACAAAGCGTTCGAATTGGTCTGGGCGCATGAAGACGGCCGTGCGCGGACGTTGCTGCAAATGAAGGACGCCCAGTGCCGTCTTCATCAACTGACTGTCCGACGTTTCGAACAACTCGTCTCGCGGCAGGTTTTCCATGACGTTCTGGAAAACCTTGTCGTCGTGACTGTGCTTGGGAAATCCGACACGTTCTCGGATGCGCTCAAGTTTGTTGCGTAAAACAGGGACGAAATTGGGGCTGTTTGTATAGACGTCGGCCGTAAAGAGTCCGACGAACATGTGCATCCCCACCAGCGCACCAGCCTCGTTGAGAATCTTAACGGCCACAACGTCATAGTGCGACCGCCGCTGCACGGTGGAGCGCTGATTCGCCTTTAAAATGAGCAGTATATTGCGGCTATCAAGAAAATCAGCGAACTGGGCAGGTACAGGCGCGCCGTCGGAAACACCCTCGAAAATCATTAGCCGCGCCTTAGTCAAAACGCCGAGGCTCTTCTCCTGCTGAATGCGGAATTTCCGCGCATTACCCTTGCCTTCAAGCCCGAACCGGCGGTAGCCGATAAAAGTAAAATGATCGTCGTGCAGCCACTGCAGGAAGCTTAAAACCTCCTTCGACCGCGCTGGCTTCACGCCGGGGAGAATGTCGTCAAAATCGGCTCCGATGCGCAGCGTTCCCGCCCGCATGGCGAACCAATCACGCACGGCCAAACGAACGTCGGTCAGCACCGCCATGAGATTATCACGCACGCGCTCGATTTGCGCTTCGTCGGTCTCTCGTGCGATTTCAACACGGATCAACGATTCCGTCGCACCCGCCCCGCCGTCACCGTCGCTGAGGCGGGGGCGATTATGCAGTTCAATCAAGTTCCCGGCGTCATCGCGCTCGACAGATAAGACGGGGTGAATGACCAAACGCGCCGAGGTCTCCATGCGCTCGAGCTCACATGTGACCGAGCTGACCAGAAAGGGCATGTCGTCGTTGATAATGACGATGGCGGTCCGGTCGGTGCCGTCGGCGTTGACGACAACAATTTTCGGCGTACCCGGCTTGCGTTTCTGCAAGGCCTCCCATGCTTCCCCCGCCGCGGCATAAAGCGCCTCCGGCGTGCGGGCCTTTAAATCGTCGGGCGGGCTGCCGCGGTAAAACTGCGCGATGAAGCGTATGAAATCATCAGTCTTCTTTGCCGCCTTCTTACCGGATCTCTTTCGAGTGAAATTGACGGCCGCAGCAATGACCTGATTGATGTCGCCATCCGGCGACGAATCCATCGGCATGTCCATGCGTTCCTCTCGGGTGCGCGCAGTTATGTAACTGCGGGGCAGATAATGATTAAAAGCTAGCACACCCGATTGTGCAGAACACATCTCTCGGGGATGTTCTCCGGGATTTAACTCGCGAGAAACGTTACGGTTCCACGACAACCAAAAGGTTATTCGGCGGGCGCCGGGTCTGCCGTCAAACGACGACGTCTTTGTGAACGTGTTCGCATGCGATCGAGATACAAATAGACAACAGGGGTAGTGTAGAGGGTCAGAATTTGACTAACGATGAGACCGCCGACCATGGCCAAGCCCAAAGGGCGGCGCAGTTCGGAGCCGGCGCCGGAGGCAAGCATCAACGGCAAGCCACCCAGCAACGCTGCCATACTCGTCATCATGATGGGCCGGAAACGTAACAGGCAGGCTTCGCGTATGGCGTCCAAGGGAGGCCTGCCATGCTCGCGTTGTAATGTGAGCGCGACGTCGACCATCATAATTCCGTTCTTCTTCACGAGACCGATCAGCAGGATCACACCGATCAGCGCGATGACGGAAAACTCATAGTTGGCCAATAAAAGAATGAGCAGCGCACCCACGCCGGCCGACGGTAGCGTCGAAAGAATCGCGAGCGGATAAATGAAGCTCTCGTAAAGCATGCCCAGAATAACGTAGACCGCCAGGATCGCAGCGGCGATGAGGTAAGGTTGCGTCGCTAGCGATTCTTGAAAGGCTTTTGCCGTACCTTGGAAAGTTCCGCGCACACCAGACGGCACGCCCATTGAAATTTGCGCCGCGTTGATAGCATCGACGGCGTCGCCGAGTGCGTAGCCCGGTGCGAGGTTGAACGACAACGTCACCGCTGGAAACTGGCCCTGATGATTGACGGAAAGAGAACTCAAGGTTCGCGTATCCACGGTCACGAACGTCGACAGAGGTACCTGCGCGCCAGTAATGGGGGATTTAACGTAGAGGCGATCGAGCGTTCGCAGATCGTTCTGCAACTCGGGCAGAACTTCGAGAACGATTTTGTAGGAATTCACCTGCGTGGAATACTGCCCTACTTGGCGTTGACCGAACGCGTCGTAAAGCGTGTCATCGATCAATTGGGCCTGAACGCCATAGCGCGCCGCCGCATCGCGATCGATGACCAATGTCGCGGTGGTGGCGCCGTTCTGACTGTCGCTGGCGACATCGCGCAACTGTGGAAGCTTGGAGATGTTGGCTTGGATTCTATCTGCCCACTCATTTAGTTCGGCCGCGTCCACATCTTGCAAGGTGTACTGATATTGAGTGCGAGAGAAGCGCCCACCGATGTTGAGGTCCTGGTTCGAACGCATGAAAACGCGAACGCCCTCGAGGCCCGCTAATTGAGGCCGCAGCCGCTCGATGATTTGGTCGGCATTGGCCTTTCGCTCGCTGTGCGGTTTAAGGGACAACGGCAACAGCGCAATGTTGGGTGCCCGACCACCCCCACCCAATGCAACACCCATGTCGGCAACATCGGGATCGGCCACAACAATTTTGCGCACGATCTCGGCGCGCTTTGTCATTTCCGCGAAGGATGCATCTTGTGCGGCCTCCATTTGCACCTGGATGTTGCCGGTGTCTTGTTGCGGAAAGAAACCCTTCGGCACGAAAACGTACAGAACAACCGTGGCAATCACGGTCGCCACAAAGACGGCGAACACCATGCGCTGGCGGCCCAATGCGATATCGAGCGTGCGACGGTAGAAGTTGAATAAATCGTCAAAACCTTTCTCGACGATTCGATAAAGCGCGCCGTGCTGATGGCCTTCTTTTCGCAAAACGCGCGCGGCCAGCATCGGCGTGAGCGTCAACGACACCACTCCGGAAATGAGAATCGTCAATGACACGGTGATCGCGAACTCGTGGAACATGCGGCCGATGACGCCGCCCATGAGCAGCAGCGGGATGAACACCGCAACCAATGACAGGCTCATGGTGATGATCGTGACGCCGACTTCGCTAGCGCCCTTAAGCGCCGCGTCCATGGGCGTTTCGCCTTTTTCGATGTGGCGATATATGTTCTCCAGCATGACAATGGCGTCGTCGACCACAAAGCCCACGGCAATCGTCAAAGCCATCAACGAAAGATTATCCAGCGTATAATTGAACAGATACATTCCGGCGCATGTGCCGACCAGCGACAAGGGAATCGCGCACGCCGGAAGAATTGTTGCACGCAGATTTCGCAAAAAGATAAAGGTGACCAAAATCACCAGCCCGGCCGTGATCAACAACGTCATGCGAACCTCTTCCACAGAGGCACGGATGGTCTGCGTTCGATCGCTGTATAAATTCACTTTGATAGATGGCGGCAGGAATTGCTCAAGCCGCTTCATCGCGTTCTTTACGATATCGACCGTCGCCACGATGTTAGCGCCTGGCTGCCGGTTCACGAACGTTGCCACCATGGGGTGACCGTCCTTATTCATCGCGCCAATTTTGTTATTCTCGGCCGCCTCAACCGCTTGACCGACATCACGCACGCGCACCGGCGCGTCATTCCGATAAGCCAGAATGTCGTCGTTATACTCCTCGACCTTTGTGAGCTGGTCGTTGCCATAGATCGTGAATGTCTTGGTGTCGACGTCGATGCTGCCCTTAGGCGAGTCAGTCGAAGCTTTGGCCAACGTGGCGCGCACGTCTTCCAGGCTTAGGTCTGCCGCCGCGAGCTTCAAAGGATCGATCTGAACGCGGATCGAAGGCCGCTGCGCTCCGGCAACGAAAACATTTCCGATCCCTGGCAACTGGCTGATCTGTTGAGCGATGATGTTCTCAACGATGTCCGTTAATTGCGTCATCGGCAATACATCGGAGGTGTAGCCGTAGTTCATCACCGACTGATCGGAGGGGTTTTGTTTTTGATAGCGTGGCGGTGACGGCATGTTGCGCGGCAAGGTCGATAAGGCGCTTGTGATCGCGGCTTGAACGTCCTGCGCAGCGCCATCCAGATTGCGATCCAGATCAAACTGCAAGGTGATGGACGTAGAGCCCAGCAAACTGGTCGACGTCATATCCGTGATGTTTGGAACCTGCGAAAACGCTTTTTCCAACGGTTGCGCCACGGTCGTCGCCATGGTCTCGGGGCTCGCCCCGGGCAAATTGGCATTGACCGAAATGGTCGGAAACTCGACCTGCGGGATTGGTGCGATGGCGAGGAAGGGATACGCCACGCCGCCTACGACAAGGATCGCCAACATCAGTAACGCCGTGGCAACCGGCCGACGAATAAAGAAAGTCGAAATTTGCATCGCTCTTCCCTCAAACGATCTTCACGCGTCTCGTATTTAGAATAGTGCTACTCGGCCGGCGTGGGTACGGCCACCATACCAGGGCGCTTTCGCGAATGTGTACGCATGCGGTCGAGGTACAGATAAACCACCGGCGTCGTATATAGGGTCAGAATCTGGCTCACGATAAGCCCGCCCACCATTGCTAAGCCAAGCGGCCGGCGCAGTTCGGAGCCGGCGCCGGAAGCCAACATCAACGGCAATCCACCCAGTAATGCCGCCATGCTGGTCATCATGATGGGGCGAAACCGCAACAAGCAGGCTTCGCGAATCGCTTCTAGAGGGGCCTTACCCTGTTCACGCTGAAGCGTCAGCGCGACATCGACCATCATGATCCCGTTTTTCTTCACGAGACCAATGAGAAGGATGACGCCGATCAACGCGATGACGGAAAATTCGTAATTCGCCAACAAAAGAATGAGCAGCGCGCCCACGCCCGCCGACGGCAGTGTCGACAAGATTGCGAGCGGATAAATGAAGCTCTCATAGAGCATGCCTAAAATAACGTAGACCGCCAGGATTGCGGCCGCGATGAGATAGGGCTGTGTTGCCAAAGACTCCTGGAAAGCCTTCGCGGTGCCCTGAAAAGTTCCACGCACGCCGGAAGGTACGCCCATGCCCGCCTGAGCTTCGTTAATTGCGTTCACGGCGTCGCCAAGCGCCACACCCGGCGCAAGATTGAAGGAAATGGTCACCGCGGGAAACTGCCCCTGATGATTCACAGAAAGCGCACTAACGATCTTGGTATCGACCTTAACGAAGGTCGATAGCGGCACCTGGCCACCGGTAATCGGTGATTTGACGTACAAGCGATCCAAGGTCCGCAAATCGTTCTGCAACTCGGGCAAAACCTCGAGAATGATTTTGTAGGAATTGACCTGCGTCGAGTACTGGCCCACCTGGCGCTGACCGAACGCGTCATACAGCGTATCGTCAATCAATTGGGCCTGGATTCCGTAACGCGCCGCCGAATCGCGGTCGATGACCAGCGTTGCGGTCGTGGCGCCGTTCTGCCGGTCTGTCGCGACATCGCGCAACTGCGGAAGACCCGCCAACTTGGCTTGAATTTTGTCGGACCATTCATTCAGTTCGGCCGCATCGACGTCCTGCAGGGTGTATTGATACAGCGTACGCGTAAAGCGCCCACCGATACTGAGATCCTGGTTCGCCTGCATGAAAACGCGCACACCTTCCAGGGCGGCGAATTTCGGGCGAAGCCGTTCGATGATCTCTTGAGCCGATGAATGACGATCCTTGTGCGGCTTAAGCGAGATCGACATGCTGCCGTTGTTCTGTGCGCGGCCACCGAATCCTAAGGCAATGCCGACGTCGGAAATATCGGGATCCGCGGCGGCAATTTCGCGCACAGCTTGCGCCCGTTTCATCATTTCACTGAAGGAGGCGTCCTGCGCGCCTTCGACCTGACCTTGGATATTGCCGATATCTTGCAGCGGGAAAAAGCCCTTCGGCACGAAGATATAAAGTACGACCGACGCTATCACCGTCGCGACAAAAACAGCAAAGACAGCGCGCTGATTTTTGAGGGCGATATCCAACGTGCGGCTATAAAACCCGAAGAGGTTGTTGAACCCTTTTTCAACGATCCGATAAAGTTTTCCATGCTGGTGATCATCCCTGCGCAAGATGCGTGCGGCCAGCATTGGCGTCAGCGTTAAAGACACGACGCCGGAAATGAGAATGGTCATGGCCACGGTCACGGCGAATTCGTGGAACATTCGGCCGATCATTCCACCCATGAGAAGCAGCGGAATGAACACCGAAACCAATGACAGGCTCATGGTGACGATGGTGAGACCAACTTCACTCGCGCCCTTTAAGGCAGCCTCCATGGGTTTCTCGCCGTTCTCGATGTGGCGATAAATATTCTCCAACATGACGATGGCATCGTCGACCACAAAGCCCACGGCAATCGTCAGCGCCATCAACGATAGATTGTCGATACTGTAGCCGAAAACATACATGCCCGCGCACGCCCCAACGAGCGAGAGCGGTATTGCGCACGCCGGCAAGATGGTAGCCCGCAGGTTTCGCAAAAATACGAACGTAATAAAAATCACCAACGCGGCGGTGATCAGCAACGTCATGCGAACTTCAGACACGGATGCACGAATGGTTTGCGTGCGATCGCTATAAAGATGCGGCCTAACGGACGGCGGCAGAAATTGGTTAAGGCGCTCGATCGTTTTCTTCACTGCATCGGCGGTTGCGACGATGTTGGCGCCGGGCTGGCGGAAGATATAGGTGGCGATGGCAGGATGTCCGGACGAATTCATTGCTGCGCTTTTATTATTTTCGCCTGCTTCAACGGCTTGTCCGATATCGCGCACGCGTATGGGTGCGTCATTGCGATAGGCGAGGATGACATCGTTGTATTCCTCGACCTTCGTCAACTGATCGTTGCCGTAGATCGTGAATGTCTTGGTGTCTACGTCAATGCTTCCTTTTGGCGCATCAATCGATGTCGTCGCCAACGTAGCGCGCACGTCTTCAAGGCTTAAACCCACGGCCGCCAATTTGATGGGATCGATCTGGACGCGGATCGAAGGCCGCTGCGCGCCGCCGATACCGACGTTACCGATGCCGCCAATCTGGCTGATTTGCTGGACGATAAGGTTTTCAACAATGTCGCTCAAACGCGAGATCGGCAAGGCATCTGACGTATAGTCGTAAGACAAAACCGGATTATCGGATGGGTTGGTTTTTTGATACCGCGGCGGCGCCGGCATGTTGCGCGGCAGGGAGGCAAGTGCGCTCGTAATCGCGGCTTGTACATCCTGCGCCGCGCCATCGAGGTTGCGGTCCAGGGCGAATTGCAAAGTGATGGACGTGGTGCCCAGCAAGCTGGTCGACGTCATGTCGGTAATCGCCGGAACTTGCGAAAATGCTTTTTCCAATGGCTGTGCAACGGTCGTCGCCATGGTTTCGGGGCTCGCGCCCGGCAAGGCTGCGTTTACCGTAATGGTCGGGAATTCGACCTGTGGAATCGGCGCGATCGGCAGGAAGGGATAAGCAATTCCGCCGACGACAAGTATCGCCAGCATCAGAAGAGTTGTGGCGACGGGCCGCCGGATAAAGAACGCCGATATTTTCATCGCTCGGTCTTAGCTGAGTCCGTCTTTCGCTCATCGGCTTCGCCGGCCGGCTGTTTCTCAAGAAGCGCCACGCGCGCGCCGGGTTGTAAGCGCGAATGTCCATCGGTCACGACCAAATCGCCTTCGGCAATTTTTCCGGAAATCGTGATCAGGTCATCAAAGCTTTCGCCGGTTTCTACGGCTTGCGCGGTGACCGTATTGTTCGGCTGCACAATATAGACGAACAAACCTTTAGGTCCGCGCTGCACAGCTTTCGTGGGGATCGTGAGAACTCCCACCGCCGTGCGGATTAAGACGTGCGCGCTGACGCTTTGGCCAGGCCAGAGTGAATTGTCGGCGTTGGTGAATACGGCTTTGGCTTTGATTGTGCCGCTGCCGGTATCGACCGCGCTATCGATGGTCAACAGCTCGCCATCGGCCAATTTTTGCGTGTCGTCCGAGCTGTAGGCGCTGACCTTTGGCTTACCGAGCGCGAGCGCTTTATTGAGCGCCGGGAGTTCGCTTGCCGGCAAACTAAACGTCACAGTAATCGGATGAATCTGCGAGATGATCGCCATGCCGGCGGCGTCGGTGGCGCGCACCATGTTTCCCGCGTCGACTTGGCGTAATCCAATGCGCCCTGAGATCGGTGCGGTAAGTGTGGTGTACAAAAGCTGCAAGCGTGCGGATTCAACCTGCGCATCGTCCGCTTTTAACGTGGCCTGAAGTTGTGCGACCAACGCTTGTTGCGTTTCCAAGCTCTGGCGGCTGGAGAATTGACTTTGCGCAAGGGCTTCCGTGCGCGCGAGGTCGGCACGGGCTCTGGTCAGCTGCACGTCATCTTGCGCGCGCTTTGCACTTGCCGCGTTCAACGCGGCTTGGAAGGGGCGCGGGTCAAGCTGCGCCAAGACGTCACCGGCTTTGACTTCGTCGCCTTCGGTGAACATGACTTTGTCGAGTGTGCCGTCGACGCGTGATTTCAAGACCACCGAGTTCAAAGCGCGCACGGTGCCAAGACCGTAGCGGTACACGGGAACGTCTTGTTTCACGATTTTATCGGCGCTGACGCGCGGGGCCGGCGGGGGTGCGGGTTTCGCAGCAGGCAGAAAGCCACGCCCAACCACAGCCACGACGATCAAGGCCGCAACGCTACCGCCCGCAATCATAAGCCGGCGACGGTTGAAAAACGGGGTACCAAACTCATCCAACTTTTGCACGCGACGTACTCCCCCGAGGCGCTCGTAAGGCCGCTAAAACCGGCGACACCATAACGCAGCGTATTTGATGCGCGAGAGAATTTCCGTAAGCGCGATAATTAGCACTCCAATTGAAGTAACGCTGTTACAGCTGCAAACACACGGCATATAATCAGTTGCTGAATAACTCCATGATATCAAACGTTTTTAATGCCCTGGATGGAGGCGCGGTGCTGCATCGTTGCACGACGGGCCTGAACACCCCAGTGCGCTAACAGTGCTGGCGACTTGTTTCACTTTGTTACGTTGCAGCGACACGACATGCATATCAGCGATTCGACTCACTCAGTATGATGCGGCGCAATGGAGCGGCCCGGAATTCGGTTGGTGATTTGAGATGACGATGTGGCAACGCGTGGCGTCCTGGTTCCGAGGCTTGGGCACACTGATGTCCCAAGGCAAATGGCGCTGGATGCTGCCGTGGACTTTGGCGGCCATGGGCGTGGCGGTCACAATTGCTTGGATTCTCCAACCTGCTCCGGCGCCCCAACAGGGGCAAGGCGGGCGCGGCGGAATGGGCCGAGGCGGTGGATTTGGCGGCGGCGGCGGCTTCCGGGGCGCGGGTGGTCCTCCACCACCTCAAGCCGCGCCGAGGGCAAGCGAAGGCCAAGCCGCCCGGCGAGAGCGCAACGCCAACATTCCACAAGGCACAGCCGTCAGCACGGCCATTGCGGCCGTCAGCGATCTCGACGTCACTTTGAATGCGCTTGGCACCGTGACCGCGACAGCAATGGTCACGATCACGCCTCAGATCAGCGGCCAACTTCAAGACGTGGCGTTCCAAGAAGGCCAGCTCGTTCACAAAGGCGATCTGATCGCGCAGATCGATCCACGCACATATGAGCTTCAGCTCAAATCCGGTGAGGCCAATCTCGCGCGTGATAAAGTTCTAAGGGATAACGCGGCACGCGACCTTGAACGCTATCGCGAGCTCCAGAAAGAAAACGCCGCGTCTCAGCAGCAGGTCGAAACAGCAGCCGCAACGCTCGCGCAATCGACCGCGTCCGTCGCCGCCGACGAAGTTGAAATCAGCAATGCGAAACTGAACCTGACGTATGCACGCATCGTCGCGCCGATCACGGGGCGTATTGGTCTGCGTCAGGTCGACGCCGGCAATTACATCACGCCGTCGACCGGTATTGCGGTGCTGACCCAAATCGATCCGGTCAATGTAAACTTCACGGTGCCCGAAGATAATTTAACGCAAATCACGGGCCGTCTGCGCAGTGGCGCGATTCTCTCCGTAACCGCCTTCGATCGCTCCAATACGACGCAACTTGCGGCGGGACAGCTCGCGTCAATGGACAACGTGATCGATGTGACCACCGGCACTGTTCGGATCAAAGCCGTCTTCGATAACAAAGACGGGAAGCTGTTCCCTAATCAATTCGTCAACATTCGCCTGCAAGTCGACACGGTGAGGGGGGCTACCGTGCTGCCGCCGTCGGCGATTCAACGCGGCGCGCCGGGAACGTATGTGCTTTTGGTGAAAGCCGATAATACCATCGCGATTCAGACGGTTAAAACGGGCATCTCCAACGCCACAATGACCCAGATTCTTTCTGGCGTGAAAGCGGGCGATCAAGTGGTCGTCGACGGCATCGACCGCGTGCGCGAAGGCACCACTGTTTATGTGCCCGATCCGCCGCACGATCCGACAGCAAGTGCGCCACCGGCATCAAGCGATCAAACGACTCAGCCGACGACGGATCGGAATGCGGACGTGCCTCGGCGCGAACGCCGCCGGCGCGGCGAACAAAATCCGCAGAATGCAAATCCCACCGCGAATTAGCCTCTCCAACAGAATGGCGCGCCGATGAATCCCTCGCGCATTTTTATTCTCCGGCCCGTTGCGACATCGCTATTGATGATCGCGATCCTGTTGGTCGGCGCCGCCTCATTCAAATACCTTTCGCTATCGGCGCTGCCCGACGTGGATTACCCAACAATCCAGGTGCAAACGTTTCTCCCCGGTGCCAGCCCTGAAGTAATGACCACATCGGTCACGGCACCGCTTGAGCGTCAGCTCGGGCAAATGCCGGGTCTCACGCAAATGTTGTCGCAAAGTGCCGCCGGCGCTTCGTTGATCACGCTCGAGTTCGATCTCAAACTCAGTCTGGATACGGCTGAGCAAGAAGTCCTCGCGAAGATGAATGCGGCCGGCTCCTTTCTCCCTAGTGATCTCCCGGCGCCGCCAATTTTCCACAAGATCAATCCGGCCGATGCACCCGTCCTCACGCTGGGAATTACCTCCAAGACGCTGCCTTTAACGATTGTCCAGGATCTTGCCGATTCCCGTGTCGCGACGAAGCTGTCGCAGTTGCCGGGTGTCGGTGTCGTGAATTTAAGCGGCGGCAATCGCCCTGCCGTGCGCATTCGCGCTAATCCGCGCGCACTCGCTGCCTACGGGCTCAATCTCGACGATTTGCGCTCGACCGTCAGTAACGCGAACGTTAACGCGCCGAAGGGCAGCTTCGACGGCGCCACGCGCGCTTATACGATCAACGCCAACGACCAGATTCGCAGCCCCGAAGAGTACGAGCGGATCGTTGTCGCCTATCGCGATGGCGCGCCCGTGCATCTATCGGATGTGGCAACCGTCACGACGGCGCCCGAAAACGACAAGCTCGGCGCGTGGATGAATACGACGCCTGCGATCATAGTGAACGTACAGCGTCAACCCGGCGCCAATGTCATTGGCGTCGTCGATCGCATTAAGGACGTGCTTCCACAGATCAAGGCGACCTTGCCGGCAGCGCTCGACTTAGAAGTGCTCAGTGACCGTACGACGACCATCCGCGCATCGGTTTCGGACGTGGAGTTCGAACTTGGTCTTGCGGTGGTTCTGGTCGTGCTGGTTATCTACCTCTTCTTGCGTAACCTCCCGGCCACGATCATTCCCAGCCTCTCCGTGCCCTTGTCGCTCATCGGCACATTTGCGTTCATGTATTTGGCCGACTTTAGTCTCAATAACCTGTCCCTTATGGCGCTGACGATTGCGACCGGGTTCGTGGTCGACGATGCGATTGTCATGATCGAGAACATCTCGCGCTATATCGAGGCCGGCGAAAGCCCGCTTGAGGCCTCGCTGAAGGGCGCGAAGCAAATCGGCTTCACGATCATCTCGCTTACGGTTTCGTTGATCGCCGTATTGATCCCGTTGTTGTTCATGGGCGACGTGGTTGGGCGGCTTTTTCGCGAATTTGCCATCACGCTTGCCGTGACCATTCTCATTTCAGCGGTCGTGTCTCTCACGTTGGTGCCCATGCTGTGCGCTAAGATTTTGCGCCATCATGATCGTTCGGAACTTGGGCCGGTCATGCGCAAAGCCGAGGATTGGTTTAACAGCGTCGTCGAAACCTACGGGCGTTGGCTCACATGGGTGCTCGCCCACGAGCGCGCGACGCTCATGGTGGCGGTCGGCACGCTCGTGCTCACTGTCGTTCTATGGGTTTTTATTCCGAAAGGGTTCTTCCCGGTTCAAGACACCGGCGTGATCCAAGGCATCTCCGAAGCACCGCAATCCATTGCCTACGGCGCCTTCGCCGAACGTCAGACAGCTCTGGTCGCCGAGATTTTGAAAGACCCGGACGTCGAGAACGTGTCGTCATTCATTGGCGTCGACGGCACGAATATCACGCTCAATAGCGGCCGGACGATGATCAATCTCAAGCCGCACAATCAGCGGGATTCTTCCGCGACCGACGTGATCCGCCGCCTCAATACGGCAGTGAAGGATGTGAAGGGCGTCAAGCTCTACATGCAGCCTGTTCAAGATCTGACCATCGATAACACCGTCAGCCGCACGCAGTATCAGTTCGTCCTTGAAAGCGCGTCCGGTGAAGACCTCGCCACCTGGGTGCCGCGCGTGGTGGAGCGTCTTTCGCGCGCGCCCGAACTCGCGGACGTGGCGAGCGACGCGCAAAATGCAGGCCTCTCGGTCTTTATTGAACTTGATCGCGACACGGCGACGCGCCTTGGCATCACCTTCGCGACGGTCGACAACGCGCTCTACGACGCCTTTGGCCAACGCATGATATCGACGATTTTCACGCAGACTTCTCAATACCGCGTGATCCTGGAGGCGGATCCGGCGCTACACACGACGATTGAATCGCTTGGCTCCATCTACGTTCCGTCGGCTGGGGGCGGGCAAGTACCGCTCTCGGCGATCGCGAAATTCAAAGAACAACCCGCGCCGCTGCAGATCAACCACCTCAACCAGTTGCCGGCCAATATTGTGTCGTTCAATCTCGCCAAAGGCTTTTCATTGGGCGAAGCAGTAGATGAAATCCGCAAAGCCGAACAGGACATCGGCTTGCCGGCGAGCATTCTTACCAATTTCCAGGGTGCCGCGCTGGCATTCGAGAATTCACTGCTCAACGAAATCCTACTCATCGTGGCCGCCATCGTGACGGTCTACATCGTGCTTGGTGTTCTCTACGAAAGCTTCATCCATCCGGTCACGATTCTCTCGACGCTTCCGTCCGCGAGCGTCGGTGCACTGTTGGCGCTTATGCTGTTCCGCATGGACCTCGGCGTCATCGGCATCATTGGCATCGTGCTGCTAATCGGTATCGTCAAAAAGAACGCGATCATGATGATCGACTTCGCGCTCGATGCCGAGCGCAACGAAGGCAAGTCGCCGCGCGACGCAATCTTCCAGGCGTGCCTTCTGCGCTTCCGGCCCATTTTGATGACCACCATGGCTGCGCTGTTGGGCGCGCTCCCGCTCATGGTTGGCGGTGGGGTCGGATCGGAATTGCGCGCGCCGCTCGGCGTATCTATCGTTGGCGGTCTAATCATCAGTCAAATTCTTACGCTTTTCACGACGCCGGTCATTTATCTGGAGTTCGAACGCATCGCTCAGCGTTGGCGTAAAAAGCCGGAACTTCAGCCGCTTCCGGATTTGAAGGGCGGCCCCGTCGAGAGTCAGCCGTGAAGAGCTTCTCAGCCCCTTTCATTGCCCGACCCGTTGCGACGACGCTTCTGACCGCGGCTGTGGTCCTGGCGGGCTTTGTCGCATTTCTCTTGCTACCGGTTTCGTCACTTCCCGTGGTCGATATCCCGACCATCGCCGTAAGCGCATCATTGCCGGGCGCAAGCCCTGAGGTGGTGGCGTCGACCGTAGCCACGCCGCTTGAGCGGCATCTGGGCCACATCGCAGATGTTACCGAGATGACGTCGCGCTCGACTGTCGGCCAAACCCAAATCGTGTTGCAGTTCGGTATTCATCGCGATCTCGACGGCGCGGCCCGCGACGTTCAGGCGGCCATCGAAGCCGCGCGCGCCGATTTGCCGTCGTCGCTTCGCAACAATCCCACGTACCGGAAATTCAATCCGGCCGGTTTTCCGATCATGGTGCTGACGCTCATTTCAGAAACACGCACACAAGGGCAGCTCTACGACCTGGCCTCCAACATCCTTCAACCTGCGTTGTCGCAGATCAAGGGTGTAGGAAATGTCAGCATTTCCGGCAGCTCGCTGCCGGCGATCCGCGTCGAGCTCAATCCGCGCGCCATGTTTAAGTACGGGATTGGTATGGCTGATGTGCGCGCCGCACTCGCAGCGGGCAATGCCAATACGCCCAAAGGCGCCATTGAAGTTGGCGACCGGCGCTTTCAAATCTATGCCAACGATGTGCTATCAAGCGACGTCGATCGGGGTGCTGCGATTTACGGCTCTTTGATTATCGCTTCACGCAACGGCGCGGTCGTTCGCCTTTCCGACGTTGCCGAGGTTACCGGCTCGGTTGAAGATATTCGCAACGCGGCTTATGCAGACGGCGTGCCCTGCGTTGTACTGCAGATTTTCCAGCAGCCTGGCGAGAACATTATCGAGACGGTGGATCGCATCAAAAAACTGATGCCGGTCTTTACCTCCTCCTTACCGCCCAACGTCGATCTCAAGGTGCGGTCCGATCTTACGACGTCCATTCGCGCGTCTCTGCGCGATACTGGCCGGACGTTGGCCATTTCCGTCGCACTGGTGATTTTGATTGTCTACCTCTTCCTGCGCAGCTGGCGGGCCACACTCATTCCCTGCGTTGCCGTTCCGGTCTCGTTGATTGGGACCTTTGCCGCCATGTATTTTTTTGGCTTTACCCTCGACAACATTTCATTGATGTCGCTGACCATTGCGACAGGGTTCGTGGTCGACGATGCCATCGTTGTTTTAGAAAACACCACACGCCACACCGAGGCCGGTATGTCGCGGATTGAAGCGGCGTTGTTGGGGGCTAAGGAGGTCGGGTTCACCGTCCTCTCCATGACCGTCTCGTTGTGCGCTGTCTTTCTTCCCATTCCCATGATCGGCGGCCCTGTGGGCCTTATCCTGCGTGAGTTTGTGGTCACGCTGGCGGTCGCAGTGGGGATTTCATTGGTTGTCTCCCTGACGACCACGCCGATGCTCTGCAGCCTTCTCCTGCGCAAGTCCCCGGAAGTAGAGAAGTCGCGCTTCAAGCGCTGGCTGGATGACATTTTCAAGAGGTTACTTGCGGGCTACGAACGCACGCTCACGCTTGCGCTTGATAACGGCCCGTTTGTGATGATCATTCTGCTGATCACTATTGTTTTGAACGGTTACCTGTACACGCTCGTGCCCAAGGGCCTTTTCCCGTCCCAAGATACGGGCCGCATCGTCGGCGGCGTTCGTGGAGACCAGAGCGCATCGTTCGAGCTGATGAAGGGAAAGATCGAGCAGTTCAGCAACATCCTTCGCGCCGATCCAGCCGTCGAAAGCGTGCAGATAACAACGGGCGGCGGTGGGGGTGGAGGCGGCGGCGGTGGCGGAGGGGGCGGTGGCAGTGGTCAAGCGCAGATCCAGCTTAAGCCGATCTCCGAACGCAAGCTCTCCACACAACAAGTCCTCGACCGTTTGCGCCCGAAGCTTGCGACCGTCGCCGGCGCAAATGTCTTTTTGTTTTCGCCGGGCGACTTTCGAGTGGGCGGCCGTCAGGCGAATTCCGATCTGCAATACACATTGCTTGGCGACGACGTTGAAGATTTGCGCGTCTGGACGCCGCGCCTTGAGGAGGCCCTCAAGGACATGCCCCAAATCACCGACGTCAGCACGGATCAACAGGAGCGAGGTTTGGAGACCAGCATTCAAATCGATCGCGCCGCGGCGGCACGGCTGAATCTTACGACGGCTCAAATCGATAACGCGCTGCAAGATGCTTTCGCCCAGCGGCAAGTCTCGACCATCTATAACCAATTCAATCAGTATCATGTGATCATGGAGGTCGCGAAAGACTTCTGGCAGAGCCCCGAGACGCTGATGGAGTTGTTCGTCTCTACCTTTGGCCAGGTCTCAGGCACGCAGCAAACGGCGGCCATTGCTCACACGTCCGGTGGCGCCGCTTCAGCGGATACCGAGGCTGTTCGCAATCTGCAGTCCAACGCGCTCGCAAATACGGCCCGCGGTGCGGCCTCGGCGGGATCGGCGGTTTCCACACGTGCAGAAACGATGGTGCCGTTGTCGTCGGTCGCTACGTATGGCACCGGATCGACTCCAACGGCCATTAATCATCAAGGGCATTTCGCGGCTGCGACGGTGTCGTTCGCGACCGCGACGGGATATTCGCTCAGCGATGCAACGCGCGCTGTTCAGGCGACAGCGGATCGCATCGGAATGCCGGCGACGATTCACGGCGTATTCGCGGGCAACGCTGGCGCATTTCAGTCCACCGCCGGCGGCGCACCGCTTCTCATCCTCGTGGGCATTTTCTCGGTCTATATCGTGCTGGGGATGTTGTACGAGAGTTATATTCATCCGCTCACGATTGTCTCTACGTTGCCAACGGCCGGCATTGGCGCGTTCATCGCGCTACTTTTGTTTCACAACGAACTCGGCGTCATTGGCTATATCGGCTTAATCCTGCTCATAGGCATCGTAATGAAGAACGCCATCATTATGGTGGACTTCGCGATTGTCGGTGAACGCGAACGGGGGTTGAGCCATCGCGACGCGATACTTGAAGCGTGCAGCAAACGGTTTCGCCCGATCACCATGACGACCGTTGCCGCCGTCTTGGGCGCCATCCCGCTTGCGTTCGGCTTCGGCGAAGGCGGCGAGTTGCGCAAACCTCTGGGCATAACGTTGGCCGGCGGTTTGATCGTGAGTCAGCTTTTGACCGTGTACACCACGCCCGTCATTTATGTTTATACGGCACGCCTTGGAGAATGGTTGGTGGATATGCGCCACCGAGCCGGTACACGCCTTCACCGTCTCTTCGCGCGTCGGGCAGCCTAAGCCCACGCCGATCTGCGTTGCTGGCTTGTCTCTCGTTCACGTTGCTTACGCGGGTCGTCCGAGGGACGTTCGCGCTTCGCCGGCGGTTTTGCAATGTTCGCGCGCGCTTTCGCCGCCGGACGCGGCAGCGTCCCGGCGGCTTGAGCGTATTGCGTATTCAAGAGGTCGAGAAAATCATTCGTCGGCTGTCGTGGGCGCGGCTCTTCGTCGTCGCGCACCGCGCCACGTAACTTCATGCCCAGCAGCAGCTGAAGCAAATCCACTTGCGGTGCCGGTAGCACGATCATGATCAGGTCTCATCCTCGGGTGGCGCCGTCGTGGTGGCGGCGGCCGTCGCTGCCGTCCCGGTACTGGTATCATCCGTTTGTGCGTCGCTATCCAGGTCCGCAGCTGTGCTGGCGCCTGCGCCCGATGCATTCAGAGAATTGAGAAGCTGCTGCGCGGCACCGGAAATATCGCTGTTGGTATTGGAGCTTGTGTTCAAGCTATCCAGCATCGATTGGCCGAAATCCGGGCCGTTGGAACCTTGTGCGTTTAGCGCGTCCAGCAACGGATCTCCGGTCGAACCGCTTCCCGCGGTATCCCCGAAAATCAAAGTATCGGCCTGCTCCATTTGCTGACCTTCTTGAATCTGCAAAAGCGCGAGCACGGTTTTTGGGTCGAGCGGCGCTTGTCCTGATGTAACAGGCGCGGCCGCCGGCGTTTCATCGTCTTGGGCATTCGTGCCGGTCGGCAGATTCTGCCCATCCGCTGCGGTCGAATCCGCAGTCGTCGTGCTCGTGCCGTTCGGATCGGCACTGGCCAACTGCATCTGTTGCAGGATCTGCTGAATCTCCTGTGGACTCAGCGCATTACTAATCGATTGTACGCTCATCACGCACCTCATGCTTTGGCAGACAGCGCAAAGCAGCGCTGCGGCGTTAAGCGACCCCATTCATGGGAGGTGCAAAAGTCGGACCAATCTTAGAGGCGCAAAGGTGTGATTAAGTGGCCGGCAGAGGCTGCGCCAGACGCCATTCGTCGAACATGCTGGCTTGTGGACGCAGCTTAGGGTGAACTTTTAGTACTGAACAGCGCCGCGCGAAGAAATCCTGAATACGAAATACTGTCAGTACGCGCGTTCATCGAACCTCGTAACACTAGCAAGCGGTCATGCATTAAATGCGCGGCTTCACAAACGGCGGAAACTGTATGCTAGCTTGTGGTTGACGCAAGTCACACCCTGAAGTGTGCGTTTGAGTAA
This sequence comes from Fidelibacterota bacterium, assembly GCA_947475895.1. Classification (GTDB taxonomy): domain Bacteria; phylum Pseudomonadota; class Alphaproteobacteria; order Rhodospirillales; family Rhodospirillaceae; genus SHVO01. The sequence continues at coordinate 405,909 of CANJMF010000001.1, forward strand.
CAGAGGATGTTTGTGGTGGGACCAACGGCGGTCGTTTTCTCAGGTGGCAAGGGAGAGACCGCAACTCCTGTTCGTGATTTAGATGTCGGCGGTATGGGTCTCACGCGCCGTATTACACATGCATTACGGGGCACGGGATGCTCCCAGGCATTTGTCGCTGCAGATGCGCTTCACTATATGGCGCCGGCCGCTCTCAGCCGCGACGCTAAAAATTTTGATGTGACGATTGTTCCAACGGGGTCACCAATCGATCTGCCGGAGCAGGGTGCCGTCTTTCTCGTTCCGGCGGATGTGCTGATCGATCAACGCGCGTTCGAGGCGATGCAGGTCGACGTCGCGCTCCATGTCGTCGCCACATCTCCTAGAGATCCGTCGATCATCGTTGCGAAAGTATCAGCCCAATGGCTGCGCGCACAGGCGCCGGTTTTGCTCGATCATGCAACGTTTGAACGGTTGATATCCGGTGTGCGCGACAGTGCAAAAATCATTGATGTCCAAACGCTCGACACTTACCTTGCCAGCCAACGGCGCGCGGTGCCGATGCTGTGGCAGCGGGTGCGAACCCGGGCCGAAGCGAAACTCGCATTCACCGCCATCCTCGATGCCGCCCAAAAGGGCGTTCAAGATTGGCCGGCCTGGTTCATTCATCGACCCGTCGAGCACTGGATTACGGCGCGCCTGTGCGCCACGGCCATAACGCCCACTCAGATCACGGCTATTGGGGGAATTTTAGGTTTGGCCGCAGCCTGGCTGTTTGCGAGGGGCCTGTTCTTTCCCGGACTCATGTTGGGACTGGCCATCGGCATCCTTGACGGTATCGGCGACAAGCTCGCCCGCGTTAAGTTGATATCGAGCCCCATCGGCGAAATAGAACACGTGGTCGATAAGGGTGTTGAGTACCTCATCTATTTCAGCATGGCCTACCATTTCTCCGAGGCTGGCTACGGCGCATTGCCATATGTGATGGCCGGCGCACTAATTCTGTTTCATTTCGCCGATGAAGTGCAGCTGGAGTTCTTCCGGCGCATGTCGGGAAAATTCCTTTGCGACGCCTCACCATTCGACCGCAGATTCCGTATGATCGCTGGTCGTCGCAACACGCAGATTTGGACGTTCTTGCCGTTCGTGCTTTCTGGTGCGTGGTTTGCCGGCTTCTGCATGATCTGCATCTACGGCATCGCGACGTTCTTCGTTCATCAATGGCGCTTCGTGGTCAACAGCCGCCGAGTTCTCGAAGACACGAGTCCTGTGTTCCGCGCGACGTTCGATCGCACGTCGGTTCTCAAGAAACGCGCGAAGGAAAAAAAGGAAACGCCCACTTGGGAGACGCCTCCCGACCCGGAATCTAGACCTGCGGAGTAACTGGCGAGGGGTAGAGAACCCGCCAGCATACCCAGGTGCGTACCAGGTTTCCGATCAGCGCTGCCCCGACTGAAATTAAGGCGATGCCCTCAATGCCGTGAGAATTTCCGACGAGGGATACCGCGGCGAGATACACAACCAATGTGGCAACCGATGCGGCCGGGTTTACCACCGGACGCGCCACTACAAGCGGCAAGCTGGAGAGTGAAAGAAGATCGTTCAAAACGGTGCCGATCGCCAGGATCGCAAGCACCATCGCGGCTCCGCCAAAGCCCTTACCGAACAGCTCTAACATCCAGGATCCGCCGGCAATGAAGATGACGGCGACGAGGCCTTCCAGCCCGACCTGACGTGGCGCAACCGACATCAATGCCGCGCGGGCGCGTTTCAAATCGCCGTCGGTCATGGCATGGGAGACGACCGGCATCGCGACGGGCACGAAACTCTTTCCGATCTTGTCGGGCACGGTGATGAACTGCTGCGCCATGCCGTAAAGGCCAACCGGGCCGGCCGAGAAAAAGTGCCCCACAACAAACATATCGAGGCGCGTCATCAAAATACCGAGAAGATCGAACAAAGCGGTACGCGACGATACGTTCGACATGCCGCGCACGCGCTTCCAGTCGATGGGGCCCCAAAGCCCGCGCAAACCAAATTGACCCCGATAGCCCCAGGCCGCAGTCAATGCCGCGGCAATCAAAGCCGCGGCGTAGGAAATCGCCAGACCCCATTCGACCGCACCCGCCAGAAAAAGGCCGCCGGCCACGACCACTTGTGTGCCGGGCTCTGCGATGCAGCGCGCCCAGATATCGTAGCGCAAGCGACGATTAAAGAAGGTCGCGGTAAGGAAAAGGTCAGTGATGACGATAACTGGGGCGATCCATGCCAACGCGATCAACCGGCCGGCGCCCCGTTCGATGCCAAGCAGCGTTGCAAGAAAGGGAGCCGTGATCGTAAGAACGAGACTCAATATCAGCGCGCCGCCAATCCCGATCAGGAGCGCGTGCCGCACCGCAATCCCTACGTTGCCCCCGCCTTCGCCGCTTTCCTGCATGAACGTGAACAGCGTGCGCTTAAAGCCCAGGGTCGCGGCGGCCGCCAGGGTCTCAACAACCCCAATACAGATAATATATTCGCCGTATAAAGCGGGCCCATAGGCGCGCCCGGCGATCAATAGCATCGGCAGCCGCGCACCAAGACGCAGCAATAGGCCCGAGATGTATATCCAGAAACCGCGCGAGATATAGCCGTGATCCGCTCGCGTCTGTGACTCCGCACTCATTCTTTTGCCGCGCCTCGTCTCATTTCTTTCCGTTCCGTCCCGGGGCGTCCTCCGATATCATGCCCAAGCCTGCGTAAGTAGACCTACCTTTACCTGTAATCCTTCTTTTCGACCGAATATTGAGCGTGACCCAGGCCAATAACGGCGTTCGCCGCAATCCGGAGATAGAGGAAGCGACCAACCTCTATTTCATTCATCCCCTCAGCGCACGCCTCGTGCCGCTGCTCGCGCGCGCGGGTGTGCATCCCAATGCCGTCTCGATTATGGGGGCGCTCTGTGGAATGGCGGCCGGTCTCGCATACTATGAGAATCTCATCTTTCCCGGCTTTGCGCTGATGATCGCCTGGCACATTTTTGATGGGGCCGATGGCCAGCTCGCGCGTCTCACCAACAAAATGTCGCCCTCGGGGCAAGTCATCGACGGCGCTTGTGATTACGTCACCTTCGGCGCGATCTATATCGCGGTAGCACTCACGCTGCTGTCCGCTCACGACGCGTCCATTCTTGCGCTGGTCGTCATTGCTGCCGTCAGTCACGCGATCCAGGCCGCCGCCTTCGAGCGCCAACGTGAGGTTTATCTCTCCTGGCGCAAAATGGAGACCGGGCCCGTCACGGCCGCGAAGATGTCTTCCTCGGCGACCTTCGCAATGCGTGTTTATGAAAAAGTGCAGCAGCTCTTTCTGCCCATGCCCGCGGCACTGAAGCGTGATCTGATGGAACGCGCAGGGCGTGGTGAGGCGACGGCCATCGGCGCCAAATATCGCGACGTATATGGTCGCCCAGTGAAGCTCTGGTCGATCTTGAGCGCAAACAATCGCTCGATCGCGATTTTCATCGCGTTCTTGGTGGCGTGGCCCGAGGGATATTTGTGGTTCGAGGCCGTTGTGCTCAACCTTGCGGTTGTCGGTCTCATGCAAGTCAACGCCGCCGCCGGTAAGCGCCTGGCGGCACTTACCGAAACAGCGGGTTAGATTTTAGCCGGCGACCTTACGCACCATGCCTTGCGACTGGCGGTGCGCTTTCGGATCGTCGATGTCGATCCATTCCAAAGCACCGATATCCAAGGCTTCGACGGCGTTCGCGCGGCCAAGCTCGCGCATACCGCCCGAGAGCGAATCATCGTTGTGCGTGCTAATGCTGCGTTCGATGGCATCGAACAGCGCCGGTGTGCAGTAGAAGAAGCCGGTATCGAACGCATTGTATTGTTCGATGTTCTTGCCGATGTCCGCGACGCGGCCATTCTGCTGACGTACTTTCGTAACATCATTCAGATCGACCCATGGATTGGACAGGTTCGTGTCCACGGCCAAACGCACCATGCCTTCGTGCAGTTGTTTTGCACGCAGCGCACGCAGGATTGCCGGATCGAACAGATGGTCTGCCATCATTAGGTGGAAGGGACCATTGAGCAGATCGCGCGCCGCCAGAACCGAGCGGCCGTTGCCCTTGTTCCAAGCTTCGTTGACGACGCACTGGATCGAAACCTTCAATTCCTTCGACAGCTTTTCCAGGAATCCCGTCACTTCGTCGCCCATGTAGCCGACTACGACAACGAATTCGTTCACGCCGCCGTCCACCGACTGACGCACGATGCGTTCAATCAGCGGAGTGCCTTCCAGCATGGTGAGCGGCTTGCTGTTGCCCAGTTCGCGCAAGCGCGATCCTAAGCCGGCCGCGAGGATCAAGGCTTTGACCGGCGCATTTGTCGCCACGGGCGCAATGAAAGCTTCCGTCATTTCGTAGGCGATGTCGTCGGTGTATTGGGTCGAGGGGTGCTTGCAGAAATACGCCGACGGTGCGCCGAGCACGCCGCCGATGCCACGGTCGAGTGCGACTTTCACGCAGCGGATCATGTCGATCGCGACACCCGCCGAGTTGGGCGAATCTTCTACCGACAAACGCAGTTCAATATTCATCGGCACGTCGCCGAACAGGCTGCCTTCCATGCGGATGAAGCACAGCTTGTTATCTTTCTGCCACGGCACATAGTCGCTGGGGCCGATGTGGATGTTCTCGTCGGCCATGTGATCGCCCGCAACCGAGCGCACGGCTTCGGTTTTGGAAATCTTCTTCGACTGCAACCGCGAACGATTGAGCATGTTGAGGAAGTCGGTGTTGCCGCCGGTGTTCAGCTGGTAGGTGCGATGCAGCTTCACGCCGCGCTTGGCGTACAGGTCGGTCAGCACGCGGTGCACAATCGTCGCGCCCACTTGCGACTTGATATCGTCGCCGATGATTGGAACGTTTTTATCGGCAAATTTCTTGGCCCACTTTGCATCGCTGGCGATGAACACCGGGATACAGTTGACGACGCCGACGCCCGCTTCCAGGGCGCAGTTCATGTAGAACTCGGTGGCCTTTTGCGAGCCGACCGGCAGATAGCTGATCAAAACTTCGGCTTTGCTGTCGCGCAAGGCCTTCACGACGTCGGCGTGCGTCGGCTCGGCGGCGTCCGCTTTCACGAAGCGACGCTCAACCGGATAATTTTCCATGTGATCGGCGAAGCCGTCCAACACGTAACCCATTTGCACTTTCACGCCCGTGGGCGGAACGTTCTTCTCGAAGAACGTGGTGCAGTTGGGCAGGGCGTAGATGGCTTCGTTGACATCGCGGCCGACTTTGCGCGCGTCGATGTCAAAGGCCGCGGCGATCTCGAGATCGGTGACGTTGTAGCCGCCGATATTCCAATGCATCACGCCGATCGCTTCTTCGGGCGACTTTGATTTGTAATAGTGAAGCCCTTGAATCAGCGAGCTCGCGCAATTTCCAATGCCGACGATCGCAACGCGTACCTTACCCATACGAACCCCTTATTATTTTGAAGTGTGAGTGCGCCTCCCGGCGTCTTCCCGCACGCGGCGCACTTTATCACCCGGGGATTGCTGTCACCCAGCTGTAATTTAAGAGGTTTTTCGCGGAGCCCGCGTGTCGGACCTTTTGTGATGCCCTTATTCAATGTTTCGGGTGGAGCGGCTATGTACAAGCAGGCGCGCTGTTCCAAAGCCCGAGCAATTCCTGGTTTTTTGGCTCACCGCGGCCGCTATTTCAGAAACGTCGCCCTAATGCATTGAATTATATCATAATTTTATCGGCCAGCGCCCGCGCAAGTGAACGTAATGCCGTCACTGAACCGATGTGGCACCGCTTGCCGCGCGCCATAAACGAGGAACGCGATTCTGTTGCCGGTGGGAATTTCAGCACACGATCTACATCATGATCGTAATAATTATTGATCGTGGTAAGCGCCCAGATGGCAGCGTTCATGGGGACTTTGGGTTGTGTATGCCGTGCAACACTAATGCCTTAGTTGCGTCCTCGATACGACATACAGGGGGCCATTTCACGGTATCGCCCGCGCGGCTGCTTACCCTCTGCGATGAGATTTGAACCTTACTGCCGCGGCCGCCGAACCCTAGAAAAGGTGGTTCGCTGCGGTTTCGAAGTATTGGAGCGGGCGAAGGGATTCGAACCCTCGACCCCGACCTTGGCAAGGTCGTGCTCTACCCCTGAGCTACGCCCGCTCACGGCAATGGGCTGGTAACGCTCAAACATCCGGCCCTATCAGGAGAGGGCGGGAATATACCGGCTTAAGCCCCCATTGCAAGGACTTAGGCACCTTTCTCAATCGGGTCACGATTAAGGGGGTAGTTAAGGGCCAAACCGCTGACAGGGCGTAAAAAAAGCGCTTGCCTCCCGTCGATTTCCACCACAAGTAAACTGCAGTTCTTCCGGTAAAAACCGGCCTAAACCGTAGTTGGATTGAACGCATGCTGATTGGACAGCCGACCGAAGGCGCACCCTCCCAGCCCCCTATGGGCGACCTCATCAAGGAAACCGACACCGCTAATTTCATGGTGGATGTGGTCGATGTGTCGCAGCAGGTTCCCGTCATTGTCGACTTTTGGGCCCCCTGGTGCGGCCCCTGCAAGCAGCTTGGGCCGCTTTTGGAGCGCCTCGTCAAGCAATACGCCGGCAAAGTGCGCATGGTGAAAATCAACGTCGATGAGAATCAACAGCTCGCGCAGCAATTCCGCGTCCAATCGATTCCAGCGGTGTATGGATTCAAGAACGGCCAACCGGTCGATGGCTTCATGGGCGCCTTACCGGAGAGCCAGCTCAAACAATTCATCGATCGCCTGACCGGCAATCAGGGTTCGATGATCGACGAAGCTTTGCTTGAAGCGGAATCGTTTGTGACCGAAGGCCAACTCGACCAGGCGTTGACGGTCTATCAGGAAATTCTCGCGCAAGAGCCGACGCACGTGAAAGCGCTGGCGGGCGCGTTGCGTTGTTATCTTGCACTCGATCAAGTCGATATCGCGCGTGAAGTAATCGCCAAACTGCCCGATCAAATCAAAAATGCGCCCGAGATCGCGGGCGTGCAGGCGGCGCTCGATGTTAAAGCGGCGACTGCAAATGTGGGCGACGCCAGCGCCATCGCCGAACTTGAAGCCAAGGTCGCCGCCGATCCGAAGGATATGCAGGCGCGGCTCGATCTCGCCATGGCGCGATATGGTTCCGGCGCGCACGAGAAAGCGTTCGACGATTTACTCGACATGATCAGACGCGACCGTAAATGGAATGACGAAGCCGCGCGCAAACAGCTCGTTCAGTTTTTCGATGCTTTGGGGCCTGCAGATCCGCTCACGCTTCAGGGACGGCGGCGCTTGTCGTCTATTCTCTTTTCGTAAGTGAAATGCGCAGCCCCGTCCAAACGACATACGACGATCTGCCGAGCGAACTGCCGATTTTTCCCCTAAGCGGGGCTTTACTGCTGCCGTGGGGCCGCCTGCCGCTCAATATCTTTGAGCCGCGCCACCTGAACATGACGCTCGATTCTCTCAGAAGCGGGCGCTTGATCGGGATGATTCAGCCCGACGTCGATAAAGCCAAAATTCAAAGCGATACGCAAAAACCGGAACCGGCGATTTATAACGTTGGCTGTGCCGGGCGTGTGACGTCGTTCGAAGAAACGGAAGACGGCCGGCTGCTGATCGTTTTGCGCGGACTGATACGCTTTCGGGTCGAGCAGGAGATTGAAGGCCGGCTCGGCTATCGCCGCGTGCGGCCGCGTTATGAGCCTTTCAAAAGCGACCTCGATGCTCCAGCTGGCGTCAAATTCGACCGCACCATGATCCTCGCGCACCTAAAACCATACCTCGAGGCGCAGCACGTTCCGATCAGTGCCGACGTCATCAAGGGCCTCTCGGACGCCACGCTCGTGAACTCGCTTTGCATGATCTGCCCGTTCGATCCACGCGAGAAACAAGCGCTTTTGGAATGCGCCGATATCGACGCGCGCGCCGAAACTCTTGCGAAATTGCTGCAGATGGGCATGTTCGACACCGGCGGGTCCGAAACCCCGCCCCAATAGGAGCTTCGCATGACGCACACGGACATCGATCCCAAGCTTTTAGAAATTCTAGTCTGTCCCGTGACGAAAGGACCGCTCGATTATGATCGCGCGGCGCGCGAACTTGTCAGCCGCAAAGCGGGGCTCGCATATCCAGTGCGCGACGGCATTCCAATCATGCTGCCGGAAGAGGCGCGCCGTCTCTCGGAATAAGGCCCGTGACGTCGTCCCCCGAGCCTTGGCCCACAGACATCGCTTACGACTCCGCTGAAAAGATTTTGCGAGTCGCGTTTGAGTCTGGCGAACATTTTGAACTGCCGGCCGAATATTTACGCGTTGAAAGCCCGTCGGCGGAAGTTCAGGGCCACCACCCTTCTCAGAAAGTTTTGGTCGCCGGCCGCAGGCATGTGGGCATCCGCCAAATTGAGCCCGTCGGAAACTATGCCGTGCGATTGATCTTCGACGATCTGCACGACACCGGCATCTATTCGTGGCGTTATTTGAGTGAATTAGGCCGCGAGCGGGAAAGCCGCTGGGCGACCTATCTTGCCGCGTTGGCCGCCAAAGGCTTGAAGCGCGAGCCGTAGCGAAGGTGCTTATCCGCGCATCAAGCGCGGTACATCGCCCACTGCGCCCATGGCGTGGCGCATAAAAAGCTTTTTCAGCGGTGTCAGTTTATTCACCGTAGCCAATCCCACATCGCGCGCGAGGCGCACCGGCGCGACGTCGTTGGAGAATAGCCGGTTAAGCGCATCGGTCATGCCCGCCATCAGCAGGTTGTCGGCGCGCCGCCAACGTTCGTAACGGGCCAGGCTGTCCACGTTCGCGATATCCAGCCCAAGGCGCATTGCATCGACGATGATTTCCGTCAACGCGGCAGCATCGCGCCACCCTAAGTTCACGCCTTGCCCGGCGATGGGATGAATTCCGTGGGCCGCATCGCCCGCCAGCACCAGGCGGCCCTTTGTGTACTGCTGCGCAAATTGCAGTCCCAAAGGATAACTGAAGCGAGGCCCTTCGAGTGTGAGCGCGCCCAGAAATCCGCCGACGCGTTCCTCGATTTCACGCAAGAACGCGGCATCGTCCATGGCCATGTACGACGTGGCCGTATCGCTGCGCTCGGTCCACACCAGTGACGCGCGATTGCCTTTCAGCGGCAGAATGGCGAAGGGGCCGGCCGGAAGAAAGCGTTCGTGCGCGATTCCATCATGGCTTCGCGCATGCGCGATGGTTGCGACCAAACCGACTTGCGGATAATCCCAGCCCGTCACGTTGATGCCCGCCAATTTTCGCAACTGTGAATCGCGCCCCTCCGCTGTGACGGTCAGGGCCGCGCGAACAGGTCCGCCGCTCGTTTCCAAAATCACTTCATCCGGCGTCTGCGTCATTCCGGCGACACTCACGCCGCTCATGACGGTGAGATCCGGAAGTGCCGTCATTTCTTTGGCGAGGGCCACGCGCAGGTGCCGGTTCTCCGCCATATAGCCAAGTGGCTGATCACCGATGTCGGCATGGTCGTAATGTAGGAAGAGCGGCGACGCGTTGTCCGAAATCCGGATTTCGCGCATGGCCTGCGTTCCCGGCGCCACATGGCGCCACACGCCGATGGCTTCAAGGAAATGGCGGCTGGTCAGCGCAACTGCCGAGGCGCGCCCATCAAAGGCCGGCGCCACCATGACGCGCGGATCCAGGCGATCAATAACAATGGTTCGGACGCCGTGGCGGGCCAACGCGCAGGCCAGCGCACCCCCCACTAAACCGGCCCCCACGACGGCCACGTCATATCGTTGTTCTGTCGTCATTAAGGCCGATCATACGTCATCTTGCGCCCGCCAGCCGAACCGCATATGGTCCCGCCGATTCCACGGAAACGTGGGTTCGGCGTCTTTACTTGCCCCGTTGCCGACGTAGCTCAGGGGTAGAGCAACTGATTCGTAATCAGTAGGTCCGCGGTTCAATTCCGCGCGTCGGCACCATTTTAAATCAACAGCTTAGAGGCCCTATGCGGTCTTCTCGAACAGGCCAACCACACCGGCTACGGGACGACTGCGTTCTGCGCGTAAGGTGATCGCGCGATGCCCGACGGGGGTAAGACCTCCGGCCCGCGCTAGGTCTTCGACGTATGACGTGCTGTGGTTAAAGCGCCCAGTGCGCTCCAATTTATATTTTCCCGCATTGAGGCTCTCGGCCGAGTAGGCAAACACACCCTTGGGAGCGAGGCAGCGCGCGATGGCCGGTATGAGCGTGGAGAGATCGCCGACGTATGGGAACAGGTCGATCGCGGTGATGAGGTCGAAGGGCTCACTCATCGCATTCAAGATCGATGCCGCGTCTCCTTGAATCAGATCGCTATAAACATTTTTTACGCGCGCGATTTCAAGCATCTTCGCCGACACATCGATGCCGACACTGGCCTCGAATTTTTCCGACACGCTCAAAGCCTCGGCAACAAGGCCGGTTCCGCACCCGATATCCAAAAAATTCTTGAATGTGCGTCGCGGTGTCAACTCGCTCAATAACGCCGCCATACTTTGCGGCGCCTGATAGGAGGGCGCGCGCATATGATCGTAGTCACCCGCCGTCGAATCGAAATATTGCTCAGCATATTTCTCCGGCAATGCTGGCAGGGCACCGCCTAGCAAAGCCGTGAGCATATGACGTGCCGTCATATTTTTAGGCTCAAGCGCTAAGACAATTTGCCACGCGCGCTCCGCTGCACGGACGTTGTCGAGCAGTCCCTCGGCGATCGCGACTGCTGACATGGCGCCGGCGTGTCCCGGCGCGAGTTCCGCTGCGCGCCGCAGCGCGGGCAGGGCGCCTGCGAAATCGCCAGCCTCCAAGCTTGTAGCACCTAGAATATACTGCGCGCCCTCGGCTTCCGGATTCATCTCCACGGCTTTACGCGCCCAAAGCACGGCTTCCGCGGGTTTGTTTTGAAGAGAACAGGCGGTTGCCAGATTCACATAAGCCGGCGTGTTTCGCGGTTCGATGTCGATGGACCGACGCAGCAATGCTTCGCCTTCCGCCGCCGATTTGGGGTCAACTAACAGAGACCCCAGTTTCAAAAGGGCGTCGGCGTTATTGGGATTGATCGATACAACGCGCCGATAAGCAGCAAGCGCTTCATCCCTTCGTCCCAACCGCTGCAAGGCATCGCCGCGGCCAACGCATGCGTCTTCTTTCAACGGTTCGACCGCCAAAGCGCGCGCGAACGACTCTTCAGCACTCGTCCAATCATTCGCCAGCATCTGCATGACACCGAGGCCCGTAAGATTGACGGCAGACGGATCACGTTCGATATTTTTCTGCAGATAGGTTACTGCACGCGGATAATTCTCTGCAGCCGCGTAAGCTTCAGCAAGGCCGCCTAGATACGACGGGCTGACAGGATTCAGCGTAAGGCCGGCATTGAATGCTGCAACGGCCTCGCTCCACAGGCCGCACTTCAAGAGACCTTCGCCGGCTTGCGTGAATGCTTGCTTTTTGTTGTCCGTGAACATGGTGGGCAGATCACGATAAATCTGCGCTGCTTCCTTCGCGCTACCTTGCTGCAACAGGCGACGTGCAGAAAGAACCGCGGCGCGCAAGCTTGGGTATGAATGGGTTATTGTCATGTTGATGTGTCGGTATCAAAAGCGGCGGACAAAGAAAAGGCCCGGACGTGAATCCGGGCCTTTTTGTCATTAATTTTCAGCGAGTTTAGTCGCGGCGTACGCCCATAAATTGCAGCAGGAACTGGAACAAGTTGATGAAGTCCAGATAGATCGCAACCGCGCCCATAATCGCCGAATGATCGGTGCCGCCCATCTGAAGGTAGTTGTTCTTGATGCGCTGCGTGTCGTAGGCGGTCATGCCCGAGAACAACAAGACGCCAACGGCCGAGTAAACGAACTGGAGCGCCGCGCTGTGAACGAACATCTGCACGATACCCGCAATCATGAGACCAATGAGCCCCATGAACAGGAAGGTGCCGAACGCCGACAGATCGCGCTTCGTCAGATAGCCGTACAGGCTCAAGCTACCGAACGCCGTTGCCGTGATGAAGAACACGCGTGTGACGCTGACGCCCGTATACATCAGCAGGGCGTTTGAAAGGCCCACGCCCATGGTGGCGACGAAGGCCCAATACAGAACCTTCAACGTGCTGGCTTTCATGCGCGATGCGCCAAAGCTCATGGCGAGAATGATGCCGATGGGCGCCAGGATGCTCAGCCATCCGAGGCCGGTGGGGCCGTAACCTCTTTCGGTCGCTTGGAAAAACAAGCTGCGCGCGCCGGTGTTGGCCACCAGCATGGCGACAAGGCCCGACAGAAAAAGGCCCGACGCCATATAGTTGTAAACCTGCAGCATGTAGCGGCGCAGGCCGGCGTCGATCTCGGCAGCTCCCGCCTGGCCGACGCTATACGGCCGGCTGTAGGCGCCACGATCTGTTTCAAAAGCCATCTGAACCCTCATATGCAAAAGGCCCTTTTACGGGCACACGCATCATATTGGGGCATTGGAGCGCGCGCGCAACCGGAATCGGCCTCCCATGGCCAAAACGTAATCCGATCTCACGCGGAATTTACCAGTTACTACAATTACTTAGTCATTTCGGAGGAGCGGGGCGGCTTTGGCCCCCATGGCCCGCCACGTCCCGGTAAAACCCGCCATAAGTGTTGCGACCATCGAGCCCACGATTACGCCCCCCACCATGGTGAAGTCGATCGTCCACGGGATGTGCATCAAGTGGGTCACAATGGCCCATGCGGCAATCGCTCCGACGAAGGCTGCGATCAGCCCGGCGGCCAGGCCGAGGAGGAGATATTCGAACACAAAGGCCTTCAGAACGTCGGCCCGCGTCGCACCTAACACTTTCAAGACGACCGATTCGTAGATGCGTCGCGCGTGCCCTGCAGCGATAGCGCCGGCTAAAACCAGCACGCCCGCAATCAGGGCGACGGCGGCCGTGACTCGCACCGCGACGCCCAAAGTCCCCAGCACCGTTTTCAACATTTCAAGCGCCTCGCGCACTTGAATAACCGTGACGTTGGGTAGGGCATCCAGCACAGCTGACTCGATTTTCTCTTCCGATCCCGCCGTGGAGTTGACGGTGGCGATGTACATGCCCGGAGCGCCGGTTAATGCATTTGGCGAAAAGATCAGCGTGAAGTTCATGGCGCCCGATTGCCAGCGAATGTCGCGCAAGGAGGCGATGCGCGCGGTGATTTCGCGGCCGAGAATGTTCACCGATAACGTATCGCCGATGCCGATGTGCAGATCGTGCGCGACCGCGGCATCGACCGACACAAGGTTCTCGCCATCATAGTCGGCCGGCCACCACGCACCGGCCGAAAGCCGCGCACTCTCCGGCAACGTCGCTGCATACGAGAGTCCGCGTTCGCCGCGCACGGCCCATCGGCTCGCGGGCTCGATCTGCGCCTGTTCGACAGGCACGTCCTTCAATTTCGTAACGCGCCCCCGAATCATTGCGCTCGATAGAACTTTGTCGACGCCGGGCACGGCACTCACCAGCGTTGTGAAACGCTCCACTTGATCGGGCTGAATATCGATGAAGAACATGCTCGGCGCATCGCTCGGCAGGCCGTGTTTGATCTGTGCGTCGAGATTCGTCTGTAGCAGCGCGATCGCTACCAGAACCGAAAGGCCCAGCCCCAACGACAAGATAACGGTTGCCGTAGGCGATCCTGGCCGATGCAAATTGGCGAGTGCCAGCCGCAGGCTCGGACGGCCCGCCGCGAAACCGGTGCGCGATTTAGTCAGCTTCGCTGCCAGCCTGATCACCAACGCCGCCGCCGCGCGGAATAACAGCAGCGCCGCCGATGCGCCGCCGACAAAGTACACCGCAAAGCGCGACTGATCGGCCGTGAAGATTGTGAAGGCCGCAAGGGCCGCGCCGATGACGCCAATCGCCGCCACATATTTCTTTTGCGGCCATTGTCCGCGATCCGCGACCAAGCTGCGAAAGAGCGCCACGGGCGCGATGTCGCGCGCGCGCGCCAGCGGCCACAAACCAAATACAGCGGTCGTCAGCACACCGAAGATCGCCGCTTCCAGTAATGCCATCGGGTAGACACCGAACACCATTTTGACCGGCAACAGGTCGCGCAAACCTTTGTCGGCCGCGAAGGGAATAGCCGCGCCCACAGCAACCCCAATTGCGATGCCGATGGCCGCAAGAAAAGCCATCTGAATCAAATAAATCGCAAAGATGTCGTCGCCTTGCGCACCTAAGCACTTCAACGTGGCGATGGTGTTCATGCGCCCCGCCAGATGAGCGCGCACGGCGTTCGCCACGCCAATGCCACCGGTCAGAAGCGCCGTCAGTCCCACCAATGTCAGGAACAACGTCACGTTATCTAAGAATGCGTCTAAGCCCTGTGCTGCTTGGTTCAATCCCCTCACGCGCCAGCCGGCGTTGGGGAAATCTTTCAACAAGCGCGTGCGCATGACGTCCGCGGTTTCGGAGCCGTTGAAGCGAATGTTGTAGTTGTAATCGACAAGGCTCCCCAGCTGCACAAGTTGGGTGGCCGCGACCGCTTCCATCGAAATCATCACGCGCGGACCGGCCGTCGCGAAGCTAACGCTGCGATCGGGCTCTTTCTGGATAACGGCACGAATTTGCAATGTCGCGTCGCCGACTTTGATGTGATCCCCGACAACAACATGCAGCCGTGTCAGCAACGACGCATCGATCGCGGCACCCCACACGCCGTCTTGTTCCGCCAGCGCGGCGGCGAGTGATTGCGTGGGATGCAATTCAATCGCGCCGAATAATGGATAAGCCGTATCTACAGCTTTCAGTTCGATGAGCGTGCGCGCCTGCGCCTCGCCGGCGGCATTTTCCACGCGCGCCATAGATCGCAAGTTCAGGTTCTGGCTGACATCGCCGCCGCGCCGCACAGCGGTCAACTCCGCATCGTTCAAGGGCCGCGCGCCGATGCGCACTTGCAAGTCGCCGCCCAACAAAGGCTGCGCATCTGCCTCGATACCCGCCTTTACGGAATCGTTGAGTGAGGCCGCGCCCGCAATCGCCGCAACGCCGATGGCGATACAGGCGACGAAAATACGAAATCCGCGCACGCCGCCGCGCAGCTCGCGCATGGCAAAGCGTAAGGCGAGGGGAAGCGCCATGTTATCGCCCGCTCGCCGGTCCGTTGCTCACGACAAGGCCGTCGGCGATGCGCACCACACGCCCGCATTTTTCCGCCAGCGACGGATCGTGCGTGATGAGAACCAAGGTTGTGTTGTGGTGTTCGTGCAGCTCGAACAACAAATCGATAATCTGTTGCCCGGTGGCGCCGTCCAGATTTCCCGTCGGCTCATCGGCCAGCAAAATGCGTGGCTGCACGGCGAAGGCACGCGCTAAGGCCACGCGTTGTTGCTCGCCGCCCGAAAGTTGGCCGGGGTAATGCTCGATGCGATGACCCAAGCCCACCGCTTTCAATTGCGCTTCGGCCCGCGCGAAGGCGTCTTTGACGCCGGCGAACTCAAGCGGCACCGCTACGTTCTCTAAGGCGCTCATGGTTGGGATCAGATGAAACGACTGAAAAACGATGCCAACGTTATCGCGTCGGAACAACGCTAACCCGTCTTCGTTGAGTTTCGCGTAATCCGCGCCCGCGATACGCACGGTGCCGGAAGAAATCCGCTCAAGGCCCGCCATAATCATCAGCATGGTCGTTTTGCCCGACCCCGATGGCCCCACAAGCCCAACAGCCGACCCTTGCGCTACATTCAGATCGACCCCGCGCAGGATGTTGACCGGTCCCGCCGGTCCATCCAGAGTGAGGTGCACTTGCTCAAGCACAATGGCGGCTTCGGCCGGCGTGCGATCAGCGGCGACCTGATGTTTAAGAACGGCCGGAGATTGCGTCATGCGTGCTTCGATGTCCTGGATGTCCTGGATGCCATGGTGGCGATTGGTAGCATTTCGCCCGGCGTTACAAAAGGCGGCGGCGCTTTGCATCGCGATCACGATGACGTTAGGGCCGGCGCACGCAGCCGAACCCATGCGCATTCTCGCTTTCGGTGACAGCTTGACCGCAGGTTACGGACTCGCTGATCTCGCCGACGCCTTTCCCGCGCAACTCGAAAAGGCACTACGCGCCAAGGGGCATAACGTCATCATCGTTCAAGGCGGCATCTCCGGCGACACCTCAGCGGGCGGGCGCTCGCGTCTCGATTGGGCGCTATCAGCCAAACCAGACGCTGTGATTCTCGAACTCGGCGCCAACGACGCCTTGCGCGCCGTCGATCCCAAAGTGACCGAGGACAATATGCGCGCCATCGTGCAGCGGATTCACAAAGACGGCACACCTGTTTTGATTGCCGGCATGATGGCCCCGCCCAACCTCGGACGCGATTACAGCGACCGCTTCAACCCGATCTTTCCCAAACTCGCTAAGGAAGCCAATGTTCTGCTGTATCCTTTTTTCCTCGACGGTGTCGTCGCGGTGCCGGAACTCAATCAGGCCGATCACATGCATCCGCTACCGGCGGGCGTAAAAATTATCGTTCACCGCATTCTGCCCGCTGTCGAAAAGTTGGTGGCGCAGATCGATGCGCGTCGTAAGGCCGCGCAATAACAGGATCGTCTTGCCGTGCGCCTCTTTGTCGCCCTCTCTCTGCCCGATGGCGTGATCGCCCGTTTACGTGTTTTGTGTAGCGGGATCCCCGGCGCTACGTGGGTCGCGCCTGAAAATATGCACATCACGCTGCGCTTCATCGGTGAAGTCGACGCGCCGATGGCGGAAGAAATCAATTACGTTCTCTCGAAACTCGAGGAAGCCGCCTTCAACCTGGAGATCGGCGGCATCGATACCTTTGGGCGCGGCAACCGTCCTCACGCGCTATGGGTGGGCGTAAAGCCCACTCCCGAACTCCTGCACCTTCAAAGCAAAATTGAATCCACACTCGTCCGCGCCGGCCTTCCGCCCGAAGGCCGGAAGTACACGCCGCATGTCACGCTCGCGCGCCTGCACCAACCCGATGTCGGGCGCGTGCAATCGTTCATCGAGGGCAACAACCTCTTTCAGGCCGGTCCGTTCACGGTTTCGCAATTCACCTTATTCGAAAGCCGCACCGGCAACGGGGGACCGATCTACGACGCGCTCGAGGACTACGCGTTGCGTTAACCTGCGCGAAGGTTGTCGAGCAAGCCACGAGATGCCGCTTCCACCAAATCCAGAACGTGATCGAATCCCGCCGCTTCTCCGTAATAAGGATCGGGCACATCGGCCGACTTCGCGTCCGGGTGATAGTCGAGAAACAACTTCACGGCTGCTTTGCTGTTTTGGGGGCGCATGGCTTCCAGATGTGTCAAGTGCGCGTGGTCCATGGCCAAAATCAGATCGAAGTGATCGAAGTCTTCGCGTTTTACGCGCCGGGCGCGGAGTGGTTTCAGATCAAATCCGCGTTTTTCTGCGGCCTGGATCGTGCGCGAGTCGGGTGGCTCACCTATGTGATAGCCGTAGGTACCGGCTGAATCCACGTCGACCTCAAAGCGGGCAGCATCGGCGAAGTGGCGGAAAACGCCTTCGGCGGTGGGTGAACGGCAGATGTTGCCGGTGCAAACAAAAAGAACGCGTTTCATGCGTGTCGTGACAAAACCGAGGCTGTGACAATATTCATATCATGCCGCAAACATCCGTAAGCCCCAAGTTCATCCCGCCGCGTGACGGGCGTATTGTGATTCTCACGGGCGCTGGTATTTCCAAAGAATCCGGCCTCGATACTTTTCGCGATGCTGGTGGCCTCTGGTCGCAAGTGCGGATTGAAGACGTCGCCACACCTCAAGCCTTCGCCCGCGATCCTGAACGCGTGCGTGCGTTCTACAACATGCGCCGCCAACGCCATCGGACCACGGATATCCGACCGAATGCGGCTCATGCGGCGCTTGCCCGGCTCGAGCAGGACTGGCCGGGCGAGGTGATTGTCGTAACCCAGAACGTCGACAACCTGCACGCCCAAGCCGGCAGCCGTAATCTCATCCATATGCACGGCACAATCGGCAATGTGCGCTGCGATTTTTGCGGACATGCCGTCGCGTCCATGGACGACATGTCGGCGGACGATGTTTGCCGCGGGTGCACGCGCGCCGGCGGTGCGCGGCCCGACGTCGTGTGGTTCGGCGAGATGCCCCGCGAGATGGAGCGCATCGCCGCCATCTTGTCCGACTGCGACCTTTTCCTTTCCATCGGCACATCGGGCAACGTGTATCCCGCCGCCGGATTTGTTTCCGCTGTCCATCGCAACGGCACGCATACGGCCGAGTTGAACCTCGAGCCCTCGGAAGGCGCACACATTTTTGCCGAGGCGCATTACGGCCCCGCTACGGAAATCGTGCCGGCTTATGTCGATGCGCTGTTGAAAGCACCATGAGTAAATTCGAGAAAACCCTGAAGGACGCGCGCAACTGCACGCTCTGTGCGGCCGATCTTGCGTTGGGCCCACGCCCGGTTTTGCGCGGTAAGCCAAGCGCAAAGCTTCTCATCGTCAGCCAGGCGCCCGGCACCAAAGTGCACTACAGCGGCGTTTCGTTTACCGATCGTTCGGGTGATCGCTTGCGCGATTGGCTCGGCATTGATTCGGATATGTTTTACGACGAAACACGCGTCGCCGTTTTCCCCATGGGCCTATGTTATCCGGGGCGCGACGCCAAAGGCGGCGATCTGCCGCCCGTGAAGCGTTGCGGCCCACTCTGGCATCCTAAAATCCGGCCGCTGTTCGCCAACGTCGAACTGACGCTCCTCGTTGGCGGCTATGGGCAAGTTTACTACTTGAAAGATCGGCGAAAAAAAACGCTGACGGAAACCGTTCAGTCGTGGCGCGACTACATGCCCGAGTTTATGCCGCTGCCCCACCCCAGTTGGCGCAACACCGGTTGGCTCAAAAAGAACCCATGGTTTGAAGCCGAATTGGTGCCTGAACTGCGCAAACGTGTCCGAAAGCTTATGCGCGCTTAATTAAGCTTCGCCTTGTTCCTCGGCGTCGGCCTCTTGTTCCAACGCTTCCATGTCTTCGTCGGAAAGGCCGAAATGATGGCCGATCTCGTGAATAAGAACGTGGCGTACCACGTGATGCAAATCTTCGCCGGTTTCACACCAGTAATCGAGGATGGGGCGGCGATAGAGGAACACCATATCGGGCATTGCGCCGCTGCTGTCGCGCCCGCTCTCCCCTACCGGCAAGCCTTGATAAAGGCCCAGAATATCGAAGGGTGTTTCCAGTTCCATTTCGTTGCATACGGCATCATCGGGAAATTCCTGGATCAACAACACCACACCTTCGGTGAATTGCTTCAAGGGTTCCGGTAAGCTTGCCAGGGCGCCGCGTGCGATTTCATCGATGTCGCTGAGCGTCGGCGGTGGCGGGAAGGAAGCGATCATGATTCAAAAACTCGATATGGCGGCGCGTGAGGCCGCATTAAAGCAGCTCGCCGCATGGAAAGACGTCGACGGGCGCGACGCAATCACGCGCACATTCACGTTCAAAGACTTCAACGCGGCGTTTGGCTTTATGTCACGCGTAGCGCTCATGGCCGAGAAGATGGATCACCATCCCGAATGGTTCAATGTCTATAACCGCGTCGAAGTGACGCTGACGACGCACGACTGTGAGGGATTATCCGAGCGTGACGTGAAGCTCGCGCAATTTATGGACTCGGCAGCTCATCTATCGGCGGCTTAGGGCCTACGTTCAGCCGCGCCTCGCGCAATAAGATGTACAGTGTCGATCCCACAATCACGATGGCGCCCACGCCCGTCCAGATACTCGGCACTTCGCCGAACATGAAGTAGCCCAACACGGCACCCATCAGGATCTGTGTATAGTCCACCGGGTTGACGACCGTGGCCTCGGCAAACATGAACGCGCGGATCAACATGAATTGCCCCAGGCTCGCGGCCAATCCGATGAAGATCATCAGCGCCCAGTCCATCATCGAGGGCGTGTGCCAGTCGAGAAAAGCAAATGGCGCCGACAACGCCGTGGTTCCCACAACATACCAAGCCAGCATGGTCAGCGGCCCATCGACGATGGATTGCTGGCGAATAACGGCCAGCGCGACTGCGACCGCCGCCGCGCCGCCGAGCGCGACCAAGGCTGCGTGGTTGAAGATTAAATCCGTGGGCCCAAGGACGATCAGCACGCCCAGAAATCCCGTTACGGTGGCCAATGTGCGGCGCCACCGCACCCGCTCGCCGAGCGCCACAATGGCCAGCAAAACCATGAACAGTGGCCGCGTGAAGCTTAAGGATGTGGCAACCGCCAGCGGCAAATGCGCCACACCGTAATAGAGCGCAATCGAATTGATGGTCGAGCAGAAGCAGCGCGTGATGTGCAGCCCGGGGCGCTGCGTGCGGAAAATGGCAAAGCCCCGCTTCAGAAAAAACGGCAGCACCAGCAAAAGGCCAATGAACGAGCGCACGAAGGCGATTTCCGTCGCCGGCAGCTCGGGGTGAAGCTTCTTTGTTGCCACCCACACAAATGAGAACAGGATCGAGCTGCCCAGCATCCACACGGCGCCTCGGATATTGTCGAAGGGCGGCAGATCGGCGGCGCGACTTTGTCCGTAGGCAGGTTGGTCGTCAGCCATGGGGATGAAGGGGGATGATTTGCTGTTCCGCGCAGGCAGGAACGTGGGTTAGAACTTGGCGCATTCATAGGCTGGGTGGCTTTCAAGTCAACCAGCCGAAAATGCGGGTGAGCTATGCGTGGATATTTTGGCATCGGCGTCGAGGGCATCAATAAGCCCTTTAATGTGGGCAATCTCTTTCGTTCGGCCCATGCTTTTGGGGCCAGTTTCGTGTTCAACGTCGCAGCCACTTATCGCCGGGCGGACGGCAATCAGACCGACACGTCCGATGCCTTGGCCAATCTACCGTTCTATGAATTCCCCACCCTAGGTGATTTCAAGTTACCCAAAGGCTGCAGCCTCGTGGGGGTCGAACTGCTGGATAACGCCGTGATGCTGCCAAGCTTCACCCACCCGCGCTGCGCAGCCTATGTCTTGGGTCCGGAAAAAAGTTCGCTCTCGCCCGAGATCACAGCGCGCTGCGATCATATTCTGAAGATCCCCACCAAGTTCTGCCTCAACGTCGGCATTGCAGGTGCATTAGTGATGTACGACCGCCTGATCGCGCAGGGAAAGTACGAACCCCGCCCCGTCATGGCCGGCGGCCCGCCGCTGCCCGAGCGTTTTCGCAAACCGGCGCCCCTGGCCGAGGTGGCGCTCGCCGAGCGCGACGGGGAGGAGCTTGAAGACGGCGCGGCTTAAGCTCGGCTCTTGCGCCGCGCCGCGCGGACTCTCACAATCACAATCATGAAGACTCGCACCGTCATCGCCTTCGCGTGTGTCTTTGCGTTTCCGTTCGCGGCCAACGCGCAAGACGTCAAAGCGCTCGGCACGTTCGGAAAGTGGATCGCCGCCACATACCAGGAAGGCGGCCGCCAGGTTTGCTACATGTCCGCCGAACCCGAAAAGTCCGACGGTAATTACAAAGCGCGGGGCAAGCCGACGCTGCTCATCACCCATCGTCCCGGCGAAAAAGCTTTCGACATCGTTAGCATGGTCGCCGGCTATCAATACCTCGGCGATTCCGATGCTGTCGTCGCTGTCGCTGGAAAGCGGTTCAAACTCTTCACCAATGGCGATCGGGCCTGGGCGCGCGATGCTCAAACCGACAAGACGCTGGTCCAGACCTTGGCGAAGGGAACGTCGGCCACAATCAACGGCACGTCTAACCGCAATAACGTTACGACGGACACTTTTTCGCTAAAGGGATTCGCAGCCGCCTATAAAGCGATTGGCGACGCCTGCAAAAAGCCCGCCGGATAATTACAGCCGTGCGGCCAACAGTTGCGTGATCAGGCCGGGCTCGCCGTCGCCCACCGTATGATCGCCGATCTGAATCACCGCGCGTAAGCCAAGCGCGTTGGTCAGAAAAATTTCGCTCGCATCTCCCAGCATGTCGATGGTGATGGGCTTTTCCTCGGCGCGCGCGAGCTTGATGGCTTCTCCCCGCATGACACCCGGCAGCGCGCCTTCTTCCACAGGCGGCGTAATCAAGCCGCCGTTCACCAGTACGAAGATATTGGCCACGGTGCTTTCAGCAACGCGGCCCGCCGTGTTCAAAAGCAAAGCATCGTCCGCGCCGAGGTTGATGGCTTCTTGGCGTGCGATAATATTGTCCAGGTAGTTGAGGCTTTTAATTTGCGCCAACGGCGAGTGCTCATTGCGCCGCGTATCCTGCGCAACGATGACGCGCGCAGGCCCAAGGGCCGGCGCCATCGCGCCCACCGTAATTAACAACGTCGGCGTCGGCGCGGTCGGTGGCGCGACGCCGCGTGCACCGGGTCCACGCGTCAATGTGATGCGAGCAGATGCTTCCGTGAGTTCGTTGGCCGCCAGCGTCTCTTGGATCAACATTGCCAACTTCACATCGGTGTAGGGCAGCGCGATATTCAAAACGCCCGCGCCAAGCCGCAATCGTGCGAGATGGGCCGGCAACCGTCGCGGCACGCCTTTGCGCACAGCGATAGTCTCGAACACGCCGTCGCCCAGCAAAAAACCCCGATCCGTCGGATCGATGCGCGCGGCGCTTTCGTCGGTCAGCGTACCGTTCAGGGAAATTTTCATGGCGCGCCGTCCAGCACGGCCAACAAGGGTTTCACCTTGGTCATGCTCTCGTCGTATTCCGCCGCCGGATCCGATTGCGCCACGATGCCGCCCCCGCCTTGCGCAGCAATGATATCGCCTGTCTGCACAAGTGTGCGGATGACGATAGAGGAGTCCATGGCGCCGTCAAATCCCAACCACGCAATGGCGCCGCAATAAGGCCCGCGCGCGCTGGGCTCCTGGGCATGGATGACTTCCATGGCTTTGATCTTGGGCGCGCCGGTTACCGACCCGCCGGGGAAAGCTGCCCGTAACAGATCGGCTGCGGTCCTACCGTTCCGCAGTTGGCCTGTAACCACCGATACTAAGTGATGTACCGCTGGGAACGTTTCCAAGGCGCATAACTGCGGCACGGCGATGGAGCCCGGTTCGCAAACACGCGCCAAATCGTTGCGCAGCAGATCGACGATCATCAGATTTTCGGCACGATCTTTGGTGCTTGCCACCAATTCCGCCGCGAACGCCGCGTCGGTGGCGGGCGTGTCTCCGCGCGGGCGCGTGCCCTTGATAGGGCGCGTCTCCACGTTTCCGTTGCTATCCACTTTCAAGAACCGTTCAGGCGAAGCCGACAAAATCCGCGTCTCGCCCGCGTTCAGGAATGCGCCAAATGGGGCCGGCGCCAGCGATCGCAGCCGGCGATACAAATCA
Organism: Fidelibacterota bacterium; assembly: GCA_947475895.1. GTDB lineage: Bacteria > Pseudomonadota > Alphaproteobacteria > Rhodospirillales > Rhodospirillaceae > SHVO01. Next base: position 429,234 of record CANJMF010000001.1, read on the forward strand.
AACAACGATTGGTCATTGGCGTCGGCCGTAAAGCGCTGTGTGAAGTTCGCCTGATAAATATCGCCCGCGTGAATAGCTTCAACGATCTCCGCGACCTTTGCCTCATACGTCGGCCGTGCGATTTCCGCCGTCCACGGCCGCGCCTTGATAACGGGTGACGCCACGGCTTGATCGCCGAGGGCTGCGGCAAGCCACGCAGCACGGGCTTTCGCGTGTGCAGCGGTTCCCTCGGGCAGTCCCGTGCTGATAACCCAGGCTTCACGCCGCTCCAAGTCGAACACGGCCACGACGTCATACAAACCCACAACCATGTCGTCGGGGCAAGGCGTTGTGCGCGGTGGCGGCAGGCGTTCAGTGGTGCCGCCAAGCTCGTAGGAAAAAAAACCGATGGCGCCGCCGCCGAAAGGTGCTTGTTCGGGCGAGGGCGTTTTGAAGCGCGCCATTTCGTCCGCGAGAATAGCGAACGGGTCGCCCGCCACGGCCGCGCCATCCACGGTCACCGACCAAGGATGCGACGTGCAGCGGATGACGCGAAAGGGATCGGCGGCGATGTAAGAGTAGCGCCCTTGGGCATCGGTTTGCGCGCTATCCAGCAGCACAGCCATGGCGCTATCGGCCAGCGGCGCGAACGCGACAAGCGGATCACGAAACGCAATCGGAAGAACGACGGGCGTCACTTATCCTGGCGGCGGTAGAACGCGATCCGGCGGCGGGTGGCCATCCACATAGGCGCGGATATTGATGATAACCTTCTCGCCCATGTTGATGCGGCCCTCGATCGTCGACGAGGCCATGTGCGGTAACAAGATCACGTTGTTGCGCGCCAACAATTTGGGATTCACGGCGGGCTCGTGTTCGAACACATCGAGACCCGCGCCGGCGATATGGCCTTCATCGAGCATTTTGATCAGCGCTTGTTCGTCGACGATTTCGCCGCGCGCCATGTTGATCAGATAGGACGTCGGTTTCATCATGCGCAGGCGACGTTCAGACAGTAGATGGAACGTCGCGGGTGTGTGCGGACAATGGATCGAAATGATGTCCATGCGCGCGAGCATCTGATCGAGGCTTTCCCAATAAGTCGCTTCGACTTCTTGTTCCAACTGCGGCTGCAGGCGGCGGCGGTTGTGATAATGGATCGCCATGCCGAACCCGCGTGCGCGGCGTGCGACCGCCGTACCGATCCGGCCCATGCCGATGATGCCGAGGCGCTTGCCATACAAACGGTGGCCGAGCATATGCGTCGGACTCCAGCCGCGAAAAGCACCCTCGCGAATCATTTGCGCGCCTTCAACGAGGCGGCGCGGAACGGCGATGATCACCGCCATGGTCATGTCAGCCGTGTCTTCGGTCAGAACGCCGGGCGTATTCGTCACGCCGATCCCGTGTGTGCGCGCGGCAGCGATGTCGATGTGATCCGTACCGTTGCCGAAGTTGGCGATCAGCTTTACGCGCGCGTCGGGTGTTTGCAGGACCGCGGCATCGATCTGGTCCGAAAGCGTCGGCACCAGCACATCGGCCTCGCGCATGGCCGTCATGAGTTCGGCTTGCGTGAAGGGATGGTCGTCCACATTCAACCGAACGTCGAACAGCTCCATCATCCGCGTCTCGACAACGTCGGGTAATTTCCGTGTAACGACGACGATTGGTTTGGGTCGCGCCATATGTTCGCGCTTACGTCCTGAGTCTGACAAAAACTAGGGGTACCAGCCGTCTGAAAGCTTGTCCAGGCGGCGACTTGCGCCACGCACATTGCCAAACGTTGAATTCCCAGGCAAAAAACCAGGAACACCCGTAATACCGGCATGGAGGCCGGAAAATCGTGACGAAGCCGCGTCTCGCGTTTTGGCTAATATTTGGTGCGGTTGCTTATCTCGGTCACGGTTTGACGGCATCCGCCGCCGCCACACCCGACAAGGCGCCGCCCCCCAAAGCCGCGCCTGCCAAGAAGGCAGCCCCCGCCAAGCCAAAAGCTCAGCCCGCCAACCCGGCGCCTGTAGCAGCACCCAAGCCCGACCTCAACAAGCCCCAACTCAATGCTGAGCCCGAGGACGAAGCGGCGGAAGCTGCCGGGAAGGGCGAAAAAGAAGGCGCGCCGAAAACCAGCGGTTTACCCATTCCGCGATTCGCGTCTTTGCGCACCGACGCCGTGAACATGCGCACCGGTCCCGGCACGCGCTATCCGGTCGAATGGGTCTATATTCGGCGCAGCCTGCCCGTCGAGATCATCGGCGAGTTCGATACCTGGCGTCATGTGCGCGATCCCGGCGGCACCGAGGGCTGGGTCCATCAAGCCACGCTATCGGGCCGGCGCACCGGCCTCATCATCAACGGCCCATCGCTCCTGCGGCGCGACGTCAACGATCAGGCGCAGCTCATCGCCACCCTCAAGACAGGCGTCATGGTGAATGTGCAGCGGTGTCCGGTCGATGTGGATTTCTGCCGCGTCGAGGTCAACGGCATGCAGGGATGGCTCAAGCGCGCACAGCTCTGGGGCGTGTACCCCAATGAAGCGGTTCAATAGCCCGCCAAAAAGCTACGCTAAATCTTCCGCCAACATAGCGCGGGTTTCTTCGGGCAGCAGGGCCATGTGTCCATATGCCGAGTGCTGAATCCCCGCGACCACTTCCGTATCCCGTGTGCGAAACGCTGCGATCTGTTCGGGCGTGAACGCAAAGTGCAGGAAATGCACCGACGAGGTTTTTCCCTCCGCCGTGGTGCGGTCGATGTCGGTTTCCGGCACGCCGGTCACGGTATGGCCCGCGAAACGTAAGCTCACTTTATCTTCGACGTGACCAAGGCTCGCCAGCACGCGGCGGCGCACGTTCTCGTCTTCGATTTCGATCATCATGGTCGCCACCAATTCCTGGCCTTGCGGAATCAGCGGATTATAGGCGCTCAATTCGCCGTCGATCTGGGCGTCGCCGCCCTTTTCGATGTAGAGCATCTCGTGAATTTGCGCCCACATGGTGTCGTAGTTCTCGAAATACAGCGTGACGTGCGGGCCGATATGCACGCGCCGGTGCTGTTTCACATCCACCAGTTTGCGCCGGTGTTCACGCCGGATCTTGGCGTACTCCGCGATGGGCATCAGATCGGCGCGCGTGATTTGGCGGCGCGCACTCATGAAGGCTCTCCCGTACCGATCCCATAGGCGCGGGCGAGGATTTGAATGGGATGCAGCGATTGACGCGGCGCCGCCCCTTCCACTTGCTCAAATCCCTGCGCGATGTGTTTTCCCGCCAGCGGGCATTCCGAGGCCAGCAGTCCTTTGTTCGCATCAGCAGCGCGCTTCACGGTTTGTTTGACGAACTTGCGCGCGATGTCGAAGTTACCTTTCTTCACACCCCACGATCCGCCGTGGCCCGAACACCGTTCGATCACGCTCACATCGGTCTCAGGGATCAGGCGCAGCATCTCGGCACCCATAGCGCCCATATTCTGCGCGCGCGCATGACAGGCCAAATGCAATGCCACGCCGCCCGGCACCGGTTTCATGCCCGGCGCCATGCCTTCGTCGTCGGCGATCTCCACAATGTATTCGGCGATGTCATAGGTTGCGTTGGCCAAGGCTTTCACATTCTCGTCGTCGGGCACAATCAAAAGCCATTCGAATTTCATCATCAGCGCGCAGCTGGGAATCAGCGCGATAATATCTTTGCCGGCGTCGATATAAGGCCTCAGCGCGGCCGCCGTGCAGCGGGCTTTTTCCGCCACGCGCGCCAGATCGCCTTGCTCTAATTGCGGCATGCCGCAACAGCCCGGATACACGACTTCAGCATCCACACCGTTCTTGGCCAACACCGCGAGCGCTGCTTCACCAATGTCGGGATTGTTGTAGTTGGCAAAGCACGTCGCGAAGATCGCAGCTTTGCGTTTACCAAACGCAGGTGCATGACGATTCACGGCCGGCGGCGAATCTTTCGCACGCGCCATGAATGTGCGGCCGTGGAATTTTGGCAGCTCCACATTGCGGTCCACGCCCGCGACTTTCTCCAGCACGGGTCGCGTCAGGTGGTTGCTGCGCTTCGACGCCCAATTGGCGATGCCGGGGGCGATGCGCGCGAGCGTGCCGTTCCTATCCGTCTCGGCCAGTTGCTTGTCGAAAAATTCGGTGCCGTGTTTGGCGCGCTCCGCCACGCGGTAGCGCAACAGCAAATGTGGAAAGTCGATGTTGAATGCATGCGGCGGCACATACGGGCATTTGGTCATAAAGCACATGTCGCACAGCGTGCAGGCATCGACCACCTGCTTGAAGTCTTCGCTCTTTACGCCTGACAACTCGGCATCGCCCGTCGCGTCGATGAGATCGAACAGGCGCGGAAACGAATCGCACAAATTGAAACAGCGGCGGCAGCCATGGCACACCTCGAACTCCCGGCGCATTTCGGCGTCGAGCTTTTCGGCGTCGATGTAATCGGGGTTGCCCCAATCGATGACATGACGCGTGGGCGCTTCAAGGCTGCCTTCTCTCATCTGTCCTGACTTTAAAAACGCGCGCGGCGAAAAACAAACCGGCCGGCTACGAATGTCGAAGCGCGGCCGGTTTGCAGCATCCGAAGGAGATTACGACAAAGTATCGAGCGCTTTTTGGAAACGGCCGGCGTGTGACTTCTCAGCCTTCGCCAGAGTCTCGAACCAATCGGCGATTTCGTCGAAGCCTTCTTCGCGGGCGGACTTGGCCATGCCCGGATACATGTCGGTGTACTCGTGCGTTTCACCGGCCACCGAGGCGGTCAGGTTGAGTTTGGTATCGCCAATGGGATGGCCCGTCGCCGGATCGCCAACCACTTCAAGATATTCGAGGTGGCCGAACGCGTGGCCGGTTTCACCTTCTGCGGTCGAGCGGAACAGGGCCGAGACTTCGTTCTGGCCTTCAACGTCGGCTTTTTGCGCGAAGTACAGATAGCGGCGGTTAGCCTGGCTTTCGCCGGCGAACGCGGCCTTCAAATTACCTTCGGTTTTTGATCCCTTGAGATTGGCCATAGACGTTGAACTCCTCTGCTCGTTTACGGGGCGCGCAGATAGTTTTAGGCACCGGTCCGCCGCGAGTCAAGATAGTTTAGAATAATTCTAAACATGTTCGGGCGCGAAAACCGCGTCATTTCAGCAAGAAGTGCGCTTAAGCCTTCACGCGGATGATGACATCGACGCGCGAAATTTGCGCGCCCGCAGGGGCTTCGGGCAGCGATGCGATGTTGATGTGCTCCGAGGGGATGTCCTGCAGTTTGCCCGAACGCTCGAAGAAGAAATGATGATGGTCGCCCGTGTTCGTATCGAAGTACGAACTGTTCGAATCGATTGAGATTTCCCGCAGCATGTCTTTGCCGGTGAAATCGTGCAGTGCGTTGTAAACCGTCGCCAACGACACATCGATGCGTTGCGACTTGGCTTCGTTGAACAGGCTTTCAGCCGTGACGTGGCGATCGCCTTGTCCAAACAGAATTTGCGCCAGCGCTAAACGTTGACGCGTCGGACGCAGGCCCGCCGCGCGCAGCCGTTCCATCACTGTCGAATCCACCAAGGTATTCTGACGCATGCTTATCCCTGTTCGCGGCGCTTCATGCCGCATGCATTCTACATAGGCCTATTTTGGTGGCTTTTGAAGAGCAACGTTTTTTGCGTGGCAGGCGTTTGCCGCGCCTTACGCCGCGCGAGAGCGACTCCCGTCACGTCGATGAACCGCTGAGCCGTGGGATGAGGGGGAGGGGTACGGCCCGAGCGGTCCATCTTAGATCCCTAACGGGGATCGTCGTGACGGGTAGACTCGTCTTCCTTCGACGTTGGGGGGAACGCGAAGGTTTATGGGCCGGAATCTCGATCCTAATTGTGTTCGAAGTTGGGCTCGGAACTTACAAGCCTGTCAGACGCAGCGCATGCGCGTGCACTTTCCGCGCGTATGAACGCGGCTCGCGGAAATGTGACCATCCAAATCAAAAAAGCGGCCGACTAAAAAAGCGAATGAACGCTGCGACGTTGTCAGGCAGGCGACTAGTGCGGATCAAGCACTTCGATGCGCACGGCCATCGGACCTTTTTTTCCGGGGCGCACGTACATGCGTACATGCTGTCCCGCTTCCAAACGATCCATGTTCGAACGTTGCAACGCGCCGATGCCGATGAAAACATCCGCGCCGCCGGTCGTCGGCATACCGAAGCCGTAGCCTTTATCGACGGCGAAGAATTTGATCTCGCCTTCCAACACGCTTTCTTCGCCATCAGCTGGCGGCATGTCGTCGGCGACTGTTGAGTCATCGACCCGATCGATTTGCGCAACTTGTGGACCGCGTGGTCCTTCCGTCAGATCGCAAATGATCGTGGCACCCTGGCGCAATGTTCGAAGGCCTGCGCGTTGAACGACGGACACATGCAAGAAGGCATCTGCCGAGCCATCATCAGGCGCGACAAATCCAAAACCTTTTGCTGGATTGAACCACTTAATTTTTGCGGTGATCGCCGCTTTGGCGATCCCTCCCGCCGAAGACGACTGTATCGTTTGCAACACTTGAGAGCCCCCCCAGCCCTAAGAGCAAAAACTCTACACAAGTCGCGGGGGCGACGAAATACTCATGCGCTGACGTTCAATTGTTTCTGTGTTCATTTCGCACTGCACAAGATTTTCGCCGCAGCGCGTTTTCAAATCACACAGCCGGCATAAGCTTAGCGTGCTGGGTGATGCGTGACCCGGGCGACGGCATCCTGCCAGCCCGCGACGATGCTTTTGCGTCTCTCTGCCGGCATGCGCGGCACCGCGCGAAAGCTCAATTGCCACGCGGCTTTTATATCGTTCAACGATTGGAAAATGCCGCATCCGAGCGCGGCTAAAAAAGCGGCTCCCAGCACCGTGGTTTCACCGTTTGCGGGGCGCTCGACGGGGATCTCAGCGATGTCCGCCAGGAACTGCAGCAGCCAGGCATTGGCTGTCATGCCCCCGTCCACACGCAAAGCCGATGGCGTGATGCCGTCCTCCCGGAACGCGCAAAGCAGGTCCGCGGTCTGGTAGCAGACCGATTCCAAGGCCGCCCGTACGATGTGGCCGGCCTCCGAGTCGCGGGTCAGACCCAAAATTGCACCGCGCGCATGGGCATCCCAGTGCGGCGCGCCGAGGCCGGTGAACGCCGGCACGAAGTACACGCCGTTGGACCCGCCGGCTTCATCCAACGCCGCCGCGTGCTGTTCCGATTCAGAGGACGCCGCGATCATTTTCGCGTTGTCGCGCAGCCACTGCACAACAGTGCCCGCGTTGAAGATGCTGCCTTCCAACGCGAACGTCGTTTTCCCATTCAAGCGATAAGCAACCGTCGTCAGCAAACGATTGCGCGATGTCAGCGCCACATCACCGGTGTTGGCCAACACGAAACATCCCGTGCCGTACGTGCTTTTGGTCATGCCGGGGGTGAAACACGCTTGGCCCACCAAAGCACCTTGTTGATCGCCCACAAGGGCGGTGATGGGGATCGCCGCGCCGAACAGCGCCGCATCAGTCACGCCGAAGTCGCCCGCCGTATCGCGCACATCCGGCAGCACGTTTGCAGGTACGTCGAATAAGCGCAGCAAGTCCGTACCCCAAGCGCTCTTATGAATATCGAACAACATGGTCCGCGAAGCATTTGTGGCGTCGGTGGCGTGAACGTTTCCGCCGGTTAAACGCCACAGCAAAAAAGTGTCGATGGTTCCCGCCGCGAGTTTCCCGGCTTTCGCCAAATCACGCACGCCTGGAACGTGGTCGAAAATCCATTTCAACTTTGTCGCGGAGAAATAGGAATCGATCAGCAATCCGGTTTTTTGTTGAATGGCGTCTGCGTGGCCCGCTTCGCGCAGCGAGGCACAAACCGCTTCTCCGCGCCGGTCCTGCCAGACAATGGCGTTCATCACCGGCTTGCCCGTCGCGCGGTCCCATACAATTGTCGTTTCACGCTGATTAGTGATGCCTATGGCGGCAATGCCTTCAACGCCACCGGTCTTGGCGATGACCTCGCGCGCCACCTCAAGCACGGCGCGCCAAATTTCTTCAGGGTCGTGTTCGACCCATCCATTTGCGGGATAGATTTGCGGCAGGGGTTTTTGCGCCGTCGCCAAGGGACGGCAGCCGGCATCGAACATCACCGCGCGGGTGGATGTCGTGCCTTGATCGATGGCAAGAATACGTTGGCTCCCCATAAGGGGAGCTTAGCGGCAAATCGCCGGTTAGGCGATTTCGCTGATGTGGCTGTCGCCGTCGTTGGCGCCGCCCAGGAACGACGTCCAATCGAAGGCGTCTTCCTCGGTGATATTAAAGCTTTGCGCCCATACCGGATCGCCCACGCGCTGTTCGCTCGAGGTTTGGATTTGCTTCTCGGCGCGCAGCAGGTTGCGTTCGGTCACGACGGCCAGGCGGCCGACGTTGTGGTCTTTGTAAACCGACAGCGCCATGCGGAACGCTTCCGACGATTGGCGCATGTATTCCCATTCGCCGGTGTGCTTGGCCAACAGAAACAAGGCCGAACCTAATGTGTTTTGGATCGAGGCCCATTGCAGCGGCGCGGTGTCGGGCGTGCGCACATGTAAAGACGAGACGCAGCAACGCACGGCGTACTCAAGGATCGGCACGCTGCGCACGTTGTCGCCGTACACCTGCAGAATTTGCGCAAGCGAGTTCGAGATTTCCGACCAACGGATCGGGTGCGAATATTTATTGAATACCTGACGCGCGGCTTGGCAGGCGTGAATGGCTTCACGCAATGCGTTGTCGTCGCCAACCGCCAGATCGACCTTATACAGCACGCAGCCCAGGCGATATTTCACCAGGCCCCAGTCGACGCTTTGGCGGCGCCGTGAAATGTGCATCAGCGCGCGGCGATAAGCATCGGCGGCTTGCTCAAGCCATTCCGTGTCGTTCGAACGTTCGGCGATGATCTGCAGAACAAGGCCCAACTGCTGATACAGCTGGCCCAGAATCGGTCCGTGTTCGGTGCTCGTCAGTTCCACGGCGGCGCGCCAGGCTTCGACGGCCGTGTGATACCAGCTGCGGTCACCTTCCAACTGCGCGTTCACGGCGCAAACATTGCCGTAGCAAAACAAGATGCTCGCGCGTTCGCCGGGTTCCATGGAGTTCGGAGCTTCGAGGCCCATTTCGCGCGAATTGGCGGCAAGGGCCGGCAAGACGGACCGCAAAATGCGCCCCTGCGGGAAACTGCGCGGATCGATGGCGGCCAAAACGACGGCGCGAATCAACGCGACCCAATCCGTATAAAAATCCACCGGCACCGTCAGGTAGTTCACGGCGGTGAAGCGGCCTGGGCGTTCACCCGGCGACGATGTGGTCGAAATGAAATGCAGTTCGATGTTGCGTCCGGTGGGGTCGATGTTGCCCCAGATCAGCAGGTCGGCGTTTTGCGCGCTCATCCAGCTACGGCCTTCGCGTGCGGCGCGCTTCATCACGTCGTCGTTGAAGGTGGCGTTCGCATCGCTCAAGCCCGGCACGAAGCGGCTAAGGTCGCGATCCACGGCCATCGCGCGCACGCCGGGAATGCCCTCTAAGGCTTGCAGCAAAACTTTGTGCTGCATGTCTTCGAAATCGTCGCGCAGTTTGCCGACCAGAATCAGAATATCGGAGGGCGCAGGGTTCTTGGCTTTCTTGCCCGGGCGGCGCGTCGGGTCTTTCACGACGGCGTCAAAAATCTTTTCGATGAAATTGAGTTTGCGTTCGCCGATCAGATTGACTGGCAGCGGCCGACCAAGACGGACCGGCGGTGGCGCAAGGGCATTGCTTTCGGTGTTAACGGGCACCGGCAGGTTGGACGCGACGGATTTATAAGCGGCCGCGCGAATCGGATCGTTGGTGCCTTCCGGCGCGCGCATGCGCCGCGCCAGCTTGGTCATAACCTTCAGCGCGGTATTGGGATCGGCTTCGACGATTCGCAAGAACTCGTCGCGCGGAATGGCTTTCAACGTGACCGCGCCGCGGGCGCGGGCGGTGTTGGCGCGGGGCGCGTTGTCGAGAATGCCCATCTCGCCGAACAATTCGCCGGCTTTCAGGCGAGCGAGAACGACCAAACCATCAGGTCCGTCCTTCAACTGCTCGACAGAGCCTTCCAAAATCTCGAAGGCCCAGTGGCTGTCATCGCCCTGGCGATAAATGATCTCGCCGTCTTTGAAAGATTTGGTGACCGTTTGCACGGGCGTTCCCGGACCATAAACGCTGTTGTGTCGCGCTTCTGCGCGGCTCGAGGGTCACTCTCGCGGGGAACGGTTTAATAAACGTTAAGTCGCGGTAGAAGCGGCGAGTCCTGAGAGGTGGTGCCCGTTCGTCATATTAATAGTGCATATGCACTATTATTTGGCCACTTCTGCCGCATTTGCCATAAGGGTCAGAAGCTGGCCGGCATGCCCGGTACCCAGCGCCTTGCTCATCCGGGTTTGAGCTTGCTGCCAGTGTATAATCGCCTTTTCCAAAGTCGCTTCGCCTGTCTCCGTCAGGAGGAGCGCATCGGGCCGCCGCCCCGAACCGCCGCCGGTGATGATCAGGTCGGCCCGTCGCAGGGGCTTCAGGTTCCGGCTCAGGGTCGTGCGATCCATGGCGAGCTTACGCGCGACGCGGCCCGCCGAAGCGTCTTGGGTCGCGGATATGGCAATTAATATGTTGAATTGATTGGCATTTAGCCCGCTCGGCGCCAAGGCTTCATCGAACATCCGTGTGACCGCACGCGCGGTTTTACGGGCGTGATGGCACAGGCAAACTTCGATAATGCCTTGAGGTAGGGGGCCATTGGCGGCAGAATGCGACTTCATAATAATGTATATACACTATTTTTGGAGGTTCGCCCCGCCTTCTTCGCTGGAGTCGCGCTTAATGGCGCCTTGGTAAACGCGGGCGGTATGGCCCTCGTGGTGCACGGCCACAAAGCGGTTACCGTTGGCATCCACGCCGAATTCCAAGGTCATGGCGCCGTTTTCCAGTTTCGCCGCAACGTCGGCGTCCTTCATTGCCAAGGCCTTGGCAATCGCGCCTATCAGCGCGCCAATCTCGGTGTACATTTCCCGCGTCTCCGCAGGCTGTGATTTCGATTCGGAATTCATGGCGCTAACTTGGCGGCGGCGCGGCGGAAAAGGAAGCGTTTCATGTGGTTCAAAGCTTGCGGAGTTTTGGTGGCTGCGGGGATTTTTGTGTCGGGCAGCGCCTGGAGCAAAAATTTGCTCGAGACCGCCGCCGACGCCGGCACCTTTACCATTTTTCTCGCAGCCGTGAAGGCCACGGGCCTGGCCGAGCCGTTGTCGCAACCGGGGCCGATCACGCTGCTGGCGCCCACCGACGACGCCTTTGCGAAACTTCCCAAGGAAGCGCTCGAAGGTTTGCTAAAGCCCGAGAATCGCGACAAGACACGCAAATTGCTCAGCTTCCATATTATCGTCGGAAAAGTGACGACGCGCGAAATCATGGGCAAGCGTCTCGAAGCGGCGACGGTCGAAGGCGGTTCGCGGCTGATCGACGCCACAAAAGGCATTAAGATCGATGACGCGCGGGTCATCAAAGCGGACATCGTCGCCGACAACGGCTACATTCAGGTGATCGACACCGTGATTATGCCCAAGTAAATGTTGTGACCGTCTCAGTGAAGCGTTGCCCATGAAATTTGTCAGTTACGAATACTCGCAGGGTCCAAGTTTCGGCGCCATCATCGGCGACGGCATTGTCGATCTTTCCGACGTTGGGCCTTCGCTCCGGTCCGTGCTCGCGACCGGCCCCCTCGACAATCTTCAGGCCGTTGCCGCCAAGCGCAAACCCACCGTGGCGCTCGATCACGTTGTTCTTCTCCAAGTTATTCCCGACGCCGCGCGCATCATTTGCGTTGGCCGCAATTATCACGATCACGCCATGGAAATGGGCGGCAAACCGCCGGCGCCTTTCCCGCAGTTGTTCATGCGCACGCCGCAATCGCTGGTCGGCCACCGCCAATCCATCGTCTGCCCCAGTGCATCGTCCCATTACGACTATGAAGGCGAAATGGCCGTGATCATCGGCCGGGGCGGACGGCGCATCGCGCCCGATCGCGCGCTCTCGCACGTGGCCGGCTACACCTGCTTCTTCGACGGTAGTGTGCGCGATTTCCAAGAGCATTCGTTCACCGCCGGCAAAAACTTCGATTCCTCCGGCTCCTGCGGCCCGTGGCTGGTCCCGGCCGCCGAAGTGCCCGATCCGCAAAACCTCTTGCTCACCACGCGCGTGAACGGCGAAGTGCTGCAACAAGCCAACACCAAAACGATGATGCATTCCGTGGCCGCGATCATTTCCTATATCTCCACGTTCACGCATCTCGAGCCGGGCGATGTGATTGCGACGGGTACGCCCGCGGGCGTCGGGGCTGCGCGCACGCCGCCGCGCTGGCTGCGTCCCGGCGACAAGATCGAAGTCGAGCTTCAAAACGTCGGCACCTTGGCCAACACCGTCATCTCAGAGCCGTCGGTCTAAGCGCACCAGCGCTTTGGTCTTGGCGATTCGGGCGGCGCTCTCTATGGTTTTCTCACGTATTTCCCCGGGCCCTCGCGCTGCCAATCGGAATTCGGCTCCTTCATGTGGTCCCACCTGCTTCGGCGCGTTCTGATCGGCATTCCCACGCTGTGGGTCATCATCACGATTTGTTTTTTTCTGATGCGCCTTACGCCCGGCGGGCCGTTCGATTTCGAAGCCCCGGTGCCGCCCGAGATCATGGCCAACTTGCGCGCGCGCTATCACTTGGACGAGCCGCTGTGGCAGCAATACCTGTCCTACATCTGGCATCTGCTGCAAGGCGACCTGGGGCCCTCCTTCAAGGAGAAGGACTTCACCGTCGGCGAGCTGATTGCGCAAAGCTTGCCGGTCAGTTTTCAAAACGGGCTCAGTGCCATGGTGTTGGCGCTTCTCATCGGCATTCCGGCGGGCATTTTCGCAGCCCTTCGTCAAAACAAAGCCAGCGACTATGTCGTCTCGGGTCTATCCATGACCGGCATCGTCGTGCCGACCTTCGTGACAAGTCAGCTCGCCATTCTCATCTTCGGTGTTTGGCTTAAGGACACGGCCTTTCATCTTCCCGCCGGCGGTTGGGACAACGGCAAATTCCAAAACCGCATTCTGCCGGTGATTTGCCTGGCACTTCCCTACATCGCTTATATCGCGCGGCTCATGCGCGGCTCCATGATCGAGACCTTGCGCGCCAACTTCATCCGCACCGCGCGCGCCAAAGGTCTTCCGTACCATGCGATCATCGTGCGCCACGCGCTCAAGACCGCGCTCATGCCGGTCGTTACCTATCTCGGTCCCACCACCGCCTTCATCCTCACCGGATCCATGGTGATCGAGACGATCTTCCAAATCCCCGGCATCGGGCGCTATTTCGTGCTGGGCGCGCTCAACCGCAACTACACGCTGGTCATGGGCGTCACCATCGTCAGCGCCGCTCTAATTATTCTTATGAACATCCTGGTCGATCTCATCTATCGCGTCCTCGATCCCAAGGTGCGCCATGAGTGATGTAATCTTCGAAGGTCAGCCCGCCGGCCGCAGTTTGTGGCAGGACGCCTGGCACCGTCTCAGCGCCAACAAGGCCGCGGTCGTCAGCCTTGTAATTCTGATCGTGATCGCGTTGGTGTCGATCTTCGGGCCCTACTTCCTGCCGTGGCGCTATGACGAAATCGACTGGAACCACGTCGAAGCCCTGCCGCCCAATTTCGCACTCGGCCATTATCTCGGCACCGACACCGTCGGGCGTGACCTTCTCGCGCGCACGCTCATGGGCGGGCGCGTGTCGCTCACCGTTGGCCTGCTGGCCACGTCCGTCGCGCTGATCATCGGCATTACCGTGGGCTCCATCGCCGGCTTCGTCGGTGCCCGCGTCGATCAGGCGCTCATGCGCTTTGTCGACATTATGTACGTCGTGCCGTTCACTTTCCTCGTGATCATCCTCATGGTCATGTTCGGGCGCAACTTCGTGCTGATGTTCATCGCCATCGGCGCCGTCGAATGGCTCACCATGGCGCGCATCGTGCGCGGCCAAACACTCACCCTGAAGCACAAAGAATTTATCGACGCCGCCCGCGCTTCCGGCGGCAGCACGACCAACATCATCCTGCGCCACATCATCCCCAACGTTCTGGGCGTCGTGATTGTCTACGTCACACTCACCATCCCGCAGGTGATCTTGTTCGAAAGCTTTCTCAGCTTTCTCGGCCTCGGCGTTCAAGAGCCCATGACCAGCTGGGGCGTGCTCATCAATGAAGGCGCGGCGGAACTCGAGATCAACCCCCGCACGCTCATCGTGCCGGCGGCCTTCATGACCATCACGCTGTTTTGCTTCAATTTCCTCGGCGACGGTCTGCGCGACGCCCTCGACCCCAACGACCGCTAATGGCCAACGTCCTCGACATCCGAAACCTCAACGTGCACTTTTCGGTGCGCGACGGCGATGTTCAAGCCGTCAGCGACGTGTCGCTCTCCGTTGCTAAGGGCGAATGCCTCGGCATTGTCGGTGAATCCGGTTCCGGTAAAAGCCAAACCTTCATGGCGGCCATGGGCTTGCTCGCCACCAACGGCCGCGCCACGGGCGAAGTGAATTTCCACGGTCAGAACGTGCTTACGCTCTCGGAGTCCGCACGCAACACCTTACGCGGCAACCGCATGACCATGGTGTTCCAAGACCCCATGACGTCGCTCACGCCCCATATGCGCGTCGGCGCGCAATTGACGGAAGTGCTGCAGCGTCATCGCGGCCTCGACCGTACGCAAGCGCATCAACAAGCTGTCGCCATGCTCGCACGCGTGCACATCCCCGAAGCCGACCGGCGCATGGCCATGTATCCGCACGAGCTGTCGGGCGGGTTACGCCAGCGGGTGATGATCGCCATGGCGCTGCTGTGTGGGCCCGAACTTCTCATCGCCGACGAGCCCACCACCGCACTCGATGTCACCGTGCAGGCTCAGATTCTTGACGTCATCCGCGAGATGAAAGACACGCTCAACACCGCTGTCGTACTCATCACGCACGATCTCGGGGTCATCGCCGGTCTCGCCGATCATGTGGCGGTCATGTACGCGGGCCGCATTGTCGAAACCGGGGCCGCGCGCGACATTTTCATGGTGCCCAAGCATCCCTATACGCAAAGCTTACTTGCCTGCACACCGCGCCTCGACGAAGTCAAACGAACCTCCTTGACGACCATCGCCGGCCAACCACCCAATCTCGAGCACCTGCCCACGGGCTGTGCCTTTCATCCGCGCTGTCCTTATGTGATGGCGCGCTGCCGCACCGAACGCCCGCCATTGATCGGCGGCAAAGCCTGCTTCCTCGACCAATTGAGCCTCGCGTCATGAGCGAAACGTTGCTGCGCGTGCGCGATCTGAAAGTGCATTTCCCCGTACGCATCGGCGGCGTTTTTGCCGGACGCTATCAAATGCTCAAAGCCGTCGACGGCGTCAGCTTCGATCTCAAGGCCGGCGAGACCCTGGGCATCGTGGGCGAATCCGGCTGCGGAAAGTCCACCCTCGGCCGCGCCGTGCTGCGCTTGCTCCCCACCACCGCCGGCCATGTGGTGTGGCTGGGCGCCGACATGACCGAACTCGACGGCGCTGCGCTCAAGGCCCGGCGCGAGAATATGCAGATCGTGTTTCAAGATCCGCTCGCCAGCTTGGATCCGCGCATGACCGCCGGCAACATCATCGCCGAACCTTTGCACAACTATCATCCCGAACTTGGCAAAGCCGAAATCGCCGCGCGCGTGTCCGAGATGATGACCCAAGTGGGTCTGCAGCCGTCCATGCTCAATCGCTATCCGCACGAATTTTCGGGCGGCCAATGCCAGCGCATCGGCATCGCGCGCGCAATGATCCTTAAGCCGAAACTCATCGTCTGCGATGAACCGGTCAGCGCCCTCGATGTGTCCATCCGCGCTCAGGTCGTGAACCTGCTGATGGATTTGCAGAAGGCGTTCGGTCTCTCCATGCTCTTCATCAGTCACGACCTCGCCGTTGTGCGCCACATCAGCCACCGCGTGCTGGTGCTGTATCTGGGGCGCATGATGGAGTTGTCAGGGCGCGAATCGCTCTACCGCGCCCCGCGCCATCCCTACACCCAGGCGCTCATTTCCGCCGTGCCCATCCCCGACCCGGACAAAGAGCGCGCGAAGCCGAAGGTGCTTCTGTCTGGCGATCTTCCGTCACCGTTGACGCCGCCGTCGGGATGCGTGTTTCGCACGCGCTGCCGTAAGGCGACCGAGATCTGCGCGCGCGTGGCACCGGCCGCCGAGCTCATCGACGCCGACCACACGGTCTGGTGCCATCATTGGCGAGAGGAATCGCCTTAAAACACGTTTCCCAGCCTTTGCGCACGGCGTTATAACGGTCTTATGAACGCCCCCACCTCCGACGATCCCGCGCTGTTTTTCGACTGCCACGTGTTCGTGTGCACCAATGTGCGCCCGCCGGGTCACGAGCGCGGCTCGTGCGCGCGCAAGAATGCCGTCGAGTTGCGCGATTATATGAAGGACAAGGCCAAGGCCCTGGGCCTCAAGGGTGTGCGCATCAATTCGGCGGGCTGTCTCGACCGCTGCGAGCTGGGCCCCGACATGGTCATCTATCCCGAAGGCGTCTGGTATCACTACGATACCAAAGAGGACATCGACGAAATCCTCATCGAACACCTTCAAAAAGGCGGACGCGTGCCGCGCTTGATGCTCGATCCCAACACCACGCCGTCGAAGCCCGCGAAATGATCGTGTTTCATTTTTTACGGGCGGCACTTTTGGGTGCGTGCCTCGCACCCGCGTTGTTGGCCCCCGCGTCCTTCGCACAAGAGTCTGCATTTCCCGAAGCCGCCACGGGCCGCTCGGCCGCCAAGGGCGGCGAGGGGCACGCGTATATGGTGGTCGCCGCCAATCCTTTGGCCGCCGAAGCCGGCGCGCGTATTTTAAAAGCCGGCGGTTCCGCGGCCGATGCGGCCATCGCCGTGCAACTCGTCCTCGGAATTGTCGAGCCGCAGTCGTCGGGCATCGGCGGCGGCGCGTTCGCGCTGTATTGGGATAACAAGAAGAAAGAAACCTTCAGCTACGACGGCCGTGAAACGGCGCCAGCCGCCGCCGACGAAAACCGTTTTCTCACCGCCGACGGAAAACCCATGAACGGCTTCACCGCCATGGTCGGCGGAAAATCCGTCGGTGTTCCCGGCGTCGTGCGCTTGATGGAGCTATTCCACAAACACCACGGCAAACTGGCATGGGCAAAAGACTTTCAGCCTGCCATCGAATTGGCCGAAAAAGGTTTCGCCATTTCGCCCCGGCTTTATCAGCTTCTCTCCGGCGAACGAGCGTTGAAAAATAATCCCGCCGCCAAGGCGTTCTATTACGAGGCCGGCGGCCAACCCAAAGCCATCGGCACAGTCCTCAAGAACCCCGCTCTGGCAAAAGTTCTGCGCGAGGTGGCGGCCAATGGCGCCGATGCTTTTTATACCGGGCGCATCGCCGCCGATATTGTTCAAGCGGTCGATACGGCCAGTCAAAACGCCAGCGACATGACGCTGGCCGATCTCAAAAACTATCGCGCGGTTCAACGCCGGCCGGTGTGCGGCATGTATCGCGCGCACAAAGTCTGCAGCATGGGTCCGCCGTCGTCCGGCGCCGTTGGCATTATTCAAAGCTTAGGCGTGGTCGAACGCTTCGATCTGCGCGGGCTCGGCCCCCAAAGCGCCGGTGCCGAACATCTCCTGATCGAAGCGGCCCGCCTCGCACTCGCCGATCGCGCGGTCTATCTCGCTGATCCCGACAAAGTCGCGGTTCCCACCGAGGCCTTGATCGCGCCCGACTATATCAAGCAGCGCTCGGCGCTCATCAGCCTCGACGCGACTATCCCTCAGGTAGAATCGGGCAAAGTGCCGGTCAAAGGTGCGGCGCTGGTTCCAGCGTCTAGCCCAGAAATGCCGTCCACCAGTCACTTCTCCATTGTCGATCGCGACGGTAACGCCATCGCCATGACCACATCCGTCGAAGCCGCTTTCGGTTCGCGGCTCATGGTCGATGGTTTCATTCTCAACAATCAACTCACCGATTTCTCCTATCGGGACGCGGCGGAAAAACGCAGCGTCGCCAACCGAGTCGAAGGCGGCAAGCGCCCGCGCAGTTCCATGTCACCGACCTTGGTGTTCGGTGAAGACGGCAAGCTCGAGATCGTGGTGGGCTCGCCGCTGGGTGCAGCCATTGTCGGCCTCGTCGTGAAAACGCTCGTCGCCATGATCGACTGGCAAATGACGCCCGAAGCCGCCGCTGCCGTGCCCGGTGCGTTGATCTTCGGCAATGACGTGATGATCGAAGAGGGGCTCGAGCCCATCAAGGCCGATTTGGAACGCCTCGGGCATCGCGTCAGCGTCGGCGAATACGCCAGCGGCATTCACGCCATCCGCATCACAAAAAACGGATTACTGCTTGGCGGCGCCGACCCGCGCCGTGAGGGCGTCGTGGTGGCGGAGTAAGCTCTAGCGCTTCGCGGCGTCGCCCTGAACGATTTCCACCACGTGCCCATCAGGATCATAAGCGATCATGTGCTGGCCGGTTTGCGTGGTGCCGTCGGCGCCCTTCGCGGAGAAACGCCCCAAGGGAACATGAAAGCGCGTGCCGATTTGGTTGAGGCGCGAAGCAGCGCCTTGGGCATCGGCAACCTCGATGGAAACAATCACGTCGCCGGTGCCGACGCCGGCCAGATTGCCGCGTGCGCTTGGTAGTTGCGGCCGGTCGTACCACAGCAAGCCGATGGCGCCCGCGCGCTCGTCGGCGCCGCGCATCACCACCATGCGGCTGTTCTTGGAATCCGCCGTCAGCGGCAGGGCTGCCGCGCCATAAACGCCGCCTTCGTCTTTTTCGGTGGTCAAGATGTCCGAGGCTTTGACCAAGCCGATGCGTTGATAGAAGTCGACGGATTTATCGATGTCGGTGACGATCAACGTCGTGCGCTGAATCAGCGGCCCGCGCACACGCTCCTGCGCCGAAGTCGGCGCGCTAGCGGCCAAAAGAAATGAAGCCGCGAGAATCAGGAAATGCAGGGGACGCATTGATCGTTCGCCTTATTTAGGGATGTGATGTCCCCTAACATGCTGTGCCGCATAGGGGCCGCGCCAGCACATTTTCACGACATCCTTGTTACACCCGGGGTGCAAAAGGGGATTTTTCCTGGAAAACCGCGCACGAGAGAACGTATTTCAGCGTACCGTCTTCGTCCGCCAGCGGGCCGGCGCCTAAAAGGTAACTGCCGTACTCCGCATTGGGCCAATCCACGGCATAGCGGGTGAAGCGCCAACAGGGCGTTCCCAAAATTTCCATATACAATTGTGCAAAGTCGACGGCGGTCACGCGCGCCGTCTGGGGCGCGAAAACCAGCCCTGTGAGGTCGCGGGGCAAATTGTCGGCCACAGTCGTTCCGCAGTAGGCAAAGCGAAAGGTCGCCGGGGCTACCCGCTCGGATAAAAGCAGGTTCGGCGCCAATTTATAGATATCCATAAACTCAAACGCTTTGCGCCGCGGCGGCAAGCCTTCGCGCAAGCTGCACCAATAATCGTGCAAAGCCTGGATCGTGGGATCCATGGCCGCGTCCACGTCTAGGATTTGAATGGGAATCTGGCACGAGCGTGCGATGGATTCTCTCCTCGAAAGCCTCAGTTATGTAAGGCCCCGGCCGGGGCTTACACAAGGCGACGGGCAGTTGGCTTAACGCCTGATCCCTCAACCGCCAAGCGCGGTCGGCGAAAGGGGGCAGGAAAAGACATTTTTTGCGGCCTGAGCAGGGGTGGGAACCCACCTATTAAATGCACCCATGGGGCGAAAAAACCGGCTGAACGTTCTTCCGCACGGCGACGCCAGCCTATATAGCTAGACCCTCATCTGGGGACGGACCTTCATCGACCAATGAACGCAGCACGCGACCGCTTTGTGGCCTTTGCCTTTTGCTGGGCCGATGTCCTTTTCGAACTCGATCCCAACCGCAATGTGTCCTTTGCCGTGGGCGCGACGAAGTCCGTCATGGGCGTTGGTCCGGAAACCATTATCGGCAAGAATTTCATGGACTTGGTCTCGCCCAAGGACCGCGTCCTGGTCGAACAGCTTCTGTTCATGACCTCCAAAAAGGGCCGCATCGATAACGTCACCATCCGTATGCAGGGTGCCAACGGCCTCACGCCGCCCATGGCCTTTGCGGGCTACATCATGCCCGACCTGAAGGAACACTTCTTCCTGGCCCTGCGCACACAGGCGCATATGGACGAGAAGGGCGAAGCCGAAAAAGGCGTCGCCCGCGATAAGTCCACCGGCCTTCTGACGGGCGATTCGTTCTCGCAGATGGCGGTCAAAAAGCTGAAGGACGCCGGCGGCAACGCCGAGATGATCTTGGTCAACGTCCCTGGCTTCCAGGAATTCTACGAAAAGCTGCCTGAGGACGAACGCGAAGTCCTGCTCAATACCGTCGGCACGACACTGCGCGCGAATTCGATCGGCGGCGACAGCGCCGGTGAAATCGGCGAAGGCAAGTTCGGTATCGTCCACGAAGCCGGCCTCGACGTCGCCGCCTTAGAGAGCAAGATCGCCGAAGCGACTAAAGCCTTCGACCCCGACGGCAAAGGCGTTGCCGTGCAAGCGGGCACCGTCGAAGTCGACATGACCGAAGGCGATCTCGCCAAGGGCCTCGTTTACACGATCAATCATTTCAAAGAACAAGTCGGCGACAGCTTCAACGTCAAAGACATCGCCAAGAACATGAACGCCCTGGTTCAGGAGACGGTGAAGTCCCTGAACAATTTCCGCGCTCTTGTTGGCGGCAACGATTTCCAGGTGGCGTTCCACCCGATCTTCGATGCGCGCACCGGCGCGGTTCACCATTACGAAGCCCTCGTGCGCTTCAACGGCAACTTCGAAGAAAGCCCGTACAAGTACATTACGTTCGCCGAAGAGACCGGCCTCATCACCGAGTTCGATATCGCCATGATGCGTAAGTGCGTCGATTGGCTGCGCAAGAATCGCTCGGACAAGGTTTCAGTCGCGGTCAACATTTCCGGCATGTCCGTCGGCAACGACCAGTACTCCAAAGATCTTCACGCGCTGATCGACGAAGACACCTGGCTGCGCAATTTCCTCCTGTTCGAAATTACGGAATCAGCGCGCGTGGCCGATCTCGTCCAAGCCAACAATTTCGTGCAGGGCCTGCGCAAAAAAGGCTTCCACGTGTGCCTCGACGATTTCGGCGCGGGCGCCGCCAGCTTCCAGTACTTAAGCGTGCTCGAAGTCGACGTCGTGAAGCTCGACGGCAGCGTCGTGAAAAACGCGCAGACCGCGCCCAAAGGCCGCGCCTTCTTGCGCGCCCTCACCACGCTTTGCAAAACCATGGACGTGGAAACCATCGCCGAGATGGTGGACTCGAAAGAAGGCTTGGAATTCGTCCGCGATTGCGGCGTCGAATACGTGCAGGGCTTCCTCTTCGGCAAACCCGATCCCGACCCCTGGAGCTTCATCAAAAAGCTCGATCGCAAACTGTTCGCGTAATCTCAGCAAACTGACAACGCGCAATCTGTCCAGTCGAAAGCGCGTGAAGAATCGACGCGCTTGATCGCCGCGCGCGCCCGAAAAACCCGCAAGTCATTCATGCGTTTTTGCAATTTAGTATTTATCGCGCGACCGGGTTGTTTCACTTTTTTCTAAAGCGTTGATACGCTTTGTAAAAACGCCGAAAAAAATGCCGCAGCGTTTGCAGGGAAACCGCACGCAAACCTTTGCTGTGCTTTCTCTTTTTGCCTGCTAAATCGCAAGGGGGGTTGTTTCTGTAACTAGACCGATTTCGCTTCGGCTTTGATACGGTCCACCATGGCGACGAAGCCGTTGCGCCGTGTCGGGCTCAGGTGTTGATCGAGGCCCAGTTGGTTGAACGCGGCTTCGATGTCGGTCGCTGCGATTTCCGCTGGCGTCTTGTCCGAGAACAAAATCCCCAACACCGCGATCAAGCCTTTCACGATGTGCGCGTCGCTGTCGGCCGCGAAAGCAAACCGCGTCCCGTCGGTCGCCGAACGTCCGGGCACCATCCACACCTGGCTCATGCAGCCGCGCACTTTGTAGGCTTCGGTTTTGAACCCATCGGGAAACGCGGGCAGCTTGCGCCCCAGATCGATCAGGTAGCGATAGCGGTCTTCCCAGTCATCAAACAGCGCGAAGTTCTCCGCGAGGTCCGCGAAGCTCATCTCCGGCGCAATCATGGTAGGTTGTTCGCTCATCTCTGGTAAACTAGACACCTTCGTTCACGCCGCAAGCTTTTACCCATGCCGCACATTCAAGTCACGCCTTCCTTACAGCTCGATGAGGCTGAAATCGACCTCAGCTTCATTCGATCCAGCGGGCCCGGCGGTCAAAACGTCAATAAGGTCGCAACCGCCGTGCAGTTGCGCTTTGACGCGCGCCGTTCGCCATCGCTGCCCAACGCTGTGGCCGTCCGGCTCATCAAGCTCGCGGGCAAACGCGCTACCACCGAGGGCGTCATCGTCATGACCGCCAACAGCCACCGCACCCAGGAAGCGAACCGCAAGGACGCCATCGCCCGCCTAGTGGAGCTCGTGCGCGAAGCCACCGTCGTTCAAGCCAAGCGCGTCAAAACCAAAGTCAGCAAGGGCGAAAAGAAGCAGCGCCTGGAATCCAAGATCAAACGCAGCACGGCCAAAAAGCGCCGCCAGGTCGGCCGCGGCGATTGGGATTAAGGATGTCGTGGACGGTCGTCCTTCCCTACTTCAACGAAGTCGCATATCTGCCCGCGACCATCGCTTCATTGCTTGCGCAAAACCTGAAGCCGTCACGCCTCATTCTCGTCGATAACGCATCCACCGACGGTTCCGCCGATCTTGCGCGGTCGCTGACGGCAAGCACGCTCATCGACGTGCTGCATCTTCACGAACCGCGCCCCGGAAAGATCAACGCACTCGAAACCGGCCTCGCCCGCGTGGAAACCGACTTCGTCGCCACCTGCGATGCCGACACTTTCTACCCACCGCATTATTTAGAAACAGCCGACGCGGTGTTGCGCGAAAGTGACGATATCGTCGCGGCCATGGCTGTTGGCTCACAGAAAACTGCCCCGCGCGTCAAAGCAATGATCGTCTCCGCCATCCTCAGTCGCCAAACACACACCGGCGGTTTCGGGCAAAGTTTCCGCACATCGGCGTTACGTCAGGCTGGTGGATTTTCGACAAGCCAATGGTCCTTCGTTTTAGAAGACCACGAAATCATGCAGCGTTTGTTCAAGATCGGGCGTGCCAAGCACGTCTTCGATTTGTGGTGCACGCCGTCCAATCGCCGCGCCGACCGCGCCAACGTCAACTGGAACACGGGCGAACAACTGCTCTACCACCTCACGCCGTTCGCGCTGAAAGACTGGTTCTTCTACCGCTTTCTCGCGCGGCGTTTTACGCAGCGCGGCCTGGGTAACGTCAATCTGCGCGAAAAGACTTGGTAAACGGATCGCCGGAGAACTGAAGAGCGGCGACGCGGGCATATAACGGGTTCGACAGAAGCAGTTCGTCGTGCCGTCCCGTCGCAACCAACTGTCCATCGTCGATAACGGCGATGCGGTCCGCACTCACGACGGTCGCTAAACGGTGCGCGATCACCATGGTCGTGCGGCCCACCATCAAGCGTTCTAACGCCGTTTGCACAAGGCGTTCATTTTCAGCATCCAGCGCGCTGGTGGCTTCGTCCAACAACAGCAACGCCGGATCGCGCAAAATCGCGCGCGCAATGGCGATACGTTGTTTCTGTCCGCCCGAAAGCCGCACGCCGCGCTCGCCCAAAAAGCTGTTCATGCCGTCGGGCAATTTTGCGATAAATTCCATAGCGGCTGCGGCTTCCGCTGCGGCGCGCACCTCTTCGTCGCTCGCCGTCGGTCGGCCATAGCGAATATTCTCCATGGCATCTGCGGCGAAAATCACTGGGTCTTGCGACACCAAGCCAATCCGCAAACGCGCGTCGCGCGGATCCACATCGCGCAAATCCATGCCGTCGATGCGCACGCTTCCGATCTGTGGATCATAGAAACGCAGCAGCAGCTGAAACACCGTCGTTTTGCCAGCGCCCGAGGGTCCCACAAGCGCCACATGTTCGCCAGGCGCCACGGTTAGATTGAGCCCGCGCAAAGCCGCCGTATCGGGCCGCGATGGGTAATGAAAGGTCACGTCGGTGAAATTGACCGCGCCCCGCGCCGGCGTCGGCATAGGCTGCGGTTTCGCCGGAGCAGTGATGTCCGGGGTGGTTTCCATGAGGTCCACCAAACGTTCAGTGGCTCCTGCGGCACGCTGCAAATCCCCCATCACTTCGCTCATGGCGCCGACAGCGCCCGCGACCATGACGGCATAAATGATGAACGCTGCCAGCTCGCCGGGTGTAACGGTTCCGGCGATCACACCGCGTCCACCGGCCCACAGCACAAAGGCGATGGCGCCGAACACGAGCAGAATGACGGTACTGCCCAACGCCGCGCGCGCCAGAATACGGCGCATGGCGGTGCTGAAGGCACTCTCCACATTCCGCGTGAAATAATCCCGGTCGATGTCTTCGTGCACGTACGCCTGCACGGTTCGGATGGCGTTCAGGTGTTCTTCGGCGTAGGCACTTACATCGCCCACGCGGTCCTGGCTTTCCCGCGACAGTTTGCGCACGCGCCGACCGTACCAAAGAATCGGCACAATCACCGCCGGAACGGTCAGCGCCACATATCCTGTCATCTGCGCATTCGTCACCAGCAGCATGATGATGCCGCCCACAAGCGAGAATGCGTTTCGAATGGCAATCGATAGAGAAGAACCGATCACCTGCTGCAGCACCGACGTATCCGTCGTCAGGCGCGAGAGAATCTCACCGGTCTTCGTGGTCTCAAAAAAGCCCGGGCTGAGTTTCAAAATTTGACTGAACGTGGCTTTGCGGATATCCGCCACCACCCGCTCGCCAATCCACGAAATGTAATAAAAGCGCACATAGGTCGCGGCCGCGATCACCACGACGATGGACAGCACGATTATCAGGCCTTCGGTCAGCAGTCCGGGGTCGCGCGCGGCGAGGCCCCGGTCGATCAGAAATTTCAGTCCTACGCCGATACTCAAGGTGCCCACGGACGAAAACAACAGCGCGATAAAGAAGATGACCAACTGCTTTCGATACGGCTTCATGAATGCGTACGTGCGCGCCAAGTAGGCGTAATTCTTGCTCTTGGGCCGGTCGGGCATATTCCAACGTGACGGGCCCGAGGATTGATTGCTCACAGCGAAGCCTTTCGGTAGCGATGGTTTCAAGGCGTTGTAAGCCTTAAGCTGGCAGGATGCACTCGTTGAAACAAGTCACCGCGCTTTGCCGTGATTGCCTTGCCGAATTTCAGCAAAGCCTCGCGGCCTGCAGCCGCTGCGGTTCCGAGCGTATCGTGTCCCACGCCGAACTCGGCCGCCTGACCATGGCGCATATCGACTGCGACGCCTTCTACGCCGCCGTGGAAAAACGCGATAATCCGGAATTGCGCGATAAGCCGTTGATCGTGGGTGGCGGCAAACGCGGCGTTGTCACCACAGCTTGTTACATTGCCCGCAAGTTCGGGCCGCGCTCGGCCATGCCGATGTACAAGGCGCTACAGATGTGTCCGCACGCGGTCGTCATCAAACCCGATATGGCCAAATACAAACGCGTCAGCCAGCAGATTCGCAAAATATTTGATACTGCCACGCCGCTGGTCGAGCCGCTGTCGTTGGATGAAGCGTTTCTCGACCTCGCAGGAACCGCCAAATTGTTCGACCGCACGCCGGCGGCGACGCTCGCGCATGTATCGCGGGAAATAGAACGCGACGTCGGTATTACCGTTTCCATTGGCCTCAGCTACAATAAATTCCTCGCCAAACTCGCGTCCGATCTCGATAAACCTCGTGGGTTCGCCGTGATCGGCGAGGGCGATGCCGTGCAGCTACTGCACGACCTTCCGCTCATTCGTCTACCGGGCGTCGGTCCTTCGCTCGCCGATCGTTTGAAGGTCGATGGGTTTTTCACCGTGGGCGATGTGCAACGCCGCTCGCCGCAAGAAATGTCCACGCGCTACGGTCCTACAGGTGAGCATCTAGCCAGCCTCGCGCGCGGGATCGACCGACGTCACGTCACTATCGACCGTGAATCCAAAAGCGTATCCGCTGAAACGACCTTCCTCGATGACGTGGGAGATGCGGCGGAGTTACGCCGGCGCCTTTGGCCCTTGTGCGAGCGCGTCGCCGAACGCTTGAAAGCCAGCGGGCTTTCGGGCCGCGTGATAACGCTGAAGCTTAAAACCGCACGCTTCAAACTCAAAACGCGCCGCCAAACGCTGCCGGCCGCGACCCAGCTCGCCGAAGTGATTTTCCGCACGGCCGAACCCCTGCTTCGGGAAGAAGCCCGTGGCCCCAAATTTCGTCTCATCGGCGTGGGCGTCGAGGGCTTCGACGAACAGGCGCAAGCCCCGATCGATTTGTTCGCCAGCCAACAGGTCGACGACACAGCCCACTTGGAGGATATCGAGCGCGCCATGGATACAGTGCGCGCGAAGTTCGGCCGCGCTGCCATCCGCAAAGGCCGCGCCGACAAGTAACGGCAGCTATGCGGTTGCTGCGCTTGACGGCATAGGGATTTGGGACGACAAACCGTTCCCCGCATGAGGTCAGACCGGAGTTCCGTCCTTGAAAATCGCGCTTATCGGCAATGGCGCCATCGCCAAGCTCGTCACGCAATTTTGCGCTACTCGCGCCAGCACGTTGACCATTGTCGGTGCATTAGGCTTGGCCGCCGATACGCAATCGGTCGGTGCGCATCCGGTTGTTTATAAGCTTGCGGATCTTTTGGCACTGAAGCCCGATCTCGTTGTGGAATGTGCTGGGCATTCGGCGGTGGAGGCTTACGCCGCCCCCGTACTCGATGCGGGCATCGACCTCGTGATCGTTTCCACTGGCAGCCTGGCCGACAAAAAGCTCTATGACCTTGTGAAAGCAGCTGCCGACCGTTCCACCGCGCAAGTGAAACTACCGGCCGGTGCACTGGCCGGTGTCGATGCGCTCGCTTCGGGCAAGCTCGCGGGCCTCACTAAGGTCACGTTGAAATCAGCCAAGCCGCCGAAAGCCTGGAAGGGTACACCCGCCGAAAAAACCCACAACCTCGACGCCATCACCGAACGCACGGTGATCTTCTCCGGTACCGCGCGTGAAGCTGCACTGACGTTCCCGAAAAACGCCAACGTCGCGGCGACGGCAGCGTTGGCGGGCGTCGGCTTTGAGCAGACGATGGTTCATCTGGTGGCCGATCCAGGCGTGACTCAAAACGTGCACCGTCTCGAAGCCGAAGGCACGTTTGGTTCCATGCAACTTGAGATTCAGAACAATCCGTCGCCCGATAATCCCAAGACGTCCCACATGGCGGCGCTATCGCTGATGCGCATGATCGAGAACGAAGCCGCCGGAATTTTGATCTAGCCGCGCAGCCACAGACGCGGGTCGCCGCCGAGCAGCAGATAGCCGTCGGTTTTTGCGGCCAGGGTGTCGGTCACGGTGGCAAAGGCTTTCTTGCGCCGGTGCCAATCGAATTTCCCAACGGCGTTGGGTGAATTGAACATATCACTGAGCCATAAGGCCGCGTTACCCTTCGCATACGTTTCGATCATCGTTTTGACGCCCGCATGGTTTTGCAACACGTCGACTTCGACAAACGCGTGCTGCAGCGCCTTGAATCGTTGCCAATGCGACAGCCATTGCTTCTCGGATAGGAAAATCGAACTGATCTCGCGCTGAAACTCAGCGTCGATAGTCGCGGCATCCTTAATCAGCGGAGCCGGAACCCAGGCTACTTTACCATCGAATTGCGCATGGATTTCCTCGCGCGCCGCTAGAAAGAACGCGCCGTAATTGCGTCCGTCCCATTCCGCGATCGCGCGCTTGCGCAACGCTAATGCAGGCGCGCTGTAGTCATATGTGATGACTTCAGTTCCGGCGTGAAAGCCGACGCTTTCCAGAAGGCGGTTCGCTTTGAAAGCCGACGCCAACACGAACGCGCAATCGATGCCGTTTTTGAACTTCAGATGCGGGATGTCGGCATCGCTTTCGCTGTTGAAGACGAAAACCTTCTTGGCGGCGTTTTCCGGGTCCGGCGTGTTGCGCAGGAAATGCAAAATTACCTGAAGCTGCTTATCTTCCGTCGGTGGCGCGCGCATGACATCCGATAGTGCTTTTACCCACTCAGTCGTGTCGCCGTAATAGGCGTAGCAATGCCGTTTGGCGCGCCGAATTTCCTTGGGCCAATTGACGATTTTCATCCCGCCCTTAAGGCCCTCGGAAATGGCGTTCCAGCCGTATCCAAACGCTGCGGTCAAAGTGGCCTGCTGACCGGTCGGCTGCAAATATAGCGGGGTGTAATCGTCGTGCACGTTTTCCGTACTTCGCGAGGGCAGCGCTAATTCTTTCTGGCCTTGTTGAGGTCCGCCGAATTTCGGCCGGCCTAATTTCTCCCATGCGCGGCGATTCACCAAAAGGCACTGATCGTGCATGTAGAAATAACCGCCGCGATCCATAATGTGACCCATCATGAATTCGCATTGATCGAGTGCGGCGTTCATATCCACCGACAACTGATCGTAGCCGTAGAAAATATGCCCGCAATTCTGGATCAGACAGAAGTCCTTGGTGCCGGCTGCAAGCGCTGCCCCAAGGTTCTCGGCGAAAGTGATGTCTTGGATCGGAAGGTTGAACGAGAACACGCTGAAAAACGACGTCAGCTCGGCCATGCGCACATCAATGTCATGCACATTTTTAGCGGTGCCGGAATGAGCATCGAACGTCGGTAGATTGACCAGCGCAAAATCTACGCGGTCGCGCACGCTCTTTTGCATCCCGCCGTCGACATAAAAAACCATTAGCCGCTTGTCCTCAAATTCTCACGGGCGGGAGTTTGAATCATTCAGAGGCAACTTGCCAGCGCGCCCAGGCGCGTGGCTCGGCCGGAAATGATTTCGGACCGGGTTTGCACGTAAGGTCCGGGGCGCGTCGGCGACCATTTGAGGGGGCTCGGCAGCACGGCCGCAAGCAGCGCGGCCTCGTGATTTGAAAGCTGACTGGCGCTTTTCTTGAAGTGATGCTGCGCGGCGGCTTCGGCGCCGTAAACGCCCGGGCCCCATTCAACGATGTTCAAGTAAATTTCAACAATGCGCCGCTTGTCCCATAGCGTTTCCATATAAACCGTCAGCCATGCCTCCAGGCCTTTGCGCAACCAGGTGCGATCAGGCCACAGCAACAAATTTTTGATGGTTTGTTGGCTGATGGTGCTGCCGCCACGCAGCTTGCGTCCGTCGTCATCGTCGTCGTCCAGGTAGCGGTCCCAGGCCTTTTCCAAGGCGGCCTTGTCGAAACCGTTGTGTTGGCAAAAGGCCTCGTCCTCAGCGGTCACGACGGAGCGCACGAGCGCGGGCGCGATCCGCTTCAACGGTGTCCAACGATAGTCGTATTTACCATCGCGAATGAGCATCAAGGGGGTGACCGGCGGCGGGATCAACCGGTACAGCAGCAGTAGCCCTGCCGGCGCCAACAGGACGACCAGCAGGGCATAGATCACATAGCGCGGAAATCGTTTGCGCATAGAGAGGGGTGAAGCTGCAACGTTGTTATTTAGTGGTGTCCCTCAACAGGCTTTCCGTCGGCGGTGTGGTAGATCTCACCGCCGCCTTTTTTGAATTCCTGCGACATTTCATCCATGCCTTTGGCGGCGTATTCGCGCACTTCTTGACTGATTTTCATGGAGCAGAATTTCGGCCCGCACATGGAGCAGAAGTGCGCCACTTTCGCGCCTTCCGCCGGCAGCGTTTCGTCGTGGAAATGTTCAGCCGTTTCGGGATCGAGGCTCAAATTGAACTGATCGCGCCAGCGGAACTCGAACCGTGCGCGCGATAAGGCGTTATCGCGCAACTGCGCACCCGGATGCCCTTTGGCCAAGTCGGCAGCGTGCGCCGCGATTTTGTAGGTGATCACGCCGGTCTTCACGTCGTCGCGATCGGGAAGGCCCAGGTGCTCTTTCGGTGTCACGTAACACAACATCGCCGTGCCAAACCAACCGATCATGGCGGCGCCAATGCCGCTGGTGATGTGGTCGTAACCCGGCGCGATGTCGGTGGTGAGAGGCCCTAAGGTGTAGAAGGGGGCTTCGCCGCACACGGCCAACTGCTTGTCCATGTTCTCCTTGATCTTGTGCATGGGCACATGGCCCGGGCCCTCGATCATGGTTTGCACATCATGCTTCCAGGCGATCTTGGTCAGCTCGCCCAAGGTTTCCAATTCGCCGAATTGCGCGGCATCGTTGGCATCGGCGATGGAGCCCGGACGCAAGCCGTCGCCCAGTGAAAACGACACGTCGTAGGCTTTCATGATTTCGCAGATGTCTTCGAAGTGCGTGTAGAGGAAGTTTTCCTTGTGATGCGACAAGCACCACTTGGCCATGATCGACCCGCCGCGGCTGACGATGCCGGTGGTGCGCTTAGCGGTGAGCGGCACGTAACGCAGCAGAACGCCTGCGTGGATCGTGAAGTAATCCACGCCCTGTTCGGCTTGCTCGATGAGGGTGTCGCGGAAAATTTCCCAGGTGAGTTCTTCGGCTTTGCCCTCGACCTTTTCCAGCGCCTGATAAATCGGAACGGTACCGATCGGCACCGGCGCGTTGCGCATGATCCATTCGCGAATGGTGTGAATGTTGCGACCCGTCGACAGGTCCATAACCGTGTCGCCGCCCCACCGAATTGACCACACCAGCTTATCGACTTCTTCCGCGACCGACGATGTCACAGCCGAGTTGCCGATGTTGGCGTTGATCTTCACCAGGAAGTTACGCCCAATGATCATGGGCTCGGCTTCGGGGTGATTGATGTTGGCGGGAATGATCGCGCGACCACGCGCGATTTCATCGCGCACGAATTCGGGCGTCACGAAGTCGGGGATCGAAGCGCCAAAGTCCTGGCCGTCGCGTGCTTCTTTCAGCGCTTGCTCGCGACCCAGGTTTTCGCGAATGGCGATGTATTCCATCTCGGGCGTGATGATGCCCTTCTTTGCGTAATGCATCTGCGAGACGTTGTGGCCGGACTTCGCACGCAACGGCTTGCGGCCGGCGCGATCGAACACGGGGACTTTACCGATTTCGCCATGTTTCAGGCCGTCGTCTTCCGGGCGCTGCGCGCGGCCAGTGATCTCTTCCACATCACCGCGCGCTTTGATCCACGGCATGCGCAGCGGAGAGAGGCCCTTACGAATGTCGATGGTGACGGCGGGATCGGTATAAGGTCCCGAGGTGTCATAGACGACAACAGGCGGTTCCTTGGCTGAGGGCTCCAAGGTGATGTGGCGCATGGGCACGCGAATGTCCGCATGAATTTTGCCGGGCACATAAATCTTGTGCGACGCGGGCAATGGCCCCGAGGTCACGTTTAATTCTTTGATGTCTTCGGGGCGCGGAATCACATTCATGTAGGAGCTCCTAAAGGAGATCCGAACGTTCCCGGCATGAGAAGGAGTGAAGCGGTTCCATCCCTACGCCGGTATCACCCGGATCAGGTTCTAAGGGTTTGCCGCGACGAGCGACCTCTCAGCCTTTTTTAAAGGCACCCCTTGGATCGCCGGAGTATCCGGCCCTAGGCCTTCTGGGTCAACACCATGCTAGGATCGGGCAGGGCTAGCGGGAGATTGTTATGGCTTCGAACGCCTTATGGCTTGCCGCCGGGTTACGTACGCCTTTTGCCAAGGTCGATAGCGCTCTTGGCGGCCGAGATGCCATCGCCCTGTCGGTGCCGGTGGTTCAGGCCATGTGTAACCAACTGAAAAACGGCGACCGTCCCGATTTGATGGTGTGGGGCACCGTGGCGCCCAACCTGGGCTGGTCCAACATCGCGCGCGAAGTTGCCCTGGACGCTGGTATCGGCACACACATTCCCGCCTATTCCGTCGTTATGGCGTGCGCGACAAGCATGGTCGGCGTTTTCTCGGCGGCGGAGTCGATTCGCAAGCAACCGGGCGCATTGGCCCTTGTCGGCGGCACCGAGAGCATGAGCGGCGTTCAGATCGGTCTGAACCAGAAATTCTCGGTCTGGCTGCGAAAGTTCTTCCAAGCAAAGTCGCTCGGCCAACGCGCCGAAATGGTGTCCGCGTTGCCCCTGGGCAACGTGAAGCTTCACATCCCCAGCGTCACCAATCGCACTACGGGCTGGAGCATGGGCGACGGTTGCGAAATCATGGCGAAAACCTGGCATATCGGGCGCGCGCCGCAAGACGAATGGGCGCTGACCGGTCATCAGCGCGCGGTCGCTGCGTGGGAGAAGGGCTTCTTCAATGATTTGGTGATTCCAGTCGACGGCGTTACGCACGATCTGATTCCCCGCGCCGACACGTCCTTGGAAAAACTCACCAAGCTGAAACCGTCGTTCGACTTAAGCGGCCAAGGCACGTTAACGGCGGGCAACTCGTCGCCGCTCACCGACGGCGCGTCGTCCATTTGGTTGACGGATGAGACCGGGTTGAAGCGCGTGCCCAGTGATCGCGCGCGGGTGAAGCTTGTGGACTGGGAATTAGCAGCCGTCGATATGGTGCGCGACGGGCTGTTGATGGCGCCGGCGCTAGCCATCCCACGTCTGCTGGCGCGCAATAATATGCGCTACGACAGTGTCGATTTGTGGGAAATCCACGAAGCTTTTACAGCACAGGTGCTGTGTCACATCGCAGCACTCGAAGACAAAAAATGGCTAACGGAACGTGGAGGCGTTACCGCTGAGCTTGGAAAATTTCCCTGGGACCGCCTCAATCCCAATGGCGGAAGCGTGGCGCTCGGTCACCCTTTTGGGGCGACCGGCACACGCATTCTCAGTCAGGCTGTAAAGGAACTCGCGGGCTTCCCCGTGGGCAGCCGCGCCATCGTCAGCATTTGCACCGATGGCGGGCTTGGCGCGGTAGCGCTTCTCGAAAAATAATCGCGCTGATTAGGCGGCGCGGTCCGAGCGATTGCTCCACGGGCGTCCGCCACGGTCACCGCGTCCACCATTGCGGTCACGGTTGCTGCGTCCGCCGTCATTGTTCGGCTTACCGCTGCGCTGGGGGCGGTTGCCACCACCACCATGTTTTTTGGGCGGTCCGCCTGCGGTCCGCGAAGCAATGTGCGGCGCATGGTAGGCGTGCGTTTCATCGACCGGCACAGGCTGGCGGATCGAACGCTCGATGGCGCGCAGGTGAGAGATTTCTTCCGCGTCGCAGAATGACACTGCGATGCCTTCGGCGCCGGCACGCGCTGTGCGGCCGATGCGATGTACATAGCTTTCCGGCTCAACGGGCATTTCGTAATTGATGACGTGCGAAACGCCGTCAACGTCGATACCGCGGGCGGCGATGTCCGTGGCCACTAGCACGCGAACGCTGCCGGATTTGAAGGCGGCCAAGCTGCGCTGACGCGCACCTTGTGATTTGTTGCCGTGAATGGCGTCGGCTTTGACGCCGGATTTTTGCAGCTGTTCAGCAACGCGATTGGCGCCGTGTTTTGTGCGCGCGAACACGAGAACGCGGGTCACGTCTTGTTTATTCAAAATATCGAGTAACAGGCGGCGTTTGTCGTCGCGTGCAACGAACATCACGCTTTGCGCAATGCGTTCTACGGTGGTCGACGGCGGTGTTACTTCGATGCGCTGATGTTCGCTGCGCAGCAAGCTCTTGGCCAAATCCATGATTTCGTTGGGCATGGTGGCGGAGAACAGCAGTGTTTGGCGATCACGCGGCAGCTTGGCGGCGATGTGGCGCACGTCGCGGATGAAGCCCATGTCCAACATACGATCGGCTTCGTCGAGCACGAAGACTTCGACATTGCTCAAAATTACATGGCGTTGGTTCATCAGGTCCATGAGGCGGCCCGGTGTTGCGACCAGCACGTCGGTGCCTTGATGAAGCGCGTTGATCTGCGGGCGTTCGCTGACGCCGCCATGCATGACCGCACGCTTCAAAGGCAAATGCTTGCCGTAACCGGCGAAGCCTTCAAGAATTTGCAGGGCCAATTCGCGCGTGGGCGTCAAGATCAGAGCGCGCGGCGATTTTGGCATGTGTTTGCGATTGCTCTCGGTCAGGCGTTGCAAGATCGGCAGCGCGAAGGCCGCTGTCTTACCTGTGCCTGTTTGAGCGATGCCCAGCACATCGCCGCCGCGCAAGAGCTGCGGGATGGCCTGTGCTTGAATGGGTGTCGGGGTAGCGTAACCTTCGGCAGCAAGAGCGCGCAGAAGCGGCTCGATCAGGCCGAGGTCGGAAAAGCTTGTCATAGGAATTGTATCTTTCATTGTTGCCGCGCATCACATGACGCGCGATGTCCGCGCTCGCGCGCGCAAAAGGCGCACGAATGCGGTGTGGGTTTTTTAAACCCGGCGGGCACGCAACCAGCGGGAAAGCTTTCGGGATTTGGGTTCTCGGGATGGGGCATCTTGAGAAAGACGCCTGCGCGCAAGTCCGCGAGAAACATAAGGCCAACGTGGCCGTGCCGCGTAAGTAGGCTCTAAACCCTACTAAGTCAATAAGATTGGCGTTTTATGACCTGAATGGCGGTTTCCAAGGCGTCCAGGAAGCGCGAACGGTCCTGTTTTTGGAAGGCGGCAGGTCCGCCTGTGATCTGGCCCGAATCGCGCAGACTCGTGTGCAAATCACGCACGGCAACGGCCATGCCGATGGAGTTCTGATCAAGGGCTTTGCCGTTCGGACGCAGAATTTTTGCACCCTGCGCGACGCAACGGGCCGCGAGCGGAATATCATTGGTGATGACCACGTCTTGATTGGTGGACTGATCCGCAATCCAGTCATCGGCCGCATCCATGCCGGCTTCCACCGCAACGCGTTTCACGAGTGGGCTGTCAGGCAGGCGCATCCACGCATTGCTGACAAAGATCGCTTCGATTCCGTGGCGCTCGGCCACGCGCACGATCTCCTCTTTCACAGGACAAGCATCGGAATCGACAAGGATTCGCAAAACGTATGCTCAGCTATGAGGTTCTTCGCCGGGCATCAGTCCGGCGATTTCGAGAACTAATTTCCGGACAAGGGACTGGCGAAATCCCTCGACATTGCGCGCGACGAGATAGAACGAGCCGGGGCCGCCAATAACGTTGTCGCGGTAATAGACGTCGAGGTCCGGCGGCGCCGCGTTCTTGCGCGGGTCTTCATTCATCACCGCAAGGCCATTGATAGTGATGCCGGCTTTGACAGCGTCGTCGCGTGAGGCCGCCATGGGACGTCCATAATCGCTATAGCCGTCGCCCGAAACGTCGATCACCAAGCGCGAGGCTTCGTAGGGCGCTTTCTCAATAAGCTTCACGCTAAAATCCACACCGGCGCTGATCGACGTCGTGTTGCCGACAGCCACCAATGAATGCTCCAGCTCGTCGGCGAATGCCTGCGACGAGGCTGTGTCGTGAATGACGCGCCAAGGGATCAGCACCCGTTGCTGTGTTGGGCCGGACCACTCCACATACGTCACCGCGACTTTACCCACGGCTCCACCGCGAATGGCACTAACGATACGTTTGTCACGAAAGGCCTGAATATAGCCAATACGCTGCAAACTGGCTTCGCCGTCACCGATGCTGAGCGACGTATCCACCGCCAGCACTAACGTAACATCTACGGCTTCGCCGCCACCGCGCGGGCGCTGTGGCATCTTCGCCGCGCCACCCAACATCAACAACGCGCACGCGCACGTAAAAACTTTTACCCAGCGCGACATCTGCACGTGCGAAAGCCTTCCTTCGAGGCGACAAACTGGCCGCATTCTAACGGAACTATAAGCGGGATACAGCGGCGTTCATATTACCGTTGCGTGCAGATAATGCGAGAGAGACGGTGCGCGTGAGTTGCACCGACGCGAAGCCCAGGAGGCCATCGCGCCGGTGCAAATTTTCACGCGGCTGTCGAATGTATCGACGTTAGGGACATTTCAGTTCGGCGCGTTTATCGCCCGGGAACTGATCGCGGTGAACTGTTTCGCCGCACTTCCACCCAACGATGAGGCCTTTGTCGTTGCCTGGTGATGGATCGGCAACGCCAAAAGTCTCCGGTTTCACCGTGAACTTGCACGACGACTGACCGGCGCAAAGTTTCAGAACCGCGTCTTTGACGTTCGCCCGCTCACCCGCATAGCCATAGCTTGCCGTCGTTATGTCGGTCAGGCCGACATCGGCGGCAAGCAATGGCGTTACGCTTGCAAGCATTGTGGCCATCAATGTCGCGGCAACAAGGAACGTCTTTCTCACGTTCTTTCTCTTACACCAGCGTGGCGCTGAAATTCGCGAGCATACGGGTCCAGGCTTTTTCGGCTTGGTCTTTGTTGTAAACGGCAGCATCGGGCGGGCACCATCCGTGCATCGTGCCCGTGTAGACTTCAACTTCGGCCTTCAAGTTTGCCTTGCCGAATGTGTCCTTCAGGACCGTCTTCGCTTCGGGCTGACCTTTGTCGTCATTTTCGGCAATCGCCACCAAATACTGTGCCTTCATTTTCGGAATGAGCAGGTGCGGGCTGGTCGGTTGATCCGTCACGAGGCCACCGCCGTGGAACGTCGCGGCCGCACCGACGCGGTCGGGACGCAGTGCCGCCGTGCGGAACACGGGAGCGCCGCCCATGCAGTAACCGGTCGTGCCCATTTTCTTTTTGGTGTCGACCGCGGCATGTTGATCGACATAAGCGATGTAAGCTTTCGCGTCTGCGACGTGCGTGTCGGGGTTCAACGCGCCCATGAGCTTCATCAATTGCGCGCGATCGTCAGGCTTGCTGAAGTCCAACCCTTGCGGAAGCGACGCCGCTTTGCCGACACGATAATAGGGGTTCGGAATCAAAACCGAATAACCGGATTCCGCCAGGCGTTTGCCCATTTGACGGAAAGCGGGGCGTAAACCAAAAGCGTCCACCCAAACGACGATGGCGGGGTGCTTGCCGCTGGATGGTGCCACAAAATACGAGTCGGCGACGCCGTCGGCGGTTTTGACATCAACGTCCATTTCCTTGACGTCGAGCGCGTTGGCGGCGCGGGGCAGCGTTGCGATCATGGCGCCAGCAGCCAAAAGACCAAAGCGGCGGCGGGTGAGATCAGCACCGGTCGCGTGCAGGTGTTCGTTCATGTCGTTGAGTGAATGCTCGTCGCACATAGGTCCCTCCCTGGGGCGTTATGAAATTCGCGCCGACGAAAAAAGCCGGTCACCACGAAGGGCCCGATCATAGCAACACGATCTTATTTGACCATGCTCTTCGCGACGGCTTCCGCGATTTTGATGCCGTCGATTCCAGCAGAAAGAATGCCGCCAGCGTATCCCGCACCTTCGCCGGCCGGAAATAATCCAGGGGTATTGAGGCTTTGGAAGCTCTCGTCGCGCTTGATCCGAATCGGCGCGGACGTCCGCGACTCCACCGCTGTCATCACGGCGTCATCCATGGCGTACCCTTTAATTTGTCGGGCAAAGGCCGGAAGGGCTTGGCGAAGTGCCGCGACAACATAATCGGGAAGGCATTGGCTAAGGTCGGTCGGATGAACACCGGGGCGATAAGAAGACGTAACGTCGCCGAATGAGGTGCTCGGCCGGCCGGCGAGAAAATCGCCGACGCGCTGACCGGGCGCGTCGTAGGTGCCGCCGCCCACGACGAAAGCGCGTGATTCCCAGTGCCGTTGAAATTCGATGCCCGCCAACGGATGGCCCGGATAATCCTCCGGCGTAATACCGACCACGATACCGCTGTTGGCATTGCGTTCGGCGCGCGAGTATTGGCTCATGCCGTTGGTTACGACGTGTCCCGCTTCAGATGTTGCTGCAACGACCGTTCCACCCGGGCACATGCAGAAACTGTAAACATCGCGCCCATTCGATGCATGGTGCACAAGTTTATAGTCGGCCGCACCTAGCAGCGGATTGCCGGCGTGTTTGCCGAAACGGCAGATATCGATAAGCGACTGCGGGTGTTCGATCCGCACGCCAATGGAAAACGGCTTCGCTTCGATAAATACGCCGCGCTCATAGAGCATGGTGAAGGTCTCGCGCGCGCTGTGTCCAACCGCCAAAACTACATGGTCGGTCGCAAGATGCTCGCCATTATCAAGGACGACACCGCGCACGCTGTGATTGGGCGCGAGATCAAGATCCGTGACTTTCGTTTTGAACCGGATTTCGCCGCCGAGAGCTTCAATGCTCGCGCGCATGCTTTCGACCATGCTGACGAGACGAAAGGTGCCGATGTGTGGTTTGCTCGCGACGAGAATTTCTTCAGGCGCGCCAGCCTTGACGAACTCTTCCAGTACTTTGCGGCTACGGACCGGATCTTTCACACCACTATACAGCTTGCCATCCGAGAAGGTGCCGGCACCGCCTTCGCCGAATTGCACGTTCGAATCCGTGTTCAATTCCCGGCGTCGCCAAAAGGCGAATGTGTCTACCGTGCGTTCGCGTACGACCTTGCCGCGCTCGAGAATGATTGGGCGAAAACCCATTTGCGCCAGGATCAGCCCGGCGAAAAGGCCGCACGGACCCAAACCAATGACGATGGGGCGAAGCGGCAAGTCTTTCGGTGCTTCGGCTACTGGCCGATATGTCAAATCGGGGGTCGGCCCGATATGACGGTCTCCTCGGGAGCGCTTGAGAATGGTCGCCTCGTTATCCACCTCGACATCGATGGTGTAGACCAACGCGATATCTGTGGGCTTACGCGCGTCATGGCCACGGCGAAAGACGGTAAATCCGCGCAGCTCCGTGTCTTTAACACCGAGGCGTTTGAGAATGGCCTGTCTTAAGGCGCCATCCGCGTGATCGAGCGGAAGTTTGAGTTCGGTCAGTCGCAACATGCGGACGGAGATATAGCGCCGTTTACGTCAAAGCAACGGTCGGCGTTCTGGCAAAGTGAATATAGGTGCTTTCAACCGCGACTTTGAGGCTCTTTAGGAGCGGGGGGACATCATCCATCTGGGTGGTCTCGGTTTCAATTGCCTGGGCAATCTGGGAAACTGCAACCGCACCATATTGAGCGCTGAGTCCCCGCAAAGCATGCGCGCGCTTCTTAACCTGTGCCAAATCCCCCGCAGCGAAAGCCGCTTCAAGGTCCTTGTGTCCTTCTCTGAGGCCGGCAACAAAGCTGGCCTGAAGGCGATCGGCTTCCTCGGCACCGATAATCTCGCGAAGATCGTCTAGAACTTTTTCGTCGACTAGGGGCGTGTCCCCGGACGGATTTAAATATACTGGAGCTTCGGGGAGAAGTGACTTCATGTTTCCTGCCATCAGCCGGTCCATCGTGCGCGCGAGGTTTACCCAATCGACGGGTTTTCCCATCACAATGTCGGCACCCGCATCCAGGTAGCCACGCTGATGCGTCGCGAGCACGTCGGCGGTCAAGGCAATGATGGGTATATGCAGCCGTTTCGCACGCCCGTGTGCGCGAATCAACGTCATGGCTTCGGGGCCGTCCATCACCGGCATCTGCATATCCATTAAAATAATATCGTAAGAATTCTGCTGTTCGGCCGAAACCGCTTCCGATCCGTTTTCCGCCATGTCCACGGTATGCCCCAGGCGCCGCAACATGGTCGACACGAGAAGGCGCGCAACCGCATTATCCTCCGCCAACAGCACGCGACCCGGCCGGTCTGCTTTCAGTGCTTTCAGGCGCTCGGTCTCGTTGGTTATCTCGTCGCTTGGCGTCACCTCGCCAAGGGCCAAATCCAAATTCGGTTTTAGCGGAATGGAAAAAGAGAATGTCGAGCCGCGCCCGAGCTCGCCGACGGCGGTGATCTGTCCATTCATCGCATTGACGAAGCTTTTTGTGATCGCAAGCCCGAGGCCGGTTCCGCCGAATTTGCGCGACGTACTGACATCCGCTTGCGAGAACGGCTGAAACAGCCGCTCGACGGTCGCGGCGTCGATCCCGATACCTGTATCGGCGACAGCGCCACGCAATAGAACGGATCCATCCGACGTGCTCTCGACGCTTACGGTTACGACGATTTTTCCGCGCGCTGTGAACTTGATAGCGTTGTTGACGAGATTTGCGAAGATTTGACGCAACCGCTTGCTGTCGCCAATCACCGCGTCGCGCGAGCCTTCAGGCGCCACCGTTTGCAGTACTAAACCTTTTT
Source organism: Fidelibacterota bacterium (assembly GCA_947475895.1). Classification (GTDB taxonomy): domain Bacteria; phylum Pseudomonadota; class Alphaproteobacteria; order Rhodospirillales; family Rhodospirillaceae; genus SHVO01. The sequence continues at coordinate 469,386 of CANJMF010000001.1, forward strand.
CCGACGCCAACGGGCCGAAGAGCTTAGCGATATCATCGAGAACGGTCGAAACACGGAAAGGTGCGTGTTCGATTTCCATCTGGCCCGCCTCGATTTTAGAAAAATCGAGAATGTCGTTCAGCAAATCCAGGAGTACGCGCGCAGAGCGCATCAAAGTCCGTGTGAGTTCCTGCTGTGCGGCGTTAAGATCACTCATCAACAAAAGATCGGCGATACCAAGCACCCCGGTCATGGGCGTGCGTAATTCGTGACTCATTCGTGCCAGAAATTCCGACTTCGCATGATCGGCTTTAATCAGCGCCTGGTTTTTGTCGTGAAGTGAGATCGCGAGTGTCACGCGATGATTGGCGACAACCAAGGCGCTCGCGATGACTTCCATGAACTCCATTTCGTCATCAAGGCCGCGGGGCTCAGGGAAAAACACCGAAAAAATGCGCTTTACCGGGCCTGCTTCGGCGAGCGGGAGGATGATGTAGCTTCGCGCTCCGACCGTTCGCGCATCGTCCGGCGTAAAAGGCAGACTGTCTTGCGTGAGATCTGGAACGACAATTGGCTCTCCCGATGCGATGAGCCTTTGACGTAAAGCTGCAGCAAAAGCTGTATTGGTGATGGGACCTTCCGCGAGATGATAGTTGGTGCCCGGTCCAGTGCTGTAACTGCGTGTCCGCCCTGTTGTCGTGTCGACTTCGGTCAACGATACGTACTGGGCACCCAAACCGTCGCAGACAAGGTCAACTGCGCGCCCATAGAGGTCGGACAACGTCTGTGACCGCAAGGCTTCGTCGCCGAAACGAACCAGCGTTTTTTTGTTGCCTTACCTTTAATTGCAAACGGCGGCTGTCGTTGATGTCCGCGTTGTATCCCGCGTTCCAAATGACGGCGACAAGAAAAATAATATTGAAGGCAGCAAAGAGCGCAACGCCGGTGCGAATGTCATAAAAACCAGCTGTCTCGCTCTGAAGGCGCAGCCATCCGATTACTGGGATGCCGACAACGACGGCAAATGCGGTTTTACGCACGAAGTCGCCGCCAGTACCGGCCGATAAGATGCGCGTAATCCAGCCGATGTCGGGGCGGAAAAGCGCCACTCCGACGAAAAGAACCATAGTCGTGACGGCGGTGATCGGCGAGATCGAGGTGGCGGGAAATGGGTTGTAAAGAAGCGGCGCCCCGAACGCGTGACCAAGAATTGCGAGATAAGCTTGGGTAGGCCCCGCTGTGCTGATGATGACAAACACTCGCTCGGCGGTGCGGTGGCGAAACGGCGACAGCAATCGCGCGCCGGCGAAGAAAATGAAATTGACCGCAGAGATAGCCGACATACGACCCGGAATTGTGCCGGGCATGTCGAGGTGCTCTGGGAAAAGAATGCGGTCGATTCCGAAATCGAAGCCCGTGACATACTCTAAAAGCGTCAGCCCGCAGATGAGAAGGATAAGGGTCGACGCGGTAGTGCCAATGAGGTCGGGCGTATCACTGCGCGGCCGCCCACGCAGCAAGGCGAGGCCGGCGAGAACGAAGGTCGCCATCGTGACCGGCTTCATAAATTGCGCGCCGGGCACGACCGACTTCAGGTTGGGAAGATCAAGAATCCACCCCAGCAGAACGACGAGCGCGACACCTAAGACAATAAATGCAGAAGCAGTGGTCCACAGCGACAAGCGCCGAAGGGTCGACGAAAGGTGAGCGAATTGGTCCGCTTCGGCCATCGCATTTACTGAACACTAGGGGGTTTGGGCAAGGGCCCACGTTCTATTCCAACAATTCTACAATGATAAATTGTTAGATCAAAGCCGTGATGGCTGGGCTCGCACTTTAAACACGGTTGCCCGATAGAAGGCCAGAAGCTGCTCATTCCGGGCCAGAATGGATTTGCGACGATCCTCCTGGATTTGAATGACCCGTTCATTTTGATCGGGGCTCCAGATGCGGCGCTCGCCCAATTGCCGACGGCGATTCACATAAACCGGATAAAACCAGGCAAGCGTTCCATCCTGTCGGCGTTCAAGCTGCGTAATGTCAAATAGGCCGAAGCCCGCTTTGTCGATCAAAGCGTGCAGTTTGTTGAAGTCTATGAGGTCTGCCTCGCAAATAATGATGTCCGTCTCGCGCAAAAATTCGGCACCCCCTTGCTAGACAAGTTCCTCCGCGCCTTGAACATCAAGTTTAAGGAGATAGGGCGAGATGAGAGGAAGCTGGCGCTTTAGCGAATCTAGTGTGATTGACGGCGCACGCCGTTTTCCCGTGTGTAGGTTGTTTACGCCTTGCCAATAACTGTCTCCTTCGGCGCGAACCGAATCCCAATACGGGTGAGCGGCGGTCGTAACTTCTATTTCGCCCACGACATCCGTAACCGCCGTGACGAAATGCGCCCCACCCATGACGTCCGAAATGGCCTTCAGCGACGGGAGGTAGTCCGGGTTAGCATCGATGTTGATTAGCAGCGCGCCCGGGAAAAGGGGATAATGCGAAAGCGAAAAATGCCTATCAGCGCATCCGATATCGACGACAGTTTTGCAGATCACGCCCAGGCGATATAGTTGCTCAAGTGCGCCCGTAAACGTCCCGATCGTGTTGGGCTTGTTTGTTTTATCCGTCATGCGGAACCTATCGAAAAATGAGCCTAAACGTCCGCCGCATTCTGACGTCTGAAGCTGAAGCCTATCAGCTTTTAAGGATGGAGGGACTGATTCGCCATCCGGATTGTTTTCGGATCGCGCCGGAAGATGAGGCGGCTTTGCCGCTGGCCGATATTGTGAAGAAAATAGAGGCAGGTTACGTGTTGGGTGGATTTCAAGACGACGTCCTCGTCGGCATTGCGGGTTTGTCGGCATTTCCGGGTGCGAAAGCAGGTCATAAAGCGCTGCTGTGGGGCATGTATGTGCGTGAAGAAGCGCGCGGCCACGGGCTTGCCGATCAGCTGATGGATAAAATCTTGCAGGAAGCTAAGAGGCGCGGTTTTCAGCAAGTGCAGCTCACGGTGATTGCAAGCAACCCCCGGGCGTTCAAAGTCTATGAGCGGTGGGGATTTGAACTCTATGCGACGGAGTTAAAATCCGTGAAGGTGGGCGATGCGTACTTCGATGAACAGCTTCGCGTTCGTTGGCTGACCTAAGCGAAAATCAGCGCTTTATTTGTGCGCTTCCGCCGCGCGCTTCAGGCCGGCGATCTGTTCACCAAGAACACCGTCAATGGCTTTTGGCCAAATTCCAAATCCGTCCTTTATGTAGCCGGACACACGATAAGTGAGCGTGAACTCGGTTTCAGCGCCGGCGGGCTTGATCGTCCAACGCATAGCCCCTTCAACCGCCAAATCGATCAGCGGACCTAAAGCTCCGCGCAAAACAACGCTCTTTCCGGGTTGCACGAACGTGACGGTCATATGCCGCACTGTGCCGCCGTCGGCTAAGCGCTCACACCAGCACCCGTCGGCCTTCGCCTCGAAACTCAGATTGGCTGCGCTACCCGAATATGTATGGCTCGAGCTCCACCACTGCGATGGTCGAATCGCCAGGGTGTAAACGGTTTGAGGTGATGCGGCGATGTGCACGGTTTCTTCAATTTCAAATCCATTCGTAGCGAGATCGGTCACGGCGCCCCAGGACGGCCCGGCGCTCAGAAGTAGAATCGCCAGGACTCTCGACGTTATTCTCATGAACCCTCTCCGTTTCCTGCGCTATTCCGCCTGCCGTTTTAGAGCAACGTCATAAAGTGCGTTAGGTTCGAACGCGAACCACACAAAACGCCACCCATATTCGAAAGCAAAATCGATAACCGCTCGGTGCACACCATACGCACCAAGGTAGGGGTCCATATGCGCGAAGTCGTTAAACACCAGATAACCGCCTGGTTTCACTTTGCTCGCGGCTGCGCGCGCGTCGCGTGACACCGCTTCATAGGAATGGTCGGCGTCGATATAGATCCAATCGAAGTGTCTGTCCGGGAACGTGGCGACGACATCATGCGAGTAGCCCGGGAATATCTTGATGCGCGTATCGTCGCGTATGGCCGGGTCGAGGAAGGAAAAATCGAGGTCGACCAGGCGCAATTCGCGCGGATCGCAAGCATTCAGAATTTGGCGTGCAAAATCTCCGCGGTGGGTCCCGATCTCCGCGACAAGGCCGTGATGGGGTAAGAATTTCAACAAGTCGTGCCGAGACGCGCAAACGCGACAATCGGCGACCATCTCCTGGGTCAACGGAAGCGAGGCACGGCCACGGTTAAAAAACAAATGGTTCACGAGCCGCAGCGCAAAACGCGCCCGCTGAGGAAGACGCTTGCGCAACGGCAGTGTGATTCGTCTAAACAAACTCACGGATAAGGCCCCCTAAACAACCCGGCCCCGATCGCCGAAATTTTATTCACACGATAGGAAAAAAGACCGTTCAACGCCACGGCACGCATCGAAAAATCACAACTTAAGAACGATATAATTGCAATTATCCCTTGTCGTATGTGCCCCATTCTGTTGGGATGCCGTCACTTGAAGCTCCCGGATGCGGAAGGCGTGACATGGCTATTGGCGGCAAGGGCAAGGGTGCCAGGATTGCGAGCATCGTTCTCGTGGTCGGACTTTTTATTCCTCTGGCTTCGCATACAGCGTCGGCACCGGTCGTGCCTCAACACAATCGCATCGCGCTTTTGCGAAACGATGACGGCAGTTCGAAGTTTGGTCCTCGCAACTCGCCGCTGTCGTACAACTGGTCCGGCTACGCCATTCACAGTTTCCAATCGGGACAACCGTATACGTCCGGCAGCGCGAGCTGGAAGGTGCCAAAGGTTTCTTTCGAGCGCACCGCGATGGCCTGTAATCCGGCGACCAGTTGGGGATTTTCGACCGAGAGCAGTTGCTACGCTCAAAACGTATCGTACCAATATTCGTCGACCTGGGTTGGCATCGGCGGAAGCTGTTTAAATGTGCGGTGTAGTTCGGTCGATCACACACTCATTCAGCTGGGTACGGGGCAGCACGCCGGTGAAGACGGATCCACCTATTATTATGCTTGACGAGGTGCTGCCGGCCTTTGAAACAAGGCTTAATGTCGTGACGTATCCCGTATCTCCTGGCGACTCTATTACGGCATCGCTTGTCTGTTTGACGAACTGTCAGCCGAATGCGCTACAGACGTGGCGGCTCAGTATGCGCAATGCCACACGAAACTGGACGTTCACGACGACGATCAGTTATCGGTCATCGCTTGCATCCGTCGAATGGATTCAAGAAGCTCCCTCTTCGAGCGGAGGCACTCTGCCGCTCGCCAAATTTGAAAAAGTGACCTTCAATCCCGCGGGCGCATCGCTGAATATTCGAAATTCCGGGTTCGGCAGCATTGGCCTGAACTCGATTACCATGATCAATGATTATGGTCAGACGTCGATGCCGTCAGCGCTCGATCGTCTGGGGCAGTTTTCGACGTGTTGGGGCAGTAATATGGCGAGCTTCGCAGCTTGCGCCGCGCCCTGACAAGGCGTCAGGACGCGGGCACATTTTTATTTGGAACGCTTAAGCGCCAAAGTCATACCGCAAGCCAAGCATCAGAGTTGTATCGCGTAACTTGAAACCGCTGACAGTGTCGACCGCCTGCACACCCTTGAAGGTGTGACCGCTGGAACCCTTATAGCGACCGTCAAATGTTACCTGCCAGTCGGGCGTAACGGCGTAAGCCACTCCGGCAATGCCTTGGAACGCGAGTTTCGTGCCGCCGGCCGCATGAACAATCCGCGTTGAACTGGCGTTCGCAAATTTTCGCCACCACACCATCGATCCGCCGACGCCGACGCCGATATAAGGCGTGAAACGCGTGCCAGTCTTAAAATCGTAAAGCAAGTTGGCCATCAACGAGAGGTCATCCGGCCGTCCCGACAATGGGAACGCATTCGAATTCAAGTTTTTCACGCCGTTGGTGCGGTACCTCAGTTCCAACTCGCCGCGCAAGCCGGGTGTCCACTTGTAACCGGCGCTCAAAGAAGCCGCCCAACCATCGTGGAATTTGAATTTCACAGCTGACGGCGTACGGGCGGCGATGGTGGCGTCTCCCTTTGAGATTCCGTTCACACCAAGTCCCATGCCGAAGTACGCCCCTTCCGGTTCCACCGTCGTCATGCTTTGCGCGTGCGCTTGCGTTACGCCGGCCACCGCAATAAGCGCGACCGCAGTCATGGATAGACTCTTCATCTGTAACCCCCGAAGATAGAAATCGCTTAGATTGAATAGTGAGCAAAGTTCGTTAGACGAGAATATAGAGCGCATCGCTAACCGCAAAGCGTTTCTTGCGAATTGATGGCACGCGGGTCTTGATGTTGCTCCACGTTCCGCGCCACTAACGCCCTCACGGCCCATTCGGAGAGTTTGCCATGAAATATAATCAACTTGGTCGCACCGGTCTGTTCGTATCGGAAATCTGTTTGGGCGCCATGACGTTCGGTGGTGGCGTCGATGCGGGAATTTGGAAAGCGATTGGCAGCATCGGCCAGGATGGGGTCGATAAAATTATCGGCCACGCGCTGGCGGCAGGCGTCAATTTCATCGACACGGCCGATGTGTACTCGTTTGGGCAGTCCGAACGTGTGGTGGGGCAATCGCTGAAGAATCTCGGCGTTGCGCGCAAAGACGTCGTTGTCGCAACTAAAGTATACGGCGAGATGGGGCCCGGTCCCAACGATCGCGGTGCCTCACGCGGGCATATCATGGACTCGGTGCGCGGCAGCCTCGAGCGCCTGCAAACCGATTACATCGATCTCTATCAGATTCACGGTAATGACAGCGTCACGCCCATCGACGAAACGCTGCGCGCACTTGACGATCTAACGTCGCAGGGGCTGGTCCGCTATATCGGCGTGTCCAATTGGACAGCGTGGAAGATTGCGAAGTCCTTAGGGTTAAGTGAAGCGAAGGGCTACGCCCGCTTTGAAACGTTGCAGGCGTACTACTCCATTGCCGGACGCGATTTAGAGCGCGAATTGATCCCGATGCTGACGGAAGAAAAGTTGGGCCTTATGGTGTGGTCGCCGCTTGCCGGCGGATTGCTTTCTGGAAAATTCGGACCCGGTGCGCCCACGGTCGAAGGCGCGCGCCGTACGACCTTCGACTTTCCCCCCGTCAATACTGAACGCGCGTGGGCGTGTGTCGCAGCCATGCGTGAGATTGGCAAAATCCACGGGGTATCCGTTGCGCGCGTCGCGTTGGCGTGGCTGCTCGCGAAACCACACGTCATGACGGTAATTATCGGGGCTAAGACAGTGGAGCAGTTAGCCGACAACCTCGCGGCCGTTGATTTGACGCTGAGCGTAGATGAGATTCGCAAACTGGATGAAGTCAGTATTCTGCCCGACGAGTACCCGGGCTGGATGTTGGAGCGTCAAGGCGGCACCCGCCTGCCAAAGCCTTTTTCGGCGAAGAAATCCTGACGGAACAAGCTGCTTCACGTCGATAACGTCCCCGGTTCCGGCCCAACATACCCCTCTCCACTCCCGGGTTAGAGGTTGTGCGCCTAGCTGTTTGGGATAGGCTCAGCTCGCTCGTCCGGAGGGAGCCGCGAGGAGCATTTCAGACGGGGAGGATACGATGAAATTCAAAGCTCTTTTTGTGAGCGTGGCTGCGCCGCTGATTTTGGCGTCCGCAGCCCATGCTGCGGATACGTCGAAAGCATCCTGCGAAAAACTCGCGACCTCGGTGAAGCTTGCCGACACCGCGCTGAAAACCAGCTACGTCACCACGAAAGACGAGCTGACCGCTGCAATGATGTTGTCGGCCGGTAAAACGCCATCAGCAGCTGAGGCTGCCGCGCTCCCGATGTGCCGAGTAGAAATTGTCATCACGCCGGCTCCGGGGGCGGAGATAAAATCCGAACTGTGGCTGCCGGAATCTAGTAAATGGAATAAACGCTTCCTGAGCGCCGGCATTGGCGGCGCCGCGGGTTACATCGATCGTGAGCAGTTGATTGCAGGTGCGGCGCAGGGCTATGCGACCTCGACAAGCGATGCCGGAAGCCATAGTCCAACAAGTCTCGAATTTACGTTCGGCCGTAATATCGAATGGCGCAAAAATTACACGGGCCGTGGCGTGCATTTGACGGCCGTCACCGGCAAGGCGCTAATCCAGGCTTATTACAGCGCCAAGCCCAAAGCTTCATTATTTTATGGATGCTCTGGCGGCGGGTACGAGGGGCTGGGCGAAGTTCAGTTTTACCCTGAAGATTATGACGGTGTTCTAGCCGGCGATCCGCCGGTCAATTGGTTGAGGCAGGTAATTTGGCAAGGCCGCGCCTACGCCATTTCGCATAAAGAGCCGGGCGGGAGTGTTCCCGTCGAAAAGATCCCAGCACTCAGCAAAGGCGTGATCGGTCAATGCGATGGCTTTGATGGCGTCACTGACGGCGTCATTGATGATCCTCGCAAATGCAAACCCGACTTCACAAAAATGTTGTGCAAGGACGCGGACGGCAACGAATGTTTCACGGCGCCGCAAGTTAAAACCCTCACGGCCCTCTATGCGCCTTGGACAAATTCACGCAGCGAATTCGTGTATCCCGGCTTTACGGCAGGGTCTGAAACCGCGCCGGCCGCACGTATCCGCATTTCATCCATCGACGGCCAATCGGTTATGAGTCCCGCAAAACCGGGACCGATGCTTTGGCATCTACCGGAAACCTTCAAGCCAGAAGAGTGGATGACCTACGACTTCGACAAGGGCGTCCCGGACGAAGAGACAAAATTCGCGCCTTATGCCCACGACAAAACTGATATGAGCGCCTTCAAAAAAGCCGGTGGGAAGTTAATCTTATTCTCGGGTTGGGCCGACCCGAATCTCAATCCACAAAACCTCGTGAACTATTACGCAAACGTTCAAAAGACGATGGGTGACGGCGACGTTGCTTCATTCAGTCGGCTGTTCATGGTGCCAGGCCTCAATCACTGCTCCGGTGGGCCCGGAACCAACTCGCTCGGTCAGACGATGGATGAAGCGCTCGGTACAAAGCACGACGCCAGTAACAATATCCTGTTGGCGCTCGATAAGTGGGTGACTGAAGGCGTCGCGCCTGAACAAGTCGTCGGCAGAAAATATATCGACGATAAGAAAGAAAAGGGTATCGCACGCACACGCCCGATCTGCGCTTACCCCAAGGTTGCCAAGTGGGACGGCAAGGGCAATACGGACGACGCCAAAAGCTTTAGCTGCGTTGCGCCGTAATAATCTGTAACTGAAAACGAACAGGCCGCCGGCATTTTCCGGCGGCCTCTTTGTTTTGCGAGAGTTCAATGGCCCAATTCCCCTGGTCTAAGCGCGCCTATTTCGCCTTAATTTAGACGCGCGCGCGTGTTTCTATCCGCTAGCCCTAAAGGAGAAATTGAATGGATAAACGGCTCAAATTCGCGTCGATCTTTGTAGCGGCAATGGCGGCGTCCACACTGGCGCTCGCTTCCGAACCTAAAGGCGCAGAAGCCGAAATCCATTTTCCCAATAGCGGTGGCATCTATAGTTGGCACGCCGATGATGATAACGCGTTGTGGATTCAAAGCCGCGACCGTCAATGGTATTATGCGAAGCTCCTAGGGCCCTGTTCAGGACTTCCCTTCGCGACGGGGATCGGATTCGTGGCTGACCCCAGCAGTTCGCTCGACAGATTTGGCGCGATCGTGGTCGACAAACAGAAGTGCCCCATTAGATCTCTGGTAAAGAGCGATCCCCCGCCCAAGAAGTAACTGTTTATCTGCCCGGTTGTCGGTATGAGGCGTCGTGCAGGGGCGGATTTGCTGACAACTTTCTCAGCGTTATAATCGCGCGCGCGTGCTGAATTATAATTTGCCGGCGGATGCATTGACCTCAGATCTCCTCACGTTCCTGCGCGAAGGCATGGTGCGCGACGCTGCCACCGAGCAGGCGATCGCGCTGGTTCGCACGGAGTATTTAAAAAGCGTCGCGCAAGGTGCCCCAGTTTCGGCTGATATTTTATCCGCCCTCGCTTCTTTTTGCCGTGATCATGAATACACTTTTGCGGTCTCGGCGGAGGATGAAGTCAATCTTACCCGCCTCGACCCCGCGCGATCGAAGGTCGAAAATCTCATGACGGCATGTTTCTGGCCCATTTTTGAGGAAGCGTTGCCGCTGAATGACATTTCCAACTTACGGCCAATTTCCAATGCGGTTTCCGATGCCGTGCGTGCGCAGTATGAAGAAAGCCCTTATCCGCGCTGGCGCGTTCTTCCCGATCTCCCCGAGCCCGACACCGCAGCCAACATTCTGGTTGCCGGATGTGGAACGGGTCAGGAAGCGCTGATCTATGCGAAGGCTTCGCCACACAGTTGGGTGACGGGGCTCGATCTCAGTCGCGTCAGCCTAGCCTATGCGCTCGCTCAAGCGCGTGCCCGTAACATCGCGAATGTGCGCTTTATGCAAGGCGATATTCTCGACGTCGCGCTATTGGAACAAAAATTCGATTCCATAAAATGCTCCGGCGTTCTTCATCACATGGAAGATCCTCTGCGTGGCTTGCGTGCGCTGACGAGCGTGTTGGCTGACGGCGGGAAGATTTTTCTCGCGCTATATTCCGCGCGCTCAAGCGAGCCCAAAGAGGCGGCGATTCAGTTACGCAAAGCGCGTAATGCCCCGGCGACCGATAATGGCATTCGCCAATTTCGGCAGGAAATTTTTGCGCTTCCGACGAATCACCCTGCAAGAAACGCACTCAATTCCATCGATTTTTATTCTGTGTCGGGAACGCGCGACCTGCTCTTTCATGTTCAGGAGCGATACTATTCCGTGTGGGACGTGAAAGCGCTCGTGGAGGCCGCCGGATTGCGGTTGGTGCGTTTCGGCATCGGCGCAAAACCGGAGCAACGGTTTCGCGATATGGGGTTCACGGATTTCTCGGATTTAGCTTCATGGGATAAAGTCGAGGAAAGGCATCCGGGCACATTTTCCGGCATGTATCGCATGCTGCTTGAGAAGGTGTAGTCCACGTCGTCGGCCAGACGCAGTGACGCTTGTGATTCGGTATTTAAATATAAGTGCTTGCCGTATCCAGCGTTGACTCGACGTCGATCTTGTCGAAGTTTTCGGTCAGCCATGCTTCCGTAGTTGCGACGCCTAGATCGTGCAGATAAAGCAAGAAGTCCCAGGCAGCGTTGGATTTCGAAGCAGCACCCAGTTGACTCATTTCTTCTTCAGCGGCGATCATGTGAAAATTGACTTTATGAAATGGGGTGTCGCGTAGTTTTCCAGCTTCGATCAATTTCGAAATGGTTGCGATCCCGCTCATTTCCCGTGCCAACGTAGAATTGAAACTGATTTCGTTAACTCGATTCATAATTTCCCGCGACGTCGTCGGCACATCGGGCCGGTTCATCGGGTTGATCTGCACAATAACGACGTCTTTACTGACGCATTCATGAATAAGGGGCGAAATCGCCGGATTTGCGAGATATCCGCCATCCCAATAGTGCTCGCCTTGAAACTCCACGGCTTGAAACATCATTGGCAGGCAGGCCGAGGCCAAAACACTTGCCGCATACATTTCATCAGTGTGGAAAACCTTCAGCTTGCAGGTTCGCACATTCGTCGCCGAGACAAAAAGCTTAACGTCCTTGCGTTGGCGCAGGCTGTCAAAGTCCACGTGGTCGGAAAGGACATCGCGTAGAGGATTGATATCGAGCGGATTGAGCTGATAGGGTGAAAAGGCGCGGGCGATGAAATCGGTCATCAAGAACGCCGGGCCGTTATCCACATTCCAGGGACTTTCGGCGCTCGAAGGAAATCCCCGCATTATGGGATGAGCGGATGAGACGAGCGCGCGATCGCTGACGGCTTTCCAAAATGCGCTCAAGCTATCGACTGCGCCTTGCCGCCCGCCTTTGATAAAGCCATCTGCGAAGACAACGGCATTTAAAGCGCCGGCACTCGTTCCGCTGATACCGTCGATGAAAATGCGGCGGTCTTGTATGAGCGTTTCTAAAACGCCCCACGTGAACGCCCCATGCGCCCCGCCGCCCTGCAGAGCGAGGCTAATACGCTTGCGTTTGGGCTTTTGAGCTTTTTTTGTCACCAACAGAAGTTTTCCTCAGCGTCGAGATTCATCGTAACCCAGCGCCCGGAACGGGCCAATTGGGTTGACGTTCCACCAAACACAAAAAGGAAACCTTAACGGGCAGGGCCCCAGTGCCGAGGGGCATAAACAAAACAATGCCTGATCGACATATTAGCCATGCGGATCCAAGCGCGGTGGGGCGTGATCGAGCCGCACCTTTAGGAGTCCGCCGACCTGGCGGAGTTATATATGGGGTCCAGGCCGGCGGCACTATTCGAAGGCGGGCAGCCGACGAATCCCCCCGAAGTAGTCGCCGTTTGCGCGACGACTATGACCAAGCGGCCAATGTCGAAAATCTAGATAGGCGCTTCGTGCGCGAACAGGATCGGATTCTACGGAGCACGTAAGCTTTGCACAGATTCACATAGCGCCCGCGTTCCGCGCAGATGTTCGACACTGCGTAGTCGCTGAATTTCAGTCCTAATCATCGCAGCGTGTCGTCGAAAATTCTGCGTGAAGGATTCCTCTCTCTCTTCAATGAAGAACTTCACGCGATATCGCGGGAGGAAGCGCGCCGAATCTCGCGCGATTATTTTACACTTCGATTCAACAGAATCGCCGAAGCCACTGGCTTTGCTCTCTATTCTGTCGCGGCACGCGTATTGCAATCAAGAACGCATCATCACGCCAGTAAAACGACTACTGCACTCTGCTTCTGGGGTCTGGCTGATGAGATTTTTGCTGCAACAATTTTTGAGGTGGGAAATGAATAAATTACGAGGGCTCGTCGCTTCGACTGCCCTAGCAGTCGGATTTCTGGCAAGTGGAAGCGCTCACGCGTCGCTAACATCTTTCCAAACTTATGTAGGAAACTACGGCGTCTCTACAGCCGGATGGGGTTCGACCAGCCAAGCGGGTACGATCCTGGCCAGCGTTCCGTTCGGGGCCACAGTCGTTGCGGCCTATCTCTATACCTCATCATATTCCGGCTTTAGCGCGGGCGGCACGTTAAATGGAAACGTCCTCAGCTATTCCGCACTTCCGGTCAACGCGGCAAGTTGCTGCGCCTTACAGGCCGGGCGGGCCGACGTCACCAGCATCGTTAAGGCCGTTATCGACGGCGGCGCAGGCGGTATCTATGGCTTCGGCATCACGGAAACTTCCAGCAATCAAGACGGCGAGGCTTTGGCGGTCGTCTATCAGCTGGCGAGTTTAGCGACCACCACCATCGGCATTCTTGACGGTTTCGCCGCCGTTGCCGGTGATACAACTTCCATCAACTTCGCAACCCCGCTCGACCCCACCGCTCCCGGCTTCACGGCCACCTTGGCCCTCGGAATCGGTTTCAGCTATGACGGCTCCGCTTGCACCAGCTCGGGTCAAACGTCGACAATCGCTGTCAACGGAACGACCATCTCGAATAGCGCCGGCTGCAATGAGAGCAGCGTCGATGGTACCCCTTCCAACGGCAACCTAATCACCGTCGGCGGTTTCATCAACGGTGTTAACGCCTCCAGCCTACCGTCGGTCGTCGCCGATCACGAGATGTATAATCTCGTGCCGGAAATCAACATGGGCGACACGACCATCACGGTCGATACTGCTAATGCGTCTCGCGACGATAATATCTTCCTTGCCGTGTTCCAGGTGACCGGAGAAGCAGGCATCAATGAACCGCCGCCGGGTCCGACAGGCGTTCCTGAACCCGCGTCGCTCGCACTGCTCGGTCTTGGCCTCGTTGGCCTGACCCGGATGCGTCGGAAGGTGCAAGCCGCCTAATCCGCAACTAAACGTTCTGCGGAGATGTTAAGGCCCCTGCCGGAAGCGACCGGCAGGGGTTTTATTTGAAGGAAATCGAAAAATGCGTCTGGCCATTCCCGCCGCACATGTGTTTGCCGTCATTGCGCTATTCGCTGCGGCGCCAGCGTTGTCGGCCCCCCTGGCGCTCGATTATTTCGGCCACACCCTTCGTGGGGTCGATGTGGGCGGCGATACGGCCGAAGCGCGAGAATACAGGGCCGGCATCCAGTCTTTGATCCGGGGCAACATGGCCGCCGCCAAAGCTCACTATGAGGCCGCAGTGAAACTGGCGCCGAATTACGCGCCTGCTCTGATCGGCTTGGCTGATATCGCGCAACGCGCGAACAATATGTCGCAAGCCAAAGAGTACCTTCAAAAGGCCGAGCAAGCCGCGCCGCGATCACCCGCGGTTCACTTGGCTTGGGGCCGATATTTCATGCTCGGAGAACAATTTTTGCAAGCGGAGCCCGCACTCCTGAAGGCGCACGAACTCGAACCGAAGGCGATTCCGCCGCTACTCGAACTCGGCGATCTCTATTTGCTTTCAGGACGGCCCTCGGATGGGCTCGTGATGTTTCGCCAAGCCGTCGCTTTGGATGCGAAAAATAAATTCGCGCAGTACGGGTTTGGCAGCGCTGCCGCTGCATCCGGCCAGCGGGACGAAGCGCTACGCGCATTTACAGACGCCGCTGCATTGGCGCCTCAGGATGCGGCGCCGTTGCGCGCCATCGGCCTCATGTATCTGGAAGCGGGCGAGTTCGACAAAGCCATTGCCGCGTTCGATACCGGTCTGGTGCGGCAGCCGAAATTTATTCCACTGCTGCTCGATCGCACCGATGCACTCGCGCGCCTCAAACGCTGGGATGACGCTTTAGTCCAAGTCAGCCAAGCCGAGAAGTTGGCTCCGAAGGCGGCCGATATAAAGGTGAAGAAGGCGGACGTCTATCAAGGCGCGGCAAGGTGGGATGAGGCCGAGGCCCAGTACTTAAACGCCATCAAACTCGACCCGACTAGCGCTATCGCTTACAACAACCTCGCGTGGATGACGATGACGCGAAAGGGTAACGCGCAGAAGGCTGTTGAGTGGGCGCGCAAAGCCGTTGCCCTATCGCCCGGCTCCTCGCCGTTCCGCGATACACTGGGATGGGTCCTGCGCGCCGCGGGCGATTTGCCAAGTGCGCAAGCAAGCTTGCTAGAGGCAATCAAACTCGAACCCAATATTGCCGACTATCACTTCCACCTCGGCATAATTCAGGCGGAGTTAAAGAAGCCGACCGAAGCCCGTACGTCGCTGCGCCACGCGCTGGACCTTAATCCGCACCTGCCCGAGGCGGATGAAGCGCGCCGCGTCCTTGAGAAGCTTCCAACGACGTAGAGATTTTAAGCGAATCGCACGACGGCGCCTATTCGGCAGCGTCGGACAGCGGTGAGGAGACGCTCGGGTTGAACACACGCTCCACCGCGCGCACGCGGTTGCGACTGAAGCGGTCGGCGAGCTTGTGCATATAGAGGTACACGACTGGCGTCGTGAAGAGCGTCAGCAGCTGCGAGAAGACAAGACCACCGACGATGGCAAAGCCCAAAGGCCGGCGCAACTCAGCGCCCGCGCCATTGATCAGCATCAAGGGAATGCCTGCGAGCAGGGCGCACATCGTCGTCATCATGATTGGGCGGAAGCGCACGATGGCCGCTTGATAGATGGCTTCCTCGGGTGAGAGGCCGCGCTCGCGCTCACCTTCAAGCGCGAAGTCGACCATCATGATGGCGTTCTTCTTGACGATACCGATCAGCAGCAGAATTCCGATCAAGGCAATCATATCGAGCGCGAACCCGAACACCCACAGCACCAGAAGTGCGCCGATACCGGCCGACGGAATGGTCGAGAGAATGGTGATAGGGTGAATATAGCTCTCGTACAAAATGCCCAGCACGATATAGACGGTGATGATGGCGGCTGCGATCAGCAGCGGCATCGTCACCATTGAATCTTGGAACGCTTGCGCATTGCCCTGGAACGACGGCGTCACCGTCGCCGGCAGATGCACGTCGCGTTCGACCTGCTGCACGATATCGATGGCGGTGCCGAGGGCGACGCCCGGTGCGAGGTTGAAAGAGATCGTCGTCGCGGGGAACTGGCCCTGGTGGCCAACAAAGAGAGGCGCCGTTTCCGGCTCGACGGTGGCAACGGCGGCCAGAGGCACTTGCTGTCCGCTGCTCGACTTGACGAAGATCTTATTCAGCACATCCGGGCTGCCTTGCTGCTTCGGATCGATCTCCAACACGACTTTGTATTGATTCACCTGGGTGAAGATCGTGCCCACTTGGCGTTGGCCGAAGGCGTCGTACAGCGTGTCGTCGATCTGCTGCAGCGTTACACCTAAACGCGCGGCGGAATCGCGGTCGACATTGATGTGTGTGCGAAGCCCGGCGTTTTGCTGATCGGTGGACATATCTTCAAGCTCTGGTATGGCACGCAACTTTTCGTACATCACGTCGGCCCATTGATGCAGTTCGTCGATGTTCTGGTCCTGCAGCGTGTATTGGAATTGTGCGCGCGTCTGCCGGGCACCCACCGTGATTTCCTGGGCCGAAATCATGCGCACATCAAGGCCGGGAATCCTCGTTAATTTCGGACGCAGCCGCGCGATGATTTCATCGACCGAGACATCGCGCTCTTCGAAAGGCTTCATGTCGAAATTCACGCGTCCGCCGTTGCCGCCGTTTTCGCCGACGTACGAGTGCGCTTCCTCAACCGCAGGATCGGCCAGGACGATGTCGGTCACTTGGCGCATTTTCTTGAGCATCTCGGCGTAGGACACGTCCGGCGCGCCCTGCGCGGTCAACCGGATCAAACCTGTGTCTTGCAGCGGGAAGAAACCTTTTGGAATCGCGTAAAACAAAAGCCCCGTGATGACGATGGTCACCAGCACCGAGGCGCCCACCAGCCCTTTGTGTCGCAAGGCTACGCGCAACAGCTTCGCGTAGGCATCGATCATGCCCTGCAAAAAGCGCTCGGCCCAAGAATAGAAGCGTCCGTGCAATTCTTTGTCGCGCGTTAGGAACTGAGCACACAGCGCGGGCGTCACGGTCAGCGACACCGCGCCCGAGATCAGCACGGCCACGGCTACGGTCACAGCAAATTCGCGGAACAGGCGGCCGACGATACCGCCCATCAACAGAAGCGGGATGAACACGGCCACCAGCGAAAATGTCATCGACACGATGGTCGAGCCGATTTCCTGCGCGCCCCTCACTGAGGCGTCATAGGCGCTTTCACCGCGCTCCATGTGCCGCACGATGTTCTCAAGCATGACAATCGCGTCGTCGACGACGAAGCCCACCGCGATGGTCATTGCCATCAGCGATAGCGTATCCACGCTGTAGCCGACGAAGGCCATGATCACGAAGGCGCCGAGGATCGATAGCGGCACGGCCATGCCCGGAATGATCGTCGCCCACACTTTTCGCAGGAAAAAGAAAATCACCGCGATGACGAGAACGATGGTCAGTACCAGCGTCAATTCGATGTCGGACACCGACGAGCGGATCATGTTGGTACGGTCCGCGACGATGCGCACGGTCATGGACTTCGGAATGCCGGCCAGGATTCCCGGCAGCTTTGCCTTGATAGTTTCGACCGTGCTGATGGCGTTGGCGCCCGGCTGGCGGCTCACCGATAGGATCACGGCCCGCTTGTCGTCTTGCCAGGCAAGAAGGCGGGCGTTCTCGACGCCGTCAATGGCTGTGCCAATGTCAGAGATGCGCACCGGCGCGCCTTTGCGATAGGCGACGATGACGTCGCGGAATTCTGCGGCACTACTCAATTGATCATTGGTTGTGATGATCGAGGACTGATGTTCGCCGTTGATGCTGCCCTTGGGCGCGTTGATGTTCGCGGCCGTCAACGCTCCGCGCACGTCTTCAAGAGAAAGCCCCTGATTGGCGATGGCGGCGGGATCGATCTGCACACGAATGGCGGGTTTTTGCTCGCCTTGAACGTTCACGTCGCCGACGCCAGGCAGCACCGAAAGTTGTTGCGCCACTACGGTGTCTGCATACTTATCAACCTGATCGATCGACAACGAATCCGAATACGCCGCAAAGATCAGAAGCGGCTGTTCCGCTGGGTTGGTTTTCCGATAGCGCGGCGGGTTTGGCATGTTCTTGGGCAAGAGGCCGCCGGCGGCATTGATGGCGGCGGCCACGTCTTGCGCGGCGGCATCGATGTTGCGCTCGAGGCTGAACTGCAGCGAAATCGACGTGCTTCCCAGCTGGCTCGTCGAGGTCAGTTGCACGACGTTCGAGATCTGCGAGAGTTGCCGCTCAAGGGGTGCTGCCACCGACGACGCCATGGTTTCCGGGTCCGCGCCCGGCAAGCTGGCCGAAACGACGATGGTTGGGAACTCCATCGCTGGTAACGACGAGACGGGAAGTTTGAGAAACGCCGAGATGCCTGCGATCGCGATCGCCGCCATAATCAGCGAGGTGGCGATGGGCCGGTCGATGAAACGTTTAGAAAGACTCATAACCCGTTACCGGTGTCGCCGGCGCCCTTCGCTTTCTTGGTGTCGTCTTTGATCTTGATGCCGGGCTTAAGGCGCAGCTGGCCATCAAGCACGACGCGTTCGCCGGCCGTCAGTCCTTTGATGACGAGGATACGCCCGTCCTGTTCGGTGCTGATCTTTAAGGGGCGCATCTCAACCGTCTCGTCGCTCTTCACCACATAAGCATAGGGTCCGGCATCGCTGCGTTGGATCACTTGCGTCGGCACAGAGATGCCGTCATGCACGGTGCCGACCAACAAACGCACGTTGATGAACTGGCCTGGCCACAGCTTGCCTTGCGTATTGGGGAATTTCACTTTGAGACGCACCGTCCCGGTGGTCTGTTCGATCTGGTTGTCGATCAGCTCCAATGTGCCTTGATCGAACTCGGTCGCAAGATCGCGGCTGAGCGCCGCGACGCTCAGTGGCCCTTTTGAATTCGCCTCTGCAACGGGCGGCAATTGATCCTGCGGCAGCGTGAACACCGCCGAAATCGGGTGGACCTGGTTGATCATGACGAGGCCGGCGGCATCGTTCGCGCGCACGAGATTGCCTTGATCGAGGGTTCTGATGCCGGTGCGTCCGTCAATCGGCGCGGTGATGGTCGTATAGCTCAACTGCACGCGCGCATTCTCGACCAAGGCCTGATCGCTTTGCACGGCAGCGGCGAGGGACGCCACGGTTGCGGCTTGTGTCTCGACGCGCTGGCGCGACGAAAACCCGCCGGCGGCCGTGTCTTGATAGCGTTTCAAGTCTGAGCGCGCATTGGCCAGAGCCGCTTCGTCCTTGGCGAGGGTGCCTTGCGCCGCATGCAGCGCGGCTTCGTAAGCGCGCGAATCGATCTGGGCGAGCACCTCGCCCTTTTTCACGTCTTGGCCTTCGCGAAATTTGACGGCGGTCAGTTCGCCGTCGACGCGCGGGCGAACGACCACGGTGTTATAGGCTTGGATCGTACCGATACCGTCCACATAAACAGGCACATCGCTTGCCGTAAGTGTCAGAACACTCACCGGAACAACGGCGTTTTGCTTCGGCTTGCTCTTGCCGGCGTCAACAAAATGCCAAACCGCTACCGCGGCCACGACGATTCCGACAGTTACGCCGATCTGTGTTTTGGTAAACGCCACAACGTCCTCGTCTCAAAATGTGGTGAGCGTAAACGGCGCTCGCCGCGCAACGTAAATCATGACGTTAAACCATGGACATACGTCGTTTGCCCACTATCGCCGGGTACGGGACGCCACCGATACAATTTTCCTGTAACCGAAGTCGGCCGGTTACCAAATGCCCCGGTTCGTGGTCTTAAGGCCTGTAATATTTGCAGATTTCCCGTGCCTCGCTCCTCCAAATGGAGGAGCGACCGGCCATAAAAAATCTCATAAACCAAGACACTTTCATGACCGATACAATTCCTGAGCTTTCCGCACAAAAGCGAGCAAATGGTCTAATTCGCTCTCCCGAGAATATCTCGCCTTGAGATTCCTGACGCCCGCTTCAAAAGCTGCGGTCTGCAGCAGTCCTGCGTCCACGTCTTCGATTGCGCGCAGGGTCTCTTCTATGAAAGACCTGAAATTACCGTTCTCGATCGCCCTGAAATTGGGTGCTTGAAAATATTCGTTCGCCCCTTGCCCGGTGTATCCGACGACCAAAGCGCCGGACATAGCAGCCTCGAGCGGAGGAAGACCGAAGCCTTCCTGGTCGCAAAACGAAAGGAAGATGCTCGATCTCGCGAGCGTGTCAGCCACGGCAGCCTCGTCCTGCTTGTGGATGGAAATCATTTTCCACTCCGGCGGCAAGCGATGCTCGAGAAATTGGCGCAACAGATTGGCGTGGTCGGGCAATTTGCGCGGCATAAAGGAAATGGTCTTGGATTTTAGTCCCGGCGCAAATTGATCACTGACGCGCGGCACAACCCGCACGATCCTTTCTATCGGTATCTCTGGATACGCCAGCGCAATCATGGCCGATGTGTCGTCGGAGATGGATAAAATCAACGCCGCGTTTGTGTAAGCCGCCTCAAGGTCGGAGGGCGTGCTGTCGAAGGCATCGCAAACCTTGTATCCATTCTGAACGAAGACGGCGTATTTGATTCCGTGTTCATAAAACTGTCTGCCGAATTTCCCGGCCCAGACTTCCGGTAATACGACGAAGTCCTTCTTGGGATTGAAGGCATCAGATGTTCTGATCCTTGCCCGACTCTCAAACCAAGAGGTTTGATCTTGATTTCCGGGTTGGAGAACAAAGCATTCGACGCCGGCATTTGCGAGCGCCTCAGCGTGTTGGTGAATCACCTTCACGCCGCCAATCGGATGCTTCTTCGCGACGGGGCAGAAATACGTAATTGCGATCATTTCAACTACCGCACCGTTAGGCGAATATCGCCGCAATATCGGCGGCGTTCATCGCGCGATAATGACCTGAGCCAAGATCCGCCGGAAGCGTTAGTGCGCCAATGCGGTCGCGATGCAGCAACGCAACGTGATTGCCTATGGCGGCAAACATCCTGCGGACTTGATGGTAGCGCCCTTCCGTGATGATGAGACGGGCCGATGTTGGAGATAGCGTCTCCATGATTGCCGGGGCGAGCGGTTTATCTTCGCCTTCCAGCATCAATGTTCCGGAGGCAAAGCGAGCAGCCTCGTCGCCCTGTAACGGCCGGGCCAACGTCGCCACATAATGTTTAGCGACATGCGCTTTGGGCGAAATAATCCGATGTAGCAGTGCACCATCGTCGGTCAGCAACAAAAGGCCGGAGGTTTCTTTATCGAGCCGCCCGACCGTGGACAGCGCCGGATCGCGTCGCCGCCAACGCGATGGCAATAAATCGTACACCAACGACCCCGCTTCCTTGTGAGAACAGGTGACACCAACCGGCTTGTGCAGCATCAGGGCCACCCCGGGCAACGGATCGAGAGGTGCTCCGTTTACTTGCATGCGTTCCGGTAGATCGTCCGTAATGGGGATTCGTTTGCTGGCATCTTCCGCCGCCACGCCGTCCAAAACCACGGCGCCGCGACGGACGAGCTGCTGAACCTCGTTGCGCGAGCCGTAACCTAAATTAGCAAGCAATCGGTCGAGCCTGGCGGTGCCGCTCATTTTGTCGCCTCATAAACTTTGAACCCGCCCTTTTCGGCGCGTAAGGCCACATGCGAAAAGGCGGCAGACAGCACGGCTTCATAAGGCAAATGAACATTTGCGACGAGCCACGCTTTGCCCCCGTCGCGCAGGACACGATAGCATTGCTGAACGAAGGCTTGTCCCAAAGCTTTGTCTTCTCGCCCGCTGTCATGGAAAGGAGGGTTCGTCACCACAAAGTCTAAATCCTTGAGATCTGCAGTTGTCCGAACATCGGCCCAATGAAAGGTCGCGCGGGTGTCGGTGATATTGCGACGTACGGCTGCAATCGCGCGGCGATCGATGTCGACTAGGTCCATATGTGTGACGTGCGTGCCGGCGAATACGGCGCGGGCGATCACGCCGAGCCCGCACCCCAGGTCAGCGCCGCGACCTGTGAACGAAGGCAAGACTGAAAGCAAAAGTGCGGTGCCTGGATCAATCCGATCCCAACTGAAAACTCCTGGCTGGGTCCATAGATCCAGGTCGTCAACAAAACGAAGACCACCAGCAGTAACGGCAGCATCGATGCATGCTTGCGCATCTGCTTCGAACGTTACGGGACAAGTGGTTTGGCATATGCGTTGATGCCGGCGGCTAGTGGCGTCGACGCTGCAGCCAAAAGTTTCCAGCTCCTTCGCAATTCGGCTGCCGCCCTTTTCCTTGGGCGCCATAACCGTAAATGGCGCACCTGGACTGAGTGCAAGCAAACTGAGCGCCAGTGCATAGCGGCGCTCCAGCGTTCCGGGTGGCGCGGCCATAACCAGGCCGCTCCAGCTGGCGCGCGCCGCCCCCTCCAACGCGAGAGAAGCGGGAATTTGAGGCGATACTTGTACAGCGCCGGCCGGGATCGCGGCGAGGTCTGGATCGGGCGAGCCAAATACGCCGAAGCGAAAATCGGGGTTCACGTGAATACTGTAAGCCGTAGGAAACGGATGATTGAGCAAGGTTTAGTTGGTCTGCCCCCAGAGGCGAAAAGAGGCGCCTCTGGCGGGTTGCATTCAAGTGGCGAATACGATCGGCTAAATTATAGCAACTGGCAGCAACTAGTAATAATACGTAATGAGACAGCGACGCAGCTTGGCAGGTTTCCAATAGTGCTGCAGCCGTTAAGATGCATTCTTTCTTTATTCGTTCTAACTTCGCGGATTGGCCGAGGAGCTTATATCGACTGGCCTATACGAGTGTTGCGTCAAAGCCACTTTCAAAGGCCGACCTAAAACAAATTCTGTCAACGTCGGTGCTGCGCAATCAGGCCGACAATATTACCGGCGCTTTATGCTTCTCTCGGGATGCATTCGTGCAGGTGCTTGAAGGAGCGCGTTACAACCTCAGCATAGCCTTCCAGCGCATTGTCGCCGATACGCGTCACAAGGAAGTGGAGTTGATCGGGCTTGAACCTGTTCGCGTGCGCGCTTTCGGAAATTGGTCGATGGCCTTCATCGACGATAGCACGGAGGTGCGCGAAATAATTCTAAACCACTGCGGTGCCGATCGGCTCGTTACTGATGCCTTGGATTTATCGAGCGTCACGGGCCTTGTCCGTGAAATGTTGGGCAAGCCGAGGGATTAAATCGCTTCGAGGAGGTGACCTGACCGATTTTCTGTACCAGTCGAGATGTTAGTCTACTGCATGACTTTGGCTTTGTTCGAGTGGTGTTGGAATCGGGCTATAGGCCACCGGCGCCGGTGGCCTATAGCCGAGCGCTGAATGGGGCCGCTTGGTGTTGTAGTGCT
>CANJMF010000002.1 GCA_947475895.1 Fidelibacterota bacterium
ACGCCGTTAAAGCTTTGCGAAATGCCGCGGAACACGTAGTCCGACGTCAACGCAACGTTTCCGGTGAACGATCCCGGGATCCAGCTCTCTGCAGCTTCTTCCGCCATCGCAGCGCCAGAAACGCCCATGCTGATCGCGGTCGCCGCTATAATCCCCACAAGTCTTGCCTTCACGTTCGTACTCCTTCTCTAAAAGGTTTGGTCTCGAAGATGACTTGACCCCCAGATCCCCGTCGCATGGTCTATGCCAAGTTGTACGGTGGCCGGATGCCGCAGGTAGGTATTGCAAGGTATGTGCCACCTTCGTCGCAACGCAGCATTTTGTGAGCACGTTGAAATATATGGATATTTTAATTAATGCCGCTCTGGAACAGTGCGTTGCAGAGGCGCGTTACATGACAATGAAATGGCCGGATTGCCTATTTTTCGTGCGTGGTTAATTTTTGACTAAAATATAAGCAGCCCTGCCAACCCCGGAAGCGGACGGTTTCGAGCAATCGGAAAGCGTACAAAAAAGCGGGGTTCTAGAGGTGGGGAAGCGGGTAATCGGCGACCGCATACAATTTTAATGGGGTGTAACAGGGGATATGTCCCTGGCCTGCCCAAAAACTGACCGCAGATTGCCCGAAAATACGGGCCTTTTTCATCTACACGCGAAACATATTCATGAAAAAACGAATGCGATCAGGGTGTGACATTAGCACCACAAAACGTGGATCGCTTATTTGGCGCTATTTCCGCGCAAAAAGGCTTCCGCAGCCGGGTGCAGGGGCAGCGTGACGCCGTTCGTTGCCCAATGGGTATCGACCATGGCGCCGGAGGCGCTGCCGAAACGTAAGTAATCCACTTCGGTGAAGATCAACTTCATCAGCGCGTCGATTTCGGCGCTTGAGACACCGGCCATTGTCACCAGTTGCGCGGTCACAGCGACCGTCGCGATGGGTCGTGTTTGCTGCGCGTAGGTGCGCGGCGGGATCGTGGCGGGAAGGTAGGACGTCGCGCCGACGGTCAGAAGCGCGATCGCGTCGCTATCGAGCGGCAAGAAGCGCACCGAGTGACTGCTTGCGAATGCGCGCAGCTCGGACGCGGCAAACGAGCTTGTAACAACGACAGCGTCAACGTCGCCTTTTTCCAGGGCATCAAGCGCGGCATCGAGTGTCACGGGCTCGGGCGGTGCTGCGAGCGCCGCGATACCCACGCGGTGAGCGCGCAAAACGTCCACGGCTTCGGTCATGGCGGCAGGGCCTGTCGCGGCGATCGCGATGCGCTTGCCCGTAAGATCCGAGATTGAAGCGACGGTGCTGGGCGCCATAACTAAAACATGCAGTGGTTCGGCGAATAAGCTTCCCAAAACGCGCAGCGCCGGAAACGATCCGATGTCTTCAAAAGGCCCCGCGCCGGTACTGGCGAGAACGGCATCGTCGCTACGAATGATCGCCGCCGTCGCGTTGCCTTCTTGCAAGAGGCGCAGACTTTCGATGCTGTCGTGCGTCGCTAGGTTGATGACCGCGGCGCCGCTGTCCGCGCGCTGCTTACGCGCGGCCTCTGTGATCTCCCACGTATCGCTTGATACCGGGCCGCTCGCGACCGCGAGCACCGCTTCCAGTCGCCCAAAACGCGCCGTGGTCGCAATCAACTCGTCGCGCACGACAGTGGCTTGCGATGTATAAGCAACAGCACGCGCGGTTGCCTTTGTCAGTTGCCAATAGGCCTTAAGCACGTCGGTGCGTCCGACCGCCAATGACGGTGAGCTCGTTTGCACGTCGCCGCCGGAAAATTTCCATTGTGATTTTTCGCGCACATAAAGACTGGCGCCCGTCACATGAATAATATCGCCGGTGTGATTCCCGCCGCGTTTAATCCCGCTTGTGTCTTCGGGTCGTGCGCCAAGTGCTTGCAAGAGAACCACAGCGTTCAATTGATCCCACGCGCCGAAATCATGATCACGTTTAAGTTTGATATCGGCGGAAAAGCGTATGCGCCGCCGGTCGCGTTCCGTGCTGGCGAACGTTGTCTCGTTGATGGGTGTGATTTGATCGAGGCTTAAAAGCCCGGGCGCCAACTCAGTTTCCAGTTGCGCGCCGATGTCGCGCTTCAAATCTTCGGGCGAGGGGCCAGCATCGCATGCTGAAAGGATAAACAGCCCGCCGATGAGCAGGACGAGCGCCGACGCTTGGCGCACGAACAACGGGCAAGCGATCCATCGCATAGGTTTAAGTGTCAGCCCCCAGGCCGTCGTTATTTCTTGCGCTTCCTAGCCGCCAGAGGCGGCTCCCTATCTTTCGCGCGCGTTTTCGTGCGCGCGCGCCGCCGACCCCAAGCGACCTTCACGTTACGGACAAACCGGCGCACGATCGGAATATCAATCGCCAGAATGCCGACGCCCAAAGGGATCATCCAAAAACCAAGGATCGGCAGGAAGCCCACTATACCGCCAAGCACGAGCGTGACGCCAATGGCAATGCGCGCGGCACGCGACTTAGGCAAAGAGTCGCGGCTGAATTTACGCTTCGCGCGTGCCACGAAATTCTCGAATGTATGTGCCGTCGTCATGCACGTATCATAACGACCGCAATGCGGAAGAAATGTGGCGGGGTTTAGTGGCGCCATAAGTTCATGGGGTCGTTTGTCAGGCCGTATCCGCCTGCCGTTTCAACGCCTTCGTGGGTTGCGATTCATAAGTTCATGGGCTCGTTTTCTTCGCATGCCCATTTCTTGCGTGCGGCTTCATAACCGGACGGCTTTCGATCACATCTCAAACCCTGTATGCTTCGCGCCATGAAAGCATCTGCAAAAATTGTCTTGCGCCTTTGGCTTGTAACGCTTTTGGGCGTCACATTCGCTCCGGCCCCAAGTTGGAGCGCGGAAACGGCGCCGGTCATCAAGCCCATGGGCATGGCGATTCCATCGCTTTTCTTTCCGGCCTCCGAAGCCCGGCAGCGCGATGCGTGCGCTAACGAACTTCCCGAGTGCCGCCCGTCCGTGCGCGCGAAAATGGAAGAGGAAATGGCCTACTCCATGATCTTGCCATGGGTGTTGGCAGGTGGGGGAATTTTGGCGGCGCTGTTTTAACTGCGCGCGCAGGAACAGAAAAAACGCAAACTGCGTCGCGCCGCGCAGCGTCAGCACAATCCGCAAAAATTCCGCAAGCTCGGACAAACGAGTGACGAGAAAGCCGACGAAGCCGCGCGCAAACGCGCCCGCCAGGAAATGGACGAAGACCGGCTTTAAGCCAGAAATTTTTGCAGGAAGGTAGCGCCGGCCTGCGCGCCTGAGCCTTCAATGCCGTGCTGCAAGCCGGGCACAATCAGCGTCTCGCACGCAACGCCTGCGGCTTTCAGAGCCTTCGCTGCTTCCACAGTCGCCTGAACCGGAACGACCGGATCGGCGTCGCCGTGAACCAACATCACCGGCGGCTTCGATTTAACATCCGTGCTGAGACGTTCGCCCGCGATCAGCGCGCCGGAGAATCCTAAGATCGCTCCAAGCTGCTGCGTCCGGCGCACGCCCACATGCAGCGCCATCATCGTGCCTTGCGAAAAGCCGATGAGCGCGAGGCGCTTTGGCTCAAGGCGATGTTCGGCCAACACTTGATCGAGGAACGTATTGATGACGGGCGCGGGTTCTTCAGCCTTCGGAAAATAGCTTTCGAAACGCTCGCGCAGTTTCGCCGGGTTCCCTTGGAACTGCGTCGGATCGTAATTGCCGAGACCGAACCATTGATAACCAAAACCCCCGCCGCCTTCCCAAGGCGCCGCGCCGTTCGGTGAATAGAACACCGTGTCGGGCAGGGCTTGCGCGAAGAACGGCGCAAGGCCGATCAAGTCTTCGCCGTTGGAGCCGTAACCGTGCAAGAACACGACGGCGGACGTCGCGGCCTTGCCGGAGACGGGCGCGCGCATGGGTCCTTTAAGAGCATCGACTTTTGTCATGGCTCGTGAATACTAGGATTCTGCTCACCTGACCACTCCTGGATTGCTTTTCGCCATGGCCTATGACGATGTCACCGCGGTCGTGGTTACCTTCAATAGCGCGCACGTTCTCGCGTCCTGCCTCGATGCCGTAATCGCGGCGGGGATGGCGGCCATTGTCGTCGACAATGCCTCTACTGATTCAAGTGCGGCCATCGCACGACAAGCGGGCGCGCAGGTGATTTCCAACGCCCGCAACGAAGGCTTCGGCCGCGCCATGAATCGCGGCGTCGCCGCCGCAACCACATCTTATTGCTTGCTGCTTAATCCCGACGTGACCTTCACGCCCGAAGCTGTCGCGCGTTTGCGTGCGGAAATCGTGGCGCGTCCCACGGCGGCACTCGCCGGGCCGCGCTTAGTCGGCCGTGACGGACATGAAGCAGGTCTTATGACCTCGCCTATCAATCCACCCGTGGTGAAACAGCCGACGGGTGACGTGCAGGATGTGGCGTTGCTCTCAGGTGCGGCGCTCCTTGTGCGTCGCGACGTATTTTTGGCGGTGGGCGGCTTCGATCCCAACATCTTCCTCTTTTGGGAAGACAACGATCTCTGCCGTCGCCTCCGCGATTCCGGCCACGACATTCTCTTGGTAAAGTCCGCGCCCATGACCCATGTGGCAGGGCAGTCGGTAACGCTTGTGCCGGGATTGATCTACCGCACACGCTGGCATCAGGCATGGTCGCGGTTTTATGCGTTTCGAAAACACGGCATCGCATCCGACGTATCCGGATGGATCTGGCGTTTTCGTGCGAAGCATCTGTGGGCGCGGCTTACGAACGATACGCGCCGCATGGGACGCTATGCGGGTTCACGCGATGGCGCGCGTGCGTTTCAGCGCGGCGAAACCGCGCTCGAAAAAGAAGGGCTGCCGTTCGAGAATTAACTCGCGCGCGAGTCTTGCGCTTGGACTTCCGGATCCATGTCTTCCGCTGGTGGCGGAGGCGCACCTTTGCCGCCGTACGGATCGACCAAAAGGAAAGCTGGCGTAAAGCCGCCGAAGGCGATCACGTTGTCGCCGTATTCCATTTCGGCAATGCCATGCGGATTGCGGCGCGTTTTGCGCGCGCGATCTTCCGGGCCGCGAACGTCGCGATTGCGATCGAAGCGTTCTTGATTGCGGTTGCGTTTGCCGCGTCCGCGTGATTCTGGCTGCTCGCCGTCGTCCGACGCGGCAGCGGGCTCGTGTTCCTGCGCATCCGTTTGCACCGCGGTCTCTTGCGGCGCTTCGTACGCGACGGGTTGTTCAACGGGCGCTGGTTCGGCAGCCGCGTATTCAACAGGCGCCTCACTCACGGCGGCCTGCTCGACGACTTCTGCTGCTGGTGCGGGCTCTTCACTACGCGGTGCGCGTTCGCTGCGACCACGGCCTTTGCCGCCGCGTCCGCGCACAACTCCGCCGACGTCGGCGGAATCAGCGGCCACGATCAATTCGTTCAAGTTGTCGACCACCAAAGGCGGGATCGGCATTTTCAAAAGCTTTTCGACCGCCGCCAATAGGCGCGTGTCGTTAGGTGTCGCCAGCGTATAGGCGTGGCCGGTCTTGCCCGCGCGGCCCGTACGGCCAATGCGGTGCACGTAATCTTCAGCATTCACCGGCACGTCAAAATTGACCACGTGGCTGACGTCGGAAATATCGAGCCCGCGCGCGGCCACATCCGAGCACACCAGCAATTCCGCTTCGCCCGATTTGAACTTGGCCAGCATGTCGTTGCGCTTGGACTGCGGCATGTCGCCGTGCATGGCGACGACATTGAAGCCGTGCTTCTCCAGCGACTTGTAAAGGATGTCGACGTCTTTCTTCCGGTTACAGAAGATGAAGGCGTTATGAACTTCTTTGGCGCGCAGGATACGGCGCAGGGCTTCGCGCTTGTCGATGGTGCGCACCGTCACAAGGCCTTGCTCGATGGTCTTGGCAGCGGTGGCTTGCGCCGACGCGGCAATTTCCTTCGGGTTCATCAGGAACTTGTCGGCGAGCTTCTTGATCTCTTTATCCATGGTCGCCGAGAAGAACAGCGTCTGGCGCATCTTTGGCAGTAACGACACGATGCGCTCGACGTCGGGGATGAACCCCATGTCCAGCATGCGGTCGGCTTCGTCGATCACCAAAACCTTCACGTCGTTCAGGAGAATACGGCCGCGCTCGAACAGGTCGAGTAGGCGTCCCGGCGTTGCGATGAGCACGTCGACGCCGCGGTCCAGAGCTTTTTCCTGGTCGGTGAAGGACTCACCGCCAATAAGAAGCGCCATGGAAAGGGGATGGTGCTTGCCGTATTTCACGAAATTGTCGCTGATCTGAGCGGCCAGTTCGCGGGTCGGCGCGATAATGAGCGAGCGCGGCATGCGCGCTTTGGTGCGTCCGCCCGCCAGGATGTCGATCATCGGCAAGACGAACGCCGCGGTTTTGCCTGTTCCGGTTTGGGCAACGCCCAGCACATCGCGTCCCATAAGGACGACGGGAATAGCCTGTTGCTGAATCGGCGTCGGGTTGATGTAACCGGCGTCGGTAACGGCTCTAAGAGTTTCCGGCGAGAGGCCGAGGTCTGCGAATTCCATTGGCTCGGAAAATTTCCGTCGCGTCTTATTTCAGGCTGCGCTCAGCGTCTTTGAAACGGGCAGCGGCGCGACAGGTTCACGGAGCGGGATATTAGGTATTAGTTTGCCCGTGTCAATGTCGGAGTAGCGCGTAAGCGTTGGATTTTGGCGGATTTTCGGGCACTAAGACATCATGGCCACACCTAAGCACCTAGTTCTCCTCCCCGGCCTTTTGTGCGACGGGGCCTTGTGGAAACACCAATCGGCGTATCTGAAGGGTACGTGCGAGGTCCATGTGGCCGATCTGACCCGTGATGATTCCATCCCGGCCATGGCCGCCCGTGCGCTGGAGGAAGCGCCGTCGACCTTCGCTTTGGCCGGGTTATCCATGGGCGGCTACGTGGCCTTGGAGATCATGCGCCAAGCCCCTGAGCGGGTGGAACGCTTGGCTTTGCTGGATACTAATTCCCGGCCCGACACCGAGGAGCAAGGCAAGAACCGCCGCGCGCTGATCCGCCTGGCCGAGATCGGCACCTTTAAAGGCGTGACACCGCGCCTGTTGCCCAACCTCATTCACCCGTCGCGCATGCAAGATCCTGAGGTTGCGGGCGTGGTTATGGAAATGGCCGAGCGCGTCGGGCAGGAGGCTTTCGTGCGCCAGCAGACGGCCATCATGAATCGTCCCGACAGCCGCCCCGATCTCGACGGCTTTCGCGTACCCACGCTTGTGCTCGCGGGGCGCGAGGATGTGTTGTGCCCGCCGCCCATGCAGGAAGAGATGGCGGCCCGCCTACCAAACGCGAAACTTGTCTTCGTCGAGATCTGTGGTCATCTGGCAACGCTCGAGCGTCCCGACGAAGTGAATACCGCGTTCCGGGCGTGGCTGGGATAAGACCTTAGGAGAACCCCATGCTGTCATTCTTCGACCGCTTATCTTCGCTGCTCAGCGACGACATGCCCAAAGCAGAGCACGGCGATCTGCAATTGGCGGTGGGTGCCTTGCTGGTGGTGGCCGCCACACGCGACGACATGTTCGTCGATGAAGAGCGCACCACCATCGAGCGTCTCTTAGCGGAGCGGTTCGAACTGCCGCCCGACAAGGCCGCGCAACTCGTCGCCGCGTCCGAGGCTGAAAGCGCCACCAGCCTTCAGATGTTCGGGTACGTTCGCAAGATCATGGAGCAAATGGACGAGGCGGATCGCGTTAAACTCGTCGAAATGCTGTGGGAAGTTGCTTATGCCGACGGGGTTCTTGACCCCCACGAAGATGCTTTGATCCGCCGGGTTGCCGGGCTCATTTACGTCTCCGACTTTGATCGCGGGGCCGCACGCCGCCGCGTGCGCGAAAAGTTGGGCCTCGGCGCGTGAATGTTTTCGAACAGGCTTTGAGTGCCGCGGCAGACGCGGCGTTCGGGCCTGTGACGATCGTCCTGATCCTTGGGACGGGTTTATTCCTTACTGTCGGCTTACGTTTCATCACCTTGCGCCGCCTGCCTGAAGCGGTCGCGATGCTGGCCAGCCCGCTCATACGCGGCCGCGCCAAAGGCAATGGCGAGGTGTCGCCTCTCGGCGCATTGATGGCCGGGCTCTCGGCCATGATCGGCGTCGGCAAAATCGCGGGCGTCGCCACGGCCATTCATCTCGGCGGACCGGGTGCGTTGTTCTGGATGTGGATGACCGCCCTCGTGGGCATGGCCACCAAGTACGCCGAGACATTGCTGGCGGTGAAATACCGCGAGGTCCACGGCGGGCACTATCTCGGCGGGGCCATGTACTACATCCGCAACGGCCTGGGCCCGAAGTGGGCTTGGCTCGCGGGCGCATATGCTGTGTTCACCTGCATCCAGGCGTTTGGTCCGAGTGTGCAAGCCAACACCATCGCCGACGCTTTGCGAAACCAGTTTTCCGTGCCGGCCTGGGCCACCTGGATTTTCCTGACCCTCAGCATCTTCGCGGTCCGCATCGGCGGCGTGCAGCGCCTAGCGAAAGTGGCCGGCGCGGTCGTGCCCATCATGGTGATGTTTTACCTGGGCGCCTGTGCCGTCATTCTCGGCGTTCATATCGCTGAAATTCCGGCCGCCTTTGCGTTAGTGATCAATAGCGCATTTAATGGCCAAGCCGCCGCCGGCGGGTTCGCGGGGGCTGGGGTCGCCGCGGCCATCCGT
Source organism: Fidelibacterota bacterium (assembly GCA_947475895.1). Lineage (GTDB taxonomy): Bacteria > Pseudomonadota > Alphaproteobacteria > Rhodospirillales > Rhodospirillaceae > SHVO01. The sequence goes on from CANJMF010000002.1 coordinate 8,668, forward strand.
TATGGCGTCGCGCGGGGCATTTTCTCCAACGAAGCTGGCATGGGCACTACGTCTATGGCCCAGGCGACGGCCCGCTCGGACGATACCGTCCGCCAGGCGGCCCTCAGCATGCTGTCGCCGGTCATCGATACCGTGATCCTCTGTTCCGTGACCGGCTTCGTCCTGATCGTGACCGGAGCCTGGCAAACAGGAGGTACAGGGGCGCCCCTCGTAGCCCAGGCTCTCGATACAGTCCTGGCCGGGTTCGGCGGACTGATCGTGAGCATTGCCGTCGTGATGTTCGGGCTCTCGGTTTTGTGGGGGTGGGGGCTCTACGGTGAGCGGGCGGCGGCATACTTGTTTGGCGAGCGGGCGGTTGTCCCAAGCCGGTACGTTTATACGGTGCTGGTGCCGGTCGGCGCGCTCCTGAAACTGGAAACCGCTTGGCAGTTCATCGACCTGAGCTTCGCCCTCATGGCCGCGCCAAATTTGATTGCGCTTTTGCTGCTCAGCCCGACCGTTTTCCGGGTGACGCGGGAGCGACTGGTTGGCGGTAGTAAATTAATTCAAAATATTAGATAAATAGTATAAACTATTGTTTTATCTTTTCTTTTATCAAAAGAACAAAGTTCATATGGAGCATGAGCGGCGGTGCAAAGGCGTATTTGAGACCCTTGAGCTGTCCTTCCACCTCTTTCTCAATTCCGCCTTCCGATAACAGCACGGGAACGACCACGACCTGGCCGTTTTTCGAGGCTTCGGTTACGCGCTTTTGGAAGTCGACCGTAGCCGCACCTTTGATCCTGTCGTCGGCATCATCGCGAGCCGTCAGGAACTCCACCGACCGGAAACCGCCATTGGCTTTCAGATAGGCCGCATGGACCTGCATACTCTTAAGCCAGAGGCGGTTGTCTTCCTCGTCGTTCGGTCCGTGTGCGATGAGGATGACGGTGGTCGTGGCTGGTGCTGGGGCCAAGGCTTTGGCCCGCTCCAGCAGGATCTGGCTGACGAGGGGATGATCGTCCAGGGCGCCGGTGAGGCGGATTTTGGCCCTGGTTTTGATCCGGTCCAGGCTCTTCAGGGAGGTCTTGGTCGCCAGGGTCGGGCGCAAACCCAGGATGTATTGGAAATTCTCAATAATGGGGCTGTACGACGAGATGAACAGCGGCACGGCCACGATGTCGGTCACGCCGCGCGCGGTGAGGCGGTCGATGGCGGCCTGCATGGCTTCGGGTTCGGCCATTCCAAAAGCAACTTCCGTCGGCGTCGACTTATTCAGTTCCTTGGCGAGCGCCTCGACGTTTTGATTCCATGGGCTTGTCGGGGGGCTCGGCGGCGTGTTGGGGGATGGCGGGGCATGGTGGTGGGCATGCCCCGCCGGGCCCATCGCATGCTGACCATGGGCGAGTAGGAGGGTACCCGTCTGATCAGCCCAGCAAAGGTTTGCGGTTGAGACGACACATAGGAGACCTAGGGACAGGCTCCTCAGAAGTATCCCGACTTGCTGCATGTCGCCTCCAATCGCAATTGATAATCATTATCATCTTCGCGGGATATCGATCAACACCTTTTCGTGGGCTTTCAGGTTGCGTCGTCGGTGAGGCTTGGGTATACAGCGCCCTCATTTCGCGCCGGAGCCTGTTGCGCCGCGCTCTAAGGAATACGTCGATGAAAGTCCGTAACTCACTTAAGTCCGCCAAGCTGCGTGACAAAAACTGCCAGATCGTTCGTCGTAAGGGCAGAATTTATCTCATCAATAAGAAGAACCCGCGCTTCAAGGCGCGCCAGGGCTAAAGCCCTCGATACGGGGAGGAGACTTGCACCGCGGGGGCACTTCTCCCGCGGTTTTTATTTGTGCGCTCCACTTCCCCGGAGCGCTTTATAAAACACCGTGACCGCGCAGGGCCGACCATCGGGCCAAAGTGCGTAGTCGGGAATCTCGCCGGACAATGTCCAGCCAGCTCGCATATAGAGCCGGTGTCCGGCTTCATCCTTTACCGTATCAAGCACGAGGAGCGTTTTTCCCGCAGCATCCGCTTGGCGTTCTGATTCCGCCAGCAGCGCCGCACCGACGCCTTGTCCGCGCGCACTGCGCCGTACGAGCATTTTTGCGATATCCGCGCGATGCGGTTGGTTTTCAGGTTTCGCCCAAACGACAGACACAGTGCCGATCATGCCGCTTTCATCTTCCGCCACGACAATGACCCGTTCGCCGCGAACAGCACTCGCGGCCGCATCGCGCCAGAAGGCTTCGCCCTTGGCGCGCGTCATGGGCCACATGAAACTGACCGAGGCTCCACCCTCGATGCAGTCCATGAGAACGTCGGTCAATCCGGCGATGTCGTGCTCGTCGATGGTTTCCAATAGCCGCACGCGCATTTGCGTCACGCTGTCCTTGTTTGAATTAAGCCAATCTTAAGCCGCTCTCATTTTGGAGCAATGCAGTCATGACCCTCACGAGCCTTCTCATCTTCGCTGGAATTTACTTTGTGACCGTGGCGACGCCCGGTCCTGGCATCGTGCTGGTGATCTCGCGGGCCCTTGGACGAGGGCTTCACGGTCTGCCATGGTTCATCGCCGGCTTTGTCGTGGGTGACTTCGTCTGGATGACGATTGCCGCCTCGGGCCTAGCTTTCATCGCGCAGACCTTCGAAGCCGCGTTCCGGTTCGTGCGCTATGCCGGTGCGCTCTATCTCTTATGGATGGCGTATAAGATTTGGAAAGCGCCGGTGACGAAAGTCGAGCTTCAGCCTGAACTGGTGAGTGAAGCTCCGAGCAGTGCGTTTTTCTCCAGCTTGTCGCTGACCCTTGGCAACCCCAAGGCCATCACCTTTTTCCTGTCGATCATGCCGCTTGCGATCGACCTGCGCACGATCACGCCGCAGTCTTACGTGGCGATTGCGGTCACGATGTTCATTGTGATGGTTCCGGTGCTGACGGCGTGGGCAATGCTGGCCAACCGCGCGAGGCGCGTTTTCCGTTCGGAACAGGCCTTGAAACGCATCAACAAAGGGTCTGCCGTTGTGATGACGGCTGCCGCTGTGGCGATTGCGGCGCGCTAGCTTACTGAAGCCAGCCGATCAACGCGCCGTAAATCGAGAACTGAACAGTGTGATAACCGGCGTCGATCAAAAACATTTTGAACGTCCGTAGGCTCCAAATGTAATTGATGCCGGTGAACGCGCCGACAAAGAACAGGCCCGCGCGAAATCCGAAGGATATTCCGTGCAGAACGCCAGCGCCGTGCGGGATCAGCGTCGTCAAAACAAACGCTGCGATGGCGCCCAAGAGAATAGTGCCGCCAACGGCTTTCGGCATGCTGATGGAACGCGCCATTTCTTCTGTGATGCCCGCTTCCCGCGCCCACACCTTGTGAAACAGCAGCGGCGAATACCACACCATGCCGAGCAGGGCGGTCGACACGGCGCATGCCACGACCGCGATCCAGCTGACGCTTTCCATCACTTCCATAACATTTCCCCCGAAATGTGAGCCGGCTTAAGGCCGGACAGGATTAGACGCGGTCTCGCCGACCACGGTGTTCCATTCACGCACGCGCCACGATTTCACCAGGCCGTTGGTGACGTACGGATCGGTTTTCGCAAACGTCTCGGCGGCTTCTTTGTCTGTGAACAGCAAGAGGGCCATATCGAACGGGTCGGGCAGGGCGCCGCCCATGACCAGCTTTCCGTCTTCGCTTGCGGTCCAGGCTTGATTGAGATGCGCCGCGCGAAATTCGCCGCGGCGTTCCAAATATGTGTCGGCCAAATCGTAAAACAGAAGGAAGTGTTTCATTGATGCCTCTTACCCTGCTTTGGTCTCGCCGCCGATCCAGACGACGCGCACCATGTTCGTCGAGCCTACTTTTCCAAACGGCATACCCGCTGTGATGACGAGCGCCTGGCCGTCTTTGCCGATACCGCAACGCTGTGCGGCGCGCACGGCCACATCGCCGATATCGTCAACGGAGTGAATGAAATCGCCGACGAGGGCGCGTACGCCCCACACCAAACCTAAGCGCCGGCCTGCGTTGATGCTGGGCGTAATGCACAAGATCGGCACATCGGGACGTTCTTGGGCGGCGCGCAAGGTGGTCGAGCCCGACGACGTGAACGTCACGATGGCTGCGGCATTCAACGTGTGCGCGATCTGGCGCGCGGCAACCGTGATGGCGGCGGGCGACGAATGCTCCGGTGCGAGGTGTCCTGCGGTCATGAGATCGAGATAGAACGGATCGGATTCCACTTGGCAGATGATCCGGTGCATGGTCGCCACTGAACGCTCGGGGAACATGCCGGCGGCGGTTTCCGCCGACAGCATCACTGCATCGACACCGTCGTAAATGGCGGTCGCCACATCCGAGGCTTCGGCGCGCGTGGGTACCGGTGACTTAATCATACTGTCGAGCATCTGAGTCGCCACGACAACGGGTTTGCCTTGCTTGCGGCACGAGCGCACAATGCGCTTTTGCAGGACCGGCACCTGCTCCAGCGGCATTTCAACGCCGAGATCGCCGCGTGCGACCATCACCGAGTCCGACAGCGCCACGATGGCATCCAGTTGATCCAAGGCCGCCGGTTTTTCCAATTTCGACAACACGCCCGCCCGGCCCGCGACGGCGGCGCGCACTTCGGCCACGTCTTCGGGGCGTTGCACGAAGCTCAGCGCGACCCAGTCCACGCCTTGCGATAAGCCGAACTCGAGATCCGCTTTGTCCTTCGGCGTCATGGCGGGGATGGGCAGCGTGACGTCAGGCACGTTGACGCCTTTGCGATCCGAGATCACGCCGCCGATAATCACTTCGGTTTCGGCGAAATCCTTACCGCACTTTTTCACCAACAGACGCAAGTGGCCGTCGTCAACCAACAGCGATGCGCCGGGTTTCAGCGCCGCGAAAATTTCAGGATGGGGCAGATTGGCACGCACGGCATCGCCGGGGGCTTTATCGAGGTCCAGTCGGAAAGCCGCGCCTTGCTGCAAGACAGCCGAGCCGTCTTTAAATGTCCCCACGCGCAGTTTCGGACCCTGAAGGTCCATGAGAATGGTGATCGGCTGGCCGACTGTCTTTTCCAGGGCGCGGATGGTCGCGACCGATTGGGCATGGTCGTCGTGGCTACCGTGGCTGAAGTTCAGCCGGAAGACGTCGGCCCCCGCCTCATACAGTGCGGCGATCATGTCGGGGCTACGGCTGGCCGGTCCCAAGGTGGCGATAATCTTGGCGCTACGGCCGCGGTGGAGCATGTGTGTGTCGTTCATGGGGCCAAGATACACGCCCAATTCCCGTTAGGCGAGCAGGGGTTAGCGGTTTTTTCTGGTTCAAAGTCCCACACGAACGGGTCGCGCTCGGGATCGCTTTTGGACTTCCGGGATAATCGGTTCAGGCGCAACCTATGCGAACTGGCCGGCGTTACTGATTCAGTAGGCTCCGAACCCATGGCCCCTCAATGGCCGAGATGACGCTTCATGTCGCCCTTCGCCGTGATCGCCTGGTTGCCGGCGCGGCTTTCTTGCTGCTGGCCTCTTTGACGTGGCGTTATCTGCTTGGGCTCGCGGCCGGAGTTTCCATTGATGACCTGAGTCTTTCATCCACCGACATCGGCATGATGCTGATGCCGGCTCTTCGCCCCTGGTCAAACCACGAGGTGGTCGTCAGCGTCGCCATGTGGGCGGTGATGCTCACCGGGCTGCTGGCGTGCACAGCAGAACTGATCCCGCGCACGCGCGAACACGCGGGCTTTGTCGCGGGCATGATCGGGGTGTGGGTCGCAATTGCCTTCGGTGCGGCCCTGACGCAAGCGGCGATCGAACACCTACTTGTTTTTGCTCCGCAGACATCGCAGGTGAACACGCCTTTAGGCGGCGTGGTTTTGCTTTGCGCCGGAATTTATCAATGGATCGCCAAAAAGCGCCCCGCCGCCGCGCCCCGTGCCACGGGTTTTGCGCCGGGGGTTCGTCACGGATTTAAGGTCGCCGCATCTTATGGCGCGCTGATCGCGGTCGCATATATTTGTGGTTTGATGAACATTACTTGGCTCGGAATCATTGCCGGGCTCGCGGTGATCGAGAAGGTCGTTGCGGGCGGTGCGTTGGTCTCGCGCCTGATCGGCGTCACCTTGATGATCGCCGGCTGCGGGCTGATCGGCCTCAACTACTTTTTGTAGCTTGCGACCGCTGGGCAATCGCAATGCCCACAAACGTTAGCGCCGTTCCCGCGATCTGCTGCCACACCAACTTTTCACCGAAAGCGATCCACGCCATGAGCGCCGGCAAGATCGGCTGTAACAGCATCATCATCGAACTCAAGCTTGCCGATACATACCGCAGCGACATTGCGAGCAACGTCTGTCCGCCCACATGCACGACGAGCACCATGCCGGCCATGACCGCCCATCCGCGCGCCGTGTGCGGCCAAACTTGCGGCTCAAAAATATAGGCAATCGTCACCGTAATGAGCGACGAGGCCAGTCCGCCGACAAACATAACGGAGGCTGCCGACACCCGTTGGCGCACGCGCGCGACTGTTATGAAATATCCGGCGAAGAAGCACGCATTGACGAGGGCCAAGGCGTCGCCGGCCAGCGCTTGCGGCGAAGCCTGAAAGCTGTCGCTCATCATCAGCATCACACCAAAGATGGCGAGCGCCAATGAGCCGAGGAACGTGCGGGTGAAACGCTCCTTGAAGAAGAGCCATGACACCAAAGCGACGAATACCGGCGCCATGTTCGAGATGACCACGCTATTGGCCACCGACGTCATCATTACCGACAAATTCCAGAACACGAGATTTCCGGCGAAGATCACACCAGCAAGAATAAGCAGCAAAACATCTTTCCGTGCTGCGGGCGTGACCAGATACGCGCGGTCTTTTTTATCGCGCCAGAACATGGCGAACATCAGCGGCAGCGACAGCGCGGCTCGTCCCGCCCCGGTGGAAATAGGTCCGACCTCGGACAGGCGCGTGAAGAAGGGCGAAAAGCTGATCAGAAAGAGGGCGAGAAACAGAATTCCAATCGCCCAGCGCTCGATGAAGCTCGAGGGAGGTATAGCTTCCGATAGTTCATTTTCGGGTGAAAGGCCTTCGGACATGGCGGCCCGTATCACACGGGTCGCTGTTCAGAACAAGTCTGCCCGCTATAATCGCGCGCATGTCTGACCTGCTGTTACCGAATGACCCCGCGCCGTTTGAGATTATTAATCCGCGCGCGGTTGCCCCGCTGCTCCTGACCGCCGACCATGCCGGCATTGCGGTACCGGCCAAGCTCAATGGCTTTGATTTGCCACCCGAGGAGTTGCGCCGCCATATCGGCTGGGACATCGGGGCGGGCGAGGTGGCGCGCCTGACGGCCGAAAAACTCAAGGCCACTGCGGTGCTTGCCACCTATTCGCGGCTGCTGGCCGACCCGAACCGTGCGCTCGGCGAGCCCGCGTGCGCGCCGGCCGTGAGCGACGGCACCGTCATCGCCGCCAATCAAAACATGACGCTCGAGGAATTTCGCCGCCGGGGCGAGGCCGTGTACTGGCCTTATCACAACGCCATCGACGACCAGATCGCGCGCCTGCGTGTGGCGCACGCACCGCCTGCCGTCGTCGCCATCCACAGTTTCACGCCTATGCTTTCGAAGGATGGCACGCCGCGCCCCTGGCATGTGGGCGTGATGTACAGCTTCGATGATCGCCTCGGCCGCCATCTCATCGCCGCGCTTAATAAACTTAACTTCGTCGTTGGCGATAACGAACCATATTCGGGTATGACATTAAGTTACGCACAAAAGCGTCACGGCCTTGCGCAAATGCTTCCGCACGCTCAGATCGAGATCCGCCAGGATTTGATTGGCGACGCAGCGGGGCAGGAACATTGGGCCACCATTCTCGCCGATGTATTCACGCATTCCTTCGAGAGGATTTCTTCATGGACGAACTGACACGCCTCAAAGCCGAAGCCGCTGCGTTTCGTGGCTTAGTCGCGCACTTTCGCAAACACACCGACGTGCAGAACATCGACGTCATGAACACGGCAGGCTTTTGCCGAAACTGCCTGGCGAAGTGGTACCGCACGGCCGCCGAACACTACGGCCAGCCCATGAGCTACGAAGAAGCCCAGCAAGAAATTTACGGCATGCCGATTGGCGAATGGAAAGCCAATCACCAAAAGCCGGCGTCACCCGAACAGGAAAAGAAGTTCGAGGACACAAAGGCGCTGCACGCCAAGATCGGCATCGTGGAATAATTACTGCGGTCGGTAGACCCAAATCGCTGCCGGTTCCCCTATCGACGCGCGAACAGCAAGAAAAAGGCGGTCGCCCTCGGCGTCAAAGAACGACGTGCGCGCGCCCGATGAGACTTTTAACTGCGCGATGCGATTGGCCGATGTAGCCGTCGTCTGAAAGACGTCGATCACGCCTTCGCCGCAGCTCACGTAGGCGCGCTGGCGTTTTTCATCGAGGAACACATCGTCCGCGTCGCCGCATGTCGGTACGTTAAAAACCGTCCGCCCGTCTTTTGTGTCGAAAGCCACAAGCCGCGCCGGCGAACGGTAGCCGACAAAAATCTGCGTGCCGTCCGCACGAACCGCCATGGGGAAATTGGCGCGTGCGTCGGGCTGACTCTGCCACGCGGTCAACGCTTTTCCTGAGGTCCGGTCGAGCACGGCGACTTCGTGCGCGTTCGGTACGTTGACGAAAAGGCGGTTTCCGGCGGGATCTAGCCGCAATGATTCCGGATGCGCCTTCAAACGCATCTCCATTGTCTTCGCCATCGTCCGCACGTCGATGGCGGCCACTGCGCCCGAGCCAAAGCCCACGTAGACAAGATGGTTTGGGGCATCGACGCGCACGTTGTCGGCATCATCCTTTAGATCGATTTTGCCGATTTGGGCGAAGTCACTGGCGCGAAACACGCGCACGGCCCCGTCGTCACCATTGGCGACATACAGCGTGTCTGTTTCCGCGACATACGCGACCCCTTGCGGCTCGCCAAGGCCTTCGATGCGGTGGTCCACCACGCCGGTTGCGAGATTCACCACGCTGACGCTGTCGTTGCCCAATTCCGCAAGAAAAAGATGGTGGCGACTGCGATCCAGCGCGAAGTGATCGATGCGCCCACCCACTTTTTCGAGCGGTATCTTCCGCTCCAATACCAGCGGCGCATCAGCGGCAGAGGCGTCGTGCGCGCTAAAGCCAAGCGCGAGCAGTAGAAAGGTCAGTTGAAAAAGACGCGCCATAACACCTCGTCGTGAAAACGGACCAAGGTTAATCCCAAACAGCGCTATCCGAAAGCGTGGCCCGGCGCTTATAATCGCCGCTCGGGTATGGAGTCAGGGAGTGGACGAAATGCACGTGAATTCGGTTTCCAGCCGCCGCCAACTTCTCAAAGGCAGCGCCGCCGCCGGTCTTGGATTGCTGATCGGCTTTCATTGGGTCGATAAGGCCGCCGCCGACGCCGCGCCCGTTGCGACCGGCTCGTTTGCCCCCAACGCGTTCATCCGCGTATCGCCCGACAACATCATCACCGTCATTTCCAAACACACGGAGTACGGCCAAGGTATTTTCACTGGCCTTGCGACCATTATCGCTGAGGAGATGGATGCCGACTGGGCGCAAATGCGCATCGAGCCAGCACCCGCCGATGAAAAACTTTACGGCAATCTGCGCATGGCTAACATGCAGCACACGGGCGGTAGTCTTTCGATTGCGAATTCGTGGATGCAAATGCGCAACGCTGGAGCCACCGCGCGCGCCATGCTTGTGTCGGCGGCGTCTGCGACGTGGAAAGTGCCTGCGAGCGAACTCACGGTCGAGAAGGGCGTGGTGCGTCATGCGCCCTCGGGCAGAAGCGGTAAGTATGGTGAATTTGTTGCCAAGGCCGTCGCGCTTCCGGTTCCCACCGCCGTGACGGTGAAGGACCCGAAAGACTTCAAACTTATCGGCCAGTATCTCCACCGCATCGACAGCGCGGGCATGGTCAATGGCACGACTCAATATGCCATCGACAGGCAAGAGCCCGGCACGCGCGTTGCAGTGGTGCTGCATCCGCCGCGTTTCGGCAGCACGGTGAAATCTTTCGACGGCTCGGTCGCGAAAGCCATTCCTGGCGTGACCCACGTTATTCAAATCCCGACCGGTCTCGCCGTCGTCGCTGATTCATTTTGGACCGCAAAACGCGGCCGCGATGCATTAAGCGTCGTCTGGGACGACACCAATGCGGAGATGCGCAGCAGCTCCGACATCGCCGCCGAATATCGCGAGCGCGCGAAGCAGGCCGGAAAACCTGCCCTCAAGGAACCCGTCGGCGATACGGAGGCCGCATTGGCCGGCGCGGCCAAGCGCGTGGACGTGACGTTCGATCTTCCTTATCTCACCCATGCGCCCATGGAACCCATGAGCATCGTGTGCAAGTTGACCAGAGACTCATGCGATCTTTGGTCGAGCACACGTAATCTGACGGTCGACCAAAAGCGCGCCGCGACGATCACCGGCTTACGGCTCGACCAGGTGAAAATCCATTCGCTTCCGGGCGGCGGCGCGTTCGGACGGCGCGGCCCTTCGGAAGTCGATTACAAAGCCGAACCTGTCGCCATCGCGCACGCGCTTGGCGGCGACGGCGTTCCGGTCAAAGTGATTTGGACACGCGAGGACGATATTCGCAGCGGTATGTACCGGCCCATGACCCACCACGCGCTCGAGGCGGGGCTGGATGCGCAAGGCAAATTGATTGCCTGGCGTCACCGCATTGTCGGGCAGGCGATGCTGACCAACGGCGCGGCCGACCTTCCTTACGCCATCCCCAATCTCGCGGTCGAAACGCACGTCATGACCAGCGCGGTCACCACGTCACCTTTACGCTCGGTCGATCACACGCACACGGCGTTTTCGACTGAAGTATTCGTCGATGCCGTCGCAACCGCCTCCGGCCAAGACCCGGTGGCGCTCCGGCGCGCGCTCTTGGCCGATAAACCGCGCTACCTTGGCGTGCTCAATCTTGCCGCGGAAAAAGCCGGCTGGGGTGAGACGATGCCGCGTGGTCGGGGCAGGGGTGTTGCGGTTCATTTCACTATGGGCTCATGGGCCGCGCATGTGATCGACGTGACGGCAGGCCCCGACGGCCAAGTCAAAATCGACCGTATCGTCTGTGCGGTCGATTGCGGTATCGCCATTAATCCGGACGTGATCCACGCTCAGATCGAGGGCGGAATCATCTTCGGGCTCAGCAACGCGCTGCACGAAGCCATCACGCTTCGAAATGGCAAGGTTGAGCAATCGAACTTCAACGACTATCGGATTTTGCGCATCAACGAGATCCCCAAAATCGAGATCCACATCATCCCGTCCATGGAATCTCCGACCGGTGTGGGTGAAATCGGAGTTCCGCCCGTAGCCCCCGCGATCTCCAACGCGATCTTCGCCGCGACCGGCCGCCGCCCCACATCGCTGCCGCTTCGGGGGAATTTTACGGTTTAACGCGGCTCACGGGTCGTTCTTGGCCCGTAGACTCCGTGCCGTCCCCGTTATCCCCGTTTTCCACAGCTTGTTCCGCTGGCCGCCACTGATATGGTCCGGGCTCATCTCGTTCAGTTGGAGAATCTTCGATGCCCGATGGTCAGGCGGATAAAGGAATTTCGGCACAACGCCTGAAAAGCTTCATTCAGCGTATTGAACGCCTGGAAGAAGAGAAGAAGACACTTGGCGCCGACGTGCGCGAAGTCTACGCCGAAGCCAAATCCGGCGGTTTCGACCCCAAGATCATGCGCAAAGTGATTTCTTTTCGCAAACTCGACAAAGCCGAGCGCCAGGAACAAGAAGCCCTGATGCAGGTCTATCTCGACGCGATTGGCGAATAATTTACCGAAACGAGTCCGCGATCAACGCGACGGCTATCATCAACGCGGCAACGCCAATGCCGCCAATGATCATGCGCGCGCGCTGGCCTTTGGCAGTGCCCGAAAGCACTAATCCCAGGCATGCGGCACTCGCAAGCACGGCGACAAGGGTGTTGGCATCGAGAGCATGCATCGCATTTGCTTCCTGTAAGCGATTCCGCGCGGTGGAGCATTCCGATTATACCGAGCGGTCAGCCAGATGTTCGTATTTTCAGCACCCGCATTGCGACATATAGTGACCGCACGCGTGACCTCTTGCAGTGAAGCTTAATGGAACCATCGTTCGACACATTGCTCGCCGATAGCCGCGATTTTGTTGAGAAGGGCAAATATGCCGTGGCGCTCGCGATTCTTGCGAACTTGGAGCAAGAGCAACCCCACGAGTCCAATGTTCAATACCTTAAGGCGGAGGCTCTGCGCCACACGGGCCACGGGCAAGAGGCCAAAATTATCAACGATCGGCTTCTGGAACGCGAACAGAACCAAATGCACTTTTGGCGTCAACGCGCCTGGCTGACAACGCAAAGCGAGGGGATTTCCGCAACCGTCGCGGCGGCTATCAAACTGATCGAAGAGAACGGTCCGCAAGACGTCATCGATGCATATACGCGCATCATTGCGCGGTTCGATGCGTTATATCGACCCTTCAGCCAAAACTACTGGCGCGGGCGAATCTTTTTGCTGGGCGGCCGATTGAAAGAAGCGCGCGCATTTTTCGCAGCGGCGGAAGAACAGGATTATGCTGCATTCGATATTGCCGTTATCGACTTTCTGACCGACGGCAAGCCGATCGACATTCAGAATTACGTTAAGGGCGTACATTCGCCGCACCAGTTGACGATTTGGGCCAATGCTATGGAAGCGCGAGGCCGGCGGTCTGAAGCCTTGGCGCTACTCAATTCCCCGGAATTCGCGCTTGGCGCCGAACCGAAAGGTACGCCGGTTAACAAGCCATTCCTGGTCTGCACGATGCCCAAGTCGGGAACGGGCTTCTACTTCGGTGCACTTGGCCGCCTTGCCGACACCTCCATCGCGCCGGTGACGCAGACGGTCGGGTCGGACCTGTTCATTATTGGAGCTTGGCTTGATGAAGCGCTCGCCGCCAGACTGTTGCCAATTACGCTCCATTACGCACCTTCACACGGCAACGAACAGGAAATCCTAAACCGGTCGTTACCTGTTTTTCTTTCCATGCGGGATCCGCGCGAAGCGACGTGGTCTTGGTTCCGACATATGGAGGAGCGAATGCCCCTCGAGAGATTGGCGCTCGCTTACCTGCCGGTCGATTACGGTAACCAGTCTTACGACGAGCGTTTGGTCCTGATGTATCAGCGGTATTTCCCATATTTGATGCAGTGGCTCAGAAATTGGAAATCCTTCATGGAAACGCACGTCGACCATCCCGTGCTGTTCTCCCGCTACGAGGACTTTGCCAAAGATAACGTCCAGACGATTCGGTACCTGTTGTCCTTCGGAGGAATCTCCGTCCCCGACGAAAGGATCGAAGCCGTGGTCACGCAAATGAAAGCGTTTGGAGCAAGTTCAGGGGCCTACCATTTCAGAAAGGGTCGCGCCGGAAGTTGGCGCGAAGCCATAAACGATGACATCAAGACCGTGATCGACGCGCACTGGGATGAAGAGGTGCTTCACTACTTCGGTTATCAGAAATAACCCGCGGCACCTTCCGTTCTAATGATACAGCCCATCCAATGCATCGCGGTATTGGCGGATAATTGTATGACGGCGCACTTTTAAGGTCGGCGTCATCTGTCCGTTTTCGACCGTGAATGCTTGCGTGGCGAGGGTGAACTTGCGCACCTTTTCGATGGCGCTGAGTTGTCCGTTGGCGTGCTCCACTGCCTTCGCTATCGCCGTTTTGAAGTCCGCATTATGCGCGAGGCTCGCGAGATCGTCGGCCACGCCATGCTCTTGTGCCCACGCCGCCGCGAACTGCTCGTCGGGCACGATCAGGGCGGTGATGTAGGGCTTCTTGTCGCCATAGACCATTGCCTGGCCGATCGCGTCTTCCAGGCACAAAATCCCTTGCAGGCGCTGCGGCGCAACGTTGTCGCCACCTGAATTGACGATGATGTCTTTCTTGCGATCCGTGATCTCGATGTAGTTGTCGGAATCCAACGTACCGATGTCGCCGGTGTGTAGCCAGCCTTGCTCGTCGATGGCGGCAATGGTGCCGTCGGGATCGTTCCAATAGCCCTTCATCACCAACTCGCCCTTGATGAGAATCTCGCCGTCGTCGGCGATGCGCACCTGCACGCCCTTAAGCGGCGGGCCGACGGTTTTGAGCTTCACTTTCTTCGGCGGGTTGGCGCTGACAACGGGTCCGGCTTCGGTCTGGCCATAGCCCTGAAGGAGGGGCACACCGAGTGCAACGAAGAAGACACCGATGTCGTAATTGAGCGGCGCGCCGCCAGATACCATGGCCTTCAAGCGGCCCCCGAACCGTTTGGCGACTTTTTTGCGCACTAAAGCGTCGCAGGCTTTGTCGCGAGTCTTATCCCACAGCGTCATCGCACTCGGTGTCTCGTAACGCTTGCGCCCCAGATCAAGTGCCAGCTGGAACATGCTCCGCTGGATACTCGATTGGTGTTTCATGTTTTGAAGGATGCGCTGACGCATGCTTTCGTACAGGCGCGGCACGGCCGTCATGATGGTTGGGCGCGCCTCGGTTAGATTGGTTGTCAGCGTCTCCACGCGCTCGGCGTAGTAAATCTCCGCGCCCAGCGAGATCGGGAAAAACTGTCCGCCCGAATGTTCATAAGCGTGTGACAACGGCAGGAACGAGAGGAACACCTCGTCGCCGATGCCCAGTGTGCTCAAAAGATCAGCAGCGCCGAAGCAATTGGCGAGGATGTTGCCGTGCGTCAGCATCACACCGCGTGGCAAGCCGCCGGTGCCCGACGTGTAGATGATGCAGCACACGTCATCACGTTTCAGGGCATCGAGATCGAGTGCATCTTTGCCGTGCGTGAACAAATCCGCCCAAGATTTTACGTTCACTTGCGGGCGCAAGGCTTTCTCTGGCTCGTCCATCACATAGATGCTGATCTTGTGATTGGCTTCTAGTGCAGCTGCCGTGACCGGCCGCGCCAGTTGCGGCGTCGACACGATTGCAGTTGTAGCGCCCGAGTCATTGATCAAGTGGAGGTGGTTGACAGTCGTATTGGTGGTGTAAGCGGGCACAGCGATGGCACCCACGCTCATGACGGCCAAATCCGCGATTAGCCATTCGGGGCGATTCTCAGCCACCAGGAGAACACGGTCGCCATGTTTGACGCCTGCCGCGCGTAATCCGTTCGCCACGGTGGTGATTTGTTGGGCAACGGCGGACCATGTGTGCGGGCGGTATACGCCGTCCACCTTGGCCCACAGGAATGCTTTTTCGCCTAGCTTTGCCGCTTGCGCGAAAAACATCGCGGGCAAACTGCGCTGCTGTGTCGTCTCTAGGGCGCTGGAAGTTTTGGCCATTTCTCCTCCCGAGCTCTATTGTTGTGGCTTATGCTTGGGCCGTCCAGCGCTTAACGCATTGGTGCGGCGCCCAGACCCGCTTATATCGTCCCGAGGAAGGACCTTTCATATGCACGCACTACGAATTCCGCCCAAGGACGACTCATCCGCAGCCACAAAGGCCAATCTTGGCGACATGCCCGAATGGGATCTGCGCGATCTTTACAGCGCACCGGACGGCGCCGACCTCACACGCGATTTCGCTGATATTGAAAAGCGCATTGCTGCTTTCGAATCTCATCGCGGCAAAGTCGTGGATTTGAGCGGTCCCGATTTTGGCAAGGCCATTGCCGCGTACGAAAGCATCAACGAAGTGCTGAATAAGATCGGCAGCTATTCGCAGTTGCATCAATCTGGCGACGTATCTGACCCTAAGCGTGGGCGCTTCTATCAAGACACGATGGAAAAGCTCACGGGCTTATCCGGTCAACTGTTGTTCTTTGAACTGGAAATCAATCGCCTGGACGAGATGGTACTCGCCGCGAAAATGAATGCTCCTGAAGCCGCGCGCTATGCGCCGTGGGTGCGCGATTTGCGCGTGATGAAAGATCACCAGCTCTCGGACGACCTCGAGCGCCTGTTCCTCGATAAGTCCATGACCGGCCGCACGACCTGGGTGCGCCTCTATGACGAGACCGAGGCGGCGGTGCGGGTGACGGTGGGCGAGGAGATCCTGACGCTCACGGAAGCACTCAATCGTCTCTCCGATCCCGTTCAGAAACGCCGCCGCGATTCCGCCAAGGCCATCGGTGCCGCGCTGGAAACTAACGCCTCGCTCTATACGCTGATCACCAACGTTCTCGCGAAAGACAAAGCGGTCGAAGACGAATGGCGCAAGTTCAAGCGCCCTGTGTCGTCGCGTAACATCGCGAACCTAGTCGAGGACGAGGTCGTTGACGCGCTCGTGGCCGCGGCTAAAGGCGCTTATGCCGATACCGCGCACCGGTATTACAAACTCAAAGCTAAGTGGCTCGGGCAGGATCATCTCGACTACTGGGATCGCAACGCACCACTGCCATCGGCCGAGCATCGCGATATTTCCTGGGCGGAAGCTGAAAAAACGGTGCTCGGCGCTTACGCTGGCTTTTCGCCAAAGCTCGCCGAGATCGTGAAAACCTTTTTTGCGAAGAACTGGATTGATGCGCCCGCGCGGCCCGGAAAGGCGTCTGGCGCGTTCTCGCATCCGACTGTTCCGTCGGCGCATCCGTATATTCTTCTTAACTACCTCGGGAGTTCGCGCGACGTTCAAACCCTCGCGCACGAACTCGGTCACGGCGTCCATCAGGTTTTGGCGGGGCAGCAGGGTCAGCTGATTTCGGGCACGCCTCTGACGCTGGCCGAAACCGCGTCGGTGTTCGGCGAAATGCTCACCTTCCAGGCGATCCTTGCCGCCGAAACGCGGCCTGCCGAACGCCGCGCGCTACTGGCCGGCAAAGTCGAGGACATGCTGAACACAGTGGTACGCCAAGTCGCGTTCCATGAATTTGAACGCCAAGTTCACGACGAACGCAAAAACGGCGAACTATCGCTGGAGCGTATTTGCGAAATCTGGATCGGCGTACAGAAAGAAAGCCTCGGGCCCGCGCTACATTTCGACGACGAGTACAAATATTATTGGGCTTACATCAGCCACTTCCTGCATGCGCCGTTTTACGTCTACGCCTACGCCTTCGGCGATTGCCTAGTGAACTCGCTTTACAATGTTTACAGCACTGGGTCAGTGCCCGACTTTGAAAGCAAATACCTCGATATGCTCTCTGCGGGCGGCAAGCTGCGCCATAAAGAACTGTTGGCGCCGTTCGGCTTGGATGCCAGCGATCCCGGCTTCTGGCGTCGCGGCATGAACACCATTGAGGGCTTCATCGATCAGCTCGAGCAGATGGGCTGATGGCCAAGAAACCTGTCACGGAGAACACCCTCGGCGGACGGGTGAAGCGCTATGCTCAAGTGGGAACCGCCATTGGCGGATTCGCGGCGCGCATGGCGGGCGAGCGCGTGCTGGGCATTAAAGGCGATAAGGCTAAGAATGCAGAGGCCTTGCGTCTGGCGCTAGGCGGCCTCAAGGGCCCGCTCATGAAAGTCGCGCAAATTCTCTCGACCATTCCCGAAGCGCTGCCTGCCGAATACGCGGCTGAACTGTCGCAGCTTCAGGCCAATGCGCCACACATGGGCTGGCCCTTCGTTAATCGCCGCATGACGACGGAGTTGGGACCCGATTGGAAAACCAAATTCAAATCCTTCGAACGTGAGGCCGCGCGCGCCGCGTCGTTGGGGCAGGTGCATCGCGCCATGAGCCACGACGGCCAAGCGCTCGCTTGCAAGCTCCAATATCCGGATATGGATTCCGTCGTCGATGCTGACCTGCGCCAACTGAAACTGGTATTCGCGGCGTATCGCCGCATGGATCCAGCCATCGATCCCAGCGAAATCCACACTGAAATCTCCGAGCGCCTCAAGGAGGAACTCGATTACGAGCACGAAGGGCGCAACATGGCGCTCTATCGTTACATGCTCGCCAAAGAAGGCGGCGTGCATGTGCCTGACATTGTTGAAGACCTGTCCACGCGCCGCCTGATCGCCATGTCCTGGCTTGAAGGCAAGCCGATCAAAGATGTCGCGGAAACCGCCGATCAAACAACCCGCGACGCCATCGCCGTGAACATGTTTCGCGCCTGGTACGTGCCGTTCTATCAATACGGCGTCATCCACGGCGATCCGCACCTGGGCAATTACACAGTGCGCGACGACCAGACCATCAATCTCATGGACTTCGGCTGCATCCGCGTCTTTCCGCCGCGCTTCGTCGGCGGCGTGATCGATCTTTATCGTGCGCTCGAGAAGGGCGACCGCGCGCTGGCTGTCGCGGCCTACGAAACATGGGGCTTCAAAAACCTCAGCAATGAAACCATCGACACGCTCAACATCTGGGCGTCGTTCGTTTATGCCCCCTTGATGGAAGATCGCCCGCGCCTGATCGAGGAAACCAATGGACCGGCTCAAGGCCGTGCTGCCGCTACGCAAGTTCACACCGCCTTACGCGCTCTCGGCGGGGTAAAGCCTCCGCGCGAGTTCGTGCTCATGGACCGTGCGGCCATCGGCCTCGGCTCCGTGTTCATGCACTTAAGGGCTCAGGTGAATTGGTATCGCCTGTTCCACGAAACCATCGCCGGCTTCGATGTTGCGAATCTCACGCGCGTTCAAAACGCAGCGCTGAAGAAAGCGAAATTGCCGCAGCCTTAATTAGCTTGCGCTTGCTGTGGCCCGATTTGCGCGGCCGCCTCAACCGTCGCGCAGGCTTGCGGCTCGGCGTTGCAATCCGCCGACAGATTCATGACTGCCGACATCATGTCGCCGCCGGCGATGATTTGCACCGGGATCATGCGCTGGTCGGTCGTAAAATAGAGTTTGCCCTCCCACTCTTTCATCTTCTCTTCCGATTGGGGCAGGAAACCGAACACCGGTTCCAACTTCACCGTCACGGGCAAAAGCGTCTGCGACTTGCCGTCGATCGTCACGGCTTTCACCGGCGCGATTTTACCGACGATGTCATAACGCCGCGTGCCATCGAAAATCGGAATGCGGAAACTTGTTTGCGATGCTCCATTGGCGGCAATGACCTGCCGACGCGCCGATAAAAACGCCGCCATGGGGTCGAGAACATTCGTGCGCATTTTTTCGGGCACTTCCGGTATCTTGGCGCGCTTGTTCCATGGGAGGTCTTCGCGCTTCATATCCGCGCCCGTCGCCGGATTGAAAATCCGCTCGCTCGTCGTGGCCGCGCGCGTGTTGGGATCGAATGTCATGGTCATCTTCCCCGCCGCGTCATCTGTCGACCACGAGCTTTCATGGGACGAAGGCAGCATCGTGATGCCGTTCGCTGAACTCGCGACGGTGCCGTGTCCGTGTAGCTGGGCTCGCATCGCGCTTACCAGTTTCAGCGCGCCGCTCGACGCCATTTTTAAATCAGTCGTGTAAGTAGTGGAGTTTTGCTCGAGCGCCACAACCGCGTCGCCCACATGAAGTCCGCCAACCATAAGGCTATAGACCAAGCGTTCGCTCTGGCCCGTCTCGGCCGCGAAGGCTGAAAATGCACCGGTGAAGGTACCGATAACCGAGAGAAAAAGCGTCGTGGGCAATCGCATGATGATACCGTCCTATGAGGCGCCATCTCGCTGTGCAGGAATCCTATCGGATTTCCGCCCGATGCCGCCACCTCCTTAACGTTGCAAAGGCCGTGTGCGTTGCGGTGCAAACCGCATAGTGGGGTGCCAATAATTTTTTCTCGTTGCGCTTGTACATTTTGGGATAAAAAGGGGGACTCACGACTAGGAGGGGCGCCGGTCTCCGTGCGCGCCAGGGCTTCAGCTAAGGCATAACAACGATGCAAATTGCCGTTTTGAAAGAACGGCGACCTGGTGAGAACCGCGTCGCCGCGTCCCCGGACACCGTAAAAAAATTCCTCGCTGCAGGTGCGAAGGTCGCCGTTGAAGCCGGCGCCGGCGCCGGTTCGCACTATTCCGACGCCATGTACACCGACGCCGGCGCGACCATCGCGCCCACGGCTGCCGCTGCTGCTGGTTCCGCCGACATGGTGTTCAAAATCCAAAAACCCATGACCGCCGCCGAGGGCACGGACGAGGTGAGCTATCTTAAGTCAGGCTCTATTCTCGTAGCGCAGCTTTATGCGCTCACCAGCAAAGACTTGATGCAAGCGCTCGCTAAGCAAGGCGTCACATCCTTTGCGCTTGAGCTGATGCCGCGCATCAGCCGCGCACAGGCCATGGATATCCTTTCGTCGCAATCGAACCTCGCTGGCTACAAAGCCGTGGTCGATGCCGCCGCCACTTTCGGCCGCGCCATGCCCATGATGATGACGGCTGCCGGTACAATTGCTCCCGCGCGCGTGCTGATTTTCGGTGCGGGCGTCGCAGGCCTTCAAGCCATCGCTACCGCCAAGCGCATGGGCGCGGTCGTGTACGCGACCGACGTGCGCTATGCCACCAAAGAACAAGTTGAGTCCCTCGGCGGCAAGTTCATCGTCGTCGACGAAGAGAAAATGAAGGCTGCTCAAACCGCCGGCGGTTACGCCAAGGAAATGGACGACGACTTCAAGCAGAAGCAAGCCGAAGCGGTTGCCGCCGAAGTCCTGAAATCAGACATCCTCATCACGACTGCGCTTATTCCTGGCCGTCCTGCGCCGAACCTGGTGACCGCCGCCATGGTCGCTTCCATGAAACCGGGTTCGGTGATCGTCGATCTGGCAGCCGAAGCCGGCGGCAACGTCGAAGGCACCGTGAAGGATCAGGTCGTCGCCACGGCCAATGGCGTCACCATTCTCGGCTATACCAATACCTCGTCGCGTCTCGCGCGCGATGCGTCCATGCTGTTCTCTAAGAACATCCTGAATTTCGTTACGCCCATGATCGAGAAGGGCACCGGCGCACTGAAAATCAATTGGGACGACGAGCTCGTGAAGGGCACGCTGGTCACCAAGGACGGTCAAGTCGTCCACGCCGGTTTGACAGGTTAGGGGGAGCCCACATGGAACACGCTGAATCCTTTTGGTACTTGCTGACCGTATTCGTGCTCGCGGTGTTTGTTGGCTTCTATGTGGTATGGAGCGTGACGCCCGCGTTGCATTCGCCGCTCATGGCTGTCACCAACGCCGTCTCCTCGGTGATCATCGTCGGCGCGATCCTCGCAGCCGGCCCCGAGGAATTTGGCCCTTCAAAAATCCTCGGCTTCGTCGCAGTGACGCTCGCCTCCGTGAATATCTTCGGTGGCTTCCTCGTCACCCAGCGCATGCTTCAGATGTTCCGAAAGAAGGGCAAATAGCATGGCCCTCAATCTTCCCATGGGCGCGACGCTGTTCGCCTACATCGTCGCGGGCGTCTTCTTCATCCTGACTCTGCGCGGACTCTCGAGCCCCGAGAGTTCGCGGCGCGGCAATCAGCTGGGCGTTGCCGGCATGGCCATCGCCATCGGCACCACACTGCTGTCGCCGGTCGTACACGACTACAACTGGATTTTGGGTGGCATTCTTCTCGGCGGCATCGTCGGCTACGTGATTGCTAAAAAGATCGAGATGACCGCGTTGCCGCAACTTGTCGCGGCTTTTCACAGCCTCGTCGGTCTCGCCGCCGTGTGCGTGGCCATGGGTGCATTCTTCGCTCCCGAAAGCTACGGCATCGGCATGCCCGGCGACATTCACACCAACAGTTTGGTGGAGATGAGCCTAGGCCTTGCCATCGGCGCCGTTACGTTTTCAGGCTCCGTGATTGCCTTCTCTAAACTCCAAGGTCTTATGAGCGGCAATCCGCTGGTGTTCAAAGGTCAGCATTTCCTCAACGCGCTGCTCGGCATCGCCATCGTCGTGGCTATTGTCATGTTTTGCATGACTCAGGACGTCAATTATTTCTATGCGATTGCGGCGCTCAGCTTCCTCGTGGGCTTCCTGTTGATCCTGCCCATCGGCGGCGCGGATATGCCCGTGGTCGTGTCCATGCTGAACAGCTACTCCGGCTGGGCGGCGGCGGGCATCGGCTTCACGCTACAAAACAGTTTGCTGATCATTGTCGGCGCGCTGGTGGGCTCGTCGGGCGCGATCCTGTCTTACATCATGTGCAAAGGGATGAACCGCTCGATCGTCAACGTGATCCTGGGCGGCTTCGGCGGCGACGCAGCGGCTGCGGCCGGTGGCGCCAAGAAAGAAGCACGTCCGCACAAAGCCGGCTCCGCCGACGACGCGGCCTTCATCATGAAGAACGCCAGCAAGGTCATCATCGTGCCGGGTTACGGCATGGCGGTCGCGCAAGCGCAACATGCCCTGCGTGAAATGGGCGACAAGCTCAAAGCCGCCGGCGTGGAAGTGAAGTACGCCATTCACCCCGTGGCGGGCCGCATGCCGGGCCATATGAACGTACTGCTCGCCGAAGCCAACGTGCCTTACGACGAAGTGTTCGAGCTGGAAGAGATCAACCACGAATTCTCGACCGCCGATGCGGTGTATGTCATCGGCGCCAACGACGTGACCAATCCCGTCGCCAAGACCGATCCCACCAGCCCCATCTACGGCATGCCGATCTTGGACGTGGAGAAGGCCAAGACCGTGTTGTTCGTGAAGCGCTCCATGGCGGCCGGTTATGCCGGCGTGGACAACGAGTTGTTCTACCGCGACAACACTATGATGCTGTTCGGCGACGCTAAGAAAATGACCGAAGAGATCGTCGGCGGACTTTGAGAACCACTCATAGCGACGGATCGCGCGCAATAATCTTTCTTCACATATTCGGGAGCTGCGCGTGTGCCGGAGTGGCCTTTACGCGCGTCAAGCCAAACTCACCCTTTAAAATTGCGGGTTTCCATCGATATATTCGGCCACGATGTTCGAGCGGCGTATATCGAAAAAACTCCACATTATCAGGGCTTTCCGGGCAGTTTCCCGTTTGAAACCCAGAGATTAGCAATTACACTCCGCCACCGCGAGCGCCGGCCCTTAGAAGGTCGCGCTTACATTCGTTGAGTGGATAAAGGCGAGGGACCGCCGCCGCTCAACCGACAACGTTTTAGGGAGGGCACGGTATGGCCATCAAATTCGCTCATAAACTTTTTGGAATGGCGGCAACTGTCGCCGTGGCTGCCATCGCGCTGCAGGTGTCTGCACAAGATGCCGCCGCACCAGCTATGCAAGCGGCTGCGCCTGAAGCCGCCGCTGCGCCGATGCCTTCGAAGGGTGAATACCTGGCCCGCGCCGCCAACTGCGTCGCCTGTCACTCCGTCGATGGCGGCGAGGCTTTCTCCGGTGGCTTAAAGATGATGACGCCCATGGGCGCGCTCTACGCCACCAACATCACGCCGGACAAAGAAACCGGCATCGGTAATTACACGCTGGAAGATTTCGACAAAGCCGTGCGCCTTGGCCAAGTGAAAGACGGCCACCGCATGTATCCCGCGATGCCTTATCCGTCCTACGCTAAGCTTTCGGCCGAAGACATCTCCGCGCTCTACGACTTCTTCATGAAAGAAGTGAAGCCGGTTAAGCTGGCTAACAAGCCCGCCGAAATTCCCAGCTACCTCGATGTGCGTTGGGCCATGGGTATCTGGAACGCGATCTTCTTCGACGACGCGCGCTTCAAGCCCGTCGAAGGCAAAGACGCGGTCTGGAACCGCGGCGCTTATCTGGTTGAAGGTGCCGGCCACTGCGGCGTATGCCACACCCCGCGCGGCATCGCCTTCCAGGAAAAAGGCATGACCTACAAAGACGGCAACTTCCTCGTGGGCGCGCCGCTCGACAATTGGACGGCCTCCAACCTTACCGGCGACATCAACTCCGGTCTTGGTCGCTGGAGCAAAGAAGACTTGGCCGCGTTCCTGAAAACCGGCCACAACCAGCATGGCATTGCCTTCGGCACCATGGTCGACGTCATCAACAACAGCACGTCGTACTTCACCGACGCAGATATCGACGCCATGTCGACCTATCTGAAGTCGCTGCCGCCGCAGAAGGAAAAGGGCGCAACCGCCTGGGCCTATACCGCCGACACCGCCACAGCTTTGAAGGCGCGTGATTACAGCAAGACGGGCGCGCTCGTGTTCGCTCAACAGTGCGCCGCATGTCACGTGGCCGATGGTAAGGGGCGTGGCGACTATCAACCGCCGCTCGCCGGCAACCCGACTGTGCTCGATCCGGATGCTAGCTCGCTCATCAACATGGTCCTCAACGGCTCTGCACGTGTGATCGTCAATGGCGTGCCGGACTCGTATCGCATGCCGTACTACCGCGTGCTCCTGAGCGATCAGCAGGTCGCCGATGTGGTGACGTTCATTCGCGGCTCATGGGGCAACAAGGCCTCGGCCGTGACCGCGAAGCAGGTGTCGGATGTCCGCAAGGAAACCGATCCGCTGCATAACGACATCATCGTTCTGCGGATGAAATAATACGGGGGAGAACGAGGGGCGTCTGCGCTCCTTGATCTCAAAGCTAAAAACCGGCGCGAGCAATCGCGCCGGTTTTTTGTTGGTCTCGCCGTATTGCCAATGGTGCTCAATGTAAGCGCACAACGCACACACGCTTTCGATACACCGGTCTACGTACTTATACCCTCCTCTTCAGGCGATGTATTAAGGCCCGGCCAACGACGCGCAGTGTTATGCTCCTTTGAACTTTGGAGATTGGCGTGTCGGAAAATCTTGCATTGAAGCGAACGGATGAGATCGGGGCTGCGTCTTCTCAGCCCAGCGATCTTTCGTTCGAGTTGTCGGACGCGACCCGCCTGTATGCGGCCGAGGCGGGGAAGGCGCTGCTTGCCGCGCGCCCGACCCGGCCGCCGAATTTCGAGCGTGAGAATCGCGCGCTAACGATGTTGGTCGATGCGCTCGCCCATTCACCCACGTATATTTTGGCCGACTTGTCGCAAGCCGTTCTGGGTTTGCTGGGTGCCGGGTCCGCCGGCATCAGCCTTTTGAAAGGTGAAGGCACGACCAATCCCACATTTTATTGGCCCGCGTTGGTGGGTCAATGGGCGCAGTTTGTCGGTGGCGAAATGCCGCGCCATTCCAGCCTTGGCGGCGTGCTTGTCGATGTGGATTCAGTGCTTCTGTTCGAACATCCAAAAGATATTTTTCCCGCCGCCGAAATGCTTGAGCCGGCCATCACCGATGCGTTACTGGCGCCCTTTCATATCAACGGGCGGACCGTGGGAGCCATCTGGGCGCTGCATCACGACCCCGCCAAGAAATTCGATCGTGAGGATGCGCGGGTTCTCACCAGCATGGCCAGCTTTGCGAGTGCTGCCTACCAAACCATCGAGCGCGATGCGGAGCAACGCGAGGCGCAAGAACGCCTTCGCACCCTCGCTGAGGCTTTGCCAAACCATATCTGGACCGCCGATCCGGCCGGCATGCTCGATTGGTTCAATGAACGCGTTTATCAGTACAGCGGTCTGGGCGCCGACGCATTGCAGGGCCAGGGCTGGGCATCGCTCGTTCATCCCGACGATCTCGCGGAGGCGGTGGCACGCTGGAGTGAGGTTTTAGTTTCGGGTGAAGTTTACGAAACGCAGTTTCGCCTGCGTTCAGTCGATGGCGAATATCGTTGGCATTTGGCGCGTGCCGTTCCGGTTATGGGAAAAGATGGCAAGATCGCGCAGTGGGTTGGTACGAACACCGACATTGAAGGCCAAAAGCGCGATGCAACCATCATCGCGCAATTGAATGCCACGCTCGAAAAACGCGTTGAGGAGCGAACGGCCGAACTTGTAAGTGCGCAAGATTCACTGCGTCAATCGCAAAAGATGGAAGCGCTGGGCCAACTCACGGGCGGCATCGCGCACGATTTTAATAATATGCTGGCGGTTGTCATTGGCGCTATTAATCTTGTGGAGCGCCGCCACAAACGCGGCCAACCCATTGAGCAGATGCTGAACAGTGCGCAGGAAGGCGCCAAGCGCGCCGCCGACCTAACGCATCGCCTAATGACATTTTCGCGGCAACTACCGCTCAATCCCCAGGTCGTCGATGCTGCCGGCATGGTCAAATCTATGTCCGCCATCATGCGCCGCACCTTGGGCGAGGCGGTGAAGATCGAGACTGTTTTCGGCGGCGGCCTATGGATGGCGAAGACAGATGCCGGTCAGCTTGAAAACGCGATTCTCAATCTTTCGTTGAACGCACGCGACGCCATGACGAGCGGCGGCAACCTGACGATTGAAACATCCAATGCCGATCTCGACGACGAATACGCCCGGACGAATCCAGATGTCGCCCCCGGTCAATATGTACTCATTGCGGTATCCGATACCGGCGCGGGCATGACGCCCGCCGTGATCGAAAAGGCCTTCGAGCCCTTTTTCACCACCAAAGGTGTCGGCAAAGGGACGGGGTTAGGGCTGAGCCAAGTGTTTGGCTACATCAAACAGTCCCAGGGCCATATCAAAATTTACTCCGAGGTCGGGCTTGGCACGACGGTGAAGATGTACTTGCCACGCGCCTCGGAAGAAATGCAGACGGTGACGGATATTTCACGCCGTCTGCCGACGCCGCTCGGCTCCCCAAATGAGGTCATCCTCATTGTGGAAGACGAGGATATTATGCGCGAGGTCAGCGTCGCCGCCTTGCGTGAGCTAGGCTACACGGTTGTTCATACGTCGTCGGCAGCCCGCGCCTTGGAAATGTTAAACAACCTCCCGCAGATCACGCTGTTGTTCACCGATCTGGTGATGCCCGACATGACCGGTGACGCGCTCGCCGAACAAGCGTTGAAACGGCATCCTCATTTGAAAGTTTTGTTCACGACGGGCTACGCGCGCAACGCCGTGGTTCATAATGGGATTTTGGAAGCAGGCACCAACTGCCTGTCGAAGCCCTTCACGGTCGATCAACTGGGCAAAAAGGTCCGCGAAGCTCTTTCCTGACGCTGATTCGACCCGCGTCGCCCCGGCCAAAATCTGTCATCTTATCAATTGCTTGCGGCAAGTCGCGCGCGCGGGACCAGCCATCAAATATCACTGTTGTTTGCTCGGCCATATGGTCAAGTATGTGCGCTACGCTTTTACAATCTTGAACTGTGCCGGGAAGAGAAGGTCACTCGTGGAATCACTGGAATCAATCGTCATTGTCGCGGTGCTGCTGGTCATTCTCGCGTACCTCACGCTGTTCACTGTGAATACGTCGCAGGTCGCCATTATCACCCGGTTTGGAAAGTTTCAGCGCGCCGCGACCGACGGATTGAACTGGAAGTGGCCCATCATCGACGTCGTCGCCGGTCGCGTTAGTCTGCGCGTCAATCAGATTTCCCTGACGATGGAAACAAAAACCAAAGACAATGTCTTCGTCACAATTCCAATTTCGGTCCAACATCAAGTGCGCCCCGAGCGCGTCTTCGACGCTTACTACAAGCTTTCAAACCCAATTGCGCAAATTCAGGCGTATGTGGAGCAGGTCATATTGGGACACGTCCCGGGAATGACGCTTGATGAGGTTTTTGCCAGCCAGTCGGGCATCGCCGCCGCCGTGAAGAAGGAACTCGACGCCGATATGGCGGGGTTCGGATACGAAATCGTCAATGTGCTGGTGACCGACATCGTTCCCGACGACAAAGTGAAGTCGGCCATGAACGACATCAACGCCGCGCAGCGCGAGCAAGTAGCCGCCGCCGCGCGGGGCGAAGCCGAGAAAATTCTGGTGGTGAAAAGAGCCGAAGCCGAGGCCGAAAGCAAAGCGCTCCAAGGTGCTGGGATTGCCAATCAACGAAAAGCCATCATCGAAGGCCTCCAAAATTCCATCGAGCAATTTCAGAAAACGGTCGGAGGCACGAGCGCGTCTGAGGTCATGCAGTTGGTGCTGGTGACGCAGTATTTCGACACACTGAAAGCCATCGGTGAAAACGACAAGACCAACACACTCTTTCTGTCGCATGCGCCCGGCGCGGTGAGGGACATGTCCGATCAGATTCTACAGTCCATCTTAGGCGCCGAGAAAGCGAAGACCTGAGAGTGAAGGTCCAACGAAAACCGCATGTTTATCGAAGAATACCCTGCGGGTCCCAGCCATGAATGGCTTCCGTCGCTGCAAGGCGATTTAGAAGCGTGCTGAGGAAGTTATCGAAAAAAGTGGGGACGCAGCCTTGTTTCGCTGAAACGCGGCCCATCAGTTTCTCATGGGTCACGGCGGCGGCCGTCTTCAATCGGTTTTTTGCGACCATCATTGGGTTCGCAGACAACTGAATTGCGGAGGCGACGCTGCCGCTGTCTGCGAACCGTAAGGCGCTACGGCATTGATTGCAAACCTGGGTTACCCGCCCACTGTCGCGGACGCATCCCAACTACCGTTATAGGCATTCGCGAGATACGTATCGCCGGCATCCAAGTCGCGTTGGCCGCGCGAGTACGTGACCAGACCCATGCGGGCGCGGCGGCAGGCGCGTTCGGCTTGTTCGGGCGAGCCGAATAAGGCGCGATCCAGGTGGGCATATGTGGGGCTCGTTGCAAAAAAGCGGACCTGACGGCCGTCCTGCACAACCACTCCTGCGGGCACGCTGTCGATTTCGAGCACATAGCGAATGTCATATGTCATGTGGCTCACCTTTTTCGCGAAATAGGGTTTGTGGGGCCACGGAGCGCGTTTCGCATCAATCGGGGGAGGGACCGTTGTGCGGGTGAACACGCTCCGTGACTATCCACGCGCGGACTTTCTCACACACAAACGTGGGTGTAACCCTATTTTCCTTATTCTCCATCGAATTAGTAGAGAATTAGAAATCTCTTCTCTAAATTCCGACAAAGACAGGAGAGCTTTTGCCGCGCGCCCTGCGGAAAGCTCCTAAGCCCCTTAATCTAAACCGTTTATCGCGGATCTTTGATCACAGGGGGTTGTTTTACTTTTTTCAAGTCCTTGAGACGCCACCAAAAAATGCGTCTCGACCCCGCGCTCCATGGGGTTGTTTCTGTAACTGAGGCCTTTGCGTGCCGACTTTCGCAAATGAGTTCTGGCAAATCAGTTTTTGGCGAAATAGGCCGCGGCTTTAGGTTGCTGCGCGTCCTTCAACACCATGCAGGTGTCGATGTCCTCCAGCGTCGAAGCGTACGCCCGCGGGGCACCTTCCAACTCGGTGACCCGTTTCTCGAAGAACGCCACAAAGTCGGCGCGCTCTGCGGCCGAGCAGAACGCGCCACCCACACCCACAAGCCTGTCGCGCCCACCCGGCGGGGTGCGCTGTTGAATGGCCGCGAAGTTCGCTTTGAACCACGCCCAGCCTTCGGCGACGTTTTTCTTTTCCGATGTCAGGCCGCCGACCATCATCGGCACCTCATTCACCCGCAGTCCTTCGCTCAGGACCAATGCACGCACCTTCGGTGTCACGGTGCGGTCGGTGATGTGGTTCAGCGAATACAACAACCGCTGACGCACGATGGCATTGCGCTCTGTTTTGAGGTGCGCGATCACGGCATCAAACACCGCTTGGCTCATTTCCTCCGCCGCGATCCCGGTGGCTGTGTCGAGCAAGTTGGCGTCGATCACCTCGGGATGGATTTTGCCGTCGCCCGGTTTGCCGTCCGCCGTCAAGCCCAGGTAGCGTGCGCCGCGCGAGGCCAGGTCCTTACGCGCAGCGGGCAAGCGGCCATGCACAGCGACCATGCTCACGACCGACGGGCGCAACAATCCCGCCTGCAGCGGATTGGATTTATCCAATGCCGAGGTAGCGTCAAGGCCAAGCTGGGTATACAGCGGTCCATAAAGGTCGAGGATATATTTACGTGCGGCGGTTTCCGTGGTGCCGCTGGTGATCCTTTCAACGATCCATTCCAGGCGGCCGCGCGGCGCCGATGCCACGTCCCAAGAAATATTCCCGCCCTTGCGTGCGAGTACAGATTTAACGCCGTTCAAGTAAGTACCCACGTCGGCTTGTCCGCTGCCGAAAGCGGCACCCAAGCTGTCGAGGGCTGACAAGATCTCTTTCTCATTCAGTTGATCGCGTGCCGCCAGAAGTGCGCTCCAATCTTTGGCATTCAGCGCAAAGCGCATATAGGCCGCGCCGTCGGCGTTGGGCATCACCCACTTCGGGCAGGTCTTGGTCTTGAGCGGAATGCGCGCCGTTTGTTCTTCGACCAATGAACACGTCTGGTCGCGCGTCGTTCCGTCACCATAGGCAATGCACAATGGGATTTTCCATTGCCACTTGGTGGCCGTGTCGGCCGCTTTCGTCGCCGCTTGGAAATAGCGTTGTTGCTTCACGTTGACCGCGACGCCTTCGTTGCCGCAGGTCAGTTCCGTTTCCACCAACGGCACACCGGCCTGATTAGTGAAGCTCTCGAAGGCCGCAATGCCTTTGGTGTCGTTGTTGGCCTTGCCGATGGCATCGAAGAAATCGCGCGATGTGGCCGTGCCGTAGGCGTACTTGTTCATATAGTTTTGCACGCCCTTACGGAAATTCTCGGCCCCGTAATAGTGCTCAAACATGGCAATGACGCCGTTGCCCTTCTCATAGGTGATGCCGTCGAACGCGTTTCCGATGTCGTCCATGGACTCAATGGGCTGCGTAATGCGGCGCGCACTCCGATGGCTGTCGGTGTACATGGCGCCCAAGGAATCGCGCAGGCCGTCACGCTCGAATTCCCCCTTAGGATCCCACGCTTCCGTGTTCTTGTGTTCCATCCACGTGGCAAAGGCTTCATTCAGCCAGATGTCGTTCCACCACGCGGGCGTAACCAGATCGCCGAACCACTGGTGCGCCATTTCATGTGAGTGAACCACCGCGTAGCGGCGTTTTACTGCAATGGGCGAGCTTTCATCCATCAGCATCAATTGCTCGCGATAAACGATCGCGCCCGCATTCTCCATGGCGCCCGCCGAGAAGTCAGGTGCTGCGATGATGTCTAGCTTTTCGAACGGGTAGGGGATGGCGAAATACTCTTCGAGTTTCGTCAGAAGCGCCCCCGTGTGCGATAGCGCGTATTTGATCTGCTCGCCTTTGCCTTTGGTCGTGAAGCCGCGGACCGGCACCACGCGGTCGCGGATGGTGGTTTTTGCCACCGGCTCCCAGCTCACGACATCGAACGGTCCCACTGCCAGCGCTACAAGGTAGGTCGGCAGCGGCTTCGTTGTTTGGAATGTAATGCGCGCAAAGTCCTTCATAGCTCCGGTTAGTTCTTCGCGTTTGACCATGGGCGCGTTGGCCGTGAAGGCGTCGGTTTTGCGCACCGTCAATTTGACGTCATAAGGCGTCTTGAAGCGGGGTTCGTCGAAGCTCGGGAATCCGCGCCGAGCATCGAAGGGCTCCATTTGCGTGAAGACGTAAGTCTCGCCGCCTTCCTTAACGGTATAGATACCTTCCAGCCGTTCGTTGAACTTGGCCGAATAGGTCACGGTGATTTTGGCCGTGGGTCCTTTGATCGGCTTTGCCAACGCCAGCTTCACGGTGCCAAAGCTGTTGGGGATTTCCGTCCATGTGGCAGCGATCACGTCGCCGCCCACATCGGTCACTTCGGCCTTCGTCACGTTCAGATCGCGCCCATGCAGCCAGATGAGGCTGGTGGGAGCCCCCGTCTTAATGTCGATGACGGCGGTGCCAGAAAACGTTGGGTCGCTTGGTACGATTTTGAGATCGAGTGCGTAGTGGGTCGGGGTCACATTCGCGGGCAATTGCCCTTGGGGATAATCGGTACTGTCGGCGGCCAAGGCGGCGCGGGCAAAAGCCAATAATCCAACGACGACGGCAAACCGTGACATGCGTTTCTCCCGTAAGGCTGAACCATGGATTCAATCAGGCAGGGTGACTGTTTGCAAACCAAAAACAAGTTATGTGGTATGATAAACAGACGTCCCCATGGCTCATATTTCGCTTCCTAACGGCCCGACCCTACGCCTTCGGCTTTTTCCCAAGCCGAAAGCCGCCGCGCGCGCGAAACGCAAAGCCCCAACCTCGCTCTCGTTATTCGAGCCGCCCAGCGAGGAAGAACTCCTCGACACCAATGCCGAGCGTATGGCGGCGAAGGTGGCGGGCCTGTGTGTCCTTAACCGTATTAACCTGGCTATCATCAATCGTTTTGATGAATTGGGCATTCGCGACTGGTGGCTGGGATCGGGTTGTCTTTTTCAGACGGTTTGGAATTTGAAGACCGGCCGCCCCGCCGAACGCGGCATCGTCGATTACGACATTTTCTATTTTTCCGACGACATGACGTGGGAAGCGGAAGACGAGGTGATTAAAGCGGCGGCGAAGATCTTCGCCGATCTCTCCGCGAACATTCAGGTGCGGAATCAAGCGCGAGTGCATCTCTGGTACCCCGAAAAATTTGGCATCGGGTATCCGCCGCTCACAACGGCGGCTGAGGGCATTTTGAGGTTTCCGAGCGGCACTCAGGCAATCGGTCTTAAGCGAACCGGCGACGAGTTTCTCGATCTTTACGCACCTTTGGGGTTAACGGATGTTTGGGAAATGATCGCCCGACCCAATCGGGCGTTACCGTTATCGAAGGTGTTCGCCGAGAAAACGGAGCGCTGGCAAAAGGAATGGCCCCAACTTACGGTGTATCCGTGGACCGCGGACGATGAAAAATCTAAGGTTCGGAAGTTGTAAGGCCCAAAGGACGATTTGATGAATCGGCGCGTTGGTGTTGGAGCGGTTGTTGTCGTTGCGATAATCGCGCTGGTTCTCTGGCGCACCGTGTTCGCGCCGCAAACAGATGGCGTTCTCAGCGGCTATGTTGAAGCCGACTATGTCTTCGTCACCAGCGCTGTTGGTGGCGTGGTGACGAACTTAAACGTCGCCCGTGGCGACCAAGTGAAATCCGGCGCCAAGCTATTTGCCTTAAATGATCTGGCGGAAAAGGGCGCGGTGGGGCAGGCGCAAGGCCAACTTGCGCAGGCCGAAGCGACGGCCGCGAATTTAACGACCGGTCGGCGTCCGGCGGAAGTCGATGCGGTTGTCGCGCAACAAGCGGAAGCGCAAGCCGCGTTTGTAAATTCTGAAGCGCAGTATCGGCGGCAAGTAGAACTCGTCAAATCCGGAACATCGACGCGGCAGGCGCTCGATACCGCTAAGGCGCAACGCGATACCGATCAAGCGCGCGTGCGTCAATTGAGTGCGCAATTACGCGTCGCGAATTTGCCGGCGGGTCGCGAACAGGAAATCCGCGCTGCCGATTCCGCTGTAACGGCTGCAAAAGGCGGCGTGCAGCAGGCGCAGTGGCGTCTCGATCAGCAGACGGGCGTTGCGCCGGCTGACGCAACGGTGATCGACACACTCTATCGCCCAGGAGAGGTGGTGCAGCCCGGGCAACCTGTCGTGCAATTGTTACCGCCGGAAAACATCAAGCTGCGGTTCTTTGTGTCCGAAAAAATGGTGCCGCAGATTCATCCCGGCCAGGCTTTGCAAGTCAGCTGCGACGGCTGCGGTGCACCCATCAAGGCAACGGTGCGTTTCGTCTCGCCGCGCGCCGAATTTACACCGCCGGTGATTTACAGCCGCGAACAGCGCTCGCGCCTCGTCTTCATGGTCGAGGCCAAGCCCACCGAGCGTCTCGAGACATTGCATGTCGGGCAACCCATTGATGTTCGCTTAGCCGAAAAGCCATAGGCCGTGAACGACGCGCCGCTTGCCATCGACGTTAAAGGGCTCGCCAAGAGTTTCGGCACAAAAAAGGTCGTCGATGACTTCGCCATCCAAGTGCCTAAAGGCATGATTTTTGGCTTTTTGGGCCCAAATGGCAGCGGCAAAACAACGACCATTCGCATGCTGTGCGGTTTGCTGACGCCCGATGCCGGCGAGGGGCAATGCCTCGGATACGATATCCGCACCCAAGCGCAGCAGATCAAGCGCCATGTCGGTTATATGACGCAGCGCTTCGGTCTCTATGAAGACATGACCGTGCGCGAGAATTTGGAGTTCATTGGGCGCATGTACGACGTCACGCCGCTAAAGCCACGCGTGCAAGACGTTATGGATCGCTTCGGTCTGGCCGAGCGCGCCGACCAGATGGCAGGCACGCTCTCCGGCGGCTGGAAGCAGCGCCTGGCGTTAGTCGCTTGCGTCTTGCATGAACCGCAGCTGTTGTTGCTCGATGAGCCCACGGCCGGCGTGGATCCCAACAGCCGCCGCGAATTTTGGGAGATGATCCACGATCTCTCGGCGCAAGGCGTCACCATTCTTGTCAGCACACACTACATGGACGAGGCCGAACGCTGTCACCGCATTGCCTATATCGCCTGGGGCCACCTTTTGCTGGAAGGCACGATCGATGAGGTGGTTGGGCAGTCCGGGCTCGTAACGTGGTCCGTGTCCGGCCCCGATCTCCCGGCGTTGCAAACCAAACTGCGCAAAGAGACGGGCGTGCAAATGGCGGCGGCCTTCGGCAACGAATTGCATGTGACGGGGTCCGACAAGCAAGCGCTCGAACAAGCCATAACGCCCCACCGCAATGATCAACGCTACCGCTGGCGACCCGCGGAGCCATCGTTGGAAGACGTGTTTATCTACACGCTGGCGACGTTGAAGGACCGCAAATGAAAGCGAACTGGGATTTCTCCCGCGCGCGTTTCAAAGCCATCTTGATGAAAGAGTTCATCCAGATGCTCCGCGACAAGCTGACGTTCGCCATGATGGTCGGCATTCCGATCATGCAGCTGATCATGTTCGGCTACGCGATCAACAGCGATCCGCACGCTTTGCCGACCGCGGTGATTGTGGGCGATACCGGGACGTTCGGCCGCTCGATCGTGACGGCCATGGAAAACTGCGCGTACTTTCGCGTCGTCGCTTGGCCCGACGGGCCCGATCAAGCCGAAGAAATGATCGCGCGCGGCGAAGTGTTGTTCGTGGTCGATATCCCGCCCGACTTCAGCCGGCGTCTTTTGCGCGGCGAAAATCCGGCCATTCTTGTGGAGGCCGATGCCACCGATCCGGTCGCGACCGGAAATGCCCTGTCGGCTATGGCGCAGTTGAACCTCACGGCACTCCAGCACGACTTGATCGGACCGCTGCAAAGCCTGAATGCGAAAGAGCCGCCGTTCGAGGTGCGGGTTCACCGGCGCTATAACCCAGAGGGCAAGACCGACTACAACATCGTGCCGGGCCTCATGGGCACGATCCTGACCATGACGCTGACGATGATGACCGCTGCCGCCATCACGCGCGAATTCGAGCGCGGTACCATGGAGAATCTTCTGGCGACACCGGCACTTCCCTTGGAAGTGATGACCGGGAAAATCATTCCCTTCGTCTTTGTTGGTTTCGTCCAGGTAGGTGTCATCTTATTTACAGCCGCCGTGTTGTTTCAGGTGCCTGTGGTCGGAAGCCTGGCACTGCTTGCGTTGAGCGTTCTGATTTTCATAGCCGCCAATCTCGCGCTGGGATTCACATTCTCAACGCTTGCCTCCAATCAGATGCAAGCGATGCAAATGAGTTTTCTCTTCTTCCTGCCGTCGATGTTGCTGTCCGGATTCCTGTTTCCGTTTCGCGGAATGCCCGAGTGGGCGCAGACGCTGGGCCAACTGTTGCCGCTCACCCACTTCGTTCGCATCGTGCGCGGCATCTTGCTCAAAGGAAACGGGTGGGCTGAAGTCTGGCCGCAGCTTTGGCCAATCCTGCTGTTCCTGGGTGCTATGACAGGAATCGCGTTGCGGCGGTTCCGGCAAA
This sequence comes from Fidelibacterota bacterium, assembly GCA_947475895.1. Taxonomy (GTDB): domain Bacteria; phylum Pseudomonadota; class Alphaproteobacteria; order Rhodospirillales; family Rhodospirillaceae; genus SHVO01. The sequence goes on from CANJMF010000002.1 coordinate 44,178, forward strand.
CCCTTGATTAAAATGGATAATTGGCGCGTTTGCATCGCGTCATTAGGGGTGCTACACCCGGCGCCCTTATAATGGCAGCCGTGCCTGGAACGACCAATTACGTGTCCACCTTTCGGTTACCGCAATGAACCAGGATCAACCTCCTGGACCCGTTACCGCGACATCGCCGCCAACGCCTGACGGATCGGGTCACGTCCATGACCCTGCGTCTCGTCGTATAGCCGGATTGATGATGGGTGCCATTGGCGTCGTCTACGGCGACATCGGCACCAGCCCGCTTTACGCATTCAAACAAGCTTTCGACGGTACGAACCCCATGCTGGCCGACGCGCCGCATATTTTTGGCGTGCTGTCGCTCATGTTTTGGACGATGACCATCGTCGTCTCTCTCAAATACGCCCTGCTGGTATTGCGTGCCGAGAACAGAGGTGAGGGTGGCAGCCTCGCGTTGCTGGCGCTCGTCATCCAAGTCGTTCGCGACAACAAATATAAGTGGAAAGTGCCGTGCGTGGTTTGGCTCGGAATTGCCGCGAGCGCCTTGTTCTATGGCGACAGCATGATCACGCCTGCGATTTCCGTGCTGAGTGCGGTGGAGGGCATGGACGTCGCCCTGCCGGGCATGAGCGAATTCGTTGTTCCGATCACGGCCGTGGTGCTGATCGTGCTCTTCCTCATTCAGCGCAAGGGCACGGCTGTTGTCGGTAAATTGTTTGGCCCCGTGATGCTGGTCTGGTTTGCCGCACTGGCGGGCTTTGGTATTTATAACATCCTCAAAGCGCCGGGCGTGCTTGTGGCCCTTAGTCCGCACTATGGATACGCATTCTTCCTCGAGCACCCGCACACGGCGTTCTTCGCCTTAGCAGCTGTGTTCCTCGTCGTCACGGGCAGTGAAGCCATGTACGCCGACATGGGGCACTTCGGTCGCCATGCCATTCGCCGCTCGTGGTTCGTGTTGGTGATGCCGGCGTTGTTGCTGAACTATTTCGGGCAGGGCGCGTTGCTCATCACCAGTCCCGAAGCGGCCGCCAACCCCTTCTTTCTGATGGTGCCGGAATGGGCCGCTATTCCCATGGTGCTGCTGGCGACGTTCGCGACCGTTATCGCTTCGCAAGCCGTCATTAGCGGTACGTTCTCGCTCAGCCGCCAAGCCATGCAAATGGGCTTTTTGCCGCGCATGGCGACGATCCACACCTCCGAAACCGAGCGCGGCCAGATTTATGTGCCGTTCGTGAATTGGATGCTGATGATCTCCGTGCTGGCCCTGGTGCTGGGCTTTAAATCGTCGACAAACCTGGCAGCGGCCTACGGCGTGGCGGTCAGCGGCGACATGGTTATCACGACGATCCAGATCGCGATCGTCATGTTCCTGCTCTGGAAGTGGAACAAGTGGCTTTCGACGTTAATCATCGTTCCGTTGTTTATCGTCGACATCGTGTTTTTTGCCGCGAACGCCACAAAAATTCCGCACGGTGGTTGGGTGCCGTTGATTATTGCGGTGGCCGGATTCACGCTCCTCACAACGTGGAAAAAAGGCCGCCAGCTTTTGTTCGCGCGCTTGTCGGAAGACGCTATGCCGGTAGACCTGTTCCTTGAATCCTTGAATGCCAAAGTCACGCGCGTGCCGGGAACGGCTGTGTTCCTTGCGGGAACGACGACCGGCGTTCCGCACGCATTGTTGCATAATCTCAAACACAATCGCGTTATCCACGAGCGCGTGATTTTCCTGACCGTGATTACGCACGAGGTCTCCCATGTGGACGAGAGCGCGCGCCTTGAAGTGCAACACTTGGGGCGGCGCTTCTATCGTATTAAAGTGAACTACGGCTATCTCGATCCCACCGATATTCCGGGTGCCTTGAAAGGGGCCACGCGCTTCGGCATCGAATTCAACGATATGGAAACGTCGTTCTTCTTAGGACGTGAGACGCTGATTCCCAGCCGCCGGCCCGGCATGGCGCTGTGGCGTGAGAGCTTGTTCGCTTGGATGTCGCGCTCGGCAACCAGCGCCTTGGACTTCTTCAAACTCCCGCCTAATCGCGTGGTCGAGATGGGCACGCAGGTCGAAATCTAGCGATGATCCTCGTGGTTTTCCGAACGCGCGTGCAGCCGGAAAACGAAGCGCGCTACCATGCGCTCGTCGTCGAGATCGACAAACTGGTGCAGACCATGCCCGGCTTTATTTCCGAAAAGACTTTCAGTCACGAAGATGGCGAGCGCGTATCGGTGCAGGAGTGGGAAAGCGCCGAGCACGTGAAGGCCTGGCGTGACCATCCAAAGCATCGCGCAGCTCAGGAAGCGGGGCGAACGACCTTCTACGAGGAATACGCGCTTTTTGTCGCGGATGCGCCGCGTGAGTCGCGGTTCAAACGTCGGGACTAGGCCCCAAGGCTAAGCGAGGGCTAGGCCCATCCGCACGGCGGTGAAACGAAAGCCGGGGATATGCTCGGTACGCCGGCCTTCCGGAACCCAGCCACGGGAGCGGTAGAAGGCCACAGCGCCTTCATTGGCTGCGAGAACTTCCAAATGCGCCTTGCGTTGCCCAGCCTGGCGGAGCGAGCCAATGGCAGCGTTATAGAGGGCAGAGCCGATACCGCAGCCCTGGAACGAGGGCAGCACGTACAGCATCCATATGACGCCCGTAGTGTTAATGCCCACGGCGCCGACGATCTCGCCTTCGACGAGGGCGACGAGAATGTTCTGCCACTCGCGGGCCACGACGCTGCCGAGGTCAGTCGAGTGGGCGACAGCGCTGAACGCGTCGCCGGGCAGAATTTGGCCATTGGCCGCGAGCCATGACTCGCGCACGACGCTGGCAATTATGGTGGTGTCGGCCGCCTTAGCGGGCCGAATGGTCAGTGGCGTCATTTTTTATAACCTCTCCCCAGAGGCCGCCCGCGCGTTTAATGCGCTAAGCATTATGGGAGAGAGTGTATTTACGCTGGGTTTCTAGGGCGTTAATGCGCCAAGACCCCAAAAAGCAAAAAAGGCCGCGATGAGGCGGCCTTTCGTTTGTCGGTCGTGAAGGGGCTTACTAGAAGCCTTCGCGCTCGAGACGCTTGCGTTCCATCTTGCGCGCACGACGCACGGCTTCCGCTTTCTCACGGGCTTTACGCTCGGAGGGCTTCTCGTAGGACTTACGGAGCTTCATTTCACGGAAGATACCCTCGCGCTGCATCTTCTTTTTGAGCGCTTTGAGGGCTTGGTCGACGTTATTGTCGCGCACGACTACTTGAACCAGGGTCCGTCTCCTTAGTGTCCGGCAAGATTTAAGGCGGGTGCGCGGACGCACTCGCCTCTGGAAGGGCGGGTGTATATCACGGGGTATAGGCCCTGGGAAGCGGGGTTTTCGGCTATTTGGGCCCAATTTCACGGGTTTATAAGGCCGGAAGGCTGTTTTGTCGCGCGCCGGTGCTCCTCAGGGGCCTTTTGGCGGATGTGGCTGGCAGTGCAGCGTTTTTTCCATCGCGCGCCGGCCAGCGGGCTTCTATATAGCAGATATGAGCATTTTACCCGTTGCCCAGATGGGCGCCGACGTCTTGAAGCACCGTGCTGCCGATGTGGTGGATTTCGCCGATCCGGCGCTGCCGGTTCTCGTCAACGATATGATTGACACCATGTTCTCGCAGCAGGGCGTCGGCCTCGCCGCGCCTCAGGTGTTCGTGCCCAAGCGCGTTGTGATGTTCTTCGTGCCGCCAAGCCGCAATGGCGGCGATGAGATTCCGCTCACAGTGATGGTCAACCCGGTCATCACGCCGATCTCCGATCAACAAGACGAGCAATACGAAGCCTGCCTGTCGGTGCCCGGGTTGACGGGAAAAGTGCCCCGCTGGCGCAAGATCCGTTACAGCTTTCAGGATCTGAAGGGCAATCGCTTCGAGCGTGAAGCCGAGGATTTCCACGCCCGTGTCGTACAGCATGAATGCGATCACTTGGACGGCACGCTATATCCGATGCGCATGAAGGACATGAGCACGTTGGCCTTTGTGGATGTTTTGCAGGCCGAGCGTGAGAAAGCTGGCCAACCCAAGGCCGAGGTGGTCGATTGACCGACGCTCCTAATCTCGAAAAACAGAGTCAACGCGACGCCATCATTCGCGCGGCGTTGCCGGATGTGCCGTTCGACGGATGGACGCAAAAGACGCTCGCGGGTGCCGCCGAGAAGGCGGGCTTGGGTGCGGCTACGGCGCTACGCCTGTTCCCGGGCGGGGCTAAAGATGCCGTGCTGCATTTTATGAATCTCGCCGACCGCGAGATGATCGACGATCTCAAGCAACGCGACCTTGCGGCGATGAAAATTCGCGAACGCGTGACGTTCGGCGTGCGTACGCGATTGGAACGCTGGACGCCATATCGTGAAGCAGTCCGGCGCGCGTTGTCGTTGGCGCCTTTGCCCACGGTGGCTGGCGGCGTTATGCGCGGCTGGTACGACACAGTGGATGTGATCTGGCGCGCGGCCGGCGATCGGTCTACGGATTTCAATTTCTATACAAAGCGCGGGCTGCTCGCGGCGGTATACGGCGCGACGCTGCTTTATTGGCTCGATGACCGTTCGGAAGGATGCGCCAATACCTGGGCCTTCCTTGACCGTCGCATCAATGAAGTGATGCAGTTTCCGAAACTGCGCGGGCGCATCGAGGAGCGCTTGAAGCTGTTGCCCGATCCGCGCCGCATCTTCGCGCGGTTCGCAAGGCGCGTTTAATTCGTTTTCGGCTTCAGGATATTTACGTGACCCATTTTGCGACCGGGACGTGGTGAGCGTTTGCCGTAAAGATGGATATGCGCGTTGGGGTCGGCGAAGTGCTTCTCCAACTTATTTACGTCGTCGCCGATTACATTGATCGTCGTCACGTCGGCGAGACGGCATGGATCGACCAGCGGAAGTCCCGTAACAGCCCGAATATGCTGTTCGAATTGATCTGTCCCGCAAGCGTCCATCGTCCAGTGGCCCGAGTTATGGGGCCGGGGCGCCATTTCGTTGCAGAGAATGCTGCCGTCTGGTTTCACGAACATTTCCACGGCGAGAAGGCCGACGATCTCCAGTGTATTGGCCGCGCGCGTTGCGATGTCGATGGCGCTGGCGGCCGTGGCCGCGCTGATTTTTGCGGGGACCGTTGCTGTCACAAGCATGTGGTTGGCGTGAACGTTTTCCGCTGGCTCAAAGCACACCACTTTTCCATTAACACCGCGTGCGGCGATGACGGAAATTTCGCACACAAAATCCACGAAGGATTCGAGGACGGCAAAAGTACCTTTGAATTTTGAAGGTCCACCGGTAATGGCGTCCCACGCGGCACTGGCTTCGTCGGCGCTGCGGATTGTGGCTTGGCCTTTGCCGTCGTAGCCAAGGCGCGCGGTTTTCAAGACGGCTGGGGGCAACACTGTTTCTAGCGCCGCGCTGATGTCGGTGCGCGCTGCAATGGGTTTCCACGGCGCAGTATCTGCGCCGATCGCGGCGAAAAACGCTTTTTCCTTCAGGCGATCTTGCGCGACTTCAAGCGCGCGCGCTGATGGCCGGACGGCAATGAGCGCGCTTAAAAACTGCGCGGCGTTGGCCGGAACGTTCTCAAACTCGAAAGTCACCACATCGACGGTTTTGGCGAAAGCTGCGAGGGCCGTTTCATCATCGTACGCGGCAACCGTGGATTCCGTGGCGACTTGTTCGGCCGGACTGTCGGAATCGGGTCCGTAAACATGCGTGCGATATCCGAGGCGCGCGGCGGCGAGGCACAGCATGCGGCCTAATTGACCGTTGCCGAGAATTCCGATGGTGGCGTTGGGTGGCAGTGCGGTCATGAAATTAGTCTCGTGGGTTTTTGCCGACACTGCGCGTTTGTTTTACGCGCCAAGCCTTAAGGCGTTTGGCAAGGGCTTCGTCTTGCAGCGCAATGATCGAGGCGGCGAGAAGGCCGGCGTTCTTGGCGCCCGCTTTACCAATGGCCAACGTGCCGACGGGAATTCCGCCCGGCATTTGCGCGATGGATAAAAGGCTGTCGAGACCATCGAGGGCTTTGGATTCAACCGGCACGCCCAAGACTGGAAGCGTCGTCATGGATGCCGTCATGCCGGGAAGATGGGCGGCACCACCTGCACCCGCGATAATGACTTGAAGGCCGCGACGATGGGCACCTGCGGCATAATCGTACAGACGTTCGGGCGTGCGATGGGCGGACACGACCTGGGTCTCGAAAGGCACGCGCAGTGCTTCAAGAATCTCAGCCGTGTGCCGCATGGTTTCCCAATCGGACTTGCTGCCCATGATGACGCCGACCCGGGGTTTCCCAGATTTGGCCGCCTTCGGTTTTTGGCTTTTGACTTTCGCCATGAAGTGCCCCGCGAAAGTGGCCAAATCTATCGGAGGGGGAGGCCCCCAGCAAGTTATTGCTTGGCTTGAGATAAGTGCGCGGAGGTTGCGGACGCGAATGCGTTTTTTACATCTGCGGCTGTCGGCAACTGGCTGATGAGGAACAGGAGCATATCCAAAGGTGCTGTCTTTTTGATCGCTTCCGAATCTAGTAAAGCGCTGTAAATTCCCGCGATTGTATCGGGGGTGCCCCGAAACAAAACCTCGCCCAGGCTACCGTTCGGAACGGCTTGTTCGATTACAGCGCCATCACGGTTTATGCGGACGTGAACCCGCTCGCCGCTGTCGAGTGCGATTTCGCAGTGGGGCTGATCGCTATCGCCCCGGTAGGTCAAAACCGTTGCCATAGGGTTATTATCGCCCGTTAGTAACGATTTGCAAAGGCTTGGGGCGTAGCTTGTAAGGCTGGACTCACTTTGCGTGATACGGACATGCCGGATATCAACCAACCGGACACGATACCAAGCGTCGAACGCCGCCTTGAAGGCAAGGGCCAAGGCGCGGGCAAGCAGCTTGCGCCTGAGCAGCAGCCCAAGAAGGTTGCCGAAAACTATGCCGAAACCGCGCGCGCAAATCCGCGCGACGACCGCATCACCATTCTCGGCATTCCTGTCGAGCAAATTACGCCAGCGACCCAAGCCGCGTTGGGTGGCCTTGTGTCCGAGATCAATTTTCTGCGCAATGCCGTCAAGCGCATGGAGCGCCTCGTCGAAAAACGTTCGCCCGCACAAACGGCGGCGGCGAGTACGCCGGTGCTGGAACCCGATGCATTTTTCAAAGCGCTGAACGCGGCATTGGCAGAACCCACCGAAGGCTCGGCGTGGCTTGTCGTGTTGGTTCACGTTCCGACGTACGAAGATATTCGCCGCAGCTCTGGTTTGTTGGCCGCGAACAGCGCGCTTGCGGATGTTGCGCATCGACTGCGTGAAGCGCCAATTGCAGGCGTTCCGTCGGCGTTGTTCACATTGCTTGGTTATGTCGGCGGCTCAAATCTCGCGGGTCTTGTGACATTACCGGCTGCGACGGAACCTACGTCTGTTGCGCATAGCGTGCGTAACCACCTCACGAGCGGCGGTTACAACGTAAGCGGAATCGACATGGCGCTTGCGATCAGTACAGCGGCCGCCGTTGTCGGATCGGGTGAGAGCGCAACGCTTGCACTTGGGCGCGCGGATCATCTTCTGCGCACGAGTGGTTAATTCGCCTAAGCGATAATGTCGGGAATCAAGCGCCCGCGCAGCGACGTGATTTGATCTTTCAGCGCCAGTTTGCGCTTCTTCAAACGCGACACTTTGATCTGATCGAAGTCAGGCTGATCGGTCAGTCTGTTGATGACATCGTCCAAATCGCGATGTTCAAGCTCAAGCTCTTCGAGCTTGGCGTTCAGCTGTTGTTGGTCCCACTGCATCGGCGGTTATGTCGCCCGTCTTCTTGGCCGTGCTCATGCGCGGCGATAGGTTATTTTACACCTTGAGGCGTCTCAAAGTCGCATTGCGCGGGAGCCTATACACCAAATGGGGGAAGGCGTGCCGACTCCGAGACGATGCACTCCCAGCGGGCAGGAAATATACAGATTTTCAGTCTTGTAAGGCGTTGGAATCTCGATATTTAGCGGAAACCCTCTGGACACGCCCGGCCCGAGGCATAGACTTACGGTGTTCTTGAATTAATCCGGAGGTTATTGATGACTCAGGATGCAAGAGACGATGCGCTTCGCGCCAAACACCTTAATATTGAAACGATCATTGTCCAGGAAGAGCGACGACCGCTCCCAGACTATGCTTTCGTTCACGAACTCAAACGACAAAAGCTGAAGATTAAAGACGAACTGCAGCGCCACGCTGTTGGTTAGGCGTTAGTACTTTCAGCAGCATGCCGCGCCGCCGGGGTTAAGACGGAGGACTCGCCGTTCCCGGAAGGCAGGGTAGGATCCCCAAACGATTAAGGCCCGTCGTCGGACGGGCCTTTTTTTATCGTGTGACTGAACGTCTTTAAGGTGTGACGGGCGTTTCGTCAGCAGCCGGTTCGGCGGCGGGAGGTGCCGCTGCTTCTTCTTCTGCCGGCGGCGCATTGGCCGCAGCGGCCTCGCGTTCGCGGCGCGCCGCTTCACGGGCCTGCGCTTTTTGCGCATTGGTGGCGCGGCGGCGGGCAATCGCCACTACCTTTTCCAATTCGGCTTCAGTGCAAAGTCCCAGCGTGACTGGGTTTTGCGGCTTAATGTTTTGTGCGTTCCAGTGTGAACGGTCGCGAACGCTCAAGATCGTCGGCTTCGTGGTGCCGATCAGACGGCTGACTTGTGCGTCGGTAAGTTCGGGATGGTGCTTGAGCAGCCATGCGATGGCATCCGGACGGTCCTGGCGCTTCGACACTGGCGTGTAGCGCGCACCCTTGGAGCGCGCCTTGGGCAGCGGGATGTCGCTCTTAGTGATCTTGAGGCGGACCTTAGGATCTTTTTCCGCGCGATCGACTTCGTCCTGACTCAGCTGGCCGCCGGCGACGGGGCTCACGCCCACGATGCCAATCGCGACTTCTCCGTCGGCGATCGCCTGAATTTCAAGTTCGTGCATGCCCGTGAACGCCGCGATCTGTTCAAATGACAGAGCGGTGTTCTCGACAAGCCAAACGGCCGTAGCCTTCGGCATCAGCGGAAGCGGCATAGTCTTCCCTTTCGGATGAGCGGTAGCGGCGGCAATGCTCGCCGACCACCGCCGGGGCGGTGTCCAGGCGCGGAATCGCGCGCTGCCGGGCTATATATCGGGTTTCCCGCCGTGGGGTCAAACCGTTTCCCAAAAATTTTCCATAAAATATTGAGAAAGTTCACGAATCTCGTGAAATTTTGAGGACCAGCTTGCCGAAATGGGTTCCCGCCTCCATGCGCTCATGGGCGCGGGCGGCTTCTTCCAGGGGGTAGATTTCGTCCAGGATGGGCTTCACGGCCCCCCGGTCCAGCAGGGGCCAAACCTGGGCCTTCAGGGCTGCGGCAAGGGCACCTTTGAAGGCCGTGTCTCGCGTCCGTAAGGTCGAGCCCGTGACGGTCAGGCGCTTGAGCATGACCGGCAGCATATCGACCTCGACCTTCGAGCCCCCGAGGAAGGCGATATTCACCAAGCGGCCGTCCGCCTTCAGGCAGCGGAAATTCCGGGCGGTGTAACTTCCACCCACCATGTCGAGAATGACATCGACCCCGCCGCCGGGAGCCTTGGTGCGCACGCCTTCGACGAAGTCGGCCGTGCGGTAGTTGATGGCAAGGTCAGCGCCGAGGGACCGGCACGCAGCGACTTTCTCGTTACTGCCGGCGGTCGTCGCTACGAAGGCGCCAAAAGCTTTGGCTAGCTGAATGGCTGTCGTGCCAATTCCGCTCGATCCACCGTGGACTAAAAACCCTTCGCCGCTCTTCAAGGCGCCGCGTTCGAACACGTTATGCCAAACAGTGAAAAAAGTTTCCGGAATCGCGGCGGCCTGCGCGAGGCTAAAGCCTTTTGGAATTGGTAGGCATGTAACGGCAGGTGCGGTCGCATATTCCGCGTATCCGCCGCCCGACACCAACGCGCAGACGCGTTCGCCAATGGCCGGCGTTTGAACACCCTCGGCCTGCGCGACAACTGTCCCCGCGACTTCAAGACCGAGAATATCGGACGCGCCCGGCGGCGGTGGATAGTTGCCGAGCCGTTGAACGATGTCGGGCCGATTGACGCCGGCGGCGGTCACCGCAATCAAGACCTCACCAGCCTTGGGAACGGGCAGGGGGCGTTCGGCGAGCATCATCTGTTCGACGCCGCCCGGCGTTTTGACTTCGATACAGCGCATGGATTGCGGAAGCGTTCTTGTCATAGTCTTGAGTGTAGGACGTCGCTGTGGTTGGAGAAAGCCAAATGGATTTCGACGAAATCGATCCCATCAAGAAAAAACCCGTGGTGAAAGATCTCACCCGTTTGTCTGTGGGGGAACTCAAAGAATATATTACGCAACTTCAGGCCGAGATTTTGCGCGTCGAAAGCGCCATCGCTAATAAAGATAAAGCGCGCCAGGGTGCGGCTACATTTTTTAAGTCGTAGCCGTCCGTTTCGGCCTCTGGCGCAAAGCGCGGGCGAAGTGCTAGGGTTGCGCCCGTCATGATGCTACGCGCTCTCAGACACGTTGGATTTGCGTTCTGGCTCGGCGTTCTCACGCTTGTTGTGGGAGCCGTGCAGCAAGGCCAATTGTCGACGAGCACGATCGACGGCGCTTTCGCCGACGCTTCCATGATGAAGCGCATGGGCCACACGATGGCTCAGCATCAAACGGCACAGCACGCACAACACGACGGCGCCGGCCACACGCACAAAGGCCATGCCGATTGCGCGGTCTGCGGCGCGACAGATGCACTGGCGTTTCTAACGGTCGCGGTTGCGCTTCCGATAATTCTGCCGCCCGTTTTGACGCCAGCGACCGATCAAGCGGCGTTTGCATTCGCGCTGACGGCGGCGTCTGCCGCGTCTTACGCTTCCCGCGCCCCACCCATCTTCCTCGGCTGATTCATCACGATCCGACGCGCTGGCGGTGACGTTTGTCATCGCGGCGTGGCTGTTCATGTTCAGTTTGGAGAAGTGTTCCAATGCGTCTGTTATTCAGCCGTAGTGTTTGCGCCGTGTTTGGCGCGGCCATGGCCGTTTCGAAACCCGTGCTTGCGCAAAATGCGCAGGTAGCCGCCGCGCCCACAGCGCGCGAGGAAATTGTTATTCATGGACGGCGTGAAAGTGCTGCCGACGCGGTGCCGACAACCATCGAAAGCGTCACGGCGGAGGCGCTGGCCGATACGGTGAACGTCATAAACACCGAAGATGCCTTGAAGTATCTTCCCAACATTCTGGTGCGCAAACGCCACATCGGCGACACGCAATCGCCCATGACCACACGCACATCCGGCGTTGGCGCCAGTGCGCGAAGTCTGATTTACGCCGACGGCGTGCTGCTGTCGGCGTTGATCGGAAACAACAACACTGCTGGTTCGCCACGCTGGAGCATGGTGGCACCCGAGACCATTTCGCACATCGATGTGCTGTATGGGCCCTTTGCTGCCGAATACGCCGGAAACTCCATTGGTGCGGTGGTGAATATCGCCACGCGCATGCCGGAGTCCTTTGAAGCCACCGCACGCGTGCAGGCCGTGTGGCAAAGCTTCAGCCAGTACAGCACGAGCGACACGTATCCTGCGCAACAACTCAGCGCCTTCGTCGGAGATCGCGTAGGGAGTTTTTCGTGGTGGGTAAGCGTCAGCCACCTCAACAGCCGCAGCCAACCCTTGGCCTACGTGACGATTGCGCGGCCTGCGAATCCGAGCACGGCCGGAGCGGCGGTGACAGGAGCCTATGCCAATGTGAACCGAACGAACGCGCCGATTCAGGTTTTAGGTGCGGGCGGTTTTGAGCATCAGGTTCAAGACAACATCTCGGCGAAGCTGGCCTACGACATCAACGACGATTGGCGCGCGGCCTATTCGGTTGGGTATTTTCGCAACGAAGACGACGCAAGCACCGAGAGTTATTTGCGCGATGCGACGGGTGCGCCGGTTTATGCCGGCAGCGTGAATAGCCTTGGATATAATCTTTCGATTCCCGCGAGCGCGTTTTCAAATAACGTTTATCAGCTCGACGAAGGTCATTGGATGCACAGCGCGTCGTTGAAGTCGGACGAGGCGCAGCCATGGAGCTTTGCATTGGTCGCCAGTCTTTATGACTTCGGTACGACCACGCAGCGCATTCCATCAACCACGCTGCCCACGGCGAACACGGGGGGCGCTGGTTCGATCACGGATACAGGCGGAACCGGTTGGTACACGTTGGATGCCAAAGGCCGTTGGCATGCGAGCGGGATACAAGATCTGAGTTTTGGCGCGCACTACGATCACTACACGCTCTCGAATTACCGCACGACGTTGACCGATTGGGTATCGGGCGTCACGGGCACGCCGGCCAGCACCGCGCGCGGTCGGACCGAGACGGCGGCTTTGTGGTTTCAAGATGCGTGGCGTTTTGCACCGTCCTGGGAACTTACTTTGGGTGGCCGTTACGAATATTGGCAAGCACACGACGGCTTCAATTTCTCGGCGGCGCCGACGCTCTCGGTCAATCAGCCTGCGTTAGATGCTTCCAGGTTTTCGCCGAAAGCATCGCTCGCGTGGACGCCTGTGCCTGAATGGAGGCTGAGTGCTTCATTCGGCATGGCGTATCGCTTCCCGACGGTCGCTGAGCTTTATCAGGCGATCACGACTGGGGGCACATTGACTGTGCCCAATCCCAACCTGAAACCCGAGCGCGCGTTGTCGGAGGAAGTGAGTCTTACGCGTGACTTCGCACAGGGCAGGGTGCGCGTTTCGGTGTTTCAGGAAAATGTGAGGGACGCGCTGCTGTCGCAAAGCGCGCCGTTGGTGACGGGTTCGACGACGTTGTTCAATTATGTGCAGAACGTCGACGAAACGCGCGCGCGCGGAATCGAAGTCGTTGCGGAAGCCGACGACGTTTTGATTCCGGGACTGCAAATTTCGGCCAGTGCCACTTACGTCGATCCGATCATTCTATCGGACCCGACGTTTGCGGCGGCGGTGGGCAAGCAAACGCCGCAGGTGCCGAAGTTCCGCGCGACGGCGGTTGTGACGTATCGCCCCGATGAGCATTGGGCGTTGACGCTGGCCGGGCGATATAGCGACCGAGTTTACGGCACCATCGACAACAGCGACAGCGTGACGCAAACGTATCAGGGCTTCGAAGGATACTTCCTGCTCGATGCGCGCGTGCGTTACGAGCTAGACCGCCACTGGAGTGCTGCGGTTGGCGTCGACAATTTCAATAACCGGAAATATTTCCTGTTCCACCCGTTTCCGCAGCGGGCCGTGTCGGCGGAGATGAAGTACCAATATTAGGGATCGCGCGAAAACGAGCCCATGAACTTATGAATCTTGAGGTGTTAGGGGACTGATTTCGCGCACGTTTTGGCGCTGGCAAACGACCCCATGAACTTATGGCGCTTAAAGGTCGGCAAGCTCGTTCTTGTGGGAATCGCTCCAGCCCACTTCGTAGAGCTTCTTGCTGCCTTGGATGCCCTTCATTTCGAAGCCGCCGCGCAGAATGAAGCCGATCTTCTGGCCTTTGCAGGCATCGACGATAGCCTGCGAGACCCAGATGTTGCCTTTGGTGGCTTTATCACAGATACGCGCGGTCATTTGCACGGCAGCGCCGAAGAAGTCGTTTTCTTCTTGAACGGCTTCGCCGACGTTGACGCCGATGCGCACGCCGACCTCGAGGTTGGGATTGGCCGCGTTATGCGCGGCGATTTCGCGCTGCATTTGAATCACGGCGGCAACGGCCGACGGCGGATCGGGGAAGGTGGCCATGATGCCGTCGCCGGTGTGTTTGACTTCGCGGCCCCGCTTCGCCGTGATGGCGTTGCGCACGGCGGTGTTGTGCGCACGTACGGCTTTCTGCGCGCCCGCATTGCCGAGCTTCTGGGTCATGGCGGTGGAGCCGACGATATCGGTGAAGACAAATGTGATGACCGAAGGAACCGTCGGGCGTTTTTCGGGAAGATTCCATTCGTTGAGAAGGGCATTCAATCCAGCGGCCGCGCTGCGGTCGCCACCCATATGGCTGGTCATGGCTTTAGCGCCGGCCTGCACCATACCGGCATAGCGAGGGTTTTTGCCGTAAGTCGGCAACTCGACGCAAAATGATTCGGCGCGATCGACGGTGTTGCCGGCCGATTGCAGACCGTCTTTTAGAACTTGGAGCTGGATATCGCGGGGAAGGCGTTTGCTTTGGCCGATGGTGGAGGCCGCGCCGGCTAGATAGAGGTTCATGCCGAAACGCGAGAAAGCATTCAGTTGATCTTGCTGAATGGCTGAAATTGTATCGGCGATGAAACGCGAAAGGCCATTGCGTGCATCGACTTCGGCCGGTGTTTTTTGTTTTTCGGCGGGTTTTTCCGGCGGAGGCGCGGGCTTGCGCTCTTCGACTTTGCACTGCTCTGGCTTCGGTTCCGGCGCTGCGGCAACCGGCTCGGGTTCCATGGGCACGGGCGCGGATTCTTCCACCACGTACGTTTCAGATGAGAAGTCATCCCCAAGCTCTTGCGGCGCCATGTCTTCTTCTTCAGCGGCTTCCTCGATCGCCTCGTCCTCCGCAGCGACCTTGTCGCGCAGATCCTCGATCTCGACCTGATCGAACTCAATGTCCTGCGTGAACTGCGGCTTCTTCTTTTGGGGAGCGGCTTGCGGTAATCGCGGGACGAGTTTTTCGTTCCGGCGCAAGGCGCTAAGAAAGTCGAACTGACGCTGCAGGTTGATGAAGAGCGCCAGAAAGAACAGCAGAACAAACGTGCCCTGCGTCAGCTGTAGCGACCGCGCTGTCGAGAAATTCAAATTCGGCAAGATGACGAGCATCAGCAGCGCCACCAAACCGGCGAGGCCGAAGCTGATACCGAGCGCCATCAATAGGCGGACAAGGACGCCGCGCTTCTTGGATTTTTTCTTTTTGCGGACCTGTGGTTTCGCAGCGCTTTGCGGTGCGGGCCTCGGTTTTTCGGGCTGCGGTGCTGCGGCGACCGGACGCGGCGTCGGCGGCGGACCTTTTTTCTTCTTAGCGGCCGGCTTCGGCGCGTTGCCGAACATGTTGTCGGCGTCGTTGATGCTTTTCGCCTTCTGGCTCTGCCAGGTGACAGATTCTTCGGTGGTGTTGGTGTCCGAGGAATAGCTCCCACGCACGACGCGCGTCGGATAGCCTTTCTTACCTTCCACCATTGTCGCTTCCTCGATAGCGAGGTCGCGTTGATTCGCTTCGAAGCTGGTGTGAAGCTGCCAGCGTCCGTTTTGGTAGTAGTAAACCTCGAAGCTATCTTTTGTTGCCATGCGGCAGACTGCTTGCTTCCCCGCGTTCGCCCTTAATGGCGAACGAAACACCCCTGCGCGCCGGCTGTTTTATCAACCGTGCACACGTCCTAGCGCACGCGACCGAGCCGCGCGCGCTTTGGCACCCTGTAAAATGCGTGGGATTTCCTAAGGATGCCTTAAGTCCCAATGCGTTGCCCGGATTGCCACTCTGGCGGAAATTGCCACAAGCCGGCCCGCGTTTTCAACGAAGTACCGCGTTTTAGGCGACCATCGCGTCGGTAGCGGCGAACGCACTACCTTGGTGCGAGCTTTCGCTAGACACGCGTTCGGCTTGTATCTGCGGTTCGGACTGGGTTTCGCCGGGGGCGTGGTGGCAGTTAGAGCCTGGGCGCGGTGGAAAAGCTCGGGCGACAGCAAGGGGTCTTCGTTGGCATCGGTGTTTCCTATGATCCCAATTGCGATCTTGAGCCCGGACGAGCCAAGGCGGCTTTGCATGCTATCCGCGCTGTGAAGGGCGGCATCGGCGCTGGCGAAGCGCGCGAAAATTCCGGTGCCGGTGTGCTTCACTTCGTGACCTTCGTTTTCCGCAAGAACGGTGCGTACGATACCATTGTGCAAACCCATAGCCGCGTCCTTGGCGATGTCGTCGGCCTCGGTCTCGCCGTCCGTCCGCAATTCGGTGAGTAGATAGACCTCACGCAACGGCATGGGGGCCGGCGGGGGCGCCGGTTCCGCATGGACATCCGGCGCAGCATGCGGGAACGGAACGCGCCAGGCCGCAAGCGCGGCGGAGACAACTGTACCTACATCGGCGCGGCCCTGAAGATAGTGAGCCACAGCGACACGGCCGACGTTGATCAACGATTGATTGGCAACGGCGCCGACTTGTTCGGCGTAGTGGTCCATGAATGTGTCGATGGCCGGATCGCCGAGTTTGGCGTGATGCAAAACATCGCTGACCAGCGTCATGGTGGTGGCCGGTGTTTCGCGGGCGCTGGCCGATAAGCCAGTCGCCGATCCGGCAAGAACCAGCGCAAGACCGCGGCGCGTGACAGGATCGTCCGGCAACTCGCGCAGGGCATTTTGAATCACATCGAGCGCGAAACGGCGCATGATCGTGCGCTCAAGTTCCTTGCGAGCCGCGACTTCGGCAGCGACAGCTTCCTCGGCTTGCTGCTTTTGCTCGATCGCATCGGCAGCAGCTTTTGCAGCGGCAGCTTTGGCGCGTTCTGCGGCAATTTTTGCGGCCTCGGCAGCGGCTTTTGCCTCGGTCGTCGAAAGTTCTGGCTTCGCCGGCTCGACGGGTTGAGTGACGGCGGTGGGCGGCGAGGCTTGCTCGACCAATTCGGTCGGCGGTGCCATTTCTAGGTCACCGCGCTTCAATTTAAGGTCTTCCTGCGCACGCGCCAGTTCACCGTTGGCGACGCGGTCGTGCTTCGGCTTAATCTTCGACTTCGGCAAGACAAGTTTTGCAGTATCCGCGTTTCCTCGCGATTGCTTCCACAAGTCCGCCAGTAAACGGTGCAGTTGGAGGCGCGAACGAAATAATGAGAAGAAGAAGAACAGGAACATGATGACGTAGGCATACGTCAGCACGACCGTGTGATACGCGGCGGGGATGCCCATCCCCAGCACATCCATACGCCCAATCAGAAAATTGAAGACACCGATCATGAGCGTGGCGGCGGCCAGGCTGATGCCGCCGGCGACAATCACGCGAAAGAAGGTTTGTCCGGCGGTGAGGGGGGTACGCGTCTGATGGCGGCGGCCGAGAACGGTTGCTGCGACTTTTGCACGCAACGGCACTTTGGGCTGCCGCAGACGGCCTTGAAGGTCTTTCGCCTTGGGGCTGATGTAAGCGGTGACAAGTTCGGTATCGTTCACTTCAGGGAAGTAGGTCTCGCGCATGACCTTGGTCGGAAAGCCGGTCGCAATCTCCGTGGTCCGCGCGTCAAGGATCGCTTCCTGGCGTTCCTCGCTGGTATAGCGCGCATGCAGGGTCCAGCGCCGTGCTGGAGCGCATAAACTTCATATTGGGTAACAGCTAACATCGAGCGCTATTCCATCCCTTAAGTTCGCGCCCCACTCCCTTACGCGCTTATTCCGCGTTTTTGTGTGTCCATAACGCACGCAACCGCTTGTCGGTTGCGGCGGTTAAGGAAATGTTAAGATGCTGCAAAAACACAAAAAAGGCCACACCCTTGCGGATGTGGCCACAACCTATTGATTGTAAGAACCTAGGGTAGGACTACTTGGTAGACCCGAAACCCTTAAAGCGCTTGTTGAACTTGGCGAGCTGGCCGCCCTGGTCATTCAAGCGATGAACGCCGGTCCAAGCCGGATGCGTCTTGGTGTCGATTTCCAGGCGCAGGGTGTCTCCGGCTTTGCCGTAAGTGCTGCGCGTCTTGTACTCGGTACCATCGGTCAGTTGGACCGTGATTTCATGGTAATCGGGATGGCCTGTCTTTTTCATGTCGTGCCTCTAAAGCCGTCTGAAACGGCCAAATTCCTGGTTTTTCGCAAAGAAGGCGGGTGTATATCGGGTTCGGTGCCGGTCGGCAAGGGCCGCCGCGCGCCAAAGTGCCCCTAGCGTTGGTCTAATTTCAGCTCTATCCGGCGGTTTTTCGCCCGCGAAGCGGGGTCGCTGCCAGGTTCAATGGGCTGATATTCGCCGAAACCGGCCGCCGCCAGGCGATCCGGGGCGACGCCCTGAGCAATGAGGAACTTCACGACGGCAATGGCCCGCGTGGTCGAAAGCTCCCAATTGGTCCGTGTGCCCGCGATGGGCACATTGTCCGTGTGACCGTCCACGCGCAGAATCCAATGCACCTCGGGCGGAATATCCTTCGCCACGTCGAGCAGTGTGCGGGCGAGCTGGCTGAGCTGACGCTGGCCGTCGGCTCCAAGCTCGGCCGAGCCTGATGCAAAGAGGACTTCCGACTGGAAGACAAAGCGGTCGCCCACGATGGTGACGCCGGGGCGCGCGCCGAGAATGTCGCGCAGGCGGCCAAAGAACTCGGAACGATAGCGTTGCAGTTCCTGAACTTTTCCGGCGAGCGCGCGGTTCATGCGTTTGCCGAGATCGGAAATTTGCGCTTTCTGTTCGGCGGTCAGTTTGTCGGAGGCATCCAACGTCGCACTTAAGCGCTCTAACTCTTTCTGCAAATCCTGAAGCTGCTGATTCATGAGCGCGGCTTGCGCTTCGGATTCGATGCTGCGGCTTCGTTCACGCGCGATGTCGCCTTCGCTCCTGGCGACTTTGCTGCCGAGGTCGGTGACTTGTTTCTCCAAGCTGCCTTTGAGCACTTCCAGCGCTTTGATGTTTTGCTGGAGGAGTGCGAGGTCTTGAATCTGCTTGGCGATTTGTTCGCGATCTTTCGCCGTGGCGGCGGCCGCCGCGGTGGCTGTGTCCCTCAAAAGCGCGACTTCATTGCCGCGGGATTCGGATTCCGCCGTCTTCTCGGTGAGTTGTGTCGTCGGGGCCACGTTGGCGTCTTGCTGGGCTTGCAGATCGGTGGTCAGGCGGCCGACGGTGACTTCAAGTTCGGCGCGCGCTTTGCGTTCCAGGCCCAGCATGTCGCCCAGCTGGGCGAGGGCTTGGTCGCGCAGATTGAGCGCTTGGCCCAGGAAGTATTGCCCGAGCACGAAGACCAGCAGCAGGAAGATAACGATGATGAGCATGGTCGACAGGGCGTCGACCCAGCCGGGCCAAATGTCGACCGTGCGGCGCGTGCGGCGGGCGTAAGCGGCCATGCCGCGCTACTCGTCGCCGTTGGCGGTGTCGCGCGCCGCCACGGACGCGACGGTTTTTGCGAGCAACTTGATCTCATTGCGAATTTCACGAACCGTTTCGTCGCGCCCCGAGACAACGGCTGTCGTCAACCGTCCCATGGCTGCGTCGATGTTGCGGATGTGTCCGCGCGTTGCGTCGTCGATGCCGCCGCTGCCGGCGTCCGGTCCGGTGAAGGCCGTCGTCATATCGCCGATGCTGCGAATCAAGGGGGCGAGATCGCGTTGGCTCTCGGCCATGCGCAGAAGGATTTGTTGTTCCGCGCGCATTTGATCGGCGAGGATGGAAAGCTTGTTGTTCAGCTCGGCCAGTTGATCGTTTCCGGCCACGCGGCTTTGCTCGCTGCGGGCCATGATGTTTTGCAGTTCCTGCAAACTTTCGGCGGTCTGTTCGAGCAATGCCTCGGTGTAGGCGGAAACACCTTGCTCACCGTCGCCGGGACCCGTGCCTGAAGACAGGCGGGTGAGACCCGACAACCATTCTTCGAGGTCGTTGAAGAACGCGTTCTGTGCTTGTCCGGCTTGAAGGTCGAGAAATCCAAGCGCCAAAGAACCAGCAAGCCCGAATAGCGAGCACGAGAAGGCCGTGCCCATGCTGGAGAGTGGTGCTTCCAAGCCCGTCTTGAGTTTGTTGAACATGGCTGCGATGTCTTCGCCGCTGGCCGTCAGATTGCGGATAACGTCGCCGACGGCACTGACCGTGCCCAGCAATCCCCAGAACGTTCCAAGCAAACCGAGGAAGATGCAAAGACCAGTGAAGTAGCGCGACAGATCGCGGCTTTCTTCGAGGCGGGCGGAAATGCCGTCAAGCAATGTGCGCAGGGCGGGCGCGCTTAAGGTGAAGCGCCCGCGGCCGCGCCGCTCGCCAAGCATCCGCGACATGGATGCGAGCAAACGCAATTTCGTGTCATCGGTTTGAGCGCGGAGTTCGCTGTCGGGCGACGCGTCGTTGTTGCGGAAATTCTCGATCCATTGCGCCTCGGGCGCCAGCATCAGCACTTGGCGAAAATTCAGCGCCACGCCGATGAGAATCACGGCGAGGATGGCGCCGTTCAACAGCGGGTTGACGAGAAAGATGCCGACCAATGTTTGCGCTATGAACGCGATCCCGACGCCGATGACGACGAGAAAGAGAACCATGCGCGTGAGATAAGTTTTGGTATCGGTCATCGCGGTTTTTCCGGACGCACGCGGGCGTCAATGCGGCGCGTCACTCTTCATCGATCTTGATTGCGGCAAAGCCAAGGTGCGCACGTGATGCGACCCTAGTTTTTGGCAGCCCTAGCGTTTTGTGGTGATGACGTCGACACGATCGGGTTCGCCGCCACCGGATTGCTCACCCAACGCGCGCACTTCAATGCGGGTTGAGTCGACGCCGGCATTCAGAAGTTGCTTACGGACATTCACCGCGCGCTCGAGCGAAAGGCGGCGCGAACGGGCCACGCTTTTTTCCGCGTCGGACGCGAAGGCCAAGAGCTGCACGCGCAAGGTTGGATCTTTGTTCACGCGGGCGGCCATGCTTTTGAGCGTCGCCGAAGCGTCACCGGGAACGTCGGCGTTGCCGACCTTGAACGCGATTTTGTAATCGTCCGGCACGGCCGGTGGTGTTGGCGGCGCGGGCGGCAATGACGCGACTTGAGTCTCAGCCGCAGGTGCGACTGGTGCGGGCGCTCCGGTCAACGTTGCCGTTTGTCCGGTCGCTGTGGGCGCAGGCGGCGGCGTTAAAATCGACTTGGGCTGATTCACGGCCGGCGGAGCAGGCGGCTGGTTCAGCGCTTGTTGCTGCGGCGCTGGTGCGGGTGGCGCTACGGGTGCCGCGGGCTTCGCTACCGGAGCCGGGGCGACAGGCGGCGCAGCTGCGACGATTGGTTTTGGCGCAGCCTGAGGCGGCGCGGGCGGTGGCGCGATCGGAGGTGCAGCCGCGACAACTGGTTTCGGAGCCGCTGGAGGCGGAGCTGGCGGGACAAGGGCAGCAGGCTTCGCCGCCGGAGGAATCACAGCGGGTGTCGGCGCAGCGGCGACCTTCGGTGCGGGCGGCGGCGTGACCGGCGCGGGTTTGGGCGCGGCAACCACGGGAGCCGGCGGCGGCGCTACAGCGCGTGGCGGAGCCGGTGTCGGCACGGCGGCGGGCGGAAGGGCCGCCATCTTGGTTTCCGCAGGCTTTGCCGGCGGCGTTTCTTTTTTGATCGCGACCGTGGGTGTATCAGCCTTCCGGATGCCAGTTCTCTTGGGCATCGGCGGCGGTGCTAACTCGACCGGACGGGCATCGGCGCTCTGCACGCTTTTTGGCGGCGTGAGTTTGATGGCGGCCGGCAGGCGCAATTTGATGACGTTCGTGCCTTTCGGCAGGGCTTTTACGCCCTTCGGCGGGTGCAAGACGACAGGCGCGCGTGCGCCGTCGCCACTGGGGACGAGCAGCGCAGGTCCGCCTGCGCCAATTGCACCGTAATCAATGGAAACGCTGTTGCTGATCGCCGCATTGACCGGCCCACCCGCGAAGCTTGGCGTGGCGAGTGTCGCCAGCGCAATGACCGCGCCAAGCGGCATAAGCCAATAGCGTGTCGCATGCGTGCGCGTTTTAGTAGTCACTTGCGCCCCTCTATCGCGGTCGACGTGCAGCGCGTTTCTCGCACGTGCTCGCTTCCGCAAAGCCTTTGAATTCTTTTTGCTTTAAGCGTCTTCCCGTGCCGTAAAGGTACAACAGGGGGTCGGACTGACACAACTGGCTAGTGTCGGCACGTTAAGAGCGCAAAAAATCAATTATCGCGGGTATTTAGGCCTTGTTGAGCAGGTCCATGAGAGGGCGATGCAGGGTCGGGTTTGTCGCCAAGACGTCTTTCCCGGCCAAAACATCCTGCTTTCCGGCCAATGTCGTGACGTAACCGCCGGCTTCACGGACCAGCAAAATACCGGCTGCCATGTCCCAGGGCTGCAAACCCACTTCCCAATATCCGTCGTAACGCCCGGCCGCCACGTAGGCGAGATCGAGGGCGGCCGAACCCATGCGCCGCACGCCGGATACTTTATCCATCACGGTTTCGAGCTGATTCAGAAACGGCTTGTGACCAGGGCGGCCGTGAAACGGAATTCCGGTCGCGAGCAGAGACTGCGTCAGATCGCTGCGCGACGACACGCGCAAACGGCGGTCGTTGAGGAAAGCGCCTTTGCCGCGCTCGGCGAAATACATCTCTTCGATGATCGGATTATAGACGAGGCCCGCGATGATCTCGCCGTTGTGCTCGAGCGCGATGGAGATCGCGACGTGCGGAATGCCGTGTAGAAAATTGGTGGTGCCATCGATGGGGTCGATAATCCAGCGGTGCGCGGGATCGGCGCCTTCGATTGCGCCGCCTTCTTCGAGTAAAAACCCGAACTTGGGGCGGGCTTTCAACAACTCGTCGCGCAGCGTCTTTTCGACGCGCAAATCGGCGGCGGTGACGTAGTCGCTGGGGCCTTTGTGAGAGACTTGAAGCTGTTCGACTTCGCCGAAGTCACGCTTCATGGCGCGCGCCGCTTTACGCGCCGCGGCGGTCATCACTGTCCAGAGGGCCGAACTTGGCGCCATCGGTTATGCCTTGCGGTGACGCTTATTTCGCCCGCTCGACGTAAGAGCAATCTTCCGTCGCCACGACAATGCGCGTGCCGGCTTCGATGAAGGGCGGGATCAGCACTTTCATGCCGTTCTCAAGAAGGCCCGGCTTGTAGGACGAGGCGGCCGTTTGGCCTTTGACGACCGGATCGGCTTCAGTGACCAACAACACGACGCTGGTGGGCAGGTTAATGCTGACGGGTTTGCCGTCGATGAAGTCGACGCTCACTTCCATGTTGTCTTGCAAGAAGCCGGCTTTTTCGCCAACGAGCTCGGCATTCAGGGCGAATTGGTCGAAATTTTCTTTGTCCATGAAGGTGAACATGTCGCCTTCCTTGAACAGGTAGGTGCAGTCAATCTCGCGCACTTCCAAGCGCTCAACCGTATCGGCGGTGCGCCAGCGTCCGACGCTCTTGTTGCCGCCGGCGACGTCGCGCATATCGACGGTCATGAAGGCGCCGCCCTTACCGGGCTGAACAACCTGCGTATTCAGGATCGTCCATTGCTTGCCTTCGTGTTCGATGACCATGCCTTTGCGGATGGAGTTGGCGGAAATCTTCATGACGCGCGTCCGTTTCTGTATGTGCTGAGAGCTGCAGGGCCTGAAAGCCGCGGCGCTTGTATCAGTTTGGCCTCTGTGAGGCAACGCCTGGCCACAGTTGCGGGGGCTCAAAAATAGGGCTTTAAGGGGCTATGGCAGGTCGGTGGTGGAATCCGCAAACCCTCGCGCGCAAGCGCCCTTATCTCGACGCCCGACGGGCGGCGGTGAAAGCGACCCGCGCCTATTTTCAGGCCGAGGGCTTTACGGAGGTCGAAACCGCGGCCCTTCAGGTGTCGCCGGGGATCGAGCGCCATATCCGCCCCTTGGGTGTCCGGCTGGCCGATCCCATGGGCGAGGGGGTGAGCCAACGCTACCTGCATACGTCGCCCGAGTTCGCCATGAAGAAACTCCTCGCGGGCGGGCTGCCGAAGATTGTGCAGATGTGCCGCGCGTGGCGCGACGGCGAGCGAAGCCCGCTGCACCACCCCGAATTCACGATGATCGAGTGGTACCGAACCGACGTCGATTACACGGCCTTGATGACGGATTGTGAAGCGCTGGTGCGCGGCGTTGCCAAGGCGGCCGAGCGCATGCTTCAGCAGGGCGAGCAATTACGGTGGCAGGGCAAGACCTGCGACCCCAATCAACCCTGCGAGCGTTTGACGGTGCAGGAGGCGTTCGTGCGTCATGTGCAGATTGATTTGTTGGCGACAACGGACGGAACGCTGGCACCGTCACCCGATCGCTTGAAAGATGCAGCCTCCGCGCGCGGGCTTCAGGTCAGCGCAAACGATACGTGGGAAGATACGTTCTTTCGCATCATGCTTGAGCGGATCGAACCAAATCTCGGCATTGGTGCGCCCACTGTTCTATGCGAGTACCCGGCCAACTTGGCAGCACTCGCGCGGCGCAAGCCGGGCGACCCCCGCGTTGCGGAACGGTTCGAGCTTTACGCCTGCGGCGTCGAGCTGGCCAACGCCTATTCGGAACTCACCGATCCCGCCGAGCAGCGTGCGCGGTTCGAACACGACCGTACGCTGTTTGCGGCGCTGTATGGCTCAGCTCCGCCCATCGACGAGGATTTGCTGGCAGCCCTAGCGTCATTGCCGCCGTGTGCAGGGATTGCGTTGGGATTTGACCGGCTCGTGATGCTCGCAACCGGCGCCACGGACATCACCGATGTCCTATGGGCACCGGTGGTCTAGCCCTAGAGCGCCTTAACGTATTCAACGAGTTGTTCGAGCGCTTTGCCCCAGCCGTGCTCGAAGCCCATGTCCTCATGAGTCTTGCGGCCGAAGTCGTCGCGATGCTTCGCCATGGCAGTGTATTTTGTGCCGCGCTCATGGGGCGCGAGCATGATGATGCCGGTGAAGGGCAGATCTAGACAACCGTCCTCGATCTTGGCGGCCGGGCGAAAGCCGGGCAGCAAGGCATTGGTCCACGACAGGCGTTTGTTCTCGATGGTTTCGAGATAGCAGCCGACGTTGGCCGGCATGTCTTTTCCTTCGGGCGAGCGCATCACCGTGTAGAAAAGGCCGCCCGGTCTAAGGTCGATCGTACATTCAACTGTCGTCCACGGTTTCGGACAGAACCACGGCATCAGGTGCTTGGGCTCCGTCCATGCTTTCCAAACAAGATTCGGCGGCACATCGACGATGCGTTCGAAGAACAGATCCAGTTTCGGATCGAAGTCGGCGGGGTAGTTCGTCATTTGCTTTTCTCCTCGGCGTGTAAGGCGGTGACATAGGCGTCGAATTGATCGAGGCGCCGTTCCCAAATATTGCGCTGGTCGGCGATCCACTTTTCTAAATGCGAGAGCGGCTGGAGTTTGGCGCGGCAGGTGCGCACGCGGCCTTTTTTCGTGGAAGTCATAAGGCCGCTGTTTTCGAGCACCCGTAAATGCTGCACGAATGAGGGCAGGGCCATTTTAAAGGGTGCTGCCAGATCGCTCACGGTCGCCGGCCCTTTGCATAATTGCGCAAAAACCGCGCGCCGTGTGGGGTCGCCCAAAGCGTGAAGCACGTTTTCAATGGCCGGTGAATAGTTAGGCATAAACCTAAGTATAATACGCGACCGCACGGGTCAATGCGTAAAACGTAATGCGAACAAAACGTCCGCGAGTTCGTTGTTCATCCGACTGTGGATTTCAACCGCAAGGATACCGGGCATGGGGAGCTTTGCTAAACCGAAGATGAGCAAACATCAGTTGTCGGAGCCTGAGCGCGCGGCGCTTCAGAAGCTCGACGAACTTATCGACGCCATGAATGTGGTGATTGAAGGCAACGCCATTGCCAATGACGCCATGCTTGTGGACGACGTGACGCGGAGCATTTC
Source organism: Fidelibacterota bacterium (assembly GCA_947475895.1). Taxonomy (GTDB): domain Bacteria; phylum Pseudomonadota; class Alphaproteobacteria; order Rhodospirillales; family Rhodospirillaceae; genus SHVO01. Next base: position 69,652 of record CANJMF010000002.1, read on the forward strand.
ACGCTTAAGCCGCACTATTCTCGTGGCGGCGGCCGCGCGCATGATGGATCTGAAACTAGAGCCGGATGACGAAGCGACGCCAGTCGATATCACGCTCGTGACCCAACATCTTCCATCGCATCTTCCGCAGTAACCTTAGCTGCGCGCAAAGGCGGCGTTGAAGTCGCGAACGGCCGCTGCGGGGCCGGCAGCGTAATTCCAAATACCTGAACAAACGGCAATGAAATCGGCGCCCGCTTTTACAAGGGGCTCGCAGTTCTCGACTGTGATGCCGCCGATGGCGACGCAGGGCACGATTGTCATTTCGCTCCAGGCCTCGATGACTTCGATCTCGGGGTGCGCGGTCGTTTCTTTGGTTTGCGTGGGAAAGAACGCACCGAAGGCAACGTAGTCGGCACCCGCTTCGGCGAGGTCCATTGCCAGGTCGCGTGAATCCTTGCAGGTGACGCCGATGCTGGCGTCAGGGCCCATGATCCGGCGCGCCTCATCGTAGGGCATGTCTTCATGTCCGATATGCACGCCGTCGCAACCCAGCTCGTGCGCCAAGTCGGGGCGGTCGTTGAGGATGAAGGCCACATCGCGTTCATGGCAAACGGGCATGAGCGCGTTTACGGCGATGCGTATGACGTCGTCGGACACATTCTTCAGACGCAATTGAACGCAAGCGACGTCGCCGCCCGATAGCGCTTCGCGCAAAGTCGCGGCGAAGGCCGTCGGGTCGGGAATCGTTTCAGGCGTGATGAGGTAGAGCCGGCAGGCCGTCCCTTGGGAATCAGCCACGGCGACTAATTCTTGCCTTTGTAGATATCGATCAAGTTGCCGAGCAGCTTCAGCGCATCGTCATAGGGGCGCTGGAAGGAGTTGCGGCCGATGATCGAACCGTTGCCGCCGCCATCGCGAATGGCGCGGGCGTCGTCGAACAGGCTGTCTTCGCCCTTTTTACCACCGCCGGAGAACACGACGATGCGGCGTCCGCCGAAGCAGCTTTGGACAACGTGCTGAACGCGTTGCGCCAGCGTGCCGCGCGGAATGTTGGTGGCGTCATAAACCTTCTTCGCTTCGCCCTGATCGATGAAGTCGTTAGGCAGCTTCACTTTGATGATATGCGCGCCCATGAGGGCGGCCATGTGGGCGCCGTAAGCGATGACATCGAGGCCCAGTTCGCCGTCTTTGGTCACGTACTTGCCGCGCGGATAGGACCACACGACGACGGCGAGGCCGGCATCTTTGGCTTCCGCGATGAGTTCGCGCAGGTCGTTCATCATGTCGTAGGAGGACTCGGACCCCGGATACATCGTGAACCCGATGGCCGAGCAGCCCAGGCGCAAGGCGTCTTGGACGGTGGCGGTAATGGCCTGGGTGGGGGCGTCTTTCTCACCATTCAGGGAGTTGGCGCTGTTCACTTTCAGGATCGTCGGAACGGCCCCGGCATAGCTGGACGCGCCGTCTTCGATCATGCCCAAGGGGGCGGCGAAGGCCGAGAGGCCGGCAGCGACGGCGAGCTGCCAGTGATAGTGCGGCTCGTAACCGGCGGGATTGGGGGCGAAGCTGCGCGCCGGGCCGTGTTCGAACCCTTGATCGACCGGCAGGATGACCAGTTTGCCGGTTCCGCCCAGTTGTCCGTGCATGAGGATGCGGGCGAGGTTGGTCTTCGTTCCGGGGTTGTCGCTTTCGTAAGCGGACAGGATGGCTTTAACCCGGGGCGTAATGGTCATGAATCGATCATCCTTCTCTGAGTGCTCTGCGTGGTTCGCGCGAGGGATATACAATGCAGGACAAAGAAGTACAGGGTGAAACGCTCAGGCTGTTTCGACTGAATCCACAGATCACTTTCGCGGCCTTCAAGTAGTACTGGAGTTGACGGGCTCGCGCGTCCTTTCTATGCTTCATGCGTTGATTCAAAGAGGGCCGCTATTTCGTTGAAAGATATTGAGAATTATAACCTGCCGCGCCTCGGTGAAGCGCTGCGGCGTCTCGAGGGCGCGGTGACGCGTCTCGACGCGGCGGCGACCAATAACGCGCCAGCATCGTCTTTCGCGAAAAAGTCCGAAGAGGCGGAGCGCAAGCTCGCAGATCTCGGGCGCAGCCATGAGGCGCTCAAAGAAGCCGCCTCACACGTCGCAACGCGTCTCGATTTGGCCATTGGCAGGCTGTCGGCGTCCCTGGATCAGGCGGGGGATTAGGGGGTGGGTCAAGTCTCGATCACCATTCGAGGGCGCGCCTATCAGATCGCCTGTGACGACGGTCAGGAGGCGCATCTCGCCCGCCTTGGCCGCTATCTCGACGAGCGCGCGGCCCAGATCGCGGGCACGTCGCGGCCGGCCGTCGGGGATCAGCTACTATTGGTGATGCTGGCGCTGGTTGTGGCCGACGAACTGTCGGATACGGTGGCGGAAGCGGAGGCAACCAACTCGGCCGCAGCCAAATCCGCCCGCGCCGAGGCTGAAAATAACGCCGTTGATGCAATTTCGGCGGTTGCCGAGCGCATTGAACGTATTGCCGCGCGCCTCGAAGGTACTTAAGTTCATTTGTGGAGCTGCTGGGCAGGTTAGGCCTTTGAACACCCAGGGGCGATAATCTTTGCTCGGGCGCTGTCACTCACTGGATCTTGGTTCAGTGATATGGTGCCCACTTTACACGTGGCCCATTGGGAGTCACGCAAGGCCGACGGCTTCGGCGGCTCCACTTTATTTGTTTTGTTCGCGTGCTTGTCTGGCGTCGATCTGGCTTGCTCTGGGGAAATCCAAACATCCGTGACGTGCGCATCCCTTCTTAGGGCCGGACCGCTATGACGGCGCCCCCATCCCCCTCCAGCTATACACCTGATTCAAAGGCGGTCTTGCGCCGCTTGGTGATGACGCGCCGCCGTGCGCTTCATGCGGAGAAGGGCGAGGCCGCTGCGGCGCTGGTCGCGCAACGTGTTGCGGAACAGATTCAAGCCGCCGGTAAAAGTATATCGGGCTATTGGCCAATCGGTGACGAACTCGACGCGCGCCCCACCCTGGAAGCTATTTCCGCGGCGGGCGGTGATGCCGCTTTACCTGTGGTGGCGGGGCAAGGACAGGTTCTGATTTTCCGAAGTTGGCAGATAGGCGAAGCGTTGGATCCGGGTCCGTTCGGCACGAAGCATCCCAGTCCCCGCGCATCTGTTGTAACGCCCGACATTCTGTTGCTGCCGCTGATCGCCTTCGACCAGACCGGCAACCGACTTGGTTACGGCGCGGGTTACTACGACCGCACGATCGTGGCGCTGCGCGCAGAACGAAAATTGATCGTGATTGGTCTCGCCTATGACGAGCAGGAGATCGAGGCCGTCCCTGCCGAAACGCACGATCAGCGCCTCGATGCCGTCGTCACCGATGCCCGCGCACTGTGGTTTAATTCGGCGGCACAATCGTTCGCCCAATCTCCGAAAAAGTAAGGTAGAAGTCGTCCATGCGACTTTTGTACTGCGGCGACATCATGGGCCGCGCGGGACGCGACGCCGTCATCGCGCATATTCCCGACCTTCGGAAACGCTTAGCGCTCGACTTCGTCGTGGCGTGCGGCGAGAACGCGGCGCATGGCTACGGCATCACCGCGCTGATCTGCCAGCAACTGTATGACGCCGGTGTCGACGTCATCACGCTTGGCAATCATGCTTGGGATCAGCGCGAAATGATCAGTTTCATTCCGGCCGAACCGCGGTTGATCCGGCCCATCAATTACCCGCCGGAAACACCGGGACGGGGCTTCGGCCTTTACACCACGGCCTCCGGACGGCGCGTGATCGTTGTGCAAGTCATCTGCCGTTTGTTCATGGATGCCATGGACGATCCGTTCCGCGCACTCGATGACTTGCTCACTCAGCATCCTTTGCGTGACGCCGCCGATGCGATCATCGTCGACGTTCATGGCGAAGCCAGCAGCGAGAAGGGTGCGCTTGGATTTTTGGCCGACGGCCGCGCGTCCATGGTGGTCGGCAGTCACAGCCATGTGCCGACGGCGGACACGCGCATTATGACCGGGGGCACGGCTTACCAGGCCGACGCCGGTATGTGCGGACCTTATGATTCCGTGATCGGCATGAATAAGCACACAGCACTGAAGCGCTTCGTCACCAAAATGCCGACCGAGAAATTAGAACCGGCGGACGGCGAGGGGACCGTGTGCGGCCTGTTCGTCGTCACCGACGACGGCACGGGTCTTGCGGTGCGCGCCGAACCGGTGCGTATCGGCGGGATGTTGAAGCAGGCGATCCCGGAGTAAATCGCGGCGTTTTTCGTGTTGGAGAGAGGCAATGCTTTCACACGTTTATCTCGGAACCAATGATTTCGTCCGCGCTTTGGAATTCTACTCCCGAGTCATGGGGGTATTGGGCCTGCCGCTAAAATTCTCGGATTCAGAAAAATCTTGGGCCGCGTGGAAGTCAGCCACGGCTGATCGACCTCTTTTTATTCTTGGCCGTCCGAGTAATGGCGAAGCAGCTCAGCCGGGAAATGGTCAAATGGTTGCACTGCTCGCGCCGAGCCGGACTAAAGTCGATCAATGCTACGAGGTTGCGATTGCGGACGGCGCGCGCTGCGAAGGCCCGCCGGGCTTACGACCCCAATATCATGCAAATTATTACGGCGCATACTTCCGAGATCCTGACGGCAATAAGCTATGCGTCTGCTGTCATGATCCGTGACCGACGAGCCTAAGCGCGCTTGCGGAAAAAACGCTGTTCGAAGACTTCTTCGCCCCATTGATTTCCGGGGCGCTCTTCCGCCAGTTTGAATCCATGAGTCTCGTAAAGATGCCGCGCGGCATCGAGGCCGCGGAAGGTCCAGAGGTGGACCTCGACTTCGCGGGCGTCGCAAAACGCCAGGGCTTCCGCGAGGAGCTTTTTCCCGATGCCGGTATGGCGGACCTGATCGTCGACGATAAACCAACGTAGATGCGCAAGGCCGGGACCTAAGTCTTCGCCGTCGATGACGAGGGTTCCGACGATGCGGTCGGCTTGCACAGCATACCAAAGGCGATTGCCGGGATTATCCATGCGGGGGCTGAACTCGGCCAAACCGCCGGCCACCACGGTTTCGAAGGCCCGGCCGAACCCGTGCGCTCGCGCATAAAAGGTGGCATGCATCTCGATGCAACGGGCGAAGACGTTGATCGCGTAGCCGCTTTCAATTCGGATGGGATCTGCCATGCCGCGTCCTAGTTCTTCAACCGATATCCCGTCTTGAAGACCCAACTGACCGCCAGCAAGCACAGGGCGAAGAAGCCAAACGTCGCGGCAAGGCTTATGCCGACGCTGACGTCGGATTGCTCATAGAACGTCCAGCGAAAGCCGCTGATGAGATAGACCACGGGGTTGAACAAGGTCACCACGCGCCAGGCCGGCGGCAGCATGGATATCGAATAAAACGCGCCGCCCAGGAAGGTGAGGGGCGTGATGATCAGCATGGGAATGATCTGCATCTGCTCGAAGCTTTTTGACCATACGCCGATGAGAAAGCCAAACAGGCAGAATGTGGCCGACACCAAGACGAGGAACGCGACCATCAAGAAGGGGTGGATAATATGGAGCGGCACAAACACGGACGCCGTCGCGAGCGTCACGAGGCCTAGGACAACCGATTTTGTTGCCGCCGCGCCCACATATCCAAGCACGGTTTCAAAGGCGGACATGGGCGCCGAAAGCAGCTCGTAAATGGTGCCGCTGTATTTGGGGAAAAAGATGCCGAAGGCGCCGTTGAAAATGCTTTCGGTGAAGATCGACAGCATAATGAGCCCCGGCACGATGAACGCGGCGTAGGGCACGCCCTCGACCTCACTCATGCGCGAGCCGATGGCGGAGCCGAAGACCACGAAATACAGCGACGTGCTGATGACGGGAGTCAGAAGGCTTTGCATGATGGTGCGCATGAAGCGCGACATCTCGAAGCGATAGACGGCCCAAATTCCGTAATAGTTCATGGACGCTGCTCCTTGGCGTCGTCGTGCACGAGGCTTACGAAAATATCCTCGAGCGAGCTTTGCGTGGTGTTCAGATCTTTGAAGATGATTCCGAGGTCGCCCATGCGGCGGAGCAATGAGGCGATGCCTTTGCGTTCGGCGTGGGGATCGAAGGTGTATTCGAGTTCGTAGCCGCCGCTTTTCAGGCGCAGATGCCATTCCGCCAGTTCGTCGGGGATGGTCGTCAGCGCGTCTTGCAATTGCAGCGTCAGAACCTTTTTGCCCAGCTTTGCCATGAGCGCGGCTTTCTCTTCCACCAGGATCAGCTCGCCCTTGCTGATAACCCCAACCCGATCCGCCATTTCCTCGGCTTCTTCGATGTAATGGGTGGTCAGGATGACGGTGACGCCGGTCTCGCGCAGCCTGCGCACCAGGTGCCACATGTCGCGGCGCAGCTCCACGTCGACGCCGGCGGTGGGTTCGTCGAGGAATAGGATTTGCGGCTCGTGAACCAGGGCTTTGGCGATCATCACCCGGCGCTTCATGCCGCCGGATAATTCCGCAATCTTGGCGTCGCGTTTGTCCCACAGGGACAGATCGCGCAGCACCTTCTCGATATAGGCGGGGTTGGGCGCGCGCCCGAACAGGCCACGGCTTAAGCGGCAGGTTGCTTGCACGGTTTCGAAGGCGTCGGTGTGGAGTTCCTGCGGCACCAGTCCAATCAACTTACACGTGACGCGATAATCGCTCTGGATATCGTGGCCGGCGGCGAGCACGGTGCCGGTGCTGGCCGTGACGATGCCGCAGACGATGTTGATGAGCGTGGTTTTGCCGGCGCCATTGGGGCCGAGAAGGGCGAAGATCTCGCCCTTGCGGATCTCAAGATCGACGGTCTTCAGCGCCTGATGGCCGGACGAATAGGTCTTCGAGAGACCTGAAATGGTAAGAATGGCGGTCATGGCGAGCCGCACGCTAACCGAAGTTCTGCAGCGACTCTAGGCGATTTTCACAATATTTGGTATAAAGCGTAGACTTTTCCGCTGCTTATAGTAACAGCCTGCTACGTTTTGCATTGATAAGGGGCGCGCGGCAGCCATGGCCGGCCATTCACAATTTAAGAACATCATGCACCGTAAAGGTGCCAAAGACGCCAAGCGCGCCAAGCTGTTCACCAAGCTCGCGCGTGAAATCACCGTGGCGGCCAAATTGGGCATGCCTGATCCGGCTTATAATGCGCGGCTGCGAACAGCCATTGCAGACGCTAAGGCTGAGAGCTTGCCGCGCGAAAACATCGAGCGCGCCATCAAGAAGGCGACGGGCGCCGATCAGGAAAACTACGAAGAGGTGCGCTACGAGGGCATGGGCCCCGGCGGCGTGGCTTTGATCGTGGAAGCGCTGACCAACAACCGCAATCGCACGGCGACGGAAGTGCGCACGGCGTTTGGCAAGCACGGCGGCACCATGGGTGCGACTGGGAGTGCCGCCCATAACTTCCAACGCATCGGCGCGATTCATTATGCGAAGACGGCCGGCAGCGACGACAAAGTTATGGAAGCCGCCATCGAAGCGGGCGCGGACGATGTGCAGTCGGGTGCTGGCGGGCACGACATCCTTTGCGCGCCCGATAGTTTGCATGCGGTTCAAAAAGCGCTTGAAGCGGCGCTTGGGCCCTCCGAGACAGCTAAGCTCGAATGGCGTCCGACCGTGACGGTCGATGTGTCGTTTGAGAAGGCGCAGGAGCTGATGGAACTCATTGAAGTTCTGGATGACGACGACGACGTGCAGCGCGTCATTGGTAATTACGAGATTTCCGAAGAGGTCATGGCGCGCCTTGGTGGCTAAGACATCACCCACACCAACCGCGACGGTCGTTCCGCTGGCCCTTCCGCGCGGTGTGCGCATTCTTGGCCTGGACCCGGGGCTGCGGCACACGGGCTGGGGCATCATCGAGGCCGAAGGTAATACGCTGCGCTATATCGCCAGTGGCGTGATCGAACCGAATGTTGATCTATCGCTGGCGGCGCGCCTCGAGATTTTATTTACGGGCGTGCAGAAAATCGTGGCGCTTCATACGCCGCACGAGTGCGCCATCGAAGATACCTTCGTGAATAAAAACCCCACTTCCACTTTGAAGCTAGGCCATGCGCGCGCGGCCGCGATGTTAGGGCCGGCGACAGCGGGCTTGGCGGTGGCGGAATACAAACCGAACCTGGTGAAGAAATCGGTGGTGGGTGCGGGGCATGCCGATAAGACTCAAGTCGCTGCCATGATGCGAATTTTACTTCCAGGCTCCAATGCTGTGGCCGATGCGGCCGATGCGTTGGCTGTGGCTGTTTGTCATGCCCATCATCGCAACAGTCCGTTGCTCGCCATGAGCCGCGCCCGATGATCGCAAAACTGCGCGGCCGGTTGGACTCGTTGGGGGAAGATTGGGTCGTCGTGGACGTGGGCGGCGTTGGTTATCTGTTGTTCTGCGCGACACGCACGTTGTCGGCGCTGCCACCCATTGGTGAAGCGGTGGAACTCGCGGTGGAAACCCATGTGCGCGAAGATCACATCCACCTGTATGGATTCACGACGGCTGGCGAACGCGAGATGTTTCGCACTTTGACGACAGTGCAGGGCGTCGGCGCGAAAGTGGCCCTAGCCATTCAGTCGGCGTTGTCCGCGGAGCAGGTGAGCCAGGCCATCATGGCCGGTGATCAGAGCGCCTTCAAACGCGCGAGCGGTGTGGGGCCGAAGCTGGCCGCGCGCTTGGTCGTGGAGCTTAAAGATAAATTGCCGGCGCTGTCGACGCCGTTCATTGCGACCGCGACCGGCGGCAAAAAACCGCTGAAGGGCGATCCCGTGGAAGAGGCCGTCTCGGCGCTGGTGAATCTCGGCTACAGCCGCATGGATGCTTTTGGCGCGGTGACTCGCATTGCCGCAGCGGGAAACGTCGCGTTGAGCACGCTCATTCGCGATTCTTTGCGCGAACTCGGCAGCGCCAATGGCTGAGCGCACCATCTCGCCCATTCGCCAAGAGGACGATGCCGACGCGTCGTTGCGCCCCAAGCGTCTTGCCGACTTCATCGGTCAGCGGAGCTTGTGTGAAAACTTGAGTGTCTTCGTGGCGGCCGCGCGCGAGCGCAAAGAACCGCTCGATCACGTCTTGCTGCACGGACCGCCGGGCCTCGGCAAAACGACGTTGGCTCAGATTGTTGCTCGTGAATTGGGCGTGGGGTTTCGCGCGACCTCCGGTCCCATGATCGCTAAGGCCGGCGATCTGGCGGCGATTTTAACCAATCTCGAAGCGAACGACGTTCTGTTCATCGACGAAATCCATCGCCTTAATCCCGCCATAGAGGAAGTGCTCTATCCGGCCATGGAAGACTTCCAGCTCGACCTCATTATCGGTGAGGGGCCTGCTGCAAGGTCTGTCCGCATTGAACTCCAACCGTTTACGCTCGTAGGTGCGACCACGCGCTCCGGCCTTCTCACAACGCCGCTCCGGGACCGGTTCGGGATTCCGCTGCGCCTGGAGTTTTACGATCCGCCCGAGTTAGTGGAGATCGTGCGCCGTGGCGCGCGTGTGCTCGGGGTCGGCATCACGGAAGACGGCGCCTTGGAAATCGCGAAGCGTTCGCGCGGAACGCCGCGTGTCGCGGGGCGCTTGCTGAAGCGCGTGCGCGATTTTGCGTCGGTCGACAATGCGGGACAGGTGACGGCGACCATCGCCGATAACGCGCTGAAGCGCCTCAACGTCGATGCGCTCGGGTTAGATTCCATGGATCGGCGCTATATCATGTGTATCGCAGAGCATTACGCGGGCGGTCCCGTCGGTGTTGAAACGCTGGCCGCCGCTTTGGCGGAAGAGCGCGACACCATAGAAGACGTCATTGAGCCGTTTTTGATTCAGCGTGGGCTTATTCAGCGCACGCCGCGCGGACGCGTGCTCTCGGATTCAGGTTACCGCCATCTCGGCCTCGCGGCACCACGGCGTGATCCGGCGCAATTCACTTTGCTCGATCGGGAGGACAACGCGTGAACATGTCGCTTCCGACCACTGCTTTACCGCCGAGCGGCGTCTGGGACGGGCGGCGCCACCTGTTTCCGGTGCGCGTGTACTACGAGGACACAGACGCAGCCGGCATCGTTTATTACGCCAACTATTTCCGCTTTGTGGAACGTGCGCGCACGGAGATGTTGCGCACGCTCGGTATCGAATTAAGCGTCGCACCCGAAACCCTCGGCGTCATTTTCGTCGTCCACAGCGGAGAGATGCAGTATCGCCGTCCGGCAAAGCTCGATGACACGCTGACAGTGGAAACGGTGTTGTGCTTTCTGGGTGTGGCGTCGCTTGACGCGCGGCAAACGGTTCGTCGCGGCGACGATGAGATTTTTCAGTGCACATTGAAATTGGCTTCCATCGACGCGGCGGGAAAGTCGGCACGCATGCCGGAAGCGCTGCGCGCGAAGCTGGCGACTTTTGTAGAATAAGACGTTCGTAAAACGGGGTAGTTGAGATGGCTTTAGATCCAGAAGTAGCGACGACAGCCTTACAGGCGGGCGGTGCCATTCACGTATCGGCATGGTCACTGTTCCTTCAGGCCGACAACGTGGTCAAGTTCGTGATGGGCTTGTTGGTGCTGGCGTCGGTTTGGAGTTGGGCGATCATCTTCGATAAATCGCTACGCTTGCGCTCGCTGTTCAAGCAAGCCGAGCAGTTCGAAGAGAAGTTCTGGTCAGGCCAGTCGCTGGAGGACTTGTTCGAACGCATCGGCCAACGTCCGCGCGAACCTATGTCGTCGATCTTCGTCGCCGCCATGCGCGAGTGGCGCCGCACGGCGGGCAAGGGCGGCGTGCCTCCGACGGGCGCGACAGCAGCACTCGGCGAGCGCATCGACCGCGTTATGAAAATCAGCCTTGAGCGCGAAATGGATCACCTCAATCGCCGCATGATCTTTCTGGCCTCGACCGGTTCAGTCTCGCCGTTCTTAGGATTGTTCGGCACGGTGTGGGGGATCATGAATACGTTCACCTCCATCGGCGCATCGGCGGACACCAGCCTTGCGACCGTTGCCCCCGGTATCGCGGAAGCGTTGTTCGCGACGGCCTTGGGTCTGGTTGCCGCGATCCCGGCCGTGGTGGCGTACAACAAGATCTCAACCGACTTGTCGCGCTACGCCTTGCGCCTTGAAAACTTTGCCGGCGAATTCGGCGCGATCTTGTCGCGTCAGCTCGACACGAAGAGAACGCCGTAATGGCAGCCTTCATCAAGCCATCCTCGGGCGCAAAGACCAGCCGGCGGGCATTCGCGCCCATGGCGGATATCAACATCACGCCCATGGTGGACGTGATGTTGGTGTTGTTGGTGATCTTTATTGTCACCGCGCCGCTGCTGACGTCGGGCGTGAACGTGAAGCTGCCGCAAACGACAAAAACCCGCTCGCTGCCGCAAGACAACAAGGCGCTTACGCTATATGTCGAGAAAAACGGCAATCTCACACTGAATGAAGCCGCGCTCACGCTTGATGCATTGAGCGCGCGTTTGAAAGCAGTGCGCGAGGCGAATGCGGACGTACGCATTTATGTCAAAGGCGACACGGATGTTCCCTATGGAACGATGATGCAGGTGATGACGGAAGTGACTGCGGCGGGGATTACGCAAGTGGCCTTCGTCACGGAACCCGCAAAGAATACCGCGAAGCCGCGGCGCTAGAGGTTCGGTATGGCTGCCACGTCACTGCGCGATTCGACCAATCAAGGCTATGTGCTGTCGTTCATGTTGCACGTGGGCGTGGTCGTATTGGCTGTGACCGGCTTACCGTTGCTGCACCGTGACCTGCCAACCGAAACGCCGCCGTTGATTGTCGATCTGGTGCCGATTGAGGAGGTGACTTCCGCGCCGCCTCCTGCCGCGGAGACCCCGACGCCCGATCCCATTCCGCTGACGCCCCCGGAGCCGCCGAAGCCTGTGCAGGCCGAAGCGCCGCCGGCGGATGCGATGCCGCCGCCGCCCACAAAAGAAGCCATTCCCGATAAGAAAGAAGAGAAGAAGCCGGAGCCGGTGAAGCCAACGCCGAAGCCGACGCCGCCGAAGAATAAGAAGGACGATATTTCCATGCTGCAGGACCTGCTCAAGGACATGCAGAAGAAAGCGCCTAAGGCCGCGCCCGCGCCCAGTTCGACTCAGCAGCAAAGTAACAATATCGCGCCCAATATCTCGGACCGCGCGAGCATGACCGAGCTGGATGCAATTCGCCGCCATATCGAAGACTGCTGGCGCATCGATCCGGGTAAAGAAGGGCTGGAAGGCCTGTCCGCCGACATTAAGGTTTTTATTAATCCGGACGGTTCCGTGAAGACCGCGCAGATTGTCGATACGGCGCGTTATCTGACCGACTCAGCCTTTCGTACGTTTGCCACCTCGGCCCGTAACGCGGTGCTCGGTTGTGGCAACATCCCCATTTCTCCCCAGCGCTACGACCTGTTCAAAGAAATCACGATGACGTTCTCGCCCCAGGGCAGAATTAACTAACGAAAAGCCGCTCTGCTTGAAATGATGACACGCCATCGCCACAATCCCGTTGCAAGTTGCAATCTGCCGTATCTCAAATAAACGGAATCGCCTGATGCTGAATGCCCTGAAACGAATCCTCGCCGTGACGCTCGCCGTGGGCAGCTTGCTGACGATGAGTGCGCCGAGTAGGGCGGAAGTTCACATCGACATCACGCGCGGGCGAGTGGAACCCATGCCGATTGCGGTGCCGAATTTTGCCGGCGCTTCACCCGAGCTTCAGCAAGTCGGTCGCGACATCTCCGATGTCATTACGAAAGATCTTGAGCGTTCGGGACTTTTTCGTCCGCTCGATCAGAAAGGATTCCTGCAAGCGCTGACGTCCATGGACGTTCAACCGCGCTTCGCCGATTGGCGCACGATCAATGCGCAGATTCTCGTTCAAGGCGTCGTCGAAGCTTTGCCCAATGGACAGATTCGCATCTCCTTCCGCCCCTGGGACGTGTTTAGCGCTCAAGAAATCAAACCGCCCGGTGGAAAAGCGTACGGCATCGATCCGGCCAACTGGCGCCGCGTCGCACATATTATTGCCGACGAGATCTATACGGCGGCGACGGGTGAGACAGGCTATTTCGACACGCGCGTTGTTTACATCGCGGAAAGCGGACCCGCGCTCAATCGCATGAAGCGTTTGGCGATCATGGATCAAGACGGTGCAAATCATCGCTATCTCACGGACGGGGCGAACCTTGTTCTGACGCCGCGATTCTCTCCGACCGCGCAAGAAATCACTTATCTTTCGTTCTTCAAGAACACGCCGCGCGTCTATCTGTTCAATATCGACACGGGCCGTCAGGAAGTGCTGGGTGATTTCCCGGGCATGACCTATGCGCCGCGATTCTCGCCGGACGGCAATAAGGTGATTTTCGCCGCCGCTCTTAACGGCAACTCCGATATTTATGAAATGGATTTGCGTACGCGCAAAACCACGCGCCTGACCGACAATCCTTCCATAGATACGTCGCCGTCGTATTCACCGCGGGGCGATCAAATCACGTTCTCATCGGACCGTGGGGGTACGCAGCAGATTTATACGATGAATGCGGATGGCTCGAATCAGCAGCGAATCAGTTTCGGCAAGGGCCGCTACGGTACGCCGGTGTGGTCGCCGCGCGGTGACTTCATCGCTTTCACCCTTTACGGCACCAGCGACGGTAACTTCTACGTGGGCGTAATGAAACCTGACGGCTCGGGCGAGCGTCGTCTGGCCCAAGGATTCGATGTGGAAGCGCCCACATGGGCCCCGAATGGCCGCGTCTTTATGTATTACGCTCAGGCCGCCAACGGTGGCCGCGCGCGCCTCTTTTCAATCGATCTAACCGGTTACAATCAAAGAGAAATCGTTACGCCGCAGGATGCGTCCGACCCGGCGTGGTCACCCTTAATCCCGTAAATTTTAGGGAAAAAGCCGGGAAGAGGACAGGGGGTAACGCAACCGAATTAAGTGTTGCGCGTTTGCTGCAGTGCAGCTTTTTTGTAATATCTTCGCAAAACCCCTTATATTTGATGGCTGTAACAGGTATACGGGTGCCACTGAAGCTATTGCTTCTTACGGTTTTGCTGGTAAATAGTGTGACGAACTTGCGTGCGGGTGCAACCTGGCTCGCGAAATCAACCCAATAAACTCAAGTCCTAGGGGAAAAAGAATGAAGCTCCGATATCTCAGCGTGATCGCCGTTGCGGTGATGCTCGCTGCCTGCTCCACGAAAAAGACGGAGACTGGTGGCGGAGCTACGCCTGCTGCCTCTCCCCCGCCGGCCGCTGCTCCCGCGGCGCCGCGTGGTCCGGCTCCGGACTCGATCGAATACTTCAACACGGTCGTTGGCAACATGGTCAGCTTCGATTTCGACAAGTACGACTTGTCGGCGTCGGCTCAAGCCATCTTGAAAGGCCAAGCCGCTTGGTTGAACCAGTACCCGACCCGCACGCTGACCGTTGAAGGTCACTGTGACGAGCGCGGTACACGCGAATACAACCTGGGCCTCGGCGATCGCCGTTCTAACTCAGTGAAGCAGTTCCTGATCGCGCAAGGCGTTAACGCCGGTCGCGTCAAGACGATCTCGTACGGCAAAGAGCGTCCGCTGTGCGTTTCGTCGGACGAAGCTTGCTGGAGCAAGAACCGCCGCGGTAGCTCGGTCGTTCAGTAATCGCTTTTACGTCACTGCCGAATGGCTCCGGATAACCTCCGGAGCCATTCGTGTTTCTGGACCTTGGATTTTTAGGCCTCGGATTTAAAGTATCGCGCGACGCCTTATTCTTGCCGGTATCGTGCGCCAGCGTCATGCTGACCCGTCATTTACGTGGCCCTAGCTCTCACACACCGGATAAGCACGATGAAGACACGTTCCGCCTTTCGCGCTGTTTGTCGTAAAACGCTGTTGAGCGCGTCCGCCGCTGTGGCGTTGTTCGCCGCCACGCCCGCGTTTGCGCAGACCGCTGCCGATTTGAACGCGCGCCTGGGCCGCGTTGAGCAAGATATCCAGCGTCTACGCGGACAGACACCGGGCGCCGCCGCGGTTCCTGCCACGCCCGCGCCCGACCAAACCGATTTGAGCAATCGCATTCTGGCGCTTGAACGCGCGGTCGAGCAGCTCACCGGTCTCGTGGAAGAAAGCCGCTTCAAAACCGAACGCATGTCGGGACAGCTCGACGTGATGACGGACGACATCAGCTTGCGTTTGGCGACGGTCGAACAATCCCTCGGGATTACGCCAGCAGCTCCGCCGCCGCGCGTGAGTGCCCCAACCGCGCCGACACCAACCGCACCACCGCGCGCCGCGTTACAAGGCGCAGCAAGTGGGCCGCCGGTTGCTCCGAATCTTGATCCCGACGCGCCGCTCTCAGCGCCGGTCGGTGTCGCGCCGCGCCAAAGTGCGCCCGCGCCATTATCCGTGCCTCCGCCGGCTGCTGCTGCGACGGCTCCCGCAGATGGCGGCGTTAACGGAGCAGGTCAGTTTGTGATGCGCACCGATGCGGGAGGTAAGCCGCTCGCAGCCGACCCCCATGCGGCCGTCGCGCCGCCTCCGGTCGCAGTTCCGACGGGTCCGGCGCCTGTGCCGAAAGCAGCGCCCGCAGCCCCAGGACCGTCGTCCAATTCGTTGGCTTTGGCAGCGCCCACGGACGTGCGCTTGCCTGATGGCACACCGAAAGCGCAGTACGATTTTGCCTTCAATTATCTCAAGCAGAACGATTACCCGCGCGCGCAAGTGGCGTTGAAGTCGTTTCTCAAAGCGCATCCCAAAGATCCGCTCGCGGGAAATGCGCAATACTGGCTGGGCGAGACTTATTATGTGCGTGGCGACTATCAACAAGCGGCCCAGGAATTCATGTCGGGGTATCAGAGCTATCCCAAGACTAATAAGGGACCGGACAATCTTCTGAAGCTTGGCATGTCGCTGGATAAGCTGAACCAGAAAGACGGCGCGTGCACGGCCTGGAGCCGAATCGCCAAGGATTATCCCGACGCCGATGCCGCCGTTTTGAAATCGGCGAGCAGCGAACGTCAAAAACTGAAGTGCAAGTGAGCTTGCAGCCGATTGCTGCCGCTGGCCGAAGCGCGTCTTCGGCGTTTGCATCTGCGATGGCCGCGTTTCGGTTGTCCCGTGATGCGAAAGTCGCGGTCGCTGTTTCCGGCGGTTCCGACAGCATGGCCCTGGCCCGTTTATTGGGTGCATGGGCAGGAGACAATGCGACAACGCTTCATGTTCTTACGGTAGACCACTGCCTTCGGGAGGCAGGGGCCGAAGAAGCAAAACAAGTCGCCGCTTGGTGCGCCGAAGCCGGCCTTTTGCACACAACGTTGCGTTGGGACGAGGGCGCCGCGTTGCGCGGCCAACCCCGCAGTTTTCAGAGCGAAGCGCGCGAAGCCCGCTATAAACTTCTGACCACCTGGTGCGCGGCGAACGCGTGCACGCATCTTTTTGTGGGGCACCATGCGGACGATCAGATCGAAACATTCCTGCTGCGCTTAAGCCGGGGCAGCGGCGTGGATGGTTTGGCGGCCATGGCGTCGGCGGTTGCGCGCGACGGCATTGTGATTGCGCGGCCGCTTTTGGGATTCTCAAAAGCCGAACTGACCGACTATTGCCGCGAGATCGGGCAGGGTTGGGTCGAAGATCCTTCCAACGAAAATACCGCCAGTGCCCGCGTCCGTTTTCGTCAGGCGCGTGGAATTCTCGCGCGCGAAGGCCTGACGGACGACCGCTTGTTGGCAACCATCGGCCATTTACAGCGCGCTCGCGCCGCCTTGGATCATGCCGTATGGGCGCTGTTGTCGTCGGCCTGCGTTTGGGACGAGCTTGGGGTTGCGACGCTGCATATTCGCAGTTTGGCATCAGCGCCCGACGAGATCGGCCTGCGCGCGCTCAGCCGTATTTTGATGGGCGCGAGCGGACAGGTTTATGGACCGCGATTCGAAGGGCTCGAACGCGTGTTTCACACTCTCAAATCCGGGCCGTGGCACGACGCCACGCTGCACGGCGCGGTTCTGGAGCGTGACGGCGATGTGCTGCGCGTATTTCGCGAATCGGCCGCCATCGCATCGGCAATGGAATGTGATGGGGCCTCATTCGTGTGGGATGGGCGCTTTCGGATCACATTGTCGTGTGTTGAAAATCAGGACCTGCCCACCGTGAGCGCGCTCACACCGGCGCTCTGGCGCGAGATCGCGGAGGGGGCGAAGGGCTCGCTTGCCGCTGCGGCACCGGCCCGCGTCCGCGCCACTTTGCCCGCGATTGTTGACCGGGAGGGCCTCCTGGCGGTTCCGCATGCCGCTTATCTTCGCCCGAATGGGACCACTTTGAGCCTGGGCCGCGTTGATGTGGCTTGTATTTCCGCTGCACATACAATGTGTGGTGCGGAATTGTGACACCGTTGAAAGCATAATCATCACGCGAGAATCGCCATTTGCTTGCAACAAGCCTTTGGCGCACTATTTAGAGAGACAGGCGTTGAAAAGACGCGTCTTCCCACTGGAGTAGGGGCTCGAATTGAATATCAGCCGTAATCTGATGCTTTGGGCGATCATCTTGGTTTGTGTGGTTGCCTTGTTCAACCTCATCCAGGGAGCAGCGCCGCGTAGTTCCAGCCGCGAAATCGACTTCTCCGATTTCATGGCCTCGGTCGAGCGCACGGACGTTCAGAACGTCACCATTCAAGGCAACAACATCTCCGGCACCTTCAAGTCCGGCGGCGACTTTCGCACCTATGCGCCGGAAGATCCCGGCTTGGTGCCGAACTTGCGCGAGCACGGCGTGAATATCAAAGCCGTGCCCCGCAGCGACAACGAACTCTCTTTCTGGAGCGTCGTGATCTCGTGGTTCCCCATGCTGCTGCTCATCGGTGTGTGGATCTTCTTCATGCGCCAGATGCAGTCCGGCGGCGGCAAGGCCATGGGCTTTGGTAAGTCTCGCGCCAAATTGCTGACGGAAAAGCAGGGCCGCGTCACGTTTGACGATGTGGCCGGCATTGAAGAAGCCAAACAAGAACTTGAAGAAATCGTCGAATTCCTGCGCGACCCGCAGAAGTTTCAACGTTTAGGGGGCAAGATCCCCAAGGGCGTGCTGCTCGTGGGCCCGCCGGGTACCGGTAAGACATTGCTCGCCCGTTCCATTGCCGGCGAAGCCAATGTGCCGTTCTTCACCATCTCGGGTTCCGACTTCGTCGAAATGTTTGTCGGCGTCGGTGCGTCGCGTGTGCGCGACATGTTCGAGCAAGGCAAGAAGAACGCGCCCTGCATTATCTTCATCGACGAAATCGACGCTGTTGGCCGTCATCGCGGCGCCGGCCTTGGCGGCGGTAACGACGAACGCGAACAGACATTGAATCAATTGCTCGTCGAGATGGACGGCTTTGAAGCCAATGAGGGCGTGATTCTCATCGCGGCCACGAACCGTCCCGACGTTCTCGATCCCGCGCTGTTGCGTCCGGGCCGCTTCGACCGTCAGGTCGTGGTGCCGAACCCCGACATCTTGGGTCGCGAGAAAATCCTACAGGTTCACAGCAAGAAGACCCCGCTGGGCACCGACGTGGATCTGAAGGTCATTGCGCGCGGCACGCCGGGTTTCTCGGGCGCCGATCTTGCCAACCTTGTGAACGAAGCGGCCTTGCTGGCCGCCCGCAAAGCCAAGCGCGTGCTGGGCATGCAGGAATTCGAGGAAGCCAAAGACAAAGTGCTGATGGGCGCGGAACGTCGCTCCATGGTCATGTCTGAAGATGAAAAGAAGCTGACCGCCTATCATGAAGGCGGTCACGCGCTGGTCATGCTGCATGTGCCGAGCCACGAGCCACTGCATAAGGTTACGATCATTCCGCGCGGTCGCGCGCTGGGTGTCACCATGTGGCTGCCGGAACGCGACAAGTACAGTATGTCGAAAGACGAACTGCGCGCGCAGATCGCCAGCTTGTTCGGCGGCCGTGTGGCGGAAGAACTGGTGTTCGGCAGCGATAAGGTGACGACTGGCGCTTCGGACGACATTCGCCGCGCCACCGACATGGCGCGCCGCATGGTCACCGAATACGGCTTCTCCGATAAACTCGGACCGCTGCGCTATACCGATAACCAGGGCGAAGTATTCCTGGGGCATTCGGTGACACAGCAAAAGAACGTCTCCGACGCCACCGCACGCGTGATCGACGAGGAAGTCCGCGCGTTCGTGGAAGCCGGCGAAGAGACCGCGCGGAAGATCATTGTCGAGCATCGCGATGCGCTCGAGATCATCGCGCAAGGCCTGCTCGAACATGAAACTTTGAGCCGCGAAGAGATCGAAGCGCTGTTGCGCGGCGAGAAGATCGACAAGAGCGAGCGTACGCCGCCCAAGCCCAAAGAACCGGGCCGTCGCTCCTCCGTGCCGTCCACAGGCCACTCGCCTGGGTTCGGCCAAGAGCCGACGCCGCAGCCAGGGGCGTAGGTCTAAAACTCTCTAGTAAAACGGCCCTGTCTTAAAGCAGGGCCGTTTTTATTTCCGCCACGTCATCCTCGGGCTTGACCCGAGGACCCAGGGTTAGACAATGCGCTGCCTTTAATGATGAATGACGGAGCAAGTTTGAATCTCACCCCGCGCGCTTTTCTGTCCGGCCATGCGGCGCGTGATGCTGTTGGTGCGGGGTTGGCCGTGCCGTTTCTCGGTGGGCCGCGTGCGTTCACCATGGTTGAGACGGACATGCAGATGCGGCCCGCACGATCGTTTGCGGCCGAGGATCTGGCAGCCTTCGCGCAACCGCTCGTACCGTTTTGCGGAATCGCGGTGACGCGTCCCATATTGATGGGCGTGCTCAACGTTACACCCGATAGCTTTTCCGACGGCGGACGGTTTCATAAACCTGAAAACGCGCTTGCCCATGCGGCCATGCTGATCGATGCGGGCGCGGCCATCATCGATGTGGGCGGTGAATCAACGCGCCCAGGCGCGACGCCGGTGGATGAGGATGAGGAAATCGCCCGCATCGTTCCTGTGGTTCGGGCCTTAGCGGAGCGCGGACTCTGCGTTTCCATCGATACACGCCATACGAAGGTCATGCAGGCGGCGCTCGAAGCCGGCGCGCGGATCGTTAACGACATCGCCGCCCTCACGGCACCGGGTGCTATCGAGGTCGTGGCGAAGGCGGAGGCCCACGTCATGCTCATGCACATGCAGGGCACGCCGCAAACCATGCAGATCAAGCCGACTTATGAGTGGGCACCCGGCGATGTTTATACGTTTCTGTCCGAACGCGTTGCTGCCTGCGTGGCAGCCGAAATCCCTAAAGACCGCATCGCCATCGATCCGGGACTAGGGTTCGGCAAAACCGACGAACATAATCTTCAGATTCTCGATCATCTGGCCATGTTTCATGGCTTGGGGTGCGTCTTGGCCGTCGGCGCTTCGCGCAAAGGATTCATCGGCCGTATGACGGGCGAGGCGGAGGCGGGAAATCGCGTGACCGGCTCCGTGGCGGCGGCCCTGTACGCGGCCGGCCAGGGCGCACAGATCTTGCGGGTCCACGACGTGGCCGAAACGCGCCAGGCATTGGCGGTTTGGGCTGAAATCAATGGCTTCTAAAGACTTTTTCAGCAGCCTTGCACGCGCGGGGCGTATATCCTTTTAAATATTCGTCGGAACCGCGCGCACGTCGCGGACGTTCTGATACAACTTGGGACGTAGGCGATAGGGGCTGTTTCTGATGGCGACACGTAAACTTTTCGGTACCGATGGTGTGCGCGGGCGCGCAAACGTTGAGCCCATGACCGCGGAAACGGTCATGAAGATCGGCATCGCGGCGGGCAAGCACTTCACCCGAGGCGATCGCCGCCATACCGTGGTCATCGGCAAGGACACGCGTTTGTCCGGCTACATGCTCGAGCCAGCGCTCGCGGCGGGCTTCGTGTCGGTGGGGATGGATGTCATTCTTGTGGGACCTATCCCGACGCCGGGCATCGCCATGCTGACGCGCGCCATGCGCTGCGATCTGGGCGTAATGATTTCAGCCTCACACAATCCGTTTTACGATAACGGCATCAAATTATTCGGGCCCGACGGTTACAAACTCTCCGACGCCATCGAAGAGCAGATCGAAACATCATTGGGCAACGGCCTCGAGCACGCCCGCGTTGCGTCTGAACAGTTAGGCCGCGCAAAACGTCTTGAAGATGCCGGCGGACGCTATATCGAATACGCCAAGAACACATTCCCGCGCGGGCTGCGTCTCGATGGTCTCAAAATCGTGGTCGATTGCGCCAATGGCGCTGCCTACAAAGTTGCGCCCACCGTGTTTTGGGAACTGGGCGCTGAAGTTGTGTCGGTTGGCGTTCAGCCCGATGGCTTCAACATCAATCAATCGTGCGGTTCACTGCACCCCGAAAAGCTGTGTGAGATGGTGACGCAACACCGCGCGCACATCGGCCTGGCGCTCGACGGTGACGCCGACCGCGTGCTGTTTTGCGACGAACATGGGCGCATGGTCGACGGCGACCAAGTGTTGGCCTTGATCGCTAACTATTGGAAGAAGACCAATCAGCTCGACGGCGGCACGGTTGTCGCCACCATTATGAGCAACCTGGGGCTCGAGCGGTATTTGCGTGCGCACGGGCTCAATCTTTCCCGGACCAAAGTCGGTGACCGTTACGTGGTCGAGGAAATGCGCCAGAAGGGTTTCAATCTCGGTGGCGAGCAGTCTGGCCATATCATCATGGGCCAACATGCGACCACGGGGGACGGCACGATCGCGGCCCTTCAGGTTCTGGCGGCGCTCGTTGAAAGCGGCAAACCTGCCAGCGAAACCTTGCGCCTGTTCCGCCCGGTTCCGCAGCTATTGCAGAACGTAAAACTTAGTGCCGGCACCAATGCCGAAGAAGTGCTGGAACTTCAGATCGTTCAGCAAGCCATCGCGGCCAGCGAAAAGCGCCTGAGCGGGCGGGGACGCCTGGTGATCCGCAAATCCGGCACCGAGCCATTAATCCGCATCATGGCGGAAGGCGATGACGCACAGGAAGTGAACGCCATCGTCGCCGACCTCGTCGCCACAATCACCAAAGCGGCTTAACTCAGTCGTCATTCCGGCGTAAGCCGGAATCCATCTTTAAGAAAGCTCATTTATTTACACCATGGACCCCGGCTTACGCCGGGGTGACAATAAGAGATGACTGCACGCGTTCTCATCATTGCAGGTTCCGATTCCGGCGGCGGCGCTGGGATTCAGGCCGACATCAAAACGGTTATCGCGCTTGGTGGTTACGCCATGACAGCGGTGACCGCGATTACGGTGCAGAACACGCTTGGCGTTTCGGCGGTTCATGACATTCCATTGGATATTGTCGCGGGGCAGATCACAGCCGTGTTAGATGACATCGGCGCGGATGTGATCAAAACGGGCATGCTGTCGTCGGCGGCCATTGTCGAAACCGTCGCCGCGACTTTGCAGGGGAATAAGATTCCGCGCGTTGTCGATCCGGTGATGCGCGCGAAAGGCGGTCACGCGCTTTTGGCCGATGACGCGGCCGCGGCTTTGAAACGACACCTCATTCCGGGCGCAGCGCTCATTACACCCAATCTTCCAGAAGCCGAAGCGCTGACTGGACGCACCATCGCGACGATCAGCGACATGAACGCGGCAATTCCAGACTTGCTGCAACTCGGCGCGCAAGCCGTGTTGCTCAAGGGCGGGCATCTTACGGGCGAGCGTCTTGTGGATATGCTCATCACGCCCAAAGACGTCATGCGTTTCGAAGACGAACGGATCGACACCACATCCACACATGGCACGGGCTGCACCCTTGCGTCCGCCATTGCAACGGGCCTTGCCCAAGGCCTGTCACTCCGCGAGGCGGTCTCCCGTGCCAGGGCTTACGTGCGCGAAGCCATGCGCACGGCTCCGAAAATCGGCAAGGGGCATGGTCCCTTGAATCACGGGCACACAGTCACAACGTTTCGACCCACCTAACTGTCGGCGCGCGCGATGGCGGCTTCGATCCGCCGGCGCAGCTCGGCGCAATCGACGATCATGTCCCGGTCTTTGCGGTAATGCTGCTTCACTGCTTGTGGTGCTTCGAGGCAAACCAAAAATTGATGGCGGGTGCCGAGGAAGTGGCAGATAGGGCCTATGGCAGGATCTTGCGCGATGTCCCAAATCAATTCGATCACCTCGGCCTTCGCGGGCACGCCGTAAACAGCCAGCAATTCAGTGCCGTGAGCGGCGACGATGATCTTCGCATTGCGGAGGAGGTCGTGTTCCTCGGCCAACGTTAGTTTCGATAGGTCGATATGTTCGAAACCGAAGGCCCGCAATGTGGCATTCACTTCGTCGCGGTTTGCGGGCAGGCGCGTACCGGCGCCGCGTTCGAAGAAAAACCGGCGATGTGGCTTTGGCGATTGCGCTGCGCGTGTTCCGAGATGCTTTCGCAGAAAGCCGATCGCACTCGGGTTAGGCCGCACGTACGATCCGATCTGCGCCACGATGACATTGCGAAATTGATAGCGCTTTCCCAGATCGCAATTGATGACGCGGTCGTCCGTAATGCCAAAAAGGCGCATCAAATCGCGATGCTTGCGCGGCAGTTCGGTCGCAACCACGATCTTTAAATCGGGACGGTCCAGCAATTCCAAGGCCTGAAGGCGCGGCAGAAAATCCACGAGCCAATGGCCATAGTGAAAGTCGGCGGGAGTCGAGAGAAACAAAACGTCGGCATCGATGTGCGTGACAGCGTCGGCCCAAGGGTGGGCGACAACGTTGAGGTCTTCCAGATAACAAGGCGGGTAAGTGGACGGCAAATAGTGCAAATCGTTGTAGCCGCTGTCGGCGATGACAATGCGGTTCTGTGTGACTACGTAGTCCCATCCCATGACAAACGATCCGTTGGGAACCGCCGCAATGGTGATGGGGTCGGTCGTGTAGTCCCAGAGGCTCGATGTTTGCGCCTGCATGTCGATGAAAATAGGCGTCGGCGGCAATGTGCTGAGGATGTTCACATCGGGCAACGGCAACGCGTCCAGACGGCCCACTGCGGAAATGGCGATGCGCTCAAAGTCTCCGCTCAGGGGATGCCGTCGGCGGTAGAGCGTGTCGGCGGCTCGTTCATCACCTGCCGCTATTGCCGCCAGCAACATGAAGTCGAGGCGGTTGCCGGGGGCCGCGTAGTCCGCTTCGTTGAGGCCGCGCTGCGCGGTGTAATCGATCGTGGCGGCAAAGCGCTTTTGCGCGCGCGGACGCTTGCCGCAGGCGGTCAGTGAGACACACAAGATCATGAGCATATGCGAGAGATCGCCAATGGGCACACCGCCCTCGATGGCCCGGCGCGCAAAGTCGGCGGCGGCGGGCCAATCCTTTTGAGCGTAAGCGTCTCGGCTAAGCAGACGGAAATCGTCCAAGGCGAAGTTCCATCGCGAAAAGGGGCGGGGCGCAATCCTTAGCACGCTGCATCGCGGTGCGAAAATAGGCCCTGTCTCGCCGATTGACGCCTCCTTAGCACCTCCATAGACTTTGCGGCCTTCGCGGGGGGATCCCCGCGATTTTTGTTAGCACCTGGGAGGGTCTCGACCATGGCAAGCAGCCCCAAGCCGACCGTAAAACCGGCACGCACGCACTTCTCGTCGGGACCTTGCGCCAAGCGTCCGGGATGGACCCTCGATGCCCTGAAGGGCGCGCTTGTGGGGCGCTCGCACCGTGCCAAGCAACCGAAGGCGCGGATCAAAGCCGTCATCGATAAGACCCGCAGCGTGCTCGGTGTTCCCGTCGACTATAAAATTGCGATTGTCCCGGCCTCGGACACGGGCGCCGTGGAAATGATCCTCTGGCACACCTTGGGCGCGCGGCCGGTGGACGTTTTGGCCTGGGAAAGTTTCGGCGAAGGTTGGGTCACCGACATCGTGAAGCAACTGAAGCTCAAAGACGTGCGGACCCTCAAAGCCGATTACGGCAAGTTGCCTGATCTTTCCCAAGTGAACTTCGACAGCGACGTGGTGTTCACCTGGAACGGCACCACCTCGGGCGTGCGCGTTCCCAACGGTAATTGGATTCCGGCCGACCGTAAGGGGCTCACGATCTGCGATGCCACCTCGGCCGTGTTCGCCATGGACATGCCCTGGGACAAGCTCGATGTGGTCACATACTCCTGGCAGAAAGTCTTGGGCGGTGAGGCGCAGCACGGAATGCTGATCCTTTCGCCGCGCGCCGTGGAACGCCTGGAGAGCTATACGCCGCCGTGGCCCATGCCGAAAATTTTCCGTCTCACCAAAGGCGGAAAGCTTGAAGTCGGCATTTTCGAAGGCGATACGATCAACACCGTTTCGATGCTGTGCGTTGAAGATGCGCTCGACGGTTTGACGTGGGCCGAGGGCGTCGGCGGATTAAAAGCGCTGATCGCGCGTTCGGAAGCCAATCTGAAGGCGCTCAGCGGCTGGGTCGCCAATAAAAACTGGGTCACGTTCTTGGCGGAATCGCCCGACATTCGTTCGTGCACGTCCATCTGCCTCGCCATGAAGGACGCCGAAGTGGCGAAGAAGATGGTGGCACTGCTGGACGCCGAGGGTGTCGCCCAAGATATCGGCGCTTATCGCGACGCGCCGCCGGGGTTGCGCATTTGGGGCGGAGCAACGGTGGATACGGCCGATCTGGAAAAGTTGTTGCCGTGGCTTGAGTGGGCCCACAACGAAGTTCAAAGCGCCGCCTAGTTTCGCCGTTATCCGCGAATGAATCAGCCAGCGCCCCAAACGCATGACGACCGCGCCGGCGTAATTTACGCCGTGTGCGCCTATGCGGCGTGGGGCGTGCTGCCGGTTTACTGGCGAATCTTCCGTGATGTTCCGCCACTGGAATTAACGGCCCATCGTCTCCTTTGGTGCGCGCCCTTTGCGGCCATTGTGACGCTGTTGCGCGGTCACATGGGACGGACGCTCGCCGCTGCGTGCATTCCACGGGTGACGGCGACGTTACTGCTGACCAGTGTACTTATTTCCTGCAACTGGCTCACCTATCTTCATGCCATCGAAACCGACCAGCTCATCGAAGCCAGTCTCGGTTACTACATTACGCCTTTAGTTTCGTTCGCATTGGGCTTTGTATTTTTCGGCGAAAGAATGTCGCGGATTCGCGTGGCGGGCATCGCGCTTGGGGTCATTGCGCTCGCGTCTCAGGTCGCGGTGATCGGGCATTTCCCGTGGATCGCGCTAACCCTCGCATTTTCGTTCGGGCTCTACGGTTTCTTCCGCAAGCGCGCGCCGGTGGAAGGGCTCGACGGGTTGCTGATTGAATCAGCGCTTTTGTTTCCGATTGTTTTGGGCCTTGTCGCGTGGTGGACGTCTACCGGGCAGGGAGTCTACCGAAGCGGTAACTTGGACCTCACGCGCCACGGCCTTTTGGTTTTGTCGGGACCGATTACCGCAATTCCGCTCGCGCTGTTTGCCGCCGGTGCACGGCGTATCCGCATGAGTACCATGGGGTTTCTGCAATACCTGGCGCCGTCGATTACGCTGACCTTGGCCGTGTTCGGATTCGGTGAATCATTCTCGACCGCCGATACAATTACGTTTGTCTGTGTGTGGGCCGCTCTCGCCGTCGTGGCGCTTGAGGGTCGTTTCAAAGCATCGCCTCCTGCGGGCGATGCCGCAAAGCTGGAGAGATAAGTGTTGAGATAGTTTTCATTTAGGGGGGGAGCGCGCGTGTCGAAACCGAAGGTTCTGATCAGCGATAAGTTGAGCCCGGCGGCCATTGAGATTTTCAAGGCCCGGGGTATTGAAGCCGACGTAAAGACCAGCCTTACGCCGCAGGAGCTGCTGGCGATCATCAAGGATTATGACGGCCTCGCGATCCGCTCGAATACAAAAGTGACGGCCGAAGTTCTGGCCGCTGCCCCCAGATTGAAAGTTGTCGGACGTGCCGGTATCGGCGTCGATAACGTCGACACACCTGCCGCGACCGCGCGCGGTGTGGTGGTTATGAACACGCCGTTCGGAAACACCATCACCACCGCCGAACATGCCATTTCCATGATGATGGCGCTCGCGCGTCAAATCCCCAGCGCCAATGCGTCGACCCACGCCGGAAAGTGGGAGAAGTCCAAATTCATGGGTGTGGAGTTGTACGGCAAGACGCTGGGGCTCATCGGCTGCGGCAATATAGGCTCCATCGTTGCCGACCGTGCTTTGGGCTTGAAGATGAAAGTGCTCGCGTACGATCCCTATCTCTCCGAGCAACGCGCGCGCGATCTCGGTGTTGAGAAAGCGGAACTGGAAGCCATCTGGCCGCGCGCCGATTTCATCACGGTGCATACGCCGCTAACCGAGCAGACCCGCAATATCATCGACGCCAAAGCCATTGCGAAAATGAAAAAGGGCGTGCGCATCATTAATTGCGCGCGCGGCGGCTTGGTGGTCGAAGCCGATCTGAAAGCGGGCCTTGAAAGCGGGCATGTAGCAGGTGCGGCCCTTGATGTGTTCGAGGAAGAGCCCGCGAAAGCGAATCCATTGTTTGGCATGGAAAATTTGGTGTGCACGCCGCACTTGGGTGCATCGACCAACGAAGCGCAAGAGAACGTGGCACTGCAGATTGCGGAACAAATCTCCGACTATCTTTTGAGCGGTGCGGTGACCAACGCGCTCAACATGGCCTCGGTGTCGGCGGAAGATGCGCCGAAGCTGAAGCCGTATATGAAGCTGGCCGAGGAGCTTGGTTCGTTCGCGGCTCAAATTCTCCAATCAGGCTTGAAGTCGGTGACAGTCGAGTATTCCGGTCATGTGGCCACATTGAACACGCGCCCGCTTACGGCGATTGTGTTGAAGGGGCTTTTAAGTCCGCTGATGGAGAGCGTGAACATGGTAAACGCGCCTGCCATTGCCCGCGAGCGCGACATCAAAATTACCGAGATCAAGCATGATGATAATGCGTTCTACCAAACGCTGATCAAGCTCACCGTCGGCACCGATCAAGGGACGTCCAGTGTTTCGGGGACGTTGTTCGGTGCAAGCTTGCCGCGCCTTGTTGACGTCAACGATATCCATATTGAGGCCGAGGTCGGCGCGCATATGCTCTACGTCATCAATACCGATAAGCCGGGGTTCATCGGCGCGCTCGGAACAACGCTTGGCCTGGCCGGCGTGAACATCGCCTCGTTCCATCTGGGGCGAACGAAAAGCGGCGGCACCGCCATAGCCCTTCTTCAACTCGATCAGCACGTGGATGAAAACTTGCTGGGCAAGGTGAAGGCACTACCGCACGTGCGCGAGGCCCGCAGCTTGGCCTTTGCGTAAGCCAACTGGCGGCACGGGTCCGAATCTCAGGTCTGAAAAGTAGACGCGGGCAAGCCGTGCGAACACGCGACGCATGGTCAGCATGTACAGCAGCGTGACGCGTAGCGCGTCACCATCTATTGGCCCCCCCGCCAACGAACCTGCTTGCCCGCCCCCATACGACGCCGCCACAGGGCACCAACCCCCACCAACATCCGGAAAGTCCCGTTTTCAGGATGGAGCTTTCCCCAGTTTATTAATATTATTAATCAGCGCCCTAGAGGAAAGGTTGTTGCCTCGGGACGGCCAGCGTATAACCGCGCGGCTGAATTTCCCGGATATTTAAACGAGCCGGCCAAGTCATGAGCGAGACGTCTCGAACGCTGCTGCCCGAAGGGCTGCGCGATGTGCTGCCGCCCGATGCGGGCTTTGAATCCGACGTGGTCGAGCGCTTGAAAAGGCAGTTCGCCGCCAATGGCTATGCCTTGGTCCAGCCGCCCTTGGTGGAGTTCGAGGATTCGCTGTTGTCGGGCGTCGGCACGGCCCTGTCGTCGCGCATCTTTCGCATGTTGGACCCGGTGTCGCATAAGACCCTCGGTGTTCGCGCCGACATCACCACCCAAACCGCTCGTATCGCCGCGACACGCCTCGCTGCCAACCCGCGCCCCTTGCGACTGGGGTACGCCGGGCAGGTTTTGCGGGTGAAGGGCTCGCAGCTTGAGCCGGAGCGTCAGTTTACCCAGGCGGGTATTGAGCTTATTGGCGCCGAATCCGGTGCGGCCGACGTCGAGGTCATCTTGGTGATCGCCGAAGCTTTGGCGGCCTTGGGTGTTGAGGGCGTGAGCGTCGATCTCGCCCTTCCGACGCTCGTTCCTGCGATTCTGGCTGCGCAAGCACCCGCGAATACGGAACGTTTGCGTGCGGCACTTGATCATAAAGATGTCGCCGAAATCAAAGCCGCCGGCGGTGTCGCCGCGGCCACGCTGACGACTTTGGTGGAAGCCTCGGGCTCTTATGCTGAAGCCGCCGCGCGGATTTCAAAATTGATGCTGCCGCCGGCCGCGAAAGCTGAGTGGCAAAAGCTGGTGGATGTGGCCGACGCCGTGCGCGCGGCAGCGCCTGCTTTAACGCTCACGGTCGATGCGGTCGAAAACCGCGGCTTCGAATATCACACCGGCATCACGTTCTCGGTGTTCGCGCGCAATTCGCAGCGCGAGCTGGGCAGGGGTGGGCGCTATCGTCTGACCCACGGTCATGGCGGGGAAGCCGCAACCGGCGCGACGCTGTTGGTCGATGCGCTTTTGAGCGCGGTTCCGCGTGGTCAAAGCGCGAAACGGTTGTTCGCACCTGTTGCGACAGAGCGCGCGGCGATCCTGGCCTGGCAGGAGAAGGGCTGGTGCGTGGTCGCGGGGCTTGCGAAAACCAATGAAGATAAAGCTGAAGCGCGGCGGCTGGAATGCAGCCACGTGCTCCTTGGAAATGAGGCGAAGGAAATCTAATGGCGAACGTCGCGGTAGTCGGCTCGCAATGGGGCGACGAAGGAAAAGGTAAGATTGTTGACTGGCTCTCGGAACGCGCCGACTTGGTCGTGCGCTTTCAAGGCGGTCACAATGCCGGCCATACCCTGGTCATCGGCAGTCAGACCTACAAGTTGTCGCTGCTGCCGTCGGGTGTCGTACGCGGCAAGCCGTCGATTATCGGCAACGGCGTGGTTGTCGATCCGTGGGCGCTGTTGGATGAAATCAAGCGCATCGGCGACCAAGGCATCAAGATCACGCCAGACCTCCTCAAGCTTGCGGACAACGCGCCGCTGATTTTGCCTTTGCATCGCCGCCTCGACCAGGCGCGCGAAAGCGCTGCGGGTGCCGGCCAGATCGGCACGACAGGACGCGGCATTGGTCCCGCCTATGAAGATAAAGTCGCGCGCCGTGCGATCCGCGTCTGCGATCTTGCCGAGGAAAGCAACATTGTCGCCAAGGTCCAGCGCATGCTGGTGCACCACAACGCGCTGTGCCGCGGCATGGGCCTCGAAGAGTTCAATGAAGCCGAACTCATCGCCCAAATCATGGAAATCGCGCCCAAGATTCTTCCGTTCGCAGCGCCTGTCTGGGAAATTCTCGATAAGGCGCGCCGCGATGGTTCGCGCGTTTTGTTCGAAGGCGCGCAGGGCGCCATGCTCGATGTGGATCACGGCACCTATCCGTTCGTCACGTCCTCGAACACGGTCTCCGGCACAGCCGCGTCCGGTTCGGGCATTGGTCCAGGATCGGTGGGCTATGTGTTGGGAATCACGAAGGCCTACACCACGCGCGTGGGATCAGGCCCATTCCCGACCGAATTGACCGACGCCACCGGGCAGCTTTTGGGCGAGCGCGGTCATGAATTCGGCACCGTCACGGGACGTAAGCGTCGCTGCGGCTGGTTCGATGCGGTCATGGTCCGCCAGGCTGTGAAGGTCGGCGGTATTCACGGAATCGCGCTGACCAAGCTCGACGTGCTCGACGCGCTACCCGAGATCAAGGTGTGCGTGGGCTACGACCTGAAAGGCGAGCGCATGAACCGCTTTCCGTCGTCCATGTCGGGGCAGGCGGCTGTCACGCCCATCTATGAAACCATGCCGGGGTGGCAGACCTCGACCCGTGGCGCCCGTAGCTGGGCGCAACTGCCCGCCGAGGCCGTGAAGTACGTCCGCCGGATCGAGGAACTGATCGAAGCGCCCGTGGCCCTGTTATCCACAAGCCCAGAGCGCGACGACACGATTTTGGTCCGCGACCCCTTCCTCGGTTAGATGGCCGCCTATCGCAGTGGTTTTGAGGGGTTTGTTAAAGGTTAACAAACCCTTTAAACGCGTTGCGTTCCAAGGGGCTGTTCGTTACACTGCGAACGAGATCGGCAGAAGCCGGTTACAACTTTTAGGACTGTCGCGCCATGGCCGAAGCGGCTGCGGACCTCAGACCATCGCCAGAACCTGTGCGTCCGGCTCCTAAGCCGGTGCTGGCAGGGGTTCCTGCTGCCGATCCTCCGGCGGCGGATACGACGGAGCCGGCACCAGCCGCGGCTCCGCAGCCTACGCCTGGCAGCGGTGGCTCTTTCATTGTCGTCCGCGACCGTTTCACGATTTTCTGTGACCGACCGATTCCGTCGCTCGATATGCCGAACG
Organism: Fidelibacterota bacterium; assembly: GCA_947475895.1. Taxonomy (GTDB): domain Bacteria; phylum Pseudomonadota; class Alphaproteobacteria; order Rhodospirillales; family Rhodospirillaceae; genus SHVO01. Next base: position 100,988 of record CANJMF010000002.1, read on the forward strand.
CGCTCGCGTTTGAAGTCGCTGATCGAAAGCAGGAAGGCCGTCCGCTTTACGCCTTGGTGTGCAAGCCCGAGATGCCGGCGCGCATCAGCGTTATGCGCGCGCTTAAGGGCCTCGAAATTCCGGCCGTGCTGCACATGGTCGATTGGGGTGTCGCCGAATGGCCGCCGGTCGATCGTAAGTGCGTGATCGTTATTTACCACCGGCCTTTGGGTGGCCGCGTGATGGAGTCTATGTCCGGGCAATTCAAGCGCATTCCCGATCACTTGTTTGCGCGCTCGGTCATCAAGCCCATCGCCGACGGTCTTGTGGAACTCGGCCAGAAGGGCATCGCGCATCGCGCGATCCGTCCCGACAATTTGTATTACATGGACGAACAGCGCACCAAGATGGTGCTGGGTGATTGCGTTACGGCGGTTCCCGGCAACGATCAGCCGGTCGTCCTCGAGACAATTGAATCCGGTTCGTGCACGCCTTCGGCGCGCGGTAGCGGAACCTATGCCGACGATATGTATGCCTTCGGCGCCAGCGTTTTGATGCTCGCGATCGGGCGCAATCCGATGCAAGGCGTTCCGGATATCGAAATTATCCGTCGCAAGATTCAAACGGGTTCATACGGCGCGCTCGTGGGCGATGAGCGCATGCCTGTATCACTGATCGAATGTTTGCGCGGCATGCTCACCGACGACCCCGATCAGCGTTGGGCAGCAACCAACATCGATCTTTGGCTGAACGGAAAGCGCCTGACGCCGATTCAAGCGAAAGGCGAGTCCCAGGCCCAGCGTCCCTTCCGGTTCGCCGAGCAAGAATTCCACTCTATTCGCCCGCTGAGCTACGCCATGTACCAGCATTGGGACAAAGCGTCGCAAGTCATCAACGACGGCTCGTTGGAAGTTTGGATTCGCCGCGGCCATGAACTTAACGATCTTGCCGACGGCATTGCGACCGCGATCAAAAGCACGGGCGCCATGGCCGGCAATAAAGCAGACGCCGACGACGTCATCGTCGCGCGCGTTCTCATGATGCTCGATCAGCGCATGCCTATCAGGTGGCGCGACTTTCGCGTTTTTGTCGAAGGCTTCGGTCAAGCGCTTGCGGTTGCCATGCTGCGCAAGCAAAAGCTGCAACCCTTTACCGACTTTATCAATCGCGAACTGTGGCGTCACTGGGTTCTGGCGCAGACCAAACATCTTCCGGACAATCAGCAATACGAAAACGTCTTTAAAGATTTGAAGAACTATCTGCGCGATCCGAATTCCGGCGCCGGAATCGAACGCTGTGTTTATGAGTTGAACGAGTGGCAGCCGTGCATGAGTCCGCTCATCGAGGCGCAATACGTGATGGAAGTGAAGGGCGTGTTGCCGGCGCTTGAGTCGGTATCGAAAACCGCCAACACAAAGCTGTGGCCTGTTGATCGCCATGTCGCCGCCTTCTTGCGCGCGCGCTACGCCAAAGGGACCGGCACGCAAATCGATTCCATGAATGACTCTCGGCCCGACCGCGCAACGATCGGTATGCTGAGCGTGCTGGCTATTGTGCAGCGGCGCTTAGGCCCTGAACTTTTGCATGGCCTCGCCATGTGGGTCGGCGGGCTCATGTGGCCGGTCATCAACAGCTATCAAAATCGCAACAAGAGCAAAGAGCTGGAAAAAGAAATTCCGAAGCTCATTCGCAAAGGCAGCTTGGCCGAATTGTTCATCTACCTCGACAATCCCGAAGAGCGCCAAAAGGATGCCGAGGGATTTGCGTGGGCGAAGGCGGAATACGCGGCAGCGGAAAAGCAGATTTACGATCTCGAACACGGTCAGATGGATCGCCAGGATTCGGCTATTAAAACGGGGCGTCAGGCCGGAACGGTGGTGGCCACCGTAATCATGTTCCTGACCATTCTCGTAACGCTCGTGGCGAAGCTGCTGTGAAATCGCCATGAACAAAAGCCGCCTGTTCCTTTACGCGATCATCGCCATCCCCATCGGTCTCTTGATGATCCCGACAATGATCGTGCTCATGGTTGCGATGATTCCGACTGGCGTTGCGTTCCTGATGGAGCGCGGCAAAGGCTATTACGGGGGCTTGACGGTGGGCGCCATGAATCTCGCCGGAACGTCGCCCTATCTCGCCGATCTTTGGTTCAAGGGGCATAACATTCCTGCCGCCGTTGGAATCATTACCAACGTATTCGCTTGGATGATGTTTTATGGCGCGGCACTTTTCGGCTGGGCTATTTATTCCACGACCCCGTCGATTGTCAGTGCATTCATGACCATGACGGCGGGCAACCGCATCACGGGCATGCGCGCGCAGCAGCGTGAACTGGTTCAGAAGTGGGGACCCGATGTTGAGTCGGTTTATGAACCCGACAAAGGCGCTAACGAGAACAATGAGAGCAGCCAAACATCAACGGCCGCGAAAATGGCGAAGGCCGCCGGCAACGGTAAGCACTAACGCACTAAATTCCGCTGAGCACTTCGTATAAGTACGCAAAGTCTTCGGGTAGCTCGCTTTCAAAACGTAACCGATTCCCCGTCACGGGATGCGTGAACCCCAGCGTCGAGGCATGCAGGGCTTGGCGCGGGAACCCTTTCAAAAGTTTTCCGGTTTCCGGCGCGAGGCCCAGCACCGAGCGCGGCCCGCCATAAGTGCGGTCGCCGATTAACGGATGGCCGATGCTGGTCATGTGCACGCGGATTTGGTGCGTGCGCCCGGTTTTGAGGCGGCACTGAATGTGCGCCGCCGTCTTCCCGAATGTATCGATCGTTTCGAAATGGGTCTCGGCGAATTTTCCGCCTGGGACGAGCGCCATCTTCTTGCGGTTATGCCGGCTGCGGCCAATAGCGCCGCGAATGAAACCAAATTTTGGATTGGGCAGTCCCCACACCAGCGCGTCATAGGTGCGCTCGATGGAATGATCGGCGAATTGCGCGCTGAGACCCGTGTGGGCAGGTTCGGTTTTTGCAACGACCAGCAACCCACTTGTGTCTTTATCGATGCGATGAACGATGCCGGGACGTTTGACACCGCCGATTCCGCGCAAGCTTTCACCGCAGTGTGCGAGCAGCGCATTGACCAAGGTGTTATCGGGATTGCCGGCGGCCGGATGAACGACAAGGCCTACGGGTTTGTTGATGACGATGAGGTCGTCATCTTCGTAGATCACGTCAAGGTCCATGGCCTGAGGCAGCGGCGTCGCTTCCTCAGCCGGAGGAACGTGCACCGCGACAACTTGTCCTGCTTTTACCTTGGCGGCGGGATCGGTTTGCGCCTTATCATTCAAGGCAACCGCGCCGTCCTCGATCAGCGCTTTCAGACGCGAACGTGATAACGCAGGCAACGCTCCCGCCAGCCACTTATCGAGGCGTTGGCCGGTGGCTTCTGGGGGAACGGTGAGGGATGTGTCGTCGGTGTTCATTCGCCGGCATTCTCGACGTTACGCGCCTAGAATGACAGCGAAAGAATTGAACCTCGGGATTACTTGCTAGAACGCGACAGCGCGGCGCGGTTGACGGCGGCGCATGGGGATGACGTTTGGCATATCGGCAACGGTCATCATGTCGGCGGCAGCAATTGGCACGGCGTTCGCTTTTAGAGAGAGCGAATACTTCTTGCGGTAAGTGTTCCACCAATCCGGCACACCGAGCGCTAACGGCTCCCCGAGCGTATGGCGGTACAAGGCTTCAGTCATGAGATGTTCGGTTGCTTCAACCTTGTCGATGCCGATACGCTGCAAAATGGCTTTCACGACCTGATCATAGGGCATCTTTTGTTGATCGAGGCTCATCATCGTTTCAACGCGACCAACGATAAAGAAGACAAGGTCTGAAACGACGCGATCTTTTCGTCCGGCGGCGACATCGACTTGTTCGCCGATCTGGCTCAGAAGTTCCGAGGCTTCTTCAGGTGTGAACAGTTGGCGGACCTTCGCCGCTTCAAGGGCAACGACGCCTGCGAAGTAATAATCGTCCAAAGGGTGCACATCGAGCACACCGCGACGGGTCTCCGCGTCGATGGGGCAGCCTTCAATCCCTTCCGCCAAAGTCGCGTGCCAACGTGGGAACGTCCGTTTGGCGACGGTGGCCATTTCGCTCAGAAACCGCTCGACGGCCTTATGTGCGGTGAACACCGGCTTGGCCGTTTGGGTAAGTGAGGACGCGTGCATTGCAACACCATATGTTGTGGTTGTTCTTGTTCTGAGAACGCATAGTGCGTGTGGGGCGTTGCATGACGGCATCGTTAGGCCGGAAAAACCCTTATTTATCAGATAGTTGTATAAAAACGTCTATATACGCCCATTACGAGAATTTGACGCAAGTCCTTGAAACGTATAATGATTTAGCAGATAAATTCGTCAACATGCGGTATGGGGCAGCGGTGACCGATCCAGGACGACGTCATCCCGACTTGATCTTGGTTCAGGTCTTCAAGGCCGAAGGGTTCGGGTTTACCTACCTTTCGCCGGAGGATTTCGATCTGGCCGCCGACCACGTCATGCTTCCGTCGCTGCAATACGCTAAAGCCGACGCGAACGATCCCGAAGCGCGCCGCGAATTGGCCTACGATTTTTTGTGGCGCTATTTCAACAAACCCCAAGGCAAAAGTTATTTCCGCGACAACGTGCGTTGGATCGTGGCTGCGGCCGCGCGCGAAAAATTCCTCGACGAGGCGGCCGCTGGGAAGATGCCGCGCGTGATCGAGGTTTCGCGTAAGCCCAGTGATGGCGGTATCGTCATTCGCGACGCGCGCGAATATCTCGAACATCCCGGCTATCCGCTCGCCCTTGTTGTCGGCAAGCCGCAGCATGGCGGCGGAGAAGCAAAGTTCTATGAAAGCCGCGAAGCCTACGAAGCGGCTGCGCAAGCAAAGCCCTCGCAGGAATCATGGCTGCCGCAAATTGTTTATCGCCTTTACCAGGCGACACCATCGGTGGTCATGGGGATCCCGACGCCGGGGGAAAAGGGACAGATGTCTGTCGAATGCCGCGCGCTGAGTTTTGGTCGCCCGGCAAAGCTGGTCGACCGGGCAAAGTAACTACTCGAGCGCCACCCGCGCGCGGATATCGGAAGCCGCCGCATCTTTCGCCAAAACCAGTTTAATGATGCGCGCGTCGAAGGTCTCGTCCTCGCCATTGGCAATGACATGATCGAAGCGGGCCTGGCGCGCTTCACGCACCGCCGGTCCCCACATCGCTTCCGTTTCCGGCGCACCAAGGACGCAAAAGGAAATGAGCGCGGCGGCATCGCGCATGGTGCGGTCGATATCGCCGCCCATTTCCAGGGCCCACTTGTAAACGGCATAGCGCATGCCGTCGTCGATGTACTTTGGATTTACTTCCAGTTCGACCAGTGTGCGGTCGAAGAGTTGTAAAGCCGAGCGCCGTTGGCTGCCGCCGAAAATATCGGAAAGTCCGAACACCATGCCCCACGCAATTTCTGCTGATTTCACCTAAGATAAGGTCAGGCTTTCGAAGATGCGAGGTTTCACATGGCGAAATCGCCACCGCCCAAACAATCGTCCGAAGCACCGCGTTTGCCGCCGGCGCAAGTCTGCGGCAAGTGCGAGGCCGAATTCAGTTGGGAGCCGAGCAATCCGGCCGTGAAAGGCTCGCCCTTGATCGCGCGCCTCTCCAAGCCTTCAGGCGAATGCGATTGCGGCTACGGCAGCTTGCCGCCCGCACTCGATTTCTAGGGGCGGCTAAAGCGATCCAGACCCAATCCTTCGAGATCGATCTCGGGCGTACGCCCAGCGATGAGATCGGCGATCACTTGGCCAGAGCCGCAGGCCATGGTCCAGCCCAATGTGCCGTGGCCGGTATTGAGGAATAAATTTTCGTAGGGCGTAGCGCCCAGGATCGGCACAGAATCTGGCGTCGCGGGACGTAGACCGCACCAGGGGCTTAAATTCTGATAGGACGCAGCGTCGGGAAATAAGCTCGCAGCGTTGCGCCTCAAAGGTTCGACGCGCACGGGATTGATGGACAAATCCCAGCCGGCAAGCTCGGCGGTTCCTGCCACGCGCATCTTATTCCCCAATCGCGAGAACACCATGAACGCGCTCTCGTCGGTGATGCTGATGGTCGGCGCAGCACTGGGGTTTTCGATCTCGACGCTGATCGAATAACCCTTCGCCGGATAAATCGGGAGGAACAGATTCAAATCCGCAGCAAGGCGCGGGCTGTAACTGCCGAGCGCCACAACGACGGCGTCGCAGCTTTCTTCGCCACGGTCTGTAATGACGCGTGTAATGCGCCCGTTCTGCGCTTCGAGCTTTTTAATGGTCACGCCGAAATCGAACGTCGCGCCGTGCTCAATCGCCAATTTAGAAATCTCGATGCTAAAGCGATGCGCGTCGCCGCTCTCATCTTCGGGACTCAATAGTCCGCCCACCAAATCGGTTTTGGCTGCGTGTTCGAGCGCCGCGTCCACACCCACGCACTCTTGTGGTGAAAGAATATCCTGCGGCAGGCCGAGCTGTTGGAGTTTCGCCGCCGTTGTGCGGCCTTCCTCAAACGATTCGGCGTTGCGGTAGATGTGCAAGATGCCCGACGTGACCTGATCGTATTGAATGTTGGTGCGCTGACGCACGGCTTTCAGCACCGCGCGGCTATACAGCGCGATTCGCAACGTGCGATCCATATTCACATGCTCGCGCGTAGACGTGCAGTTGCGCAGAAACTTGAGACCCCACGACCAAAGTGAGGGATCGTACCGCCATGGCTTGAACAACAATGGTGCGTCCGGCTTAAACATCCACAGGAAGGCTTGCTTCGGCACGCCCGGTCCGGCCCACGGTTTTGCGTGGCAGGCGGAAATCTGTGCGCCGTTGGCGAAACTCGTTTCCATACCGGGACGCGGCTCACGGTCGAGCACCGTGACGCTGTGACCGTCACGTGCCAGGAAGTACGCCGTGGTTGCGCCGACAACACCGGCGCCAAGGACTAGGACTTTCATGTCATCAAGGTATAGTCGAAGACGCAGCGATGCCAGACGGAGACAATGGTAACAAACACCACCATACCATCGACCCACGCGGTTCTCACGGCCGATGAAATGTACGCGGCCGATCGCGCGGCGGCGGATTCGGGCATCGACCCTTTGGATTTGATGGAGGCCGCTGGGAAAGGCGTCGCCGACGTTATCCGCGCCAAGTGGCAGCGGCGCGACGTGGTGGTGCTTTGCGGACCCGGAAATAACGGCGGCGACGGCTTCGTCATTGCGCGCCTGTTGGCCGGAGATGGGTGGACTGTGCGCCTTGCACTCCTCGGCTCCGAAGCGGACTTGCGTGGCGATGCGGCGGCGAATGCCATGCGTTGGCGTACGATCGGTCGGATCGAGGCGTTGACGGTTGAGATTCTCGACGGTGCGGCGCTTGTGGTGGATGCTTTGTTCGGCGCGGGTCTTTCCCGCGAGATCACCGGTATTGCCCGCACGCTCATTGAACGCATCAACGCTGAAAAGCTTACCTGCGTCGCTGTCGATGTGCCGAGCGGTGTGGCTGGTGATACGGGAGAAGTTCTTGGCGCCGCGCCGCAGTGCGCCGCGACGGTGACGTTTTTTCGCCGTAAGCCCGCGCACCTGCTGTATCCCGGTCGCGGATTGTGCGGCGAGGTTACGGTTGTCGATATCGGCATTCCTTCCGCAGTTCTCGAGAAGACCGCACCGCGTACGGCCCATAATTCCCCGGGCCTATGGACTCTCCGCACGCCTCACTGGAGCGACCACAAATATGCACGCGGTTCGGCGCTGATTGTCGGCGGCGGTCAAATCACAGGCGCCTCGCGGCTGGCCGCGCGTGCCGCACGCCGGGCAGGGGCAGGGCTGCTGACATTGGCTGTTCCACCGGCGGCGCTCGCAATTTACGCCGCGTCTGAGCCGGGATGTTTTGTTGAACCCATGGCAAGCACGGCCGATCTCGACCGGATCTTGTCGGACCCACGGCGCAACGGTGTGCTGATCGGCCCCGGTGTCGGCGTGGGCACCGATACGTGCATGTATGTTCGCCGCATCCTGGCGACCGAGAAGGCCGTCGTTCTGGATGCCGACGCCATCACCAGCTTTCGCGACGATCCTGCGACGTTGTTCTCGGCAATGAGGCGCAGGTCCGCGCCCGTGGTCATGACTCCGCATGAAGGCGAGTTCGGGCGCCTCTTCAAAGTTTCTGGCTCAAAACTGGCCCGCGCCCGCGCAGCCGCCACCGAAAGCGGCGCAATTATTATCCTGAAGGGTTCCGACACCGTGGTCGCCGCGCCCGATGGGAGGGCCTCCATCGCCGACAACGCTCCGCCGTGGCTGGCCACGGGCGGAACCGGCGATGTTCTCGCGGGTTTAGCCCTGGGACTCCTCGTCCAGGGGTTGTCGCCTTGGGATGCCGCAAATGCCGCGGTTTGGCTTGTGGGCGCTCTCGGGACCCTTTTAGGCCCCGGATTGCTCGCCGAGGACCTCCCCGAGGCGCTCCCCAAGGTCCTGAAATCACTTTAGTTAGCCTCAGGACCGCTGGAAGGGCCGAGAGGGCTTGATCCCGGCGAAGGTTCTTGGCTATTTACCGCATCCTTTTCAGGGTGTGCGCTACGCCATACCCCGGCAAAGGACCAAGTTGCTTCCCGCGGGGCCATCAGCGGGTGTGGTGGAACTGGTAGACGCGCTGGGTTTAGGTCCCAGTGTCCGTAAGGACGTGGGGGTTCAAGTCCCTCCACCCGCACCAACGGCGACCCCAGGATTGCCGCCCTTATGAAGGTGCGGTGCGCGAAATGGAGAGACGCCGACCTTCGGCGAACGGCGAATTTAAAATAGGACGACGAGAGCTATGCAAGTCATCGATAAAAGCAGCGACGGATTGAAGCGTTCGTTCAACGTCGTCATCAACGCGGACACCATCGAAGCAAAAATTTCGAGCCGCTTGAACGAAGTTGGCCAACAGGTGCGCCTGCCGGGCTTCCGTCCGGGCAAGGTTCCCATGAACCTGTTGAAGCAGCGCTTCGGTGAAGCTGTGCGCGGCGAAGTGCTGGAACGCACGATCGATGAATCGACCCAAGCCGCACTCACGCAAAAAGCCGTGAAGCCTGCGATGCAGCCCAAGGTCGAAGTAGTGAAGGGCGCCGAAGAAGGTCAGGATCTCGAATTCAGCGTTCAATTCGAAGTGCTGCCGGAAATCGATGCAACCGACTTCACCAAACTCGAACTGACTCGGCAAAAAGCGACCGTCGACGAGAAAGATTACAATGAAGCAGTTGAGCGCTTCCTCAAAGGCCGCCGCACGCTTGAAAAGACCGACGAAGTCCGTCCCGCGAAAGCCGGCGACGCGCTCCAAGTCGATTTCATCGGCCGCATGAACGGCGAAACCTTCGACGGCGGCTCCATGAACGATGCCGTCCTCGAAATCGGTTCGGGTCAGTTTATCCCCGGATTTGAAGAGCAGCTTATCGGCGCGAAGGTCGGCGACACCGTTGTCGTCAGCGTGAACTTCCCCGCCAATTACCCGAATGCGCCCGAACTCGCCGGTAAGCCCGCCGAGTTTGAAGTGAAGGTGAAAGAACTTCGCGTCGTCACCCTGCCCGAAATGACCGAAGACTTCGCCAAATCGATCGGCGACGCGAGCCTTCAGGCTCTACAGGACCGTCTGCGTTTCGATTTGCAAGAAAACTATGACCGCGCCGGCCGCATGAAGGTGAAGCGCGTTCTTCTCGACAAATTGGCCGAAACCTACAAATTCCAGGTTCCCGAAGGTCTCGTGGACGTGGAATTCGGCGCTATCTGGCGCCAGATGGAACAGGTGATGAAGAGTGGCCAGCTCGACGACGACGAAAAGGACAAGTCTGAAGACGAACTGCGCAAGGAATACCGCGAGATCGCCGAGCGCCGCGTGCGTTTGGGCCTGCTCCTGTCCGACGTCGGCCAAAAGAATAACGTCACGGTCACTCAGGACGATCTGCGCAAAGCCTTGACCCTGGAAGCCCGTATGTATCCGGGACAAGAAATGGCGGTGGTGGAATACTACCAACGCAATCCTCAGGCGATGGAAGCGCTCCGCGCCCCCATTTTTGAGGAGAAGGTCGTCGATCACATCCTGTCGCAGGCGAAAATCACCGATGAACCCGTGTCGGCCGAAGAGATCATGCGCGATCCCGACGTCGATGACGAAGACGCCACTTCGACAGAAACTGCGGCGGAAAAGAAGAAGCCCGCCAAAAAGGCAAAGGCAGCGAAGTAGTTAATGCCTTTTGGTTAATGCATTTTTTCGGGGGCGCCTGCTTGCAGTGCGCCCCCGATTGCTTATGTTAGCTCTCTGAATATTTCTCTGGCCAGCGCGCGGCCGTTTCCTTTTTCCGTGTCGGGTGAAGCATGACTGAGTTTTATGGCAACCTGGTTCCTATGGTGGTCGAGCAGACCAGCCGTGGCGAGCGCGCGTACGACATTTATTCGCTGCTGCTTAAGCAGCGCGTCATTTTCTTGACGGGCGCCGTCAACGATCAGGTTGCATCTTTGATTTGCGCGCAGCTCTTGTTCCTTGAGTCGGATAATCCGAATAAGGACATTTCGTTTTACATCAACTCGCCGGGCGGCGTGGTGACGGCGGGTCTCGCGATCTACGACACCATGAAATACATCCGCTGCGATGTTTCCACGCTTTGCATCGGGCAGGCGGCTTCCATGGGCTCGCTGCTATTGTGCGCCGGTACCAAGGGCAAGCGCTATGCACTGCCGAATTCGCGCATCATGATCCATCAGCCTTCGGGCGGCTTCCAAGGCCAAGCAGCGGATATCGAAATCCAAGCGCGTGAAATCTTAAGTCTGCGCGAACGCCTGAATCAGATTTACGTCGACCACACCGGCCAGACGCTGAAACAGATCGAAAAGGCCATGGATCGCGATAACTTCATGAGCGCCGACGACGCCAAGACGTTCGGTTTGGTCGATAACGTGATCAAGGATCGCCCGAAAACGCCGGACAAAGACGCGGGATCATCCACGACGGGTCCGACGGCGGTGAAGCCAAGCGCGTAACGTCTGACTGGTATTAGCGTTGATTTTCGCGCTTTTGCCACGATATCAGCGACCGGGGCCGGCCTATGCGTGGTGCGCATAGGTGGACGCGAATCGCGTGAAACCCTATTCAATACAGCGTGTTCCGGGGGAAATATGTGGTGAATCCACGACCGGAGCGTTATTGGAAAGAGGGCTTCGCCGTTGTGTCAGCTGGAAAGGCTCGGTTAACATACGAAACATAGTATTAGTCCTGGTGGACCGGCCCACGACATTGCCGGCCCCCCAGTGGAGATGGGAATGACCAAAGCTTCGGGCGGCGATTCCAAGAACACCCTGTACTGCTCCTTCTGCGGCAAGAGCCAGCATGAGGTTCGCAAGCTTATCGCAGGGCCGACCGTATTCATCTGCGATGAATGCGTCGAACTCTGCATGGACATCATCCGCGAAGAGAACAAGACCAACTTGGTCAAGTCGCGGGAAGGCGTCCCCACGCCGCGCGACATTCTCAAAGTGCTCGATGACTATGTGATCGGCCAGGACCACGCCAAGCGCGTGCTGTCGGTGGCGGTGCATAACCATTACAAGCGTCTCTCGGCGACCACGAAAAACGCCGAAGTCGAAATTTCGAAATCCAACATTCTCCTCGTTGGCCCCACGGGCTGCGGCAAGACGCTGCTCGCGCAAACGCTTGCGCGCATTCTTGACGTCCCGTTCACCATGGCCGATGCGACCACGTTGACCGAAGCCGGCTACGTCGGCGAAGACGTGGAGAACATCATTCTGAAATTGCTGCAGGCCGCCGACTACAATGTCGAGCGCGCGCAACGCGGCATCGTCTACATCGACGAAATCGATAAAATCAGCCGCAAGTCCGATAACCCGTCGATCACGCGCGATGTGTCGGGCGAGGGCGTGCAGCAGGCGTTGTTGAAGATCATGGAAGGCACCGTTGCCTCCGTGCCCCCGCAGGGTGGCCGCAAGCATCCTCAGCAAGAGTTCCTGCAAGTCGATACGACCAACATCTTGTTTATCTGCGGCGGCGCTTTCGCGGGTCTCGAGAAGATCATTGCGCAGCGCGGTCGCGGTACCGCAATTGGCTTCGGTGCCGACGTGCGGTCAGCGGACGAGCGTCAGACCGGTGCTATCCTGCGCGACGTCGAACCGGAAGACCTTTTGAAATACGGCCTGATCCCCGAGTTCGTCGGTCGCTTGCCCATTTTGGCGACCCTGGAAGACTTGGACGAGCCGGCCCTGGTCGACATTCTGACGCGCCCCAAAAATGCACTGGCGAAGCAGTATCAGCGCCTGTTCGACATGGAAAACGTGCAGCTGTCCTTCACCGAGGACGCCTTGCGCGTTGTAGCCAAGAAGGCCATTGCCCGCAAAACCGGCGCGCGCGGCTTGCGCTCAATCATGGAAAGCATCTTGCTCGACACCATGTTTGATCTGCCTGGCCTTGAGGGCGTCGAAGAAATCGTCGTGAACGGCGAAGTGTCGGAGCAGCGTGCAAAACCGCTCTATATCTACGCCGACCGCCGCGGCGAAGTCCCAACCACGGCCTAAACTTGCGGTTCAAAAGTTGTCCACAGGCGCACCGGCAGATTGTTTGGCGCCGGTGTGTTGACGTGACCCATTTTCACTTTGACCGATCTCAATTTCTTCGGCTTGGGACTATGCTAGGAATAGCAAGTTCCCAAGCGGGCGCTTGATCCTGCGTTGCAGCGCCTTATCTTCTAATACGCTAGGGTGGGGTTATCGACCCCAACTGATAGTGGCGGCAACCGCGCTATCGATAGGACCGTTCTTGGTCTAGGGTGTTCTGGCCAGCTCAGTTTTTGGCCTGAAAGAGGTGTTCAGTGGATACTGAAAAAGGTCAATTGTTTCCGGTCCTACCGCTAAGGGACATCGTCGTTTTCCCGCACATGATCGTGCCGTTGTTCGTGGGCCGGGAAAAGTCCGTGCGCGCGCTCGAAGACGTAATGGCCGACGATAAGCAAATTCTCTTGGTCGCACAAAAAGACGCCTCGCAGGACGAGCCGGGCTCCAAGGATATTTATGATGTCGGTACGGTTTCGACCGTGCTGCAGCTGTTGAAGCTTCCCGATGGCACCGTGAAGGTGTTGGTCGAAGGCGGACAACGTGCGCGCATAACCGGCTACAAAGAGAATGATTCTTTCTTCGAAGCCTACGCCGAGTTCCTCGATGAGCCGAAGGAAGAAGACAAAGAACTGGAAGCGCTGGCGCGTTCGGTCGTGTCTCAGTTCGAGCAGTACATCAAGCTCAACAAGAAAATTCCGCCGGAAGTGCTGGTCTCGGTCAATCAAATCGAGAACCCGTCGAAGCTTGCCGATACGGTGGCCTCGCATCTCACGCTGAAGATCGCGGAGAAGCAAGAGCTGTTGGAAGTGAAGAACGTCTCAGAGCGGTTGGAGCGCGTCTATGGATTCATGGAATCCGAGATCAGCGTTCTGCAAGTCGAGAAGCGTATCCGGAACCGCGTGAAGCGGCAGATGGAGAAGACGCAGCGCGAGTACTACCTCAATGAGCAGATGAAGGCGATCCAGCGCGAGCTGGGCGAAAACGAGGAAGGCCGCGACGAGACCGCCGAATACGAAGACAAGATCAAGAAGCTCAAGATGAGCAAAGAGGCGCGCGAGAAAGCCCTCAGCGAACTCAAGAAGCTCAAGAACATGAGCCCCATGTCGGCCGAAGCGACGGTAGTACGCAACTATCTCGATTGGTTGACCGGGATTCCGTGGAAGAAAAAATCGCGTGTGGCCATCGATTTAAAAACGGCCAAGGCGCAGCTCGATAAGGACCACGAGGGTCTCGAGAAGGTCAAAGAACGCATCATCGAATATTTGGCCGTGCAAAGCCGCACGAAGAAGGTCAAAGGCCCGATCTTGTGTCTCGTTGGTCCGCCGGGTGTCGGTAAGACGTCGCTCGGTCGTTCGATCGCGACATCGACTGGCCGCGCATTTGTGCGCGTCTCGTTGGGCGGCGTGCGCGACGAAGCCGAAATCCGCGGTCACCGCCGTACCTACATCGGCTCACTACCGGGCAAGATCATCCAGGGCTTGAAGAAAGCGAAGACATCAAATCCGCTCTTCTTGCTCGACGAAATCGACAAGCTCGGCAACGATTGGCGTGGCGATCCGTCGTCGGCGTTGCTCGAAGTGCTCGACCCCGAGCAGAACTCCACCTTTCAGGATCACTATCTGGAGGTTGATTACGATCTGTCGGACGTGTTGTTCGTTACTACGGCCAACAGCCTGCGTATGCCGCAGCCGCTGCTCGACCGCATGGAAGTCATTCGTCTCTCCGGCTACACCGAAGACGAGAAGGTGGCCATTGCTAAGCGCCACCTGATACCCAAGCAATTCGGCGCACACGGTTTGAAAAAAACCGAGTGGAGCGTGTCGGATGACGCGCTGCGCGATCTGTGCCGCTACTACACGCGCGAGGCCGGCGTGCGTAATCTCGAACGTGAACTCGCGAACCTTGCCCGCAAAGCGACCAAAGAGATCATTCTGCGCAAGCTGTCGAAGGTCACCGTCACGCGCAAGAACCTCAAGAAGTTCGCGGGCGTACAGAAATACCGCTTCGGCGAAGCCGAGCGCGAGGATCTGGTGGGCGTTGTCACCGGTCTGGCTTGGACCGAAGTCGGCGGCGAGTTGTTGTCGATCGAAGCGGTTGTCATGCCCGGCAAAGGTGCGGTCACCTACACCGGTAAACTCGGCGATGTGATGAAAGAGTCGATCCAAGCCGCGCGGTCTTATGTTCGCAGCCGCGCGCGTGTGTTCGGCATCAAGCTGAAGGTGTTCGAGAAGAATGATATCCACGTACACGTGCCGGAAGGTGCGACTCCGAAGGATGGCCCCTCGGCCGGTGTCGCCATGTGTACCGCGATCGTGTCGGCACTGACCGGAATCCCGGTGCGCAAAGATGTCGCCATGACCGGCGAAATCAGCTTGCGCGGCCGTGTATTGCCCATTGGCGGCTTGAAAGAAAAACTACTCGCGGCCTTGCGTGGCGGCCTCACGACCGTACTCATCCCGAAAGACAACGAGAAGGATCTGGAAGAGTTGCCGGACAATGTGAAGCGCGCGCTGACCATCGTTCCGGTGACGACGGTTGATGAAGTTCTGGAGAAGGCGCTGACCAAAGCGTTGGTGCCGATCCTGAAGGACGACGCCGAAGAAGACACACGGCCCACCGCCCCGAAGGCGGACGCGGAGCCGGAAGAAGAGCCGCTGATCACGCACTAACTCGGCGCGACTTAGTACAAAGACTCGGCGGGCATTTGTGAAAGCAAGGGCCCGCCGGTTGCTTTCGGACGAGCAACATTGGTGCGTGCGCGCACCCATAACGCGCAATCACGCTCGGTCCGTGTCAATTATCCCCATAAAACGCCCAAAACCCACGAAAAATAGGCTTTTAACGCATTGACGCGCGCAAAAACGCCCGCCTACACTTTACGGGTTCAGCCGAAGTTGGCGGACATGCATGACGGTGCGGCGCGTTATTCAGGACGCCGACCGGTCAGGGGTCCGCGGCTGTCGCAAGTTTCAATCCATTACATTTTAGGGGTTCATAGATGAACAAGAACGATTTGGTCGCCGAGTTATCGGATTCCACCGGGCTGACCAAGGCCGATGCAACGAAAGCCGTGGACGGCGTACTTGATTGCATCACCAACGCACTCAAGAAAGGCGACGAAGTGCGCCTGGTCGGCTTCGGCACCTTTGCCGTCGCTTCACGCGCTGCCAGCACGGGCCGCAATCCGCGCACGGGTGAAGCCATCGCGATCCAGGCTTCCAAGCGCCCAAAATTTTCGGCCGGCAAAGCCTTGAAAGACGCCGTTAACCGCTAATTCTCCGTGAAACTAAAGGCCTCGGCCGCCGTTGTGTGGCCGAGGCCTTTTTATTACGGGGTAGAATGCGCACGGCTGATCTGGACACAATCAACACGGCCACCGTGCGGCAAATTGCGTCGGGAGAAGAGGGCGCCATACCCTTCTACGGCTTCGTGGACGTGGATTTCCTTAAGTGCCCGGCGTTTGTCATGTTCACGAACGCCGATTGCTCCGTCGTCAATGAGATCCTTACGCACGGCGAATTTGAGCCCGGCTCACTCCGCCTCTGGCTAGAATTGTGCCGGACCGCGACCTGCGCCTTTGATATCGGCTCCTATACCGGAATTTTTGCATTGGCGGCTGCGTCCGCGCGACCCGACTTGCCTGTCCATGCGTTCGAACCGAACCCCTTCACATGCGCCCGAATGCGCATAAACAAATGCGCAAACGCTGCCTGGAACATCACCGACTATCATTTGGCGCTAGGTGCTGAAACCGAGCTGAGAAAGCTACGCTGGCGAATGAAGGGCGGGCGAGGCCTTCCCTCCAATGCGACGCTTGGAATCATTGACCTTGATCGAAAGGAGCAGGAGACCTCGATCGTTCAAGTGTCTCCCTTGCTTGAAGCATTAGTCCCGACGGGTTTTGGATCGCATCCGGTCATGAAGATCGATGTTGAAGGCGCCGAAGCGCTGGTCTTTGAAGGTTTGCGCGCGATCTTGCCGCAGCTCCCCGACATCATTTTAGAAACATTCGACGCCGGCGCATGTGCTTATATTAGCGCTCTTTTGGAGCCGTACGGTTACCGCTACGCGATTGTTCATGAGGCAACTGGCGCCCTAGAACCATGCGCGCAATTACGCCCAAGCGACCCGGCGGGTCGCGACCGCAACCACTTTCTTACAGCCCATTAGCCATGGCGCTTTTCTTTTATACGCAGGCCCTCTATTAGCTGACCTGTGGGCGATTAGCTCAGCTGGTAGAGCGCTTGCTTTACACGCAAGATGTCGGCGGTTCGAACCCGTCATCGCCCACCAACCTTCGCTCGCGCGCTTTTGCACCCTTGATCTCACTTTTAGCTGGCACCGGGTTTAGATCGCACGTTGCGGGGCCGTGCTGCAGCGTTCCGTCCGGCGCAAATTGCGATCCGTGACACGGACAATCCCAACATTCTTCCGCCGGGTTCCAGGCAACCGGACAACCCCATATGCGGGCACTTGGCGCAGCGCTCGATGAGGGCGTTATCCTTCATCCGATACACCGCGATCTTTTCACCGCCGCGCACGATGACGGCGCCTGAACCTGGGGGAATATCGGCAATCCGCGTTACATGTTTCGGACGCTTCGCCGGTGCGTGCTCCAGTTTACGTTCGGGTTCCTTGGCGCGACGGCCGGGATTGAAGACTGACGTGCACGGGTTCGATCGCTTCTGGAGTGCGTCTAGAATCATGGACGCGCCGATGGTGCTGTTGATGATGCCCTGGCCCGAATCGCCCGCGATAACGAACACGTTTTTATCTTTGCCCGGCAGATGACCGAGAAAGGGAAGGGAGTCGGCGCTTTGCACGACCTGGCCCGACCAGCGCCACGTCACGGGGCCCAGCGCTGGAAAGTGTTTTCGTCCCCATTTTTCCAGCCGGGAAAAGCGTGCTTCCATATCAGCTGCTTTGCCGGTTTTGTGGTCTTCGCCCCCGAGCAGCAGAATATCGCGCGCGCCGTCCGGCTGAATGCGCGCGTAGTGGTAGGGAACCTCGGTATCAAAAATTAGGGCGTCGGGCGCGGCCCCGCGCGGGATGTGTCCGCCAATCACATAGCTGCGGAAGACCGACTGCTTCTTGATCAGATGCTTATCGTTCAGTGGGAAGTTCGTGGCGGCGACTAAAGCGCGGGCCTTGATCACGTGCCCACCTTCGACCTCAAGGTGCGCGGCGCGACCACCGGTCATGCTCGTGACGCGCCCGGTCACAATGATCCCGCCGAGCCGTTCAATGCAGGCGATCAAGCCCTTCAGATATTTGAGGGGGTGAAAGCGGGCTTGGCGCGGAAAGCGCAGGGCTGGGCCTGTAAAAAATTCTTGAAGCCTGTCCCGATCGAGTTCCACGTCTAAGAACCCGGCTTTATGGGCGGCGGTGCGTTCCCGCTTGAGCAAAGCTTCGGTGCCGCCCTTTCCTAGAACGAGAAACCCGTCGACGCGCGCAAAGTCGCACGCGATGCCCTCGGCGCTTTGAATAGCCTCGATGCGGTCGATGGCTTGGCGTTGCTCCCCAGCCGCCAGCCGTGCCGCATTGTCGCCGCGGCGCCGGGCAATGGTGGCCCAATGGTCGTCGGCTATCGCTGTAATGTGCGCGCTTGAACGGCTTGTCATGCCGCCGCCGGGCGGGCCCATATCGATCAACGCGACCGTGATCCCGGCTTTCGCGAGCAAATAGGCGGTCGTTACGCCGGCGATGCCGGCCCCGGCAATGGCGACATCGACTTTTAAATCATGGGTTAGCTCAGGCGCACTTTTGGGCAGCTCCGCCATCCAGACGGAACGTGTGCGCTGATCGCTCGAATTCATGAAAAGCTCCCTTTCGGAGAAGAAGCCGATCCCTGGAAGCTTTGTTCCTACAGCGAACAGTTGTGCGCTCCTTGCCGTGCATTGCAAAAGCTGGCCGCCTTAACACGGGCGAAGCGGCAAAAAACATTTGCCTGTCAATGGGCTTAGGGGCAATGAGTCGGCTTGACTTCAACTGCTCGCGCCGTTTAGATCAGCCCAGATTTGGCGAGTGGGACGGGGGTTCGCGTCAATCTTAATATCCCACTTGCATGCGACGCCGTAACACGTTGCAAAGTCATAATAAAAGAGAACCGCTTGTGGTCTCACGGGGGGCGGTTCCGAGGCGTGGTGGCCGATGGAGATTTTGCTACAAGAGTATTTGCCGATTCTGATTTTCATCGGCATTGCCTTCGGCCTTGCGCTGGTCATCGTGATTGCATCGCTGATCGCCGGGCCGAGCCGGCCCGATCCCGAGAAGACATCGGCGTACGAATGCGGCTTTGAAGCCTTCGACGACGCCCGCACGCGCTTCGACGTGCGCTTTTATCTCGTGTCCATCCTGTTCATCATCTTCGACCTCGAAGTTGCGTTCTTGTTCCCGTGGGCTGTCAGCCTGGGCAAGATCGGCGTCTTCGGGTTCTGGTCGATGATGGTGTTCCTGGGCGTGCTTACCATCGGCTTTATCTACGAATGGAAGAAGGGGGCTCTGGAATGGGAATAACCGTTCCTCCCGCCGTCGCTAATCCCGGCGACGCTCAGGTTCTCGCCCGTGTGGCCGAGGAGCTGCAGAACAAGGGCTTCCTGCTGACCTCACTCGACGCCTTGGCGAACTGGGGCCGCACCGGCTCCTTGTGGCCCATGACGTTCGGTCTGGCTTGCTGCGCCGTCGAAATGATGCACGTCGCCATGGCGCGCTACGATTTCGACCGTTTCGGCCTCGTGTTCCGCCCGTCGCCGCGCCAGTCCGACGTGATGATCGTCGCCGGCACGCTGTGCAACAAAATGGCGCCCGCCCTGCGCAAGGTCTACGACCAGATGCCCGAGCCGCGCTACGTGATCTCCATGGGCAGCTGCGCCAACGGCGGCGGCTATTACCACTATTCCTATTCCGTCGTGCGCGGCTGCGATCGCATCGTGCCGGTGGACATCTATGTTCCCGGCTGTCCGCCGACGGCCGAAGCGCTGCTGTACGGCATCATGCAGCTGCAGAAGAAAATCCGCCGCGTTGGCACCATTGATCGTTAGACCCGTATGACCACGACCAACGACCAGCTTGCTTCTTGCCTAACCGCCGTCACCGCGGCTTTGGGCTCTATGGGAACCGCGCAGGCACTGCCCGTCGCGGGCGTCATCGTGCATACGACGCGCGACAACATCATTAACGTCCTCACGGCATTGCGCGACGCACCCGCTTGCCAGTTCACGCAGATCATCGACGTCTGCGGCGCCGACTACCCTGAGCGCCTGGAGCGTTTCGACGTCGTATATCATCTGCTCAGCATGAACTTGAACTTGCGTGTACGCGTGAAAATCACCGCGACTGAGTCCACGCCGGTTCCCAGCATCACCGACCTTCACCCGTGCGCCAATTGGCTCGAGCGCGAAGTGTGGGACATGTACGGCGTTTACTTCACCGGTCATCCCGATCTGCGCCGCATCCTCACCGACTACGGTTTCGACGGTCATCCGCTGCGCAAAGATTTCCCGCTCACCGGCTATGTGGAGATGCGCTACGACGAAGAACAAAAGCGCGTGGTCTACGAGCCCGTGAAGCTGCCGCAGGATTTCCGCACCTTCGACTTCTTGTCACCGTGGGAAGGCATGCCGCGCGTGCTGCCGGGCGACGAGAAAGCCGTGCCACCCGCTAAGCAGGGTGGGGCATAACATGAGCGAGACCACCACACGCTCCGCCGGCGAAATCGAAAATTACACCATCAACTTCGGCCCGCAGCATCCGGCCGCGCACGGCGTGTTGCGCCTGGTGCTCGAGATGGACGGCGAAGTAATCGACCGCGTTGATCCGCACATTGGTTTGCTTCATCGCGGCACCGAAAAGCTGATCGAGTACAAAACCTATCTCCAGGCGATCCCGTACTTCGACCGCCTCGATTACGTCTCGCCCATGAATCAGGAGCAGACGTTCGCCATCGCCATCGAGCGCTTGCTCGGCGTGACACCGCCGCCGCGCGCGCAATGCATTCGCGTTCTGTTCGGCGAGTTGACCCGCATCCTCAACCACATCATGAACATCGCGTCCTATGCCATGGACGTGGGCGCCATGACGCCGTTTCTGTGGACCTTCGAGGAACGCGAAAAGATCATGGGCTTCTACGACGAAGTCTGCGGCGCGCGCATGCACGCCAACTACATCCGTCCGGGCGGCGTGAACCAGGATCTTCCGCCGGGCCTCACGGATCGCATCGCCATGTGGGCCGAAGGCTATCCCAAGATCATCGACGATCTGGAAGCCTTGCTCACCGATAACCGCATCTTCAAGCAGCGCACAGTCGACATCGGAATCGTCAGCAAAGAGCAGGCGATTGCGTGGGGCTTCACCGGTCCCAACATCCGCGCGTCGGGCCTCGCCTGGGATTTGCGCAAGTCGCAGCCCTACGATGGCTACGAGAATTACGAATTCGATATTCCCATCGGCAAGCACGGCGATTGCTACGACCGCTATCTCGTGCGCGTCGAGGAAATGCGCCAGTCGGTGAAGATCATCAACCAGTGCCTCTCGAAAATGCCTTCAGGTCCCGTGCGCGTGAATGACCGCAAGGTCATGGCCCCGCCGCGCGGCGAAATGAAGACGTCCATGGAAGCGCTCATCCACCACTTCAAGCTCTACACCGAAGGTTTCAAAGTGCCGGAAGGCGAAGTCTATGCCTGCACCGAAGCGCCCAAGGGCGAGTTCGGCGTCTACTTGGTGTCCGACGGCACCAACAAACCCTATCGCTGTCGCATCCGCGCCCCAGGGTTCGTGCACCTGGAAGGCATGGACGCCATGTTGCGCGGTCACATGCTGGCCGACGTGCCTGCAGTGTTGGGCTCCATCGATATTGTGTTCGGTGAGGTGGACCGATGAGCGTTCGTAAACTCGCCGAGAAACAGCCCGCGACGTTTGTATTCAACGACGAGATGCTCGCGCGCGCCAAGCGCATCATCGCCAAGTATCCGGCAGGCCGTCAGGCCTCGGCCGTGATTCCGCTGCTCGATCTCGCGCAGCGTCAGGAAGGCTGGGTGACGCGTCCCGCTATTGAAGTCATCGGGCAGATGCTCGACATGGCCACGATCCGCGTGCTCGAAGTCGCAACCTTCTACACCATGTTCAATCTGTCGCCGGTCGGTAAGGCGCATGTGCAGATTTGCACGTCGTTGTCGTGCGAATTGCGCGGCGTCGGCGAGGTGGTTCGTGCCTGCAAAGAAAAACTCGGCATCGGCATGGGCGAAGTCTCCGCCGACGGTAAATACAGCTTGGGCGAATTGGAGTGCGCCGGTGCGTGCGTGAATGCGCCCGTGTTCCAGATCGGCGACGACTATTACGAAGACGCCGACTACGCCAACACAAGCAAGGTTCTCGACGCTTTAAAGAGCGGCGGCACGCTGCCGAAGCCCGGCTCGCTCACGGGCCGCGACAACGCCGCACCCAAAGGCTCGCCACTCACGCTCGTGGACGATCCGACACAACCTATTCCAAAGCAGGACTTCGCCGTAGCGAAGGCCGCATTCGAAAAAGCAAAAGCCGAGGCGGCCGCTAAAGCCGCCGCGCCGAAGGCGTAAGGGAAACGACCGATGCTTGCCGATAAGGACCGCATCTTCACCAATCTCTACGGACGCCACGACTGGCGGCTGAAGGGCGCACGCGCGCGCGGTGATTGGGACGGCACCAAAGAAATCCTCGCCATGGGCGGCGACTGGATCATCGACGAGATGAAGCGTTCCGGTCTGCGTGGCCGTGGCGGCGCGGGATTCCCGACCGGCCTTAAGTGGTCGTTCATGCCCAAGGCTGAATCGGAGCGTCCGCACTATCTCGTCGTCAACGCCGACGAGGGCGAACCCGGCACCTGCAAAGACCGCGACATGCTGCGCTTCGATCCGCACAAGCTGATCGAAGGCTGCCTCATCGCCAGCTTCGCCATGAAGGCGCATGCTTGCTACATCTACATTCGCGGCGAGTTTTATAACGAAGCCTCCAACCTTCAGGTCGCTATCGACGAAGCCTACGAAGCGGGCCTCGTCGGCGATAACGCCTGCGGTTCGGGCTGGAAGTTCGACATCTATCTGCATCGCGGCGCCGGTGCTTACATCTGCGGCGAAGAAACCGCGCTCATCGAAAGCCTCGAAGGCAACAAAGGCCAGCCGCGCTTGAAGCCGCCGTTCCCGGCCGGCGTCGGCCTCTACGGCTGCCCGACCACCGTAAACAACGTCGAGAGTATCGCGGTCGCACCCACCATCTTGCGTCGCGGCGCTTCGTGGTTCTCCAGCTTCGGCCGCCCGAACAACACGGGCACGAAAGTTTTCTGCATCTCCGGCCACGTCAACAATCCGTGCAATGTCGAAGACGCCATGAGCATTCCTTTGAAGGAACTCATCGAGAAGCATTGCGGCGGCGTGCGTGGCGGCTGGGACAATCTTTTGGGAATCATTCCCGGTGGTGCATCGGTTCCGGTGCTTCCCAAATCCATTTGCGACACCGTGCTCATGGACTTCGACGCGCTGCGTGACGTGAAGTCGGGCCTTGGCACCGCGGCCGTCATGGTCATGGACAAATCGACCGACATCGTCGCGGCGATCTCGCGCCTGTCAGCCTTCTACAAACATGAAAGCTGCGGCCAGTGCACGCCATGCCGTGAAGGCACCGGTTGGCTCGCGCGCGTCATGAAGCGCATGGTCAAAGGCGATGCGACCCTGGGCGAAATCGATACGCTCGAACAAGTCACCTATCAGATCGAAGGTCACACCATCTGCGCGCTGGGCGACGCGGCTGCGTGGCCCGTGCAAGGCTTGATCCGCCACTTCCGGCCCGAGCTGGAAAAGCGCATCGCGGCTTACCGCGATAAAAAAGTTCACGAGAAGGCAGCTTAGTCATGCCCAAACTCACCATCGACGGCATTGCGGTCGAAGTCCCCGCCAACACCACCATCCTGCAAGCGGCAGAATCGGTGGGCGTGGAAATTCCGCGCTTTTGCTACCACGACCGCCTCAGCATCGCCGGCAACTGCCGCATGTGCTTGGTCGATGTGGAGAAGTCGCCGAAGCCCGTCGCGTCATGTGCGATGCCGGTGGGCGAGGGCATGGTTGTTCACACCAAATCCGAGCGCGCCAACAAAGCGCGCGGCGGCGTCATGGAGTTCTTGCTTATCAACCACCCGCTCGATTGCCCCATCTGCGATCAAGGCGGCGAGTGCGATCTGCAAGACCAAGCCATGGCCTATGGCGCCGACCGCGGCCGCTATAACGAGAACAAGCGCGCGGTGCGCGACAAGTACATGGGTCCCATCGTCTCCACGACCATGACCCGCTGCATTCACTGCACGCGCTGCGTCCGCTTCGTCACCGAAGTGGCGGGCGTGCCCGAGTTGGGTGCCACCGGTCGCGGCGAAGACATGGAGATCACTTCCTATCTCGAGAAAGCGCTGACCTCGGAGTTGTCCGGCAACGTGGTCGACCTGTGCCCCGTAGGCGCGCTCACCAGCAAGCCCTACGCCTACGCCGCGCGTCCGTGGGAATTGCGCAAAACAGAATCCATCGACGTGTTCGATGCTGTCGGCACAAACATTCGCCTCGATGCGCGCGACCGTCAGGTCATGCGCGTGTTGCCGCGTATTCACGAAGACATCAACGAAGAATGGCTGGCCGATAAAAGTCGTCACGCCATCGATGGCCTGCAGTACCAGCGCCTCGATCAACCGTTCGTGCGCAAGAACGGCAAACTGCAGCCCGCCACCTGGAACGAAGCCTTTACCGCCATCGCTTCGAAAGTGAAGGGCCTCGCGGGTTCCAAGATCGCCGCACTCGCGGGCGATCTCGTGGACTGTGAATCCATGCTGGCCTTGAAAGACCTCATGGCCGCCCTGGGTTCCACCAGCATCGATTGCCGCCAAGACGGCGCGGCGCTCGATCCCTCGGTGCGCGCCTCATACATCTTCAACACCACCATCGCCGGTATCGAACAGGCCGACGCGCTGCTGATCCTGGGTTCCAATCCGCGCACGGAAGCGCCGATCTTGAATGCGCGTATCCGCAAGCGTTTCGCGCATGGATTGCCCGTTGCCGTCATCGGCACCGAAACCGATTTCTCCTACAAGGTCGAACACCTCGGCAATCACGCCGATCTCATTTCCAAGATCGCCGACGGCGGCCATCCGTTCGCAACCGTGCTGAAAAACGCCAAGAAGCCAATGATCATCGTCGGCATGGGCGCGCTCGCGCGTTCCGACGGTGCCGCCATTCTCGCCGCTGCGCGCCAAGCCGCCGAAACCTGCGGCATGATCAAAGACGGCTGGAACGGTTTCAACGTTCTGCACACGGCAGCCGCGCGCGTCGGCGGCCTCGATCTCGGCTTCGTGCCGGGGATGAGCGGCAAGAACACGCGCGGCATCATGGAAGGCGCGGGCAAGGGCGACATCGAAGTCGTCTATCTGCTGGGCGTTGATGAAATCGACACCGCACGCCTCGGAAATGCCTTCGTGATTTATCAAGGTCATCATGGCGACCGCAGCGCGCACCGCGCCGACGTCATTTTGCCCGGCGCTGCTTATACGGAAAAAGACGGCACCTACGTCAACACCGAAGGCCGCGTGCAAGAAGCCCTGCGCGCCGTGTTCCCGCCGGGCGAGGCCCGTGAAGACTGGTCTATCATCCGCGCACTGTCGGAAGTGTTGGGCAAGACTTTGCCTTACGACACCTTTAAGGCTTTGCGCGCGCGTCTCGCCACCATCGACCCCAACTTTGCATCGGTCGATCAAGTGAAACCCGCGACCTGGGGCAATTTCGGCACCGCAGGCGCCATTGCCTCAAGTGCTTTCGATTATCCGGTGAAAAACTATTACATGACCGACCCCATCAGCCGCGCGTCGCGCACCATGGCGCAATGCTCGGAAGAATTCGTGTTGGGCGGCAAGCTCAAGAGCGGCACCCATGGCTGAGTTCTGGACCGAGTATCTTTGGCCGTTCCTCTGGATCGTTATTAAGATCCTGTGCTTGGCCGTTCCGCTGCTGATCTCCATGGCATATCTCACCTATGCCGAACGCAAGATCATTGGCGCCATGCAAATGCGCAAAGGCCCCAACGTCGTGGGGCCCTTCGGTCTGTTCCAGCCGTTCGCCGACGCGGTGAAACTGCTGACCAAAGAGACCGTCATTCCCACGGGTTCCAGCCCGGTCGTGTTCTTCCTGGCGCCCATGCTCAGCTTTTCGCTGGCGCTCATTGCCTGGGCCGTGATTCCGGTCGCCGATGGATTGGTGCTCTCGAACATCAACGTCGGCATTTTGTATCTGTTCGCCATCTCGTCGCTCGGTGTCTACGGCATCGTCATGGCGGGTTGGTCGTCCAACAGCCGTTATGCCTTCCTGGGCGCCATGCGCTCGGCGGCGCAAATGGTGTCTTACGAAGTGAGCATCGGCTTCATCATGATTTGCGTGCTGCTCACGGCGGGCACGCTGAATCTCTCGTCCATCGTGAAGGCGCAGCAAGGCCTTTGGTACTTCGTGCCGCACTTCCCGATGTTCATCGTCTTCTTCATCTCGGTGCTGGCGGAAACCAACCGCCATCCGTTCGACTTGCCGGAAGCGGAAGGCGAACTGGTCGCGGGCTTCATGACCGAATACTCGTCCATGACCTTCGCGCTGTTCTTCCTCGGCGAATACATGAACATGATCATGATGTCGGGCATGGTGACGATCCTGTTCCTCGGCGGCTGGTTGGCGCCCTTCGGGCTCACGTTCATTCCGGGCGTGGTTTGGTTCATCGCCAAAGTTCTATTCTGTCTGTTCGTGTTCATCTGGGTGCGCGCCACGTTCCCGCGCTTCCGCTACGACCAATTGATGCGTCTGGGCTGGAAAGTCTTCTTGCCCGCCTCGGGAATCTGGCTGATCGCGACCGCAGCCTTCCTTGTTTATTCCCACAAACTGGCGCCATAGGGAGAACATCGTGGCATTCCTC
Organism: Fidelibacterota bacterium; assembly: GCA_947475895.1. Lineage (GTDB taxonomy): Bacteria > Pseudomonadota > Alphaproteobacteria > Rhodospirillales > Rhodospirillaceae > SHVO01. The sequence continues at coordinate 127,516 of CANJMF010000002.1, forward strand.
GACCGTTCCGCCCGTACCGTCCTGCTGTGGGAGCTTGTCTCCGGCATGGCGCTGACGTTGAAGTACATGTTCAAGCCCAAGGTGACGCTCAATTACCCATGGGAAAAAGGTCCGCTGAGCCCGCGCTTTCGCGGCGAGCATGCCTTGCGCCGCTATCCAAACGGGGAAGAACGCTGCATCGCCTGCAAACTGTGCGAAGCCATTTGCCCGGCGCAGGCCATCACCATTGAAGCCGAACCGCGCGCCGACGGCTCACGCCGCACCACGCGTTACGACATCGACATGACCAAGTGCATCTACTGCGGCTTCTGCGAAGAAGCCTGTCCGGTGGATGCCATCGTCGAAGGCCCGAACTTTGAGTTCGCGACCGAAACGCACGACGAGCTGCTCTATAACAAATCCAAATTGCTGGCCAACGGCGACCGTTGGGAAAGCGAATTGGCAAAACGTCTCGAGTTGAACGCGCCGTATCGCTAGGCGCGGGGATTAGGATGGGGATGATGCAGGGGCTGAACCAGCAGAACAGGAGCGCGCGCGCATGATTATCGCGTCGTTGGCGTTCTATCTGTTTTCCATTATCGGCGTGATCGCGGCGCTGAACGTGATCTTTCAGCGCAATCCGGTGCATTGCGTGCTGTGGTTGATCCTGACGTTCTTCAACGCCGCCGGCTTGTTCGTGCTGCTGGGCGCCGAGTTCGTCGCCATGATCTTGGTGGTCGTCTACGTCGGCGCGGTAGCCGTGCTGTTCCTCTTCGTTGTGATGATGCTCGACATCAACGTCACCATCATGCGCGAAGGCTTTATGAAGTACCTGCCCATGGGCGCGCTCATCGGGATCATTTTGCTCGTTGAACTCGCCTTCGTGTTCGGCGGCTGGACCATGTCGCCGGCGGCAGAGGGCTTGCGTCTAGCGCCCGCACCCGACATGGCTGACGTCAACAATACCCAGGCTTTGGGCAACATCCTTTACACCAACTACGTCTACCTGTTTCAGGCGTCCGGCCTCGTGCTTCTGGTCGCTATGGTGGGCGCAATCGTTCTCACGCTGCGCCGCCGTCCGGGTGTGCGTAAACAAAAGATCTCCGAACAAGTCGCGCGCCGCGCCGAGGACACGCTCAGCGTCGTCCAGGTCGAGGTCGGGAAGGGCCTGCAATGAACGCACTTCCCACAGAAGGTGCCTTCGCCATCGGCCTCAGCCACTTCCTGACGGTCGGCGCGATCCTGTTCACCATCGGAATCTTCGGAATCTTCCTCAACCGGAAGAACCTGATCATCATCATGATGTCTATCGAGCTGATGTTGCTCGCTGTGAACGTCAACTTGGTGGCGTTCTCGTCCTACTTGAACGACTTGGTCGGCCAGGTGTTCACCATGCTGGTGCTCACCGTCGCCGCGGCGGAAGCCGCCATCGGCCTTGCGATCGTGGTGGTTTTCTACCGCAACCGCCGCTCGATCGAGGTCGAAGACATCAATCAGTTGAAAGGGTAGGGGCCTCGTGCTGACAGCTGCCGTATTCCTGCCCCTTCTGGGCGCCTTCATTGCCGGCTTCTTCGGACGCCTGATCGGCGACCGTTCGTCGCAGATCGTCACCTGTTTGGGTGTCGGCTTGGCCGCCGCGTGTTCGATTCCGAATTTCATCGCAGTCGCGCTGCACGCGCACCCGGAAACCGTTCACCTCATGACGTTCCTGTCCTCGGGCACGTTCGAAGCCGAGTGGGCGCTGCGCTACGACACCCTGTCGGCCGTGATGGTCATGACAGTGACCTGCGTTTCGACACTCATTCACGTCTACGCCTGCGGCTATATGTCGCACGACGACTCACAGCCGCGCTTCATGGCGTACCTGTCGCTGTTCACCTTCGCCATGCTCATGCTGGTGACCGCCGACAACCTCGTTCAGCTGTTCTTCGGCTGGGAAGGGGTGGGGCTCGTCTCGTATCTGCTCATCGGGTTCTGGTTCAAGAAGCCCTCGGCTTGCGCCGCCGCCATTAAAGCGTTCGTCGTCAACCGTGTCGGTGATTTCGGCTTCCTGCTGGGAATCTTCGCCGTCTATTTCATCTTCGATTCCGTCAACTTCGACGTGATCTTCGACGCGGCCCCCGGCAAGGCCGAATCCGCCGTTACCTTCTTCGGTATTCACGCGCACGCGCTGACCATCACTTGCCTTCTGCTGTTCGTGGGCGCCATGGGTAAATCGGCGCAGCTGTTCCTGCACACCTGGTTGCCGGACGCCATGGAAGGCCCGACGCCGGTCTCGGCACTCATTCACGCAGCGACCATGGTCACGGCCGGCGTGTTCCTGGTCGCGCGCATGTCGCCCTTATTCGAATACGCGCCCGATGCGCTGGCGTTCGTCACCTTCTTGGGTGCCACAACCGCGTTCTTCGCCGCCACCGTCGGCTGCGTGCAGAACGACATCAAGCGCATCATCGCTTATTCAACCTGTTCGCAGCTTGGCTACATGTTCGTGGCTTGCGGCGTGTCGGCCTATCAAGGCGGCATCTTCCACCTTATGACCCACGCCTGGTTCAAGGCGCTGTTGTTCCTCTCGGCAGGCGCTGTGATTCACGCCATGTCGGACGAACAAGACATCCGCAAAATGGGCGGCATCTGGAAGCTGATCCCGGTGACATTCGGCGTCATGACCATCGGCACCATCGCGATTACAGGTATTCCGCCGTTCTCGGGCTTCTTTTCGAAGGACATGATCATTGAGTCCGCCCTCGCGTCGGGCACGGGCGTGGGTACCTACGCCTATGTCATGACGATCCTGGTCGCACTCCTAACGTCATTCTATTCGTGGCGTTTGATCTTCATCACCTTCTTCGGCAAGCCCCGCGCCGATCACCACACCATGGAGCATGTACACGAAAGCCCTCTGGTCATGTTGATCCCGCTCGGCCTTTTGGCCGTGGGTGCTATCTTCATCGGCGGCGGCTTCAATCACTTCTTCGTCGGCGAAGGCCGCGAGCATTTCTGGGGCGAGGCGATCAAAGTCCTGCACGAGAACGACAGCATTCACCGCGCCCATACGGAGCACCATAACTTCTTCGTGCAATGGCTGCCGCTGATCGTCAGCTTGTTGGGTCTCGGCTGGGCATATCTATTCTACGTCCGCCGCACCGATCTGCCGGGCAAACTGGCCGCGCAGTTCCCGGACATCTACCGGTTCCTGCTCAACAAGTGGTACTTCGACGAACTGTACAACTGGTTGTTCGTGCAAAACGCCTTCCGCTTGGGCCGCATCTTCTGGAAAATCGGCGACACCGGCATCATCGACCGCTTTGGTCCTGACGGCATCGCCATGGTCACCGCCAAAGCCGCGCAACGTTTGCGCACCGTGCAAAGCGGTTACCTGTATCACTACGCCTTCGCCATGATTGTCGGCATCGCCGTCATCGTGACGTGGTTTGTCGTGGGAGCGCACTAGACCATGGCGAACTTCATCTCTCATTTGCCGGTGCTTTCGGTCATCACGTTCCTGCCGCTCGTAGGGGCCTTGATCATTCTCGCCATCGGCGGCGAGGAGAAGGTCGTCGCCCAGCAGTCACGCATGATCGCGCTGTGGACGACCATTCTGACCTTCCTGATCTCCCTGATCCTGTGGTTCGGATTCAACCCGGCCAGTTCGTCGTTCCAGTTCGAGGAACGCTTCGATTGGCTGCCGCAATACGCCATCAGCTATCACATGGGTGTCGACGGCATCTCCGTGCTGTTCGTGATCCTGTCCACGTTCCTGATGCCCGCGTGCATCTTGGCCTCATGGCACGCCGTTACCAAGATGGTGCGCGAGTACATGGTGGCCTTCCTGATCCTCGAAACCATGATGGTCGGCATGTTCTGCGCCATGGACATGGTGCTGTTCTACGTCTTCTTCGAAGCCGTGCTGATCCCGATGTTCCTGATCATTGGTGTGTGGGGCGGCGGGCGTCGCGTCTACTCGGCGTTTAAGTTCTTCCTCTATACGCTCACAGGATCAGTGCTGCTGCTGGTCGCGATGCTGGCCATGTACTTCCAGGTGGGTACGACCGATATCCCGTCGCTCTTGGCCTTCAAGTTCCCGGTCGAGATGCAATACTGGCTGTGGCTCGGCATGTTCGCGTCCTTCGCCGTGAAGGTGCCCATGTGGCCGGTACATACTTGGCTGCCGGATGCCCACGTCGACGCACCGACGGCGGGTTCTGTCATTCTGGCCGGCGTGCTGTTGAAAATGGGCGGATACGGTTTCATCCGGTTCTCGCTGCCGATGCTGCCCGAAGCCAGCCATTACTTCGCGCCGCTGGTGTTCACCCTCTCGCTCATCGCCATCGTCTACACCTCGCTGGTCGCTCTCGTGCAGCAGGACATGAAAAAGCTCATCGCTTATTCGTCCGTCGCGCACATGGGCTATGTGACCTTGGGCGTGTTCGCCGCCAATCAGCAATCGATTGAAGGTGCGATTTTCCAAATGCTCTCGCACGGCGTGGTCTCGGCCGCGCTCTTCCTGTGCGTCGGCGTCGTCTACGACCGTCTGCACACCCGCGAGATCGCCCGCTACGGCGGCCTTGTGAACAACATGCCCAAGTACGCCTTCGCCTTTATGATCTTCATGCTGGCCTCGGTTGGACTTCCCGGCACCGCCGGATTCGTCGGCGAGTTCATGGTTCTGCTCGGCACCTTCCAAACCAACACTTGGGTTGCGCTAATCGCGTCGTCCGGTGTCGTGCTCGGCGCGGCTTACATGCTCTATCTGTATCGCCGCGTGGTTTTCGGCGAGCTGACCAAAGACGACGTGAAAGCCATGCTCGATCTCGAGCCGCGCGAAATTGTCATCCTCGCGCCGCTCATCGCCGTGACCATGTGGATGGGCATCTATCCGGAATCGTTCCTGGGCATCATGGACCGCTCCGTGGCCGACCTAGTCGCCAGCTACGAGACGGCTTTGAAGTCCCGCGTCGCCGAGGTCGCGCCCATCGGCCATCAATTGCTTGCGTTCCTGCGGTAGGAAGAACCCATGTCACACCTCCTGCAGCTCATTACTCCAGCCCTTCCCGAAGTCTTCATGGCCGTCGCCGCCATGGTGCTTCTGCTGGTCGGCGTCTTCCGCGAGAAAGAGTCCACCACGTTGCTCACGTGGCTGGCGCTCGCCGCCATGGTTGTGGCCGGCGGACTCGTCATCCGCTCGGCGCCCGTGACGGCCTTCAACGGCCTCTTTGTCGTCAACGGTTTCACGTCCTACGCCAAGATCCTGATGCTGGTGGGCGCAGGCCTTACGTCTTTGCTCATCAATTCCTGGGCCCAGCGCGAAAAAACTGCCCGCAACGAACTCCCGGTCCTCGTCATGTTCGCCACCATCGGCATGATGATGATGATCTCGGCCAACGACCTCATCTCGCTGTATGTCGGGCTTGAGCTGCAATCCTTGTCGCTCTACGTGCTCGCGGCCTACGACCGCGACAATCAACGCGCCACCGAAGCCGGCGTGAAGTACTTCGTCCTCGGCGCGCTCGCGTCAGGTTTGCTGCTTTACGGTTCGTCGCTGGTCTACGGTTTCGGCGGCACCACCACGTTTGATGGCCTCGCCACCGCCGTGAAAGCTGGCCCCGCGTCCCTCGGCCTCATGATCGGCGTCGTGTTCGTCATCGCCGGCCTCGCGTTCAAAGTCTCCGCCGTGCCTTTCCACATGTGGACGCCTGACGTCTACGAGGGTGCGCCAACACCTATCACCGCCTTCTTCTCGGTCGCGCCCAAGATCGCGGGTTTGTGCCTGTTCCTGCGCGTTCTTGTCGGTCCCTTCGGCAACATGATCGAGCAATGGCAGCAGGTCATTATCTTCATCTCCATCCTGTCCATGGGTTGGGGCGCAGTGGCGGCCCTCGCGCAAAAGAACATCAAGCGCCTCATGGCCTACAGCTCCATCGGCCACGTGGGCTATGCGCTCATCGGCCTCGTCGTCGGCAACGAAGAGGGCGCCCGCGGCTTGCTCGTGTATCTGCTGATCTACCTGTTCATGAACGTCGGCACCTTCGCGGTCATCATGTCCATGCGCGTGAAGGGCAAGAATGTCGAAGACATCTCCGACCTGTCCGGCATGGCCAAAAACCATCCCGTCATGGCTGCCGTGCTAGCAGCGCTCATGTTCTCCATGGCCGGAATTCCGCCGCTCGCAGGCTTCCTGGGCAAGTTTTACATCTTCGTGGCCGCCGTGAACGCGGGCTTTGTCTGGCTCGCCGTCGTCGGCCTTTTGGCCAGCGTTATCAGCGCGGTCTATTACATCCGTCTGATCAAGATCATGTACTTCGACGAGCCCGGCACCGCCTTTGACGCGCCCGACAAATTGGCCGGAACCCTGATGGTCGGTTGCGGCGTTCTGATGCTCGTAATCTTCGTGCTGCCGTCGTCGTTGGTGGATAGCGCTCAAGCGGCGGCCCGAGCCCTCTTTCTGGGCTAAACCTGTTTCTGGGCTAACGCGGACATTTTTCTCCGCGCTTTGAAAAGCCGAAGCCATTGACCGACGCCTATTTCACATCGTCTCACGCTCCGCCCGAGCCCCATATCCCCCATGGCTGGCGCGTTATGGCGTTTGACGAACTCGACAGCACCAATGCCGCACTCGTCCGCATGGTCGAGCAGGGCACCGGGGTGGAAGAGGGGCTGTTGCTGTGGGCCAAAACCCAAACCGCCGGCCGTGGTCGCCATGGCCGCACCTGGGTCAGCCCGCCCGGCAATGTCTATGCGTCCATTCTTCTTGCCGCGCCCGAAAATAAAACTACCGCGCCTGAGATCGGCTTTCTGGCCGCCGTCGCTGTGGTCGACACCATTCAAGATCTTCCGCGCCACAACACCGCACCACCGGTGCTCAACTGCAAATGGCCCAATGATGTCCTGCTGGAGGGCCAAAAAGTTTCCGGAATTTTGCCCGAGATGGTGACCAGCCCCGATGGCCGCTCCTGGGTCGTCCTCGGCATCGGCATCAACCTCGAAAGCATTCCTGTCGAAGGCGCGTCCTATCCGCCGACGGCGCTAATCCTGCATCACATCGACACAAGCCCCGAGCACACGCTCACGGTTTTATGCCGTGCCATTGATTTCTGGCTTAACCGCTGGCGCACCGAAGGCTTTGCTGTCATTCGCGCCGCATGGCTTGAACGCGGACCCCAATACGGTGCGGCCGTGTCGGTGGGCCTGACGGACGGCCCCGTCACCGGAACCTTTGCGGGCCTCGATGCTGACGGCGCACTGTTGCTCGATTCCGCAGCCGGCCGTCGGCGCATCGTCGCCGGCGATGTCTTATTCGGGACGCCGTAAATGTTACTCGCTATCGATTGCGGCAACACCAACGTTGTCCTCGCTGTTTACGACGGCGACACGCTGAAAGGTCAGTGGCGCGCCGCCACCAAAACCGACCGCACCGCCGATGAATACGGCATCTGGCTTACCCAACTCATGCAGCGCGACGGCGTGAACCCGGACGGAATCACGCACGCCATCGTCGGCTCCGTGGTGCCGGGCAAGAATTTCGACCTCGGCAAGCTGTGCGACAAATACTTCCACTGCAAAGCGCGTTTCATTGGCGATCCCGATCTGAAACTTGGTGCTGTGGCCAAGGTCGAGAATCCGCGCGAAGTGGGCGCCGACCGTATCGTTAACGCCGTGGCGGCCCACGAAACGTATAAGCGTCCGCTCATCGTCATCGATTTCGGCACCGCTACGACCTTCGACGTCATCGACACCGAAGGCGATTACGTTGGCGGTTGCATCGCCCCGGGCATCAATCTCTCCATGGAAGCGCTGCATATGGCGACTGCGTTATTGCCGCGTCTTCAAGTCAGCAACCCGGGGCAGGCCCCTGTGGTTGGAAAGACAACCGTCGCGCAAATGCACTCCGGCGTGTTTTGGGGCTACATCGGCCTCATCGAGGGTCTCGTCGCACGCATTCGCGCCGAACGCGAACCCATCGACGGCAAACCCATTACCGTTGTGGGCACGGGTGGTCTTGCATCGCTGTTCGCCCAAGCCACGTCTGTCATCGAACACATCGATAGCGATTTGACGCTTCGCGGTCTATTACTGGTCCACCAGCGCAACACCTGAAAAATCCCTCACCCAAAAGGGAGAGGGACTTCGATATGAACCGCACGTCGCCCAAAATTAAAACCACCACCACCGATTTCCCCGAAGGCCTCGATTCCGGCCTTTGGTTCGTGCCGCTTGGCGGTGCCGGTGAAATCGGCATGAACCTCAATCTCTTTGCCTGTGACGGCAAGTGGCTGATGGTCGATCTCGGCGTGACCTTCGGCGACGATTCCATTCCCGGCGTCGACGTCGTCATGCCCGACCCCAGCTTCATCGCCGAGCGGCGTGAGAAGTTGGCAGGGCTCGTCATTACCCACGCCCACGAAGATCACATCGGCGCGGTTGCCTATTTGTGGCCGCGCTTGCGGTGCCCTGTGTACTGCACGCCGTTTACGGCGGCCTTCCTCCAATACAAACTCAAGGAGTTCGGGCTAGAGGATGAAGTGCCCGTCACTGTGATTCCTCTGGGTGGGCAGGCCAAGATCGGCCCATTCACGCTCGACTTCATCACGCTCACCCATTCCATTCCCGAACCTAACGCGCTTGCTATCCGCACGCCTTACGGAACCATCTTCCACACCGGCGATTGGAAGTTCGACGACGATCCGCTCGTGGGCGCGTCGCCCGACTTCGCCGCCCTCAAGCAGTTGGGCGAGGAGAATGTGCTGGCACTCATTGGCGATTCCACCAATGTCTTTACCGAGGGCGAGGCGGGGTCCGAGCGCGATGTGCGCGACAGCCTTATGAAGCTTTTCGCGCGCTACACCGGGCGCATTGTCGTGGGCTGCTTTGCATCCAATATCGCGCGCCTCGACAGCATCGCCCGCGCGGCGAAAGCCAACGGCCGTGAAGTGGCGCTTGCGGGACAATCGCTTTGGCGCATGGCCGAAACCGCACGCCGTACAGGCTACCTCGCGGCAGATTTGAATTTTTACGAAGCTGAGGATGCCGCCCATCTCCCGCGCGACAAGGTCCTTTACATCTGCACCGGCAGCCAGGGTGAGGCGCGCGCCGCCATGATGCGCATTGCCTACGACAGTCACGCCGACATTTCCTTGGATGAGGGCGATGTGGCGATCTTCTCGTCGCGTGTCATCCCTGGAAATGAGAAAGCCATCGCCAAATTGCAAAACCAGCTGGCGCGCTTGGGCGTCGAGGTCGTAACCACCCGCGATCATTTCATTCACGTCTCCGGCCATCCGGCCCGCGACGAGTTGCGCCGCATGTATCAAATGGTGCGCCCGCGCATCGCCATTCCCGTTCACGGTGAAGCCCGGCACATCAAAGCGCATGCCGAGTTGGCGAAAGAATGTCAGGTGCCGCAAACGCTGCAGATCGAAAACGGCGCGGCCGTGAAGTTCGTCGACGGCGTTGCGTCGGTCGGCGGAACGGTCTGGAGCGGACGCTTAGCTTACGAGGACGGCAATCTGTTGCCGCTCAACGACGGCATGCTGCGCGATCGTAAGCGCATGTTCTACGAGGGCGCCGTGGTCGTCAGCGTGGCGATGGACGCGGACAATAATGTCACCTCCGCGCCCCTCGTGGCGGTTCTCGGTATGGCCGATCCACTGGCGAAATCCCCCGGAAAATCAGACCGCGATTGGGATTATATCATCAGCACCGCCGTCAATCGTTTGCCGAAGAAATCCCGCCGCGATGACGACGCCGTCGAAGAATCGGTCCGCAGCGCGGTACGCAAGGTATTCTCTCCCACGCGTAAACCGGTGGTGAAGGTGCATGTGTTGAGAAGTATGGAGGGGTGAAAATTTGATTCAACATCGAATCGCATTATTCAGTCCGCCGTCGGAATTTTACGTAAATGTGCTGAGTGCACTGGCACAAGGGTTCCGCCAATTAGGTCATGAGTGCTCATGGCACCCCGAACATATCGCTCACGATGATATGGCAGCACTTGCGACAGAAAAACGCCTCACGCTCGTTCTCGAAATAAATCGCTTTCTTCCCGCTGAACAAAAGTGGCCGCGCGGCGTCAAGCACGCGATCTGGATGCAAGATCCATGGGTAGGTAACAAGGACATCACAACTGATATCGGGAAAAGCGATCACATTTTTTTCCTGATTCATCCCCGCGCATTCGGAATGAACCCCGATCGGAGCTGGTCGATTCTATCTCCTGGCGTGAGAACCGATGTCCCGGCCCCGGCAGGGACACCGAGCCGTTGCGACTTTTCGTTTTGCGGCTACATTCCTCGGCCCATTAACCATAAAATTCCGGTCGCGGTTCGGCCGGATGGAAAATACTACCGCCTAAAGGAGTTCCTCGAGGTCTTGCCCAAGGAAGTCCTCGCCTTCTCGAATTTGTCTTTGAGCGGTATCCGCCGAGCGGTTGCCGAGACCTGCCAGCGCTTGGGCTGCGAATTGATTTTGGACAGTCATCTCATTTTTGAGCAGATCCTCATTCGCATGATGGAGCGCGAGCACGTGCTCAAGGCCGTGCTCGGTATCAGCCAAAGCCTGGAAATATGGGGGGCTCCGCATTGGGTCGAGTGGCCTGAATTTGCGCCGTACTACAAGGGCTCGTTACCGGTGCGCGCGCTCGATACGCAAGTTTACCAAGCTTCGCGTGTCAATATTCATACCGGCGGCCTCGCCCTTCATTTCAGAACGTTCGACTGTTTGGCTGCAGGCGGGTTCCTGCTGGTGAATAAAACGGGGCTCGATGACGACGTCGGCGGCATCAATCATGTGTTCAGGCCGGACATCCACTACGGCAGCTACGATATGAATAATATTGGCGCCGTGGCCGAACGCTACCTCCGCGATCCCGAGCATTGCCATGCCATCGCGACTCAAGGGCGTCAGCTCGTCATGGAATCTCACACATGGAAGCACCGCGCAGCGCAGATTCTGACGGAACTGGGGATTTAGTTAAGCCCTGGGCTTCAGCACGTCGGCCAAATCTTCGAACGACCGGCAACTGAGTAATAAGTTGAAGTTGCCCGTCTCCCAAGTGGCGGCCTTAAGACGCATAAGACGTTCGATCGTCATGGTGTCTTCGCGCACGCGGTAAACGTTGTAGCCAAGCGGCAGCAGAAAAGGCGTGAGAAGATCGCAAGATTCCTGCGAAAACGTCTCAAGAATAATGTCGGGTCGCCGCTCGCGCAGGGTGTTTTGCATACCGCGCAGCGCATTGTATTCCGTACCTTCGACGTCGATCTTAAAAAGCCCGCGGTCCCCAACGGTCGCCGCCACTTCCAAGCTGTCGAAAGACTTTATATCCGCCGCGATCGTTTCGCGTTCGTTTTGCACGCCTTGCATCACGCTGGCCCCCGATGAAATCGGCTCGCCGGCTTTTTTATCCCAACTCATCGAGATAACGTCGTCTCGATCCGAAAGCCCAAAGCGATGGTCGACCAAGTTGGAAAAGTTATTCAGGGCTTTGTTCACGCGAAGCCGCGCGTAGGCATAGGGATTAGGTTCGAAGGCGTGAATCTTCATATTCGGGCACGCGCTAGCCGCCGCCAGCGCATAGACGCCCACATGGGCGCCGACATCGAAAACGCTCGATGCCTGCCGCGCAAGGCGGCACCAAATCGCCATGGACATGGGCTCAAAGTGCTGGTCGAACAGAATGTTGGCTGCACGCGGGCAATCGTTGGCCGTAAACATGAGGAACGGCGGGCATTCGAATAGCCTGACTTCAAGCACTCCAAAATAGGGATCGACTGGAAAGCGGGCGCGCCCAGTGCCTTCAGCAATCCTGTTCTGCGTCGCTTGGTTGATCTGTTGGAGTTCTTGCAGGTTCATGGGGCGCCGTACGGTGTGCGCTCACGATAGCACGGGCGATAAAAGACTCAGTCATAGGTTTTCTGACCGGCCATCGGCGCGGGATTTGAGTTTTTTCGCCGGAGCGGGCAATCTTGTTGTTCCAAAGGGAGAGACGGTATGCGCCTGAAATCGCTGTTGGTTGGTTGTCTGGTTGCCGCGATTGCCTGTGGGCCCGCATTGGCAGCGCAAAAGAAGAAAGCGCCCGCCGCGAAAGGCCTTGATATCTATTTTATCGATGTTGAAGGCGGGCAGGCGACCTTGTTTGTATCGCCCTCGGGGGAGTCGATGTTGGTGGATGTAGGCTTTCCCGGCATTCGCGATGCTCAACGTATCGTCGGCACGGCTGCCCAGGCCGGAATTAAGCGCATCGATTATCTCGTTGTCACCCATTACCACGCCGATCACGTGGGCGGCGTTACCGAGCTGGCCAAGCGTATGACCATCGGCACCTTCGTCGATCACGGGCCCAATGCCGATGCCGCGACAAAGGGCGCTTACGACCTTTACGTTGCCGCGCGCGGCGCGGCCAAGAATATCGTCGCGAAACCCGGCGACAAACTGCCCATCAAAGGCATTGAGGTTCAATTCGTGAGTGCTGCGACCAACGTCATCGCCACCCCGTTGAAGGGGGCCGGCGCGCCCAATCCGCAGTGCACGGAGTTCGAAGCGCGGGATGAAAGCAAAGATCCGTTGCTTGGCGGCGAGAACGCACAATCTGTCGGCATGATCGTGTCCCTCGGTAAATTCCGCATGGCCGACTTCGGCGACCTCACATGGAATTACGAACACAAGCTGGCGTGCCCCAATAATCTTGTCGGCAAAATCGACCTCTATCTCACAACCCATCACGGTCAGGAGATTTCGGGTTTACCGATTTTGATGAACGCCCTGCGGCCGCGTGCGGCCATCATGAACAACGGCGCCAAGAAAGGCGCCGCGCCGGAGACCTTCGGGCGTTTGCACGCCGTACCGGGCCTCACCGAGGTCTGGCAACTTCACGCCTCAGAGACGGCGAGGGAGTTCAATTCGGCGGACGATGTCATCGCCAATCTCGACGAGCAAACCGCCTACGACATCCGCGTGACAGGTCGGCCCAACGGCAGCTTCACTGTCACCAACAGCCGCAACGACAATAAGAAGGTCTACGGCCCGCACAATTAGCGCCAAAAACGCTTTGAATCGCGAACTTAGGTCGACTTTCGTTTCTATAAGCCATTGATTTTATTTTCAGAATCCCGAAATAAGGATCCGATACAGAGGGTTGTTTGTGCAACCAGGCCCTAAGTCGCTAAATTGAGTCTGTTGAATGAGAGAGAAGAATGATCGGTCGTTTAAATCACGTCGCCATTGCCGTCCCAGACTTGAACGCCGCCGTCGCGAGTTATCGCGATGTGCTGGGCGCGAAAGTCTCGGCACCCCATGATGTGCCGGATCACGGCGTCACCGTTGTGTTCGTGGAACTTCCCAATACCAAGATCGAACTGCTGTATCCGCTTGGTGATAACTCACCGATCAAAAACTTCCTCGACAAGAATCCGTCCGGCGGCATTCATCACCTCAGCTATGAAGTGAAGAACATCTACGAAGCGCGCGATCAGTTGCAAGCCCAAGGCAGGCGCATCCTCGGCGACGGCGAACCCAAGATCGGCGCGCACGGAACCCCGGTGTTGTTCCTGCATCCCAAAGACTTCAACGGCACCTTGATCGAAATAGAAGAGGTTAAGGCGTCTAGCTGAGGAGGAACGTTATGTCCGCCGACGGCAAAGAAATGATCGTCTGCCCCAACTGCCGCAAGACCAACCGCGTCCCGGCCGCGCGCCTGTCCGAACACCCGAAGTGCGGCTCATGTGCTGGCGATCTCTTCCAAGGCCATCCCAGTTCCGTCGATGTGAACGCATTCGAACGCCACGTCGGCACCGACACCATTCCTGTTCTTGTGGATGTTTGGGCCCCATGGTGCGGCCCATGTCTCGCCATGGGGCCAATGTTCGAGCGCGCCGCGCAAACGCTGGAACCGCGCATGCGCCTTCTTAAACTCAACATGGACGAAGCGCCGCAAGTCGCGCGCAAATTCGGCATCCAAGCCGTGCCGACCTTGATGTTGCTGCAAGGCGGGCGTCTCATCGCCCAGGAATCAGGCGCACGCGACAGCAGCGGTATCGTCAATTGGGCACGCGGCCACTTGCCGCATTAAGGGGACTCATGAAAGTCATTCCGGTTCTGCTCGTGCTTCTACCCATCACGGCTCACGCCGAGACGGTGGCCGTGTCCGCCGCCGACTGTCAAAAGCTCGTCGCCCATGTTCCGAGCGATGACGTCACTTACAAACCGGGTGTTGATGTGCGCGGCAAGGCTGTCGCTCCCGCCGATCTCGGCGGCGGTTATAAGATGGAACTGCCCGAAAGCATCGACCTGCAAATTGGTGTCGATCTCGCGGATCGCCTGGCCATCCGCGCGGCCAACAAGCAAGCCGCCGCCCAGGCGCAAGCGGGGCTTCCCACCACAACCGGCCCCGCCGCACGCAAAGTCCTGCCGGCTGAAGGCTACGCGCCGGTGGGCATGCTCAGCATCCGCGGTAACGAGGCTTATTGGAACGGCAAACCCCTCGCACCCCAAGATCAGGCGGCCTTGACCACCGCTTGCCGCCAAGGCCTCGCGAAGGCTCCAAAAAAGTGATGCCCAGAGGCCATTCCTAGCCTATGGTCCGCGTCACGTTTTGACGCGTCTTCAAAGGATCTTCCATGCGGCTTTCGCGCTTCTTCCTGCCCACGCTCAAAGAGAATCCCTCGGAAGCGCAAATCGTCTCGCACCGCCTGATGCTGCGCGCGGGCATGGTCCGCCAGCATACGGCTGGGATCTATAACTGGCTGCCCCTGGGCACGCGGGTTCTCCAGAACATCGCCAACATCGTGCGAGATGAACAAAACTGTGCCGGCGCCCAGGAAATCATCATGCCAACGATTCAGTCGGGTGAGCTTTGGAAAGAAAGCGGCCGCTACGACGATTACGGCCCCGAGATGCTGCGCATCAAAGACCGCCACGACCGCGACATGCTCTACGGCCCGACACACGAAGAAGTGGTCACCGACATCTTCCGCTACAACGTCAAAAGCTACCGCGAGCTGCCGAAGAACCTGTACCAGATTCACTGGAAATTCCGCGACGAAGTGCGCCCGCGTTTCGGCGTCATGCGCGGCCGCGAATTTCTGATGAAGGACGCGTACTCCTTCGACATCGACTACGAGCGTTCGAAGCACGCTTACAATCAGATGTTCGTCGCGTACTTGCGCACCTTCGCACGCATGGGCCTGAAGGCCATTCCCATGAAGGCGGATTCCGGCCCCATCGGCGGCGACCTCAGCCACGAATTTATCGTACTGGCCGAAACCGGCGAGAGCGCCGTGTTCTGTCATAAAACGCTGCTCGAAAAGCCGGTGCCCGAGAACGTCAACTATGAAGGCGATCTTCAGCCCATCGTTGACGATTGGACCAGCTATTACGCCGCCACGGAAGAAAAGCACGATCCCGTGGCCGCCGCGCAAATCGGCGGGGAACTTGTTTCCGCCCGCGGCATTGAAGTGGGTCACATCTTCCACTTCGGCAAAAAGTATTCCGATCCCATGAAGGCCAACGTCATCGGTCCCGACGGAAATCAAACGGCTGTCTTCATGGGCTCTTACGGTATCGGCGTGTCGCGCCTGGTCGGTGCCATTATCGAAGCCAACCACGACGACGCGGGCATCATCTGGCCGGCGTCCGTCGCGCCCTTCCATGTTGGCATCATCAATCTGAAAACCGGCGACACGGCCTGCGACGACGCCTGTGCGAAATTGCATAAAGCGATCAAGCTGAACGGCCTCGACGTTCTGTGCGACGACCGCGACGAACGTGCCGGCGTGAAGTTCGCCGACATGGATCTCATCGGCTTGCCGTGGCAGGTCATTGTCGGACCCAAGGGTGTCGCAAAGGGCGTGGTCGAGTTAAAGAATCGCCGCACCGGCGCCCGCGAAGAGTTGAGCATGGACGCGGTCATCACCAAGCTGACTGTCGCCGCATGATTTTCGGCGCCTTCGAACGCATGGTGGCTTTGCGCTACTTGCGCGCCCGTCGCAAGGAAGGCTTCGTTTCCGTCATCGTCGGCTTTTCGTTTGTCGGGATTGTATTAGGCGTTGCGACTCTCATCATCGTTATGGCGGTGATGAACGGCTTTCGCGCCGACATGTTCGAACGCATCCTCGGCTTCGATGGTCATATGAAAGTCTACGGCCTCACGGAATCGGGGTTGTCCGATTTCGATGCGCGGGCCGCCAAGATTCGCGCCATTCCCGGCGTGGTCGATGTCATCCCAATTGTCGAAGGCCAAGTGCTCGCCACATCCAATGCGGCCGCGTCCGGCGCTTTGGTGCGTGGCATGCGTCCGCAAGACATGGAAAAGAAGGGCCGCGTTTCCGACCATATCGTTGACGGATCGCTTTCCACATTCAATGGCGGCGAGGGGATTCTGATCGGCAAGCGCATGGCCTCGCGCTTTGGCGTGCGTTCCGAGGCGGAACTCACGCTCATTTCGCCCAAAGGAAACGTGACCGCCTTCGGCTCCATGCCGCGTTCGGTCGCGTTCCCCGTCGCGGGCGTCTTCAGCGCGGACGAGAACGAGTTCGACAGCTCCTTCGTCTTCATGCCCTTCGAACTGGCCCAGACGTATTTCAAATCGCCCGACGCCGTGACCTATCTTGAAGTCAGCGTCGACAATCCCGATCACGCGCAGATTATCGCCGATCAAGTGCGCGCCGCACTGGGGCAGGGCGTGCAAGTATTCTCCTGGGAGCAAACCAACGGTGCGTTCTTCACCGCTCTTCAGGTGGAACGCAATGTCATGTTCCTGATCCTCACGCTCATTATTCTCGTCGCGGTGCTCAACATCATCTCCGGCCTGATTATGTTGGTAAAAGACAAAGGGGCCGACATCGCCATCTTGCGCACCATGGGTGCCAGCAAAGGCATGGTGATGCGCATCTTCTTCATCACCGGCGCCACGGTCGGCACCATCGGCACGCTCGGCGGATTCCTGCTCGGCGCGCTGTTTTGCGACAATATCGAACACGTCCATCAATTCATCCGCGCCGTCACCGGGAAGGAAGTGTTCAATCCGGAAATCTATTACCTCACGCAAATCCCCGCGAAGATGGATTGGAGCGAAACTGGCTCCATCGTCCTGATGGCTTTGGTGCTGTCGTACGCCGGAACGCTTTATCCCTCATGGCGTGCCTCAAAAACCGATCCGGTGGAGGCGCTGCGTTATGAATAGCGCACCCGCACTTGAGCTGAAGGATGTACGCCGCAGCTTTCTGCAGGGCACCGAGACTCTCCATGTCCTGCGCGGTGCGAACCTGAGCGTCGCGCGCGGCGAAGTCGTCGCCCTTGTCGGTCCATCGGGTGCTGGTAAATCCACTTTCCTGCAAATCGCCGGCCTGCTTGAGCGTCCTGACAGCGGTGAAGTCCGCGTGAACGGCGAGAACTGCGGTCACTTCTCAGACGACAAGCGCACCGAGCTGCGCCGGACCCGGCTCGGCTTCGTTTATCAGTTTCATCACTTGCTGCCGGAATTCTCGGCGCTGGAAAATATCGTCCTCCCGCAACTCATCGCTGGCCGCTCAAAGTCCGACGCGCGCGATCGCGCGGCGGAGCTGTTGGCCACCATGGGCTTGGCGGCCCGCGCCGATCATCGCCCCGGTCAATTGTCGGGCGGCGAGCAGCAGCGCGTGGCCATCGCCCGCGCGCTCGCCAACAAACCCGCCGTACTTCTGGCCGACGAGCCCACGGGCAATCTCGATCTCGATACATCGGACTTCGTGTTTTCGGAGCTTGTCGCCGTCGCCCGGAAGCAGGGCCTCGCAGCGCTGATCGTCACACACAACCCCGCACTTGCCGCGCGCATGGACCGTATGGTGCGGCTCGATCACGGGGTTCTGACGGCCGTCTGAATTGGGTTTCGCCCCTTAAGTCACGCGGAACGTTGCATTTTATTCGTTCATTTTAATTAAAATACAATCGACGGTTAAAGCGCACTCATGCATCCTTATGCGTGCATTTCTTTTTTCCCACTCTAAAAAAATGCCATAGTAACGCTGACGCTAAGCCGCCGCGTGAGCTCGGGAGGGGGCGCGGCAAAGGCCATTACGTGGGATGACGGCAAACATTCGCTCCCGGCAATCCGGTTTTTTTTCTGCGACCCGCCTTACTGAAGGCTGGGCGGCCACGCCCAAAACGCACCTGCTTTTTGTCGCGGCGGTCGTCTTTATCTGCGCATACGCCGGAATCGAATTCACACGCCAAACGGGGCGCGTGGCGGTCATCTGGCCGGTCGATGCTTTTATGCTTGCTGTGGTGTTGCGCGCGAAGCGCATCCAATGGCTCCCGCTCATCGTGGCCGGCTACATCGGAAACGTGTTGGCCGACTGGCTCGTAGCCGATCCTTTTGGCGTCGCGCTGCTGTTGTCCGCCTGCAATACGCTGGAGATCTTGATCGCGGTTACGCTGGTGACCCGCTTTATCGGAGCCTCGCTCGAGCTTCCCCTGGCCAGCAATCTCGCGAAGTTCACGGTCATTTGCGGCGCCATTGCGCCCATAGCAAGCGCCACCGCCGCCGCTTTAACCCTACACTTCTCCAGCGGTGCCGAGCTTCTGCCTGTCTTCCAGACTTGGTATTTCGCCGATGCGCTCGGCGTTCTCACCATCGCGCCGCTCTTGATGATGTGGCGAACCGACGAATGGCACGAGATTATAAAGCCAGCGGCCCGCCTTGAAACATTCGCCATTTTGGCGCTCGTCGCTGTCGTCTCTGTGTTCATTTTCATGCAGTCGATGAGCGCGCTGATATTCCTCGTGTTTCCGTTCCTGATATTGGCGGCGTTTCGCTTGCGGTTTGTGGGTGCCGCCATTGCTATGGCGCTGGTAGCGGCCATTTCCATCCCGCTCACGATTGCCGATTCCGGACCGTTCGCCTCATTGCCGAACCTCACCATGTCCCAGCGTGTCGTCACCTTGCAGATTTTTCTGGCGATTACGGTGTTCACCATTTTGCCGATCGCGGCAGCGTTGGCCGGCCGCCGCCGCTTGGAACGCGATGCCTTAACAGCCCGCGAGTTCGCCGAACGCGCCAATGCCGCCAAGTCCGCCTTCTTGGCCAACATGAGCCACGAATTGCGCACGCCCATGACCGGCATTTTGGGCATGTGCGATCTGTTGCTCGCCAGCCGCCAAACCCCCGATCAAAAAGCGGTCACGGAAACGCTTGAACGCTCCGCGCGCTCGTTTCTCGAATTGCTGAACGACTTGCTCGACCTTGCCAAGATCGAGGCTGGCCGCATGTCCCTCGATGGCCGCGCCTTCCGGTTCTCGGAAGTCATGAAAGACGTTCTCGAATTCTTCGCGCCCGCCATGAGTCAAAAAGGCCTAGAGTTCGATGTGGAATGGGCGCCATTGCCCAACGACGTGCTCAAAGGCGACGCAAAGCGTATCCGCCAGATTCTTTTCAATCTCGTGGGCAACGCGCTCAAGTTCACGGAAAAAGGCAGCGTCACGGTGCGCCGGCGTCAGCATGTGGAACCCGACGGCTCTGTTGTCTCGCTAATCGAAGTGGCCGACACCGGCATCGGCATCCCCGAAGATGTTCGTGGGCGTCTCTTTCGCCCCTTCGAGCAACTCGACAATTCCGGTGCACGTCGTTTTGGCGGCACGGGCCTCGGCCTCAACATTTCCAAACAGCTCGTCGAAGCCATGGGCGGCACCATCGACTTCGACAGTTCGCAAGGCGTCGGCTCCACCTTCGCTTTCTCCATTTGCCTGCCGCAAGGCAAGGCCGAGGAAATTGAGCATCGCTTCACGCTGACCCCAGCCCGCAGCGGCGAGGTGCTCAAAAACCTTAAGCTCTCGGTCTTGCTGGTCGAGGACAATCCGACGACGCAATTCCTCATGACTCAAATCATGAAGCTGTGGGGCCAATCGGCCACCGTTGCGGCCACCGTTGCGGCCAACGGCGAGCAAGCGCTGGAGCACGCGGGCCAACGGCATTTCGATATCATCCTCATGGATATGCAAATGCCCGTCATGGATGGGCCCGAGGCCGTGCGCCGTATTCGCAGCGGCGGCGGTCCGTCGGCAACCACACCCATCATCGCATTCACCGCCGACGCCATCCCTGAAAACCGCGCGCGTTATATGGCAGCTGGATGCAATTCGGTTGTCACGAAACCGATCGAATGGGACGTCCTGGCCAGCGAGATGCGCGCTTTGGCCGACGGAACGGCCAATCTGCCGTTCCAACTCATGCCCATGGCCTCGCAAATTCACCTGAAGGAAGAACCCGGCGCCATCGATTTCGGCCCGCCGATCTTTGACTCCCGGAAAATCGACTCCTTGCGCGATGGCCTAAGCCCAGCCTCCATGCAAAGCCTGCTGACCAGTTGCGTCAGCGCCATGGACCGCTATCTCGCGGACATCCGCGAGCACACGCAGACCGGCGATCACTACAAGGTGAAACGCGCGGCACACGATCTCAAGAGCATCTGCGCGCAGTTCGGCGCGGCCCGCGCCAGTGAGATCGCCCGCATGATCGAGGTGGAGCTTCCCACACTCGACGCCGTAAAAGGGGTCGTTGCGGAACTGGAAGACAGCGTCACGCGCGCCAGCGCTCGCGTCCAGGAAATCCAAATCCAGCTCTAAACGCTAACGCCGCTCACATATTCCTGTGGATAACATCCAAGGGGTGGTGGACCCCCAAGGCCGTGATGTGGAAAATACACCCATGTCGCTTCCCAACCGTTTCATTCATCTCAGGGTCCACTCGGCCTATTCCATGGCCGAGGGCGCCATCAAGGTCGGCAAGCTGGCGGCCTTGTCCGCCGCCAACAGCATGCCTGCGGTGGCGCTGACCGATACGCGCAATCTCTTCGGCGCTTTGGAATTTTCCGTCGAGTGCAGCAAGGCCGGCGTGCAGCCCATTATCGGCTGCCAGTTGTCGATACGGCGCGAAGACGCCAACAACAACCCCATGGGGCGCGTGCCGGAACCGGACGAGCTTGTCCTGCTGGTTCAAAATGAAGAGGGCTACCGCAATCTTCTCAAGCTCGTGAGCAAGGCGTTTCTCGAAACCCATTCGGGTGAAACGCCGCAGATCTCGTGGCAGGATGTGGAGCAACGCAGCGCGGGCCTGATCGCGCTTACAAGCGGACCTGCCGGCACCGTAGGCCGTCACTTGGTCGACGGACAACGCAT
The DNA here is from genome assembly GCA_947475895.1 of Fidelibacterota bacterium. Lineage (GTDB taxonomy): Bacteria > Pseudomonadota > Alphaproteobacteria > Rhodospirillales > Rhodospirillaceae > SHVO01. Next base: position 148,633 of record CANJMF010000002.1, read on the forward strand.
CAAAGCCGAGGAAGCGCTTACCAAACTCGCCGCCATCTTTCCCGGCCGCCTTTATGTCGAACTTTCGCGCCATGGCCTTCGCAATGAAGAGCGCATCGAGACGCCGCTCATCGAAATGGCCTACGCCTACGACATTCCCTTGGTCGCCACGAACGAATGCTTCTTCGCGGACGAGGGGATGTACACGGCGCACGACGCATTGATCTGTATTGCCGCCAAGTCTTTCGTGTCGGTGAATGGCCGCCGGCGTCTCACGCCCCATCATCGTTTCAAAACCGCCGAAGAGATGGTGGCGCTGTTCGCCGACCTGCCCGAAGCGATCACCAACACCATCGTCATTGCACAGCGTTGCGCATTCAAAGTCGAAGAGCATAAACCGATTCTGCCGCGCTCGCCGAAGACCGGCGCTCGCACGGAAGAAGAGGCGCTGCGTCAACTGGCCCGCGACGGCCTCGATGTGCGTTTGGAGAAAATCTACAAAGCCGACGCGGGCGAGGAAGCGCGCGCCCAGATCGCGAAACCCTATCGCGAGCGCCTCGAATACGAACTCGACATGATCGTGAAGATGGGGTTCCCCGGTTACTTCATGATCGTCGCCGACTTCATTCAGTGGGCAAAGGAACATGGAATTCCCGTGGGCCCTGGCCGCGGATCGGGTGCCGGCTCCGTCGTCGCGTGGTCGCTGACGATCACCGATCTTGATCCCTTGCGGTTCGGCTTGCTGTTCGAGCGATTCCTCAATCCCGAACGCGTATCCATGCCCGACTTCGATATCGACTTTTGTCAGGATCGCCGCGACGAGGTGATCCGCTATGTGCAGAACGAATACGGCCGCGACCGGGTCGCGCAGATCATCACCTTCGGAAAGCTGCAAGCCCGCGCGGTGCTGCGCAGCGTCGGCCGCGTGCTGGAGATGCCGCTCGGCTACGTCGACAAGATTTGTAAGATGGTGCCCAATAACCCGGCCGCACCGGTCATGCTCAAAGAAGCCATCGAGCAAGAACCCGAGCTGCAAAACTTGCGCGACACCGACGACAACGTCCGCCAGCTCATCGACATCGCGCTGAAGCTGGAAGGGCTCTATGCCCACGCCTCGACCCATGCCGCCGGCTTGGTGATCGGCGACCGGCCGCTGGATGAATTGGTGCCGCTCTACCGCGATCCCAATTCCGACATGCCGGTCACGCAGTTCAATATGAAATGGGTCGAACCAGCCGGCTTGGTGAAGTTCGACTTCCTCGGTTTGAAAACGCTGACGGTGCTGGATCGCGCCGTGAAGCTTCTCGCCGCACGCGGCATCGCCATCGATCTGAATGGCCTACCGCTCGATGATGCGCCCACCTTTGCCATGCTGGCACGCGGGGAGGCGTTCGGTGTGTTCCAGTTTGAAGGCTCGGGTATGCGCGACGTTATGCGCAAGCTGAAGCCCGACGTGTTCGAAGACCTCATCGCCATCAACGCGCTCTACCGTCCAGGCCCCATGGACAACATCGAAAGCTTCGTGAACCGCAAACACGGCCGCGAAACCATCGACTATATGCATCCGACGCTTGAGCCGATCTTGAAAGAGACCTACGGCATCATCGTCTATCAAGAGCAGGTCATGCAGGCCGCGCAGATTCTGGCCGGCTATAGCCTCGGCGGCGCCGATCTCTTGCGCCGCGCCATGGGTAAAAAGATCAAGTCGGAGATGGACGCTCAGCGCGAAATCTTCGTCAAAGGCGCCACCGCGCGCGAGATCAAGCACGACCGCGCGTCGTCGATCTTCGATACCATCGACAAGTTCGCGGGATACGGCTTCAACAAGTCGCACGCTGCTGCCTATGCGTTGGTGGCTTATCAAACCGCGTATTTGAAAGCCAACTATCCCGTCGAGTTCATGGCCGCGTCCATGACGCTCGACATGCACAACACCGATAAGCTGTCGTCATTCCGCGGCGAACTCACGCGCCTCGGCATCCCGCTGCTACCGCCCGACGTGAATAAATCCGATGTCGCCTTCGCCGTGGAAGGCAACGCCATTCGCTATGCACTTGCGGCCGTGAAGAACGTCGGCGTTGGCGCCATGGAGATGTTGGTAAAAGCCCGCGACAAAGGCGGACCGTTTAAAAGTGTTACCGATTTCGCCGACCGCCTTGATACATCCATCATCAACAAGCGGCTGGTGGAAAATCTTGTGCGCGCAGGGGCCCTTGATGGCATTGAACCGAACCGCGCGGCGCTCATGGAATGCGTCGAGACGATTCTGCGCCATGCCCAACAAAGCGCCAGCGACCGTGTCTCCAAACAGGTGAACCTGTTCGGCGGCGAGCAGAAGGCCGCGCAATTCAATCTGCCGAAAATCCCCGACTGGCGGCCCATGGAAAAGCTGTCACAGGAATTTGACGCTATCGGCTTTTATCTTTCCGCTCATCCGCTCGACGCCTATTCGGGCACTCTGGAATCGCTGCGCGTCGTAAAAGCGTCCGCACTGGATTCACTCACGGCAAAAGATTGCACGTTGCCCATCAAGATGGCGGGCACGCTGGTGACGAAGCGCGAGCGCGTCAACAAGCGCGGCAACAAATACGCTTTCGTGACCCTGTCGGACGACACCGGCACGTTTGAAGTCACGATGTTCTCGGAAGTGTTGGTCACAGCCCGCGAACTCTTGGACGCCGGCACGCCCATGCTGCTGACACTCGAAGCGCAGATGGAGTCCGAACAAATCCGCCTCCTGGTCACGCGCGCTGAATCGCTTGAGAAAGCAATCGCCGCCAAAGTGCGTAACCTCAAAGTGCGCGTCGAGCCCGCACTCCTGGTCGATGAATTCCGTCAGCTGATGGTAGAGGACGGACGCGGCAAAGGCCGCATCGTGGTCATCACACGCTCCAACGGCCACGAGGTCGAAGTAGCGCTGCCCGGCACTTACGCCATCCAGCCAAAGACGCTCTCAGGCCTAAAGAACATCCCCGGCATCGCAGAGATCAGAGAGTTCTAGAACCGTGGGAGCATTTGAAACGTATGCCAAACGCAAAGCGGCAAAAAAGGCCGCCGGTGAGCCCGACGTTTTCGAATACGACGTTATTCCTGCGTTTTTACGCAAGCAGGTTGCGCTAATTGCTCAAGCGTCACTTGGTCCTTGGTATCCACCCAATGGCTTTGGTGGGCATTCGCCTTCCGGAAATGATAATTGGGAAGGCATCGCGCAAATTATGGAACGCGAGTTCGAAAGCTTTCCTGATCGAGACACCGACGACGACTGCCAGAGGTGCTTATTTTTTCTATCTTCGGCAACCAACGTCGAAGAATGGTTATCGCTAGTTGAGATATTCTGCCTTCTTCTTTGGTCGCTTAGAGAGCGCGGGAAGCGCCATAACATTGTTCATTTTGGCGCGACTCAAGAATGGCAGGATGCTTTGGACGAAATCAATGATCGGTTTCGTGAAAAAGGTTTTGGTTATGAGTTCACTAACGGGGAAATTATTTGCATTGATGAGCAGTTCATTCATGCTGAAGTCGTGAAACCGGCTCTAGCGTTACTCGCCCAGGTCGGCTTTGACAAAGCGAACGAGGAATTTATGACGGCGCATCGACACTATCGCGAAGATCATGCAAAGGACGCGGTGGTTGCTGCGAACAGGGCCTTTGAGAGTACACTAAAGGCGATCTGCGAAGAAAAGGGATGGACATATCCTCACGGGGCTCGCGCCTCCGACTTGGTCCACGCTCGTGCGAAAATCGGGTTTGTTTCCGGCGTACTTAGATGCTGGATTGGACGCTTACATTGCGGCAATGAAAACGGGATTGCCGGGCGTTAGGAACAATGCTGGCGGGCATGGCGATGAGCCGACGGCGCCCCCAGTTCCTCTTTATATGGCGGCTTATGCAATTCATTTAACGGCAGCCAATGTCGTGCTCGCAGTTCGTGCATTCAAAGCGTTGAAATCAAAATTGAATTAAATCGTCGCGACGATTTGCCGCAAACGCCGCACGGTCTTTTGTGTGAACGTCCGGTATTCATGGACGTCGCGTTGAATGGCGCGCAGGACCAAGGTTACGACGGCCGCATCGTCTACCAGCCCGATGCCCGGCAAAAAATCGGGAATGAGGTCCAAGGGATCGACGACATAAAGAATGGCAATCGCCGCGGCCAAAATGGTTCGTTGCGGCACGGCGCGGTATTCGCCGCTGGCGTAGTCCTTCACCATGGCAACCAAGGTGCTGAGGTCGTCGGCGAGATCGGCCAAAGGCCCGCGCACCAGGCGGCGCAGGGCCGGCGACTTACGTACCGCTCGGCCGATATCGGATTTCCGCACCCGGCGGATGCCGTCGCGCAGCACCCGTTCTACGGTCTCGCGGTCCAATCTTGCAGCCATGAGATATCCCCTCGGAAATTGACCTTCAGGTTATGTGAGGTCCGAACGGCCCGGCGTCAAACGACGGGAAGGGCCGGGGCGCGTCCCTCGCAGGTAGGTATAAGTTCATGGGCTCGAATTTTGTTCCGAATTATTGCTTTAAATCATCAACATAGGGCTAAGCTTTTCATAAGTTCATGGGGTCGTTTGCCGGTAAAAACCTGCCGCGCCGCCTTGTAAAGCCATAGGGATTGGCCTATACCCCGCGCCATCACACACGCGGGCTCGGGACTTCAAGGTGTTCTTGAAGGCCCATCCGGTGCCGAGGGGAACGGTTTCCCAAGGTCACTCGCCCGCGGAGGTCTAACCGGAAAACAAAGGACGACCATGGCGCTGCCATCATTCTCTATGCGCCAGCTCATCGAAGCTGGTGCCCACTTCGGCCATAACACCCGCCGCTGGAATCCCAAGATGAAGCCGTATCTCTTCGGGATACGCGATGGGGTTCACATCATCGATCTGCAACAGAGCGTGCCTTTGCTGACGCGCGCCATGCAAGCCATCCATGACGTCACCGCCGGTGGCGGTCGCGTGCTGTTCGTCGGCACGAAGCGCCAAGCCCAAGACCTCGTCAAGGAATACGCCGAACGTTGCGGCCAGTACTTCGTGAACCATCGTTGGCTGGGCGGCACGCTCACCAACTGGAAGACCGTTTCACAGTCGATCAAGCGTTTGAAGGAACTGGAAGAGCGTCTCGGCAACGAGCAACAGCTCGCCGGCCTCACCAAAAAAGAACAGCTGACGCTGACCCGCGAACAAGAAAAGCTGAACCGCTCGCTCGGCGGCATCAAAGACATGGGCGGCTTGCCCGACATCTTGTTCGTCATCGACACCAACAAGGAATCCATCGCCGTTGCGGAAGCGAAGGTGCTGAACATTCCCGTGGTTGCTGTGCTCGACAGCAACTCCGATCCGGCCGGCATCACGTACCCGATCCCGGGTAACGACGACGCCATCCGCGCGATCAAGCTCTATTGCGAACTGATCGCCAACACCGTCCTCGACGGCATCCAGGACGAAATGACTTCGTCGGGCGTCGACGTCGGCGCCGCTGAAAATGCGCCGAGCGAAGCCCTGCCTGACGGCGAAGGCGACGACAGCGGCCGGACCGTGGTGGTGAAGAAGCCCCGCAGCCGTACACCGCGCGCGCCTAAGAAGGCCGAAGGTGCTGCTCCCGAGGAAGCCGGCGCGTAATCAACGCGTCTCGCGACTTCCACTTTTCAGAAGCGGCGCCGTTTTTAGTTTTTAAGAACGGCGCCCGCTTTTTCTGCACGAACCCCAGCGAATACCAAGGAAGACACCCATGGCTGAAGTGACCGCCCAACTGGTGAAAGACCTGCGCGAAAAAACCGGCGCGGGCATGATGGACTGCAAGAAGGCGCTCACTGAAACCAGTGGCGACATGGAAGCGGCCATCGACTGGCTGCGCAAGAAGGGCCTCGCAACGGCCGCCAAAAAATCCGGCCGCGTTGCCGCCGAAGGCCTGGTTGGCGTCGCGACCCTCGGTAACGTCGGCGCCGCTGTCGAGATCAACGCTGAAACCGACTTCGTCGCGCGTAACGTGGTCTTCCAAGACTTCGTCGAATCTGCCGCCAAGATCGCCCTCGAAGTGAAGGGTGACATTGAAGCCCTGAAGGGCAAGCCGCATCCGGGCGAAAGCCGCACGGTGTCGGAACAACTCACGCACCTTATCGCCACCATCGGCGAAAACATGGCGATCCGTCGCGCGGCCGTTTTGGCTGTCGATGCGGGTGTCGTCACGTCGTACATCCACACCGCAATCCGTCCGGGCTTGGGCCGTATCGGCGTGCTCGTGGCGCTGCAATCGACCGGCGATCAGGAAAAGCTCCTGGCCCTCGGCAAGCAGATCGCCATGCACGTGGCCGCTGCCAATCCGCAGTTCCTCGGAATTGCCGATGTGGACCCGGCGGTCCTGCAGCGCGAACAGGCGATTTACCGCGAGAAAGCGGCAACGTCCGGTAAGCCGGCGGATATCATCGAGAAAATGGTCTTGGGCAGCACACGTAAGTACTACGAAGAAGTGGTGCTCACCGAGCAGGCTTACATCATGGACGACAAGCTGAAAGTCTCGGCCGCCGTCGAAAAGGCTGCCAAGGACATTGGCGCCCCCGTGGTGCTGGCGGGCTTCATCCGCTTCGGCCTCGGCGAAGGCATCGAAAAGCAAGAGACCGACTTCGCGGCCGAAGTGGCCGCGGCAGCCGGTACGCGCTAGTACGAGGTTCCAGTCGGCGCGGCAGATTGCTATCATGCCGCGCCGCGGAAGAGACAAAGGGACGGCACAACCGTCCCTTTTTCATGCCCATAGAGCGAAAGGCTGTCACGAACATGGCGGAACGACTGCCTTACAAACGGGTGCTGGTGAAAATTTCCGGTGAAGGCCTCATGGGCCCCTCGGACTACGGCCTGCACAACGACACCGTTTTGAAAATCGCCCGCGACGTTAAATCCGTCACGGCCACCGGCCGCCAAATCTGCCTCGTCATCGGCGGCGGCAACATATTCCGCGGCCTCACCGGCGCCGCCAAAGGCATGGACCGGACCACAGCCGACTACATGGGCATGCTGGCCACCGTCATAAATGCGCTGGCTGTTCAAAACGCTCTGGAAACCATGGGCGTGCCCACGCGCGTCCAATCGGCCATCAACATGTCGCAGATCTGCGAGTCCTACATTCGCCGCCGGGCTGTGCGGCACATTGAAAAAGGGCGCGTGGTGATTTTCGCGGCCGGAACCGGCAATCCCTTTTTCACCACCGACACCGCGGCTGCCTTGCGCGCAGTCGAGATGAATTGTGACGCGCTTTTAAAAGCGACCCAGGTCGACGGCGTCTATTCGTCCGACCCCAAGAAAGACCCGACCGCGATCCGCTATGACCGCCTGACTTTCGACAAAGTGATCAAGGAAAACCTACAGGTCATGGATACGGCGGCCATTGCGCTGGCGCGTGAGAACAAGTTGCCGATCGTCGTCTTCAACATGCACGAAGACGAAGCGATCACCCATGTGCTTGAGGGGAAGGGCGCGTTTACCGTCATTTCCCAGGCGCTCGCGGCGTAGACTAAAAAACCAAGACGGATACGAGGGGAGCCATGGCTCAAACATACGACGCAGTGAAGAAAGACCTCCAACACAAGATGGAGGTTTCCATCGAGCACGCGAGGAAGGAGTTCTCCGGTTTACGTACCGGGCGCGCCTCGACCGCTTTGCTTGATTCGGTCGTCGTGGACGCGTACGGCGCCAAGATGCCGCTCAATCAATGCGCCAGCGTTTCCGTTCCCGAACCGCGCCTTTTGTCGGTTTCGGTCTGGGACAAAGGCCTCGCCAAGTCGGTCGAAAAGGCCATCCGCGAAGCCAACCTTGGCCTTAACCCCATGGCCGACGGCACTTTGATCCGCGTGCCGATCCCGGCGCTGACCACCGAGCGCCGCACCGAGTTGACTAAAATCGCGCATAAATATGCCGAGAACGCCCGCATCGCCATCCGCAATGTGCGCCGCGACGGCAACGAAGCCCTGAAGAAGATGGAAAAAGATCACGTCATCTCCCAAGACGAGCACAAGAAATACAACGACGAAGTCCAGAAGATGACCGACCAATACATCGCTAAGGTCGACGACGCGCTGAAGAATAAAGAAGGGGAGATCACCCAGGTCTGATGCGCGCCAATCCCGTTCCATCGCCCGACCCCACGGCGCAAACGCCGCGCGAAGGTACTCCGCTCCATGTGGCGATCATCATGGACGGCAATGGACGCTGGGCGAAGGCGCGCGGGCTTCCGCGCACGGCCGGACATAAGCGCGGCGCCGACGCGGTCAAGCGTGTCGTCAAAAGCGCCGGCAGCCTCGGGATTTCTTACCTGACTCTCTTTGGGTTTTCGTCCGAGAACTGGCAGCGGCCGGAAAACGAGGTCAAAGACCTCATGGGCCTCTTGCGGTTCTATCTGGAAAGCGAGATCGCGGAATTAGCCGCCAACGGCGTGCGCCTCAATGTCATCGGCGACCGCACGCGCTTTCCCAAAGACACCGTCGATCTGATTGCGGGCGCTGAAGCGCTCACGGCGTCCAATACGAAATTGGTCCTGACCATCGCGCTCAGCTACGGCAGCCGTCAGGAAATCGTCGCGGCCGTCAAAGCCATCCTTGCTGAAAATCCCGACCCGGCGGCAGTCGACGAAACCACTGTCACGCGGCACCTGTTCACCGCCGATCTGCCGGACCCTGACCTGCTGATCCGCACCTCCGGCGAGCAGCGCATCAGCAATTTCCTTTTGTGGCAGTTGGCCTATACCGAGTTGGTGTTCACCGACACCCTCTGGCCCGACTTCGGCCACGCCGAGTTGGAAGCCGCTCTTGCCACCTATCAAAGCCGCGAGCGCCGCTACGGCGCCGTGACCAACTAGGGGCCGACGTGCTCAAAACCCGCGTTATCTCCGGCGTCATTCTGGCGCCTCTTTTCCTCGCCCTGGTCTACATGGAGTTCCCCTATTTCAACGTCCTGGTTGCGGCGTTGGCCGGCGCCATGGCGTGGGAATTCGCGCGCATGGACGGGCAGGTGGGCCGCAAACGCTTTTGGTCGGTGACGCTGGCCTCCGTCGTGGCCGTAGGGCTGATGTCTTGGTGCGGTGCTGCCGCTCTCGGCCTTGTCGTCGTGGCTGTCTTAGGGCTGATCGCCGCCGATCAAGTGGCGGGGCGCAAAGGCTTTCACATGGTCCAGATTGCGCCCGCCTATGCCGCGCTCCCGGCGCTGGCTCTGGTTTACGTCATGAGCCTCGGCGGCCATGTCTCGGTGTTCTGGCTTCTGGCGGTCGTCTGGGCCACGGATATTGGCGCTTACGCCACGGGGCGCCTCATCGGCGGCCCTAAGTTGGCCCCAAAAATTAGCCCAAATAAGACCTGGTCGGGGGCCGTCGGTGGCGTCGTTTGGGCAGTGATCGCGTCAAGCGTCCTGCTTTGGGCGTTCGATGTGACGCCGACAATGTTGTTAGGTGGGGTCGCGATCTTAACCTCAATCGTGAGCCAATCTGGAGATCTATTTGAATCTGCTCTAAAAAGGCGCTACGGGGTCAAAGATTCAGGAAGCTTGATCCCGGGCCACGGTGGCGTCATGGATCGATTCGACGGATTATGGGCGGCGGCCCCCGTTGCGGCGCTCTTTTGCGCTATCTTTGGGGATGGGGTTCAAGCGTGGTGAGCCAGGGGAATATGAGTTTGAAATCAGGTCAGAAGCCGCGGCGCGTCGCCATTCTGGGATCCACCGGTTCCATTGGCGACAGCACCATCGACGTCATCGAGCGTCACGGCGATGCATTTCAGATTGTTGCTCTGACCGCTCATAGCAATTGGAAAAAGCTGGCCGAGCAGGCGCGGCGATTAAAGCCTGAGATGGTCGCCTTGGCCGATCCGGCGGGATATGCCGAGTTAAAAGGCGCGCTCGCGGGCACCAATATCAACGTCGGCGCCGGCCCTGAAGCCGTGTGCGAGGCTGCGGCACATCAATCGGATGTCGTGATGGCCGCGATTGTGGGCGCGGCGGGACTAAAGCCGACGCTGGAAGCCGTAAAAAGGGGCGCTGTTATCGCCCTGGCCAACAAAGAATGCCTTGTCAGCGCCGGCACGTTGTTTATGGCCGCCGTCAAAGAACACGCCGCCACGCTGCTGCCGGTGGATTCCGAACATAATGCCGTCTTCCAATGCTTTGAGGACGCGCAACGCGACAAAATTTGTCGGATTATCCTGACGGCCTCGGGTGGCCCGTTCCGCACATGGTCGCGTGAGGACATGGCGGGCGTAACACCGGCTCAGGCCGTGGCTCACCCCAATTGGTCCATGGGCGCCAAAATATCGGTCGATTCCGCCACCATGATGAACAAGGGCCTCGAGGTTATCGAAGCCCACCACCTGTTTGACTTGCCGTCGGAGCAAATCGACATCGTTGTCCATGCGCAGTCGGTTGTGCACAGCATGGTCGAATACGAGGACGGTTCAGTCCTGGCTCAGCTCGGCACCCCCGACATGCGCACCCCCATTGCCTATGCCTTGGGATGGCCCAACCGGTTGCATACACCGAGCCGTTTGAACCTCGCGCAGATGCGCACGCTGACCTTCGAAGACCCTGATGTGGAACGATTTCCCGCCATTTCTCTCGCCCGCCGCGCATTGCAAAGCGGGGGCTCAACGCCTACAATCCTTAACGCGGCAAACGAGATTGCAGTGGCGCGGTTTTTGGCCGGAGAGATCGGCTTCCTCGATATCGCCGCAATTGTCGAACATACACTGGACCGCGTGCCCGCCCCGGACTTGGGCACGCTGGACGATGTTATTGCCGTCGACGCCGAGGCCCGGCGGATTGCCGGTGAAGCGAAACGTCTGAGTACCGCGGCCGAGTGAGCAACGCGCGCTTAACCAGCGCCAACGGGAGGATTCCTTAGCGTGCTTGAACAGCTTTCCACCTTAATTTTCACGTTAGCCAGTTTTGTCGTGGGATTGTCCATCGTCGTGTTCGTTCACGAGTTCGGGCATTTTTACGTCGCGCGTCGTAATGGCGTTCGGTGCGATAGCTTCTCAATCGGATTTGGGCCTGAGTTGTTCGGTCGTACCGACAAGCACGGGACGCGCTGGAAGTTCAGCGCGATTCCTTTCGGCGGTTACGTGAAGATGTTCGGCGAAGCCGAAACCATGCAGGTGGTCGAGGGCGGCAATAGCGAATCCAAGAAAGACAAAAAGGTCGAGCGCGTTTATCGCGAGCTGACGCCGGAAGAGCAAAAGGTCTCCTTCAAACACAAAACAATTGGCCAGCGCGCCGCCATCGTATTCGCCGGCCCGGCCGTCAACTTCCTGTTCGCCATCGTCGTCTACTGGGTGATGTTCATGGCCATGGGGCGGGGCGTTACCGAACCCGTCATTGGTCAGGTGGTCGAAGCGAGCGCGGCCGCGGAGGCGGGACTGCAAAGCGACGACCGCATTGTTACAATCGACGGCGATAAGATCGATCGCTTCGAGGACATCAAACAAAAGGTAGCGCTGGGTAACGGCCAGCCGTTGACCCTGGGTCTCCAGCGCGGCGGGGAAGCGCTTTCGGTACAGTTAACGCCGCGTTTGATGCAGCCGCAGGCGGGCGCTGAAAAGAACGCACCAAAGGAATTTTTGATCGGCATCGTGCCGTCCGGCGAGCGGCATTACGTCAGCCTTAATCCGCTTGAAGCACTCGGCGCTTCCGTTAGCCATTCCTATATGATTCTCGACAGCACGGTTGTTGCAATCGGGCAGATGATCACAGGAAAGCGCGGAACGGAGGGGCTTGGCGGTCCCATCGGGGTTGCGAAGTTCATGGGGCAAGCGGCCAAATCGGGCCTGGCAAGCTTCATTGAAGGGCTGGCCTTCTTCTCGCTGAGCCTCGGGTTCATAAACCTTTTCCCAGTGCCGCTTCTTGACGGCGGACACCTGTTGTTTTACGCCATCGAGGCCGTACGTGGTCGCCCTTTGTCGGAACAAGCTCAGGAGTGGGGATTGCGTGTCGGATTGGCGCTGGTCCTGGCGCTAATGGTGTTCGCCACCGTTAACGACATTGTCCATTTTTAGGTAATTCGGGCCGCGGTTCGGGGCATCCGGGATTTCGATAGGAAGGTTTAATGAGCTTGGGGGCCCGGTTGGTTCGACGCGATAATTCGCGCCAACGTATTCATAAATTTGGGTGGGCGACGGCAGCGCACGTTTTTGCGCTCGTCATGATGTGCGCGTCCATGTTGTGGACGCCGCTTGCGCATGCGCAGTCGGACACCGACGCTATCGAAACCATCGCCGTGCAGGGCAACCAGCGCGTTGAGCCGGCGACCATTCGCACCTATCTGACTTTGCGCGAAGGCGACCCGTTCGACCCGGTGCGCATGAACCGTTCGTTGCAGAACTTGTTCGCGACCAGCCTGTTCGCCGACGTCAACATTGTGCGTCAAGGCAAAACACTTCTGATCCGCGTGGTTGAAAACCCGATCGTCAACCGCATCCAGTTCGAAGGTAATAAGAAGATCAAGGACGAGGACCTCAACAAAGAAGTCCAACTCCGTGCGCGTATCGTTTACACGCGCACCAAAGTTCAGCAGGACGTCGAGAAGATCCTTGAACTTTATCGCCGCAAAGGGCGCTTCGCCGCCCGCGTCGAACCCAAGATCATTGAACTCCCGCAAAGCCGCGTCGATGTGGTCTACGAAATCAGCGAAGGCCCGCCGACGTACGTGCGCCGCATCAATTTTGTCGGAAACGAAGCTTTCTCAGACGGCGATTTGCGCGGCGCGGTTTTGACGCGCGAAGAACGTTGGTGGCGCATCTTCAGCAGCTCCGACACCTATGATCCGGATCGTATGAACTACGACCGCGAACTGTTGCGTCGTCATTACCTGCAAAGCGGCTATGCGGACTTCGAAGTGATTTCGGCTGTCGCCGAACTCGCGCCGAACCGCGAAAATTTCTACATGACCTTCACGATCAAAGAAGGCCCGCGTTACAAACTCAGCAAAGTCGATGTCGACGTGCGGGTGAAAGATCTCCCGAAATCGTTGGTCGAAAGCGCCGTCATTCCGTCGGCAGGCGAGTGGTTTAACGCCAAAAAAGTCGAAGACACTAACGACGCCGTTGTCGAAGCGGCCGGCGATGCCGGTTTCACCTTCATCGACGTAAAGCCCGAGGTTCGCCGCGACCCCGCGACGAAGACCATCGCGCTGACCTATCACGTCGTGGACGGACCGCGCATCTTCGTCGATCGCATCAACTTGAAGGGCAATAACGTCACCATCGACCGCGTTATTCGCCGCGAAGTCATCTTGGTGGAGGGCGACGCTTTCAACACGGCGAAAGTTCGCCGCTCGAAACAGCGCCTCGAAAACCTTGGCTTCTTCAAAGAAGAAACCGTCAAGATCGACAACAATCCGTCTGACGTAACGCCGGATCGCACCAATTTGCTTGTGACGATGGAAGAGCAACCAACCGGCGAACTTTCGTTCGGGGTTGGATATTCGAGCGCCTCCGGTGCCTTGTTCGACGTGGGTTTCCGCCAGCGCAATTTATTGGGTAAGGGGCAAGATCTCAGCGCCAACTTCAGCATCGCTGAACGAACCCTGCAGGGCAGCCTCAGCTACACCGAGCCTTACTTCCTAAACCGTCGCTTGAGTGCGGGTGTCGACCTCTCCGCCACGCGGCAGAACTATCAGGATGAAGCCGGGTTTACGTCCAACAACTACGGCGCCACGTTCCGCCTGGGCTATCAATATAACGAGTACCTGTATCAACGCTTCAGCTACCAGTTCTCGGCAACGAAGCTCACGGGTCTCGCGCAGTCGGTGTCGCAAGCCATTCGCGAACAATCGGGCCAAGCGCTCACATCGGCGGTGTCACAGACGATTACGTACGATCGCCGCAATAACATCATCGACCCGACCCGTGGATTTTACGTTCAGATGTCCACCACGTTGGCTGGTTTGGGCGGTACCGAGCGCTTCGTGAACGCCGGGGGCGGCGGTGCCTTGTACATGCAGCCTCTCGAAGGCTGGGTGATCACGAGCCGTGTATCGGGCAGCTATGTCGTCGGCTTGGGCAAAGCGCTTAAGGTCTATCAGCGTTACCAATTGGGCGGCGATAACCTGCGCGGCTTCCGCGACTTCGGTGCCAGCCCGCGCGATGCGCTGACGCTCGACGCGCTCGGCGGCGATTGGCTTGCTTTGGCATCCGTTGAAGTTCGCGTTCCGCTTGGACTTCCCAAAGAAGCCGGCATTAAGCCGCGCATCTTCAGCGAGATGGGCATCATCGGCGCGCCCAAGGATCTCGTAAATCTCGGTACGATCCCGCTGTCTTATTCAAGTAAGCCGCGCGGCTCCATCGGCGTCGGCGCCGATTGGCAATCTCCCGTCGGCGTCATTTCCATCGATTATTCGCCGTTCATTTTTGGTGCTCAAAGCTTTGACCAGAAGCAACGTTTCCGGGTCAACTTTGGAAACCGTTTCTAGAAAGGATCTCGCTATGCGTAAGCTCTCACTCCAAGCACTCGGCCTCGTGGCGGCTTTTGCCGCCGCCGGCGCGGTGTTCGCTCCGATGCAAGCCTTTGCTCAAGCTGAAAAGCTTCCAACGCCAGTCGTTGCCATCATCGACGGCGACATGATCGCCAATGAATCGCTTGCTGGCAAAGGTGTCGTGCTCGAGCAATCGAAGTACGCTGAAGCCTTGAAGACGTTCGTCAGCGACAATGAAACCAAGCTCCGCGCCGAAGAGCAGGACTTGACCCGCCAGCGCGCGACGTTGTCGCCCGACGTGTTCGAACAAAAGGCCCGCGCTTTCCAACAGAAAGCGACGGATCTGCAAATGCAGGTGAAGCAGCGCAGCGATCAAATCGCGGTTGCGACCCAGATCGCGCAACGCGAACTGACCTCGAACATTTTGCAAGTCGGTCAAGAAATCGCGAAGCAACGCGGCGCCAACATTGCGCTTAACAAAGCGCAAGTCATCATGTTCGAACCCGCTTTCGAAATCAGCAAGCAGGTTCTGACGGCCCTCAATCAGCGCCTTACGTCGGTGAAGTTCACCGATCCGAACTCTTTGCAAATCTCCTACAACGAGCAAGGCCAGATCGTTGATGTGAAGCAGGGCGGCCAGCCGCTCGCCGGCGCACCGGGTGCCGCAGCCCCGGCTGCAAAAGCTCCCGCGAAAAAGTAAGAAGCCGTTATGCCGGATTCCCGGTTCTATCGCCGCGCCGGGCCTTTCCGGCTCGGCGATTTAGCCGGGTGGTGCGGGGCAACTGCAACGCCCGGCACCGATGTAGGTACGATGCTGCACGATGTCGCGAACATCGATACGGCCGGACCGCAGGACATCACGTACTTCGGCGACCCACGCTATACGGTTGCCTTTGCGACGACACGAGCGGGCGCTTGCATCACAACGCAAGCCTTCGCCGCACATGCGCCGAAAGGCTGCGCACTTCTGATCACATCTAGTCCGCGCGAAGCCTTTGCCGAAATCTCGACGCGCTTCTATCCGGAACAACCCGCCGCCAACAGTCTCGGCAGTGGTTTCATTGCTGCCGATGCGACCCTCGAGCCTGGGGTGACCATTGCGCCCGGCGCGGTCATCGGACCCGGCGCCAAAATCGGGCAGGGCACGCGCATCGAATCCTGTGCGGTCATCGGTCCAGGTGTCATCGTCGGCAACGACTGCCGCATCGGCTCCAATACAACGCTCACTTACTGCATCGTCGGCGACCGTGTGGTCCTTCATCCCGGCGTATGCATCGGTCAGGACGGCTTTGGGTTCGTTCGCACGGCCCAAGGACTTAAGAAGGTTCCCCAATTGGGGCGTGTCCTGATCGGGGACGATGTCGAGATCGGCGCGAACTCCACCGTCGATCGCGGTGCCGCCGGTGACACGGTGATTGGCGCCGGAACCAAAATCGATAACCTCGTGCAAATCGCCCACAACGCCCAAATCGGTGAGCGATGCATCATTGTGTCGCAGGCCGGCGTGGCGGGAAGTTGCCGCATCGGGAACGATGTCGTCATTGGCGGGCAGGTGGGCGTGGTCGAGCACGTGAAGGTGGGCGACGGCGCACAAATCGCCGGTAAAGCTGGGGTTACACGCGATATTGCGCCCGGCGAGGTCGTTATGGGTGTTCCGGCCAAGCCAATCCGCCAGTTTTGGCGGGAGGTGGCAGCGTTGTCGCGGTTGACCAAGCGCGATAAGGCACCTTAAAACCACATATCATTTTACAGGAGGCCGGCCATGGATGGACAAGCCGCAGCCCAAACTGGCTTCACCATCGACATTCACCGCATTGTCGAGATGATCCCGCACCGCTACCCGTTCCTCATGATCGACAAATTGGTCGACGTGATTCCGGGCGAATCTGCCGTGGGGATCAAGAACGTGACCGCGAACGAGCCCCACTTTCCGGGGCACTTTCCCAACCGCCCTGTCATGCCGGGCGTTTTGATCATTGAAGCCATGGCGCAAACCGCGGCCGTGATCGTCGTGGCGGCCTTGGGCGCCGCAGCCGAGGGCAAGCTGGTTTATTTTATGAGCATCGACAACGCACGCTTTCGCAAGCCGGTGGAGCCGGGCGATCAGCTTCGTTTGCTCTGCCGTAAAGAGCGACAGCGCGGAAACGTCTGGAAGTTCACGGGCGAAGCACGCGTGGGCGACGTCGTGGTGGCGGACGCGAGCTACACCGCCATGATCATGGACCGCTAGGAACAATACCCTGGACACTTCTCCCAACATTCCGGCCGTGCATGCCACGGCCCTGGTCCACCCGCGCGCCAATCTCGGCAAGGGCGTCGAGATCGGGCCCTATTGCACCATCGGCGCCAACGCGACGTTGGAAGACGGCGTTCGCCTCATGTCGCATGTCGTGATCGACGGTCACACGACTGTCGGCGCAAACACCGTTGTGCATCCCTTTGCGTCGCTCGGCTTAACGCCGCAGCATTTGAAATACAAAGGCGAGCCGTCACGCCTTGTGATCGGGCGCGACAACGTCGTGCGCGAGCATGTCACGATGCATGTCGGCACCGAGCAAGGCCGCATGGAGACGACGGTCGGCAACAACTGCTTCTTCATGGTCGGCAGCCATGTCGCTCATGACTGCGTGATCGAAGACAACGTGATTTTGACGAACAACGTCGCCCTCGGTGGCCACGTTCATATCGGCGAATTCGCCATCATCGGCGGCCTATCGGGCGTGCATCAGTATGTGCGCATCGGCAAACACGCCATGATCGGCGGCGTGACCGGCGTCGAGAAAGACGTCATTCCTTACGCACTCGCCATGGGCAATCGCGCACGCCTGACCGGCCTCAATATCGTCGGTTTGCGTCGGCGCGGATTTTCTCGCGACGACATCCGCAATTTGCGCACGGCTTATGGCCTTTTGTTTTCTGCCGAAGGCACGATGGCGGAGCGTCTGAATGAAGTCGCAAACCTTTTCGCCACGCATGATGGGGTCATGGACATCATAAATTTTATTCGCGTCGACTCATCTCGGCCGATTTGTCTTCCGGGCGCCGTTAACGGCAACGGACACTAGCCTTTCATGACCAACGCGCAGCACACCTCAAAGCTCGGCATTATCGCCGGGGCTGGTGCGCTACCGGGTGTGCTGGCAACCGCATGCGAAAAAAGCGGCCGCGCCCATTATATTCTCGGTCTTTCTGGCTTTGCTGACGATGCACAGCTTCCGCGCGCGGCGGATTCCTGGGTCCGATTGGGAGAGGTAGGCAAGGGAATCGATGCCTTGAAAGCCGCCGGCGTCGAGGACGTGGTCATGGCCGGCGCCGTGCGCCGTCCCGACTTCTCGCAAATGAAGCTCGATTTCAAAGGCATGACGTTTCTCGCGCGCATTGCGGGGCGCGTGCTGGGTGATGACGGTTTATTGCGTGCCGTCATCGCTGAGATCGAAGTGGAAGGCTTTCGCGTCGTCGCCGTTGATGAAATCGTCGCCGAGTTACTCGCACCCACTGGGCCACTGGGAAGCATCGCGCCCGACTCTTCGGCTTTGACCGATATCGCCATGGGCATGGCGGAAGCACGGGCCTTAGGCAAAGCCGACCTCGGCCAAAGCGTCGTTGTTCGTGGCGGCACCGTCATAGACGTAGAAGACGAAAGCGGCACCGACGCCCTTATGAAACGCTGCGCCGATGCGCCTGGGGCTATTCTGGTGAAGGTGAAAAAGCCGCAGCAAGAACGACGCGCAGATCTTCCGGTCATCGGTGAAGCGACTATCCGCGCGGCGAAAGCAGCAGGGTTACGCGGTATTGCCGTTGAGGCCGGGCAGACGTTGATTATCGATCGCGCCGCCGTTGCCGCCGCCGCCGACGCCGCCGGAATGTTTGTCTTCGGTGCTTCATGACGGGGCCATTGATCTACATCGTTGCGAGCGAACCCTCCGGCGATCAACTCGGCGCGGCGCTCATGAAAGCACTTCGAGCGGAAAGCCATGATCAGGTTCGCTTCGCGGGGCTTGGCGGACCTCTCATGGTTGCCGCTGGGCTCGATACACTTTTCGACGTGAATGATTTGGCGCTGCTCGGCGTGTTCGAGGTTCTACCGAAAGCACGCATGGTCTTGAAGCGTGTGAAGCAAACGGTGGCCGATATCGAGGCCAAGCAGCCTCAACTTTTGGTCACGATTGATTCCTGGGGATTCACCGGGCGCATTCATCAGCGGCTCACGAAAAAGAATAGCCCCATCCGCCGTGTGCGGTATGTCGCACCTCAAGTCTGGGCCTGGCGGCCCAAACGCGCTCGCCAGCTTGCGCGATGGATTCATCACCTGCTGACACTGCTGCCTTTTGAACCACCATACTTCGAGCGTTATGGTCTACCTGCAACGTGGGTCGGACATCCGGTGTTGGAAGCGGGCCTCGCCGGTGGCGACGGTGCAGCATTCCGCAAACGTCAGGGAATCGCGTCCGACCGAACGGTCGTGGGCCTATTTCCCGGCAGCCGCCGCAGCGAAGTCAAAAAACTTCTGCCCATCTTCAAAGATGCGCTCGAGCACTTGGCGGATCGTTATCCAAATCTCCACATCGTCGCACCAACCGTCAGTACGGTGGCGCACGAAGTTTACACGGCGTCGCGTGATTGGAAGGTGCCCGTCACCGTCGTCATGGAAAACGCCGACCGCGCCGATGCCTTCGCGGCCTGCGAAGTGGCACTCGCGGCGTCGGGTACAGTCTCGCTGGAACTTGCCTTGGCGGGCGTGCCGCATGTAATCGCCTACAAGGTCAGTCCAGCCTCGGCGTTAGCCTTTCGCATGTTGGCAAAAACCCGCAGCGTCAATCTTGTGAATATTCTTGTAGGTCACGAAGCCGTATCGGAACGCCTGCAGGGACGCTGCAAGGCCGATATTCTCGCCGACGATCTCGCGCTATTGTTGCGCGATGAAACGCGCCGTGTCGCGCAGCGCGCCGACTTCGCCGCCGCACTTTCGAAACTTTCGCCCGGCGATTCCCCCAGCCGGGTCGCGGCGCGCACGCTTCTAAGTCTCCTGCCGTCCAAATAAAAACGGCGCGGTCCTTGCGAACCGCGCCGTTTAAAATCGCATGTTGTTGAAGCTTACTTGCGGCTCTTCAGCGGCACGAACTTGCGCTTGGTCTTGCCCGTGTAAAGCTGGCGCGGACGGCCAATCTTTTGCTGCGGATCTTCGATCATTTCACGCCACTGCGCGATCCAACCCGTGGTGCGGGCGAGGGCGAACAGCGCGGTGAACATGCTGGCCGGGATACCCATGGCTTCGAAGATGATGCCCGAATAGAAGTCGACGTTCGGGTAAAGCTTCTTTTCGATGAAGTATTCGTCCTCGAGCGCGATGCGTTCCAATTCCATGGCGATGTCGAGCAGGGGGCTGTTTTTGATCTTCAGCTCTTTCAACACCTCGCTGCAGGTGCGGGCCATGATGCGCGCACGCGGATCGTAGTTTTTGTACACGCGGTGGCCGAAGCCCATGAGACGGAAGCTGTCGTCTTTGCTTTTGGCGCGCTTCACGAACTCAGGAATACGCTTCACGTCGCCGATTTCGCGCAGCATGTTCAGCACGGCTTCGTTGGCGCCGCCGTGAGCGGGGCCCCACAGCGAAGCAATGCCGGCGGCAATACAAGCGAACGGATTGGCACCCGACGAACCGGCCAAGCGCACAGTCGAGGTCGAGGCGTTCTGTTCGTGATCGGCGTGCAGAATGAGAATGCGGTCCATGGCTTTCGCAAGGATCGGATTCACTTCGTAGTCTTCGCACGGTGTTGCGAACATCGTGTAGAGGAAGTTTTCGGCATAACCCAAATCGTTACGCGGATAGATGAAGGGTTGGCCGAGCGAGTATTTATAAGCCCACGCCGCGATCGTCGGCATCTTCGCAATCAGGCGATACGATGAAATGCGACGATGCTCGGGGTTCGTGATGTCGAGGCTGTCGTGATAAAACGCCGACAGCGCGCCGACAACACCGCACATGATCGCCATCGGGTGCGCATCGCGGCGGAAGCCCGAGTAGAAGTTATGAAACTGCTCGTGCAGCATCGTATGCAGCGTGATGTCGCGTTCGAACTTTACCTTTTCCTTTGCGTTCGGCAGTTCGCCGTTCAGCAGAAGGTATTGCACTTCAGCGAAGTTGCAATTTTCGGCGAGGTCTTCGATCGGGTAGCCGCGATGCAGCAGCACGCCCTTGTCGCCGTCGATGTATGTGATTTTTGATTCGCAGCTGCCCGTGGACGTATAGCCCGGGTCATACGTGAACATATCCGTTTCAGCGTAGAACTTGCGGATGTCGACAACATCCGGTCCGGTCGTCCCGCTCAAAACCGGATACTTAAAGGTCTTGCCGGTTGAGTCGTCTTTGAAGGTGACTGTTTTTGCCACGGTTGCGCCCTTTCTCGTTATGGGCGACTCCTCGTGTGCATTCCCCGAGCCTGCCCTTATGAGCTTTTATAGACCAGAAAAAGCTGATGAATCAATGTGCCGCAGCGCACAAAAGGCGGAACGGCCTAGCGGGCCAAAACATCCTGAATTCGGCCCAAAGCCTCATCTTTTCCGAGAATTTCCATAACTTCGAAAATCGGCGGTGAGGCGAGTGAGCCACAAAGGGCCGCCCGCAGGGGCTGGGCAATGTCGCCCAGCTTCTTTCCGGCCTGTTCCACATATGTATGAGCCCACGCTTCGAGCGCCTGTGTGGTCCAAGTTTCGATCGTTTGAAGCACGGGCACGGCACCGCGCAGAAGATCGAGGGCATCGCCGGTCACGGCGGCCGTAGCCTTGGGATCAAGCGGAAGCGGGCGAGGGCGTACGTAAAAGGCAGCGCTGTCGGCAAGGTCGAGAAGCGTTTTCGCGCGCTGTTTCAAGGCGCCCATGCCGCGAGTGAGCCGCGTCAATGTGGGGAGCAATGTCGCGTAGCCGACATTCTTCTGTAACAACGGTTCAATCGCTTCGACAAGCCGCGAGTCATTGGCGGTGCGGAGGTAATGCCCGTTGAGCGCCGTCAGCTTCGCGAGATCAAAGCGCGAAGCGCCCCGATTCACATCCTTGATGTCGAACCATTCAATGGCTTGAGCATCTGAAAAAATTTCGTCGTCGCCATGGCTCCAGCCCAGCCGAACCAAATAATTACGCAAGGCTTCCGGTAGGAATCCCATATCGCGATAAGCCTCGACCCCAAGCGCGCCATGGCGTTTGGAAAGCTTTGCGCCGTCCGCGCCGTGAATGAGCGGGATATGCGAATACACCGGTGCGCCATGACCCAACGCCAGGATCAATTGATATTGGCGAAACGCATTGTTGAGGTGATCGTCGCCGCGAATCACATGGGTGATTCCCATGTCGATATCGTCGACCACCACGGCCAGCATGTATGTCGGCGTGCCGTCGGCGCGCAGAAGCACCATGTCGTCCAATTGCGCGTTCGCAACCGTCACTGGTCCTTGAACCAAATCGTGAATGACGGTTTCGCCTTCTTGCGGAGCCTTAAAACGAACGACGAATGGCGCACCCGCAGGCGCATCCTTCGGATCGCGGTCACGCCAGCGTCCGTCATAGCGAATGGAAACGCCCTTCGCTTTTTGTTCTTCGCGCAAGGCCGTGAGTTCTTCCGGCGTCGCATAGCAGCGATAGGCTTTGCCCTTCGCGAGCAATTGTTCGGCCGCCGCGCGGTGTTTATCGGCGCGCGAAAACTGGAAGACCGGCGCACCGTCCCACGGCAAGCCCAACCACTTCAAACCTTCCAGAATGGCTTCGATGGCCTCATCGGTCGAGCGGGCCCGGTCTGTATCCTCGATGCGCAAAAGGAACTGTCCGCCCGTATGTTTGGCGTACAGCCAGTTGAACAGAGCGGTGCGGGCACCGCCGATATGCAAAAATCCAGTGGGTGAGGGCGCAAAACGCGTGACGACGGTCATTTTGACTGGTCTGGTTAGGAAAGGGCGGCAGGTTTAGCATATCGCGAGGACCGGTAAAGGCTTGAGGGCACATATGGCGAAAGCGTTCACGTCAGCTTGGATCATGGGGGCGTGGATTCTCATGCTTCCCTGGGCGGCCATGGCATCGGATCAGGATGCGATCGACTACCGTCAGCACATGATGAATACGCTCGACGCCCAGTTCAACGCGGTCGCTTTGATCCTCACCGGGCAAGCGCCGGACAAGAATCTCCTCCTGCACATGGAAGCCATGCTCGTGGCTGCGACCTTGGGTCATACGGCCTTCGAGCCCAAAGCGCTGGGCGGCCGGTCACTGCCGCAAGTCTGGGAAAAATGGGACGACTTTTCCGCCAAAATGAAAGAGTTCGAGGCGTCCTTGGCCAAAGCCGTCGCCGCGACAAAAACGGAAGGTGCGGCTGGAGCGCTGCAAGGGTTGGAATTCGTGAGCTGCAAGAAGTGTCACGATGTCTATCGCAAAGAGCCTTAAGGGGTTTTTCTCGACTGAGCTAAAAAGCGCGGCTCAGGAAATCCTAGCGCCCGTTGATAGCGTTTTTCGCCGCGTTGCCGAGGCCCAGGCCGGGCGCGCATTCCTGTGGTTCGTCGCGTTTTTCGCCGCAGGCATCGTCATGTTTTTCAGTTGGCATTATGAGCCGCGCTGGTGGCCCGCGCCGCTGATTGTCATTGCAGGCTGCGCAAGCGTTTGGATTTTGAGGCGTCATGCGTTCGCGCGCACTGCCATGGCCTTGGTCGTGGCACTCGCCTTGGGACACACTATGGCCCAAATCCGAACCGCCGTTGTGGCCGCGCCCATACTCGACGAGCAAATCGGCCCGTTCGTTCTTTCGGCCCGCGTCGCCGATGTGGAAAAGCGCGCCGAAGGAAATCACGTCGTCGTTACGGAGTTTACTTTGCCGGGAAGGGGCGTGCGCGGAACGCCCGAGAAACTCCGCATCACTTTACCAAGCGCCCATGGGTTACCCGAGGTCGGACAACGCATCTCGGTTCGTGTGATTGTGCGCCCACCTGCGTTGCCACCTGTGCCCGGCGGTTTTCAATTCCAAAGGGCGCTCTATTTCCAAAGCATTGGCGGCACCGGTTTTGCTGTCGGCCGATGGCAGGCGGAATCAACAGATGCGCCGCTGACATGGCGCACACGGGTCCATGCCTGGACGGAATCACTACGCCGTCACATCGGCGACCGCGTCACGCGCGCTGTCTCCGGCGATCACGGCACCGTCGCTGCGGCGCTTATCAACGGCGAACAAAGCGCCATCCCGCAAGATCTCCAAGAAGCCTATCGCATCGCCGGCATCGCGCATTTGCTGTCGATTTCGGGCGTACACATGTCGCTGCTGGCGGGAATCATATTTCTGGTTGTTCGCCGAGGCTTGGCGTTATGGCCATGGATCGCGCTTCGCACAGACACCAAGAAAATCGCGGCGTATATCGGTTTGGCCGCCACGGGGTTTTATCTGATCGTCTCAGGCGCGAGCGTTCCTGCGGTGCGTTCCTTCATCATGATCGCCATCGTCTTTGCGGCCGTTCTGCTGGACCGCACGGCGCTTTCGGTGCGCAGTATTGCTTGGGCCGCGTTGATTCTGATGGCGTTCCTACCGGACGCCATTGTCGGAGCCAGTTTCCAAATGTCGTTCCTGGCGGTCTTGAGTTTGATTTGCCTTTACGAACAAACCTGGCTGCGTGTGCAATGGCGTACGCGCGACGGCGAATTTCGTATTTTCCATGCGGCGCTGATCTACGTCGCAAGCGTGCTCGTCACCGACATTGTCGCGGGCGGCGCCACGTCGTTGTTCGCGGTCTATCACTTCAATCGCTTGCCCACATATTCCTTCCTGGCAAATGCCGCTGCGGTGCCGTTGACGGGTTTATGGATCATGCCCTTTGGCGTGCTCGGTTTGGCATTGATGCCGTTCGGCCTGGATCAGGTACCGCTCATGATCATGGGGAAGGGTGTCGCGCTGCTCGACAACATCGCCCGCGCCGTGTCGGCGTGGCCGGGCGCGCAGGTTCACGTTCCACCGATGGATGTTGCCTATCTTGCCGCGGGTGCTGCCGGCGCGGTGTTCGTCTGCCTGTGGCGCGGGCGCTTGCGTTGGATTGGACTCGTCCCCGTGATCGTGGCTTTCGCCGTGCCCTGGATGACGCGCGGGCCTGATCTTTTAATTGACGAAAGTGCGCGGGTTTACGCCATCACGGATTCCGAGGGGCATGTCGTCATTCGCAACGGCCGCGCGGGCCGGTTCGTGAAAGACGTTTGGAGTGACCGCTTTGGCGTGTCCGGCCAAAAGTGGCCGCGAAATGGGAAGCCCGATGAAGCACTCGGTCTTTCCTGCGATGCGACCGGCTGCATTGTGAAGCGCAATGGCAAGAAGGTGCTGATCGCGTTTACGTCTGATGCCATGGCCGACGAATGCGGATACGTCGATGCCATGGTCACCATTCAGGCAAAAAACCCGCTCTGTACCCAAAAGCACATTACCGACCATTTCGATCTGGATCGGAACGGCGCTTATGCGTTCTGGATTATGCCGGACGGCGTGCGAACGCGTTCGGTCCGCGATGTGGTCGGCGTAAGGGCTTGGAGCCGCGTACTCAATATCGACGCATTAGACCTACAAGACGCCCCTGAACCCTGACGCGGTCGGGTCCAAAGATGCGGGTCTCGTAGCGCTGGTTGCAGGGCTCGAGTGCGATGGACTCACCCTTGCGACGCAAACGCTTCAGCGTGGCTTCCTCGTTGTCGACCAAGGCCACAACAATCGTGCCGTTATCGGCGCTATCGCATCTGCGGATGATGACCGTATCGCCGTCGAGGATGCCGGCTTCTTCCATGGAATCGCCTTCGATGGTGAGGGCGTAGTGGTCGCCCGAGCCCAGCATGGCCCCGGGAACGCCCACGTGATCGCTGGGGCTACGCAAGGCCTCGATGGGCGTGCCGGCGGCAATCTTGCCGTAGAGCGGCAGATCGACAGTTTCCTGGGGGGCTGACGACTTCACGGCCGTTCCCGGCATGGCACCCGAGAAATTGCCGGTAATGACATTGGGCGCGAACCCAGCCGCGGTCGGGGCGGCAGGCGCGTTTTCGGGCAGCTTCAGGACTTCAAGGGCGCGGGCCCGGTGGGGCAGGCGGCGGAGAAAGCCGCGCTCCTCCAGGGCCATAATCAGGCGGTGGATGCCCGACTTGGATTGGAGCTTAAGCGCCTCCTTCATCTCGTCGAAGGACGGGGCCACGCCGTCGCGGGCCATCCGGTCGCGGATAAACAACAGGAGTTGGTGTTGCTTCTTGGTGAGCATGAGGGACACCTTAATCACAGGGAACAAAACCAGAAACTTTTAATGTTCTACTTTGGTTCTCGTGCCTGGTCAACATTTTCCGCGCTTCCCAGGGGTCGCGTTAGGGAATGATGCATGTGAGGGCGGGAAACTTTCCCAGGATCGTCATCAAATAACTCTCCCAAACACAGATCCGTTCGGGTATATATTCTCGTAATAGATGTATAGCTTTCACCGACGCCTTCGGCACGAACCTCCCAGCAGAAGCGCGCCGTGCCGCCCGCGGTCTCGAAGACCAAGCCGGACGGATAAAGGGTCGGGTGACTGAAAATAGAAAGGCCGTGTCAGAACGACACGGCCTTTTTTCATTCCAGAATTAGCGTAGAGACTTGATCACCTGCTTTGGCGGCGGGTGCATGGGGTGCGCGGACGATCAGCGCGCCGGCCTGGGCCAGGGCCGAAATCATGGCGCTGTCCTGCTTAGCGAACGGTGTCGCGATTAAGCCGCCGTCGGCCGCTCGTTCCAAACGCGCCCGCACATAGTCCTCGCGCCCATCATTGGGCTTCATGTCCGCACCGAGACGGGCAGGGAGTGTCGCCGGGGCGGCGCCTGGAAGTCCCTGGAGTCGGTCCAAGGCCGCACCCAGAAAGAGAATCGCGCACACCATGGCCGAAACCGGATTCCCCGGCAGACCCATGATCGGCAGCCCCTTCAAGTGCCCGAACAGCAGCGGTTTGCCTGGACGCATGGCGATCTTGTGAAACGTTAGTGCGAAATCGTCGGTGCTCAAGGCTTGCTTCATCAGATCGCGATCACCGACCGAAACGCCGCCGCTGGTCACAAGCAGATCGATTGGCTCGGCACGATCGAGTGCTGCACGCAACGCGGTGGCTTCATCGCGCACCACGCCGAGATGCAAATCGATGCCGCCGCGATCTCGCACGAAGGCACAAATCGACGGACCATTGGCGGAAACGATTTGGTGCAAACCGACGGACTCTCCCGGCAAAGCAATCTCGTCGCCCGTCGACAACACGCCCACGCGCGGCTTGCGAAAGACCGTCACATGCGCGGCGTTGGCGGCACCCGCCAACCCGATGTCGCGCGCGGTGAGGCGCTTGGGCGCACGCAACACCACATCGCCTGTTTTAAAATCCTGCCCAGCTGGGCGTACATGGCGCTGCGCGACGGACGATTCCTTGATCGTCACAACCGTTCCGGAAACGTCGGCGTCTTCTTGAATGACAATGGCGTCAGCGCCCTTTGGCATATGCGCGCCCGTGAAGATGCGCGCCGCTTGGCCTCTGTCGACTGTCCCGTTCCAAGGATGACCGGCGGCGGATTCACCCACGACCGTCAACTGCACGGGAACCTTCGTCACATCGGCACTGCGCACGGCATACCCGTCCATGGCCGACACATCAGCCGGCGGGTGGCTGACAGTCGCGGTCACGTCCTCGGCCAGCACACGGCCGACTGCGTCCATGACAGAAACCGATTCCGTCGCGAGCGGTTTGAGGCTGTCCACCAGCCGACGCCGGGCTTCAGCAACGGGAACAAGCACGCTCATGCTGGCTCGCTCCTAGTCTTGTTGGAAGGTGCCGGATTTACCGCCGGATTTTTTTACCAGGCGAATATCAGTGATTTTCATGCCGCGATCGACGGCTTTGCACATGTCGTAAACCGTGAGCGCCGCGGCGCTCACGGCCGCCAGGGCTTCCATCTCGACGCCGGTCTGACCGCTGACTTTGCAGGTCGCGGTAATATGCACCGCGCTTTTCTTTTTGTCCGTGACGAGATCGACCTTCACCGACGTCAACGCTATGGGGTGGCACAGCGGAATTAAGTCCGGCGTGCGCTTCGCCGCCATGATGCCTGCCAGCTGCGCGACCGTCAGCACGTCGCCCTTCTTCACTTTGCGCTTCTCGATGAGCTTGAGTGTTTCCGGGTCCATGAAAATGGAGCCCTTGGCGATCGCTTCACGTGCCGTCGCGGCTTTGTCCGACACATCCACCATGACGGCGTTGCCGTGCGCGTCGAAGTGCGTGAAATCTTTCTTTGATTTAGCCACGACTGGCCTCTTGCAACAGCAGTGCGCGGGTTGCCGCTTCCACATTCGTTTGGCGCATCAAGGACTCGCCGATGAGGAAACGCCGCGCACCGCAGCGTGCCATACGCGCGAGGTCCACGCTCGTCTTTAATCCGCTTTCGGCCACCAGGACGCGTTCTTTCGGGAGTTTGGCGGCGAGGCGTTCCGTAACGGCCAGATCGACCTTCAACGTTTTGAGGTCACGATTGTTGACGCCGATGAGCGGCGATTTGAGATTCATCGCGCGCTCGAACTCGGCTTCATTATGAACCTCGACCAGAACATCGAGGCCCAAACTAAACGCGTAGTCTTCTAATTCTTCGGCCAACGCATCGCTCAAGGCCGCCATGATCAACAAGATGCAGTCGGCGCCCAGCGCCCGCGATTCAGCGATTTGGTAGGGCTCCAGAATAAAATCCTTACGCAAGACAGGCAACGAGACCGCTTCGCGCGCCAACTGAAGATAAGAATCACTGCCTTGGAAATAGTTCTCTTCCGTCAACACGCTCAAGCAGGCCGCACCTCCGGCCGCATAGGCGCGGGCGAGGGCGACGGGATCGAAATCCGCGCGGATCAGACCTGCCGATGGCGAGGCCTTTTTGATCTCCGCGATCAGCGCATACGTCCCGCGATCGGCTTTTGCGCTTAACGCTTTTGCAAATCCGCGTGGCACCGGGGCTGATTCTGCCAATTGCTCGACGGCACCGAACGGCGTCGCCTTCTTTCGCCGCGCGACGGTTTCGCGCTTGGTCGCATTGATCTCGGCCAGAACATCGCTCATGGCGCGCGACCGTGACTGATGGCGGCCAGCGCCGCGAGAGTCTTCGCGGCCTGCCCGCTCGCGATGGCGTCGGAAGCGAGTTCCGCGCCTTCTTTTAACGACTTCACTTTATCGGCGACGACTAAGGCAGCAGCCGCATTCAACACCACGATATCGCGATAGGGTCCGCCGCGCCCGTGTAGAAGCGCGCGCAAGGCTTGCGCATTTCCAGCCACGTCGCTGCCCTTGAGGTCTTCCGGCTGCGCACGCTTTAGGCCGGCGTCTTCCGGCGCGACTTCAAACTCGCGCACGGAGCCTGCCTTCAGTTCCGCGACGTATGATGTCCCTGTCGTCGTAATTTCATCAAGGCCGTCGCTGCCGTGAACGACCCAGGCCCGTTCGGACCCAAGACGTCCCAGGGCTTCCGCCATGGGCACGATCCATCTTTGCGAAAACACGCCGATGAGTTGCCGCTTAGCGCCAGCCGGATTGCACAAGGGCCCCAGCAAATTGAAGATCGTGCGTTGACCCAGCTCCTGGCGCATCGGCGCCACATGCTTGGTCGCGCCGTGGTGGCGTTGCGCGAACAAAAATCCGATATTGGCTTCACGCAGTGCCCGGGTGATCAGCTCGGGCGACGCATCAAGATTGACGCCCAATTCCGCCAGCACGTCCGCCGTACCCGACTTCGATGACATGGCCCTGTTGCCATGCTTGGCGACAGGAACGCCGCACGCCGCCGTCACGATGGCCGCAGCCGTCGAGATATTGAAAGTTCCCGCACCATCGCCGCCGGTGCCGCAGGTGTCGATGGCGCCTGCGGGGGCGTCGATCATGACGGCTTTCGAACGCATACTGCGTGCCGCACCGATTAATTCTTCCACGCTTTCGCCGCGCACGCGCAACGCCATCAGGAACGCGCCCACTTGGGCAGGCGTCGCCGCGCCCGACATGAGCACGTCGAAGGCCGCTTCCGCATCCGCTTCACTTAAATGAAAACCGTCAGCGATCTTGGCAAGATAGGGTTTGAGATCCGTCATTCCGCTGCAGCGATTGCCGCTCCGCTTGCAGGTGATGTGCGCCGTGGCTCGGGCCGCGCGTTAAGTCCCGTCGCCACCAGGAAATTTCGCAACAACCGATGACCGTGTTCCGATGCGATGCTTTCCGGATGAAACTGAACGCTCGTGATGGGAAACGTTTTGTGCGCGAGGCCCATGATCAAGCCGTCTTCGGTCTCCGCGGTCACGACGAGGGAGTCCGGCAGCGTGCTGCGTTCCACCACAAGCGAGTGATAGCGCGTCGCCGTGAACTGCTTTGGGATGCCCGCGAACATGTCGTGACCCGTGTGATGGATCAGGCTCACCTTGCCGTGCATGGGCTGGGGCGCACGGATGACTTTTCCGCCAAACGCTTGTCCGATGGATTGCAAACCGAGGCACACCCCAAAAATCGGAATCTTCGGGCCGGCGGCAGCGATCAGCGGAAGGCAGATGCCCGCGCGATCCGGGTCGCACGGTCCTGGCGACAGAATGATTCCCGCCGGCTTCAATGCGATGAGCTCATCAACGCCGATCTTGTCGTTGCGATGCACGACAACGTCCGCGCCCAATTCCTCCAGGTAATGCCAGAGGTTGTAGGTGAAGCTGTCGTAGTTATCGACCAGGACGTACGGCGCGGCAGATTTGGCGTTCATTCGAGAGGCTCTCTTAATAAAGTGAGGCCAACATGCGCTTGGCCACGGTGTTCCGTCAAGCGAGCCAACCCCTTGATTTGAACCGCAGGTCGTGGACGTTTTCGTGTCCCTGGTTTAGATAGCAAGCATGGCAGAAAAGGCATCAATGCGCTGGTACGGCGTTCGACCCGGGTTTCTCATCGCCGGCGCCGTCGCTCTGCTCGGGTTCGGCGTCATTTTTGGCGTGGCGCTGGATGTGGCGACGCGTCCGAACGACGTGTCCGCGCCCATCACCGGCCCGGCACCCGCGCCTAAAAACATTACTCGGCCGCCGGTTATGACCAACATTCCTGCGCCGGACAACGCCGGCAGTATTTTGCAACGGCCGACCGGCGAACCCTTGCGCGCCTGGCCCGAACCAAAAGCTGCCCCGGCTGACGAAAAAACGCCGCTGCTGGCATACGCCGTACCCTCCAATGCAGCCGCTGAACGCCCCGTGATCGCCATCGTCATCGACGACATGGGTGTGGATCGCACGCGGGCTTTACGCGCCATCGACTTGCCGGGACCGCTCACGGTGTCGCTCATGACGTATGCAGATGGGTTGCCGGGCTTGGTCACGCAAGCACGCGAGCACGGACACGAGGTTATGGCGCATTTACCGATGGAGCCATTGGATCCGAAAGAAAATCCGGGCCCGGGTGCGCTGACCATAAAGATGGACGACGGTACGATTCAGAAAGTTTTCGCGGCGGATCTTGATTCCTGGAAAGGCTACGTCGGCATCAATAACCACATGGGCAGCAAGTTCACGCGCGACAAAGCCCGCATGAACGTGGTGATGCAGGAACTGAAAAATCGCGGGCTCCTGTGGCTGGACTCAAAGACCATCGCGGGAAGTGCCGGTCTAGAAACGGCCCGTGCGGCGAATGTGCCTTATCTAGAGCGCGATGTGTTTCTCGATGACATCGATACCGCCGAGGAAATCAAAAAACAGCTCGGTCAAACGATGGCGCTCGCCAAGGCGCGCGGTACGGCCATCGCCATCGGTCATCCACACGACCTCACGCTCGCCGCGTTGAAGCAGTGGCTTCCGACATTGGAAGCAAATGGCGTGTCGTTGGTTCCGATCAGTGAAATTCTGAAGCGTCGGCAGAGCCAAACGAAAGAAACCCCTCGAGGCTAGCCGTTTCCGCCCGCGAAGAACTTGATGGCTTCTTCGGCCGCGCGCACGAGTGCGCTCGCTTTATTATTGCTCTCCTGATACTCGGCCTCAGGATCGCTGTCGGCGACAACGCCGCCGCCGGCTTGAATGACGACTTCACCGTCCTTCACCAAAGCCGTGCGCAAGGCGATGCACGTGTCCATTTCGCCGTTGGCCGAGAGATAGCCTATGGCGCCGCCGTAAAACCCGCGCCGTTCGTTTTCCAACTCGTCGATAATTTCCATGGCCCGGATTTTCGGCGCACCCGAAACGGTGCCGGCCGGAAAGCCTGCCATGAGCGCGTCCATCGCATCAAACTTCGGGTCGATCTCGCCTTCAACGTTCGAAACAATGTGCATGACGTGTGAGTAGTACTCGATCACCATTTGCTCGGTGACGCGCACAGTGCCGGGTTTGCACACGCGGCCCACGTCGTTGCGCCCAAGGTCGAGCAGCATCAGATGTTCGGCGAGTTCCTTCGGATCGGACAGCAGGTCCTTTGCGAGCGCTTCGTCTTCGTCTTTATTTTTGCCGCGACGTCGCGTGCCCGCAATCGGGCGAATGGTCACGACGCCTTGGCGCAGACGCACCAAAATCTCAGGGCTGGAGCCCACAATCGAAAAGCCCTCGAAATTTAGATGAAACAGGAACGGCGAGGGGTTGAGGCGGCGCAACGCGCGATACAGCGTGAACGACGGCAACGCGAACGGCACGCGCAGGCGCTGCGACGGCACCACTTGGAAGATGTCGCCGGCTAGGATGTATTCCTTCGCCTTGTTCACCATGCGATGATAGCCCTCGCGGCCCATATTCGAGGTCGCTTCCTCGAACCGCGCCGACGTTGCAGGCGGCACGTGAGGCACGGGTTTCTCGAGCGACGCAACCACGTCCAGAATCCGCTTTTGCGCAAGCTCATACGCCGCATCGGCGTCGACGCCCGCTTGCGGATAGACCGCGGCAACGACCGTCATCACGTCTTTCGCGTTGTCGAAAATGATCGTGACGGTCGGGCGCATAAACATCCCGTCGGGAATTCCGAGCTTGTCGGGATTCTTGTCGGGGATGTTTTCGGCCAAACGAATGGTGTCGTAACCCATGTAGCCGATGAGACCCGCGGCCATGGGCGGTAGATGCTCGGGCAGGGCGATGCGTGATGCGGCCATGAGCGCGCGCAACGAGGTCAGCGTCGGCTTGTCGTCGGCCGTGTAGCAAAGCGTCTTGCCTGTAACGTCGCGGCAAATTTCCGCGCGCTGGCCTTTGCAGCGCCAGACCAAATCAGGCGACAGCGCGATAAAGGAATAGCGCCCACGCGTCGCGCCGCCTTGTACGGATTCCAGCAGTGCCGTGAATGGCCGTTCCTGGCCGAACTTCAACATCGCCCCTACAGGCGTGTCGATATCGGCCGGCAACGTGGTCCAAAGGACCTGCGGACGGGTTTCGTTATAAGCCGAAGCGAATTGGGCGCGCGCGGGAAGCATATCGATCATGCGGTCTCTTTAGCGCATGCGGTCCCTCAAAACGAGGGCCTTAGCGCTCACCTACCGTCTGGTCGATCAGCTTGGCGTTCACTTCCACCGGGAAGCGCTGAGCGAAAGCCTTCGTCATTTGCTCGGCCAGATCGCTCTGGATGGAGCCTTTGAGCTCCACGGCCGCGCGGGCTTCGGCTTCGCGCACTTCGTCGGGTGTGGGCGAAGTAATGTCCTTCACGCGTCCCACGATAATCCCGTCCAGCACAGGCGCTACGAAGACATCGCCCACCTTGGCGTCAAACAGCTTCGCAAGCACTTGTGGACTCACGCGCTTGGCATCGACGATATAGTCGCGCCGTGCGGGCTCGCCCATGCGGCGGACCGGGCCTAATTGCGCATAAGACACGCGCTTGTCGGCGGCCTCAATGCTGGTGAGTGTGGTCGTGGGCGCCAAGTCCTTCGCCAGCTTGTCGGCGAGTTCCCGCGCTTGAGCCACGCGCGATTCGCGCTGCCACATGGCAACCACTTCGCCACGAACGCTTTCGAAAGACTTCGCGGTCGGAGGTGTGGAGGACTCGACATGGATCACATAGTAGCCATTGCGCGCCGCCAAATTCTTGAGGCCCGTATCGGTGCCCGGCGTGGTCGAAAACGCGGCCCGCAAAAAAGCTTCGCGGTCCGGAAGGTCGGTTACAAGCTGGCCTTCAGAATTCTTGCCGGTCACATCGATGGCGTCGAACTGCTGGAGCCGGCCCGAGATATTCTTTGCAATCTCTGGCAGAGCCGTTCCGGCGGCCAAACCGTCTTCAAGCTGCACAGAGGCTTCCGACAACGCGTCGAGCGCTTTGTCGTCGGCCAGCGACTTACGGATAATCTCTTTGACCTGCTCGTACGGGATGATTGCCGGCGGCGAGATCGACGTCACTTCCAGCAAATGCCAGCCAAGGTCGGATTTAATCGGCTGGCTGATCTCATGGGCGGGCAAAAGCAGTGCGGCGGGCAGGCTCGCGGCCAAAGGTGAGTCCTGACTCAGATCGCCGAGATCGACGACAGAACCGCTTTTAGTTTTTGCCGCCAGGGCGTCGAGTGTGTCGCCGGCGGCCGCTTTGGCGCGCACTTCCGCGGCTTTTTCTTCCGTGTCGAACACGAGCTGCACGACGTGGCGTAGTTCCTTCTCGTGATAGCGATCGGCGTTTTCGTCGTAGTATTTTTTGATTTCGGTTTCGTCGACGTTTTCGGGGTGCGTTAGTCCGAGCGCGGTCAGCACCACCGCCGTCAGCTTGCGATATTCGGGGGCCGTGAATGCGGCGATGTTTTCATTATAAAGTTTTTTCAGTTCCTCATCGCCGGGCACGGTCGCGGCGGTCATGGCTGCCGTGGAAACGAGAAGCGTGTCGGCGCTGCGTCCTTCGCCGCGATAGGTGATCAGGTTATCGACGAGAAGCTTCGGCGCAGCCGCGGCGTCGAGAACCGGCTTCAGTACCGTCGCGCGGCGCAGGTCCGACGTGTAAAGGCGGACGAACTGGCCTTCGGTCATGCCATTCTCACGCAAAAGCTGGGCATACATCATCGAGCTGAACCCACCGCTCGGGTCCTGCAACGTCTTCTCGTTGCGGATTTCGTTGCGAATGCGGTCTTGCGTGATCACGAGGCCCAGGTCTCGGCCGGCGCCGTCGAGCGTGGCGGTGTTGGTAATGTCCTGCACGACCGACGTCGCAATTGAACGTTTGACGTTCGGACGGTCGGCGGCTTCGGCACCCATGGATTGGCGCAGGCGGTCGAGCTCGCGATTATAGCGGCGCTGGAATTCGTCGGCGCGGATTTGCGTTTTACCGATTTGAACCGCAATCGTCGGGTCAAGGCCGCCTGTGCCCATGAAATCGCCGACGCCCCAAATGCCGAAGCTCATCATTAAAATCCCAAGAAGGATTTTAATGACGATACTGTCCTTGAGGCGGTTTCTGACAAAATCCATCATGGTCGAGGGTGTCCGGTCTGAGAATGAAGGGCCCCCAAAGGGGCCTTGCGATTGGCGCGCATCATAAGAGCGGGGTTCCGGCCCTGCAAGGCGAGCAAATCACTAAAATTGCTCGCAAATTGAGCCCGAACCGCGTTAGCAAGGGCGTAGATGGGGTTGTTTGGAGATTGCGACAATGGGCTACCTGATTGCCGGCAACTGGAAGATGAACGGCTCGCGGGGCTCGGCCATTAGTTTGGCCTCGGGTCTCGTCGCGCGTGCAAACGCTGCCCAAATGCAATTGCCCGGCATTGTGCTGTGCCCGCCCGGGCCGCTTTTGCCCACGGTGATTTCCGCGATCTCCGGCAGTGCCATTGCGGCCGGCGGTCAGGATTGCCATGCCAAGGACAAAGGTGCGCATACCGGCGACACGAGTGCTTCGCTTCTTGCCGACATCGGCTGTCGGTATGTGATCGTCGGCCATTCCGAGCGGCGCGCCGATCACGGCGAAACCGATGCCGCCGTGCGCGCTAAAGCCGAGGCCGCTCTCAAAGCGGGATTGATCCCGATCATATGCGTGGGCGAGACCGACGCCGAGCGCGATCGCGGCGGAACCGACGCGGTCGTAACCCGCCAGATAAAAGGCTCCATTCCAGCCGGCGTGACGGCTGGCGCCATCGTCGTGGCCTACGAGCCCGTGTGGGCCATTGGCACGGGCCGCACGGCGACATCGGGCGACATCGCCTCCGTCCACGCGTTGATCCGCAAAGTTTTTGGCGGCGAAGTGAGCGTCCTGTACGGCGGTTCGGTCAAAGGGAACAACGCGGCCGAAATTCTGGCGATCCCAGGCGTCTCCGGCGCCTTGGTCGGCGGCGCAAGCCTCGACCTCGATGATTTCTGGCGCATCGTTGAAGCCTGTCCGCATGGAAAATGAAACCATCCATGTCTTGAGGTCCATCGGAAGCAGCCGTCCCGCGGCCGCTGCGATGAATATTGATCTCGCACAGCTTCCCCACGCAGCGCTTACGTATGCAAATGCGGGCGAAGACCTTGCGCTGCGCAAGATGTTTAAGCGCCGCTTAGTTGATGGTGTTGGCGGGACGTATGTGGACATTGGCTGCGCCGCCCCCGTATCCACCTCGAACACGTATCTTTTTTATTGCATGGGCTGGCGCGGCGTGTGCGTCGACGCTAACCCCGACGCCGCGCCCTATTGGGCCGACGTGAGGCCTGAGGACCAATTTGTCTCTGCAGCCATTGGCGAGCGGGAAGGGAGCGCATCTCTTTTTCGCCACCGCGATAATTTGGGCATGCACAAGTTAGCCAATTTCTGCCCGTCGCCCGATTTTTTACCGACACCGGACACCGTGCCGCTTTTGCGTCTTGACCGCCTTTTACAGACCCATTTGCCGGGCCGAAGCATCCAGTTCATGAGCCTCGACGTCGAAGGCGCAGAAATGGGCGTTCTCAAGTCCAACGACTGGCAGAAGTGGCGCCCAGTGGTCATCCTTATGGCGTGCCTCACTTTCGAAATGCTGGCGCCGCGCGAAAGCGAGTCCGTGGCCTTCCTGCTCGACCATGACTATCGACAGGATGCGAAAATCAGCGGAAACGTCGTTTTCGTGGCCAAATAGCCTCGGCCGACCGGCGATACCTTGATCCATCAGGGTCTTTTCCCCATATGGCGCAAAGGGCTGGATTTGGCCGGGCCGAGAGGTTAAAAGACCGCCGGCTTAGGTCGGGACTTGAAGTTAGCGGTTCCGGCCCGGAAAGCGTGCTGTTCCAGAGGGTTCATGGTCAACGTTATTCTCACCATCCACATTATGATCGCGATCGGAATGATCGCCCTCATTCTGATGCAGAAGACCGAAGGCAATGCCGCTGGCGGCGGCTTTTCGCAGTCGTCGTTGACGGCCATGATGCAGCCGCGCTCACGCCCCAACGCTGTGGGCCGGGCGACCACCATTCTGGGGATCTGCTTTTTCATCACCAGCATTGGTCTGGCGCTCGTCGCTAAAAACGGCGCACCGCGACAATCGATCATCGAACCCATCGGTGGGGCCGTCACAAGCGGCGCGCCGAAGGTGACCGATATTCTTCCGCCTGCGGAACAGAAGCCGGCTGACGCACCTGCGCCTGCCGCGCCAACGGTTCCGAACCAATAATGAACCCGCGGCGGAATTATCACCCGCCGCTCCCGACACCACCTTCAGCAGCACCAAAAACTCCGCCGTGGAGCAAGCCTAGCTTTGTGGCTTGCCGCGAAAGTTTGGTCCGGTACATTAGCCGCCCATGACGCGTTTTATTTTTATCACCGGCGGCGTGGTCTCCTCACTCGGTAAAGGTCTTTGCTCAGCCTCCCTCGGGGCGCTGCTGCAGGCGCGCGGCTACAAGGTCCGTTTGCGCAAGCTCGACCCGTACTTAAACGTCGATCCGGGTACCATGAGCCCCTATCAGCACGGCGAAGTCTATGTGACCGACGACGGCGCCGAGACCGACCTCGATCTCGGCCACTACGAGCGCTTCACCGGCGTTCCCTCGCGCCAGACCGACAGCGTCACCACCGGACGCATCTATTCGACCGTCATCGCCAAGGAACGCCGCGGCGATTATTTGGGCGGAACCGTGCAGGTCATTCCGCACGTCACCGATGCCATCAAAGAATTCATCCAGGCCGATGTGACTGACGAGGATTTCATCCTCTGCGAAATCGGCGGCACCGTCGGCGACATCGAAAGCTTACCGTTCCTGGAAGCTATCCGTCAACTCGGCAACGAGCTTGGCGACGAGCGCACGCTGTTCATGCATCTGACGCTGATTCCGTTTATCTCGGCGGCCGGCGAGTTGAAGACAAAGCCGACGCAGCATTCCGTGAAGGAACTGCTGGGCCTCGGCATTCAGCCCGATATCCTCATGTGCCGTATCGATCGTCCATTACCCGCCAGCGACCGGCGTAAAATCGCGCTGTTCTGCAACGTGCGCGAAGACGCCGTCATACCGGCCATGGACGTCGACACTATTTACCAAGTGCCGATCTCCTATCACGACGAGGGTCTCGACCGCGAAGTGTGCAAACACTTTAAGCTGCCCATCTACAAGGAGCCCGACCTCCAGCGTTGGTACGACATCGTAGAGCGCGTGCGCCGCCCCGAAGGCGAAGTCACCATCGCCGTCGTCGGCAAGTACGTGCAGCTCAAAGACGCCTACAAGTCGTTGTCCGAAGCGCTGGAGCACGGCGGCATCGCCAACAACGTGAAGGTCAAACTCGACTGGATCGATTCCGAAATCTTCGAGCGCGAAGACGTGGCGCAACATCTCGAACACGTTCACGGCATTCTGGTGCCGGGCGGTTTCGGCGAGCGCGGCGCGGAAGGCAAGATTCAAGCCGCCAAATTCGCGCGTGAACGCGACGTACCGTATTTCGGCATTTGTTTCGGCATGCAAATGGCCGTCATCGAAGCCGCACGCAATATCATCGGCCTCACGGACGCCAGCACCACGGAATTTGGGCCCACCAAAACGCCCGTCGTCGGCCTCATGACCGAATGGGTCAAAGGCAACGAAGTCCAGCGCCGCACCGAGGGCGCGGACAAGGGTGGCACCATGCGTTTGGGTGCTTATCAGTGCAATTTGAAAGCCGGAACCAAAGTCGCCGAAATCTACGGCGAGAAAACCATCAGCGAACGTCATCGCCACCGCTACGAAGTGAACATCAACTACAAGCCGCAGCTCGATAAGGCCGGCATGGTGTTCTGCGGAATGTCGCCGGATGGTGTCTTGCCTGAAATGGTCGAGTATCCCGACCACCCCTGGTTCATTGGCGTTCAGTTCCATCCCGAACTGAAATCAAAACCCCACGAACCGCACCCGCTGTTCACGTCTTTCATCGCGGCTGCCGTCCACCAAAGCCGGTTGGTTTAAACTCTGGCGTCGCTCCGCAACCCCGCGCTCGATACGCTTCGCGGTGTTGCCATTGCGGCGGTCATTCTCAGTCACGCCCTGGGCGGCATGGGATTTGCGCCGACGCCCGAAAGCTCTGTCGTTGCGCTCGGGCGCGGCGGCGTCACGTTGTTCTTCCTGCTCAGCGGCTATTTGATCTTCAAAAGCGTCGAGGCGGAACCTGGGCCGGTTTTCGCCTTACGCCGTTTCTTCAAAGTGATGCCATCGTATTGGCTAAATATCCTCGTCATCCTGGCGCTCGATCTTGCGCTGACGACCTTTCCGCACATGGGTTGGGCGTCCTACGCGGCGGACGCCGCGGTTCTCACCGACATCCTCGGCACCGCGCCGGTGAGTGGCGTATTCTGGACTCTCTTCGTCGAAATCAAATTCTACTTTTTTATTCTCCTCCAGTACGCGTTGCTCGGACGCCGCTTTAGCTTGGTGGTCGTCGTGGGATTGCTCGTCATCGAAGGTGCGGTCTGGTTGTGGCGCGGGCACGGCAGCACGACGCTCGCGTATTTTCCGGTGTTCTACATCGGCATCGAATTGGCTTTGGCTGAGTCGGCGCAGTGGAGCCGCGTTCATATCCTCCGTGTTGTCGGATTGACCGCCGTACTCGCCGCAAGCCTCGTGCTCTTTCTAGACCGCCTGAAGTGGGCTTCGGCCGGTTACCTCATCGCATCGGTCTGTTTATTCATGGCATTCACCGGATGGCGCGCGCGCAACCGCCCGCTGATCTTCCTCGGTGTCACGTCCTACAGCACTTATCTCTATCACTCGCTGGTCATGACCTGGGTGTTCGAGACATTCCCCAGCATGCGTTCAACGCCCCTGGGGTTTTTCGTCCTGGTGGGGACTATGGCCCTCGCGGTGGCTGTCGGGGCGGTCATGTATCGCCTGGTGGAAGTGCCCATGGTGCGCCTCGGACGGCGACTGGAG
The DNA here is from genome assembly GCA_947475895.1 of Fidelibacterota bacterium. Lineage (GTDB taxonomy): Bacteria > Pseudomonadota > Alphaproteobacteria > Rhodospirillales > Rhodospirillaceae > SHVO01. The sequence goes on from CANJMF010000002.1 coordinate 188,309, forward strand.
AGTTCGCGATTGATCCCCTATATTGGCCGCCATGACCGCACATCACGTTAAAATCGGCAACGTCACCATGGGCAACGACTTGCCCCTCGGCATCATCGCCGGGCCCTGTCAGATGGAAAGCCGCGCCCACGCCCTCGAAGTCGCCTCCGCCTTGAAGGAGATCGCGGCGAAGGCGGGCCTTGGCCTCATTTACAAATCGTCCTTCGACAAAGCCAACCGTACCAGCCTCAAGGGCAGGCGCGGCCTCGGCCTCAAGGAATCATTGCCGGTGTTCGCCGAAATCCGCGAAAGCCTTGGCCTTCCTGTGTTGACCGACATTCACGAAATCGACCAATGCGTACCCGTGGCTGAAGTCGTTGATGTCATGCAAATCCCCGCCTTCCTTTGCCGCCAGACCGATTTACTGGTGGCGGCCGGAAACACCAAAGCCGTCATCAACGTGAAGAAAGGCCAGTTCCTGGCGCCCTGGGACATGGCCAACGTGGTGAGCAAAGTTGAGTCCACCGGCAACAAACGCATTCTCGTGACCGAACGCGGCGTGTCCTTCGGCTACAATACGCTCGTCACTGACATGCGCAGTCTGCCGATCATGGCCAAGACCGGTTATCCCGTTATCATGGATGCCACCCACGCGGTGCAGCAGCCGGGCGGGCAGGGCACAAGCTCAGGCGGTGACCGCGCTTTTGCGCCAGTTATCGCGCGGGCGGCTGTGGCTGTGGGTATCGCGGGGGTGTTCATGGAAACGCACCCCGATCCCGACAACGCACCGTCCGACGGCCCGAACATGATCTATCTGAAAGACATGCCGGGCATTCTCGCAACACTCAAAGCATTTGATCAGGTGGCTAAAGCGAATCCTGTTCGGATATAGGTCGGCGCGCATATAATGCGGGATGAAACCCGCCGATAAGATCGCCACCTTCCGCCGCTTGCATGAATCCGGTTGCTTCGTGATTCCCAATCCGTGGGACATCATGAGCGCCAAATATCTTCAGCATTTGGGATTCAAAGCGCTCGCGAGCACCAGCGCCGGTTTTGCCTGGGCCATTGGCCGCGCCGACAATCACGTCACGCTGGAAGAAAAACTCGCACACCTGCGCGCGCTCAACGCCGAAATTGATCTTCCGCTCAATGCCGACTTCGAATGCGGGTTCGCCGATGCGCCCGAGGCCGTGGCGAAAAACGTGACGCTCGCGGTCCATACCGGCATTGCGGGATTGTCCATCGAGGACTCCACGGGCGAAACCGATGAACCGCTGTTCGATTTCGCGCTCGCCGTCGACCGCATCAAAGCCGCACGCGCCGCCATCGATAAAACCGGCAGCGGTGTCGTGCTCACGGCGCGCAGCGAGGGCTTCATTACCGGACGGCCTGATCGCGCGGAAACCATCAAGCGCCTGAAAGCCTTTATCGCCGTGGGCGCGGACTGTGTGTTCGCACCCGGCTTGAAAGACGATCTTGCCGGATATGTGGCGGACGTCGCGCCGACACCCATAAATTTCAACGTTGGGCGCGGGCCTTACAATGTCGCCGACCTCACGGCCGTCGGCATGCGTCGCATCAGCGTTGGCGGCTCGTTGGCCGCAGCCGCATACGGCGAGTTCATGCGCGTGGCGCAGGAAATCGCGGAGCAGGGAACATTCACCGGGTTCGGCCGCGCGCCCTCCGGCGGCGACATCAACAAAATCTTTCTGTAAATGATTCGGCACGCGCGGGTTGCGCACGCGCGCACCGCAGTGTGCGTGTAATCAACTCTCACGCGTTTTCGTCTTCGTAATCCGCATTTTTCGGAACGCTTGTGTCCGCATGACGTTGTCCTCTTGTGAGACACCGCGCGTATCCGCGCGCGCTCACTTTATTGTTCAGTAAAGGATAACATCATGCGTATTTCTCAAATCAAGTGTGCCGCCATCGCCTGCGCCAGCGTCATGTTGACGCCCGCGCTCTGCTTGGCCGCCGACGTCACTTTGTTCAACACCGCTAAAGTCAGCCTCAATGACGCTGTAATGGCCGCTGAAAAGGCCAGCGGCGGCAAAGCGGTCGATGTCGACTTCACCAAAGAAAAAGATATGCCGACATTCGACGTGACCATTGCGCGCGGCGACGCCACGGAACACTACACCGTCAATGCCGGCGCAATGAAGGCCATGGCCGTGCAGAACAAAGGCCTGTTGGCCAAGCTCGATCATGAGCCGAAGAAAGAACGCGTCGCAGCTCAGATTGCACCCGTATCCATGACCTCGGCCGTTTCCAAAGCCGAAAGCGCCACTGGCGGAAAGGCGATCGAAGCCGAGCTGGAAACCTCCGGCAAAATGGCCACCTATGAAATCGAACTCGTGAAAAACGGCGAGACCATCAAAAGCAAGGTCGATGCCGCGTCTGGCGACGTGGTGAAACAATAACCGCAATAACGGCTCGATACCGACAGCAATGGCCGCCCCACGAGGGCGGCCATTGCTTTTGGCTCCCTTGACTCTACCTATGCGCATTCTTTATTTAACCAATACGTTAAATAACAATTCGGTTTAATAAATGCCGCCGGATCATCTCAGCGCCACCTTCGCCGCCCTGGCTGATCCTACGCGCCGGGCGATCCTGGCCAAGCTCGCGGCGGGCGAGGCGTCGGTGAACGAACTGGCCGAGCCATTTTCCATGAGTCTGCCGGCGATCTCGCGCCATCTGAAAGTATTGGAGAAGGCGGGTCTTATTACCCGTGGCCGTGAAGCCCAATGGCGCCCCTGCAAGCTCGAACCAAAAGGCTTCAAGAGCGTTGATGAATGGCTGGAACACTATCGCCGCTTCTGGGAGCAGAGCTTTAACCGTCTCGACGCCTACCTGAAGAAAATTCAAAAACCGGAGAAGAAACATGGACGCAAGCACTAGCACCCCCAAGGGCACGCAGGTCGCTTTCGATTCCGGCGTTCCCGCCGCATCGCCCTATGAGCGATCCATCGTCCTCACGCACATATTCGATGCGCCGCGCGCGCTGGTCTGGAAGATGTGGACCGACCCTGCGCACCTTGCGCAATGGTTCGGCCCGCAGATGTTCACCAACAAAAATGTGACGGTCGATCTACGCTTCGGCGGCGGCTTCGCATTGACCATGGTGAGCCCGCAAGGCTCCGAACACCCCATGACGACCGTATTCAAAGAAATCGTCCCCAATGAAAAACTCGCGTTCACAAATGACGCACTGGACGAGAAGGGCGGTAAGCTCCTGGAGGGGTTCACAACCGTCACTTTCGAAGACATGGGCGAGAAGACTAAAATTACCGTCGAAGCCCGCGCTCAAGGCACCGCTGAGGTTACGAAGTTCATGCTCGGCGGCATGAAAGACGGCTGGGCGCAAAGCTTCGATAAGCTCGCCGCATACATGATCAAAAACTAGGAGAGCGCTATGAAGATCAATCCCTACCTGCACTTCAACGGCACGTGCGCCGAAGCCTTCAAATTTTATGAAAAGATTCTTGGCGGCAAAATCCAAATGGCGATGCCCTTTGGCGATCACGCACCCAGCCCCGATTGGAAAGACAAAATCATGCACAGCGGCATGACCGTGGGCGACATCACGCTTATGGGGACCGATGCGCCGCCGCAGTATTTTCAAAAACCCGAGGGGTTTCGCGTGTCTCTGGCGGTCGATCTGCCTGCCGAAGCGGACCGCATTTTTTCCGGCCTATCGGATGGCGGAACCGTGGACAGCCCCATTCAGGAAACATTCTTCGCCAAACGCTTCGGCATGGTGACCGACAAGTTCGGTACGCCGTGGATGGTCATGGGCGGTCAAACGAATTAACGGGAGAGAGTCATGAATCCTTTTGTCACGTGCCTGTGGTTCGACACGCAAGCCGAGGAGGCTGCGAATTTCTATCTAGCGGTTTTCAAGAATGGAAAAATGGGTGACGTCGCGCGGTATACAACCGAAGACCCAACGCACGGCAAGAAAATCGGCGACGTTCTCACCGCTGAATTCGAAGTGAACGGGCAAAAATTCCTCGGCCTCAACGGTGGCCCCTATTTCAAGTTCACGGAAGCCACCTCGCTTCAGGTCCTGTGCGATACGCAAGACGAGATCGATTATTATTGGGATGCGCTCCAGGCGGGCGGCGGCTCACCCAGCCAATGCGGCTGGCTCAAGGATAAATTCGGTTTCTCGTGGCAAGTGGTATCGACAGCGTTGACGCGCATGTTGAAGGGCAAAGACCCGGCGCGGGCAGGGCGTGTCATGGCGGCCATGATGAAAATGACCAAACTTGATGTCGCCGCGCTCGAAAGTGCATACGCCGGCTAACGCAGGATCATTTCTGCGTGAAGTGTAGGCGACGACGCTTGAAACAACCCGCGGGGCCGTGCAGGTAGGTGGGCGTAACCCTTACTCCTTGCAGGTCATGACCAAGACACCTCTGTCTCTCAAGCCGCTTCCCGCGTTGATCTTCGCGTCGCGCTGGCTTCAAGTGCCGCTCTATCTCGGGCTGATCGTGGCCCAGGGCGTCTACGTCTTCTTGTTCATCTCCGAGCTGTGGCACCTGATCGAGTCTGCTGCCAGCTTCAACGAGCAGCAGATCATGCTCGTGGTCTTGGGACTCATCGATGTGGTGATGATATCGAATTTGCTCGTCATGGTGATCGTCGGCGGTTACGAGACCTTCGTCTCGCGCTTGCGCTTGGAAGGTCATCCCGACGAGCCTGAATGGCTGAGCCACGTGAATTCGGGAATCCTCAAGGTGAAGCTGGCCATGGCCATTATCGGCATTTCCTCAATCCACCTTTTGCGCACCTTTATCGAGGCGGGCGGCCTGGGCAATCCCAACTCAAACTCCCATTACACCGAAGCCGGTGTCATGTGGCAGACCATCATCCATATGGCCTTCATCGCCTCGGCGGTGGGGATCGCCTATGTGGACCGCCTGACCACACAAGCCGCCACCACCCACCACAGCTAAACTTTATCCAGCCTGAGCCTTGATCAAAGCCGGAAGGTATGGCGATATATCCGCTTGGATATATCAAAACCGGTATCGCACATGTTCGTTTCACTGCGCTGCAGACTATCGGGCATCTGCCTATTGATTGCGGCGTGCGCCATCGCATTGCCGAGTACTGCGTCGGCGCGACAAGTGACCGATTCCGCCGGCCGCACCGTCACGATCCCCGACACGATCACACATGTTTTCGCTGCCGGCCCGCCGGCAAGCATTCTGCTCTACACGCTGCGACCGGACGTGATGACGTCGTGGACGCGCACCATCCGGCCCGTCGACAAGAAATATCTGGTGCCGAGCGTTCGCGATCTACCGCAAGCAGGACGTCTGACCGGCCGTGGCGACACCGTCAATCTTGAAGTCCTTGTCGCGAACAAACCCGACCTCATCATCGACTACGGCTCCGTGACCGACACGTACCGCTCGCTCGCAGACCGGGTTCAGACGCAGGCCGGCATTCCGTATGTGCTGATCGACGGAAAATTTTCCAACCTACCGACATCGCTCAGGCTGATGGGTGAAATCCTCGGCGTCAAAGAGCGCGGCGAACTTCTCGCGCGCTACGCCGAGGTGACATTTGCGCGAGTGGATGCGGTGCTCAAGAAGGTTCCGCCCAGCGCACGCCCGAAAGTTTACCTCGCACGCCGTCCCGACGGTCTTGAAACCGGCGCGCGCGGATCAATCAACACCGAAATCATCGAACGCGTTGGCGGCATCAATGTCGTCGAAGGCATTACGTCGCGCGGCGATCTGCTGAATGCCTCACCCGAACAGATTCTCGCTTGGGCGCCCGATACCATCGTCACGCTCGACGATGATTTCGCGGCCGCGGTCGGTAAAAAACCCGAGTGGGCAGCCGTCCCGGCCGTCAAATCAAAGCGCGTCTTGTTGGCGCCGGATGCGCCATTCGGCTTCGTGGATCATCCGCCGTCCATCAATCGTCTTGCGGGATTGTTATGGTTGGTCCATGCCTTCTATCCTAAGGAAGCCGCCGCCGAATCCGGGCACGATCTGAATAGGGATCTTCGTGAGTTCTATAAGATCTTCTACCAATCCGATCTCTCCGACGCCGACATCAAAGAACTCCTTGCGGGAGGCTGATACCGCGCGCGCGCGTTATGTGACGCTTGCGCTCATAGCGATCTTGCTTCTGTCGGTCGTCATCGCGGCGACGATCGGTCCGTATGCGATCCCACCGCTCGAAATCGCCAACGCGATCGCGCGTAAAATTGCAGGCACGCCGGGTCCCGAAACAATCGACACCGTTCTCTTTCGCATCCGTCTGCCGCGGATCGCGGCGGCCGCCTTTGTCGGTGCGGCGCTGGCCTGTGCCGGGGCCACCTATCAAACCATCTTTCGCAATCCGCTTATTTCTCCCGACGTCCTTGGCGTCTCGTCGGGCGCGGGTTTGGGCGCCGTCGTCGGCATCCTGCTGTCATTTTCGGTTGCCGGTATTCAGCTGGCGGGTTTCGTCGGCGGGTTAGCGGTCGTCGGCATCGTTGTGAGCTTGGCGTCCGTCTTGCGGAGTCAAAACGAAACGCTGGTGCTCGTCCTCGCGGGCATCGTGATTGGAACGCTGGCCAGCTCCGGCATCGCCTTCATCAAAACCATCGCCGATCCGTACGAGCAACTGCCCGCGATTACCTTCTGGCTTCTTGGCAGCCTTTCCGGCGTAAAGGCGGAGGACCTCACGGGTTTGATTGTGCCGGTAACCATCGGCTTCGCGCCGCTGATTGCGCTGCGCTGGCGCATCGGCGTGTTGTCGCTCGGCGACGACGACGCCCGTTCGCTGGGCGTCAGCGTGGCCCGCTTGCGGCTCATCGTCATTGTCGCATCGACGCTCATGACCGCCAGCGCCGTCGCTATCTCCGGTGTGATCGGTTGGGTCGGCTTGATGGTGCCGCACATGAGCCGCTTTCTCGTAGGGCCGCGCTATGATCGTCTGCTTCCTGCCAGCGCTTTATTGGGCGCAGCGTTCGTTGTCATCGTCGATACGCTCGCGCGGTCCATCGCAAAAACCGAAATACCGCTCGGCGTTCTGACCGCCTTGACCGGCGCACCTGTTTTCGTATGGCTCCTCGTGCGCGGCAAAAAGCCGTGGTCGGGCGCATGACCGCCGCGGCACTCGACGTCAAAAATCTCGCCGTTGGCTATCGTTCGGGAAGCCACGTGCGCATCGTCGCCCAGGACCTCAACTTGAACTTGGCGCCCGGCGAGATCTTGTGCCTGCTGGGACCAAACGGTGTCGGCAAGACGACGCTCTTTAAAACACTGCTCGGTTTATTGCCGCGTCTTGGCGGAAGCGTGACGTTGAACGGTCACGACGCAGCCGCGCTGTCCCGACGCGAGATCGGGCGGCAGATTGCTTACGTGCCCCAGGCGCAAGCCTTGGAGTTCGCATACACCGCATTCGATATGGTGTTGATGGGACGCTCCGCACACCTGGGGCCGTTTCAATCACCCAAGGCCATGGACCGTGATCGCGCTTACGCCGCCCTTGAGTTGCTTGGTATCGTGGATTTGGCCAATCAACCTTGCACCGAGATGTCGGGTGGTCAGCGTCAGCTCGTCCTCATCGCACGCGCGCTAGCGCAAGACGCCCGGATCATTGTTTTGGACGAGCCCACGGCCAGCCTCGACACGGGCAATCGGGTCCGCGTGCTCGATCAGGTGAAATCACTCGCGGTAAAGGGCCTGGGCATTATCATGTCCACGCATGATCCCGCGCACGCACTCGAGATCGCCCATAAGGTTTCGATCTTGGCCGAAAGCCGGCAACTGGCTTACGGGCCAACGCAGGAGGTGATGACCTCCGCCATTCTGTCAGAGGCCTATGGCCTGGCCGTTTGGCTCGAACGCACGGCCGGCGGACGCCCCGTCATCATGGCCGACAATCATCGGCCTTAGCGGGCAGGGCGGCGGTCCTCTCGCACGGACTTGATTGCATACCACCTCATTCTCCCTTGCCCCGACATATCTAGACGCCATCAACTTAGCGCCTGGCGTGAACGGCCAGTTCGATTCCAATGGCCGCCGCAACGAGAGCGACATCTTCGTCCGTGGCTTTGGCCGCTGGCAGGTTCCTTTGCTGGTAGACGGCGTGCGCATTTACTTGCCTGCCGACAACCGCCTCGACTTCAGCCGCTTCCTCACCGGCGACGTGGCCGAAATTCAAATTCAAAAAGGGTATGCGTCGGTGCTCGCGGGTCCGGGTGCGATGGGCGGGTTGATCAACCTCGTCAGCATCAAGCCCACGCAGGCATTCGAGGGCGAGGCGACCGAGGGCTTTGTTCTCACCGACAGCGAAGCGGTCTCCGGATCGCAAGGCTACGCACGCATCGGCTCGCGCCACGACAGCTACTACGTTCAAGGCAGCGTGAGTTATGTGGACCGCAATTCCTGGAATCTGCCGGGCGGCTACATTCCGACTGCGACGTCGCTTCAGCCTGTGGGCCGGCGCACCAACTCCGACAGCAGCGATTTGCGCTTCAACTTAAAAGCCGGCTTCACACCCAACGACACCGACGAATATACCGTCAACTTCACGCGCAATCAGGGTTCAAAAGGCGGTCTTTTGAACGTCTACAATAACCCGCAATCGCCGGCGAACTACTTCTGGCGGTGGCCCCAGTGGGACAGTCAGAGCGTTTCAATCCTGACCTATGCGCAGATCGGTGAGGCTTATCTAAAAACCAAGCTGTTCTACAATACGTTCGCTAACGTTCTGAAAGCCTACGACGACATCACCTACACCACTCAGTCGACGAACGGACGCTTCACCAGCCCTTATAGCGACGACGCCTTCGGCGTCAGCGCCGAAAGCGGGATCGATTTCGAAAATCATGCCTTGAAGGGCGCGTTCCACTTTCGCACCGATGGTCACGACGAATACAACGACAACCGCCCGACAGCGGCGCCCAACCTGCACACCATCGAACCTGTTCAACATCAAGAGCAAGATGCCTGGTCCGTAGCGCTGGAAGACACGTATCATGTCACGTCGGCAATCAATGTTGTCGCGGGTATCAGCTTCGACGATTACACGATCACGGCCTCGCAAGACTACAACGCCACCTTGGGCCTCTATTCGTATCCGAAGGGCGGCGCGAACGCGTTCAACGCGCAGGGCGCTTTCATCTAGAGCTACAACGAAACCGGACAGTTTCACGTCAGCATTTCCGATCGCGCACGCTTCCCGAACTTCTTTGAACTTTACAGCACGCGTTTTGGAACAGCCGTCCCCAATCCCGCCCTGGGGCCGGAACGCGCCATCAACTACGAAATCGGCGCCAAGGAAACGTTTGGACGCACGCACCTTGAAGGCGCGTTGTTCTACAGCGATGTCAGAAGTCTGATTCAATCCATTCAAATCACCGGCGGCGCCAGCCCGCAGGTTCAAAACCAAAACGTCGGCGACGGGGAATTCTATGGTTTTGAAATCTCGTTCGACACCGCCGTTTCGGCGCGCTTCGACGTCGGCGGTAATTACACTTATACCAACCGTCACATTAACTACGCGATTTCAGCAGCCATCGCGCCGCTGCAGCCCGCCTTCCGTCTCACCGGCGTGCCAAAGAACAAGGCGTTCTTCTACGCGGCCTGGCGTCCTGTTTCCCAACTGACGTTGACGCCGAGCCTGGAAATCGCCAGCGACCGTTGGAGCGACAAAACAACCACGCCCGCGCAAGCGTTCCCTTACACAATCGTGGGCGCCTACACGCTCGTGAATTTCTCGGCCGAATACCGCCTCGTGGAAAACGTCAGAATCACGGCCGGTGCGAAGAATTTGTTTGATAGCAACTACGAACTCTCATGGGGCATGCCGCAACAGGGTCGCACCTATTACTTTAAAGGGCGCGTGACGTTCTAAGCGTACATTTTTCCTTCCATACCCCGCCGGGCACTGTGGCCGGAGGGCTTTTTGTGCCTTCTTTCCCTCCCACCAAATGGTTGGATTTTGTATTTTCTACCACCTATGATCGCAGGGCGGCGGAAAGGGATGAGCGGTGCCGGACGATAAAAAAAACATAGCCGAGACGCTAGATCCAACAGTGATTGCCGCACTGACAGCGCTCCCGTCTATTGAGCGCCCCAGTTATGTCCTCTATCCGTATAAATGGGGCAGTGGGCTTCGCGGCACGAGCGGCGGAGTCATTACGTGGAGCGCGAGCGCTCAAATTCCGACCGACAATCCCTATACCGATAGCGCTGCGGTCATGCCGCCGTCATACCTCGATACGCTTCGTGCCGCCTTCGCGCGTTGGAACCAAGTCGGAAACTTCACCTTCGTCGAGACGACCGATGGCGTGAACGCCGACATTCACATCGTATTTGATGAATTGGAAAGCCGGAGCTCAAGCACTCTTGGCCTGGCCCAGACCTTCTACGGCATCACCAGCGGAGCGGCACGCGAGGCATTCATCAGTTTCGACATTGGACGGCGCTATCGCACCAACGACGGCGTCATTCACAGTGCCGGCAGCGTTTCTAGCACATCGACGATTTACAATTTTTACGCCATCGCTTTGCACGAAATTGGTCATGCGCTTGGTCTCGACCATGAAAACGATTTCGCCACGTTGATGAATTCTTACTACAGCCCGAGCGTCGCCGACCTCACCAGCGACGAGATCAACGGCGTTCGTGCGCTGTACGGCTCGCCTGGCTCGATCCCTACGTCCGACGATTATACGTCCGATAACACGACGGCCGGCCGCATTACCATTGGCGGGAACGCCCCGGGAACTCTGGAGTACGGCGGCGATGTCGACTGGTTTTCTGTAACTCTCACGGCAGGCACCAATTACCAATTTGGTATCGTCGGCGGAACGTTGCTGGATCCCTATCTCATCGTTCGAAACAGCAGTGGCACAATCGTCGCAAGCGACGACGATGCCGGTGTCGGCCTCAACGCGCAACTGACCTACACGCCGACCGCGTCCGGCACCTTTTACCTGGAAGCGCGCGGCGCCACGATTTCAGGCGCGGGCACTTATACTGCGTCTGTCGCCGTGACGACGACCCCACCCGGTGGCGGGGCAGGGGCGACGATAGACGACTACGCGGGCAGCACCGCGACAACAGGAACGCTTGCCGTTGGCGGCTCGATTTCAGGAAATCTGGAATCGGGGGGAGACAGCGACTGGTTCCGCGTCACGCTCACTGCGGGCACTAACTATCACTTCGGCATTACCGGCGGCACGCTAACCGATCCATATCTCAATGTTCGTAACGGCAACGGTACAATTGTCGCAAGCGACGATGATTCCGGCGCCGGCCTGAATTCTGATCTCACTTACACGCCGACGACCTCGGGTATCTTTTATCTTGATGTGCGCGGCGCCACCACTGTCGGAACCGGCACATATGCCGCGTTAGTTACGGTCGCGATATCGAGCGGTGTAAGCGACGACTACGCGAGTAATTCCTCGACGACCGGAATGGTATCCATTGGCGGTTCGTACACCGGAAATATTGAGCATTCCGGCGACCACGACTGGTTTCGTATCACGGCAACGGCAGGCACCATTTATCAGGTCAACGTTAATGGCAGCTCGTTAACCGATCCATACGTGATGATCCTCAATGTCGATGGCAATTTGGTTGCCAGCGACGACGATTCCGGGGCCGGTCTGAATGCGCAGGCGTTATTCAAGGCCCGCCTAAACGGCACCTACTACGTCGATGTAAGTGGCTCTCAGTCTTTCAACATCGGCGCGTATACAGGTTCTGTCACGGTCGCGGTGGCTGCCGGCGCGTTGCCATCCGATGATTATGGAGACACGACGCTGGCGAACGGCACACTGGCCATAGGCGGGTCGGTGACGGCCACTCTCAACGCCAATTACGATGAAGATTGGTTCGCGGTATCATTGGTGGCCGGCGGCGTTTATCGTTTCAACGTCGATGGCATCACGCTTGTTGATCCATTTCTCATTGTCTACGACGCAAACGGCGGCATAATCACAAGCGACGACGACTCTGGCGTCGGGCTCAACTCACAACTGACTTACACAGCCCCAAAGACAGCGACTTATTATCTTAGTGTGCTGGGTTCCAGCGGCACAGGATCGTATCGAGCCAGCGCTACGGCACTCTCGCTTCCGACTCCCGCCGATGATTTTTCCGGATCCGCCGCGACGTCGGGCACGGTTACGGTCGGGGGATCGCGCTCGGGCAACATCGAAACCGGAAGTGACAGCGACTGGTTCCGCATCACGCTCACAGCCGGCACCGCGTATCTTTTCGATTTAGCGGGAGGCACGCTCGCCGACCCCTATCTTTATGTACGTGATGTCTCGGGCACCGCGCTGGTATCGGATAACGATTCCGGACCGGGACTGAATTCCCAGATTTCGTTCACGCCGTCGACCTCAGGCACCTACTATCTTGATGTGCGCGGTGCTGCGGCAGCGGCAATGGGAACATACACACTTTCCGCCGCGCTCGCGCCCGATGACTATGGTGCGACAATAACAACGGCGGCCGCAATCGCCATGAATAATGCGCGCACCGGCGCGATCGAAAACGGGGGTGATGCTGATTGGTTTTCTGTCACCTTTAGTGCCGGCGTTTTATACGAGATCGACGTTACGGCGAGCGCCACCAATACCGGCACGTTATCCAATCCGCGCATGACGTTGTTGGGTACCACGCCATCCGGAGGCACAGTCGCATTGGCGTCCGACGAGGATGGAGGCATTGGGAATAACGCACAGCTGATATACACCGCAACGACTGGCGGCACGCACTACATTGCCGTTGATAGCGTTGATCCTAAAGCGACCGGCACCTATACCGCCAGGGTGATGCAGATCGCCGACGATTATGTGGCCAGTGTCAGTACAACCGGCTCCTTGGTCGTTAACGGAACTGCAACCGGTCGCATAGACGCACTGTCCGATACCGATTGGTTCCGAATCACACTGAACGGCAATGGCCGCTACCGCTTTTTCGTCAGCGGCTCCGACAGCAATGGCGGTACGCTCTTCGATACAACTGTCAGTGTTTACGATGGAACCGGAAATTTGGTCGTCAGCGCCGACAACGGCGGCTTCGGTTCTGACGGACTGGTGCTGTATACGCCCAGCTTGAGCGGCACCTACTACATTGCGGCGTCGGGCTTAAGCACCGGCACTTATACGGTCGGCGCCCTTCAACAAACGGTGGATGATTACAGCGCCGGCACATCGACCACCGGATCAATCGCAATCGGCGGGACGATCCGAGGCATGATGGAAGCCACCGGGGACCACGATTGGTTTCGCGTCACCCTGACTGCGGGCTCCGCATATCTATTCAACGTGCTGGGAACAGCGCTGGGCGCCGGATTACGCGAAGCCGATTCCTATCTTTGGCTGCGTGACGCAAACGGGGCGGAGGCCGCAAAAGCCGAGGCTCACGGGGCAGGGATATCGGCCCAACTCACTTACACCGCACAAACGAGCGGAACGTACTATCTCGATGTGCAAGCCTACGCCGTCGGCGGGGGGAGTTATTTGGTCAACGTCACTACCAACAGCGCCGCGCTCACGGCGCGCGATGTGACTGTTTCCCAACATACCTCCGAAATGGACGCCGTCACAGCGCCACCCGAATTCGACCTCAGCTTGCTCGGCGCCACACCCGCCTATCAAAATATCTTGGAGGCGGCGGATGGATACGACGATGACGCCCTGACGCTCTTGCGTGCGAACCAGCGCATGCCGACGCCTCTCTTTTCGGCGGGCGCCCACAGGGTCTACGCTTGACCTAAAACCACTTTTCCCGCATCAAACGGCTCCAAACTGCGGGAGGTCACATGAGCGCTATTATCGACATCGTCGGCCGCGAAATTCTTGATTCCCGCGGGAATCCTACGGTTGAAGTGGACGTGACCCTCGAAGATGGCGCCTTTGGCCGCGCGGCCGTTCCCTCGGGCGCCTCCACCGGCGCACACGAAGCCTCGGAACTGCGCGACGGCGACAAAAAACGCTACAGCGGCAAGGGTGTCAGAAAAGCCGTCGAAGCCGTGAACGGCGAGCTGCATGCGGCCCTCGCGGGCATGTCATCGGTCGATCAAGTGAAGATCGATCGCATCATGATCGAGCTCGACGGCACACCCAACAAAAAGCGCCTCGGCGCCAATGCCATCCTCGGCGTTTCATTGGCGGTTGCGAAAGCCGCCGCCATCACCTCGCAGTTGCCGCTCTATCGTTATATCGGCGGCGCGTCCGCGCATGTTCTGCCTGTGCCCATGATGAACATCGTCAACGGCGGCGCCCATGCCGACAATCCCATCGACATCCAAGAATTCATGATCATGCCGATCAGCGCCGGCACCGTTGCCGACGCCATCCGCATGGGCGCGGAAGTTTTTCATGCGCTCAAGAAGCAACTGAAAGACGCCGGTCACAATACGAACGTCGGAGACGAGGGCGGCTTCGCGCCTAATTTGAAAAGCGCCGACGAAGCCTGCGCCTTCATCATGAAGGCTATCGAAGCCGCCGGTTATAAACCCGGCAGCGACATTGTGCTGGCGCTCGATTCCGCCTCGACCGAATTTTTCAAGAACGGCAAGTACGCCATGGAAGGCGAGGGCAAGACTCTCGACGCCGGCGGCATGGTCAAATTCTACGAAGACCTCGTGAAGCGGTATCCCATCGTCTCCATCGAAGACGGCATGGCCGAAGACGATTTCGAAGGTTGGGCGCACCTCACCAAATCACTCGGCGGAAAAGTGCAGCTCGTGGGCGATGATCTGTTCGTCACCAACCCGAAGCGCTTGGCCGAAGGCATCGACAAAGGGCTCGCCAACTCCATTCTGGTGAAAGTGAATCAGATCGGCACGCTCACCGAAACCTTGGCCGCCGTCGAGATGGCGCACAAAGCCGGCTACACCGCCGTGCTCTCGCACCGCTCGGGCGAGACCGAAGATTCCACCATCGCGGACATCGCGGTGGCGACTAACTGCGGCCAGATCAAAACCGGCTCGCTCTCGCGCTCGGACCGCCTGGCCAAATACAACCAGTTGATCCGCATCGAAGAAGACCTGGGTCCGGCTGCGGTTTACGGCGGACCAGCTTTTCGCAAACGCCGCGGACTCTAATCGCCGTTAAAAATCGACGGCAAGGCTTGTGGAAAACCGTCGCGGGTTGCGCGTAAAGAACGCGCTGCCCGAATCTGCGTCGAGGGTGTAGCGGTTCGTGAGATTCGTCACCTGCGCACGCACACTCGCGGGCGCGCTCGCGAGCGCGAACATATAACGCACACCGAAATTGACCTCGTTCCAGGCGGAAACACGCGACTGATTGTCGCTGCGGGCGAATTTGCCGGAGCTATGCGTGAACGTTGTGTCGAACGCCAACCCGTCCCAAGACGGTGGCCGATACGTCAAAGTTACGAAGCTGAACAAGGGTCGCGGCCCGGGCGGAATGCGCCCCACTACGCCGCGCGCCACGGGCTCACCGGCAAGGCGCGGCTGCAACATGGTCATGCCGCCAACCACATTCAAACGCGTGAACACATCTCCCGAAAGCGACAACTCGACGCCGCGATGGCGCACCTGACCCAGGGCGCCGTAGACGTTGGCGGCGTTGATATTGAAGTATGGTTTTTCCACCTGAAAAACGCCTGCAACAAATTTTAGCGTGGGCGTGATGGTGTATCTAAATCCAGCATCTATCTGCTGCGTGATCGCGGGCGGCATGGCTTCACCGCGATTGACCGTGGATGGCGGCGCGGTACCGGATTCCTCCAGTCCACGGGTATAGCCGGCATACAGCGCAAGTGATTGCGACAGAAAGACGCTTGCTGTCGCGTTATAAAGAATCGGACTTGCCGTCGACTTGGCCAACGGAAACGTCGGTTGCTGTAATTCACGATGGTAGAACGTTTTCTGAACGCCGAACCCCACTTCGCCGATATTTTTCCAGAACAAGTTATAGGCAACGCCCGCTGTGCCTTGCCGCGCATGATCGTAACTCAAGGGCCCAAACGAAAACGCCGGCTTCGGCAGGGTTGAGGGCTCCCCAACAAACGCCGTGCCGAAGTCGAGCACATCGCTTCCGCCAAATCTGCGATTCACATCGCGTCCGCGCAGCGATACGACAAACAGATGCCGGCGCGGGCCATCGCTGACCAAGCGCGAGAGCCGGACTTCGCCGGATGTTGAGCCGGAGCCGCTCGGCGGTTGCGCGATAATGAAATGGCGACCGCTGCCGTTCGCCTGCACATCGGCAAGGAAATCAGCGAAGTGCTCGGTGATGGCACCCTCCGAGCGGAAGAGGCCCACACGCAATGTCCAGTCGCTCAACGCGACGCTCCCAAGCATGCCGAAGTTTGAATCTACTTCGCGTGGATGCGTCCACTGTTGGCCCCAAAAGGAATTGTTGGGCAGGCGCGGCGGCAAAAAGGCCCCTGCGGTGAAAACAACCGGCTGCTGTTTGCAGCAATCGGTAGACATGCGGCTCCAGAAGCCGACGACCTCCATATCATCCGCCGGATGCCATCGCGCCGTGAACGCCGCATTCCAAGTGGTATCTACGACTCCTACGTCGGCATCAAAGTGCGTGAAATCGCCGCCGAAGCCGATGCTCAAACGCTCCGCAACAATGGGGACTTGGGTATCCACCTCGATGGCCTTGGTCGTGTTCGGACCATAGCCAAGATAAACGCTCGTCAACCGAGCCTCGCCCGGAAGGCGGAGGTGGAAATCCGCAATGCCGGTGGGCGCGGGGAAGGGATAGGACTGCGCGCTAATCCCGACATGAACTGTGTTGCCTGCGACCACGCGGTTATTCGGCTGCGACTGCTGGTCGAAATAGAGTCCTTCGATGCGGACGTTGCCCGCCTGCGCCGGACTAAAACCGCGCGCGTTATAAAGACCGTAAAGGCCAACGCTTTCGTTGCCGACTGTTGTGCCAAAGGCGTCGTCGGCAGCCGCCGCGGCATTATCGCTGGCGCGTTGTGCGAAGGCCGGCGGCACGGCGAGCAGCACAAAAGCGAGCGACGCATAGCCAAGTCTTGACCCCATTGCCTCCGCCTCCCCACGCACAGATTAGGGCATTCGTGATGCGGCGTAAGCTGCAATGTCGACCATATCCGTCTCGGTTAACTTTGCGACGACGGGCACCATAAGCGCACTCCATGCGCCCGCGCGCGCGCCCTGCTGGATGTCGTAAAGCTGGCGCACAATATACGTGGGCGAACGGCCTGCGAGGAGCGGTACGGGTCCGATCCCTTGCAGATCTGCGCCGTGACACGTGGCGCAAGGCGTGGTCGTGCCTTTCCGTCCCGTCGTCACCAGCACTTCGCCGCGCTTGATGCTTCCCGGGGGCACGTAAGCAACAAAACCCGATCGTGAATCGCGCAACTGCGTGCGTTCGAAGTCCTCCGGGACTTCAATGATTCGTGTCCCCAGAGCCTCTGTCGTATCGGTGTCGGCTTTTACGGACATGAGATCTTCGGTTCTTGTCGTCGGCACGCGCGCGCTTTCAACAACACGAAACCAAGGCTTCGGTTTAAGCGCCGCGAAATATTCGGCGGCGATCCGCGTATCGTCTTCGTTCATGGGCCGGCTGACGAACGTCATTGTGCCGGTGCCGCTATATTTTTCCATGGCGCTTTTCCGCACGCCGCTTTTGAATTCCGCGATCTGCTGCGTGATGTACGCAACGGAAAGTCCGGCAAGGCCCGGGGCTTGAAGAATGGTGGTGCCCAACCCGTTCGGCAGATGACAATGTGCGCAACCCTCAACATCAGATCTGCGGCCGCGCAAAATCACATCGGGCGCGGGCGGATGATCGTCCGGATGCCAGTCCGGAACGTTGAACGCGCTTCGTGATCGCTCGAGCGTGACGGCGAGAGTCGAATTCGGAACCCGTTTAAGTTCGGCTTCGTTGACCGGAGGCGGCATAGGCGCGTTCGCCGGCCGCGCGTATATCGGATAAGCCCATCGCAGCGGCGCGTCGGCGGCCTTTGCCTGCGGAAGGGTCAGACTGACCGCAGACAAGCCAAGGGCGGCAGCGAACGCAAAGATCGTACGCATTGGGGTCTCTCCGTCGTTGATAAGCGGTTTTAGCCGAAGGCCCCCGCACGCTTGAGCGCCAGCAGGCCCTGCATGTTTAGTCCGTGAAATCGATGATTCTTGACGGCCTTCAAAAATTCCGGCGTCAGCCCATGAAGCTGCGCGGTCACATAATCGTTGGGATGAATTTGCGTCACGCCCACCGACAAAAGCGCGCGAATAAGTTCCGGCGATACGCCCGTCGCCTTGTAAACGACCAATTGGCGGGCAGGGAGTTCCTGCGGCTGCAGACCGGCCTTTTGAAACGCGGCGATATCAGACGGGTCGAGATTGACGGTGCGCAGCGCCAAGATTTCATTGGTGGAAACCGTCGGCCATATGGCTTGCGTTTCGCGCACGTATTCAGGCGTCACGCCGCTCGAATTCAGAGCCGCAATTTCCGCGGTCCGGATGTGGGGTAATAAACCGCGCACATTTTGCACATAGTCCTGCCCGATCCCGAGGGCCTCCAGTGAAAGCGTTTCAAGTTCGCGCACGGGCGCGCGCGTTTGAGGCCAAGGTGATTTCAGGCAAAGCCAATTCAGGCATCGCCGGCGGCGCGAGATCTTGCCCGGAGACGAGAACGAGTTGGATATTCTCTGGCGCTGGAATACCAGCCCGGGTCGAAATCGACACGCTTGGCGCCATTGCGTACCCAACGAAACACAACAGTCCAATGAGCGCGCCGATGACCGAAACATGATTCGTGTCGGCCGTACCTTCAACCAAGCGCAACACGCGCTGCCGCAAGACACCGCCATTGGCTGCGACCGCGAAGCGAGGCGAGGGGCGCAATGTTTCGACCGCGGTCAGTGCCCGTGCATATCCAATCGCGTCGCCGCATTGTGCGACAGCCAAATCATCGCAGCAATTTTCGCGCTCGGTGCGCATGCGGGCGCTAACCCACCACACAGCCGGGTGATAGAAAAGCAACGTTTCCGCCGCGATCTGGAAGAGATTGGCGACCGCATCCCTACGCCGGATGTGCGCAAGC
Organism: Fidelibacterota bacterium; assembly: GCA_947475895.1. Lineage (GTDB taxonomy): Bacteria > Pseudomonadota > Alphaproteobacteria > Rhodospirillales > Rhodospirillaceae > SHVO01. Next base: position 207,330 of record CANJMF010000002.1, read on the forward strand.
TCGTGAAGCACCAAGGCTTCGATCTGATACAGCGGCAATCGCGCGATCACCGCGACCGGCAACAAGATCGCAGGGCGGAACCACCCCACCACCATGGGCACCGCTGCCGACGCCGACTGCAAAAAAGCGATGGACTGCGTGATCCCCGCACGGCGCGCGAGGGCTTCGCACCGTTGCGCAAGCTCATGCTTCAGTTCGCTGGTGGTCGCGTGGCGCAGGGATTGCGCGACGTACCATCCGCCAACGGCGCGAATGCTCAACGCCGCAACACCCGCGATCCAAACCGCAACAACCGCATTCATCCATACGAACGCCGCCGGCGCATCGACAACATGACGCCATATCCCGGTGTCCAGACCCAGGCCGTGCGCGCCCGACCTATGAATGGTCGCGAACGTGATAACCGGCGCGGCCACCATGAAAGCCAGCGTGACGAACGCCGCGGTGTAGCGGTCGCTAGCGGTTCGGCAGAGCGGGAGAAGGGCGATCGACAAAAAAGCAAGGACGACGCCTTGCCATAAAAAATGAACCAACGTCCAACCCAGCGCCTGAACAACCTCGAACGGCAGCAAGGAGGACAGGGCGCTCATTTGGTCCTCTTCTCATGATCGTCGAGGATGCGCCGGATTTCTTCGATTTCCTCGGGCGACGCCCGCTTGCCGGCGAGGGCGTGCATGACGAGTTGTGTGGCCGAGCCGCTAAAAGCGCGTTCCATGAGATCGCGAACAAGCTGACTCTTGGTTTGGCTCGGCGGTTGCCCGGCTTCGTAAATATGCGCCCGCTGCTCCAAGTGTCGGCGCAACGACCCTTTCGCCGCCATGATCTGCATGATCTTCAGTACGCCGGTGTAGCCGGTAGGCTTGGTCTTGCTCAGGACTTCATGGACTTCGCGCACCGTCGAGGGGCCACGCGTCCACAGAATATCGAGAATCGAGAGTTCGGTTTGCGTCGGCGTGGAGCGTTTGGGCGCCATGAATCGACCCTACTACGAACATATTCGTAGGATCAACGAAATTTTTCGTAGATAGAACGTGGGACCGAGGCCCGACCCGACTCACGCATCGCTGCTAGTCGAGGCGGCGCGCAGCTGATATGTTCGCCGCTGCACCAGGCAGGAGGACACAATGTCGGTCACCCTAAAAATCAACGGCCAAACTCACACCGTCGACGCAGACGAAGATACCCCTTTGTTGTGGGTCTTGCGCGACCATCTCGGCATGACCGGCACCAAGTACGGTTGCGGCATCGCCCAATGCGGCGCATGCACCGTGCATCTTGACGGCGCCGCCGCGCGCTCGTGTCAGATTCCCGTCTCCGCCCTAGCCGGCGCAGAGGTGACGACCATCGAGGGTCTGTCGCAGAACTCCGACCATCCTTTGCAAAAAGTCTGGGTCGAAAACAACGTGCCGCAATGCGGCTACTGCCAGACCGGCATGATCATGGCGGCGTCCGCGCTGCTCAAGCAGGTCCCGCATCCCACCGACGCCGAGATCGATATGGCCGTCGATAACATCTGTCGCTGTGGAACTTACCCGCGCGTGCGCGCGGCGATCCACCAAGCGGCCGAAAAACTGTCGTCGTAGGGGAGGAGCACATCATGGGTAAACTTGAATCCGTTTCACGCCGCTCGTTCCTGATCTCCACAACTGTTGTCGGCGGTGGGTTCGCGATCGGCTTACAGTGGACGCCGAGCCAAGCCGCCGGCGAAACAGCGAAAGACGAGCCCTGGGCGAAAGCCGCCGCCGGCTCTGAATTCACGCCGTGGATTTCCATCGCGCCCGACAGCACCGTCACCGTGCGCTGCGCCATGCCGGAAATCGGCAACGGCGTGTTCACGCAATCTGCCATGACGGTCGCCGAGGAACTGCACGTCGATTGGTCGAAAATCAAAGTCGAATACGCGCCGCCGCTGCGTAACTTCCTGGAAAAGAGCGTGTACACCGAAGCCGGCGGCATGATGGGCTATTTCAGCGGCCGCTCCACCACCGCCGAGCGTATCCAATTGGGCCTCCAACTCGGAGCCGGTGCGCGTGAACGTTTGAAAGCTGCAGCCGCCGCCCAATGGAAAGTGCCGGTCGCGGAAATCACCACCGCCAACAGCATCCTGACTCACACCGCGTCCGGTCGGACGCTGAAATACGGCGAAGTGGCTGCAAAAGCCGCCACCGTCAAACTCGACAAAGAGCCCACGCCAAAGCCCCGCAGCGAATGGACGCTACTCGGCAAAGCAACGCCTTCAAAGCTGCAGAACCCCGCTGTCGTCAACGGCACGGCGGTCTATGGCATGGATATCCGTCTGCCAGGCATGGTGTACGCCGCTTTGCGTCAGGCACCCGCCCAAGGCGGCTCGATTAAAAGTCTTGATGCTTCTATCGCCCGCAAGATGCCGGGCGTTCTCGCGGTCGTGACCGTCGATCCGAAAGAAAGCGCCGGCTTCAGCGATCCGAAGCTGCAAGCGCCGTTCGGGCTCGAGATGTGCACAGCGCAAAACGCCGTCGCGGTTATCGCCACCCATTATTGGCAGGCCCGCAAAGCCCTCGATGCCGTGCGCATCGAGTGGGACGACGGCGCCGGCGCTCAGTGGAAAACCACCGAGACCATGAACGAAGCCGCACGCGCGCTGCTCGATTCAAAAGACCTCAAAGTCGAGAAGACCGAAGGCGATATCTCGTCTATCGACAAGCAGGACAAGATCATCGAAGGCTTCTATCACACGCCTTACTGCGATCAGGCGCCCATGGAGCCCTTGAACGGTACCGCGCTCGTGACGCCCGATAGCGTCGAAGTGTGGCATCCGTCGCAGCATTCGCAGCAAGCCTTCATGGTTGCCGCCCATGAAACCGGTTTGTCGCCCGAGAAGGTCGTCTTCCATCAGACTTACGTCGGCGGCGGCTTCGGCCGGCGCGTGTTTGGCGACGACGTTCGCATGGTGGTGGCCATCGCCCGCAAGTATCCCGGCAAGCCGGTGCACGTGATCTGGTCGCGTGAAGAGTCCATGCGTCAGGGACGTTACCGCGCGATTGTCGCGACAAATTTGCGCACCGGCCTCGATAAAACCGGGTATCCGGTGGCGGTCCACGGGAAATATGCCATCGGGTCTGTCGGCGGCACGGCTGGTTTCCACGACACGCCTTATGCCTTCAATAAGAACTTCAAAGTCGAAGGCACCAAGGTTCCGTTCAATATTCTCTCGGGTGCCTATCGCGGCCCAGGGTACAACTCGCATGCCTTCATCACCGAAACCTTTGTAGATGAATGCGCTCATGCTGCCGGCATCGATCCGCTCACCTATCGCCTGAAGTTGCTGGAAGGTTATAGCGACCTGGGCTGGGTCATGTGCTTGAAGGAAGCGGCTAGCAAAGCCGGTTGGGGCAAATCGTTACCTAAAGGCATGGGCATGGGGATTGCGATCTCCAACTGGGCCGGCAACGGCAAGCCGCAAGCCGGCACGACAGTTGCGACAGTCGCGACGGTCGAAGTCAGCAAGGCCGGCAAGCTCAAGATCCATCAACTCGATGTTGCCTTCGACACCGGCGGCTTTTTGAACCGCGATGCGGTCGTCACCGAGATGGTGGGCGGCAGCATCTTCGGCTTGAATATGGCGCTCAATGAAAACCTCACGGTCCGCAACGGCCGCGTGGTGGAAGGCAACTACGACGAATACCCCATGCTCCGCATGGGTGATACTCCCACCAAGATCAACATTCACTTCGGTGGACTGTCAGGCCACGAACGTTTCTGCGAACCCGGCGAGCCGCCGGCGGGCGTGGCGGGTCCGGCCGTGGGCAATGCGATCTTCGCTGCCACCGGCAAACGCATTCGCTCGATGCCGTTCCGCTTGCACGACATCAGCTGGACCTAAACGCCAGCGACATCACGAAACGGACGAGGGCGCTGCCTTTTGGTAGCGCCCTTTTTCTTTGCGCTTTTGCAACCGTTGCGAGTCTCTCAGCGCGCAAACTGAATCATTTCTGCCACAGTTTTTGAATCGCACGCGAAAAAGCGACGAAAAGTGAATCGCGACGACTCGCGGAATCTTGACCCACTGACTCGCCTCGTGATTCTCTACGCGTACGAATTCACGTTGAGGTATCTCCGTTGCGTCGTTCCGCAGAAATCGGACAAGAGGTTAGCCGCAAGGCGCGTCAGGCACTCGGTCCCCTTATGGGGGCGGCGATGATGGCTTACTTTGGTTATCACGCCGTACAGGGCGACCGAGGCCTGATTGCCTGGTGGAACCTTCGCTACGAAATCGAAAAGACCAACACCGATCTCGCCCGCGTCACCGCCGAAAAGCAGGCCATGGAAAATCGCGTGGCGCTGTTGCGTCCGCAAAGTCTCGACCGCGACATGCTCGAAGAACGTGCCCGCCTCATGTTAGGCATGATGCGCCCCGACGATCTGGTGATCCCCGGCGTCGCCGTTGCGCCGCGCGCCAAACCCTCCGCCGAGTCTACAAAGTAAATAGCCGGCTATCTATTTCCAAGTTCAAACGGGCTTTTGGGTCCCGCCGCCCAGCGGCCCAAACCGCTGATTTCTGTGGATTTCTTTTGATTCCGCAAAGTACCCCAAATACTTAACGGTCGTTTCGCTTGCTATCCTCCTGACCGCCCCGCCAGTATCTCCGCGACCTGACAAAGGCCGAGGGAGAACACGCGATGGCGAGCAAGAAACCCCAAAAAGCCGACGATTCATCCGGTGGTAGCAGCGGCAAAAAGCCCGACGCCGATCAGCTGGTGGGCTTTTATAAGGAAATGCTTCTGATCCGGCGCTTTGAAGAGCGCGCGGGCCAGCTCTACGGCATGGGCCTCATCGGCGGGTTTTGTCACCTCTATATCGGGCAGGAGGCCGTCGTCGTCGGACTGCAAGCGTGCGCGAAGCCTGGTGACTCCGTCGTCACCAGCTATCGCGATCACGGCCACATGCTCGCCTGCGGCATGGACCCCAAAGGCGTCATGGCCGAACTGACAGGCCGCGCTGGCGGATACTCCCGCGGTAAAGGCGGCTCCATGCACATGTTCAGCCGCGAGAAAGGCTTCTACGGCGGCCACGGCATCGTCGGCGCCCAAGTTCCCATTGGTACGGGCCTGGGCTTCGCCCACCAGTACAAAGGCGATGGTGGACTCTGCATGGCTTACATGGGCGACGGCGCATTCAACCAGGGCCAGGTCTATGAGTCTCTCAATATGGCCTCGCTGTGGGATCTCCCCGTGCTCTACGTGGTCGAGAACAACAAATACGGCATGGGCACCTCGGTCGAGCGCGCGTCAGCCACCACCGAGCTCGCCGAGCGCGGCAAAGCCTACAACGTGAAGAATATGTCCGTGGACGGCATGGACGTCATCGCCGTGCGCGATGCGGGCCTCGAAGCCGTCGAATACATCCGCGCAGGCAAAGGCCCCGTGCTCATGGAAGCCAAGACCTATCGATATCGCGGACACTCCATGTCCGATCCCGCCAAGTACCGCACCAAGGAAGAGCTCAACAAAATGCGGGCCGAGCACGACCCCATCGATCACCTGCGCCAAACCCTCATCGAAATGAAGGCGCTCACTGAAGAAGACTTCAAAGCCATCGACAAGGACATCAAAGACGTCGTCATGGCGGCCGCTGAATTTTCGCAACAAAGTCCCGAGCCCGATCCGAAAGAGCTCTGGACCGACATTTTGGTGGCGTAACGCACATGAGCACGCAAATTTTGATGCCGGCGCTGTCGCCCACCATGACCGAGGGCAAGCTCGCCAAGTGGCTGAAGAAAGAAGGCGACACGATCAAAAGCGGTGATCTCATCGCCGAGATCGAAACCGACAAAGCGACCATGGAAATGGAAGCCGTCGACGAAGGCACCCTCGGAAAAATCCTGGTGCCCGCGGGCACGGAAAAGGTCGCCGTCAATGCGCCCATCGCTGTGCTCCTGAGCGAAGGCGAAAGTGCCTCCGACATCAAGGCGGCAGCTCCTGCCGCTGCGCCGAAGGCCGAGAGCGCACCGGCGCCGCAAGCGAAAGCACCGGCGCAGGCGAAGCCTGCGGAGCAACCGGCCGCAGCCGCGCGGCCTGCGCCAGCCCAAGCGCCCGATGATCCGCAATTCTCCACCTGGAAGACTCAGACCGTGCGCGAAGCCTTGCGCGACGCCATGTCGGAAGAAATGCGCCGCGACCCCACCGTCTTCCTCATGGGCGAGGAAGTGGGCGAGTATCAAGGCGCTTACAAAATCAGCCAGGGCTTGCTCGACGAGTTCGGCAAAAAGCGCGTCATCGACACGCCCATCACCGAGCACGGCTTCGCCGGCCTCGGCGTCGGTGCAGCCTTCGGCGGCCTGCGCCCCATTGTCGAGTTCATGACCTTCAACTTCGCCATGCAGGCCATCGACCACATCATCAACTCGGCGGCCAAAACGCTCTATATGTCCGGCGGCCAAATGGGTTGCCCCATCGTCTTCCGTGGCCCCAACGGTGCGGCGGCGCGCGTGGGCGCGCAGCACTCGCAGTGCTACGCCAGTTGGTATGCACACATTCCCGGTCTCAAGGTGCTGGCACCGTGGTCCGCCGCCGACGCGAAAGGCCTGATGAAGGCCGCCATTCGCGACAACAACCCGGTCATCTTTCTTGAAAACGAAATCCTCTACGGCCAAAGCTTCCCGGTGCCCGACGCGGAAGACTTCGTGTTGCCCATCGGCAAAGCCAAGATCGAACGCCCCGGCAAACACGTCACCATCATCGCGTTCTCGATTATGGTCAGCAAAGCGCTGAAGGCCGCCGAGCAATTGGCGCAGCAGGGCATCGACGCCGAAGTCATCAACCTGCGCTCGATCCGCCCCCTCGACGTCGAGACCATTCTCGCTTCCGTTCAACGCACCAATCGCTGCGTCACATGCGAGGAGGGCTGGGCCACGTCCGGCATTGGTTCGGAAATAGCCGCCGTCATCATGGAGCAGGGGTTCGATTACCTCGACGCACCGGTCGCGCGGGTCGCGGGCAAGGATGTGCCCATGCCTTACGCAGCCAACCTCGAAGCGCTTGCGCTCCCGCAAGTGGCCGACATCGTCGCGGCGGCGAAAGCCGTCTGTTACCGTTAAGGCCCGCCGTCATGACCATTGAAATCCTCATGCCGGCGCTGTCGCCCACCATGACCGAGGGCAAGCTCGCCAAGTGGCTCAAGAAAGAAGGCGACGCTATCAAAAGCGGCGACCTCATCGCTGAAATCGAAACCGACAAAGCGACCATGGAAATGGAAGCGGTCGACGAAGGCACCCTCGGAAAAATCCTCGTGGCCGCCGGCACCGAAAAAGTGTCCGTCAATCAGCCCATCGCCGTCCTGCTTCAGGAAGGCGAGAGTGCGAAGGACATCAAAGCCTCTGCGCCCACTTCCAAATCCGAGCCTCCCAAAGCCGAAACGCCGAAAGCTGAAGCGCCTAAGGCCGCACCGCCGCCAGCCCCTGCGAAACCCGCACCAGCGGCACCTCAGGCTGCCGCACCAACACCACCGCCGGCTGCTCCTGCCGCGCCGCCCATGGCGCCGGCCGCGCAAACCGGCGACCGCGTGTTCGCGAGCCCGCTCGCGCGCCGTGTGGCCGCCACCGCCGGGATCGACATTGCTGCCGTCACGGGCAGCGGTCCCCGCGGACGCATCGTGAAGGCTGACGTCGACGCGGCCGTTGCCAGCGGCGGCGTGAAGCGCACGACCACCACCACAGCAACCGGCGCGCCCGCGCCGCGCGCGACGTCGGGCACAGTCGACGAATACGGCCAGCCCTATACGATCCAACCCAACAACAATATCCGCAAGGTCATCGCCAAGCGCTTGGTGGAAGCCAAGACCACCATTCCGCATTTCTATCTCACCATTGATTGCGTGATCGACGAACTGGCGAAAGCGCGCAAGCGCATCAACGAGAATGCCGACGGCTATAAGCTTTCGGTCAACGACTTCGTCATCAAAGCCAGCGCCATCGCTTTGCGCAAAGTCCCACAGGTCAACGCCAGCTGGACCGAAGACGCCGTGCGCCTTTACGACAACGTCGACATTTCCATAGCGGTCGCCACGCCCGACGGCCTCATCACGCCGATCATTCGCGATGCCGACAAAAAGAGCCTCAGCGTCATTTCCAACGAAATGAAAGACCTAGCTGCCCGCGCCAAGGTCAAGAAACTCAAGCTCGATGAGTTTCAAGGCGGCGGCTTCTCGATCTCCAATCTGGGCATGTTCGGGATCAAAGACTTCTCGGCCATTATCAATCCGCCCCAGGTCGCGATCCTCGCGGTTGGTGCGGGCGAACAGCGCACGATCGTTCGCGACGGCCAGATCGTCATCGCCGAAGTGATGAGCTGCTCCTTGTCCTGCGACCATCGCGTGGTCGACGGCGCGGTGGGCGCTCAGTTCATGCAAGCCTTCAAGGCCCTGATCGAAGATCCGATCCGGATGCTGGTGTGATGGCGGCGGCCTTCAATATCCGCGACGCCAAGCTCAGCGACGTGCCGGTGATCGAGCGTTTCGTGCGCGATCTCGCACGTTATGAGAAGCTCGAGCACGAGGTGATGGCGACGACCGATCAGTTGCGCACGGCACTGTTCGGATCCAGCCCAAAAATCTTCGGGCTCGTGTGCGAGGTCGGAGGCGTGCCTGCCGGGTTCGCGCTGTTCTTCTATAATTTCTCGACGTTCCTGGGCCGCGCCGGAATCTATGTCGAGGATGTCTACGTCGACCCGGCCTATCGCGGGCGCGGCATTGGCAAGGCCTTCTTCGGCAGCCTCGCGCGCCGCGCCGTCGACGAGGGCTGCGGCCGTCTCGAGTGGGCTGTCCTCGACTGGAACGAACCGGCCATCAAATTTTACCGTTCTATCGGCGCAAAGCCGATGAATGAATGGCAAGTGCAGCGCGTGACGGGCGACGCGTTGCAGGCTTTAGCTTCGTAGGAGCGAACAGTGGCGGAACAACATTCCTTCGATCTGGTTGTCGTCGGCTCGGGTCCTGGCGGATATACCGGCGCCATTCGCGCGTCTCAGCTCGGCATGAACGTCGCTATCGTCGAACGTGAACTGCTGGGCGGCATCTGCCTGAATTGGGGCTGCATTCCCACCAAGGCGCTTTTGCGAACATCCGAACTCTTTCATCTGATGCACCGCGCCAAGGAATTTGGCCTCAAGGCCGACAACATCAGTTTCGACCTCGACGCGGTGGTGAAGCGCTCGCGTGCTGTATCCGGCCAGCTCAACGCCGGCGTCAAACACCTCATGAAGAAAAACAAGATCACGGTGTTTGAGGGCCACGCCAAATTGGCGGGCAGGGGCAAGGTGTCTGTCACCAAGGACAACGCGCCTATCGCCGACATCACCGCCAAGCACATCATCCTCGCCACTGGTGCCCGCGCCCGCGATCTGCCAGGTATGGAAGCCGACGGCGAATTGATCTGGAGCTACCGCCACGCGCTTGTGCCCAAGGTTTTCCCGAAGACGCTGCTGGTCATCGGCTCGGGCGCCATCGGCATCGAGTTCGCCAGCTTCTTCCAAACGCTCGGTTCCAAAGTCACCGTCGTGGAAGTCATGGACCGCATCCTTCCCGTGGAAGACGCCGAGATTTCCGCCTTCGCGCACAAGGCCTTCGAAAAGCAAGGCATGGTCATTCGCACCAAAGCCGGCGTGAAGGCACTCAAGAAAGGCGCGAACAACGTTACCGCCACCATCGAGCAGGGCGGCAAGACCGAGGATTTGATTTTCGACCGCGTGATCTCCGCCGTGGGCATCGTCGGCAACGTCGAGAACATCGGCCTCGAGAATACCAAAATCAAAGTCGAGAAGACCCACGTGGTCATCGATAAGTACTGCGCAACGGGCGAGCCTGGCGTCTACGCTATCGGCGATCTCTGCGGTCCGCCCTGGCTCGCGCACAAGGCCGGCCATGAAGCCGTGATCTGTGTTGAGAAGATCGCCGGTCTGCATCCCCATCCGCTCGACACATCAACCATTCCCGGCTGCACCTACTGCCAGCCGCAAATCGCCAGCGTCGGGCTCACCGAGCAAGCCGCCAAAGATAAAGGCCATCAGGTGAAGGTCGGGCGCTTCCCCTTCGTCGCCAACGGCAAGGCGATTGCGCTGGGCGAGACGCAAGGCTTTGTGAAGACCGTATTCGATGCCAAGACCGGCGAGCTGTTGGGCGCGCACATGATCGGTGCCGAAGTCACCGAGATGATTCAAGGCTTTGGCATCGCCAAGACCCTGGAAACCACCGAGGAAGATCTTATGCATGCGGTGTTTCCGCATCCCACCCTTTCCGAAATGATGCATGAATCGGTCTTGGACGCTTACGGAAAAGCTATAAATATGTAGCTTCTATAAGTTCATGGGCTCGTTTGTTTTTTGGTCAACTCCATGAAAACAAAAGAAAAAGTCTGTTTTGAGTCATAAGTTCATGGGGTTGTTTTTCGCCCCCATCCGGAAAATGATGCCGATATGAGTAACGTCGAGCCCATCAAAGAGAACGTCCCGCGCGCGCCAAAGCCCGATTGGCTGCGCGTAAAGGGTCCCACCTCGCCCGAGTACAACAGCACGCGCAAGCTCATGCGCGATCTGAAGTTGCACACCGTGTGCGAAGAGGCGGCTTGCCCGAACATCGGCGAGTGCTGGACCCAAAAGCACGCCACCATGATGATCCTGGGTGACATCTGCACGCGCGCCTGCGCCTTCTGCAACGTGAAGACCGGCAAGCCCGGCAACATCGATCCCAACGAACCTGAACACGTCGCTGAAGCGGTGAAGAGTCTCGGCCTGCGTCACGTGGTCATTACGTCGGTCGACCGCGATGATCTCGACGACGGCGGCGCGGCCCATTGGGTCGCGGTCGTTCAAGCCATCCGCGCGGCCAATCCCGACACCACCATCGAAATTTTGACACCCGACTTCCGTAAGAAGATGGGCTGCGTCGATCTCGTCGCGGCATCGAAGCCCGATGTCTACAACCACAACCTTGAAACCGTGCCGCGCCTCTATCGCAAAATCCGCGCCAGCGCTCGCTATTACACCAGCTTGCGTTTGCTCGAACGCGTGAAGGAAATCGATCCGTCCATGTTCACCAAGTCCGGCGTCATGGTCGGCCTCGGCGAAACCAAGGAAGAGGTGCTGCAAGTCATGGACGACATGCGCGCCGCCAATGTGGACTTCCTCACCATCGGCCAGTATCTGCAGCCCACCAAACGCCACGCTGCCGTTGAACGCTACGTGACGCCCGACGAGTTCGGCGAGTACGAACGCATCGCGCGGGCCAAGGGCTTTTTGATGGTTTCGGCCAGTCCGCTCACGCGCTCGTCGTATCACGCGGATTCCGATTTCGCGCAGCTTCGCGCCGCGCGTCAAAAGCAGCTCGCGGCCGTTTAGGCTTACCTATGCCGACGCACAGCGAAACGCGCGTTCTTCCGTACACGCCGCAGCAAGTCTACGCTCTTGTGGCCGACATCGAACGCTATCCCGAATTTCTGCCATGGTGTTTGGCCTGTCGTATCCGCAAGCGCGAAACACCGAACACATTCACGGCTGACTTGGCCGTAGGTTTCAAAATGGTCCGCGAGCAATTCACCTCGCGCGTTACCCTCGATCCGCAAAAGGCCATCACGGTCGAATACCTCAGCGGACCCTTCGAGCACCTGCGCAACACCTGGGCATTTTCAGCCGTACCCGGCGGCACCGCCGTCGACTTTTTCCTGTCCTTCGAATTTCGCTCTAAGCTGCTGCAATCGCTCATCGGCGTCCTGTTCGAAGAGGCCGTGAAACGTATGGTTTCCGCCTTCGAAATCCGCGCCGCGCGCTTATACGGCTCCACCGCAACAACACCTGGAACCCTGCAGCCACTGTAGCGTTCGCTTCCTGAAGTACAGGAGCGAACTCATGGCCAAATGCGAACAGTGCGGTAACGACTACAAAGCCAGCTTTGAAGTCATCATGGCCGGGCAGACTCACACGTATGACAGCTTTGAGTGCGCGATCACGGCGCTAGCGCCTATCTGCGCGCACTGCAATTGCCGCGTGCTGGGACATGGCATCGAGAAAAACGGATCGCTGTTTTGCTGCGACCACTGCGCCCGCAGCTCGCACACGATGGCAGCCAGCTAGTTAGTCGCCGTCTTTCAGGCATCCGAGCATCAGCTCAAGCGCGGCGCCCACGGCCGCGCGACGAATATCCGTGCGCGTTCCCGCGAAAATATAACGCTTCACCTGCGCGTCGGTGCCGGTTTGCGCTAAGGCCATGAACACCAGGCCCACCGGTTTTTCTTTCGTGCCGCCGTCGGGCCCAGCAATTCCGGTGATTGAAACCGCCAGATCGGCGTTGGCTTGCGCCAGCGCGCCTTCCGCCATGGCCGAAGCCACCACATCGCTCACCGCGCCCAGTTCGGCGACAGCGTCGCTCGGCACACCGAGGAGGCGCGTTTTCGATTCATTCGAGTAGGTGATGAAGCCGCAATCGACCACGGCCGACGATCCGGGGTGCGCGGTCAAGCAGCCGGCCAGCAATCCGCCGGTGCACGATTCAGCCGTCACCACGCGCTTGTTGCGGCTTTTAGCCGCCAGCAGCACCTCTTTGGCGAGGCTCAAAAGATCGGCAGGAAGTTCGGTCATGGCGTTGTCTTCACGCGCCCCATTCTATCCAGGCAAAGCGCACGGCCCAAAGGATTGCTCCGGCATACACGGCGGCCAGAAGGTCGTCGACCATCAAGCCGAATGTCGAGTGCTTGCGATCGGCCCAACTCACCGGCCACGGCTTGAAGATATCGAAGAAGCGAAACAAACCGAAGCCCAGCGCATACCATACCGGATCAAGCGGAACGACCGTGAGCGTTGCCCATTGTGCCGCGACCTCGTCGACAACGATCCATTGCGGATCGTCCAATGAGCCAACACGCTTCTCAAACCGCCGCACGAAAAAATAGCCCAGCGCAAAAACAATAACCGCGCCGATCATCAAACTATAGCGCCCACCAAGCCAAACGATCAGCGCCGCGTACGGCAAACATCCCAACGACGCCAGCGTGCCCGGCGCGCGGTTGATCATCCCAAGTCCGAACCACGACAAAAGCATCGTGCCCCGCGGCCAGCCCCCAGGCGGCAAATGGTCCATAAACAGGGGTCGTTTTTCGACGTCGATCGGTGGGATAGAGCGCGTGGGCGGGTGCGACATGAATTCATCAAATGCCAGAATGAGTTGCAACACAGTAAGGGGATCAAGCGTGAATGGCAAAAGTGCGCCGCAGCATCTGCTCTAACTTATTGTAAATTATAGGATTATCCGCAATTTACTTTCTCTTTGAATTTGCATGGCAAGATGGCAGGATACGAGCGGTAGTTTGCGAATTTTCTCACGTGCCTGGAGCGACCCGCAACCTCGCTGCGATTGGACGGACAACCGCCTTATCCCGCGAGCTGTTTTCGTGTTGCCCCACCAAGAGCACAGCCCCATCGCGGGTTTAACGGGAAAACGTGGCTGCTAAAGAGTCCGGCGAATAAAAAAAATAAGACGAAGCCGGAAACACAGGTGGACAGAGGGGACGTGCGTGTTTTCAAACAGGCAACACTCGAAATTTGACCCGCAGGAGCGTGGGTTAAGCAAACTTCAAAAGAATCTTCAGAGATTTTTCCCCGAACGCCAATTGATCGTGCGTTCCGGCGAGCGCATGCGCACGTTGCGCCTATCGTCAAACCGGCAAGCTGTGATTGTCGCCTTCCTGTTCGTTGTGGGCGGTTGGACAATGCTGAGCTCCGGTCTGGCCATGAGCCACGGTGAACGCATCCGCGCCAAAAACGTCGAAATCAAAGATGCCCGCGTGGGCTATGAGCAATTGCTCGCCCAAGTGTCGATCTACAAAGAACGGGTCTCCGAACTCACCACCAACCTCGAGCACAATTATTCGAAGTCGCTGGCGCTGGTGGATAAAGAATCCAACCTTTTGAAGGACCGCGCGGCTGAACTTGGGCCGTCTCCGGCGAAGCACAGCCTGGTTTCAAAGCTGACGTCAAAAGCCAAGGACGTCATGAGCGATCCGATGGGCGCCTTTTCGGGCGACAGCGGCAACGTCGAACTGGCCTTGAGCCGCGCGAAGTTGGAACGCGGCCACGCCGATGACGAGCGTCGCCATCTCCTGACCGAACTCGCCGATGTCGAAGATTCCATGGTTGATGTTGTCGGCCATCATCAAAAAACACCCTTTATCGCCACCGACAGTCTCGAGCTTCGCCAAGTGGTCCTTCAGCGCGATATGGCCATTTCGGAGAAAGACGATCTTTCAGATCGCGTCTCCTCGCTCGAAGGGCAAATTCGCGACATGGAGAGCAACGATCTGCTCCTCTACCATCGCTTCTCGGAAGTCACCGAAACCAAAATCTCCGACATTCAAAACTCGCTCAGCACCACCGGCCTTGATATCGAGATGCTCGTGAAGCGTCAGAATAACGAGAAGGGCAAAGGCGGTCCGCTGATCCTTCTGGACCCATCGACACAGCGCACCGGTCCTTTGGAAGAATCACTCAACCTCCTCAACTCGAACGTCGACTACCTGCAGGATTTGCAAAGGGTCGTCGTGAGACTCCCCATCGACACCCCGCTGCCGCACTACCAGGTCAACGACCCTTTTGGCGTCCGTTCAGACCCGTTCACCGGCAAGCTGGCACAACATAATGGGGTCGATCTGGGCTCACCCTACAAGGACGAGGTCCTGAGCACGGGCGAGGGAAAAGTTATTCACGCTGACGTCTCATCGGACTATGGTCGCAACGTCATCGTTGATCACGGCATGGGGCTACAGACGCGTTATGCGCACTTGGCCCGCTTCATGGTCAAAGAAGGCGAGAAGGTTGAGCGGGGCACCGTTATCGGACAAGTCGGATGCAGCGGTCGTTGCACCGGACCTCACGTGCACTACGAGGTCATCTACAACGGCAATCCTGTGAATCCGCTGAAGTTCATGAAGGCTGGTAAAAATGTTCTCAAGGGCGAATAGCGCAAAACCCGACGCCAACGAGCAGCGCTCGGAAGCGGTCGCGGTCAAAGCAGTGCCGTCGATCATCAGCGCTGACCTCACGATTGAAGGTAATCTGAATTCCACCGGCGAAATTCAAGTCGACGGCGTCGTTCATGGCGACATCCGCTGCAAAGCGCTGATCGTCGGCGTCAAAGGCTCCGTGACGGGTGAAGTCTCCGCGCAAACCGTGCGTATGCACGGCGCTGTCAAAGGCATGATCCGCGCAAAGAGCGTTTTCCTGGCGTCCACCGCACGCATGTCGGGCGACGTGGAGCACGAAAGCCTGGCCATCGAGCCGGGCGCGTTCATGGAAGGCCACTGCAAACGCATCACCGAAACGCGGGCAGCGACCGCGTCGCTCGTCGAGGCACCGCGCCGTGAAAGCATTGGCGATGCCCGCATGAACCGCGCGCTGCCCAAGCCCGCGCTCGCTGGTACCTAAATTTAAAAAAGATATACGGGGAGAGAACGAGAGGGCGGGTCTTTAGATCCGCCCTTTTCGTTTGTGCGGTTGGAACGGCCTTAGCGCCGCGCCAATTCTTTCTCTAGGTTATGCTCGATCTTCGGGCTGCCGTTGAGGACAGCGCGGTACACCATGACGTTTTCCATTACGCGCTGCACGTACGAGCGCGTTTCCGAAAAGGGGATTTGTTCGACCCAGTCGATGGCGTCGACACCTTTTTCATGTGGATGTCCATATTGCCGAATCCACTGACGCGCACGCCCGGGGCCAGCGTTGTAAGCGGCAGCGGCCAACACATACGATCCGTCGAACGTGTCTACGAGTGAACTTAAGTAAGACGATCCCAGCCGAATATTGAAAGCAGGATCAGCCGTCAGCTTATTTTTGTTGTAGGGAATTTTCGCGGCCTTCGCGAGCGCAGTGGCTGTCGCCGGCATCAATTGCATCAGGCCTTTCGCCCCCGCGCCACTGCTTGCACCCGGATCGAAATTGCTTTCCTGACGCGTGATCGCGAGAATCAGCGCTCGTTCGGGGCGCTCAGGATACGTGTAGCCGGGCACCGGATAGCCGTATCGCACCAACATGATCTTATCGCGCGCGGCATCGCGCGCGATCACAACGCCCAAATCCGACCGGCCACGCTTTGTCAGCAGTTCGGCCGTCAGTTCGCGGTCGGCGGCGTTTCCCGAAGCGCTCGAGAGCGCCAGCGCAAAGGAGCGCTGATACGTCTTGGCATTGATGTCTAGCAACGCCCGCAAAGCCTGCGTCACATCGCGCTGTTCGAATGCTGCACGTTCTTCCGCCGTCGGCAGCGGGTCGGCGGACAATTGCGGAACAGTGTCGTCTTTCATGCGCGCGAGCGCGAGTTGGCCATAGTAAGTCGTGACATACGTCGCGCCGCGCGCGTACCACTCGGCAGCAATATCGGGGCGCCCCAAAAATTCAGCGGTGCGTCCAGTCCAATAAGCGCCGCGCGCAAGGCTCGATGGCATCTGCACCGAGTCATAGACTTTCTCAAAGTGTGGCAGGGCGGCTTCGCCGTCTTTCAGATAGCGCAGCGCAATCCAACCCGCGAGCCACTCGGCTTCCGACACACTGACCGGATCGGTGCTGCCGTGATGAGACGCGACCCGGTAGGCATCCGTAATCTGACCTTTGTTCAGCGCCGTGCGCGCGATTTGCGCCCGCAACCGCCACCACAAGTCCGGGCGCGGGCCACCCGCTGAAAACTCGGGCACCAGGGCCAAGGCGCCGTCATCGTCGTCGCGCGAGAGCCGCCATTTAATGCGGTCATACAAAAGGCCAGGATCATTTTGCAGTGATGCCGGCACAGCCCGTAAAAGAGAGTCGATATTTCCCGCCGAAGCGATCAACCCCATGCGCGCGCGGGCGAGGGCTTGATGATCGTTGTCGACCAGCCGCAAAAGCCGCTCCGCCGCCGAAGTCTGTTCTTCGTAGAGAATGCGGTCGATGCGGGCCCAGTGATCGTCGGAGGTGAGGATGCTTTCAAACGTCCGGGCGAAATCGCGTTCGTCGTCGCGGTCGAAGACACCGCTTGTCCAGGCATCGCGCGCCAGTTTGTGGGCCTCGGCGGTGCGGCCCAACGCGAGCAGTGCCCGCGCTTCGGCTGCTTTACCGGCGACCGTGATCGGCGGGTTTTGCACGAACCAGGCGTCCACCACACCCGGCGGAATGCTCGCGTCGATATTGGCTTCCGCCTGGCGGCGAATTTCGGTTTGTCCCGGCCACGACGGATTGCTTTTGATAAAGGCCACGCGCTCGGAAAATCCTGCGTGGGGACCCGGTTCGCGCAGATACGCCCAATCGATAACTTTGCGCAGGGTTTGATTGCGCGTTTCCGCGATGGTGCTGCGCGCTTTCGACCAGTCGCGCTTCTCGGCCGCCTTAAGGGCGCGGCTGAGAATTTCACGATCCCGTAGGTTCAAGCTCGCGGGCTCAACAATGACACCGGCGGGCGGCATCGGCGGCGGTGCGGCGGCGGCGGGATCGGGCGCGGCCGGTTTCTTCACCGCGGCGGATTTCTTTGCTGCGGACTTCTTCGGAGCAGCCTTCTTCACCACAGGCTTCTTCGTGGCGGCCTTTGGCGCCTGTTGGCTGGCTGCAAAACTTGCGGGTGTCGCGCTCATTATTAGCGCGAACACGCTGAGCGCGGCCAAACTCCGCTTCAGCCAGCCGGCATCTTGATGACCAACAGAGGTACGAAAACCCATTTTTTCCCTATCGGCGCTGAAAAAAAACCGCGTCCCCGCACGCCGACGGCCTATTTAGGCTGGGATATGCGCACCCTGCAAGCGGCGGGAATCCCTATTACGCTGACTTAACAGGCTTTTTGCCCTCCCTTGTTGCCGGCAAACCCTATGGTAATGTCCGCCGCTCAAAACAATAGGGTGCCGCATTCGTCTCTCCGGCACCGCTTCTATAGGAGTGCGCCATGTTTCGGGGGTCCATCACCGCCTTGATCACGCCGTTCAAGAACGGAAATGTGGACGAGAAGGCTTTCCAGGAATTTGTCGATTGGCAGATCAAGGAAGGCACCCACGGCCTAGTCCCGTGCGGCACCACGGGTGAATCACCCGCGCTTTCGCACGCCGAGCACAACCGCGTCGTGGAACTCACCGTCGAAGTCGCGAAGGGCCGCGTTCCGGTCATCGCCGGCACTGGGTCCAATTCCACAGCCGAAGCCATCGAACTCACGCGCCACGCCAAGCAGGTCGGCGCCGATGCCGCCCTCGTGGTGACGCCCTATTACAACAAGCCGACGCAAGAAGGCTTGGTGCTGCACTATTTGGCCATCGCCAACGCGGTCGATCTTCCGATCATCATCTACAATATTCCCGGCCGCAGCGTGGTCGACATGTCCATTGAGACGATGGAAAAACTCGCCAACCACAAGAACATCGTCGGCGTCAAAGATGCGACCAACGACCTGACCCGGCCTTCGCGCTTGCGCCTCAGCCTCGGCACCGAGTTCTGCCAGCTTTCGGGCGAGGACGGCACCGCTATCGGCTTTTTGGCCCAAGGCGGGGTGGGCTGCATTTCCGTGACGTCGAACGTGGCCCCGCGCTTGTGCGCGCAACTGCAGGACGCGTGGCACTTGGGTGCCTACGAAGACGCTTTCCGCGTCCGCGACATCCTGACGCCCTTGCACCAATCCATGTTTGTCGAGACCAACCCATCGCCGGTGAAATTTGCCGCCAGCTTGCTGGGTAAATGCGAGCCCGACGTGCGCTTGCCGATGGCCCCGCTGAAGCTCAAAAGCAAAGCGCGCGTTGAAGAAGCCATGCGAGACGCCGGACTTTTGAACTAGTTCGGCGTTATAATACCAGAATGGCCAAACTCATCTCTCACGGCAACGTCGCCCAGAACCGCAAGGCGCGCTTTAACTACGCGATTCAAGACACGGTCGACGCGGGCATTGTGCTGACCGGCAGCGAAGTCAAATCGCTGCGCCTTGGCCGTTGCACCTTGGTGGAAGCGTTCGCGCAACCGGAAGGCAGCGAGTTGTTTTTGGTCAATGCGCATATTCCGGCTTACGAGGGCGCCAGCCACTTTCAGCACGTCGAGAACCGTAAGCGGAAGTTGCTGCTCAAACGCAAGGAACTGAGCCGCCTCGTGGCGTCGGTACAACGCGAAGGCATGACCATCGTGCCGCTCAGCCTTTACTTCAACGATCGCGGCTTGGCGAAAGTGCAGCTCGGCCTCGCCAAAGGCAAAAACCACATCGACCGCCGCGCCGATATTCAAAAACGCGATTGGCAGCGCGAGCAGGGACGTTTGATGCGTGCGAAAGGCTAGCAATGGCCGATAAAGACACGGAAAACGAAAAGCTGATCCGCACCAAAGAGCAGTGGGCGAAAACCGGCCGCGCGCTCACCGGCACGGAAGGCGATCCAACCCGCGACCGCCGCCCGCCGGGTCAACATGTGACCGACAAATTCCCGGTCTTGGATCTCGGCATCCAACCCAATCTTAGCACAAAAGACTGGAGCCTGAGCGTCGCAGGCCAAGTGGCCAATCCGCTCAAGTGGGACTGGGCCGCTTTCATGGCGCAGGAGCAGGCCACCTTTCTCAACGACATTCACTGCGTGACCACATGGTCGCGCTACGCCAACACCTGGATCGGCGTGCCCATGCGTACGCTATTGCGTGCCGTGCAGCCGCTGCCGACCGCCAAGTATTTGATGCTAAAGAGTTATGATGGTTATTCCACCAACGTGCCCTTGGCCGATGTCGACCGCGACGACGTGTTCATCGGGCATACGTGGCAAGGCGAAGCGCTCAGCCGCGAGCACGGCGGCCCCGCGCGGGTCGTTGTACCGCACTTATATTTCTGGAAGAGTGCCAAGTGGCTTCGGCACATCACGTTCCTGGACCGGGATCAGCCTGGATACTGGGAGGCGCGGGGCTATCATATGCGCGGTGATCCGTGGAAAGAGGAGAGATACTCATGAACAGACGAACAATGACCAAGATGGTGGCGATGGCCGCGATGACGGCCGGCCTGCTTGCGGGAGGTAGTGCGATGTCTACGACCGATACGGCCTACAGCTATGCTTTCGAAAAGATCGAAGGCGGCAAGTTGCCGCTGTCGCAATTCAAAGGCAAAGCCGTGCTGGTGGTGAACACCGCCTCGTTCTGCGGCTACACGCCGCAATACGAAGCGCTTGAAACGCTCTACAAGAACTACAAAGACAAAGGCCTCGTGATCGTGGGCGTTCCGGCCAACAACTTCGGCGAACAGGAGCCTGGCTCTAACGCCGAGATCAAAACCTTCTGCGAAGCCAAATACGACATCGACTTCCCCATGACCGGAAAGGTCTCGGTCAAAGGCGAAGACGCGCATCCCTTCTACAAATGGGTCTCATCCGAGAAGGGCGAGCCCAAGTGGAACTTCCACAAATATCTGATCAACACCAAAGGCGAATTGGTCGGCGCTTATCCGAGCGCCGTCACGCCACGCAGCAAAGAACTGACCGACGCCATCGATCAGGCGCTGGCGAAGTAACTTTGTTGGAATGCAGGTTAAAACGGGCGGTGCGCAGGCATCGCCCGTTTTTATTTATGGCTATCTAACAGACCGCAACTTTACCGGGCGTGCGGAGTTTTCCCCTCTGGGAGTGGTGTGAAGCAGCATCATGACGTGGGAGACTGTGCGTGGCTAAAATCCTCGTAGTGGAAGACGAACCGCTCATTCGAGAGTCGGCCGCGATGGCCATTCGTGACTGGGGTCATGAAACTTTTGAGGCGAGCGATGTTGACGAGGCGCTCACGCTGCTGCTTTCCCCGCAGCAGATCGACATTCTATTTACTGATGTCTATCTCAAGACCGAGATTCACGGCGGGTGTCTACTGGCACGTCGCGCCTTGGAACTTCAGCCAAACCTGCGCGTGCTTTACACGACAGGCAATTTCATCTCGCCTGCGATGAAAGCCCTCTTTGTCAAAGACACGCAGTGTCTTCGCAAACCCTACACCGAGGAGCAGCTCCAGGACTCACTTAAGGGGCTCGTTGCCGTTTAGGCCCGACCTAGCGATACGCCACAATGCGCGCGGCCGGCTTGAAGCCGAGGCGCTCATATAATGCGCGGGTGGCTTCCGGCGATTGAATCCCGGCCAGACGTGTCCCGACTTTTTTGGCGTCAACCAGCGCCTTGAGCATCAGCGCGACCGTGTAGCCTTTGCCGCGCGTGCTGGCGAGGCCGGCCATGGCATAGAAGTTGAGAATGTTGTGCGCCATGTAGGCTTCCAACACGGCAACCGGTTCTTTGTTCACGTAGCCCACATACAGGCGCAGCGGCGAGGCCGGTGCGATCGCGGCGTCTTTCGTATCTGTGTAAAACGTTTTCACATTCTCGTCGGGCGGCGTGGTCGACGCCGACAACACTTCCGCGAAGTGCTTCACTTCATCGGTCGTGGCGACGCGCTTCATTTCGAAACCTTGCGGCACGTTGCTCGGGATGTTGGCGCTATCGAGCATCATCGCCATCATCCACTCTTCCTCAGCGCCCGCGAGGCCGGAGTCCTTCAGCGTCTGCTCCATTTTACCGTGGCCGGAGAGGGGGCCGAGAATCCAGGTGAAAGGCGACGACTTGCTTTTGAAATGTTTGATGGCGGCGTCGATGCGGTCCATGCCAAAGCGCGGATGCAGCTCCGAGCGGCCAATCGTATTAAAGGCCGCGACCGGCAAGCCGGAATCCACAAGCAACAAGTCTTGCGTGTCTTCGACAACGGCGTCTTTGCGTGCCCGCGCCAAATAAGCGGCACGGTCCCACATGTTGCCTTCGAAGGCTTTTACGATAGCGTTACGATCCATTACCCCAACCCAACTTAAGTCACTGCCCGGGCCGCCTTTATGGCTTGCTCCAGGGCGGTGTGAAACATCGCCTCTGTCAGTCGCCCGGTGTTGATGTTGTACCGTGAGCAATGGTAGCAGTCCGTTAACGATAGTTTGTTGTCAAAACTATAAGCCTTGCCGTGCACGAACGGATACAGGGACTTTTTCAACCCAAGGGTAGACAGGACCGCTTCATGGGCCACACGCCCTAGGGCCAAAATCGACTTCAAACGGGGCATGGCGCCGATTTCGGCGACCAGGAACGGGCGGCAGGTCTTTTGTTCGGCCGGAGTCGGTTTGTTCTCGGGCGGCACACAGCGGACGGCATTGGTAATGCGGCAGTCCAGCAGTTCCAGGCCATCGTCGGGTTCGGCCCGATAATTGCCCTTGGCGAGCCCGTACTTCAAAAGCCCGGGATAGAGCACCACACCCGCATAGTCGCCGGTGAAGGGGCGTGCGGTTCGGTTGGCGCCGCGCAAGCCCGGCGCAAGACCAACCACGAGCAAGCGCGCATCACTTGGCCCGAAGGCCGGCACAGCGCCGTTGTACCAGTCGGGAAACTGATCCTCATTGCGGCGGCGAAATTCGACCAGCCGTGGGCAGAGGGGACAATCTTTAGGCGGCCCAGCCAAGGCTTTCTGAGATGCAGTCGTCATTTATAAAAATTAAGCCAGAACAATGGTCTGTTACGATCAGCTCAGAAGTTTCTTGAATAAGAATATGTGGGAACGTACCGCCCGGAAGTGGTAGGAGCAAGGTATGATTCTCATTGGCATTGGCAGCAATCTCCCGACCGAGGCCGGCCCGCCGATCGCGACCTGCATCCGAGCACTCGAACGGCTTAATGAACGGGGGATCGCGGTCACGCGCTGTTCGCCTTGGTACGAGACAGCCCCGGTTCCCATTTCCGATCAACCTTGGTTCGCCAACGGCGTCGCGGAAGTGGAGACGACACTGGCGCCTATTTGGCTGTTGGAGGTTTTGCAGGCCATTGAACACGACTTTGGGCGCGTTCGCGGCATCGAAAACGCTCCCAGAACCCTAGATCTGGACCTTTTAGCTTACAATGAGGTCGTTTTAGACGTGGAACGCCTCATTCTACCCCACCCGCGTCTTCAGGACCGAGCCTTCGTGCTTCAGCCAT
Source organism: Fidelibacterota bacterium (assembly GCA_947475895.1). Lineage (GTDB taxonomy): Bacteria > Pseudomonadota > Alphaproteobacteria > Rhodospirillales > Rhodospirillaceae > SHVO01. The sequence goes on from CANJMF010000002.1 coordinate 230,290, forward strand.
TGTGCGATATGGCCCCGGATTGGCGGCATCCAACCCTCGGACTAACGGCGGCAGAACTCCTGTCTCGCTTGCAACCGGGGCAGGTGCTGAGGCGCTTTCACGGAAATCCTTGAGCAACCGGCCAATTCCGCGTAGAACGCGCGCTTCCACGAGTGCGCTGCGGCCCTTATATCGGGCGGGACAGCGTTGACCCGCTAAGTGATTGCGCGCACTCTGATAAACCATAACGAAGGATACAAAGCATGGCCCGCGTAACGGTCGAAGATTGCGTCCAGAGAGTGAGCAACCGGTTTGAACTCGTGATGGTCGCTGCTCAGCGCTCGCGCGAAATCTCCGCCGGCGGGGAACTCCGCATCGACCGCGACAACGACAAAAACCCCGTCGTGGCTTTGCGCGAAATTGCTGACGAAAAGGTCAGCCCCGAAACTCTCTACAATTCGATCGTTCAGGGTCTGCAGCGCCATGTGGAAGTGGACGAGCCGGAAGAAGACGGCTTCGACGCCATGGCTTCCAACCCGGAATTCGCCGGCATCGCTGGTCAGATGAGCGAGCAAATGGCGGCAGCGGCCGGCATGAGCATCGACGATTCCGAGGAAGAAGAGGAAGAGGTGAAGCCCGCCGCGACGGCAGCTCATCCCAAGGTTTCCTACGAAGACGTGCAAGAGGAAGAACCCAAGGTGTGATGCAACGACGCGCGTTCGCAGAAAATCCATTTCTCACGCGCTGCGTTTTTCAATCCTCTCAGCCGCGGCAACCCTGCCGCTCGTCTAAAGCGCGTCGTATGGGTGCATGTCGCGGCGAAGCCGCGCCAATAAAAAGTGGCGGTACGCCATGATGCGCCAATTCGAACTTGTTGAGCGTGTGCGCTCCTACGATCCCGAAGTGGACGAGGACGCGATCAATCGCGCCTACGTCTACGGCACCAAGATGCACGGGATGCAAAAGCGCGCCTCGGGCGATCCGTACTTCTCGCACCCCATCGAAGTCGCCGGCATCCTGACCAACTACAAGCTGGACACGGCGTCCATCGTCACGGCGCTGCTGCACGACGTGCTCGAGGACACCAAAGCCACCGTCGAGGAAATCCGCGAGCTGTTCGGCGATGAGGTCGCGCGCCTCGTCGACGGCGTCACCAAACTCGCCCGCATTCAGATTCAGAACATCGAGACCAAGCAGGCGGAAAATTTCCGCAAGCTCGTGCTCGCCATGTCGGAAGACATCCGCGTGCTCATGGTCAAGCTAGCCGACCGCTTGCACAACATGCGCACGCTGAACTTCATCACCGACGCCGCCAAGCGCCGCTCCATCGCCATGGAGACCATGGAAATCTATGCGCCGTTGGCCGAACGCATCGGCATGCAGGAGATCAAGACCGAGCTTGAAGATTTGGCGTTCGCTGAACTCCACGCCGACGCGCGCGCGTCGATCCTCACGCGCCTGCGGTTCCTTGAATTGCACGGCGGCGAATTGGTCGTGAAGATTATGGACGAACTCGACCAGGTCATGAACAAAGCCGCCATCGAAGGCTACATTTCTGGCCGCGAGAAGACTGCCTATTCCATCTGGCGCAAGATGCAGATCAAAGACGTCAGCTTCGAACAGCTGTCGGACATCATGGCTTTCCGCATCATGGTCGATAACATCGGCGACTGTTATCGCGTGCTCGGCGTCGTTCACACCGCCTATCCGACGGTGCCGGGACGCTTCAAGGATTACATCTCGACTCCCAAGCGCAACGGCTACCGCTCGATCCACACCTCGGTCATCGGTCCGCAGCGTCATCGCATCGAAATTCAGATCCGTACGCACGAGATGCACGAGACGGCTGAACTCGGTGTCGCTGCCCATTGGAAATACAAAAACTCCGATCTCTTCGCCGAAAGCGGCCTGAAGCCCGTCGATGGCCGTCAGTATTCATGGTTGCGTGAACTGCTCGACATTTTGGAACACGCACAGTCGCCCCAGGAATTTCTCGAGCACACCAAGCTCGAAATGTTCCAGGACCAGGTGTTCTGCTTCACGCCGAAAGGCGATCTCATCGCCATGCCGCGCGGCGCGTCGCCGGTGGATTTTGCCTATGCGGTTCACACCGAAGTGGGCAACACCTGCGTCGGCGCCAAGGTCAACGGCCGCATCGTTCCTTTGCGCACACGCCTGCAGAACGGCGACCAAGTCGAGATCGTCACATCGTCGGCGCAAAAGCCGCAGCCGGAATGGGAATCCTTCGTGGTCACGGGTCGCGCCCGCGCACACATTCGCCGCCGTGTCCGCACCGAAGCGCGTACTGAATACATCAAGCTCGGCCGCGAGATGCTCAGCAATTCCTTCGCCAAAGAAGGCTACGACCTGACCGACAAAGGCCTCAACGGCGTGCTGGAAAAACTCGGTGTCGAGGCCATCGACGACCTTTACGCAAAAGTCGGCGAGGGGCGTCTGATCGGCCGCGAGGTTCTCATCGCTGTCTATCCCGGCGCGCGCACCGAAGGCGACGACAATATCGTCAACCTTTCGCAGGCGCGTTTGCGTCAAGCCACGGGCGCGGTCGCGATCAAGGGACTTACGCCGGGCATGGCGGTTCACTTGTCCGAATGCTGTCATCCTCTGCCGGGCGATCGCATCATTGGGATCATTTCCGACGGGCGCGGCATCGACATCCACACCATGGATTGCGAAAAACTTGAGGGCTTTACCGATTCACCCGAGCGTTGGGTCGATCTCGCCTGGAACCCCGATAAAGATCAAGACGTTCATATCGGGCGCGTGGCACTCGTCGTTGCCAATGAACCGGGCAGTCTCGGTGCTCTGTGCACAGCTATCGCGCGCAATCTCGGTAACATCACGAACTTGAAGATTCTCACACGCTCGCAAGACTTCTTTGAAATGAATCTCGACATCGAAGTGCGCGGCGTTAAACACCTGACGAACATTATAGCTGCGCTTCGCGCCATGCCGGCCATCAACTCCGTGGAGCGTGCGCGCCGCTAGTCGCCGCGAACGGACCAGCCGATGTTTCAGCGCCGCCAGCAACGAACTATCCTCAGAAAAACGCGCGAGTTTTTCTGGCCCCACATGGGCTTTCGCCGCGCAGCTGTCTATTTTTGGCATCGTCTGCAGCGCATTCCCGGAACACCCTCCAGCATCGCCGCCGGTTTTGCCTGTGGAGTAGGCGTGGCGATGACGCCCTTTTACGGCACACACATTGTCACCGCCATGTTGCTCGCACTCGCCATTCGCGGAAGCGCATTTGCCGCCGCCATTGGCGCGCAAGTCGCAAATCCGTGGACTGCGCCCCCGCTGTGGTTCGCGGTGTATTACATCGGCGCTTGGCTGCTGGGTCGCGACGTCGGCTCAACGCCGCCTAATTTTGTACGGATGTTCAAAGGCCTGACCGAAGCTACCTTGCAACTCGACGGCAGACTGTTTGTGGAAACTGTCTGGCCCGTCTTCGGCCCCATGACATTGGGCAGCTTGCCGCTTGGTATTTTGACGGGGGTCGTCGCCTATTTCATATTGGAACCGATCATTGCCCGCGTGCAGCACAATCGATTCCTACGTTTGAAGTCGAAGAAGGCCGCGCGCGCGGAACAGTCCGGAGTTCAGCCGTGAACGTCTTCGGTCCATTTTTGCGCCTCGGCGTAAATGTCGATCACGTCGCCACCGTGCGCAATGCGCGCGGCGGCTCGCACCCGGACCCTGTGCGCGCGGCCTTGTTGGCCGCAGACGCGGGTGCAGACGGAATCACGGCGCACTTGCGCGAAGACCGCCGTCACATTTCCGACGTCGACATCATGCGCCTGAAAGCGGAATTGAAAATCCCGCTCAATCTTGAAATGGCCGCCACGCAAGAGATGCTCGCCATCGCCTTGAAGCACAAACCCCATGCCGTGTGCCTCGTACCTGAAAAGCGCGAGGAACGTACGACCGAGGGCGGTCTCGACATCGCCAGCGCCCAAGCCGCGTTGACGCCATTTGTCGGCGAGCTCACCGCCGCCGGTATCCGCGTTTCCATGTTTATCGAGCCCGATCCGCGCCAGCTCGACGCCGCGCGCGCCATCGGCGCGCCCGTTGTCGAACTGCACACTGGCGCTTACTGCAGCGCGCTGCTCGGCTCTGAACGCAACCAACACCTCGAGCGCGTACGCACCGCCGCACGTTATGCGGCCGGCATTGGGCTTGAATGTCACGCGGGCCACGGCCTCAGTTACGAAACGGTCGGGCCTATCGCGGCCATTCCCACCATCGCCGAGCTCAACATCGGGCATTTTCTGGTGGGCGAGGCGATCTTCGTCGGTTTCGCGGAAACCATTAAGCGCATGCGCACCGCCATGGACGCCGCCCGCGCTAACGGGAACGTGAAATCATGATCCTCGGCATCGGCAACGACCTCATCGACATTCGCCGCATCGAGCAAACCGTCGCCCGGTTCGGTCAGCGGTTTATCAACCGCATCTTCACCGAAACCGAGCAACGCAAAGCCGAGCGCCGCAAAGGTGCGGGCGACGCCTATGTCGCCACGCTGGCCAAGCGTTACGCGGCCAAGGAAGCCGCCGCCAAGGCGCTCGGCACCGGATTTCGTCAGGGCGTTTATTGGCGCGATCTCGGCGTCGTGAATCAACCGAGCGGCAAGCCAACCATTGAAATGACGGGCGGCGCCGCAAAGCGCTTGGCGGAACTCACGCCCAAAGGCATGCGCGCACAGGTCGATTTGGCCATCACCGACGAATATCCCATCGCGGAAGCCACAGTCATCATCTCGGCGGTTCCCGACGTGTGACGAAACCGTTAGAGAAACGAGGGTAAATGGCCGATTCCCTTGACTTTACACGGCCACGCTGGCTTCATCCGGCCTTCTTCAAACCCGCCCGTAGACCTTCGAGAGATCATGGTAAAAATTGTTTCAAGTGCGGCCCCCGGCGCCAAGCGGCGCGAAGGTTGGCGCGAGACTCTCATCACGTTGGTCTATGCCATTCTGATCGCGGTCGGCATCCGCACGTTCTTGTTCGAGCCGTTCAACATTCCGTCCGGCTCCATGATCCCGACGCTGCTGGTGGGTGACTACCTGTTCGTCTCCAAATACTCCTACGGCTACAGCAAGCATTCCTTTCCGTTCAGCTTGGGGCCGTTCTCGGGCCGCATCTTTCGCACCGAGCCTAAGCGCGGCGACGTCATCGTCTTCAAACTGCCCACCGACAACAAAACCGATTACATCAAACGCCTCATTGGTATGCCGGGCGACACGATCCGCATGCAGGACGGCCGCTTGTTCATCAATGGCGAGTTGATCGAGCGCGAGCGCATCGACGAGTTCGTCTACAAGGACGACATGGGCCTCACGCATCGCCCCGTTCGCTATACCGAAACCCTTCCGGGCGGCAAAACCCACGTGATCCTCGAAGAAGGCGACAACCGCCGCTTCGACAACACGCAAGAGTTCAAAGTCCCGGCCGAGCATTACTTCATGATGGGCGACAACCGCGACAACTCGCTCGATAGCCGCGCCGACGTCGGTTATGTGCCGGAAGAGAACTTTGTCGGCCGCGCCGAGTTCCTGTTCTTCTCCACCGACGGCAGCGCGTCCATCCTTCAGGTCTGGCGTTGGCCCTTGGCCATTCGTTGGGGCCGCCTGTTTACCGGTATTCATTAAGCGATGGCCGAAGGCCGTCATCCACTCGAACAAACGCTCGGTCACGCCTTTGAGCTGCGCGCGCTGCTTGAACAAGCTTTGCGTCATCGCGGCGCATTGGGTTCAAAATCCACGTTGGTCTCCAATGAGCGCCTGGAGTTTCTAGGCGACCGCGTTTTGGGCCTGATCGTTGCCGACATGTTGTTGCGCGCCTTTCCGGATGAGGACGAGGGCGCGCTCGCGCAGCGCTTCGCCGCACTCGCCAGTGCGCCGGCGTTGGACGAAGTTGCGGGCAAAATCGGTCTCGCCGAGTACGTCAAAGTGGCCCCCGGACAACGCGCCGATGAAGCCGACACCTCTGTCTTGCCCGATGCACTCGAAGCCGTGATAGGCGCGCTGTATTTCGATGGCGGACTTGAAGCCGCGCGAAATTTCGTCGTCACGCAGTGGGAGCCTTTGCTGAAGACGGCCATCGCTCCGCCCAAGGATGCAAAAACTGCCCTTCAAGAATGGGCGCAGGCGCGCGCACTCCCATTGCCGGTCTACGAAGTTATGGATGAATCCGGCCCGGCCCATGCGCCGTTGTTTAAAATGACTGCCGCCATTCAAGGCTACGCCATGGCTCATGGGGAAGGCCGCACCAAGCGGCTCGCGACCCAGGCCGCGGCAACAGCCTTGTTGACGACACTCCCGAAAGGTAAAGCGTGAACGACACCCCAATTCCGCCCGACGAAACCCGCTGCGGTTTTGTTGCCGTTTTGGGCGCGCCCAATGCCGGCAAGTCGACGCTGGTCAACGCGCTCGTGGGTTCCAAGGTCAGCATCGTTTCACCTAAGGTGCAGACCACGCGCTCGATTGTGCGCGGTATCGCCATGTTCGGCGCCTCGCAGGTGATCTTTGTCGATACGCCCGGCATCTTCGCACCCAAAAAACGCCTCGAGCGCGCCATGGTCGCTGCCGCCAAAGCCAGCGCCGCCGACGCCGACGCCGTCTTGCTTCTGGTCGATGCCGCCAAAGCCGCCAAAAAGGGAATCGATTCCGACGAAGAGCGTATTATCGACGATCTGAAAATCTCCGGACGCCAGGCCTTGTTGGCCTTCAACAAAGTCGATGTAGCCGCCAAGGAACCACTGCTTCATCTCACCTCGCAACTAAACGCTACGGGTGCTTTCAGCGAAATTTTTTTCATCTCAGCGTTGACGGGCGAGGGCTTGAACTTGCTGCGCGACAAATTCGCGGCCCTGGTTCCGCAAGGCCCCTGGATGTTCCCAGAGGATGAAGTCTCCGACATGCCCATGCGCCTGCTGGCATCGGAAATTACGCGCGAAAAGCTGTTCCTCAACCTACGTCAGGAACTGCCTTATTCCGTTGCGGTTGATACCGAAAGTTGGGACGAGAAAACCGACGGTAGTGTTCGCATTGAACAAATCATCTACGTCAGCCGCGAAACCCATCGGCCCATCGTGCTGGGCAACGGCGGCCAACGCATCAAAACCATCGGCGCTAGCGCCCGCGCCGAGTTGGAAAAGATGTTCGACCGGCGCGTTCACCTGTTCCTGCACGTGAAGGTCAACGAACGCTGGAACGAGGAGCGCGGCTTCTATAACGCGTGGGGACTAGATTTTAACGCCTAATTCCGTTTTCATAGGGTCATGTCAATGAACGGCGGACACGGGGGCGGTATCAGCATTTTCGGCGTGGTCGCGTTTGTCATTGCCGTTCTCGCTTTAGGGACGCTCATCGTCCGCCGCGATAACCGCAAACCGCTGGCCGCCATTGACTACACCATGATGTTCGTCGGCATCGCCGGCGTCATCATCGGCATCGCAGTTCTTTTCCTGCGCTTTTAGCAACACCTTTAATTCCTCCACCGCTTGGAACGATTCAAAAGTTTGTTCGTTGAGAATGCGTGACGCCGCGCTCTCACGCCAGGCGAACAGCAAATTTTTGGAGAGGAACAGCGGTGGCAAAAAGCAAGGCACGCGCGGGCGCACCCTCAGGCGCTGCAATTTCAACGTCATACAATGCGCCGCAAGGCGCTGGTGGCGAAACCCATCAGATTGCGGGCGCCAACGTACCCACGCTCACAACCCAGCAGGGCGTTCCGGTCGCGGACGATCAGAACTCGCTGCGCGCCGGTCATCGCAGCCCAACGCTTCTCGAAGACTTCCATTTGCGCGAGAAACTCTTCCATTTCGACCACGAGCGAATCCCCGAGCGCGTCGTTCATGCCCGCGGTTACGGCGCGCATGGCTTCTTCGAAGTCACCGATCCGCTGTCCGACGTCACACGCGCGGACGTATTCCAGCGCAAGGGCGAGCGCACGCCTGCTTTCGTCCGCTTCTCTACCGTTGCCGGAAGCAAGGGTTCCGTCGACCTCGCACGCGACGTACGCGGATTCGCCGTTAAGATTTATACGAAGGAAGGCAACTGGGATCTCGTCGGAAATAACATTCCGGTTTTCTTCATTCAGGACGCCATCAAATTTCCGGTCCTCGTTCATTCAGTGAAACCTGAGCCCGACCGCGGCTTCCCGCAAGCGCAGTCGGCGCATACTAACTTTTGGGACTTCATATCGCTGACTCCAGAAAGCATGCACATGATCATGTGGGTCATGTCCGACCGCGCCATTCCGCGCTCCTTCCGTTTCATGGAAGGCTTCGGCGTCCATACGTTCCGGTTCCTGGATAAGAAAGACCGCTCTACCTTCGTGAAGTTCCATTGGAAGCCCAAGCTCGGCATGCAGTCCGTCGCGTGGAACGAAGCCGTCAAAATCAATGGCGCCGATCCCGACTTTCATCGCCGCGATTTGTGGGACTCGATCACCACGGGCAACTTCCCTGAGTGGGAACTCGGCGTGCAGCTGTTCGACCAGAAGTTCGCCGACCGGTTTGCCTTCGATGTGCTGGACCCAACCAAACTCATCCCCGAGGAAGAGCTTCCGGTGCGCATCGTCGGACGATTGGTGCTGGACCGGATGGTCGATAACTTCTTTGCCGAAACGGAGCAGGTGGCTTTCTGTACGCAGAATGTGCCGCCGGGAATCGATTTCAGCAACGACCCGCTGCTTCAAGGCCGCAACTTCTCCTACCTCGACACGCAGATCAAACGCTTGGGCGGCCCCAACTTCACGCACCTGCCGATCAACGCGCCCAAATGTCCGTTCGCGCACTTTCAGCAAGACGGCCACATGGCCATGCGCAATCCAGTCGGCCGCGTGAATTACGAACCGAACAGCTGGGGCGATCAGGGCGGACCGCGCGAAAATCCGGTCACGGGCACGCGCAGCTTCGCCGACGAAGATACAGGGCCGAAACAACGCGTTCGTTCCGAAAGCTTCTCGGATCACTACAGCCAAGCGCGACAGTTCTTCATCAGCCAGACAGCTATCGAGCAAAAGCACATTGCCGATGCGCTGGTGTTTGAACTCAGCAAAGTCGAACGTCCGGACGTACGCGCCCGCGTCGTGTCGCATCTCCTCAATATCGACAACGATCTTGCGGGTGCCGTGGCCGACGGCCTTGGCATTGATCCGCCGACGCCCGCCGTTGCCGCGAAGCCCACCAATCGTAAGCTCGCCGCCTCCGATGCCCTCAGCATCTTAAAGAACGGGCCGGAAAGCTTTAAAGGCCGCAAAGTCGGCGTACTTCTGACCGACGGCGCCGATGCCAGTCTATACGCCGCACTCGACGCGGCAGCGAAGAAAGAGGGCGCCACGCTCGAGGTCATCGCACCCAAAATCGTGGGCGCCACTTTGTCCGACGGCACGCTCATTCCCGCGCGGCAAAAAATCGACGGCGGGCCCTCGGTTCTTTATGACTCTGTCGTGCTTTTACTGTCCGACAAGGGCGCGGAGATTTTGAAAACCCACGCGCCGGCGAAGGACTTCGTCAACGACGCTTTCACGCACTGCAAGTTCATTGGCTATACAGCCAGTGCATTGCCGTTGTTCGAAGCCGTCGCCCTTGCCGATAAGCTTGATGGCGGCTGTCTCGCATTCGACGGAAAGCGCGACACCGAGGTCTTTGTCAAACTGTGCCGGGATCTACGTTTCTGGGATCGCGAACCGGGAACCAAAGCGCGCGACGAATCGGCGCCGCCCAAAGGAGAACCGAAGGGCGCGCGCAAACCTCGAAAGTAAGTGCGTGGTCTTCAGCGAACGCCAGGCAGCTTCCGGTCGTTGGCCGCATCCTCGCGGACAATCGGCCGGTCGGTCTGATCGCGCAATCGTCCGCTGGCGTTCGTGTCGGGAAAGTTTGTCCCCGCGCGGCCGCTATTTTCGGCGGGCGTCACGGGCTCGGTGGGCGGAAGCGGTTGGCTTCCTTGGTTCTGGGGATAGCGCTTGCCTTTAAGGCCGTCACGATTGATTCGCCCAATCGGCTGCGATCCTGGATCTGATTTCGGGGCGTTCATGCGCGCTCCATTGATAGGGGTTTGTTCTTCAACGGAGCCGCCCTTCAAATAGTTTCAGCGCCCTTTCAAACACGCGCTCAAGTCGATGTAGACAACACGCGGAGTAACCCGCCAAGGTAAGTCCCGACGCAGCGAGGGCATAAGGTCAATGGCGGTTTCCTGGGAGGATGAAGGCATCGTGCTTTCGGTGCGCCGCTTTGGCGAGCACGACGCTATTGTTTCGCTCCTGACTCCCACGCAAGGCCGTCATATGGGCCTCGTTAAAGGCGGCAGCGGCAAAACCAAACGCAGCGCGCTTCAAAGCGGCAACGTGGTCAAAGCGTGGTGGCGGGCGCGATTAGAAGATCAGCTTGGCAACTACACCATCGAGATCATCCACAACTTCGCGGCAGAGGCCATGAGCGATCCCTTGAGTTTGGCCGGGTTGTCGTCGCTCTGTGCCATGGCCGAAACCACGCTGCCGGAACGCGAGGCTCATTCTGAGGTACACCGGCTGGCCATGTCGCTGCTGGCCAATCTTGGCGAGCCCGGCTGGGCCCCTGCCTATGTCCAATGGGAGATGTGCCTCTTGCGCGATATGGGATACGGCCTCGATCTCGAATCGTGCGCGTCAACCGGGGTCTCCGACAATTTAACGTTCGTGTCCCCGCGCTCGGGCCGCGCCGTATCGGAAGATGCCGCCGGCCCCTATCGCGACCGCCTGCTGACCTTGCCTGCCTTTCTCAAAGGAGAGGGGGTTACACCCACCACAGAGGACATCGTCGCCGGGTTAAAACTGACGGAGCATTTTTTCGACGTAAACGTCTTTGCGCCCCATCGCCGCGAAATGCCGGCGGCCCGCGCGCGGTTCTTGGCGATGCTGTCCGGGCCCGCAAAGTGAAGATCCCGGCGCCGGGAATGCACGGCTTTACCACCACCGCAAGGCGGCCCTGCCCCGCGCTTCGGACCACCCGAACGAATAAAGTCGGGCTCCTTACAAATTTCGCTCTTCCAAACACGGTAACACTCAAACTATGTAACGGGGCCGCAAAGCGCGGCATGTGGCTTTGGCCGCTTGGGGGGAACCCTCGCTTGATCCCATGACGACGGGAAAAGGTGGGGAGGCGGCACGAGCAGGGGGAAAGAGATGCGGCAGAGTTTGTTTGCGGCCGTTGCGGTTTTCGCGGCGATGATGGCGGGAGATCCCGCCCATGCGCAGCGCGCGGCGGAGAACGCCGTGAATTCTGCCGAGGACGCTTTTGGTGTTTCCATCGGCTCCGAGACGGTCGGTCTCTATACGTCCACCAGCGCGCGGGGATTCAACCCGACCCAGGCCGGTAATATCCGCATCGACGGCCTGTACTTCGATCAACAGAACATGACCGCCGGCCGCATCTACGCCGAGACTGCCATGCGCGTTGGCTTGAGTGCACAGTCCTATCCGTTTCCCGCGCCGACCGGAATCGTCGATATCCGCTTGCGCCGGCCGACCGATCATCTGACGGGCAGCGGCGGCATTATGTATGGGCCTTACGGATCCCTTCAGTTGGACGCGGAAGTCGCCAGCCCCATCGTGCCCGGAAAGCTCGGCGGCTACGCGACCACCACCGCGGTTCTGTTCGCCAACGCCGCCTATCCCGGACCTTATTTGCAGGTCAATTACGGCACGGTCCTGAACTTCACGCCCAGCGACAACATCGACATCGTTGTTTTCGGCCAAGGACAAACGGGCCACACCCCGCAACAGAATTTCGTTTTCACGGCCAGCGGCGGCGTTCCTCCGCAATACGATCGGAATCTTTTCTTCGGTCAGCCGTGGGCCGAGCACAATCGTCGGGTATTCCATCTCGGCTTCATCATGACGGCAACGCTGCCCGACGACTGGATTTTGCGCACGGGCCTTTTCCGCTCGAACCATTTCATGCCGGATGAACACTACGTCTTTTTCCGCAACGTCCAACCCGACGGCAGCGCCGACCTTGACGTCTTGCGCAGCGCGCTCATCCGCGACTTCTCTTATTCGGGCGAGGCACGGCTCAGCCGCACCTTCACGGAAGGTCAGCGTCAGCACACCTTGCACATCGCCGTCCGCGCGCGCGACGCCGAACACACCTTCGGCGGCGGCAGTAGCGTTTCTTTCGGGCGGGCCCAGGTCGGCGTTTATGATCCACACCCTCAACCGGTTTTCCCTGCTCTGGCGCCACCACGGGATAACGACGTCTCTCAAATTACGCCGGGAATTTCCTATGTGGGCCGTTGGCTCAATGTGGGCGAAGTCAGTGTCGGCCTGCAGAAAAGCTTTTTTCGCGGCGAGGTGACGGCGCCCGGTGTCGCGCCTTCGCGCACCAAAGCGCAGCCTTGGCTCTACAACGGCACACTTGCCGTGTACCTCAGCAAGAACGCGGCACTTTACGGCAGCTATACGCGCGGCCTCGAAGAGTCCGGCGTCGCGTCCGAAACCGCCATCAATCGCGGTGAAGCGCTGCCCGTCAGTCAGACCGAGCAGGTCGATGCGGGCGTTCGCTATAAGTTGGGCGCCATCACCATGCTCGCGGGCGTGTTCGAAGTGAAGAAGCCGTTCTTCGACCGCAACGCCGCCAATTTTTTCACCAACGTCGGCAGCTTGAGCCATCGCGGCGTCGAATTGTCTGTCTCCGGCCGCCTAGCCCCAGGATTGACCGTCGTCGCGGGGGCCATGTTCTTGCGCGCGCGCATCGAGGCCGACGCGGCCGTCGCGAGCTTCATCGGCGCGGTTCCGGCCGGAAAGCCCAATCGCAACGTGCGATTCAATGTGCAGTATGGTCCGGCGGCATGGCGCGGCTTCTCCATTGACGGTCAGCTGAATCAAGACGGCCCGGCCTTTGCCAATCGCTCCAACACGCTGCGGCTTGGTTCCAACACCACGCTCGATCTTGGCGCGCGCTATGTGTTCAAAGTCTTCGACACATCGGCGTCTGCAAGATTACGCCTATTGAACGCCACCAACACCTACGGCTGGACGGTCTCGTCCTCCGGCTCGTACACGCCCATCCAACCCCGCCGCGTCACCGCGCAACTGGTCGCGGATTTCTAGGTGAGGGGCATGGCGAAAAAAATGCGGCGCATGAAACATAACCGGCTTGCCGCGGTTGCGGCACTCGCGACCATGGCTGCGTATCCGGCCTATGCACAACGCGCGTCTGAGAATGCGGTGAATTCCGCCGGCGACGCTTTCGGCGTCTCCATCGGCTCCGAAACCGTCGGCATTTACAGCTCAAGCAGCGCGCGCGGTTTCAGTCCGACCCAAGCCGGAAACATCCGCATCGACGGCATGTACTTCGATCAGCAGGGCCCGGCCTTGGGCCGCGTTTACGCCGACACCACCATGCGTGTCGGATTGAGTGCGCAGTCCTACGCCTTTCCCGCACCGACCGGTATCGCCGACACGCGCTTGCGCCGTCCCGCCGATCACTTGATCGGCAGCGCCGGCGTTACCTATGGACCCTTCGATCTGTTTCAGGTCGACCTCGAGGCGTCGGGCCCCATCGTTCCCGGAAAGCTCAGCGCTTATGCCACCGCCACATCGGTTTTCGTCGGCAACGTCGCCTGGCCCGGTCCATCTCAGCAAAACACCTATGGCGGAGTACTGGAGTGGACGCCCAACGACACCGTGAATGTGGCGGTCTTCGGCCAAGGCCAAGTCAGTTACGCCCCCAACCAGAATTTCATCTTCACAGGCGGCGCCTTCACCCCTCCGGAATTCGACCGGAATGTTTATTTTGGTCAGCCGTGGGCAGTCCACCATCGCCGGGGACTCCATCTCGGCGTCGTTGTGTCCGCAACGCTGCCCGACGATTGGATTTTGCGCACGGGCCTCTTCCGTTCGCTTCACTCTCTGCCCGATGAATACTTTCCGTTTTTTCGCAACGTCCAACCGGACGGCATGGCGAATGTCGACATATTGCGGAGCGCGCCGATCCACGACCTGTCTTATTCGGGTGAGGCGCGCTTGAGCCGCACGTTCACAGAAGGTCCACGTCAACACACCTTGCAGTTTGCCGTGCGCGGCCGCGATGCTGCCCATGAGTTCGGCGGCGGCAGCAGCGTTTCTTTCGGAACGGGCCGCATCGGTGTTTACGATCCTCGGCCGGAGCCTGTGTTTCCCACTCCCGTGCCGCCCAGTCACAATCACGTGTCGCAAGTTACGCCCGGAATTGCTTATGTCGGCCGTTGGCGCGACCTGGGCGAATTCAGCGTCGGTGCGCAGAAAAGCATCTTTCGCGGCGAAGTCGCAGCGCCAGGTGTTGCGCCGTCGCAAACCAGCTCCAACCCCTGGCTCTATAACGGCACGCTCGCAATCTACTTAAGCAACGACGCGGCCTTGTACGGAAGCTATACGCGCGGCCTCGAAGAGTCCGGTGTTGCCTCCGAAAGCGCCAGCAACCGCGGCGAATCCTTGCCGGTGAGTCTCACCGAGCAGATCGACGCTGGAATTCGTTATAAAATCGGTTCGCGCGTGACGCTGATCGCAGGCGTGTTCGAAGTGAAAAAACCGTTCTTCGATCGCAATGCCGCCAATCTCTTCACACAGGTCGGCAACCTCAGTCATCGTGGTATCGAACTTTCCATGTCGGGTCGCATCGCGCCGGGACTAACCATTGTTGCGGGCGCCATGCTCTTGCGCCCACGCATCGAAGCCAATGCCGCTGTCGCCAGTTTCATCGGACCCGTGCCGGCCGGAAAGCCCAATCGCAACGTGCGGCTGAACGTGCAGTATGCCCCGGCGTCTTGGCACGGTTTTTCCATCGACGGTCAAGTGAATCAAGACGGCCCAGCCTTTGCCAACCGCGCGAACACCTTTCAACTCGATCCCAACACCACCCTCGATCTCGGCGCGCGCTACGTTTTCAAAGCCTTCGGCACCTCGGCATCCGCAAGACTACGCCTGCTGAACGTAACCGATGCCTATGGCTGGACTGTTTCCGCATCGAGTTCTTATTCGGCCATTCTGCCGCGCCGCGTCACCGCGCAACTGGTGGCGGATTTCTAAAGATTTCTCTGGGGGGTAGGCTAAACATGCGCGGGAACAGGAGACGGACATGGCTCGCGACGACCGCAATCTTGGCGGTGATGGTTGCGGCAATCCCCGCGCAAGCGCAGCGCGCCGCCGAGAACGCCGTGAATGCGGCGGAAGATGCGTTCGGCGTCTCAATCGGAAGCGAGACAGTGGGGCTTTACACCTCGACCAGCGCGCGCGGATTCAACCCGACGCAGGCGGGGAACATCCGTTTGGACGGCTTGTATTTCGATCAACAGAATATGACGCCGGGCCGGATTTACGCCGACACCACCATGCATGTGGGCCTGAGTGCGCAATCTTACCCATTCCCTGCACCCACCGGCATCGCCGACACCCGCATACGCCGCCCGGGAGATCATGTGACCGGCAGCGGCGGCATCACTTACGGCGCCTACGGGTCGCTTCAGTTCGATGCGGAAATCGCAACGCCGATTGTGCCCGACAAGCTCGGCGCGTACGCGACCGTAACCTCGATTCACTTCGCCTACACCGGCATGCCCGGACCCTATCTGCAGATCAGTTACGGCGGCGTGGTGCACTTTACGCCCAACGACAACATCGACATCGCGGTCTTCGGCCAAGGACAAACAGGTCACGTCTCACAAGCCATTTTTGTCTTCCCGGCCGCCGGCGTCACACCCCCGGAATATGACCGAAGCACTTTTTTTGGTCAGCCCTGGTCCGAGCATAACCGCCGGGTCCTCCAAGCCGGATTCATCATGTCCGCGACGGTGCTCGACGATTGGCTTTTGCGTACGGGATTTTTCCGCTCGAATAATTTCTTGCCGGATGAGCACTTTGTATTTTATCGCAACGTCCAGGCCGACGGCACCGCCAACCTCGACATCTTGCGCAGTGCGCTCATTCACGACATCTCGTATTCGGGCGAGGTGCGCCTCAGCCGCACATTCACGGAAGGCGACCGCCAACACACCTTGCATTTTGCCGTCCGTGGCCGCGATGCCAAGCACACATTCGGCGGCGGCAGCAGCGTTTCTTTCGGCACGTCGCGGGTCGGCGTTTACGATCCGCGGCCCGAGCCCGTGTACCCGCCGCTGGCGCCGCCAAGTGAGAGTCATATCTCTCAGGTCACGCCCGGCGTCTCCTACGTCGGGCGCTGGCGCGACATCGGCGAATTCAGTGTTGGTGCGCAGAAAAGCATTTTTCGTGGGGAAGTAATGCCGCCGGGTTTGGCGCCCTCGCGCAACAGCTCTCAACCTTGGCTCTATAACGGAACGCTGGCAGCGTACTTGAGCAAAAACGCGGCGCTCTATGGCAGCTACACGCGCGGCCTCGAAGAGTCCGGCATTGCCTCCGAGAGCGCCAGCAATCGCGGCGAATTACTGCCGGTAAGTCTCACCGAACAGATCGACGCCGGAATTCGCTATAAATTCGATTCAGGCGTTACGCTGATCGCGGGCGTGTTCGAAGTGAAGAAGCCGTTCTTCGATCGCAACGCCGCCAATCTTTTCACCCAGGTTGGCGACCTCAATCATCGCGGCGTCGAGCTTTCCGTTTCCGGCCGGATCGCGCCGGGGCTGACCGTCGTCGCAGGTGTCATGCTGTTGCGCGCGCGCATCGAAGCCAATGCCGCCGTCGCCAGCTTCATCGGCCCGGTCCCAACCGGAAAGCCAAACCGCAACGTCCGCTTGAACGTGCAATACGGCCCGAAGGCGTGGCGCGGATTCTCCGTCGATGGTCAAGTGAACCAAGACGGCTCGGGCTTTGCCAACCGCGCGAACACCGTGCGGCTCGATGCCAACACCACGCTCGATCTTGGCGCGCGTTACGTGTTCAAAGTGTTCGACACGTCGGCGTCTGCCAGGTTTCGCGTGCAGAACGTCACCAATGCTTACGGTTGGATCGTCTCGGCATCGGGCGCTTATACGCCCCTTCAACCACGCCGCGTCACCGCGCAACTGGTGGCGGATTTCTAAGGCGGCGCGAAAAATATTGGCCGCATAAGAAGAATTTCGCGACGGGCTAATTCAAACATAACGGTAAACCCCACGAATTGCGACCATAGTTAAATATTTCGCATTTGGTAATATTACCAAAAGTAGCTATCTTCCCGTCAGAGCTTCAAGCCGGAGGGGACCCATGGCATTTCAACTGACGATCAATGGACGCGCGCGCGAGATCGACGTCGAAGGCGACATGCCGCTGCTGTGGGTCTTGCGTGACGAGATCGGACTCACCGGTACCAAGTTCGGATGCGGCATCGGCGCTTGCGGCGCTTGCACCGTTCACATCAACGGCGAGGCCATACGCAGTTGTCAGATGCCGGTCTCGGGCGTTGCCGGCCCCATCACCACCATCGAAGGCCTCGGCGCAGGGCAGGCCGATGAGCTTCATCCCGTCCAAAAAGCGTGGGTCGCGGCGCAGGTTCCCCAGTGCGGCTACTGCCAGTCGGGCCTGATCATGGCGGTCGCATCGCTGCTGGCGAAGAACCCTTCGCCCACCGACGACGATCTGAAAACCACCGTCACCAATATTTGCCGCTGCGGCACCCACGACCGCGTGCGCGCGGCCGTTGCGGCTTTGGCCAAAGCATAAGGGGCTCGCCATGAAAATCACCCGGCGCAAGGCAATCCTCGGCACCGTACTCACCGGCGGCGTGCTCGTCATCGGTTTAGTGGCAATGCCGTATCCGCAGCGCGAGCGCGAAAAAGCGTTGCTGGGTCAAGACCAAAGACAACGTGGTCATCAAAACCTGGATCAAAGTCGCCCGCGACAACAAGGTCACCATCTACGTTCCGCACCAAGATATCGGGCAGGGGTCGTTCACCGGCCTCGGGCAGATGGCCGCCGACGAGATGGATGCCGACTGGGCCCTGGTTTCGGTGCTCGAAGCCCCCGCGCATGAAGCCTTTGCCAATGGCGCCATGATCACAGGCATGGCCGGCGATCTCGGCGTATCCGATGGTTTGCTCTCCACGCTTGGTTTCGTGATTCCCAAAGTCGCCCGCGCTGTGGGCCTCATGCTCACCGGCGGCAGCAGTTCGATCCGCGCCACCGGCCAATACGCCATGCGCCCGGCTGGCGCTGCCGCACGCGCAGTGTTCATCGAAGCAGCGGCCAAGACCTGGAATCTTCCTGCGTCCGAACTGCAAGCCGCCAATAGCCGTGTGACTCATGCGTCGTCCGGCAAAAGCATCACCTACGGCGAACTCATCGATACGGCCGCCACCATCACACCGCCGTCGTCGCCGCGCCTCAAAACCCCCGAGCAATACACGCTCATCGGAAAGTCCGTGCCCCGCATCGACATTCCGGAAAAGGTCAACGGCACCGCCAAATACGCCATCGATACGCGCCTGCCTGAAATGAAGTACGCCGCCATCCGTCATAGCCCCGTCTTCGGCGGCACGCTTGATAGCGTCGACGATGCTGCCGTGCTCAAGATGCCCGGCGTTACGCGCGTTCTCAAACTTCCGGCGACCAAGGGCACGATGATGAGCCCGGGCGACGGTGACGTCGCTGTCGTCGTTGTGGCCAATAACACGTGGCGCGCCGAGAATGCCGTGCGCGCGCTCACGGTCAATTTCGGCCCCGGCCTCAACGGTAACCTCTCCACGGCCTCCATGTTCGCCGGCTTCGACACCGCTGTGTCGACGCCGCCGAAGAAAGATCTCCACAAGCAAGGCGACGTCGGCAAGGTCATGAACGCCGCCGGCGCCAAGATCGTCGAAGCGCGCTACCGTGCGCCGTTCCTCGATCATGCCGGCATGGAACCGCTCTCGACCACGGCGCTCGTACGTGCCGACGGAACAGCCGAACTGTGGGTCGGATCGCAAGTGCCGCTCATGGCGCGCGGCGCTGTCGCCGACGCCCTCGGCCTCAAGGCCGAGAATGTGCTTGTTCACAATCACCGCATGGGCGGCGGCTTCGGCCGGCGTCTGCATGTGGATTTCATCGTGCAAGCGGCGCGTGTCGCCGCTGAAATGCCGGGCACGCCCGTCAAACTCACCTGGAGCCGAGAAGAAAGTATTCAACACGGCAAGTATCGTCCTGCCTCCGTCAGCCGCTTCAAAACCGCTGTGGACGCCGAGGGCTATCCCGTCGCTTGGGAGAATGTCTACAACTGGCACGACGACGACGCCGCCAAAATTCCTTACGGCGTTGCCGATCAACACATCGGTTATGTCGAGGCGACCGCGCCAGTCCCCAACGGTCCCTGGCGCAGCGTCGGCCACTCGCGCCATCCTTTCTTCACCGAATCATTCATCGACGAACTGGCCAATGCGGCCGGCGTCGATCCTTACGCGTATCGCGCCAAACTGCTGACCAACGCCCCCCGCCACCGCGCGGTGCTCGATCTCGCGGCCGAGAAGGGGAATTGGGGTTCGCCCATGCCCAAAGGGTCCGGGCGCGGTATCGCCGTGCACGAAGCTTTCGGTTCCATCGCCGCTCAAGTGGCGGAGGTTACCGTCGTCAATGGCGAACTGAAGGTGAATCGCATCGTATGCGCCATCGATTGCGGCCAAGCCATCAATCCTGACGCTGTCGTTGCGCAGGTTCAAGGCGGCGCGCTGTATGGCCTATCGGCGGCTCTGTATGGCGAGATCACGCTGGCCGGCGGTCGTGTCGAGCAATCCAACTTCCACGACTACCGCTCGCTGCTCCTGCAAGATGCGCCGGCGGTCGAAGTCCACATCATCAACTCCGGTGCCGCCCTCGGCGGCGTCGGCGAACCCGGAACACCCTGCGTGGCCCCGGCGATCGCCAACGCCCTCTTCGCCGCCACCGGCCAACGCGCCCGCGAGTTGCCGGTGAAGGTGCAAACAGCTACAGCGACCGAAAGCGCGGCGTAGAGGCGGCCAACTGATCTTTGGGGGCTGCGATCACGTCGCCAAGTATTTCGGCGATGCGGGCGCAGTTTGCAAAGCAGCTGGAGGTGCGGCGATAATCTTCCCATACTCGCATGAAGCGTTGGATGGCTAGGTCAATATCCTTGCGCTTCGTTTTCTTACGCGGAGTCTGGCAATGGTATCGGCCGACAAACCTAAGGCCAAATTCGTTTACTATTACTGTGATGAGTCATCACATGTACTAGGGCACGACTTCATGGCTGTTGGCGGCATCGCTGTCCCCGATTACGGCATCGCTTCCATTAAAGCTGAGCTTGCGGCAATCAAAATGCGGAAAGGAATCCCGTCTGAGTCCGAAATTAAGTGGTCTAAAACTTCGAGCTTTGATTGCGGAGAAACCGAATACGCAAAGTACTTGGCCGAATTAGTTAAGGCCGGGAAAGTGCATTTTCATATTCGCTTTGCTCCCTTTCGCCAATACAGTCACAAATTAAGCGGCCCGCTCAGACACATAGATACCACCAGTAAAATGCACTATCAGCTTCTGCTGTATCGTGCTCTCAAGTTCTACGGTCCCCGCTATAAGCTGCGGATTTATCCTGATGGCGGCGATTGCACCCACAATCTTCGGCAGTTCCTTCCGGTTTTATTAGACGAAGGAACCAACCGACACGGCGCTAAACCGAATTGCATTGATGCACTTGAGCAACGCGATTCCAATGTCGAGCCGCTGTTGCAGTTGTTAGATGTTACGCTCGGCGCTTTCACGGCGGTGCGAAACAACAGGCATCTTTCATCTGAGACTAAAGAGCCCAAAAGGAAATTGGCGGAGATGGTGCTCGCTCTGCATGGCAATCCCGATGTCACCGCAAATATTCCGGCAGATCCGTTCGGGCAATTCACCGTAGCGATGCAAGCGTTTTCAATCTGGAATGTGGATAAACCGAAGGGGCCGAAAAAGACCCCGAAACTCCAGGGTCTAAACTGGTAACAACCTCGGAGCACGCTTAAAACGTGCGCGACGATTCTTCACGGATGTCAAGCATTCAAGGCACCCTCGGCCGGCGGGCCCCATAAGTTCATGGGCTCGTTTTTCTTTTTTGCATCGCTTTGAAACGTCACGTAAAAGGGCGTTCTGGACCCTAAGTTCATGGGGTCGTTTTTCGTAAGTGGGCGACAATCGCGACCGATGGCTAAAGCTGCCGTACCCAAACCGCCTGAAGACATCCGCGATACGCCGCTCGCCGAAGCGTTGGGTGAGCGCTATCTGGCCTATGCGCTGTCGACCATTGTCTCGCGCTCGCTGCCCGATGTGCGCGATGGCCTGAAGCCTGTGCACCGCCGCGTGCTGTTCGCCATGCGCCAGTTGAAGCTCGACCCGGCCGGCGGTTTCAAGAAATGCGCCCGCGTGGTCGGCGACGTCATCGGTAAGTATCACCCGCACGGCGACTCATCCGTGTACGAAGCCCTGGTGCGCCTCGCACAGGATTTTGCCGTGCGCTACCAACTGGTCGAAGGCCAAGGCAACTTCGGCAACATCGACGGCGATAACGCCGCCGCCATGCGATACACCGAAGCGAAACTCACGCCCTTCGCGGCGGCACTCATGGACGGCATCGACGACGACGCGGTCGATCTGCGCCCCACCTATGACGGCGAAGAGTCCGAGCCGGTCGTCATGCCCGCCGCTGTACCCAATCTTCTGGCGAACGGTTCGTCGGGCATCGCCGTTGGCATGGCCACCAACATTCCGCCCCATAACGTGGGCGAGTTGTGTGACGCAGCACTGCATCTCATCAAAACGCCCAACGCCCAAGTCCGCACGCTGGTGGACTACATCGGCGGGCCTGATTTTCCCACCGGCGGCGTGCTGGTCGAAAACCGCGAGACCATCGTCGAGGCTTATAAAACCGGGCGCGGGTCGTTGCGTGTGCGCGCCAAATGGGCCGAAGAGAAACTCGCCCACGGCCAATACCAAATCGCCATCAGCGAAATTCCTTACCAAGTGCCGAAGGCGCGCGTGATCGAACGCATCGCGGCGCTTATGGAAGAAAAGAAGCTGCCCTTCCTGGCCGACATCCGCGATGAGTCGACGGAAGACGTGCGCATCATTCTGGAACCCAAGTCGCGCACGGTCGATGCGACCCAGTTGATGGAACAACTGTTCCGCCAGACCGAGCTGGAAGTCCGCTTCGGCATCAACATGAACGTCCTGGGCGCCGACGGTATCCCGCGCGTTATGGACCTGCGCGAAGTGCTGCAAGCCTGGCTCGATCACCGTCAGGTCGTGCTGGTGCGCCGCTCCAAATTCCGCCTGGCCGAGATCGTGCGCCGGCTCGAACTGCTCGAAGGTTATTTGATCGCTTACCTCAATCTCGATGAGGTTATCCGCATCATCCGCACCGAGGACGAGCCAAAGCCGGTGCTGATCAAAAAGTTCAAACTCACCGACAACCAGGCCGAAGCCATTCTCAACATGCGCCTGCGGTCTTTGCGCAAGCTCGAGGAATTCGAGATCAAGACCGAGCACAAAAGCCTCTCGGGCGAGAAGAAAGACCTGACCGATTTGCTCAAAGACGAAAAGCGTCAATGGCAAGTCATCGCCGATCAAGTGAAGGACGTCAAAAAGCAGTTCGGCCAAAATACGCCACTGGGCAAGCGCCGCACTGAATTGGCCGAAGCACCCGCCGCCGTGATTGTGCCCATCGAACAGCTCGTCGAGAAAGAGCCCGTCACCGTGGTCCTCTCTTCGAAAGGCTGGATCCGCGCCATGAAGGGCCACAAGGATCTGATCGAAGACGACTTGAAGTTCAAGGAAGGCGATGCCTTCCAGGCCGCCGTCAAAGCGCAGTCCACCGATAAGCTTTTGATGTTCGCATCCGACGGGCGTTTTTACACCGTCGCCGCCGATCGTTTGCCGCCGGGCCGTGGGTTCGGCGAGCCAATTCGCTTGTTGGTCGACATGCCCAACGACGCCGAAATCGTTTCGCTATTCGTCTATAATCGCGAGCAGAAATTCCTCGTTGTCTCCAGCGCGGGCCGTGGCTTCATCGTGCCGTCGGAGCAGGTTTTCGCGCAGACCAAAAACGGCAAGCAAGCCCTCAATCTCACCGACGGCGAGAAGGGCGTGGTGTGCGCACCAATGCCCGGCACTGCCGGTACGGGCTCGGATTTATTGGGCGGCAAGCCCGCGACTCACATCGCCATCATCGGCCACAACCGCAAACTTCTGATTTTCAAAATCGACGACGTTCCCGAAATGGGCCGTGGCCGCGGCGTGATTTTGCAACGCTACAAAGACGGCGGCACCGCCGACGCAAAACCGTTCAACCTCAAAGACGGCCTCAGTTGGCAGTCCGGCAGCGGCGTACGTGTGGAAACCGATCTCAAGGAATGGGTCGGCGAGCGTGCGCAAGCCGGGCGTTTACCGCCCAAAGGCTTCAGCCGCGAAACGAAGCCTTTCAGCAATTAGCGCGGAAGCGCGTAGGAATCTGAGTTGGGCGAGGCGCGCGTGCACGGTGACGTGCTGGAATTGTGCGCGCAGAAATTCTTGGCGGTTCCGGCCAACATGCTCGGAAAATCCGTGCAGCCGCTCAAGGCCGCACACACGCTCACAGCCAAAACGACTTTCAAAACACGCATCGACGGCCCCCACAATTTGGTGGACCAATCCTATCATCCAAAACCCAGGCACACAAACGGCGGCGCGATGGTAAGCGCCGCCGTTATATGCCGTGTCGTACGTTAATTAGTCACGACGCGGGTTATTCGGATGGTCGTCGCGGAAATCCGGCACACCGTCGCGATCGCGGTCGCGATGACGGCGACTGTTATAATGTTCGCGATAGCGCGTGCGGTACTCGCGAGATTCGCGGCTATTGCGCCATTTATGCCAGACACGGTGGTTGTCGTAGTAACCGTCGCTAAAAGCCATTGCCACGTTGCCGGTGTCGAAGCTGAAGTTAAATCCATCGGCAGCAGCAGGACCCGTGCTGGCAATCATTGTCACGCCAGTCATGGAACCAACCAGCGCCATCGCCATCAAAATCTTTTTCATATGAACTCTCCTTATGTCGTCGAGCAGCTTTAGAACGGCATCCGACGGAAAATAGTTACGCGCGTTACAATTAATACGCGCTACGTGCTGCTGCTGTGATGATCTAAGTCGGGAAACGCGTGCTTCCTGAGGCGGAAACACAGCGGAACCGGGGCAAATGGAAACGGAATGTAACAGGTGCGCGTACAGCGCCGCGGGCGGTTACGCCAGAGCGTCGGCGAGGAGCGGATCGTCTACGGGAACGTCGAGGCTTTCCCATCCAGCAGGCCCCAGGGTTTCCAAGGGCTGGAAGCGCGCTTTGTAAGCCATCTTGGCGCTGTCGGAAATCCAATAGCCCAAATAGACATAGGGCAGGCTGACTTTGCGCGCCTGTTCAATCAGCCACAGCACCACGTAGTTGCCCAAACCGTCGCGGGCGCCAGTGGAATCGAAGAAGCTGTAAACGGCCGAGAGGCCGTCCGACGTGCGATCGATCAGGCACACGGCGACCAGCGCGCCGGCACGGTCACGGTATTCGACCATGAACGTATCGATGGGGCTGTCTTCGACCATGGCGCTGTATTCGTAAAAACCCATGAGCGCCATATCGCTGCCGGCGTGGCGCGACTGTTGATAGCGCGCGAACAGTTCGTATTGCTCGGTCGTGGCGCGCGCCGGAACTTTAATCGCGACCAGATCCTGGTTTTGCTTCCACAGCCGCGCCAACGAACGGCGGCGTTTAAAATCTTTCACGACCACGCGCACCGGCACGCACGCCTTGCAGCCGGGGCAAGCCGGCGCATAAGCAATTGAATGGCTGCGACGAAAACCGGAGCGCGCGAGCGCCTCGTGCAATGTCTCCGCACCAGGACCGGACAGTTCGGTCACCAGTTTGCGTTCTAGGCGTTCGGGTAAGTAGGGACACGGCAAAGGTGCCGTTGTGAAAAAGAACTGCGGACGTTTGAGGGGTGTTTGATCCATATCAGATGACGAACAGTGCCTTACGTCCTCACATGAGTCCCGAACCCTCGGGGCTTCAACACTATGACAGTAGCATGACCCTCGGGGCCGATTCTGGCAAGCGCGCCGAAGCGCTGATTCCGCTCATTTCCACGTACGCCCGTCGCCTTATTTTGCGCCGGGCGCCAGGGTTTCGCCAGTCGCGGCATTGGTCGGCGCGGGCGCTCCACTGCGCTGCAAGAATGCGGGCAAACGGTCGAAGTCCTCGGGTTTTTTATTCTCGGCGCGAAGAAGAACGATAGACACCCGGCGGTTGCGGGGTGAACGCGGCTGCTTCGGATCGACCGGATCGCGGTCGGACGCGCCGACAACTTTCGCGATCTGTCGGTCATCGACATTGCCTTCCAGCAGCGCGCGGCGTGTTGCCAGCGCACGGTCGGACGACAGTTCCCAATTGGTATAGCCGGACGGGTCGATCGCGGTGGACGGATCGGTGTGTCCCGTGATGCTCAACTTGTTGGGCATCTTTTTCAAAACTTTCGCGACCTGCAGCAGCAGATCTTTGCCGCGCGGATAAAGGTTGGCGCTGCCCGGCGCGAACATATCGACCTTATCCTGATCCATAATCTGGATACGCACGCCTTCAGGCGTTTGATCGACCATCAAACTGTTGGCGAGGGGCGCCAAATCCGGCACGCCGCTGATGTTTTGCTTTAGCTCTTGGGCGATTTGTTCGAAATTCTTTTGGTCTTTGGCTTCTTGTGCCGCGCGAACGGCTTCGTCGGTAACTTGCGACTGATTGGGATCTGTTTGATCCTGACCGCCGGCACCGATGGACGGCGGCGGCAAAATCACCGCAGCCGTTGAACCGGTGCGCGATTGCGAAGCGCCTTCGCCAACCGTCTGACCGCCGAGCATGCCGCCGGCACCGCTTTCACGGGTCGAGGCCGCGATCGGCGTGAAGTAATCGGCAACACCATTGAGCTGCTGCTCCGTCACGGCGTTCAACAACCACAACAGAAGAAAGAAGGCCATCATCGCGGTCACGAAGTCGGCATACGCCACTTTCCACGCGCCGCCGTGGTGACCTTCGCCGCCCTTTTTGATGCGCTTGATGATGATGGGGGCTTTTTCGCTGCCCGCACCGCCAAAATCAGGACGCTCCGCCATTACCCCTGGACCTTCCCGTCCAATAACCCCTGGAAACTCAAGCCTGTACCCTAAAGTGAATTATTTACCAGGAGTTTACACGCACAATCACGCGCCGACGGAAATGGCCGCCGCAGCCGGAAAAATACTCCAAATATTACAATGAGATAGCGAGAGGGCTCCCAACCTTCGTCAGGAAACCTTCCCACGCCAACCCAGGAAAATGGGGAACTGGTGATTACGAGGCGGGCTGCAGCACGCGTTTATTCACGCCGTCGTTCTGTTCCGTGGAATAGACGCCGTCGCGCCAGGGCCCAAGCATGTCACCGTAATGCGGTGATGCGATGTGGCCCGACTCACCGTCGGGCATCGTGAAATGCGCATGATTCAAGTCGCTCAAGTCGTAAATCATACGCACGCTTGCGCCATGAACGTGACTGAACGGAACGGCCGACGTCGGCGAACGATAGCTGCCGCGATTAATCGTAAAATTATCGCCGCTGGTTGGAATGCGCTGCATCCCCAGCCACTCGAGACGCGGAATGTTGCCAAAGAGCATGTGACCGAAGGTCGCCTGGTGATAATCGCCCCAGCGCGCGTCCATCGGTTTCGATATGCCGTGGTTATTCATCCACACCAAGGTTTCCTGCCAGGCTCGTTCGATCTGCTCAGGGCATATTTCGGTTTTCTCAGACGTGCGCACGTCGTCGCACCACATCGTGTCGGTCGTAAGGATGCGCTGGAGCAGCTCGGGGCGCAGTCCACCGAATTGCGCATACAGCGGTCCAAGTTCATCGGCGAGTAGGGCGCCTTTCACAGCCTCGATCCATAAAAGCGCAATGAGCGGCTCGGGCCGATTGCGATCCATTGTTCCGTCCCAGGCGCGCAGCTTGTCGAGCACCTCGCGTTCACCGTCTGAGCGTGGCCGCATATTGTCGAGCAAAATTGGCAGCAGTTCGCGCGCCATCAACGACACAACATCCTGCTGCACGGCCGTGATGCTGCCCACGTCTGCCGCCGCGGTGGATTTTAGAAGTTCGTCGATGCGCTTCGCGCGATAGGAATCCGGCCACTGGGCGGCAATTAAGTAGGGATATGCTTCGTCGACCATCTTGTTGTTGGCATTCACCAGAATGCCCGACGGCGGATTGATGCTATGCGGCAATTCTTCGAAGGGAATGAAGCCGGTCCAATCGTATTCGCCGGTCCATCCCGGCACCGGCACCAAACCATTTCCGTTCTTACGGATCGGCACGCGGCCCGGCGCGTAATACCCGATGTTGCCTGCGCGGTCGGCAAACATCATGTTCTGATGCGGCGCGTAGAATAATTTAATCGCGTCGAGAAACGCGTCCATACTCTGCGCATGATTGATGCGGTAAACCGCTTCGCCCGATTTATCGCCCGGTTGAAACAATGCTGCCGATAATGCCAGCACGTGATTGGTCGCGGCGGCTGCGCCTTTCACGATATCGCTCACAACAGGACCGTGCCGCGTTTCGCGCACGACGACCGATACAGGACTTCCAAAACGCACGTTGATGACCTCAGTGCGCGTTTCAAAGGCCTTCGCTCCATCAGGTGAGTCGTAGGTTTCGCCGTTGGTCTGCTCGATGAACAAATCAGCAGTATCGCTTTCTGTCGTGGTGAGTCCCCAAGCCAGTCCATCTGTGTGACCGATCATATGAAACGGCACGCCCGGGATTGTTCCGCCGAACACTTTCAACGTCGGGCTATCGATACCCGCCAAAAACCAAACATTCGGCGATTGAAAACCGAGGTGCGGATCGTTCGCGAGAATCGGTTGTCCGGACTGTGTATGCGCGCCTCCGACAACCCAAACGTTTGAAGCGGTGGTCGGGTGAATGACGGCGGTCATGGCCGCCAAAAGCTTTTCCGCCGCAAAATCGCGAAACAGCGCGACATGCGTGCTCATCGTCACGGGATCGTCCGCCTTCGGGCCCGGCGATAAAGCCGATGCGCGCGTGGCGCCCAGTTTCTCGACCAGGGCAGCATTGAACAGCTCCGTGCTCCAATTGCCCGAGAGCTGTAGCCCCATGAGCTTTTGCCACACCAGAGAGTCCGCCGGCTTCCATAGCTCCGGCGCGATGTGGAGCAGTGCGAATTCTAAGGGTAGGGGGCGACCTTCCTTCAGCCAGGCATTTACGCCCGCCGCATAACGCTCCAACGCCGTGCGCGCAGCCGCATCTAGACCGGCGAAGTCGGCTTCGGTTTTCCGATAGACGCCAAGCGTACGCATTTGCGTA
Source organism: Fidelibacterota bacterium (assembly GCA_947475895.1). Taxonomy (GTDB): domain Bacteria; phylum Pseudomonadota; class Alphaproteobacteria; order Rhodospirillales; family Rhodospirillaceae; genus SHVO01. The sequence goes on from CANJMF010000002.1 coordinate 258,587, forward strand.
TCGGGTCCGACGCCAATCGAACCAATCAATTCTGCGAGGCGCCCTTGTCCTTGCCGGCGCATCAGTTCCATTTGGAACAAGCGCTCCTGGGCATGCACGTAGCCCAAGGCGAAATAAGCATCTTCTTCGGACTGAGCCTTAATAAAAGGAATGTTCTGCATATCGCGCGCAATGGTGACCGGGGCGGCGAGGCCCGCGACGGTAACAGTGCCCGTTACTGGCGGAACGGCCCGCAGCGCCGCGATCCAAAGGTATCCTACGATTAAAATAACAAGCGCAACGGCCACCCCGATAACGCCCGCAATAACCCGCACCACATATTTCATGACATCGCTTTCATGAGGTAAGCCCGCACGAATAACGCGCGATGTGATAAACTGGCACAATGCCGGACCGAAAATCTTGGGAGATCGAACCGAACAGCCCCGACCTGTCTACGTCGGAGGTTTTGTTCGAAATGCGCGTCATTGGGAATGCCGTGAAAGTCTCGGCAATCGACCCTGTTACGAACATCGAAATCAGTGTGATGGGGCCCGCCACGGCTAGCCCGTACACCCTGAAAATGAACGCGCTTCGCAAACTCAAAGCCGTCATTCAAAAACGTAACGGCTAGCGCCAAAAAACCTCTTATTTTGCGAACAATATCAATACCTTGTGCCGCATTGGCAGGGGTCGGCGATATGTGGTATCCACCCCGGGCATCTGTAACAGGGAGGTTGTAAATGCGAAAGCTAGTGAGTGCCGCCGTGATTGCCGCGTCAATCGTCGCCGTTCCCGCCATCGCGCAGGACGCTTCGAAGATGAGCTTCTTCATCACCAGCGTTGGTTCCGGCAAGGGCGGAGACCTGGGCGGTCTGAACGGCGCCGACAAGCACTGCCAGGATTTGGCTACGGCCGCCGGCAGCAAGAAAACGTGGAAAGCCTACCTCAGCACCCAGGGTGTCGGGTCGGTGAACGCGAAAGATCGCATCGGTAAAGGTCCGTGGGTCAACGCTAAGGGCGAAACCATTGCGACATCCGTTGATGATTTGCATAGCGACAACAAGCTGGCCCTCGAAACCCAACTGACGGAGAAGGGGGCGAAGGTCAACGGCCGCACCGATAAGCCCGTTACACACGACATCCTGACGGGTTCGAATTTGGACGGCACCAGCATCGTCGATATGGCCGACAAAACCTGCAAAAATTGGACGAGCAGCGCCGAAGACATGGCTGGCGCGCAAGTCGGCCACCACGACCGTGGCGGCGGCGGGCAGAACCCGACATCGTGGAACTCAGCCCACGTAACACCGGGATGCAGCCCCGCAAAACTGACAAGCGTCGGCGGCGCCGGACTCTTCTATTGTTTCGCCACCAACTAAGAGAGCCACAAAGACCCGCAAAATCCCATGCCGGTATCGCGAAATGCGATACCGGCGTCGGTATAAAAAAGACTGGTACTGCGCAGGACTCTCTTGTTGCTTTGCCATCCACTAAGATCGACGACGTGAGGTATTTATTTTGACCGAATTGATCGCCCAAGCCGGAGACACCGTCGCCATTGCCAACGATCATGCGGGCATCGAGCTCAAAAGCATGCTTCGGCAAGACCTCGAAGGGATGGGTTTTAAAGTGCTCGATCTCGGCACAGCCACCACCGATTCCGTCGATTATCCCGACTATGGCCATGCGCTCGCGCGCGCCATCGCGGAAAAGAAAGCTAAAGCTGGCATCGCCATTTGCGGCACTGGAATCGGCATTTCCATCGCCGCCAATCGCCACGCGGGCGTGCGTGCGGCCCTGGTTCATGACGACATGACCGCGCGCATGGCGCGTGAGCACAACGACGCCAACATCATTGCCATGGGTGCCCGCATCGTGCCGCCCGACAGCGCCCGCGCGCTGGTGAAAACATTCTTCGCAACGAAATTTGAAGGCGGGCGTCACGCGCGCCGCGTCGAAAAATTAGGATAAGGGACCTCTGTGATGGATCGCGCCGTGTCGCCGAAATATTTTACCCAAAGCCTCGCTGAGGCCGACCCCGCAGTGATGGAGTCCCTGACCAAAGAAATGGGCCGTCAGCAGGGCGAGATTGAGCTGATCGCCTCTGAAAATATTGTTAGCCGTGCGGTGCTGGAAGCTGTCGGCAGCGTTCTCACGAACAAGTATGCCGAAGGTTATCCAGGCAAGCGCTACTACGGCGGCTGCGAGTTCGTCGATATTGCTGAATCGCTCGCCATCGAACGCGCCAAGAAGCTGTTCAACTGCGCCTTCGCCAATGTTCAACCCCACGCAGGGGCGCAAGCCAACGAAGCGGTGTTTCTCGCGCTGGTAAAACCCGGCGACACCATCATGGGCATGGACTTGGCATCGGGCGGCCATTTGACCCACGGCGCTGCGCCGAACATCTCGGGCAAATGGTTCAATGCCATTCGCTATCATGTGCGCAAGCAAGATGGGCACATCGACATCGACCAAGTCGAAAGCTATGCCAAAGAGCATAAGCCGAAGCTGATCATTGCCGGCGGTTCGGCGTACTCACGCATCATCGACTTCAAAGCCTTCCGCGCCATCGCAGACTCTGTTGGTGCGTTGCTCATGGTCGACATGGCCCATTTCGCCGGACTCGTGGCGGGCGGTGTTCATCCGAGCCCGCTGCCGTTCGCGGACGTGGTCACCACCACGACACACAAAACCCTGCGCGGCCCACGCGGCGGCATGATTCTGTCGAACAACGAAGACATCGGTAAGAAGATCAATTCGGCGATCTTCCCGGGCCTCCAGGGCGGCCCCTTGATGCATGTCATCGCTGGCAAAGCGGTGGCCTTCGGCGAGGCATTGAAGCCCGAATTCAAAGTCTACGCTCAAAACGTTGTCGACAACGCCAAGGTGCTGGCCGAGACCTTGCGCAAAGGCGGCCTCGAAATCGTCGCCGGGGGCACCGACACGCACCTCATGCTGGTCGATCTGCGCCCGAAGAAGCTCACCGGCAACGTGGTCGAAAAGCTCCTCGAGCGCGCCGGCATGACCTGCAACAAGAACGGTATCCCCTTCGACCCGGAAAAACCCACGGTGACATCGGGCGTCCGTTTGGGCACGCCGGCCACCACGACCCGCGGCTTCGGCGCCGGCGAATTCAAGCAGATCGGCGAGTGGATCTGCGAGGTCATGGACGCCGAAGGCGCCAACCCCGGCAATACCGCTGCCGTGGAAGCCGACATTCACGCGCGAGTCCAGGATTTGTGCCGTCGGTTTCCCATTTATCAATGAGTTGGGGTCAGATAAGATTCTTTCGGGGATTTGAGCCGGGTTAGCGCCCGGCGGGGTTGGAGCGGCAAACGATGCGTTGTCCTTACTGCGGGCACATGGATACCCAGGTGAAGGACTCACGTCCCACCGACGATAACTCGGCCATTCGGCGGCGGAGGTCGTGCCCACAGTGTGGCGCGCGCTTCACCACCTTCGAGCGCATTCAGCTTCGCGAACTGACCGTCGTGAAAAAGAACGGCGGACGCATTCCGTTCGATCGCGACAAGCTGGCGCGATCCATCATTACCGCGTGCCGAAAGCGACCGGTTGATGAAGAACGCATTGAGCGCGTTGTGAACAGCATTCAGCGACGGCTTGAGAGTATGGGCGAGTCCGACGTGCCGTCGGCGGCCATCGGCGAGATGGTCATGGAAGCGTTGCAAGGGCTCGATAAAGTAGCCTACGTGCGCTTCGCCTCGGTCTACAAAAACTTCCGTGAAGTCAAAGACTTCGAAAGCTTTGTTGAGACTTTGACGGATCCGAGTGCGGGCGACCAAAACGTCTGATGAGTAGCCCTTGATGACGGTTTCCGGGGCCGATCTCGAATTCATGAACGCCGCGCTGTCTTTGGCAGCGCGTAATCTCGGCGACACTTGGCCCAATCCATCCGTCGGCTGCGTCATCGTCAAAGATGGCGTGGTCATCGGGCGCGGTTGGACGCAAGGCGGCGGCCGTCCTCATGCTGAAACTGAAGCCCTCGCACGCGCCGGCGGATCGGCGCGAGGCGCGACTGTCTACGTCACCCTGGAACCTTGCAGCCATCACGGCAAAACACCGCCTTGCGCCGAAGCGTTGATCGCAGCCGGCGTCACACGCGTTGTCATCGCGGCCACCGACACCGATCCGCGCGTATCTGGCAAAGGCATCGCCTTGCTGAAAGCCGCCGGGATTGCCGTGGACGAGGGTGTTCAGAAAGCCGCGGCCCAGGCTTTGAACGCCGGCTTTTTCCTCAAGATCGGACAGAAACGTCCGTTGTTCTGTTTGAAGACCGCGACCACGCTCGATGGACGCATTGCGCTCGCCAACGGCAAAAGCCAATGGATCACCAGCGAAACCGCACGCCGCGCAGCGCATGCTTTGCGCGCGCGCTACGACGCGATCCTTGTCGGTTCGGGCACCGCGCTCGCCGACGACCCGATGCTGACGTGCCGGTTGGAAGGCTATTCGGGCCGACCCAAAGTGCGCGTCGTCCTCGACAGACGCGGACGTCTGCCCAAAACGTCCAAACTGGCGACGACCGCCAAAGACATTCCCACCTGGGTTTTAACTCAAGCAAGTATCGAAGAGGCTGTTGCCGACCTTGCGGAACGCGGACTTACACGCGTGCTGATCGAGGGTGGTGCCGGGGCCGCAGCGGCATTTTTAAAGGCTGGCTTTATCGATGAAGTCGCGTGGTTCCGAAGCTCAAGTATCATTGGCGGCGACGGCCAAGGCGCGCTTGCCCCCCTCGGGTTGACCGATATGGGAGCATTGCCAGGCTTTGCCCGCCAGCAAACGCTTGTTTTTGGACCCGATACACTCGATATCCTGCGCAGGGCGTAGGAGAAGACCACAGTGTTCACAGGCATCATCACCGATCTCGGCACCGTCATGGACGCGACACGCGGCGGCGCGACCTCGGCGCGGTTTCGCATCGGCACGGCTTACGATCTCAAGACCGTCGATATCGGTGCATCCATCGCATGCAATGGATGTTGTCTGACGGTGGTCGAGAAGGGCGCCGACTGGTTCGCGGTCGATGTCTCCATCGAATCATTGGCACGCACCACACTCGAAAATTGGACCGCCGGCCGGCGGGTGAATCTCGAGCGCCCGCTCAAAGCCGGCGACGAATTGGGCGGGCACATCGTCTCGGGTCACGTCGATGGTGTGGCAACCGTCGAAGACATCACCGAGATAGAAGGGTCTAAGCGGTTCAAGATCGCACCGCCTGCCGAGCTCATGAAATTCATCGCCGAGAAGGGCTCCGTGACCCTCGACGGCGTCTCCCTGACCGTGAACGAGGTCAAGGACACCAGCTTCAATGTCATGATTATCCCGCATACTCAGTCGGTTACGGGCTTCGGGTCGATGGAATCGGGCGCGCGTATGAACGTGGAAATCGACGTGCTGGCGCGCTATGTTGCCCGCATCATTCAACCGAACGCATAGACCTTAAATGCCCGACACCGCGCCCAATAAGGCCGACCAGGCCGGCTTCTTGTCCTCGATCGAAGAGATCCTGGACGATGCCCGCAATGGCCGCATGTACATTCTCGTGGACGACGAAGACCGCGAAAACGAAGGCGACCTTATTATCCCGGCGCAAATGGCGACACCGGAAGCGATCAACTTCATGGCCAAGTATGGTCGCGGGCTGATTTGCCTGGCGATGACGCGCCAGCGTGTCGAAGACCTGCGCTTGCCGCTCATGCCGGCGCAAAATCAATCGCGCCTGTCGACCGCATTCACACTCAGCATCGAAGCGACGCACGGCGTCACCACCGGCATTTCGGCGGCCGATCGTGCGCGCACCGTTGCAGTGGCGATCGATCCCGCGTCGAAACACGAAGACCTCGCCACGCCCGGTCACGTGTTTCCGCTCATGGCCCGTGATGGTGGCGTTCTTGTACGCGCTGGCCACACGGAAGCTTCGGTCGATATCGCGCGCCTGGCAGGCCTTATCCCCGCGGGCGTGATCTGCGAGATCATGAACGACGACGGCTCCATGGCCCGTCTACCCGATCTCATTAAATTCGCGCAGTTCCACGGCCTGAAAATCGCGACCATCGCCGATCTCATCGCCTATCGCCGCCGCACCGAACGCCTCGTGCGCATGGCCGCCGAAGCACCCTTCGCCTCCAAGATCGGCGGTACCTGGCGCATGCGCGTGTATGTCGATGGCATTACCGGTGAAGAACACGCTGTGCTGATGAAGGGCGACGTCGCTGGCGATGCCCCCGTCATGGTCCGCATGCATCATCTCAATCTGCTGCCCGATGTACTGCAAGATGCTAACTCGCCGAAAAGCGGCGAGCTGCATACAGCCATGGAAATGATCGCGGCGCACGGTCGCGGCGCGATCGTGTTCTTCCGCGACAATCGGCCGACAGGTCTAGCCGATCAGATCCGGGCGAAAGCCGAAGGGACCAAGCCGACCATGCGCCTTGTGGACTACGGTGTCGGCGCGCAGATCTTGGTCGATGTGGGTGTGAAGAATATGATCGTGCTCACCAACACCTCGAAGGTTGTTGTGGGTCTTGAAGGCTACGGCCTTTCGATCACCGAACAGCGCCCCATCACGCTCGCTTAGCGGTGCCGATACCCTGTCACAGTGAGTGACAGCGATTCGCCGTTTTCGTCCAGTACCGTTACGCCGTTTCCGGCAATGACGCGTCCAATCGCAGTGACGGAAACGTTCGTCTCAGGTATCGCCGATGAGGCCGTAAAGGCAAGTTCGTAGTCGTCACCGCCGGCGAGAATGCGTTCCCACCATTTTTGATCTTGCGCCACAGCAGCCCGCGCATCGATCGACACCGGAATTTTCGCGCGCTCAATTACAGCGGCAACACCAGACGCACGACACAAGTGCCCGACGTCCGCGACGAGGCCATCCGAGATATCGAGGCATGCGCTGGCGATACCCGACAAGCCCAAGCCCAGGCGGGGTTGCGGAACGTGGTAACGATCGATCAGTGCAGCGAATGTCTGCAGTTCGCCCATGAGGCTTGCCAGCCCAAGCGCGCCGTCACCAATGGTGCCGGTCACATAAAGAATATCGCCGACCTTCGCGCCCGAGCGCAGTACGGCTTTGCCTGTTTCGACTTCACCGAGCGCCGTAATGGTGATGGTCAAAGGGCCGGGACCCGACGTGGTATCGCCGCCCAACAATGGACATGCAAAAGCCGCGACGTCGGTCGCGAGACCGGCGGCGTATTTTTCGAGATAAGCATCGGTGATCGAATCATTGAGCGTCAGCGCATGCAGAAAGCCGACGGGCTTTGCGCCTTTGGCCGCGAGGTCGGATAGATTCACGCGTAATGCTTTGCGCGCAACGAGATCCGGTGCGTCTTCGATACGAAAGTGTACGCCGGCCACGAGCGTATCGGTCGTCAGAACCATTTCATGGCCGGGAGATACCTGGAGAAAAGCTGCGTCGTCGCGCAAACCGTGCGCACCCGGCGCGCCCTTCGTAAGCGGCGCAAACAATCGCGCAATCAGATCAAACTCGCCCATACTTGAGGGCGGTCTGCTCATTTCCTTGCTTCCAAACGGCCCAGCGCGCGCGCGACCTTATCGAGGATCGCATTCACCATGCGCGGTTCCGGGCCGTCATAGAAGGCGTGGCTCACGTCCACGAATTCCGCAATCGTAGCACCCGGCGGAATATCGGTGCGCTCCAACAATTCGGCGATGCCCGCGCGCAAAATCGCCCGCAACGTCATTTCGAGACGTTCCCACGGCCATTCGGCGGACACGGAATTTTTAATCATACCGTCCACATCATCGCCGCGGTTTTGCACCGTGCGTACAATATTGATGAACAGTTCACTATCGATCTCGGGCAGGTGAACGATGCTTTCCTGCGCGTTCTCATTTTCAGTCACACCGAAGCCGCCGGTACGCCCGATCAGAAAATCTTTGATCACCTGATCCGGCGAATTGTCCGTCGCTTCGATTTGATACAACGCCTGCACGGCCGCGAGCCTTGCAGCATTGCGGCGTAAGGGATCGTGATCCGGTACAGCGCCGGATGAAGTTGCGTCAGCCATCATGAATCACTGAATCCCGAAATCGACTTTTACATCGATCATGCGCAAGCACGCACGCGCTGCCCGTCCGCCGACATCGCCGCGTTTTGGGTCGGCGCGATCTTGCGCCAGCTCCCACGTCGGGCACGTCAGAATGCCGTTGCCCGAAGGCACCTTAAGATCGAGGGTCACGCGCGCGACCCCCGCCATCGACTCATTGCACACATATTCATAGTGATCGGTTTCGCCTTTGACCGCGCAACCGAGGGCAATGAAACCGTCGTAGCGCTGACCGGCGCGGCGGTCCGGGTGCATGCCGAACATGGCAGCCGCCGGCAATTCCAGAATCCCCGGAACGGTCACGATATCGAATTTGACTTTAGCGGCAGTCAGAACGTCGGTCGCGCCTTTGAGAAGATCGTTGGCGATCTCCTCGTAAAAGCGCGACTCAACAATCAAAATATAGGGCGCGGTCGACATGGCGCCTTTATGTCACCGTCGGCCAAAGTCCGCTACTAGCAATCCTGCGGTTTAATCGCCTTACGCTTAGTCGTTCTTGGGAAGCGTTAAAGGTTCGGGTTTTGGATCGGCGGGCTTTGCCGATTCCGGCCCTGTCAACACGGCCGGGAAGGGCAGTTGAATGCTACCAGATTGGCGAAAGCATTCTTCTTTCACCGCCGCGAGAACCTTGCCTGTGGGCAAACGACAATTGCCGGGACCGACCTGATATCCGCGTTTGCAATTTTCGCCGTCGACGTACGGATAGAATTCGCCCTTTTGATTGATGCAATAGGACGGCGCGTCGTTCACCGCTGCCGAAGCCGGAACGACAATCGTGGAAACCACGAGCAAACATGAACCTGCGATCAAAAGTGTACGCATGACAAACTCCTCGTATAGCGACACCGTCATGCACCCATAACGCGGATATGCGAGGTCGGTTCCGCTTCCCCTCGGTTTGAGGTAGTCTTGTAGCGATGATTCACTACTTTTTGGCGTAGCGAGACTCGATGAAACGCGTGATCGTGATCCTGGTTGTGATGCTGCTCGTCGCCGGCGGAGCGGGTGGGTTGATCATGCTGGGCATCGTCCCCAACCCCTTTACTCCAAAAGGCGCCGCGCTATCGGCTTCGGAGCAAGCGGCCGCGGCTGCCGATGCCAACAAACATAAGTTCCAGGCACCAATCGTCGCCTACTCAATTGTGAAAATCCCGGACCTGATCGTGCCCGTGATCTCGGGAGGGCGCGTTCAACGGCGCGTATTCATTACCTGCCGGATTCAGGGAACGTCGAAAGAGCACGAAAAAGATATCAAAGACGGCATTCAGCGCTTCCGGGGCGAGGTGATCGACGACTTTGTGCCGTTTTTACAGGCTTACTTCGAGCAGCACGACGCCCTCGATCTGCTTTTGATCAAGGAAAAGCTTTTGGGGCATGCCAAGCATGTATTCGGCGACTCAGTGGTTCAGGATGTACTCCTGATTAACATCTTCGAACAAAACGGCGGCGGCTTACCGCCCCAATAAGGCCGGCGACGGCTCCCCGGCCAAAACCCTGGAATATTCGAATTTCGGCGGCCTATACGGCGGCGAACGGCGAGGCGGCTGTTGCGCAGGCGAACTCGTTCTGGCACTCTGCCGCGCGTTTGCGGGGGAAGAGCCGCATCCTGTTGGTTAAGCATCTGACAACAGTAGTATTTTTGGCCCTAGCCCGGGCCATGCAGTCTCACGAATCACCACGGGGTATATATGACTAACCTGGAACTTCTGGTCCTCGCTTGCGGCGTGCTGGCCGTGCTGTACGGCATTTTCGGCATTACCCGCATTCTGAGGAAATCGACTGGCAACGAGCGCATGCAAGAAATTGCGGCCGCCATTCAGGAAGGCGCAGCCGCCTATCTGAACCGCCAGTACACGACGATCGGCATCGCCGGTGTGGTCGTGGCAATCATCCTCGCTTTCACGCTGGGCTTTAAAGTGGCCATCGGCTTCGTGATCGGCGCAGTGCTCTCGGGCGTTGCCGGTTACGTGGGCATGAACGTGTCGGTCCGCGCTAACGTGCGCACGGCCGCTGCGGCGAAAGACGGCGGCCTCAAAGCCGCTCACGCCGTTGCCTTCCAGTCGGGCGCCATCACCGGCCTCTTGGTGGTCGGTCTCGGCCTCCTCGGCGTCGCCGGTTACTACATCGTCCTGAAGGGCATTCCGGGCATTGAGCAACGCGAAGTTCTCGACGGCCTCGTGGCCCTCAGCTTCGGCGCCTCGCTCATCTCGATCTTCGCCCGTCTCGGCGGCGGCATCTTCACCAAAGGCGCCGACGTCGGCGCCGATCTCGTCGGCAAAGTTGAAGCAGGTATTCCCGAAGATGATCCGCGCAACCCGGCCGTCATCGCCGACAACGTGGGCGACAACGTCGGCGATTGCGCCGGTATGGCCGCCGACTTGTTCGAAACCTATGCGGTGACCATCGTCGCCACCATGCTTTTGGGCTCGATCTATTTCGCTGGCGACATGAGCACCAGCGCGATGATCTATCCGCTCGTCGTCGGCGGCGTGTGCATTATCGCTTCGGTGATCGGCACATTCTTCTCGGGCATCGGCTCCAACGGCAAGATCATGGCTGCGCTCTATCGCGGCTTTATCGTCACCGCCGTTATCTCGGCGATCCTGATCGTCCTGATCACGAACCTCATGTTCGCCGATGGTTTGATCACCAACGACGGCCGCGTCATTACAGCCATGAACCTCAATCAATGCGCGTTCGTGGGCCTGATCGTGACGGGTCTGATCATCTGGATCACTGAGTACTACACCGGCACCAACTTCCGTCCGGTGCGCAGTGTGGCTCAGGCGTCCACGACCGGTCACGGCACCAACATCATCCAAGGTCTCGCGATCTCGATGGAAGCGTGCGCTCTGCCGGTTCTGGTGATCTCGGTCGGCATCATCACGTCGTTCACCGTCGCCGGCCTGTTCGGCCTCGCGGTCTCGGCCACGACTATGCTGGCGCTCGCCGGTACGGTTGTCGCACTCGACGCTTACGGTCCGGTCACCGACAACGCCGGCGGTATCGCCGAAATGTCGCACCTGCCGAAAGAAGTCCGTGTTGTCACCGACGCGCTCGACGCTGTTGGGAACACCACGAAAGCCGTGACCAAGGGCTACGCGATCGGTTCCGCCGCGCTTGCGGCACTGGTGCTGTTCGCTGCCTACACGGAAGATCTGAAGCACTTCTTCGGCGACCTCGACATCCGCTTTGAGTTGTCGAACCCGTACGTCGTCGTCGGCTTGTTCATCGGTGGCTTGCTCCCGTACCTGTTCGGCGCTCTCGGCATGCAAGCCGTGGGTCGCGCAGCGGGTGCCGTCGTGAACGAAGTGCGCCGTCAGTTCCGCGAAATCCCGGGCATCATGGCCGGCACTGCGAAACCCGATTACGGCCGCGCGGTCGACATGCTCACCAAAGCTGCCATCAAGGAAATGATCATTCCCTCGATGCTGCCGGTGCTGTCGCCGATCGTGCTGTATTTCGTCGTGAACTTCTTCGCGGGGCAGGCGGAAGCCTTCACCGCCGTTGGCGCCATGCTGCTCGGCACCATCGTGACCGGCATCTTCGTCGCCATCTCGATGACCTCGGGCGGCGGCGCTTGGGATAACGCCAAGAAGTACATCGAAGACGGCCACCACGGCGGCAAAGGTTCGGAAGCTCACAAAGCAGCCGTGACCGGCGACACCGTCGGCGATCCGTACAAAGACACGGCGGGTCCCGCCGTGAACCCGATGATCAAGATCACTAACATCGTGGCACTCTTGCTGCTCGCGGCGTTGGCGCGCGCGCTCTAATCAGCGCCGCTCCCTAAAACAGAAAGCCCCGATCGCAAGATCGGGGCTTTTTTGTTGCCTGCTTTATTGGTCGGCCGTTTTACCGGCGAACCCGTTTCGCGCATTATTGTTTCGGTTTGCCCGCGTCCACGCGGCCGATGTTGCCGACCAGCTGTTCGATGAAGCTGTACTCACGGCCTTTGGTAGGCGTCTCGCGGCCCGACACTTGGACCGGCTGACCGTCTTCCAGGTCATAGCGACGCACATCGGCGAGGATGCCGCGGTTATCGAACGACAACGCGAAGATCGTGCGGTCGAGTTCGTGGTTGGGATAGAAAGCATACTGTGTCGTATGGGCGCTAATGTAATACCAGCGCTCGTCGTCGAAGATCGACGTCGCGGCCGGGGTGCCAAGCATCGCTTGAACGTCCTGGCGGGTCTGTTCACCGGGCGCAAGCTGCGACAACACTTCAGGGCGGGGCAGGTTGCCGCGCGCTTCGATGTCCTTGGCGCAGCCGTTCAACAGAAGGACCGACAGGCCCAGGCCGAGAACGACGGTATATTTGTTCATGGTATTCATGCCCGCCGTATTATATCAGGCAGGCGCACATGCCCAGCCCCCTTTGTGTAATGGAGCCCAGGGGATCCATTGGGGGAAATTGTGGCAGCAACCGCGCGTAGTGATGTGATTAGGATTTCGCTGTGTTTTTAGCCCGCCTTTTTGGCCGCCGTTCACCCGCCGAAACTGCTGCCGTCAGCCTGTATCGGGCGGCGGTGGAGAAGGCGCGCGACCCCGTGTTCTATGCCGAGCTTGCCGTGCCCGACACGGTCAATGGGCGATTCGATATGATTGTGATCCACGTCATGCTGCTGTTTCGCCGTTTGCGGGGCGGCGGTGCTGCGGCTCATGCCACGAGCGAGGCTTTGCTGTCATTGATGTTCAGCGACATGGATCGCTCCTTGCGCGAGATGGGCGTGGGCGACATGAGCGTTGGCAAGCACGTCAAGAAGATGGCCAAGGCTTTTTATGGTCGCGCTGAAATGTACGAGGCCGGTCTTGAAGGTACGTCTGACGTTTTAGAAAGCGCGCTTACGGAAAACCTTTATCGCCACGAAGCAGCGCAGCCGGCTTCACGCGCGGCTATTGCCGCTTATATGAAGCGCCTGGATACGCACCTTGCCGCGCAAGCGGTTGAAGCGATAACCGGTGGCGCAGCAAACTTTCAAATTCCGGTGAAGTGATGTCGCTTCCCGAACCTGAATTCTCTTTTTCCATCGATCTCATGGCGCTGTCGCCATCTGGCCGCACCTATACGATCACCGCCGACACCGATGCGCGCGCGCGCGCCGCTAAGCGCCTGGGTCTCCAAGCGCTCGAAAAGCTGACGGCTCAGTTCGAGGTTATTCCGGACGGCACGGGTGCGAAGGTCACGGGGCGCGTGGAAGCCGACGTCGTGCAACGCTGCGTGGTAAGCTTGGCCCCTGTGCCCGCCCATGTCGGCGAGGACGTCGCAGTTACATTCGCGCCGCCGCCCAGCGAGGTCAAAAAGCACGACGACGATGACGAGGAAGAAATCCTGGAAAACGAGGGGGTCGACCCCCCGGAGCTCCTGGTGGACGGGCGAATCGATCTGGGCGAGCTGGCCGTCAGCCAGGTCGCCTTGGGCCTAAATCCCTACCCACGGGCGCCTGGGGCCGCTTTTGAGCCGTCTAAATGGGGGGTCGGGGGTGAAACCGTCGATCCGGCTAGCCCTTTTGCCGCTTTAGCCAAGCTAAAGGCCCCAAACCCGAAATAGGCCAAAGTTGCTTGCGTAGCAGGGTCTTTTTCGCTATTTAGCGCTGCCTTTCCGGTCGCCTTTAGCGTCCTTGGCGCACTGCTTGCGACGGCATTATCACACGAAAGATTGAATTATGGCGGTTCCTAAGAAGAAAGTTTCCAAGTCGCGTCGTGACATGCGCCGCTCGCATCATGCCCTCAAGGGCACGACGTCTCAGGAATGCCCGAACTGCGGTGAGCTGAAACTCCCGCACCACGTTTGCGGCTCTTGCGGTTATTACGACGGTCGTGAGACCAGCAAATCTGAAGCTGTCGCCTAGCGCGCGCTGGCACTATACACTCGGTGCGTGCCGCCAACGCCTTCTTTGATGTGGGCCCAACGCGGCGGCATCGCTGCGAGGCGCAATCGGTCGGGGGGACCCAGTGAGCGCGGCCTTCACGCTATCGATCGACGCCATGGGTGGCGACAAAGCGCCCGACATCGTTATTAAGGGTGTCGCGCTTGCGCACATCCGTTATCCCAACGTTCAGTTCCAGCTGCACGGCGATGAGGCCAAACTCAAGCCGCTGCTCGCACAGGAAAAGAAACTCGAATCCTGCTGCACGATCCGTCACACCGATCAGGTGGTGACCAACGACGCGAAGCCGAGCCAAGCTCTGCGTCAGGGCCGTAACAGCAGCATGTGGAAAGCCATCGAAGCCGTGAAGAACGGCGAAGCTGCCGGCGTCGTCTCCGCCGGCAACACCGGCGCGCTCATGGCCATGGCCCGACTCATTTTGCGCTCGCTGCCAGGCATCGACCGCCCCGCGATTTGCGCGCTGGTTCCCACGCGCAACGGCGAAACCGCCATGCTCGATCTCGGCGCCAATGCCGAATGCGATGCGCGCAACTTGGTTGAGTTCGCCATCATGGGCGAATGCTTCGCCCGCGCGCTTCTCGGTCTTGAGCGGCCCAAGGTTGGTCTTTTGAATATCGGTTCGGAAGATCTCAAGGGCACGCACATGCTGCGCGAAGTTAGCCAGACGTTGCGTGAATCGCATCTCGATTTAGAATTTAAAGGCTTCGTTGAAGGCGACGACATCGCCGCCGGTACCGTGGACGTCGTCGTTACCGACGGCTTTACCGGAAACGTCGCGCTAAAGACCGCCGAAGGCACTGCCAAACTCGTGTTCGAATTCTTACGCATCGCCATCAAAAGCTCGTGGATCGCCAAGTTCGGGATGCTGTTCGCAAAGCCCGTGATTTTACAGGTGGTCGCCCGCGTCGATCCCCGCCGCTATAACGGCGCATTGTTTTTGGGCCTCAATGGCATTGTCGTGAAAAGCCACGGCGGCACCGACGCTGTCGGTTTTGCCAATGCGATCGGTAATGCGGTGGATATGGTTTCACGCGATCTGAATCGTCACATCGCGCTCGACCTTGAACGCTTGCGCGCTGAGCAAGCCGCGGCGCGGCCTGCGCCGGACGTCCCACCTGAAGCCGGACTCGCCACGCAATGATCCGCTCGGTGATTCGCGGCGTCGGCGCCTACCTGCCGCAAAAAATCATGACCAACGCCGATCTCGCCAAGATCGTCGATACGTCCGATGAGTGGATCGTCGAACGCAGCGGCATTCGTCAGCGTCACATCGCCGCCGAGGGCGAGTACACGTCCGACCTCGCCATTGCCGCCGCAAAAAAAGCGCTCGCGATGGCTGGACGCGAAGGCACGGACATCGATCTCTTTGTCGTCGCCACATCAACACCCGACGATACGTTTCCTTCAACCGCATCGAAAGTGCAGGGCGCTATTGGCAAGCCCGGCGCGCCGTCGTTCGACGTGCAAGCGGTGTGTTCAGGTTTCATCTACGGCCTCGCTGTCGCCGATAATTTTGTGCGCGCGGGTCAAAGCAAATGCGCCATGGTCATTGGCGCTGAAATTTTCTCACGCATTCTCGATTGGAAAGACCGCACCACCTGCGTGCTGTTCGGTGACGGCGCGGGCGCCGTTGTGCTGACGGCGGAAGAGGGGAAGGGCGACACCTCCGATCGCGGCATCCTTTCGACGCATCTTCATTCCGATGGTCGCCATCACGACATGCTCTACGTCGACGGCGGCGTTTCGACCACGCAGACCACCGGCCTTTTGCGCATGAAGGGCAAAGAGGTCTTTCGCCATGCCGTCGTCAATCTGGCCGACGCGGTGCGCGAAGCGCTGGCAGCCAACAACATGACCATCGACGATGTGGACTGGTTGGTGCCGCACCAAGCCAACCGCCGCATTCTGGATTCCACGGCCCATAAGCTCGGACTCGATCCGGCAAAAGTCGTCATCACGGTGGACCAACACGCCAACACCTCGGCGGCCTCGATCCCTCTAGCGCTCAATGCGGCGGTCCAAGACGGGCGAATCAAACCCGGCCAAATCCTCCTCCTGGAGGCCATGGGCGGCGGTTTTACCTGGGGCTCAGCCCTCGTGAGAATGTAGGATTTCCCAGGATTTCAGCCTCTGCGCGAGGGATTCCCCTAAGGCCTTGGCGAATATAGATAACCTGACTTGACGACTTCCGGCCTTCAGAATAACCTCTTGTTATCATGCTATTTCTCTGGGGCGGAGACCAATGGGCGAAACCATTACCCGCGCGCAGCTAAGCGAAGCCATCTACCAAGAGGTTGGCCTATCGCGGAATGAGTCCGCAGACCTGTTGGAGCTGGTGCTGGGCGAGATCACCCAGGCGCTCCTGCGCGGCGAGACCGTCAAAATTTCCTCTTTTGGCAGCTTTTCTGTGCGCCAGAAGGGCCAACGCATTGGCCGCAATCCCAAGACCGGCGACGAAGTGCCGATCTTGCCGCGTAAAGTGCTGGTGTTTCGTCCGTCGCAGTTGCTCAAGGCGCGCATTCGCCAGGGACACAAGATCGCCCCGGCGGCGCCTACGGGCTCTAATAATCCGTGATGAGCGAAGACACGCCGATCGCGGTTGTGCCGGAAGCCGACGACTTCCCGCAGCAGGATGATCGTCAGCGCCTCACGAAATCCGACGCGGCCTTCCGCACCATCAGCGAGGTCGCCGAAGAGTTGAACGTGCCGCAGCACGTGTTGCGTTTCTGGGAAACCAAATTCACACAAATCCGTCCGCTGAAACGCGGCGGCGGCCGGCGCTATTATCGCCCGGAAGACGTTACGCTGCTCAAGCGCGTCCGCATGCTGTTGTACACCGACGGCATGACCATTCGCGGCGTGCAAAAACTTTTGCGCGAAGGCCCGGCGAAATCCGTTGAACTCGCGTCAGCGGCACCGCCACAATCATTTAATCAAGCTTCGCCACCCGCCAATCGCGCCCAGATGTCTTTGCTTTTGGCGGAACTTACCGCGCTGCGCGATGACCTGCGCGACGCGCTGAAAGCGGCTTAAGCCCGCTCAAACCCTCGAAAATCGTGCGTTTTGTCGTCGTTTCGGCGGTTGTTTTGTCGTAACCCGACGCATATAGTGCCGCCGCTTTCCGGGCGTGGGCTGACGAGCCTGGCCGTGGAAAGCAACGGTCGGGACGTAGCGCAGCCTGGTAGCGCACTTCGCTGGGGGTGAAGGGGTCGCAGGTTCAAATCCTGTCGTCCCGACCATTTTTTCAAATCGCAATCGAGGAACATGTTCGGATGAAAGCTCACGGCTATGCTGCAGAAAGCGCCACCGCATCTTTGGTGCCTTTTACATTCGAGCGCCGTGAACTTGAGGCCGACGACGTCGCCATCGACATTCTCTACTGCGGCATTTGTCACTCCGATCTTCATCAAGCCCACAACGATTGGGGCAACTCCAGCTATCCCATGGTGCCCGGCCATGAAATCGTCGGCCGCGTGCGCGCGATGGGTCCGGGCGTTAAGGGGCTAAAAATCGGCGATCCGGTCGCTGTCGGCTGCATGGTCGATAGCTGCTTGGCTTGCGATCAATGCCTCGACGGCGAACAAATCTTTTGCCGGCACGGCGCGACATGCACCTACAACAGCACCGATAAAAAACACGGCGGCTTTACCCAGGGCGGTTATTCGAACGTGATCCTGGTGCGCGACAAGTTTGTTCTGCGCGTGCCTCCCAATCTCGATTTGAAGCGCGTGGGGCCAATCTTGTGCGCGGGCATCACATGCTACACGCCGCTCAAAGAATGGAACGTGGGCCCGGGCACACGCGTCGCCGTCGCCGGCCTCGGCGGTCTTGGCCACATGGGCGTAAAGCTCGCGGTCAGCCTGGGCGCCGAAGTGACGGTGATCACCACATCACCCGGCAAAATCAAAGACGCCAAAGATCTCGGCGCGCAACACACGCTGCTCTCGACCGACAAAGCCGCCATGAAAGCCGCCGGCAGCAAATTCGATTTCATCCTCGATACAATTCCGGTCGCTCACGATTTTGCGCCGTACCTCAATCTGCTCGACGTCGACGGCAGCATGGTCGTTGTCGGCGCACTCGAGATGGCGCCCGCGTTTAATTCCGGTCTGTTGGTGCGCGGTCGCCGGCGCTTGGCCGGATCGGCTATCGGCGGCATCGAAATCACGCAGGAACTTCTCGAGCTGTGTGCCGCGAAGAACGTGCTGCCCGACTGCGAAATCCTGCCTGTCAGCGAAGTGAACACGGCCTTCGAACGCCTCGCGCGCAACGACGTGAAGTACCGTTTCGTCCTCGATATGGCAGGTTTACCGAAGGCCTAAAACGCCAAATCCACCCAAGTCATTGATTTAGGTGGATTTTTCTTTCTGTTACGTCAGCCCCAATCCTTTATAAACTGTTAAAAGGGAACAGGGGCTCACGTCACAATGACGACCATCAGCGGCGACATTCTCGCGCCGAGACAGCCAACACAATCGGCAAATGCCGCTGTGTCGGCGGTCGCTGCCGCGCAGCCGCAGATCGTCAACGTCACGGATCGCGACGGCGCGCGAAACGATCGCCGCCAATCCGGCAAAAATGAACGCGGTCTCGATTTCCGCGCGGTTCTCAGCACTGCTACATTCAGCGATCTCACCGATGCCACCAGCATCGCGAACGATCAGCCGTTCAAGCCCACGCCGCAGCGCTCAACGCGCGTGCCGAAGCTGGAACCGGAAGTGTTGTCGGGTGCTGAAGCCACGCAGCTCTACAATGCAGCCAAAGCCGTCGGAGCACGCGCGGACGTCTCAGCGCAATTTCGTGCGGCGACGACCAGCTATGCGAAGAGCTTTTTCTCGGTAGAGGGCACTTACGCCCGGCCAGGTGAAGCGCTGGAGCTAAGCATCTAACTCCGCAAGAACCGCACGGCCCACGGCCGTCAGTTTGCAGACCAGCCAATCCGGCTTCAGTTCGTTGGCGAACCAGGGTTCGGCCCAACCTTCATCCACGCACTTCTTCACGACTTGCGGATTCACCTTGCGGCCTTCCAAGTCGAAGAGGGGCAGCTTTCCAGCCGGCTGCGTAAGCCCGCGTTCCAGCCATTTGCGCTGGGCAGGCGAGAGTCGAACGATTGCGCGGTCGCCTCCGTCCATGGCAGCGTCCTTTCAATAATGTGAACGCCTATCCTACACGCCAAGCCTTGAATATTCCTTAAAGCGGAACTCACCATGTCAAAACATTGCATGCTTTATATTACCGCCGGTACGCGCGAGGAGGCGCTCACGATTGCGCGCGCACTGGTGGCGGAAAAGCTCGTGGCCTGCGTCAATGTTCTGGGCGAGGCGACGTCGATTTATCGCTGGCAAGGCAAAGTGGAAGAGGGCGTCGAGACCATTCTCATCGCTAAGACCCGCAAAGACTTAGCGGACAAAGCTCTCAAACGGATTCAAGAGCTGCACAGCTATGACGTCCCCGCTGCCGTGGTCTATGACATGGCCGTTGGACTACCGACGTATCTTGCCTGGATCGATGCCGAAACGGCCGGAGGGATTTCATGACCACCACCTCCATCATAGGCGCCCTTGCGTCCCTCGCATCCATGCTGGGCCTCGTGCCGCAAGCCATGAAAATCTATCGCGCGGGCCATGCGCGCGACATTTCCGGCGCAACGTTCGCCATTTTGGTCGCCGCTTACTTGCTCTGGACCGCTTACGGTCTGTTGTTGAGCGATTGGCCGCTCATTATCACCAATGTCGTCTGCCTTGGGCTGGCAGGATTCATTCTGGCCGTGAAAATACGCACGCGCGCGTCCGACGAAAGTTGAGGAGAGGGAACCTCAACACACGGCATGCCGTTAAACACCCATGCCTCTTATCACGATTGTCGGCAGTATCGCGGCCCTTTGCTCCATGGCCAGCTTCGCGCCTCAAGCCTGGAAGATCGTAAAATCGCGTCGCACCTCCGACATTTCGGCCGGCATGTACACGCTTACGGTCACAGGATTCGCCTGCTGGACCATGTATGGGATTCTTTTGAAACAGTGGCCGCTGATTATCACCAATAGCGTATGCCTATGCCTCGCCGGATTCATCCTGGTGATGAAACTGGTGCCGAAGCCCGAGAAAGACAAAATCGCCGACGCGATTGATCCAACCAAGCACTGATCAAGCCAGAAGGCGTGCTACGTTAAGCGGCATGCGTTTCGAAGATTTACCGCGCCTCAACGAACTCCGCGCCAGATCGGCGGACCTGCGCAATTCCTATTTCACGCCGTCGCTGGACGCAGTCCTGCTGACGAACGCGCCAGCTCAAAAGTTTTTCCAAAATCACGAACAAAACCTGAGCGCGCTTACGCCGGAAACATGGGCGCAGTTCTTAGAAAAAGCGGTGGACGATCGCGTATGCGTGCGCACCGTGCCCGTGCGCGCCAATCAACGTCTTTTTGACTTCCTGAATGAAGCGAAGGCCTACATCTATCTGCAGCGCATGGGATGCAAAGACATCACATTCGTCGCCAAATCCCCCAAGAAGACGCCGGACCTCCGGGCCACGCACGAATCTCAGTGCGTGGTGTGCGAAGTCAAAACACTCAATCGGTCGCATAAGGAATCGAACGCGTTGTCCGTACTGATCAGATCAGTCGAGTGGGAGCGGGGCCTGCGCACACGCGGGGTATCGGTTCCGCAACTTAAAGACATGAGTCCCGCGCCGGAACTTGGCGCGACGTTCTTCACGAAACTGACGGATCGCTTAAAAGACGCAAAGGCGCAGATGGATAGCTTTTGCGCCGACGCTCACGCGCAAAAAATCGCCTATCTCGTTTTCGACGTCGACAGTGCCGAAGTTGCGGCAGTCTACGAAAAGCAGATCAGGGACTACTTAGCGGACCACCCGATTCCCGGCATCGCTTGCGTTCTGGATATGAACGGCCATTACGCGTGATCCGGAACCATGGCGGCCAATTCGTGGCCGTTGGGATCGCGGAAGTGAAACCGGCGCCCGCCGGGAAATGCGAAAATCGGCAGCGTGATCGTGCCGCCGCCGGCCGTTACCTTCGCCAGCGTTTCCTCAAGGTTTTCGACTTGAATGATCGGTAAGAGCTGCGCCGTTGCCTGTTCAGCATGCCCATTGAGTCCCACGTCCGAATCGCCCGTGGTCGTGGCGGCATAGCCGGGGCCGAAATCGGTGAAGGTCCATCCGAAGGCCGAGGAATAGAACGCCTTCAAACCGGGCACATCGCGCGCCGGCAGTTCGACATAATTCAATCGCGCCATGTGGGCTCCTAAACCTTCGCCGTCGCCACGGCCTGCGCGGCAATGCCTTCGCCGCGCCCCGTGAAGCCAAGACCTTCTGTGGTTGTCGCTTTCACGCTGATACGCGACTCATCGAGATCAAGAATCTTCGCGATGGATGCCACCATGGCCGCACGATGCGGGCCCACTTTAGGGCGCTCGCAAATGATCGTGATGTCCAGGTGGGTGAGAGCGCCGCCGCGCGCTTGTAAAAGCTCGTATGCATGGCGCAGAAATTGGTGCGATGCCGCCCCACGCCATTTCGGATCGGACGGCGGAAAGTGCTGGCCGATATCGCCCGCGCCGATGGTCCCGAGAATGGCATCAGTGGCTGCATGCAGCGCCACGTCGGCATCGGAGTGACCTTCAAGCCCGTGGCTGTGGGGTACGCTGATGCCGCACAGCATCACGCTGTTTCCGGGCGCGAACTTGTGCACATCGAATCCTTGTCCGATGCGGACTTCACCTAAAGCTGCGTTCATGCGGGCCAGATCGTCCATGGTCGTGACTTTCACATTGCTTTCGTCGCCGGCGACAATACGCACGGCATGACCCGCGCGTTCGAACAGCGCGGTGTCGTCGGTCAGCGCTTCGCCCGCGAATTTCTGATGAGCCGCTAAGATCAAAGAGAACCGAAACCCTTGCGGTGTCTGCGCCCGGACCAAATTCTCACGCGACACGGTTTCCCCCACAGTGCCGCCGCTCACGCGTTTCAAGGTATCGACCACGGCCACGGCGGGAAGAACGCCATCAGCATCCGCAAGTCCCGCGACCACGGCATCAATAACCACTGCCGAGATATTGGGGCGTGCGCCGTCGTGGATCAAAACAAGGTCAGGAGAGTTTTTCGCCAATGCTTCCAGGCCAAGGCGCACGGAATCCTGACGCTGCGCACCGCCGTGAACCGCGCGCACGCGCGGCAGTCCCTTGGCTGACTCCGCGAAGAGCGCCGCATCGTCGGGGTGAATCGCCACCACGATCTCGCCCACACCGGCATGGGCGCAAAAGGCTTTCAGGGTCCGCCGCAGCACCGTCCCGCCGTTGAGGGGGGCGTACTGCTTGGGCTGGCTCCCGCCGAAACGCTGGCCGCGGCCGGCGGCGACGATGAGGGCAGCGCATGTGGTCACGAGGGAGCCCCTTGAGGCGGTTGAACGGCGGGCACAGTAGAAACCCCTTTCCGGGAGCGCAATTTGTGTTTTTGACACAAATAGTGTTGCTCGTATGCCGTGCAATTTAGCAACATATGACGGATTTACCTTGCTTTTTACCCCCCGTCCTTGGACAACTGCCTAAGTTTTACGCAGGGTCTCAACACACCGTATATGGCTGCATCCATTCGCATCGGTGACCTCGCGGTCCCGGGAAATGTCTTTTTGGCGCCCATGTCCGGCGTCACCGATCAGCCGTTCCGGCGGCTGGCGAAGCGTTTCGGCTGCCCCTTGGTTTATTCCGAGATGTTGGCCAGCCAGGAAATCCTAAAAGCCCACCGCCAAAGCAAGCGCCTCGGCGCCGATTGCAACGGCGAAACCCCGCTCGCCATTCAGCTCGCCGGGTGCGAGCCCGCGATCATGGCCGAGGCCGCCAAGGTCTGCGAAGGGCGAGGGGCCGCCATCATCGATATCAACATGGGCTGTCCGGTGAAGAAGGTCGCAAGCGGCGCGGGCGCTGCCGGTTCCGCCCTCATGCGCGACGAAGATCACGCCCTACGCATCATCGAAGCCACCGTGAAAGCGGTAAAGGTGCCCGTCACCTTGAAGATGCGCATGGGGTGGGATCATGACTCACTCAACGCGCCGTCTTTGGCGAAGAAAGCCGAAGCCGCCGGCGTGCAGTTGATCACCGTTCATGGCCGCACCCGCCAACAGCTCTATAAGGGTTCTGCCGACTGGGCGTTCATTCGCCGCGTGAAGGACTCTGTTTCGGTCCCCGTTATCGGTAATGGCGACGTCACCACGCCGGAACATGCCGATGAATTGCTGCGGTTGTCGGGCGCCGACGGCGTCATGATCGGGCGCGGCGCTTTTGGGCAGCCCTGGTTTCCGGCACACGTACAAAGCTATCTGAATAACGGCTCCATGCCGCAAGCCCTATCGCTGGCCGAACGCTGCGACGTGCTGCTTGAACACTATGACGCGCTGCTGACCTATTACGACGACGATCATGGCGTACGCATTGCGCGCAAACACCTGGCCTGGTCGGTCGTGGGTTTGCGCAACGCCAATGCCTTCCGTGTCGCTGTGAATACCGAAATCGACCCGAAGAAAGTGAAGGCCGAGATTTTCCGCCTTTTCGCCGAAGCCTCCGACCCTTTGCAGGAAGCCGCGTAATGGCAACGATCCCTTTCATTCGCTCCAAAAAACCCGCGGCGCTCGAGATCAGCGCGGAGTCCATTCTCGGTGCGCTGCCGGCCGCGACGCTTGTGGTCGATGAAGTTGCCAACATCCGTTACGCCAATCTTGCGGCTGAGCAGTTGTTCCAAGCCAGCGCCGCCGTTCTCATCGGCGATCCGCTTGCGAAGGTATTACCGCCGCACGGCCCCGTGCTCACGCTTGTCGAGCAAGCCATCGCCTCCGGCACCGATATGTCGGCCTACGGCGTCGTGCTCGATACGCCGCGCACCGGCATTCGCACCATGTCCATCTACGTGACGCCTTTGGCCGACCGGCCCAATTGGGCCGTGGTGTCGCTGCAAGAACAAACACGCGCACTCAAGATCGGCCAGCAGATGGAGCATCGCGCCGCTGCGCGCTCCATGACGGCCATGGCCTCCATGCTCGCGCATGAAGTCAAGAACCCTCTGTCCGGTATTCGCGGCGCGGCGCAGCTTTTGGGACAAAGCGCTTCCGAAGGCGACCGTGCGCTCACGCAACTCATTTGCGACGAAGCCGACCGTATCGTTGCACTCGTCAACCGCATGGAAGTTTTTTCCGACGACCGTCCACTCACACGCGAGCCTGTGAACATTCACGTCGTGCTCGAACGCGTGCGCCGTCTCGCCGAGAACGGGTTCGCCAAAGGCATCAAGTTCAGCGAACGTTACGATCCTTCTTTGCCGCCGGTTTCGGGCAATCTCGACCAACTCGTTCAGGTGTTTCTCAACCTCGTGAAAAACGCCGCCGAATCCGCGCCGTCGTCAGGCGGTGAAATTGTTTTATCGACCGCATTCCAACCCGGCGTGCGCGTGGCCGTGCAAGGCGCTTCCGGGCGCATCCAACTCCCGCTCGTCGTCATGGTTCAGGACAATGGCCCGGGAATACCCGAAGAAATACGGCCCCATTTGTTCGACCCCTTCGTGACCACCAAACCCAAAGGCAGCGGACTCGGATTAGCGCTCGTCGCCAAAATCATCACCGACCATGGCGGCGTCATTGAGTTCGACAGCCAAACAGCGCGGACGACGTTCCGCATCATGCTTCCAGTTGTGACGGGATACGGCATATGAGCGCGGCTACGGTACTTATTGCCGACGACGATCAAGGTATCCGCACGGTGCTGACGCAGGCTTTGGGGCGCGCGGGCTACGACGTGCGCACGACGGGGAATGCTTCAACGCTCTGGCGCTGGGTCGCCGACGGCGACGGCGATCTGGTCATTACCGACGTCGTCATGCCCGATGAGAACGGCCTCGATCTCCTTCCGCGCATTAAAAAGCTGCGGCCCGATCTGCATGTTATCGTCATGAGTGCTCAAAACACCCTTCTGACGGCGGTGAAGGCGGCGGAGCGCGGCGCCTTTGAATATTTGCCAAAGCCCTTCGATCTCAGTGAACTTGTCGCCGTCGTGGGGCGTGCGCTTTCCTTGAAGCCCAGCCAACAAGTTCCCGCGAACGATATTCCCACAGAAAGGCTGCCCATCGTGGGCCGCTCGCCGGCTATGCAGGACATCTACCGCGCCGTCGCGCGTCTCATGAACACCGATCTCACCGTCATGATCACCGGCGAGTCCGGCACGGGCAAAGAACTCGTCGCCCGCGCGCTGCACGATTTCGGGCGCCGTCGCGGCGGGCCTTTCGTCGCTGTGAACATGGCCGCCATTCCGCGTGAATTGATCGAAAGCGAATTGTTCGGCCACGAGAAGGGCTCCTTCACCGGCGCCATGACGCGCGTCTCGGGCCGCTTCGAGCAAGCCGAAGGCGGTACGTTGTTCTTGGACGAAATCGGCGACATGCCGCCCGAAGCACAAACCCGTTTGCTGCGCGTGCTGCAAGACGGCCGCTTCACCACCGTCGGCGGCCGCACGGCGATCAAAGCCAACGTGCGCATCGTCGCCGCCACACACCGCGACCTGACGCAGCTCATCAAGCTCGGCATGTTCCGCGAAGATTTGTTCTATCGCTTAAACGTGGTGCCGATCCGCATTCCGCCTCTACGTCAGCGCAGCGAGGATATTCCCGAACTCGTCGGCCACTTCCTCGCGCAAAGCGCCAACGAAGGTTTGCCGCCGAAGTCGTTGGAACCAACGGCACTTGAGCGCCTGAAGTCCTACCGCTGGCCCGGCAACGTGCGCGAGCTTGAAAACCTGGTGAAGCGCCTGGTCGCGCTTTACAACGAACCTGTCATCGGCTCGGACGTCGTGGACTTGGAGTTGGCGGGCGCAGCCGAACGCCAAATCGCGCCCGACGAAAATCAGCCGAAAAGTCTCGCGGGCACCATCGAACGCCACTTGCGCGACTATTTCGACGGCCACAACGGCGCGCTTCCGCCGCGCGGCCTCTACGACCGTGTTTTGCGCGAGCTTGAGCGCCCACTCATCAATCTGACTCTGGTCGCCACGCGCGGCAACCAAGTGAAGGCCGCCGAAATTCTGGGCCTCAACCGCAACACCTTGCGTAAGAAAATTCGCGATCTCGAAATCGGCGTTATCCGCGGCGTGAAATAACGATGACCGTCCACACAGACACCGCAGAGGTTCTGGAGACGATGGAGACCGCGTCGTGGCAGACGCGCACGTTTATAAGGCTGCGCAACGCCAATTTCTTCGACGGCATCGCCATCGCGCTGATGATAGCCGCCTTCATTTCCGGCGTAGCCACATACTTCGCCTTAGCCGGGTTAGGGCCAGCGGGTCCGAGCGCCAATAACACCATCATCCTCGTTAACGTCGATCTCCTGATCGTGTTGGGATTGGCGTTGCTCGTCGCGCGGCGCCTCGTGCGCCTGTGGCACGAGCATCGCGCACGCACGGTGGGCTCGCGGCTTCACATTCGCCTTGTGACTCTGTTCGGCGTTATCGCCATGACGCCAACGGTGCTCATCGCGGTGTTCTCCATTCTGTTCTTCGCCTTCGGCGTCGAGAACTGGTTCGGCGCACGGGTGAAGACCGCCGTCACGGAATCCCGCGAAATCGCACGCGCCTATCTGAACGAACACAACAACAGCATCAGCGCCGATGCGCTCGCGACCGCCAATGACATCAACAATCAATGGGCCCAAATCAGCCTTAACCCCGAGCGCCTGAACACGTTCTTGTCAACCCAATCGGCTTATCGAAATCTGAGCGAAGCCGTGATCTTCCGCGAGACCGACAGCCAGGTCGTCGCCAAGGCCGGCTACACATTCTCCCTGGCCCTCGAGCCCATTCCGCTGCCCACCATGGCTCAGGCCAACACCGGCTCCGTCGCCGTGCTCGTGGGCGCCGACAACAATCGCGTACGCGCGCTTGTGAAACTCAACATCTTTCCGACGCACTATCTTTATGTTGGCCGCTTCGTGGACGCGAAGGTGCTCGACCGCCTGAACCGCACGGAAAGCGCCGTGGCCGAGTACGAGCGTTTGGAAGGCGAGCGCACCAATCTGCAAACCAGCTTCGTGCTTTTATTCGGCGTCGTTGCGCTTTTATTGCTGCTCATTTCCATTTGGTTCGGCCTATCGCTCGCCACCGCTCTCGCGCGGCCCATTGTCGATCTCATCGGTGCAGCGGAACGTGTGCGCAGCGGCGATCTGTCCGTGCGCGTGCGCGAAATTTCCGCCAGCGACGAGGTGGCCTACCTCGGTCGCGCCTTCAACCGCATGACCGAACGCCTGTCCGAGCAGCAAAACGCGCTCAAAGATACCAACGCCCAGCTCGACGAACGTCGCCGCTTTACCGAAACCGTTCTCGCGGGCGTCAGCGCCGGCGTGATTGGTTTGGATTTACGCGGCAATATCGAACTGCCCAATCGCTCGGCGTCTACTTTGCTAGGTATCGATCTGACCAAGGCCATCGGCACGCCGCTCATTGTCGCCGTTCCCGCTTTCATCCCGCTCATGAATGAAATCGAGCAAGCGCCGCAGCGCATGGTTCAGCACGAAGTTCTGGTCACCGAAAACGGCGTGCAGAAAACCTTCCTCGCGCGCCTTTCAACCGAGCCCTCCGCCGACGGTATCGGTGGGTATGTGGTGACCTTCGACGACATCACGGCACTTCAAGCCGCGCAGCGCAAAGCCGCCTGGGCCGACGTCGCACGCCGCATCGCGCATGAAATCAAGAATCCGCTCACACCCATTCAGCTTTCGGCCGAACGCCTGAAACGCAAATACATGAGCAAGCTGGACGACGAAAGCGGTCTGTTCGCGCAATGCACCGACACCATTATTCGCCACGTGGGCGACATCGGCCACATGGTCGACGAGTTCTCAGCCTTCGCGCGCATGCCGGCAGCCGTGTTGCGCCCCGCAGACATCGCATCCATCGTGCGCGAGTCCGTCATGCTGCAACGGGCAGCGTTTCCGCATATCGCCTTTACGTTGGTTCCGCTCGGTCATCCCGTCCGCATGAACTGCGACGCGCGCCAAGTCGGTCAAGCGCTCACCAATGTGTTGAAGAACGCGGTCGAAGCCGTCGATGCGCGCTACGGCGCGCCGGGTTCAAGCGAAAGCCTGGGCAAGGTGACGGTGCGCATCGAAGAAACGACCGGGGAAATTTTGGTGCGTGTCGTCGACAATGGCATCGGCCTTCCGCAGGAAGAGCGCGAACGCCTAACCGAACCCTACGTCACGAAGCGCGCGAAGGGCACGGGGTTAGGCCTCGCCATCGTTAAAAAGATTCTGGAAGACCACGGCGGCGCGCTCACGCTCACGGACGCGCCACTCACAGGCAACGAGACGGAAAGCGGCGCCATGATTACGCTGCATTTCCCGCAGACACTTGCCGTCACAGGAACGGAACAACCACTCACGGTTCGCGCAGGGGAATAGACATGGTTGCAAGCGTTACAACTCTCGCGCCATCCGACATTTTAATTGTCGATGACGAAAACGATATTCGCGTCGCCGTCGCGGGCATCTTGCAAGACGAAGGCTTCGCGACCCGCGAGGCCGCGACTGGAGAGCAAGCGGTCGAGCTTGTTCAAACCCGCGCGCCGGCCGCCGTGATTCTCGATATCTGGCTCGAGGGTTCGCGCCTCGACGGCCTCCAAGTTCTCTCGGCCATCAAAGCTCTGCGTCCCAATGTCCCGGTGGTGATGATTTCCGGCCACGGGACCATCGCCACCGCCGTCGAAGCCATCAAGCTCGGCGCCTACGACTTCATTGAAAAGCCCTTCGAGGCCGATCGACTTTTGCTGATCCTGCGCCGCGCTATCGAAGCCGCGCGCTTAAAACGCGAAAACATCGAACTCAAAAGCCGCGCCGGTGCCCCCGATAGCCTTGTGGGTTCATCGCAAGGTATGACGGTTCTACGTCGTACGATCGATCGTGTCGCACCCACGGGTTCACGCGTGCTTATCACCGGCCCCGCCGGTTCCGGTAAAGAAGTCGTCGCCCGCCAGATCCATCTCAATTCACCCCGCGCGCAAGGCCCCTTTGTCGTCGCCAACTGCGCATCGCTGCATCCCGATCGCTTGAACGAAGTTCTGTTCGGCGTGGGCGAGGGCAGTGAAGACGGCTCAGGCACCGGCCTGCTCGAACGCGCAGACGGCGGCACACTTTTGCTCGATGAAGTGGGCGATTTGCCCATGGCGACGCAAGGCAGCATCATCCGCATTCTGCAAGACCAGCGCCTCGAGCGCATGAACGGCCTCGGCCCGGTGAAACTCGATGTGCGCGTGCTGGCTTCCACCAACCGCGACCTACGCGCCGAAATCAAAAAGGGCACCTTCCGTGAAGATCTATTTTATCGCTTGAGCGTCGTGCCGGTTCCGGTGCCGCCACTGTGCGACCATCCCGACGACATTCCCGATCTCGCGCGCCATCTCATGGAACGCGCCGCCGCCAGCACCGGCCTGCCGCGCCGCCTCCTGGCCGAAGACACCATCGCAGCCCTACAAACCTACACCTGGCCCGGCAACGTGCGTCAGCTCCGCAACGTGATCGAACGCCTGTTGATCATGGCGCCGGGCGGCGTCAACGACGTGATCCGCGCCGACATGCTGCCTAACGACGTCAGCGGCGACGCGCCGACCACCTTGATGATGCGCCGCGCCGACGAGATCATGACCTTGCCGCTCCGCGAAGCCCGCGAAGTGTTCGAGCGTGAATACCTCATGGCGCAGGTCGTGCGCTTCGGCGGCAATATCTCCAAGACTGCGGACTTCGTCGGCATGGAACGCTCGGCGCTTCACCGCAAACTCAAATCCCTCGGCATCTCGACAGAAATTCGCCATCGCCGCGACGGCACGCCCGTCGACAGCGAAGACGATGTCGCCCCCCTCTCGGACCTGCAGCGCTCGGCGTCCTAGGCATGTTCCGGAAAAGTGTGAAGCGGTTTTCCGATAAGAACATGCCTAAACAAAGATGCCCCGGACGTTGTCATTTTAATTTAGCTCGGACTGACGCTTAACCATGTCGCACATTGCTTACGTCAACGGGCGCTATCTGCCCCAAGGTGCCGCGCATATTCATATCGAAGATCGCGGCTATCAATTCGCCGACGGCGTCTATGAAGTCATCTGCATCTGGAATGGCCTGCCGGTGGACTACGCGCCGCATATGGTTCGCCTAAGTCGTTCGTTGCGCGAGCTGAGCGTGCGCACCCCCGCCACTAACGGTGCGCTTACGGTGATCGCTAAGGAACTTGTCCAGCGCAACCGTATCACCAAGGGCACGCTTTACATGCAGGTCAACCGGGGCGTGGCGCCGCGCGCCCACCCTTTTCCGAAAGAGACCGTTCCGCCCAGCGTCATCATGACCGTTAAACACGGCGCCGGCCCCAGTGAAGCCATCGCCGAGCAGGGCGTGAAAGTCATCACCGCGCCCGATCAGCGCTGGGGCCGCTGCGACATTAAAACCGTCGGCCTCTTGCCCAATGTGCTCGCTAAACAAAAGGCCACGGAGGCAAAAGCGTTCGAAGCCTTGTTACTCACGCCCGACAACACGGTTACGGAGGCGAGTGCTTCCAACGCCTGGATGGTGACGAAAGACCAAACCCTCGTCACGCACCCGACGACGCAAGCCATTCTCGGCGGTGTCACGCGCGCGACCGTCATCAAGCTCGCGCGCGAGGCCGGTTATCAAATCGAGGAACGCCCATTCACCCTCGATGAAGCGCGCGCCGCGAAAGAAGTCTTCCTCACCGGCACCACCACCTTCGTCATGCCGGTGGTGCTGATCGACGAAACACCCGTCGCCAACGGCGCGCCCGGCACGGTCGCGCTTGAACTGCGGCGTCTGTACCGTACGTTCATCGACAGCCTGCGTGCGGATACCGCCTGGAATGTCTAAAGCGGTCGCGAAGCCAAAGGCGATCCTCTTCGATTGGGACAACACCTTGGTCGACACTTGGCCTTGCATCGGTAAAGCCACCAATCTCACGCGCGAAGCCATGGGCCTGGCTCCCTGGAACGCAGCCGAGATGCGCGCGAACGTCGCGGGTTCCTTGCGCGACACATTTCCCATTCATTTCGGCACGCGGTGGGAAGAAGCGCGCGATATTTTTTACCGCGAATTCAAAGCCAACCACATCGCCATGCTCGCCGTGCTGCCGGACGCCGAAGCCATGCTTCAGGTCGCGGCGGAGCAGGGGATTCGCTTAGGCGTGGTTAGCAACAAAACCGGACAATATTTGCGCGACGAAGCGGCCCATCTCGGCTGGACGAAGTACTTCAGCCGCCTTGTGGGCGCCCAAGATGCACCCCGCGACAAGCCCGCGGTCGACCCAGTTCATATGGCGCTTGAGGATACCGGCATTCCGCCCGGCCCCGATGTCTGGTTTGTCGGCGACGCTCCCATCGACGTCGCATGTGGACGCGCGGCCGGATGCACAACACTCGTTTACGGGCACGATACGCACCCCGGCCACTGGGGTTCGCAAGAAAGTGACCCGGCGGATTATTATCTGGCCGACCATAACGCCTTGATTTCGTTGATCCGGGCGACAGTTTAACCGGCCACTTCACATATGCGCAGTTGACCGGTTTCCCGGAAAAATCCTAACTTAAAAATTGAATATGGGGTTTCCGAATTTCGCTTTAAGAAATTCCATTGGGGCAGCGCCCATAACGATAACAACAATAGAGAAGAGGCTGTACTCCGATGACTGCCGAGAAAGCCCAAAACGTCCAAGACGTCTTCCTCAACGCCATCCGCAAGAACAAAACCCCCGTTACGGTGTTTCTCGTAAACGGCGTCAAGCTGCAGGGGATCGTCACCTGGTTCGACCAGTTCTCCATGCTGTTGCGGCGCGACGGTCATACGCAGTTGGTATATAAGCACGCGATCTCGACCGTTATGCCGTCGGCGCCGGTCCAGTTGTTCGAGCCGAAGGAGGAAGGCGGTACAGGCGACGCAGCGGAATAAGCCCGCGCCACCCACCGCGATACATATTTGCTAGAGCGCGATAAACCAGCCACCACAGCCCTCATTGTTCATCCGCGTCTAAAAAAACGCGCGCGTACCGCCGATGACTACGGCGAACGCTCGCGGCTGGAAGAAGCCTGTGGGCTGGCTGCCGCCATCGATCTCAATGTCCGCCACGCCGAAAGCGTCACCATCGCCAAACCCAACCCGGCGACATACCTGGGCGAGGGCACCGTCGAACGTATCGGCGGCATGGCCAAAGACTTCGAAGTCGAGCTGGTCATTGTCGACGGGCACTTGTCGCCGGGTCAGCAACGCAATCTCGAGCGCGCCTGGAATGTGAAGGTCATCGACCGCACCGGCCTCATTCTCGAAATCTTCGGCGCGCGCGCACGCACCCGTGAAGGCCAGCTTCAGGTCGAGCTTGCGCATCTGACCTATCAAAAAAGCCGCCTGGTCCGCAGTTGGACCCACCTTGAACGTCAGCGCGGCGGTCACGGCTTCCTCGGCGGTCCCGGCGAAACCCAGATCGAAATCGACCGGCGCTTGATCGAAGAGCGTATCGTGCGTTTGAAGAAAGAGCTGGAAACCGTCACGCGGACCCGGAACTTGCATCGCGAAGCGCGCAAGCGCGTGCCATATCCGATCGTCGCTCTCGTGGGCTACACCAACGCCGGCAAGTCGACGCTGTTCAACACGGTGACCAAATCGTCGGTCGTGGCGATGGATCAGTTGTTCGCGACCCTCGATCCCACCATGCGCCGCTTGAAGCTGCCGTCGGGCCGCAATGCCATCTTGTCCGACACCGTCGGCTTCGTCTCCGACCTGCCGCACGAACTGGTGGCGGCTTTTCGCGCGACACTCGAAGAAGTCCTGGCCGCCGACATCATTGTCCATGTGCGCGATATCGCCCATCCCGAATCCGAAGCGCAAAAGCGCGACGTGCTCGACGTCCTCAAGCAACTCGGTGTCGCAGCCGAGGGCTCGGCCGAGCGCCCGGTGATCGAAGCCTTGAACAAGATCGACCTTCTCGACGATGAAGCCCGCCAATCCGCTATCGTGGCGGCCAAGCGCGTGCAGCACGCCGTGGCTTTGTCGGCCGTATCGGGCGAGGGCACCGAAACACTTTTGGAACTGCTCGACGCCGACTTGGGCCGCCGCCGCCATCCCTTAAGCGTGCATGTCCCCCTCGACGACGGCGAAACGCTGGCCTGGCTTTATCGGCGCGGCGAGGTTCTCACGCGCGAAGACGGCGAGCAAAACGCCCACGTCACCGTGCTGTTGGATGCCGCCGACACCGCCCGCCTGCAAAAGCGCGGCTTTCCCCTACATCGCGATCACTGATGACCCATCCCGATAGCGGCCGTTTGATCGAACAAGTGACCGTTGCCATGCGCGATGTGTCAGAGCGCATTATCCTGCCGCGCTTCAATCAATTGGGCGAAGGCGACGTACGCGCCAAAACCAGCGCCACCGATCTCGTCACCGTCGCCGACGAAGAAAGCGAAATAGCGCTCGGCCTCGCGCTGCGTGAATTTCTACCTGGATCGCTGGTGATCGGCGAAGAAGCCGCCGCCGCAAACCCAAATGTGCTCGAGCATCTTTTGTCGGAAGACTATGTGTGGATCATCGATCCCATCGACGGCACATCCAATTTCGTCCATGGCCGCGCGGTGTTCGCCGTGATGATCGCGCTCATGCACAAGGGCGAAACCATCATGGGCTGGATTCACGAGCCGCTGGAGAATCGCACACTGGTCGGCGAGCGCGGCGCTGGGTCACAGCGCTTTGGCGACGGAAAATCCGTGTATCTGCGCGTGTCCGTGCCACAAACGCAAAACCTCGAGACGATGGTTGCCGCCGTCTACAACCCGCTCGCCGCGCCGCTCAAAACCAAATTCGCGCGCATCACCCGCTTGGGCAGTGCAGCACACGACTACTGGGCACTGGTTGAGAATCGCACGCAGGTGATTTGCTACAACCGACTGAAGCCCTGGGATCATGCGGCCGGCGCGCTGATTCACACCGAAGCCGGCGGCTACAATCGCCTCTTAACAGGTGAACGCTACAATGCTGCGGCTGCGAACCAAGCTGGATTGCTTGCCGCCCCCTCGGAAGAGATATGGCGTACTGTGCGTGCGCTTATTCCCGCGACTTAATCGCTTCATAAGTCACGGAAGCGCCACCATTTCGCCGTAGTGGATGCGTATCTTCCTTTACATGAAACATCGCATCATCTCAGCCTTCATCATCGGCGCCACAACCGCTTTGACGCAGTTGCCCGCCGTCGGTCACACCCAGGGCGTCGCGTGGAACGACCGCGCGCAACGCATTTCGCCGCGCGAGCTGGACTCGCTCACGGCGCCCATCGCGCTTTATCCAGACCAATTGCTGGCCGACATCATGATGGCCGCGACGTATCCGGGCGAAGTGCAGGACGCGGCCGACTGGGTGGCAGCTCCCTATAACTCCTCGCTGCGCGGCAGCGACTTGGAAGAAGCCATGGATCGCCTCGACTGGGATCCCAGCATTAAATCGTTGGTGACCGTGCCTGGCCTGTTGCAAATGATGGCCACAAACATCGAGTGGACGGAACGCTTGGGCAACGCTTTCATCGGCAACGAAGATGCTGTGATGGATTCCGTCCAGCGCCTGCGTCAGGAAGCTTTCAATCGCGGCAGTTTGCGCACCGATAACCGCCAACGCGTGATTTACAGCGATGGCTTGATCACCATTGAACCCGCCCGTTCGGATTCCTTCTACTTCTCCGTCTACGATCCGCGCGATGTTTATGGCGATTGGCGCTATCCCGAATATCCGCCGTACTACTTCTCGGCCCCGGTCGGCTACGGAATCGGCATGGGCTACGGCTACGGCATCAGCGTTCCGATTTTCCGCCCGTATTGGGGTTGGCATAACTGGGATTGGCGCGGTCACCGCATCAATATCGATCGCGGTCGTTGGGACCGCATGAGCCCGCGCCGCCCGCACTTCAGCGGCAACGTGTGGCAGCACGACACCACACGCCGCGACGCGGGTCCGCGCCGCGACAATTGGCGCGGTCGCACCATCACCGGCGGCCCGCCGCAGGGTAGACCTTCTCAAGATAGAGCGCCTCAAGGTCAGCCGTGGCAGCAAGGTCAGCGCCCAGATGCCCAACGCGGAGACGGGCAACGCGGAGACGCCCAACGCTGGCAAGGCCAAGATCAGCGCCGCGACGGACGCCGAGATGGGCGCCCCATGAGAGATGTACAAGCTGATGATCGCCGTGACGATAACGGGCGCGGGCGCCGTCAGGATTGGCAGAACCGTCGTGGGCAGGATGCTGCTCCCATCCAACAGCCGGCCGCCCAACAACCCGTGATCCAGCCGCCGCCGCAACAGCAGCAACGCGGCGACGACAACGGTCGCGGGCGTGGACGTCAGCAGACGAACCGTGACGTTTTCAACGGCGGCGATAATGACGTCCGTAATAATAACCGCGCACCGGAAGCACGGGCACCAGAAGCACGCCAACCTGAAATCCGTACGCCGCAAGGACGTATGCCGGCATCAGCGCCCATTCCCGAGGCGGCCAGCCCGCAGCAGCAGGAGATGATGCGCAACAGCTCGCCGGCCCTCCGGTATGGATTGCATGGCGGCGGACGCCCGCAAGCGGCTGCGCCCGATCCACAACCGCAGCAAGCGCCGGCGGCTGCGCCCGACAATAACGATCAAGGACCAGGGCAGGGCGGTGGTCGTCGCGGAGGCGGACGCGGCAATCGCAACGACTAAACGCCTTCACTCGCTTAGAACCCGACGCGCGCCCTCGAACTTCGACGGCGCGCGTCGTGCGTTTTAAGCCTACTTCTTTGGATCTTCTTCCGGCTCGACGTTGACGCCGGCGCCGCCACTGTAGGCCGGAACGCCGGTACGCGGGTCGATGCCCAGCTTGGCCACGAACCTGGGCGGCGTATCGGCAAAACTCCGGAAACGCCAGTCGTACATGGTGAAGCCCGGCGTCTGCGATTTCCGCGTGAACTGCGCGTTGGTTTTGACCACGTCCATATCTGTCACAATCCGCAGCAGGCCTTGCGATGTCAGGCCCACCTCTACCAGGCGCTTCGCATAGAGCTTGGCCTGACCCGAACCATTCACTTCGGCCGTACCGCGCTCGGTGGTCAGGATGCGGAAAATGGGGTTCTGGCGCGTGACGAAGGTTACCGATTGGTGGCTGCCGGCAAAACGCCCCGTCAGTTCGTAGCGCACGCGATAACGTCCACGCCCCAAGCTCTCCACTTCCTTAAAGGCATCCTCGCGCTTCAACTGCTCATAGAACATCCGGATGTTTTCTTTGGCGTGCGCGTCGTCGATTTCCTTGCGCACGATCTGGCTGAACAGCGGCGCATAAGTCAAAATTCCGATGTACGTAATGCCGTAACCGCCGTCCTTGGTGAGGCGGATTTCGCACTCATACATATCGGGTACGAAGCAGCTCGTCAGCAGCGCGCAGCAGACGAAGGCAGCGGCGATTTTTTGCAGCAGTCGATTCATGTTACGCCACGCTCTTCATTCTTTGCTTGAACCCACAACGCTTCCATTTCCGAAAGCGTCGCTTGCTCCGGCGTGCGACCGTTGGCGGCCAGCAAAGTCTCTACGCGGCGAAAGCGCCGGTCGAACTTCAAGTTGGTGCCGCGCAAGGCCATGCCGGGATCGATATTGGCTTTGCGCGCGAGGTTCACGCACGCGAACAGCAAATCGCCGACTTCATCTGTGAGGCGGTCGTTGGCGGGCACGGCCACGTCGAACTCGGCGGCCACTTCCTCCAGTTCTTCGCGGATTTTTCCAAGCACGTCCTTGGCCTCGGTCCAGTCAAAGCCCACGCGCGCCGCGCGTTTTTGCAGCTTTTCGGCCTGTTTGAGCGCCGGCAGGCCGGCGGGCAATCCATCCAAAACGCTCACCGGCTGATCCTTGTTGCCTGCCGCCGCGCGTTCGGCCGCCTTGATGCTTTCCCAAGCGATGGTCTGCGCTGCAGCGTCTTTCACCTTGGCATCCCCGAACACATGCGGGTGGCGGCGCGTCATCTTGTCGCAAATGGCCTGAACCACATCGGCAAAGCTGAATTGCCCGGCTTCCTCGGCAATGCGCGCATGGAACACCACCTGCAGCAGCAAGTCGCCCAATTCGTCTTTCAGGGCCGCCGTATCGTTCTTGGCGATGGCGTCCGCCACTTCATAAGCTTCCTCGATGGTATACGGCGCGATGGTTGCAAAGGTTTGCGCCACATCCCACGGACACCCGGTCTTTGGGTCGCGCAGCCGCTCCATGATGGCCAGAAGACGGCTCATATTCTCGGTTTGATTGCCTACCATTTAGAGATACTCGCACGCTCCGGGTAATCGATGAAAGGTGGCGAAAACGTAATGGAACCAAAGGGAACTGAAGATGGGGCCTGCCGTTAAATCTCCACAATTCACCCGCAAGGTTTTCCTCATGTACGCCGTATGCTGCAAACAAGCCGATGGACGCCTGGAATGGTTATCGTCTGCCGATAGCGAACGCCAGGCACTTAATCTTGGACGCCTTTGGTCACGCGCGCGCGCCGACGAGATCGTCGCCGTGCGCCGCTTGCCAACCGGGCGCTCCGAAGAGCTCGAAGCCTTCTGGGCCGGCCAAGCGCTGGGACGCAAATCCAGTTTTTGCTAAGCAACTTGCTCAAGCCCGCGTCAATGCAACGCGAAGCGCCGACGTCTTCAGATCGTCTGCGACAATTCCGCTTCGAAAACAGCGGATATCATCCAAGACCATCTGGGGGTCGAACCATGATGCCTGCGCCAGAGCGGGCGGGTCATCCTCGATCCGTGCGTTTTTAGCCGCCATGACGCGCTCGAAGGCGACGGCTTTGAGGCCGTGTCGTTTGATTAGATCGTGCCAATCCGCCAGCGCCGGCCGCTGCTGACCACGATGATAATAGTTATAGCGCTGGGGCAGGGATCTAAGGTGCTCCGTAGTAGCGCTTCAGGTCTTCCAGCGTGAGGCGCTGGGCCGCATAGGGAAAATGCCCCACGATTCCGCTTGGATTTACCGGATACCACCAATAGCCCATGTGGGCATAAAATAATCCACCGGGTTTTAGCATCGACCGGACCTTGGGAAGTGCCACGTCCAGGTCGAAGTAATCGAAGCAGCTGACCGTCATCACAAAATCATATGTTCCGGGCGCATCGAGGGCACTCATATGAAAATTCTGATCGAGCTTCATCGCATGGGGAAACTGTAGCTCGAGGCCGTAGGTCGACGGCGTTCCCGGATGAAAGCCATGACCTTCCTTGGCCTCGTCCAAGGTCTGCCGCAAAAACGCGGCTCCCGGCGTCGGGTTTGCGTCGATGCCCCGGATAATCTGAACAAATTTAGAGAAGTAGGCGTCGTCCGCCACGCGCGACATGTCCAGAATATCAAGGTTGGTCGCGTTTCCGATCCAGCCTGCTGCCTTGAGCAGGCGAATGCAGGTTCCCTCGGCGCCGCCTAAATCAATGCCATTTCCGCGTGGATTTAAAAGGCCATGACGGTCGAGAAAATCGACCATGGCCGAGTAGGACACGAGGTCTTTCGCTGGATAATGAAGCGAAAGCTTGCCGTCTGAAACGACCCGCAGATCCTGGTGGAAAATGTTAAGGTCGGCTTCGAGAAAGTATTTATTTCGGTCAAAGAACCCTGGAACGAAAGGAATTTCGCGGCCGAACTGCGTGGTAAAACTGTTCATGACCTCGGTCTAGCGCGTTTCAGCGACGCCGAGAAAGTGAATAGTGCTATGCATTTTTGTGCGTACGCGATCCAGCCGGGAATTGTCCTCGGCGGGAGCGACTGAGAACATGATCCGGGCAGCCGATGTACGCATCACCGGGGGCATCGTTTCACCGTTTCCGACAATAAATCCGAGGGTGGGCGAATGGTCGTCCGACACCTCATTTACTGTGTTTTCCATGTCTCGAATTGTCGCATAATGTATATTATGAAACAACTTGAGGCGATGTTTCACTTGACGTACCCAACCCCAAAATGTAGGTTTGGAGCCAAGGAGAAACAGTCATGACCTCAGTTTTAGACGCCCTCCATTTTCACGACGAAGACGCGGCCTACGAGTACGTGGAGCGCCACCTTTGGCCGGACGGCCCGACGTGCCCCCATTGCGGTAACGTGGACGCCACCAAGATTGGACGCCTCCAGGGCAAGACCACCCGCACTGGCCTTCGTAAGTGCTACGCCTGCCGCAAACCCTTCACCGTGAAGATGGGCACCATCTTTGAGGACAGCCACGCACCGTTGCGCCTGTGGCTCCAGGCCATCTACCTGCTTTGCTCGTGCAAGAAAGGCATTAGCACCCGCCAGCTTCAGCGCACGCTTGGCGTTGGCATGAAGACGGCTTGGTTCATGGGCCATCGTATCCGCCACGCAATGGCACCCGCCGAAGGCTCTGGCCCGTTGGGCGGCGCTGGCAAGATTGTGGAAGCCGACGAAACGTATCTCGGCAAATCGCCAAAGACCCGCAAGCCCGAAGGCCACATTCCATACCAACATAACGCCCAGCAAGTTTTCAGCTTGGTTGAGCGCGGCGGCAATATTCGTTCAAAAGCGATTCATCACGGCAACTTACGGGCTCATCTTCAGCGCGAGGTTCATGAGGATACGTTGCTCGTCTCGGATAGCGCGCCTTACTACAAAGGCCAGTTCGTGAAGCATGAAGCGGTCGATCACTCCAAGTACGAATGGAAGCGCGGAGAAGCCCACACCAATACCCTTGAAGGCTTCTTCTCGATCTTTAAGCGCGGCTTAATCGGGACCTACCAGCACATGGATAAGCGCCACCTTGACCGTTACTTGGCCGAGTTCGATTTCCGCCAGAACACACGCGCGAAACTTGGCTTCACCGACGAAACCCGCGTAGACGAAGCGCTGAAGGGCTTCAAGGCGAAGCGGTTAACATATGAAGGAACTAGTGGGCCGAAAACGACCATTTAAATCATTCATCGACTTGGCGCGGTGGTGGGTCAAGAAACTAGGTATGCCAAAGAAAACCTTGTAAAATGGGCATAAGTTGATAGTATCAATGGTGCTCCCGGTCGCGAACTTTCCATATTTGGACGTTCGTGGGGAAACTCACGATAGCGCCGGGAGCGCTTTCTCTGACGGCTCGGGCGTATCTGGCCTGAAGTTCCATAGCTTGAACGGTTGGACGTGTTTGTGCGTGTCGATAGCCAAGTCTGGGTTGCCATACAAATCGTCCACGAGTTTTTTCAGGTCGGTCTTGTGTCGGTTATTTAGGCGTCTATTTTTCATCGCCGTAAAAGCCCCCATCGTAACGTCCAGAAGCTGGAGCATTAGGACCTCGCCCGATTCACGCGGCTTGAGAGACGTAATACATTTTGGTTTCGCTCGTTGCTGGCGCTTACCGCGATCTTCAAGGCTCGCAATATATTTTTCCAAATTCCTCGTCGGTTCGCCCTTGTCTGGGCGAACATGGATATCGCAATGAGGCCCGTAGAAGGTGACGGGATGCCACAAGAGCAATTGCCAGAACATCTTGCTCACAGTGTCATTGATAGTGCCCCCCGGCAGGCTTTTCGCATTGTCGAAATCGTGCCGGTTAACAAAGATGATGTGGAGATGCGCGTCACCTTGTTTGATGAATTCCGAAAGGCAACGAGCGAAATCGGTTTGAGCAGAATGTTCGCCGGGAGGAGTGGTGCTCCACTTGATTTCCTTAAGGGGCTTCCACTTATCCTTTATTTCCTCCAGACGCATCAGAAGCGGCGCGTAAACGCGATCTGGGAGCGCGAGGCCGCCCACGGAGAAATAGGTTTGATCGAACTGGGTATGCGTGGACTCATCGCAGAAGTACCCAACGTATTTAGCGCCCGGAAATTGAAAAGGCGGAGGTGGCTTACGTGACACCATCAAAAACCCCTAAGCCGCCGCGCGGCAAAAGAGCGGTCAAAAAGACCGATGCGGCGCAGAAGCAGCGCTTCGTTGAGATGGCTAAAAAGCTGGGTGGGGACGAGGACCCGGACGCTTACGACCGGGCGTTCAATAAACGCGCGAAATCGAGACAAGTGAAACCGCCTTCCAAATAGCCGGACACAGCACCACCGTCGTGTGTTCCCCGTGCGATTCGCAGACGTTTCTTATTTTGGGGCAATTCTACTAATAGAGGCTGGGTATGGGAAGTGAATCATCGCCCAACTTGAACTATACTTTAAGCCTGTGGCTTTTGGAGTTTCCCGTCGAAAAATGATACACGGGCCAATGATCATTTTTGCTTTCGGCGTGCCCACGGCCGTGACCGACTTGAACGTGTTGGCGGGCGCCTGGAATCCGCAAGACTACATTCTAACGCAAGGCTTCCAGCGCGAACGCGATGGTCCCATTTACCGGCAATTGGAAGCCGCCGACATCGGAGCACTCACGGGCGAATGGGCCCTCCCGGACGGCACGTTTACGCTGTATCGAAATACGGCCGCCGAGTTGCTGGCGGCGACAACCGAGATGTTCAACACGACAACTGATTGCGTGGCGTGGCGGCCACCACCGGCGTATA
Source organism: Fidelibacterota bacterium (assembly GCA_947475895.1). Taxonomy (GTDB): domain Bacteria; phylum Pseudomonadota; class Alphaproteobacteria; order Rhodospirillales; family Rhodospirillaceae; genus SHVO01. The sequence continues at coordinate 300,113 of CANJMF010000002.1, forward strand.
TGCCCCGGCTCCCGCGCCCCAACGGCATTTTAATGCCATTGAAAACCAACCGGCCGCGGGACCTATTGATCCCGCCGAGCCGCCGTTGAATCCATGAACGATCCCCTTCGCATTCCTTTTTCGGCCTGTCCTTTGTGCGACAGCCAAACCCTGGTTCAGGAAGCGACGGCGGACTGTTCGCGTCACCCTTTGTATAAGCAGCCGCTTTCGCCGGTCATGAACTGGAATCACTGCACCGCTTGCGGGCATGTGTTCACCGAAGGGTATTTCACGCCCGAAGGTGCCGCGCTGGTCTTCAGCAGCACAAACACATCCCAAAAGCTCGGACAGGACCTCGAGCGGCAGCGCATGCTCGCGGCCCGCATGGTGGAGAAAGTCTTGCCTTACGTGTCCGATGGAACCTGGCTCGACGTCGGCTTCGGCAATGGCGCACTTCTGTTTACCGCGCAGGAGTACGGCTTCACGCCGGTCGGCGCCGATCTGCGCACGGAAAACGTGACACAGCTCAAGGCGCTCGGCATCTCGGCGATCTTGAAGAACTCGAACTGGAAACGCCCTGCTCCGTCATCAGCCTAGCCGATGTGCTCGAGCACATGCCGTTTCCCAAGCAGGGCCTTAAGGCCGTACACCGCCTGCTCGCTGAAAACGGCATCGCGCTTATTTCCATGCCCAACAGCGAAACTGTCCTCTGGCGCATGTTGAACGACGCCGGAGCGAACCCCTATTGGGGCGAACTGGAGCACTATCATAACTTCAGCCGCAGCCGCCTTTACGCGCTGCTACGCGAGACCGGCTTCGAGCCGTTGCGGTACGGAATCAGCGAACGCTACCGCGCCTGTATGGAAGTGATCGTCCGGCGGGTTTGATCTGCAAAGCAAACGGCGGATACCGCTCTGACACCCGCCGCGCTTAGAACCTCAGTTCGCTAACGCCTTAGTAGCCGATCTTCACGATCAGCGCCTTGAAGCCCTGGTCGCTGCGCATCTTGATTTCTTCCTGGCCGGTCGACGCCAGTGTGATGCACGCGACTTTGTACTTCTTGCAGGAATTCACGATCGTTTGGATCGCGGCTTCCGTCTCCGGCGCGTTTTTCGGATACAGCGGGCCGACACCCAGGGAAACGCCCAGGTCGCTCGGTCCGATGAGAATGGCGGCCACGCCCGGCGTGCTGGTGATTTCGTCGATGTGTTTCACGCCTTCAGCCGTCTCGATCATGATGATCGGCAGCAGATTGCCGTCCGGGTTCAGCGGCCACACGTCGGCCTGGGCGAAATATTCGCGGCCGTTCGCGAGACCCCAGAACTTCGGCGCCAGCGTCGGGCCGAACCCACGTTTACCTTCCGGTTTGCGCACGACCGCACCCTTCTGCGTCGGATAACGCATGTTGGCGATGGCGCGCTCGGCTTCGGCACGGCTTTCCACGTGGCCGAACACGATGCCCATGGCGCCTGAGTCCAGCACCTGCTTCACCATCCAGCGCGATTGCTCATCGCCGTCGGCGGGCAAACGCACGATCGGCGTCGACATCAGCCGGCCGTCGGCCGCACGGTGCTTGTCCAATTCCGCCAAATCGGCGCGGATATCGGCCACGGAAAACGGTTTGCCGTGTTCGTAATCCAAGAACGCCCAATCGGTCGGCGTCAACAGAACGCCCGGAGCGATCAATTTGTCGACCATCGGATTGATGTGTTTGGCCATCTCGGCGGCCGTGCCGCTTTGCGAAACCAGTGTCAGCGTGCTGGCAATGGCGACGGCTGAAAGCAGGCCTTTAATGGCGCGTTTGCGCATGGTCATGGTGTCTTCCTCCCCTATGAAACTGTCTCGTACCTAGTCCGCATTTATGAGCCGGACTCCGCGGTAGCCTACCCAACGCCAGGCCAGACCACCATGCGAATTCCGCCGGCAAAACCCAGCGTTGCAATTTGAAAAACGGGTGAATAAGGACAATTGGCGCCATCATTGGGCCGCAGGCGTGAGGTTCAAACCCCTCTTCCGCGGCGCGTTTTCCCAACGAGACTCGTGGGCGCTGAATTGACACCTATCCACCGCGCCACCTGCGGCGTAATAACGAAGCAAGCGGCCGCGCAGAGAACGATAGGCCGCCAATCGAGAACCGGTCCTGGGGAGAATGGGGGAGAATGTGGCAACGGTGCTTTGTTGCGGCCGCGGGCTTGACGTGCGCGGCGCTGATAGGACCAGCATACGCGCAGCGTGCTGCGGAGAATGCCGTCAATTCGGCTGAGGACGCCTTTGGCGTTTCCCTCGGCAACGAGAACGTGGGCCTTTACAATTCCAACAGCGCGCGCGGTTTCAATCCGCTCCAAGCCGGGAATCTCCGCGTCGACGGTCTCTACTGGGATCAGCAAGGCCAGGCGCCGGGGCGGACTTACGCTTCGACCACCATGCGCGTGGGCCTGAGCGCGCAGTCGTACCCCTTCCCCGCGCCGACAGGAATCGTGGACACACGGCTGAGCCGGCCCGCAGATCACTTTTCCGGAAGCGTGGCCCTCGGTTTCGGACCCTATGAAAGCCTTTTGATCGACACAGAGGTATCAGGCCCACTTGTTGCGGATAAACTTGGCGTATACGCGACGCTCAAATGGGAACGCCCTCAACTCGACCAGCGGGGAAAGTATATCAACTATGCATCTGGCGCCGTCTTGCGATGGACGCCCAGCGACACTGTTGATGTTGTCGCTTTTCACCAACGCTACGACGCCAACAAAGCCAAAGTCGCACCGACCTTTTCGCTTTTCTCGGCTGGCGGCGCTATTCCAACCGAATACGATCGCAGCATTTATTTCACCCAGCCGTGGGCTGCGCGCACCCGCCACGTCAATCATACGGGCACGATCATATCGGCGACCGTATTCGACGATTGGCTTTGGCGCACAGGTATCTTTCGATCGCATCAAACGCTCGACCACGATTTCTTTATCTTTTACCGCAACGTCGGACCGGACGGCGTCGGCACCCTCGATGTTCTGAAAACGGCCCCGCTGCGCGACGTGTCTTACTCCGGCGAGACCCGCCAAGATCGGCGTCGTGGATATAAAGCCCGAACCCACCTTCACAGTCAGCGCGTCGGGCCTCGACAATGTCACGCAGGTGACGCCCGGCGTTTCTTACGTCGGGCGGTGGCGCGACCTTGGTGAATTCAGCGTCGGTGCGCAGAAAACATTTTATGACCGCGAAGTCCAACAGCCCGGCCTGCCGCCAGCCAAGACCAAATCCCAGCCTTGGCTCTATAACGGCACGCTGGCCATCTACCTCGGCAAGAATGCGGCGCTTTACGGCAGTTATACCCGCGGCTTGGAAGAGTCCGGACTTGCACCGGATATCGCCGTCAATCGCGGCGAGGCCATGCCGGCGAGCCTGACCGAACAGGTCGATGCCGGCCTCCGCTACAAGATCGGCGCGGGCATCACGCTCATCGCCGGCGTGTTCGAAGTGAAGAAGCCATTTTTTGACCGGAACGCGGCGAATGTTTTCGCCGACGTCGGCAATTTGACTCATCGCGGCGTCGAACTGTCCATGTCGGGGCGCCTAGCACCTGGGCTAACGGTCGTCGCCGGCGCCATGCTGCTGCGCGCCCGCGTGGAAGCCGATGCCGCGGTCGCAAGCTTCATCGCACCCGTTCCCATTGGAAAGCCGAACCGGAACGTGCGCCTGAACCTTCAGTATGGCCCCGCATCCTGGAAAGGCTTCTCCGTCGACGCCTTGATCAGTCAGGATGGGCCCGCTTATGCCAATCGTTCCAATACGGTTCGCATCGACGCCAACACCACGCTCGACCTCGGAGCGCGGTATAATTTCAAGCTCTATAACTCATCGGCGTCGCTGCGGCTGCGCGTGCAAAACGTCCTGGATGATTACGGGTGGACGGTATCGTCCGGTGCCTACGCGGCAACCCCAGCCCGCCGTTTCACCGCGCAATTGATCTCGGACTTCTAAGCGACGCGGCGTCACTTCTTGAGTGCTTCCGCCACCTGCTCCCGGCTCCACAGGCACATCTCGCGTTGCGCTGCGGGCGCGCACCAGTCGTCAATCCGCTCCAGGGGCGGCGACGGCAGAAAATAGGGCGCCGCGAACAGGTCAATCCGCCGGTAGTCGCCCGTCACAACGTCCCTATTCCCGGCGCCGAAACCGAATGTGGGCTTGTGAGTCGTGGTCAGCAGGTAGCGCGTGCCGGACCTCACGAAGTTCTCAAAAACCAGACGCGTATTTTCATAGGAAAAATGGAACAGGCAGTCGCGGCAGATCATGAGGTCCGCTTGGGGCAGCCCATCTTTGATCATGTCGATATGCATGAAGACCGTACGGGCGTTGCTGAACGCCGCATTATGGGCGTCGATCAAAACCTGAACGATATCGCCACCCACGTAGCTGACGTCCATCTCGGGCAGCACATGGCGCATCCAGTTGAAGTCGCCGCACGGCGCATCGAAGATGCGTTTGATGCCGTAAGCGGCCACCAGTTCCGGAAGCTTGGCGCGCAGATTGGCGGTGTAATCCAGGGTCGAGCCCGGCCCGCTCACGCTCTCAGTGCTTTCCCACAGGTTATTGGCGTAAATCGCGGTGAACCGCGCCTCTACGCTGTCCAGGGCCAGCACGCCCGACCAAATCGTGCGCTTTTGCTTCTGTGTTTGCCGATAGCGAAAAGGGAACGTAAGGGCGTCCCCAATGGCCTTCGCAAAGCCATTCCGGCGGATCGAATCGATCGCCTTCGTCGCGATGTTTGGCATGCCCCCCCCGACATCCCAAAGCGCCCCTTCCCTTGAGCATGGGGGTTCAGGCACGGCAAAGCTAGCTTTGCCTGAGCAAGCGCCCTGCGCGGAATGCTTAACGGAGTACTTTAGTGGAGTTTACGTTTGCCTTCGGCAAAGGGCGCCTGGGGCGTCCCGGACTTAAACGTATAGAGATGTTCGGTATCGCCGGTCTGGCGGTTCTTGACCACGACGACGTCGGTGTTGCCGTAGCGCGACCACATGCGGGCCAGCAACTGGGCACGGCCTTCGGTCTCCGCCGCGCCGATCCATTCCAGCCGTCCATCGGTGTATCGGTGATAAATCGCGAACAAATGACTATCCAAAACCATAAGGCGAACACGGTTAAGTCCGTGATGAAGCAACGCAACGTGGCATGGATCAGAAAGTTTCGATTTGAATATTTTTTCGACTTTTGCGATTATTAATCAGATACTTGTATAGTTTTATTCAATTAAAACGTGAATTCTTATTCAGGTGTCTGATACTTGCTTAAATCCCAGGGCGTCTCGATTTCACAGCGCACGCCGTCCGGTAAATAGGCGCACGCCGTCTTCTTGTTGGCGCCCGAAAAGGTATTGCGGATGAGCTGTGAACCGAAGCCCTTCTTCGGCGGCTCAACCACCGGCGGGCCGCCGGACTCCTGCCACAACACCTTCAGCAGCGGTTCGCCTTCCTGCTCGCCCAGGCTCCAAGTGATCGACACCTTGCCGCCCGGCGCCGACAGTGCGCCGTACTTGGCGGCGTTGGTCGCCAACTCGTGGAAAGCCAAAGCAAAGTCCAGCGCCTGGCGGGGACCCAGCGTAATCTTGGGGCCTTTAATGACAACTGCGTCGGTCCGGGTCGCGTAGGGCTTCAACTCGTCGCGCGCCACATCTTCAAGCGACACTCCCTGCCAGCGTTCGCGCGTCAGCTGCTCGTGGGTGCGGGCCATGGTAGCGATGCGCCCCTGCAAGGACTGCACATAGGCTTCCTTGCTGGCGGCCCCTTGCGCGGTCAGGCGCGCCATGGCCTGAATCGTCGCTAGGGTGTTGCGTACCCGGTGGTTCAATTCCGCCATCAACAACGTTTGGCGGTCTTCGCCATTCTTGCGGGCCGTGATGTCGGCGCAGATCGACACAATCCGGCGCACTTTGCCGTCGTCGGCCATGACGGTGTTCACGTTATCCCACGCCCACACCCGGGTGCCGTCCGGGCGCAAGATCCGTTTCTCGTTGCTGAACCCTTCGCCGGTGCGGCAAGCCCGCGCAAACAATTCCTCATCGCGCGCGCGGTCGGCGGGATCGGTCAGCTCGTGGCGCGCCATCGTTAGCAATTCCGCTTTCGATCGCCCAGCCAGTTCGCAGTACTTCGCGTTAACCTGCAAGAAGTGGCCGGTGGGCTCGCACTGAGCGATTCCAAGCTGCGCGCCATACACCACGGCATTTAAATCCCGAGCTTGGCGGCGGCGCTCGGCCACCTCGGCGCTCAGGGCCAAGCTCGGTACCGCGATGCTGATCATGAATGTGACCAGCAGCAAGAAGGAGTCATTAATATTGGGCTGGGCGAAGGGCCCTGCTCCCAAAACTGTACCCCACACTGCGAAAGCCGACAGGATCAAAGCTGTACTCGCCGTGTCGCGCTGGTTAAGGCGCAAGGCAGAGGCCATGAGCGGCAGAATGGCAAAGAACCCAAGCGGCCCGCGAATGACGCTTTGTGCAATCAACGGGCTAAAAGCGACAATTCCGACCACGGCCGCACTGAAAAAAACGATCAGGCTGTCCGACAGGTGAAAGGCTTCATCGGGCGGACGCCGGATCGCCCACAAGGTAACGACCGGAGCCACCACGAGCACGCCGGCGGAATCTCCCAGCCACCAGGTCATCCACAGCGTCCCCGCATCGGCGAGGGACGCGTGTCCGGTGCCCACCAGAACACTGACGCCGATGGTCGCGCCGACCAGCGTTCCCGATACCAGTCCGAACAACACGAAACGCGCAATTCCCGCCGGTGTGTCGAACGTGCGCACGCCCCCCGAAAACCGCGCCAGCAGGGTCCCGATGATCAAGGCTTCGAGTGAATTCGAAGCCGCGATAATCAGCGAACTTCCCGCCGCCCCCGTGACGCCCACGTTGGCGAGATAAGCACCGATAAAAACCGGCACCAAAACGCGCGGCCCCCACAGCAAAAAGGCAGCCACGGCCAGACCTGCCGGCGGCCACACGGGGCTGATACTCGGATTGATAGATGCGAGCTGAAAGCCGGCAATCGCCAGCACGTAATAGGCTCCGGCGATTCCCACGAACAGCACCAGCGTGGCCAGCACCCGTTGAACGCGGGACGGCGGCGCGCCCGGAGCTGTAATCAACTCCGGTTCCACCAGCTCTAAAATCTCGTGATCGCTCCCTCGGCCGTCCACGTAAACACCCGTTCCCAGGACTCCAGCACCGAGGATACGGAATCCAACAGCCAAAGTCGCCACTTCGCAGGGTGAAAACGTACTCAAACGGTTGAAAGTTGCGTTGCCGGTCCCGCAATACACGCCGCGCAATTTTAGGCTTCGATCACCATGCCGTCGAAAGCCGGCGTCACACCCACGGGCAACAGGTGGCTCACGAGGTGCTCGTAGTCGAGCGAATTGCCCATATGAGTAATCACAGTGCGGTGGGGCTTCAGTTCCTCAGCCCAGCCGAGAGCCTTGTCCAAGTGCGCGTGGGTCGGCAACGGCATGTCGCTCAAAGCTCCCACGATCCAAACCTTCGCGCCGCGAATCACATCTTTTGAGTCCGGCGACAGATCGAGGACGTCGGTCGAATACACGATATCGCCGAAGCGGTATCCGGTCGTTGTCGAGAAGCCGTGATCTTGAACGAAAGGCCGGATCGTCACGCCCCCTGCTGTGAACGGCGCTTGTTCGTCGATAACATTGGGAATCAGCCACGGGCGGAAAATAGGTTGGCCCGGCGGAATGCCCTCGAATACATAACTGAAGCGCGTTTCCAAAACGCTGAGCGTTTCGGCATTGGCAAAGGCGGGCAGCGGCGCGCCTTTCATCAGCCGATTGATCTCGCGCAATTCATCCACGCCGTGAATGTGGTCGGCATGGGCATGGGTAAACAAAACAGCGTCGAGACGCCGAACGCCGGCGTTGATCAATTGTTCGCGCAGATCGGGCGACGTATCGACCAAGATCTGCACACCGTTGTCTTCCATCAGGATCGAGGAACGGCGGGGGCGGTTTTTTGGGTTATTGGGATCGCACTTGCCCCAACCGGACGAGAGCGACGGCACCCCCGGCGCCGAGCCGCAGCCGAGGATTGTGACCTTCACGCGGCTACGTCCTTGTGCGTCGCCTTCGAGAATAGGCGGAAGAAGTTTTCCGTCGTGCGCACGGCCAGTTCTTCGCGCGTCACGCCTTTGAGTTCGGCGACGAACGCTGCCGTGTGAGTCACGAACGCAGGCTCGTTGGTCTTACCGCGATGAGGAATCGGCGCGAGATAGGGACTGTCGGTTTCCACCAACAAGCGCTCGATGGGCACGTACTTCACAGTCTCGCGCAGTTCCTCGGCCTTCTTGAACGTCACAATGCCGGAGATGGAAATATAAAACCCCAGATCCAACGCCTGTTTCGCCAGTTCAAGGCCCGAGCTGAAACAGTGAATGACGCCGGTGAAAGCCCCCTTCCCCATTTCCTCTTTAAGGATGGAAGCCGTTTCAGCGTCGGCATCGCGCGTATGCACGATGGTCGGCAGCCCCGCTTCGCGCGATGCGGCCAGGTGAACACGGAAACTCTTTTCCTGCTCCGCGCGCGGACTGTGTTCGTAATAAAAGTCGAGACCGGTCTCGCCAAACGCCACGACCTTGGGATGCTTGGCTAACGTCGTGAGACGCTCCACGTCCGTTTCCGGCTCCACCGCAGCCTCATGGGGATGAATGCCCACCGAGCACGACACATTCTCGAAGCGCTCCGCCATGGCCAACACACCGTCGAAGGCCGTCAGTTTCGTGCTGATGGTCAGCAGATGCCCAACACCCGCACTGCGCGCCCGCGCAATGACGCCGTTCGCATCCGAAGACAGCTCGGGGAAATCCAAATGACAGTGGCTATCGACAAGATAAGGCGCGGACATTTCTTTCTTTCGTCGTCTTTGCGTGGAATCCAAAAATAATTCCGCGTCAATCTGAAAGGCACCCGCAATCCCGCGTCCCGACGCGTGCATGGGGTTGTTTCACTTTTTTCTACAGCTTTGATCCGCCGTGAAAAAGCGTCTTTTTTTCTCTCGCAACGCTGCCGCATTTAGGCCGGCAAGCGTTTGAATCTGCTTTGTTTGTCGCGCATTTATCGCACGACCGGGTTGTTTCTGTAACTGAGGGCCTTTTACGCGCCCTTGGCCGCCTTCGGATCGCCATAGCGCGGAAACACACCCGTCGGCGTGGGCAAAGTGATGCCGCCTTTGATCGGAGTCGCCAGCGCCGCGAAGTCGCGCGCGTCCGCCGGCACCGCCAACTGATCGAGCACCTTCGCCGCCGACGTCGGCACGAACGGCTGCATCAACATCGCGATATGACGCGTCACTTCCGCCAGCACATACAGCACCGTGTTCATACGCGCCGGGTCCGTCTTGCGCAGAGTCCACGGCGCCTGCTTGTCAACATAACCGTTGGCCGCGCGCACCACGGCCCAGATCGCTTCAAGCGCTTCGTTGAATGCTTGCGCATCCATGGCCGCGCAGCAATCGGGCAATAGCTTTTTGCACGCCGCTAAAATCTCTTTGTCTTCGGTCGCGAATTCACCCGGCTCCGGCAAAACGCCGCCGAGATTCTTCCCGATGAACGACAAGAAGCGCTGCGCCAAGTTTCCGAACTCGTTCGCCAGTTCGCCGTTGATGCGCCCGGCAATGGCGGACTCCGCGAAGTCGCCGTCGTTGCCGAACGGGATTTCGCGCATCATGAAATACCGCAGTTGATCCAGGCCGTACTTTTCGACCAGCGCATTCGGGTCAATCGCATTGCCCAGCGACTTCGACATCTTCTGGCCTTCGACCGTCCACCAGCCGTGCGCGAACACGCGCTGCGGCACTTGGATGTTGGCTGCCATCAAGAACGCGGGCCAATAGACGCAGTGAAAGCGGATGATGTCCTTGCCCACCATGTGCATGGCATTGGGCCAGAACTTTGCGAAGTCAGGTGTTTGCTCTGGATAACCGAGCGCGGTGATGTAGTTCGTCAGCGCATCGATCCAAACGTACATAATGTGCTTGTCGTTGCCCGGCACCGGCACGCCCCACGAAAAAGTGGTCCGCGAAACCGAGATGTCGCGCAGCGGCTGCGCGTCGCCTTCTCGTCCTTTGACGAAGCTGTACACTTCGTTGAAGCGGCTCTTGGGTCCAATGAAACCGGGCGTGCTGTCGTAAAGCGCCAGCAGCTTTTCGCGCCACTTCGACAGATTGAAGAAATAGCTTTCTTCCTCGACCCACTCCACCGGCGCGCCGCTCGGCGCCAAACGCTCGCCGTTCGGTCCCTTGGTCAATTCGCCTTCGTCGTAAAACGCCTCATCGCGCACCGCGTACCAGCCCGCGTACTTGTCGAGATAGATCGCGCCGTTGGCTTCCAGCGTTTTCCACAAGGCTTGGCACGCCTTCTTGTGGCGTTCTTCCGTCGTGCGGATAAAGTCGTCGTTGCTGATGCCCAGCGTCGCGGCCAGGTCGCGAAAATTCTGCGAGTTCTGATCGCATAACTGCAGCGGCGTGATGCCTTTGTCCGCCGCCGCCTTCGCCACCTTCTGCCCGTGCTCGTCGGTGCCGGTCAGGAATTTGACGTCGTAACCATCAAGGCGCTTAAAGCGCGCCAGCACATCGCACGCAATCGTCGTGTACGCGTGGCCGATGTGCGGCTTGTCGTTGACGTAGTAAATCGGCGTCGTGATGTAGAACGCCTTGTTCACAGGCAATACTCCAGGGGGACGGTTTTGACCGCCCTGATATAATCGCTAATCACGACGCCGGAAAGCTTAGGGTTTAACGTCCAAAAGCTCGATACGGAACAGCAGCACCGCGCCGCCGGGGATATCCGGCGGTGCGCCGCGCGGGCCGTAACCAATTTCCGAGGGAATGGCGAATTCCCACATCTCGCCGACTTTCATCATCGGCACGCCTTCCTGCCATCCTTGAATGACGGCCCCCAGCGGGAACGAGATCGGTTCCTTGCGCTCGAACGAGCTATCGAAAATCTTGCCGTTGGTCAGCTTGCCTTCATAGTTCACCGTCACGGTGGACTCGGGCATCGCTTGCTTGGCGGTTGCCGCGGCTTTCTTGATGGCATGAAACTGAAGACCGCTCGAGGTCGAACCCCAACCGGCTTTCTTTGCGTTCGCCGCCAGAAATGCCGCTTGAGTCGCCGCGTAATCCTCGCCGGCACCTGCGGCCGTCGTCGCGCCAAAAAGTAATCCCAAAGCACCAGCCACGATCTTTTTCATTCGACTCTCCTTATGCGGCGGACGGCATCGCGCCCGCAGTCTGCTCTATCGCCAACAGCATTAGCATGAGCGTTCGCTTGCGGTCGAGGTTCACCGCATCCGCCCGGCGCGCAAGCGTATTGATGCGATCCCACACCTCGGCCCACACGGCCGGATTGGCCGCCGCCAACAGCCGCCGCGCGAGTTCGTGTTCGCCCGGCACAATCTCATGCAAACCTTCTAAATCCCCCGCAGCACCTGCGCGAATAACGCGCGCCAACCACCACGATAATAGCCCCGACAAGGTGCGAAACGCGTCGCCCTTCAGAACCTGATCGCTCAGTTTATGCAGCCGCGTGATATTGAGGCGCGGCAAGTCGACCAGCAGCGTCATCAGCGCGCGGAACAGATCCACACCGCCCTCTTCATCTAATTCCAGCGCGCGGCCGATGGAGCCGTCCGCCAAAACCGCCAGCGCCTGGGTATCGGCCGATTTCATATCCGGCTGATACCGGTTCATGAGCGCCTTCACCTGTTGCTCGGTCAATGGCCGGAGATCGAGGCGACGGCAACGGGACCTAATCGTCGGCAACAGCCGATCCGCGTTGTGCGCCACCAAAAACAACAGCGCGCGTTTCGGCGGCTCTTCGAGCACTTTCAAAACAGCATTGGCGGCATTGGTGTTCATTTCGTCGGCGGCATCGATCACCACCGCGCGCCAGCCGCCTTCCGATGGCGTCATGGACAAGAACGTGCCGATCTCGCGCACGTCATCGACACCGATAACGGTTTTGCGTTTGAGTTGTTTGCCGTCCGCCCACGGCCGCTCGATGCTACGAAAATCCGCATGACCTTGCGACACCATGCGCCGGAACAACGGCTCTTCCGCCGACATGGCCAGCGACTTCGGCGCGGGCGCGCCGCCGAACATATCGGATTCCTCGGCCTGGTTTTTTTGCGCGAGCGCGTAACGCGCCATGCGATACGCAAGCGTCGCTTTGCCGATGCCGCGCGGGCCGGCAATCAACCATGCGTGCGCTAGCCGCCCACTCTCCCATGCCTGCAAATAGTCTTTCTCGGCGCTTTCGTGCCCGATCAAATACGGGTTCGTGCGCGCCTCGGGAACAACGATGTCATCGACCATCAGGCGTCGCTTTTCAGCAGCGGCATGACAGCCGCGACGATATCGCGGTGAATGGCGTCAATGCCGCGCGTCGCGTCGATGACCTTGCAGCGCACGGGCTCTTCTGTGGCAATGGTCAGAAACCCTTCACGCAGCCGTTCATGGAAATCGACGCGCATGCGTTCATAACGATTTTCCTGGCCGGGCCGCCCCAGCGCACGCTTCAATCCGACGTCGACCGGAATATCCAGAATCAGCGTGAGGTCGGGCTTCAGATCGCATTCCGCCGCTTTATGAATCGCCGCGATCGCAGCGCGATCCACGCCATAGCCGAATCCCTGATAAGCCACGGTCGAATCCGAATAGCGATCCGAGATGACAACTTGCCCCTCGCGCAGCGCGGGTTCGATTGTGCGCCGCAGATGCTCGCGCCGCGCGGCCACATGCAGCAGCACTTCGGTGAGATGATCCCACTGCCCGGTATCCCCCTTCACCAAGATGTCGCGGATCATTTCCGCGCTCGGCGCACCGCCCGGCTCGCGTGTCGGACAAACCTTGCACCCATGCTGTTGAAGGACATTGGCCAGCAACTGGCGCTGGGTCGATTTCCCAGCTCCTTCGCCGCCTTCTAGCGTGATGAAAATTCCGTGTACCACGCTTTTGATTTTAGCTGCGTCGCACCCGCGTGGAAACCCGCGCTTTTAGTTGGCTGGCGCGGTGGCGGGGCGCTTCACGGTGCCGGCGCCGCCATCGGTGCCCGTCGCCGGAGGACCGAGGAATATATAGCTGGCCGCCGCTTTCAAACGCCCAATAAAGCCCAATCGCCCGACGGCGACCGCCGCCTGCAGCGGCACTTCGACGGGCGGCAAGTCCTTGGCCGTAACAATCACGCGGCCCAAGATCGCGCCTTTGGCGATGGGCGCCGGGATCGGGCCGTCATAAACGGCTTTCACTTCTAACGATTGCAGCGCCGTACGCGGCAGAGCGATCGCGAGTTCCTTGGGAATTTCCAGCGGCACGCTCGGCGCGTCACCCAACCAAACCTCAGCCGTCGTCACTGTTTCACCTGCAGTGAACAAGGAGCGGTTCACGAATTCGCGGAAACCCCAATCGACCAATTTGCCCGACTCTTCGTCCCGGTCCTTGATGCTGTCCATGCCGTTCGCGACCATGATCAGGCGGCGGCCGTTGCGGATCGCCGTTCCCGTCAAGCCATAACCGCCGGTAGACGTGTGGCCGGTCTTCATGCCGTCGGCCCCGCTCCCCGCGCGATACAGCAGCGGATTGCGGTTACCTTGCGTGATGTTGTTGTAGGTGAACGACGTTTCGCTATAGATCGAGAAATATTCTGGATGATCGATGATGATCCGCTTGGCCAAGGTCGCCAGATCATGCGCTGACATATAGTGCTGATCGTCCGGCAATCCCGTCGCATTCACAAAATGACTGTTCGTCAAGCCCAGCTCTTTGGCCTTCGCGTTTGCGAGGTCGGCGAACGCTTGTTCACTGCCCGCCAGCGCTTCCGCCAGAACGATACAAGCGTCGTTGCCTGATTGAATGATCATGCCGCGGATCAGGTCTTCAACGCGCACCTGGCTGTTGGGCGCTAGAAACATCGTCGACCCGCCGCTGGCCGCGCCGCCCAGTTGCCAGGCATTGCGGCTGACGGTCAGTTGTTCGTCCAGCGACAGCTTTCCCCACTTCAAGGCTTCAAACACCAGATACGCCGTCATGAGCTTGCTCATGGACGACGGCGGCATGCGGGCTTCCGCATTCTTGGCTTCCAGAACCGTACCGGTTTGGAAATCCATCAGGATGTATTGGCGGGCTTTGATATCAATCACCGCATGCGCGGGCTGCGAGACTGCAGCAAACAAAATGATCAACAGCGTACAGAAAAAACGGGTCATCGCACTCTCATCATTCGCACCGCGTGGGGTCGGCGGGCGCTCGTGCCAATAAATATGGCGGTATGGGCTTCGCGATCGTTAGTAGCGCACGATCTGGGCATCGTCATAGCCCAATGATTTTACGCGGCTCACGAGTGACTCAGCCGTCGCGTCATCGTCCAACGGACCAAGGCGCACGCGATACAAAGCCGTGTTGTTGATCACCACAGGCAACAGTAAAACTTGGCCGAATGTCTTCAACTGCGCTTCAAGGCGTTTGGCGTTCGCGATATCGGAAAACGCACCGGCCTGAACGAAAATGCCGCTATTGGCTCCGGCCGACGGAACAGCGCGCGCAGGCGTCTTGGGCGGCGGCGGCAGTGCGGCGGTTTTCTTCGGCGGCACGACGACGGGCACGGGAATCGGTGCGGGAACCGTCAGCGGCGTCAACGGCTGCGACGACTGCTTAATTTCAGATCCCGTCGCCACCACCGGCGCGAGCGCCGCTTCAGCAACAATCGCGCGCGGAGCGGCGGCAATCTTCGGCATTTCCGGCGGATGGGCCTTCAACGCCAAGCTTTTCAATTCCATGCTCGCCGCCGCTTCGATTTCGACGCGCACGCGCGCGGTGCCCACCTCGTAGAAGCCGAGGAGTTGGGCGGCACGGCGGGAAACATCGATGATGCGGCTGCTATGATAAGGCCCGCGATCGTTAATGCGCACATCCAGCACGCGGCCATTATCGAGGTTGGTGACCTTAACCACACTCGGCAGCGGCAATGTAGGATGCGCCGCCGTGATGTCGTTCATGTCGTATTTTTCGCCGTTGGCGGTACGCTTGCCATGAAAATCCTGGCCGTACCACGACGCCACGCCTTCTTGCTTATAACCGTAGTCTTCCGCCGGGTAATACCAGTTCCCCTCGATTTGATAGGGGTTGCCGACCTTATAAATGCCGTCGGGTGTCGGGGCGGCATCGGCGGTTTTTGAGGCGACTGGAGGCGCCACCACGGCAGGCGGCGACGCTGCGCACCCCGCAAGACCGAGCCCCCCCAGCAGCGCAGATGCGCGTAGCATCCGTTCAAGCAACATCATTATCTAGCATCAACCGGAATGAGCCCCACTAGGGTTTGTATTTTAAAGCAGTAGCAAGGGTGTGGCAAGCCAAGCGCCGCGAAATCGCTTATGCGCCCGGACGCGCGAGCACGGCGCTAATAAGCTTGGCGTCAACGTAACCGTCCGGCGGCAGACCCGTGGTTTTTTGAAAGAGACGAACCGCTTGGCGTGTCGCCGGTCCCAGCACGCCATCGGGCGTGCCCTTAAAAAAGCCGAGCGCGGCGAGTTTCATTTGCAGGGTTGCAATGTCGTCGCGGCGCAAGGGATCGAAGATCACGCGCGGCGCGGCCAACGTACCGGCCCCCGCAAGGCGATCGGCGAGATGGCCGATGGTAACGGCGTAAAAGACCGACCGGTTGAACTTCAAAATGACCCGATAGTTATCATATACGAGGAACGCGGGGCCCTTGATGCCGTCAGGCAAGATGAGCGACGCAGTGATCTCGGCTGCCGGAAGCGCGCCGCCGTCCGCACGCTTGATGCCGAGCTTGGACCACTCCGACAGCGGCTTCACGGTTTCCTTCGCATCAACATCCAAGCTGACAAGCGCCGCGTCAAAATTGTGTGGCAGCAGGACTTCCCGCCCCCACGTACGTTCGGCATCCCAGCCAATGTTTTTCAGGTAATTGGCCGCCGAGCCCAACGTGTCGGGCACGCTGCCCCAAATGTCGACATGTCCGTCGCGATCCTCGTCCACGCCATAACGCAAGAAGGTGGAAGGCATGAACTGAGTCTGGCCCATGGCGCCCGCCCAGGACCCCTTCATTTTCGCAAAAGAGATGTGCCCGCGATCCAGGATGGTCAGAGCTTTGAACAACTCATCGCGAAAGAACGCCTCACGCCGGCCATCGTAAGCAAGCGTGGCAAGCGCGTTGACCACAGGGTAGCTGCCGATGTCGCGCCCGAAATCGGACTCCAGTCCCCAAAAGGCCACGAGAAAGCGCCCCGGAACGCCGTATTCTTTTTCTAACGCCTCCAGCAGAGCTGCGTGACGCTGCATCATCGCTTTGCCGTTGGCGATGCGGGCATCGCTCGTAACGCCGTCGAGATAACGCCGAAAGGTCTGCGTGTATTCCGGCTGACGTTGATCAAGCTCGATCACGCGCGGAATGGGCGCGACCTCGGCCAACGCTAAGGACACGGTGCCATCGCTAACGCCTTTGCGGCGTGCTTCCGCGCGCAGCGCCTCGAGCCAAACCGGAAAAGGCGTCGTGGCCGAGGCCGGCTGAGTTACAGGCGGCGCTGTCGACACGGCGGCCGTCCGCGACATGGCGGGCTGCTGCGGCTTAGCGGTTGCGATGGGCGACGCGGCTTCTTGCGCCTGGCAGGCGGACAACGATCCCAGCAGGACCACGGACGCGCCGGCCCTACGCCAAAACCGATGTATCCGCTGCATGTTCGCCTTGCTCCGTCACAAAAATGTCCCCCGTGATACGGATATCCGTCGCTGGGGGCAAGGCAAGCGCAATAGTAGAAAAGCGTAAGCGCTTCCGATACACTCGAGTCTCGCCGTAAAGGGGGCTCTTGTCGCGGTTAATCGCGAATTTATTCAGGGGCTTGTCGGCGATTTTTAGACGGCGTGATGGGAACGCCGCGCCATATCACTCTTGGGTGGTCGGCGCATTCAGGGGCGAGAGCAATGGCAGACGACGTTTTTGGTTATTCCGAGAAAGCGGCCACGGCAGCAAATGCGCCTGTCGCAGCCGATGCGGTCGCCGCGGCACCTGGTGCAGTCGCCGCCGCCGTATCCACCGCGCCCGTGCCGGAGGCCAGTTTTTTTACCGGCTGGATCTTCAACATGTTTGCGGCGGCGATTGATCTGCAACTGCATTCACCGGCCCTCACCCTCGTTTACGTGGGCGTGTTGATCGGACTGTTGGTGCTGCGCCTTTTCCTCGACAATCCCATCAAGATTCTCGGCTGCACGCTGCTCTACATCTACACGACCGTACAGGCATTCACCTTCTTCAAGACATCCGTTTTCATTACCGACTTCACGCCCGCTGGCTGGCAGGTCACCGCCAAGGCGGCTTGGTTCGCCGTGTTTTTCACCGGCGTCTGGGTTTGGGGTATTTCGCGCGTGCTGCAGTCGCTGGTCGTGGCCCTGATGACTCTTGGCCTTGGGCAACTGCTTGCGCCGATCAATCCGCTGCGTTTTCTCAGGAAATTCCAGAGGAGCGATGCTGAGTTGGACGCCATGGACGAAGGCTCGTCTAAAAATCCCAAGCGCCAGAACACCGCGATCATGTTCACGGACATTGTCGGCTATTCGGCACAGATGGGTAAGAACGAAGCCGCCATGGTCAAGAAGCTCGAAATTCACAACGAGATCATGCGCAATCAAATCGTGCGCAATCGCGGCACGGTCATCAAGACCATTGGTGACGCGGTCATGGTGCGGTTCCGGTCGGCGGAAAACGCCGTACAGTGCGCGATGGATTGTCAGAAAGGGATCGGCGATTACAACAAAGGAAAGAACGCCGATGACCAGTTCCATATCCGTATCGGCGTGCACATGGGCGAAGTCATTCACACCGGCACGGACGTGTTCGGTGAAGGCGTGAACATTGCCGCGCGCATCGAGCCGAAGGCTGATCCCGACGGCATCTGCGTGTCCGACGTGATCGTCAATGCCGTGCGCAATAAAGTGCCGGCGCACTTCTCGAGCCTCGGTCGCTTGCCGATGAAAAACATCGCGAACCCGCCCGAGCTCTTCAAGGTCTTCGCCATCGAAGAATCCGCCTCGCAAAAAGTGGCGAAGGCGGCTCCAGCCGCGCCCGTCAAAGGCGGCAAAGCGGCTCCGGCGCCCGCTGCAGCCGGTGGCGGCGGCGGTGCAGCGCCGGGCAACGTCTTCAAGATTTGACGTCGCACCCCAATATGAAACGCGCCCTATCGCTTCTCGGGCTCGTCTTACTTGCCGCGTGGGTTCCGGGCGCGGTAATCGCTGCCGATAAAATCGTGCTGGGAACCGACTGGCGCGCGGAAGCCGAGCATGGCGGCTATTACCAAGCCCTCGCCACCGGTCTTTACGCGAAAGCCGGGCTTGATGTGACGATCCGCCAAGGCGGTCCACAGGTTAATCACTCGCAATTGTTGGCCGCTGGAAAACTCGATTTCGCGGTCGCGCCCAATTCGTTCATTCCGCTGAACTTCGTCGCCGAAAATGTACCGGTTGTCGCCGTCGCGGCGATCTTTCAAAAAGATCCCGCAGTTCTGATCGCGCATCCCGCACAGGGAAACGACTCCCTCGCCGCGCTCAAGGGCAAAAAGATTATGATCTCGCCCGATACACGCATCGGGTTCTGGCGATTTCTGAAATCGAAGTACGCCTATACCGATGACCAGATTGCGCCTTACACATTCAACCTTGCGCCGTTCCTGGCGAACACAAAATCCATTCAGCAAGGCTACATAACCAGCGAGCCGTTTCAGATCGAGCGCACGGGCATCAAGCCGGTGGTGATGTTGTTGGCTGATTCGGGATACGCGAGCTACGCGTCGCTCATTATGGCGCCGCGCGCGCGATTGGAAAAGCAACCCGAACTGGTTCGGCGCTTTGTCGACGCTAGCGTTCAAGGCTGGCTGGATTATTTGACGGCCGATCCGGCCGCAGCCAACGCGCTTATCAAGCGCGACAATCCTGATATGACGGACGAGCTGTTGGCCTACGGTCGCGCACAACTTAAAGCGCACGGCATTATCCAATCGGGTGACGCCGATGGCAGCGGCGTTGGCGTGATGACAGCAGAGCGTTGGAAGGCCTTCTTTGATGTCATGGCCGCAGACGGCCTTTATCCCAAAGACCTGATGTATCAACGCGCATACGTGACCGACTTCGTCGCCAAAGGTGCGTCACGGTGAGCGAAACCGCAGTCGCGCTGCGGAGCGTCGCAAAGAATTTTCCCAACGGCATAGAGGCGCTGCGCGCGACCGATCTATCGATCGCTGAGGGCAGCTTCGTGAGTCTCGTCGGTCCGTCCGGGTGTGGAAAATCTACGCTTTTGCGCCTCATCGCAGGGTTACTCGCCCCCACGACAGGGACCATCGAACGCCATGACGATCGCATGGGATTTGTGTTTCAAGACCCGACGCTGATGCCATGGGCCACGGCCCTTGAAAACGTCGCCTTACCTTTACGCTTGAATGGCGGCACCGACGACTCAAGCGCACGCCATGCGCTTCAGCGCCTCGGCCTTGATGGCTTTGCCGGCGCTTATCCCCATCAGCTGTCGGGCGGGATGCAGATGCGCGTATCCATCGCACGCGCAACCGTCACGTCTCCGCGCCTTTTGCTCATGGATGAACCGTTCGCGGCCTTGGATGAATTCACCCGCTTTCGTCTCAACGACGATTTACGCGCTCTTTGGCAAAAACACGGTTGGACGGTCGTATTTGTAACCCACTCCGTTCAAGAAGCGGTTTTCTTGTCTCAACGTGTGATCGTCATGTCGCCGCGCCCGGGCGGTATTGTCGCGGATATGAGGATCGATCTCCCGCAGGAACGCAGAAACGATTTTCGCCTCAGCCATACATTCATCGACCAGTGCGCGTGCGTGAGCACGTCACTCCATGCCGCCACGGCAGCGCAGGATTCTGCCGCATGAGAGCCGCTGGAAAGGTGATCCTGCCCTTTTTATTTGGCGCTCTGCTCCTCATCATTTGGGAAGTCGCTATTCGCCTGAATCACATCCCGCAATTCATACTGCCGGCACCCAGCGCCATTGCGATCTCGCTGTGGAAAGACGGTCCCGACTTGTTGCGTAACCTCTCGGTAACCGTGGAGGTGACGCTCGTTGCTTTGCTGCTCGCGACCATAACAGGGGTGGCCATCGCCGTGGCACTGGCTCAATGGCCCCTCGCGGAACGCACGTTCTTTCCGTACGCCGTGTTCATTCAAGTCACGCCCATCGTTACGATCGCACCCTTCATTATTATTTGGGTCGAGAACATTTTTGTGGTGCTGCTGATCCTCGCCTGGATGGCCGCCGTGTTTCCGATCATCTCCAACACGCTCCTCGGCCTCAAAAGCGCCAGCGCAAATTTACGCGAGTTGTTCCGGCTTTATCGGGCATCGCGTTGGCAGACGCTCCGCCGGCTCCTGATTCCGACGGCCCTACCCTATTTCCTCGGTGGCTTGCGGATCAGCGGCGGATTGGCGCTGATTGGAACGGTCGTCGCGGAAATGGTTGCGGGCACGTCCGGTGCACAATCTGGATTGGCGTCCCGGTTATTGGAGGCGAGCTACCGCCTTGAGCTGCCGCGTGCCATGGCCTGCTTCGTGTTGCTGAGCGCAACCGGTCTTATTCTGTATTGGGCTCTGAAAGTTCTTTCCCATCGTCTACTGCGCCACTGGCACGAAAGCGCCCGCGGCATCGAAAACTAATGCTACTCAGCGGCCTCCTGACGGCGCTCAGGGAAAAGTTCTAGCAATCCCTCACGGCTGGCCTCGCAAATTCCCCGCTCCATAATCAACCCCGTTACAAATCGCGCTGGGGTCACATCGAAACCGAGATTCAGTGCTGGGCTTGTCTCCGGCACAACACGAACCGTTTCCAGCTTTCCATCGGCCGTGAGACCGGAGATATGAGTCAACTCGCGCGCATCGCGCTCTTCAATGGGAATGTCGTTTCCGCTCTTCATGCGCCAGTCGATAGTCGTCGATGGAAGGGCCACATAAAACGGTACGCCGTTATCATGCGCCGCGAGCGCTTTCAGGTAAGTGCCCACTTTGTTACAGACGTCGCCGTTAATACAGGTGCGGTCACTTCCGACGATGGCCATGTCGACACGCCCTTCGCGCATTAAATGCCCGCCAAGGTTGTCCGCAATGACCGTGTGCGGCACGCCATGGGAACCAAGCTCATAAGCTGTGAGAAATGCGCCTTGGTTGCGAGGCCGCGTCTCATCGACCCATACATGAACCGGGATGCCTTCGTTATGAGCTTTATAAATCGGCGCCAGAGCCGTTCCCCAGTCGACGCACGCCAGCCACCCAGCATTGCAATGAGTGAGAATGTTCACGGTGCGCTTCTTTTCATCGGCAATGCGGCGAATGACATTGGCTCCGAATCCTCCGATTGCCTCGCATTGCGCCACGTCTGCGTCGCAAATCGAAGCCGCGCGGGCGAATGCCGCCTGCGTGCGACCTTGTGGGGATAATGGCTGCAGGTGCGCGACCATGTCCTCGATGGCCCACGCCAGGTTAATGGCCGTAGGACGTGCCGCGCGCAGAAATTTCGCGCTCGAGGCCAAATGATTGTCAGATGAGTCGGCTTTCATCGCCAACGCCATGCCGTAAGCCGCCGTGGCTCCGATCAAGGGCGCCCCACGAACGATCATCGTTTTGATGGCGCGTTCGGCATCGGCCACCGTATGAAGCTCAACGACCGAGAGTTCAAACGGCAAACGTGTTTGATCAATGACGCACACGCGGGCGTTGTCGGCTTCGCGCCAAATCGTCCGATAATTTCTGCCGTCGATCTTCATCTACAACTATTCCTTGATTGGTGTGCTATTCGACGCAACTTAGAGCCCCACGTCATCGCTATTCCAACAGGTTTGACACACACACACGACGCCAACGTTACCTATGTTGCCGTCATTGCTCCATCCAACCGGCTCATCAATTCGTTCATAGGCTTTCGGCCTCTGCATGGAGCGCGCCCATCATAGTGCATGTACGTGAAATGTTTTCGAGTTTGGTTGACTTTGATAACTGGGAATTGAAAGTGGCGCGTGGCTGCAGTCTATCGGCAGCTATTCCTCTGCTGCCCTTAAAACCATCATTATGCGGTGAAAGAAGACGATGAAAGACTCCGTCGGCTGGACGCGTTTTTGAAGTGCTTGAGCTGTTCCATGTTGAACGCAAAGCGCTCACCGCCACCGGCATCGCCCGCAGCCTGAAGTATCCGGCGTCGAGCGCGGTAGCTTTGCTCAAAAGTCTGATTAATCGGGGCTATCTTTCTTACGACCCGGCCGAACGCACATACTTCCCGACCGTTCAGCTGTCGCTGATGACCCACTGGCTCGAAGACTCGTTCTATTCCGAAGGGCATCTGCTCGACCTTATGGACGAGATCGCCAAAGCCACCGGTGAAAATGTCTATCTGAGCTGGCAGAACGATCTTGAGATGCAAATCGCACTCGCCAAGAGCGGGACGCGCGAAGCGGGCCCAGTCGCCATAGAACCGCGACTTCCGTTATTTGACTCCGTTTCCGGATTGACGGCCTTGACGTTGAAACGCGATGTCGAGATCGCGCAGCTGGCCGAGCGCGCAAGCGCGTTGGGAAAAGCTTCCGGGACGAAGATAGATCTTCCCACCGCCATGGAACGCATTCGTTCGTTTCGCGCTCAGGGTTATGGCCTCGGCTATGACTACCCCCAAGTCGGTGTCGGACTGTTAGCTTGGGCGTTGCGCCCGAAGACCGTTAATCGCCCCCTTGTGCTGCTCATCGCCGGCCCAACGGAACGCGTCCGCGCCGATGCAAAGTCCATATCTGTGGCTGTTCAGGCCGCTCTTCGCCGGCAAACGCCCTAATATATTGAAAAATATAGGAATTTAAGAATCCGGCCGCAGTAGGGAACGTGAATTTTCCCCCTATACGTTTCGACTCACTCTTATATTTTACTTTTTATCTATATTAGTTCTTACTAGAAACTATGAGAATGCCCGTATGTCCCGCTTGGGACGGCATATCGGCAGATTTATGAGGGTGCTGCTCGCAATGAGGGATGGCGTTTCGAGCAAACGGTTGTCGCCCGCGACAGCCGTTTTTTTGGGGGGTGCGAGTACCTCGCGCGTGGCCTGGCAACAGGAACGCATCGCCAAGCGTAATCAAACTGTAGGTCTCCCCGCCCTGCTGACCGCGATCCCGGCGGAATTGGCGCGCGTCGAGCCTTTGGTTAGGGACTTGGTTTCGGAGCACGCTCAATGATCATCAGCAACGACTCTGGTTTTAATGCCGCGCACAACGAGGCGACAAAGCACTTACGCGTCCTCGTCGTGGACGACAAGGCATTCGTCCGAACCATGACCGGACGCGTATTGCAAAGCGCCGGGATCGAACATATCGCCTACGCGAGCGACGGGAAGGAAGCCATTGCGCACATTCGACACGCCGAACCGCGCGTCGATCTCGTCCTGTGCGATTTGATGATGCCGGACATGGACGGCGTTGAAGTCGTGCGTCACGTCGCCGAGCTCGAGCACAAACCGGTTTTCGTCTTTATTAGCGGCGCTAACGTTTCGTTGTTGGGAACCGCGGTCGATATGGCGCGCGCACGCGGCCTTCATGTGCTGGGAGCTATTGAAAAGCCCATCAGCGTCGATGCCATTCGCGGCGTTCTCGTAAAGTTAAACGATGTCGCTTCTTCCACCAAGATTGCCGCACCACAATTTGCCTTTACGACGCAAGACTTAGCCGAAGCGCTCGAGAAGGAGCAGTTTATCCTCCATTATCAGCCGAAGATTCGTTTGCGAACGCGCGCGATCGAAGGCTTCGAATCCTTGATCCGCTGGATTCATCCGCAGCACGGACTGATCCCCCCTGGGCAATTCATTTCGCTCGCCGAGGAAAGCGACATCATCAAGCCCCTCACCGACCGCGTCTTGCTGCTCGCCTTAAAACAATGCGCCGACTGGAAGCGCGCGGGCTTCTTCACAAAAATCAGCGTCAACGTTTCAGCGCACCTACTCGTCGACTTAAGTATGCCGGATCGCGTTTTGCGCGAAGCAATCGCGCACGGCGTCGACCCAAAGCAAATCGTGCTTGAGATCACCGAGACCGGCGTCTTCCGGGATGCGGCCGATACGCTCGATATTCTCGCGCGTCTGCACATGAAGGGCTTTTCGCTATCCATCGACGATTTCGGCACCGGATACTCGTCCATGGAACAACTGCGCCGCGTGCCCTTCGCCGAGCTTAAAATCGACCGCGCCTTCGTCAACGGCGCTTCGCAAAACATGAAGTCACGCGCCATTCTTCAATCCAGTGCGGCGCTTGGAAAAAGCCTTGGCATTTCAGTTGTCGCGGAAGGCGCCGAAACCGTCGAGGATTGGGATTTATTGACCGAGCTGGGCGTGGATGTCGGGCAAGGCTTTTACGCCGCGCGTCCTATGCCGGGCGAAGACGTGCTGACTTGGTCGCGCAAATGGCAGCAGCAGGTTTCTTAAGCGCTCGGAATCACGCGGCCGATAATCGGCGCTAATTTTTTGATGACGCTCGGGTCACGTGCGCCCTCGCTCGTGATCAGCGCCGCATCAAGCGCGTGATGACAGCCGCGATCGCACGCCTCTGTGCGCTCACTCACCATCGGTGTCACAGCCTTCACCAACGAGCGCCCCTTATCCGCATTTGCTAAAAGTACGCGGACAATCTCGTCGACCGTTACGGCACCGTGGTCTTCATGCCAACAATCATAGTCCGTCACCATGGCCACGGTGGCGTAGCAAAGCTCGGCTTCGCGCGCGAGCTTGGCCTCGGGCATGTTGGTCATGCCGATGACATGACATCCCCAGCTCCGATACAAATTGGATTCCGCGAGAGTCGAGAACTGCGGCCCTTCCATAACGATGTAGGTGCCGCCGCGCGCGCACGGAATTCCCAGGGACTTGGCGGCTTCCGCCAATCGATCTCCCAGACGCCCGCAGACCGGATGCGCCATGGAGACGTGGGCAACCAATCCCGGCTCAAAGAATGACTTCGTGCGCGCGAAAGTGCGATCGATGAATTGATCCACGATGACAAACGTGCCGGGCGCCAACTCTTCGCGAAGAGATCCGCAAGCGCTCAAGGAAATAACTTCCGTCACACCCAAAAGCTTCAAGGCGCAAATATTGGCGCGGTAATTCAGATCGGTCGGCGCGCGTTTATGGCCGCGACCATGACGCGGCAAAAACACCAACCGTTGCCCATTGAGCGTGCCGCACAACAACTCGTCCGACGGATCGCCAAACGGCGTTTCCACTTTCCGCCAGACTTTGTCTTCCAGGCCATCAATGTCATAGATCCCGGATCCACCAATGATGCCGAGGACCGGTGGCGTGCTGTGATTCGATGTCATGTGCGCTATAAATAAAAGGGGAACGGATTAGCGTTTTTGCATGTCCGGGAATGCAGTTCCAGAACTTTCATGGCCGGCGTTAGTGAGGTTCAAGCCACATGAAGCGCGTGCGGTGAAAATCTTCGGCGTTCGGGACAAAGCCTTTGACGTAAGACGCAACCAGCTCGCGTGATGTCGTGAAAGCCAATGGAATTGCGGCGCTTTCATCCAAGGCGATCTGTTCGGCACGCGCTAAGACCTGCGCGCGTTTCTCCAAATCCAAGATGCTCTTTGATTCATCAATCAGGCGATCGAACTCAAGGTTTGCATACCCCGCATAATTGAAGCCGCCGGACCGCGAATCCAAAAGAAAGAGAAACGCCTGCGGATCATTGTAATCGGCGACCCAAGCGACCGCACCCATGTCAAAATCATGTTCGCGTAAGCCGGCATAGTGAATACGCAATTCATTGCCCACGAGGCGGCCGACGATTCCGCATTCCTTCCACAAAGCCGAGAGGCCTATAGCCATGCGTCGCGGTTCCTTCGCGAGCGCAAACTTATATTCAAAGACAAGCGGATGATCTGGCCCGTAACCGGCTTCCGCCAACAGCCGTTTGGCTTCTGCGCGTCTGCGCTCAACCGGCCAATCCGCAAAGTCCACCTTTGCCTGGGGCAAATAGTTATCCGTACCCGGCGGCACGAAGGAATAAGCCGGTACGCGTCCATCGCGCATTACTTTAGTGGCCAGCAGTTCGCGGTCCGTACAAAGCGAAACCGCGCGGCGTACGCGCTGGTCATTGAAAGGCGGCCGACGCATGTTAGGAGCCAGATAGCCATTGGAAAGTGAGGGCGTGGTAATCGCCTGCCCCGGCATGTTCTCAGCCAACCAATCGGCTTGCGCTGCTGGAAATCCGTAATTCCCAATGTTGGCATCAAGTCCGCCGGCACGGAAGCGCGATAAAGCTACGCTCTCGTCGTTGATGGGATAAAAGTAGACCTCATCGATCTTCACATTCGCCGCATCGAAGAAGAGAGGATTTTTCACGAGCTTTACATATTCGTTGGGCTTCCACTCGGCGACTCTGTAAGGGCCGTTGCTCACAATGTGCTCGGGCTTCACCCATGCATCGCCAAACTTCTTGATTGTATGCTCGGGCGCGGGGTAGGCCGTATGGTGTTTCATCAGCCCCGGAAGAAATGGCGCCTGTTGCGACAACGTGATCTCAAACGTGCGATCATCGATTGCGCGCACGCCCAAATCTTCCAGCGGCAACTTTCCGGAATTCACTTCTTCGGCATTTTTGATTACGTACTCCAGCGACGCATACTTCGCTGCCGTTTTCGGGTCCATTAATCGGCGAAAGCCAAAAACAAAATCGGCGGCCGTTACAGGCACTCCATCGGACCATTTAATCCCTGCCCGCAACTTGAAGGTCCAGACCAAGCCATCGTCGCTCGTTGTCCAACTCTCAGCCATACCGGGAATGGGCCGTGAAGCCGGATCCTCAGTCGTTAGTCCCATAAAGATGTCGCCCGTGACGCTACTTTCGGGGTGAGTCTCGACAATGACGGGATCGAGAGAAACCGGCTCAGCCAAATTGCCGCGACGGAACACCATCGGCTCGGCGGCCTGAACAGGCCCCACGAGAGAATGGGCGACGACAAGCGCGAGGAGCGCCCGGGTGACAGCTAAGGGACAAAACACAAATGTCTTATGCACGGCGTCACCGTATCGCATCCCCACTCATAAATCATCCGCGCAACGGTGTTACTGAGAGGCCTGGAAAGCCTGCGTTTCCTGAATAAACTTCACGACGTCGTTCAAGACCGGCGCGCGTTTACGAAACGGCCGTGCAAAAGCAGCCATGATTCCGATGTGCCCAATGTCATCATAGAAGACAGCCCGCGCGGAACCGCCATAGGCGTTGATCTGGGATGTGAGCTGCTCGGTGTTGGCGGGCAAAACGGTTGTGTCGGCGCGGCCATGCGCAAGGAACACGGCGAGATCCTTGCCGCCGCGCGCATAATTGATGGGGCGCGCCCGCTCCAGGTCGCCGGTGCCGAGAAATACATCGCGAACGTTTTCCGTCTGCTCGGGATGAAACGCGTATGGCCCCGCAAGTCCGATGAACCCATGCACCGCGTTTTCAGCGCCCGCTGCCGCGGCATAGCTGGGATCGAGCGCCACCAGCGCCGCAATGTGCGCGCCCGCCGAGTGACCCATCAGATAAATTCCGCGCCCATTGCCGCCGTAGGCTTCGATATGAGTCCGCACCCACTGAAGCGCGTGTGCGCCATCGTTCACAAACGCGGGGAATTTCACGGCAGGATAGACACGATAATCCGCGATCACCGTCACGATGCCGTGCGACGCGAACGCTTCGCCCAGAAATTTATACTGCGTGCGGGAGCCGAACTTCCAACTACCGCCGTAGAAAAACAAAACAACGGGCCTTACGCCCTGCCCGTCAGCCTTCGGTCGGTACACATCGAGAATTTGCCGTGGATCGGACCCATACGGCAGCCCCGCATCGAGACGGTAGCTGCCCGATGGCACCAGCGCGTTGACGGCGTCCATGGCCGCATTGGTGCAGCCACTGAGAAATGCAGTGAAAGCGACAGTGATCCAGCGCAGCATGGGCAACGTCGCAAGCCGTCCTAGTTCGGGCGGCCGTCCGCCGGCTCTTCGTCCGTCATTTTGGCGATGGTTTCAGCAATGCGCGCCCAAAGCTGGCTGCCGGCTTTGTCGCCGCCGTCCTTCAGGTCCGTGGACTTCGAAATGGCTTCGAGCCACGCGTCTTCACCATGCTCCTTAATCAGAAGGGCCGCGGCGCGTGTGATGTCGGCTTGATTGGTCATAAAGCGGTTCCTTCTCTCGGCGCGATGATCGCAGCGCATTGTACATGGCGGAAGAGTGTCCGCAAACACCGGCCTTTGTCACATACCGGGCACGCCTACGTTTCAGAATCAGCGCCCCGCGCAAGTACGCGGATCGGCTTACCGTTCAGGTAAGCAACGATGTCTTCAACGGCATCGCGGTATTCAGCCGTGATCAGTTCCACCGTCGGATAACCGATGTGCGGCGTCAGGATCACGTTATCCATGCGGCAAAGCGGATTATTCGGATCGACGGGCTCGCGCTCGAACACATCCAGCGCAGCACCCGCAATGCGCTTTTGCTGCAGCGCCTCGATCAAATCTTTTTCCCGCACGATCGGCCCGCGCGAGGTGTTGAGGAAATAGGCCGAAGGTTTCATTTGCGCGAAGTGCTCGGCGCCGATAAGTCCGCGTGAGCGATCACTGAGCACATAATGAATCGAAACAAAGTCGCTTTGCGTAAGCAGGTCTTTCAGTTCCACGCGCGTGGTGCCCGCGGCTTTAGCTTGTTCGTCTTTAAGGTTCGTGCTCCACGCGACCGTCTTCAAATTGAAGGGCTTCGCGAACTGAACCATTTGCGAACCGACGCGCCCCAAGCCGATAAGACCCAGCGTTTTACCCCAAAGGGTGCTCGTCGGTCTGATCTGCCATTTCCCGGCATGCATGTCGGCGTTGTGCCACGGCGTGCGGCGCGCAAGATCGATGAGCAACCCGAATGTCAGCTCGCCCACGTTGCCCAAATTGGTGCCCGTGCCGGTCGTGCAAATTGTGATGCTTTGCTTTTTAGCCTGAGCCAGATCGATGTGATCCGATCCGCCCGTCGTGCTGACGAGCAATTTCAATTTTGGCAATTTCAATAACAAGCTCGCTGGAAACGGCGTGCGATAGCGCTCGATGACAATGATGTCGTAAGGCGCAAGTCGGCGGACCAGCGCCGGTTCATGGAAAATGTGATCGTGGTAAAAATCTACACTGGCGCGGCCGTTCAGAACCGACCAGTCGGCAACACTCGCCGCCACGCGTGTGTAGTCGTCCAGAACCGCCACCCGCAGCGGGGTCGCACCATTCGCGCTCACTTTCGTCGTCGGCAGCGACGTGCACGCGGATTCAAGAAGCGGAAGGCCGCCGGCAATCGCCGCAGCCTGAAGAACCTGACGCCTGTTTTTCACGGGTGTATCTCGTCCGCGCGGGCCGTTGCACGCAGTCTGCTTGCCAGTGCTCGCCAATCGGGAGAGCGCGCTAACGCATATGCGCCGTCCCCCACGATGGCCTGAAGGACGAGAAGTGCGAGCCAGACCAGCGGAAGTTCGGCGCCCGCTCCCACGAAAAAAAAGCCTTTGCGACTGAGCCAAAACTCCGATGCTCCGATCATCATCGGAACCGTGTAAAGCGCCACGTAGCGAGACCACACACCAGGGATAATAAGCAGGGCGCCCGCGAACTCTGCCGTAAGGACATAGACTGGTACGAACGTCGGATAGTTTTTCTGCAGCCCATCGAACCACTGATGAACGCCACCCGGAAGCACGAAGAATTTCCAATAAAGATGGGCGATGAAAAGCGAACCGATGAGCAATCTGAGAAACAGTGCTCCGACGTTCAATTCCGTCGATGTTGGTTTCATGGTCTTTGGCCCCCCTCAGAATCGTCGGCAAGAGTGCCGCAATCTGTTCGCGTTTGAAATAGGACCGTGACGAAGACCATATGGCGGAAGAGGTGGGATTCGAACCCACGGAGAGCTTTCACCCTCGCCGGTTTTCAAGACCGGTGCCTTAAACCACTCGGCCACCCTTCCGTCGGGCTGGCTTATAGCAAAAGGTTTTTACATTCGCGAGGGATTGCGCAAATTTCGTCAAAATATCAATCGTTTCCGGCCTAAATCGCGGCCCGCCGGGCCTCCAAGAGCGATTGTGAAAGGCCGTTACACGCAACTATTCGCCGTGCCGAGAATTATAGGGGGCGTTCGGCGCTCCGAAGGTCCGCCGGCGGGCGCCAAGGGTGCGCCGGATTTTCGGTGGATTGAATGACACAAGATCAGGGGCTCGCTCATCGTATTGCGACAGGCGCCACATGGATGGTGCTGCAGCGTATGGCCGTGCGCGGAATTGGCCTCCTCAGCACAATCATTCTGGCCCGCCTTCTCGTTCCCGAAGACTTTGGCATCGTGGCACTGGCGGCGAGCTTGATCGCCGTTTTAGATCTGTTGTTAGAGCTGGGATTCGACATTGCGCTGATTCAAAAGCAAACCGACGACAAATCCCAATACGATACGGCCTGGACACTCTCCGTCATTCGCGGCGTTTTCACGGGAGCGGCTTTGCTCCTCGCCGCCAGACCATTGGCCGAACTCTACGACGATCCCAGATTGATCCAGGTGGTCGCCTGGCTCGCGGTCGCATCGATCCTGAGCGGATTCCAAAATATCGGCTGTATCGAGTTTCGCCGCGACCTGCAGTTCGATCGCGAATTCCGCCTATTGGTTTGGAGCAAGGTGATCTCCTTCATCGTCACCATGGTCATGGCGCTGACGTGGGGCGATTACCGCGCACTGGTGGCGGGGATCGTCGCCGGAAAAGCGGTGACTGTGAATCTCAGCTACATCATGCATCCCTATCGCCCCTCGCTGAGTCTGAAAGGCTCCGCCGGTTTCTTGCACTTCTCCAAATGGCTGGCCGTGAACAACATCGCCACCATCGTCCGTACGCGGATGGATACCTTTGTGGTCGGTAAAATTGCGGGCGCGGGTGCACTCGGTTTTTATACGATCGCCTTCGAGATTTCGAATTTGGCCACTAGCGAACTAATTTGGCCCATCACGCGCGTTTTATTTCCCGGCTTCGCGAAGATCAAAGGTGATAAACCGCGACTAGCCCGTGGGTTTCTCGACTCCCTCGGCGTGATCGCATTCTTAGCGGTTCCTATGGGCGTCGGCATTGCCCTCACCGCCCACCACATCGTCGGCATTTTCCTCGGCGAAAAATGGATGGTTGTCGTACCGCTGATTCAAATCCTTTCGCTCTATGGGCTCTTGAGCTTGCCCTCGGCCAATAGCGGATCGTTGTACTTAGCGTTGGGGCGTCCGGACGTCATGGTGCTGCGTTCGATTCCGTCCGTCGCCGTTCTCATTCCTGCACTGATTTTCGGCACCCTGAAATTCGGCGTCACCGGTGCGGCATGGGCATTGGTTGCAAGTGCTGCCGTCAATTTCTTCGTGAATTTCTACTTCCTGCGCCGCGAGCTTGAGGTGAGTATTCTTGCGACGCTCGGCGTCCTGGCGCGGCCGGTCTACGCCGCGGCTGCCATGGCCATCGTTATCGTCATCATCGAACATGTCTGGCCGGCGGAAGCCAATATGATTCCGCTTATTCTGCAAGCCGGTGTGCTCGCCGTAACCGGCGCAACGGTCTATTTCGGTGCGTCCTTCGCGCTCTGGATCATGGCCGGAAGACCCGCCAGTGCTGAACAAAAGGCCCTAACACTTCTGCGCGAGCGGCTCGACGCCCGCGCCGCGCGCCGCGGGACTTTACCATCGTCGCTCCGCGCATAACTGCGCTGACCGTTGCCGCGCGTGACGAGAGCGCCCTTTCGCTGACCCAACGCATAAATTGCGTAAGGCCGGAACCAAGTTTCCGTTTTGTCGTTATTTTCGCGGTGGGCGAATGCGGATGTCAGCGCTCTTTCCAAAGTGTGACTTTAAAGCGAGTTTAAAATGAGCTCCTCTTCGCAACCATCAAGCGAAACGACTTTCCGCGATACGACATTTCTCATCGTGGACGATAAGCCGCATTTTCGAAACATGGTGCACTCCACCCTCGCGGGGCGCACAGGCGGGATCGCGGATGCATCGAGCGTCGATCGCGCAATCACGCTTTTAAATCAGTCCGTCCATGCGATCTCATGCGTCATCTGCGATTGGGAAATGGCGCCCGTGGGCGGCCTTGAGTTGTTGCGCATGATCCGCTGCGGCGCCATCGCCAATGCCTCGCCCCTGACCTGCGTCATTATTCTCACCAGCCGCGCGGATGCCGCCGCCGTAAAGGCCGCAATGGAATTGGACGTGAATGGTTTCATTGTCGCTCCCCTCTCGGTCGAGAAGCTTCTGAAAACGACATCTCAGGCGCTGAGCCGGCGTTGGCTCCTCCAACGTCCAGCGCACTACGCGTCGGTGCCGGCGGTTCTTGCGCCTCAAACGGGCGCGGCGGTCCCTACACCGGAAGCAAGTCCTGCCTTTGGCTACGGCAAACCCTTCGCGCGGCGCGGCAGCCTCATGAACGTGCGCGTATGCGCCCTCGAAGACATCCAGCCCGGGGCCGTTCTGGCCCGCGACTTGCGCGATAACCATGGGCACTTGCTTTTGGGCACCGGCACGGAGCTAAAGCCCGCCATCATTTCACGCCTCAAGCATGCAGCCCGCTGGCGCGCCGAGCACTACGAAGTCTGGGTTGGCGACCGCGACGCTCACGCTTAGATGCGCTTTCAGCTTTGAAAAAAGGGTGCGCGGCGTGCAACCGTTCCGCGCTTCTTACGTTATTGACTCGACGATTATTCAACTTTTCGATGTACTACCCAGGGTTAATATTGTAATATAATTACTTACCTTGGGTTGAAAGAAAAGGCTGTCGGAGTTAATGACACTCACTGCGCCCCTTCCTCAGGACGTGGATTTCTCAAAAATCACTTTCCTGATTGTCGACGATAAACCGTTTTATCGCGACATGGTGAACACGGCGCTCATGCGTGCCGGCGCCAAAGACGTCAAGCACGCCACCAGTATCGAACCTGCAGTCGAATTGCTGAATCGCCATGGCGCCTATATCGGCTGCGTCGTGTGCGATTGGGATATGGCGCCCATCGGCGGCCTGGAACTCCTGCGGATGATCCGCTGCAAGACTTTGCCCAAAACGCCGCCCCGCACGCCGGTCATCATTCTGACTGCCAAGGCTGACTCCAACGCCGTGCAAGCCGCCAAGGCAATGGACGTGAATGGCTTCGCGGTGGCACCGCTGTCCTTCGAGAAGCTGGTGAAGACGGTCACCAACGGTTTGAACCGGCAATGGACGCTTCAGGCTGCCAGCATTTACGCCGGCGTGGCACCTGTCGATCCATCGGGCCTCGCCCCGCCGCAACGCTCCGCGGAATCCAAACGCGGCATACTTCTCAAAGACGAAAAGTCAGAACACGCGGGTTCGCGCACTATGGCGGCCAAAGCTTTCCCGCGGCGCGCGGCGCAGCTCAAAAATGTACATATGTGCGCGATCACCGACGTACGCCCCGGCGCGATCCTCGCTCGCGATATTCTCGACAATCGCGGCCACTTGCTGTTGAAGACCGGTACGGAACTTAAGCCCAGCTTGATCGAGCGCCTCAGCGCTGTCGCCAGCACGCAAGATGACGGCCGTGTGTGGATTGGCGAATGGGACGAACCGTCGACCTAAGCTAAGGCCGCGCGCACGAGCCCAAAGATAGCGCCGCCCGCGACAAGCCAATGCAGACGCGGACTGAATCTCAGCAAAAGACCCATCGTCACGAGAATCGCCGCAATTGCGATCCAGTCGAGTTTACCGTCAACAACGGTAACGTTTTTAGCGAGAAAGACGGTGAGCGACAGGATCACGCCGACAACAGCTGTCGTGATCGCGCCGAGCGCGCTCGCGGCACCTGGAAACCGCGTGATGCGCTCGATGTACGGCGCCCCTATCAGAATCAAAAAAATTGATGGAAGAAATGTCGCATATGTCGAGATAAGCGCGCCAAGGGTCGCAGCACAGAGCGGCGTCAACACACCCGAATTCCAGCCCGCAAAGAACCCCACGTATTCAAGAACGAGGATCAGCGGCCCGGGCGTGGTTTCCGCGAGCGCAAGTCCATTGATCATTTCGTCGGCGCTGATCCAGTGGAAATGATTCACGGCAGCGTCAGCCACATAGGGAAGCACCGCGTATGCGCCGCCGAACGTGACAAATGCCGCCTGCGTAAAAAAGCGGGCAATTGTCAAAAAGGGTTCTGGCCCAGCAATACCAATGATAATTGCGATTGGGACGACGAGCAGCACCACGTAAAGCGCCGCCATGCGCATGAGACGCGACCATGAGGGCTTCGGGCCACTGAGTTCCGACGATGCCGTTTCCGGCGCATGCCCCGACGAAAAAGCCGTTGGATATTTTCGGCCCACACAAAATCCAAGCAAGCCTGCGGCGACGATGATGGCCGGGAACGGAATGTGAAATACGTAGATCGCCAGAAATGACACGGCTGCGACCGCGAGCCCAATCCATCCGTGAAGCGTGCGTTTCCCAATGCGCCACACAGCGTGGGCAACGATTGCAACGACCACGGGTTTCAAGCCGCTGAAAACGGCAGCCACTTGAAGAACGTTGCCATACGCCGCCGCCGTAAATGCCAGCGCATACAAGATCAGCGCGCCGGGCAAGACAAACAAAATTCCGGCGGTCAGTGCGCCTTTAATTCCGTGCAGCCGCCACCCGATGTAGGT
The DNA here is from genome assembly GCA_947475895.1 of Fidelibacterota bacterium. Taxonomy (GTDB): domain Bacteria; phylum Pseudomonadota; class Alphaproteobacteria; order Rhodospirillales; family Rhodospirillaceae; genus SHVO01. The sequence goes on from CANJMF010000002.1 coordinate 334,855, forward strand.
CGCCAGCTGCTGCGCTTCCGGTCCCGGCAGCAGCATGCAGAAATTGAGCGCGCGCAAGAACGCGCCCTGCCCGATCCAACGGCGTTCATCGACCAATTCGTGCTGCATGACCGCAATCTGGCCGGCCGGCCCGCCAAAGCTGATAAAACCCAGCTTCAGCCAAAATCTGAAAGCCTCGCGAAATGACGGTAATGCAACCGGGGCGGTGTTCTCGCTCATGTTCCCTTCAATACGGTATTTGGGTACACTAGCGCCATGCGCATCGACATTGTCTTCGATACCGTCTGCCCTTGGTGCTTCGTCGGAAAGCGGCGTTTCGATCGAGCCCTTAAGCAACGGCCTCATTTGAAACCTGAGGTTCGCTATCGGTCATTTTTGTTAAATCCCGATCTGCCGCCCCAAGGCGTCGATCGCCGCGAGTATTTGGAACGCAAATTCGGCGGTAGTCATCAATATGATCGCATCGCCGAAGCCTTGGTTTACACCGGCAAAGGCGAGGGCATTACTTTCGCGCTCGACAAAATTAAGCGCACGCCCAATTCCGCCAACTCCCACCGCCTCGTGCGCCTCGCCCATACGCTCGGGCGGCAACACGAAGCTGTTGAATTATTGTTCACCGCCTTCTTCGAACGCGGGCTCGACACCGGCAATGTCGAAGTCTTGATTCGGCTGGCGGAGGAACTAGGGATCGAGCGGCCTATGGCGCATGCCCATCTCGCCAGCGAAAACGATCTCAATGCCGTTTATACGGAAAATGCACGCATGCACCGTCTCGGCATCACGGGCGTGCCATGCTTCATCTTCAACGACAGCCGCGCCATTGCGGGAGCCCAGGAGCCCGAGATTCTCCTGCGCATGCTGGATATGGGCTCTATTCAAGAGTCCGAGCGCCCCGTCATGCAGAGCTCGGGCTAAGACTCCTCCCGATTTCACCACCTGCAAAGCCCACTTAACACTTCGTGCGCTTATTTCGCATTTGCGGAAACATCCCCCCTTACGCGTCGTTGGCCCTTCGAGCAAACACGCTCTGCGGAGATTTTCGTGCATTACGGGCAATTCAAGACGGGCTTGCGAGACGCTTACGAGCATCGCGGCGGCATCAAGTCGCTACGCCTTGGATCGCTCGCGCTCGACTGGTTCACCGAGATTCAGCGCGAAGCCGCATTCATCATCAACAGCGGCAGTTCATCGGACGTAACCGCGTCGGGACACGTCACGAACTGGACGCGGCCCACGGGCCAGGTCAGACAGTTCAGCCTTTTCAACAGCTCTGGTCGCAGCGACGACACCACGGGCGACTACGGCTATCGCGGCGACGTGAAGAAAAAGAAGCTGGTCTTCCCACAACTCAAGTCCATGGCGCGCTTCGCTGCTCTGTTCGGCTCCAGCCTTAGAAACCTACGGCTGAATGGAATGGGCACGCAGTCGGCACTTTCCGCCCACGAAGAAAATTCCATGAGCGTGCGGGCACTTGGAACCGATCACATCGTGCGCTTCCATTTGCCCGTATTCAGCAACCCCAAGGCGCATGTTCATCTGGACGACGAGCGCTTTCACTATCGGGAAGGCGAGCTGTATTTCTTCCATCATGGCTGCGTTCATGCCGCTGCAAATCACGGCACCACCGCCCGATATCATCTGGTCTTCGATTGCTTCTTGGATGAAACACTGTTCGAAAATGTCTTTCCGGGATCGCCCAGCCCGGATTCCGGCTTCGATAAAGCTTTGATCGACGACGCCTCCATGCAAGGCGAGCCCTTCGTTTTTCCTGAGTTCGTATGCGAAGACGGCCGGGTCATCAAAACCGGAATCCGCTATGGCCGGAAGGCGCCGACGCCAATCGACTTTTACCGAAACAACTATCCGTCACTTTTCAAATGGCTGCCGCAAACGCGGCTCGCGCAAACGACCCCAGGAGCCTGACGTGGTGCCGACGATCTCCGTTATTTTGCCAACCTTCCGTCGGCCCCAGCTTTTAAAAGTAGCGCTGGCGAGCCTTGCGCGCTCTGAAGGCTGCGCACCCACAGAGGTCGAAGTGATCGTCGTCGACAACAATAGTGGTGACGTCACGCCCACAGTGGTCAGCGATATCGCCCGCGATTTTCCTTTTCCCCTGCGCTACGTGCTTGAAAAAGTGCAAGGCGTGTCGGTCGCGCGCAATCGCGGTGCCGCCGAAGCGCGCGGCGCACTTTTCGTCTACATGGACGAAGATCAGCAAATCCACCCCGGCTACCTCGCCCGCGTTCCACAAACGTATGTGGAAACCAAAGCCGACTGTTTTGGCGGTTGGCTCGGGTACGTCGGCGCGGAAAAATTTCCGTCCTGGCTGTGGACCGTCATCGGCCGCGTCGGTCAGCGGGATTTCGGTCCACAGGTGCGCTCGCTCGGCATCCGTGACGGCCGCCTCGCGGGCGGCAACATGATTTTGCCGCGCGAAGTCTTCGCCCGCTTCGGCGGGTTTCGCACCGACGTGGGCCCCAACGGCAAAAACACCACCTACGGCGAGGACCTTGATCTTCAGGACCGCATTCTTGCCGCCGGCGGCACGGTCTTCTACGACCCAGCCCTGCGCCAAAATCATTACCTCGACCCCGAGCGCATGAAGCGCTCCTATTACTTGAGCCGTGCTTTCCAGGCGGGGCGCGGCGAGTATCGCCTTCACCGCAATGAATGGGCCGCCGCCGCACGGCTTTTCGGAATCCCACTCTTTTTGTGGCGGCGCACGGTGAGCGCCGGCCTCCAGGCCATCGCGCGTGGGCTTTCGAAACCGGAGCAGAGCTTCAACTTCTTGTGCCGCTTTTTATCGGATGTGGGGCAATGCCGCGAAGCCTTCGCCCTGCGCGGGAATCCTAAATTAATATCGATCAACCCGGCGTCGTAAGTGCCTGTAAAAAAACTCTCTTTTGCTTCAAAGGTTACAGGCGTGTCGGCCCAAAATTAACCTTTTGGTCACACCCTTCACGCATCCTTCCCCGAACCAGTAAGCCGATTCCGGGAGCTACCGATGTCCGATCGTGATCCTGCCTGTGACCATCTCTTCAAGACCACCATCAGCCGCGAGAAGTTCGATGCAGTCTTGGCGCGTTCGTGTAAAGGCCCGTACACGGTTGAGCTCGAAGGCGCTGACCCCACCGTCATTCCGCAAGAACGCGTCTACAGCGTCGCCTTCACGACACTGGACGACCGCGACCGTGTCCGTATCGCCATGCGCTTCGTGGAAAAAGAAATCGCCGACATGGGCGATGTCCCCACACCGCGCCCGACAGCCGCCGCGCCCCGGCGCACCGCGTCCGCTGGCGCATAATCTACGCAGCCATTGCCGCCAGCTGCCCTAAGACTGCCTGCAAGCCTTTGATGCGCGCGCTTGGCGTATCCCATGGGCGGATGAACACCAGCTTCTGATCCGGCCGCAGCTTCACCGTTCCCGCCGACTTCGCAATGAAGTCCACCAGCTTGCCCGGATTGGGGAACGTACTGTTGCGCAAAGAAACGACAGCGCCTTTCGGGCCCGCATCCACCTTCTCGACATTCGCTGTCCGGCACAAAACTTTGATGCCGACGATATCGAGCAAGTTTTCCACTTCCGGCGGTAATGCTCCAAAGCGATCGATGAGTTCCGCCGCAAAGCCGTCGATCTCGCCACGGTCACCCAGATCGCCGATCCGGCGATACAGCGACAACCGAATGCCGAGATCCGCCACATAACTTTCCGGAATAAGAACCGGCGCGCTGGTATTGATCTGCGGCGACCAGTCCTCGGTATCCTGAGAGTCATCGGCAACCGTGCCGGCGCGCGCCGCAGCCACAGCCTCTTCAAGAAGCTGTTGGTACAACTCTACGCCCACTTCCTTGATGTGCCCCGATTGCTCATCGCCCAAAAGATTGCCGGCACCGCGAATATCCAGGTCATGGCTGGCAAGCGTGAATCCGGCGCCGAGGGTGTCCAACGTTTGCATCACATCGAGGCGCTTCTCGGCGGTGGCGGTCGGCTTACGGTCGGCCGGGATTGTCAGATAGGCATAGCCGCGCTGCTTGCCGCGCCCCACGCGGCCACGCAGCTGATAAAGCTGCGAGAGGCCGAACATGTCCGCGCGGTGAATAATAATGGTGTTCACCTGCGGCATATCGAGACCGGACTCGATGATGTTGGTGGACAACAGCACGTCAAACTTGCCGTCCGCGAAGCTGTTCATCACGTCTTCCAGCGAAGTGGGGCTGAGGCGTCCATGAGCCACAGCATATTTCACCTCCGGCACCAACTTCTGCAGCCGCGCCGCCACGTCGTCGATGTCCGCAACACGCGGGCAAACATAGAACGTCTGACCGCCCCGGAAGCGTTCGCGCAAAATAGCTTCACGGACAACCACGGGATCAAACGGAAGCACGAACGTGCGCACGGCAAGGCGGTCCACAGGCGGCGTTGCAATCAAGCTCATCTCGCGAACACCGGTCAGCGCCATTTGCAGCGTACGCGGGATCGGCGTCGCCGTAAGCGTCAGCACGTGCACCTCGGCGCGGAGCTGCTTGAGCTGCTCTTTGTGCGCGACACCAAAATGCTGCTCTTCGTCGACGATCAAAAGCCCAAGGTCCCGGAACTTGATGCCTTTGGCCAACAGCGCATGGGTACCAACCACGAGGTCAACGGTTCCATCGGCCAGGCCCTCTTTGACCTTCTCGGAATCCTTCGGCGTCACCAACCGCGACAATTGACCGAGCCGTAAGGGAAAGCCGCGGAACCGTTCGGTAAAGTTTTTGAAGTGTTGACGCGCCAACAGCGTCGTCGGCACAACGACAGCCACTTGCATGCCGCTCATGGCTGCGGCAAAGGCCGTGCGCATGGCAACTTCGGTTTTCCCAAATCCCACGTCGCCGCAGATGAGGCGGTCCATGGGCCGGCCTTTGGTAAGATCATCGAGCGTATCGGTGATCGCCTTCAATTGATCGTCGGTTTCGGCGTAAGGGAAGCGCGCGCAGAATTCGTCGAATACGCCTTCGGGCGGCGTGATCAGGGCGGCATCTTTGATTTGGCGGGCGGCAGCGATCTTGATCAACTGCTCGGCCATTTCGCGAATGCGCTGCTTCAGCTTGGCTTTGCGCGCCTGCCAACCCACACCGCCCAATTTATCCAGTTGAACGCCCGCTTGCTCCGAACCGAAGCGCGACAGCACTTCGATATTTTCTACCGGCAAATAAAGGCGATCGTTCCCCGCGTAACTCAGCCGCAAACAATCGTGCGGTGCGCCGCCAACCGTCAGTGTTTCCAATCCCTCGTATCGTCCGATCCCGTGCTCCGTGTGAACAACCAGGTCACCCGTCGCAATTTGCGTCGCATCGGCAATGAATTTATCCGCGCGGCGTTTTCGTTTGGCCGAACGCACCAACCGGTCGCCGAGCAAATCCTGCTCCGTAACGATGGCAAGATCCGCCGTCACGAAACCGCGCTCGAGCGCCAAGGGCACGACGACAAGGTGAGTCTTCTCGGCTGCCAGCGCCTCGGCCCACTGCTCCGCGTTCACAATGCGCGTGAGGCCGTGATCTTTGAGCACCGACGCGAGACGTGATTTCGAGCCTGTCGTCGCGCCGGCAAGCACCACGCGTCGCCCCTGCCCTTGCTCGGCGGTGACGTGTTCGATGAAGGCTTCATAGACATTCTCGTTGGGCCGCGTGCGCACGTCGGCGAAATCACGCCCCGGGCGACCACCGGCATCTTCCGTGCCGCCCACATCCGCCGCGCCGTAAGCCCGGAACGCGGTGACAATGCGCGTGTTCAAAAGCGCCGTCCATTCGTCGGCTTCCACAAACATCAGCGCCGGCGGCACGGGATGATAGACAATCCCCGTGTCTTCAATCGTGAGCTTGGTTTTGCCGCCGCTGGCCGCATCGACCATGCGCCGCGCTTCGTAATAATCGCGGATCGTCTCAAAGCGAACGTTCACCGCCTCTTCAATATCGTAATCGAGACTGACGCTGGCCGTTGGCAAGTAATCGAAAATCGTCCCAAGCGCGTCGTGAAACAGCGGCAGCCAATGTTCCTGGCCCAGGAACTTGCGTCCCTGCGAAACCGACTCATACAAAATGTCGCCGCTGCTCACGGTGCCGAACATCTCGCGATACTTGGTGCGAAAGCGCGCGATGGACTCCGGTGTCAGCACCGTCTCGCTCATGGGCTTCAAGGCCACGGCATCGCGGGTGCCGGTCGTGCGCTGGCTGACCGGATCGAAACTGCGGATCGTTTCAACGTCGTCGCCGAACAGATCGATGCGCACGGGCTCTTCGCTGCCAGGCGGGAAAAGATCGATCAATCCACCGCGTACGGCATATTCACCCGGCTCCATGACCTGATCGGCGCGGTTATAACCGTTGGCGACCAAAAACGCGTCAAACTTCGCGCGATCCAGGCGCGTTTTGACACGCACTTCCAACGCCGCGTTCCGCAACGTTTCGACCTTCGGCACACGTTGGAGGATCGCGCTGACGGTGGTGATCACAAGGCGGCATTTGCCGCTGGCCGGCGGATCGCCAAGCCTCGTCAAAGCATCGATGCGCCGCGCGATAACATCGGGGTGCGGCGAAACGCGGTCATAGGGCAAACAATCCCACGCCGGCAACGTGATGATTTCCACATCCGGCGCGAAAAACGCCACGGCTTCCGCCAAGGTATTCAGGCGCAATTCATCACGCGCCACATGCAACGTGGAATCGCGCCCGGCGCTCCGGGCGCGCTCAGTCAACACAAGCGCGTCGTAGCCTTCAGGCACACCGGCCAGAACGCGGGCTTTGGTTTTGGTGAGGAAGGAGTCCATTACGTCGTCCCCATCGCCCGGTAGAACGCGAGAACGTCATCAAAGACAGTTCCCTGCCACCGCGCCGGAACAGGCACCCGTCCCATGACCCAGTCGAGAATGTCCAAATCGGGCACCTCAAGGAAGTCCTCGGCTTCGGCCAGCTTTGCCTCGGGAATGGTCGCGGCGGCAACCGTGAAGTACCCCCCCACAATAGCGTCCGCCTCCTTCGTGCCCCGGTGGGTGGCCCGGAAAAGGATTCGCTTACGCCGCAGATCGGTGGGGTAGTCGCTAACGTTGTCGCTCATGGGGCCCGTAAACAGCCGTCCAAACAAAAGGATTCCAGCGGGCCAGCCGAAAATGGCTGCCCGCCGATGGCCTTCTGTATAAGTTGAACCTTGCCTGCTGTCAGCTTGTCTCGCACAAAATATTCCATGGCCTCGACACGCCCACCTGTCCTTTTTCCGCTGTTCGCGCCCACAACCTCCATCTCGGGGATTGGCCCGCGTTTGGGGCAGCTCATTCAGAAAGTGGCCGGCGAGAAGATCGTGCGGTTGCTGTGGCACCTGCCCGCCGGGCTGGTGGACCGGCGTTTCGCGCCTAAGGTCGGCGATGCGCCCGCCGGTAAAGTGGCGACGCTGACGGTCGAGGTGCTCGCGCACGCCCCGCCGCCGCCACGTAACAAGCGCGTGCCTTACCGAATCACCTGCGGCGACGACACGGGCAAAATTACACTCGTGTTTTTTCATGCGAAGGACGAGTACCTGGAACGCCTGCTGCCTGTGGGCGAGACCCGCGTCATCAGCGGCAAAGTCGAACTCTTCGACGGCAAGCGCCAGATGACTCACCCGGATCACGTCGTGCAATTGCGTGAGATCGACGATGTGAAACGGGTGGAGGCTGTGTATCCGCTCACCGAGGGCCTTTCGCCGAAAGTATTGGACAAAGCAGTACGCACCGCCGTGAACATGGCGCCCGAAATGCCTGAATGGCTCGACGGCCCCTATCAAGCACGCCAAAAATGGAGCAGTTGGCGCGAGGCTTTACGCGCCGCCCACAACCCAACGTCCGAAGCTGACTTCGCACCAACTGCGTTGGCCCGTTCACGCCTGGCCTTCGACGAGCTTCTGTCCAATCAATTAGCCCTCGCTCTGATGCGTTTGAAAGCCCGCGTGCGCCGTGGTCGCAGCCTAGGCGGAGACGGCACCCTGCGGCAGAAAATCGAGGCCGCCGTTCCCTACGCGCTCACAGGCGCACAACACCGCGCGCTTGAAGAAATTTTCGCGGACCTCATCAGCGAGAACCGCATGCTGCGTTTGCTGCAAGGCGATGTCGGCAGCGGCAAAACGATTGTCGCATTGCTGGCCATGGCGGCAGCGGTGGAAGCCGGCACGCAAGCAGCGCTCATGGCGCCCACGGAAATTCTCGCACAGCAGCACTTTGAGACAATCAAACCCTTGGCCGAAGCGGCGGGTATACGCATTGAGGCGCTCTCGGGGCGCGTAAAAGGTGCGGCACGCGCCGCCATTTTGCAGGACGTTGCCGAAGGCCGTGTCCAGATCTTGGTCGGCACGCACGCTTTGATTCAGAAGGATGTGGAATTTAACGACCTCGGCCTCGCTGTTATCGACGAGCAACACCGCTTCGGCGTGCATCAACGCCTCGAGCTTTCGAGTAAAGGCAGCGGCACGGACGTGCTGGTCATGACCGCAACGCCGATCCCCCGCACGCTCACTTTGACCGCCTACGGCGACATGGATGTGTCGCGCCTTGATGAGAAACCGCCCGGTCGCGCTCCGGTCGATACACGGCTCGTCAATCAGGAGCGTCTTGAAGAGATCGTCGATGCTGTGGGGCGGGCGATAGCCACGGATGCCAAGGTTTATTGGGTTTGTCCGTTGGTGGAAGAGTCCGAGCTGTCAGACTTGGCCGCCGCCGAAGCGCGTTTTGCGCACCTGAAGGAGCGCTTTGGCGCGAATGTGGCGCTACTCCATGGGCAAATGAAAGCCGCCGACAAAGACGCGGCCATGGAGCGTTTCGCCCATGGCGATGCGCGCATACTGGTCGCCACAACCGTGATCGAAGTGGGCGTCGACGTGCCCGATGCCACAATCATTGTCATTGAGCATGCCGAGCGCTTCGGCCTCGCTCAATTGCATCAACTGCGCGGCCGCATCGGTCGTGGCGGCAAGCCGGGCACCTGCCTTCTGCTTTATGCGGGACCGCTCACACAAACCGCCAAAAGCCGCCTCACGATTCTGCGCGACACCGACGACGGTTTCCTTATCGCTGAAGAAGACCTGCGGCTGCGGGGCGGCGGCGAGGTTCTCGGCACACGGCAAAGCGGGTTGCCCATGTTCAAGCTGGCCGACATCATGATTCACGGCGAACTTCTCGCCGCCGCACGCGACGACGTGCGTCTTATCCTCGCGCGCGACCCGAATTTGGAATCGGAACGTGGCCAAGCCTTACGTACGTTGCTCTATTTATTCGAGCAGGACGATGCCGTTAGGACTTTACGCTCGGGATAAGTTTGGGCTGCGGCATAACGATTCCGCCTGAGATAATCATCTTCAGGCAATCTTCCACCGACATATCGAGGCGCTTCATCTCGCTGCGCGGCAGAAACACCAAATAGCCCGAGGTGGGATTGGGTGTCGTGGGAACGTAAATGTTATAAAGCTCGGCGCCGGTCTTTTCGCTGATTTCAGCCGGCGCTCTCCCGACCACCAGGCCCAGCGTCCACATTCCCGCGCGCGGAAACTCTACCAGACACACCTCGCTGAACGACTGAGCGCGGTTCGATAGAACCGTTTCGAAAATCTGTTTCACCGCACTATAGAAACTGCGGATCACAGGCATGCGGGTAAGCAAGCCCTCGCCTGCGCGCACAAACATGCGCCCCAGGAAGTTCGCCGTTAAAAAGCCCACGAGCGTCAGTGCGATGACAAGCATCACCAGGCCAAGGCCCGGCACAGCGAATGGTAAAAGCGTATTCGGGGTATAGCCGTTGGGCAGCACCATCGCGACTTTTTCGTCGACGTAATCGATGATCGACCACGCGACATACAGCGTGATGGCGATCGGCGCCGTGACAAGAAGTCCCGCAAAAAGGTAATTCCGCAGGCGCGCGGCCACGGATAGGCGTGGCGGCAGGATAATCGGCTTCGGAGGCAGTGGAGGTGTGAACTCGCTCATGGCATCATCATCGCAAAATTAGGGGCGCGTGCGCTAGCCATGAATGAAACAACTCCACAAAAGCGGCCATCCGTCGGTGTCGGCGTCGTCGTGCTCCGCACGTTTCAAGGTCAACAAGAGGTTTTGCTCATTCGCCGAGGTCGCGCGCCATGGCTTGGTCACTGGAGCATTCCTGGTGGCCACCAGGAGTTGCTTGAGACGGTGCGCGAGACTGCGGCCCGCGAAGTCCTGGAAGAAACCGGTGTGACCATTGCCAACCTTCGTTTGATCGACGTCGTCGACAGCATCTCCCATCACCCTGACGGCGCGTTACAACGCCACATCACCCTGATCGACTTTCGCGCGGACTGGACCGGCGGCGACCCCAAAGCCGGCGACGACGCGGCGGAAGCCATCTGGGTGCCCCTCACGGACTTGGGCCAATATCAGCTTTGGTCTGAAACGATCCGCATCATCACCACCGGCGCGGCTATGTCGGGCGCATAAGTTCATGGGGTCGTTTGCCAGAGCGAAAAACGCAGTCCAATCATGAAGATAAGCTGATGCGATTCATAAGTTCATGGGCTTGTTTGCGCGTGCGCGTAGGGCATTGCGCCCGGAAGCCGCGCTCCTTAAGAGTCACGGCATGATCGAAGGCGAATGGATTCCCACCGAAAAGCCCCTGTTCACGGTGCGCATCTGCATCAATAAACGCCTGAACACCGACCGCCTGCCCTCCTGCGCCGGGCGCGGCAGCCGGGGCCTCGCCGATCTTCTGGAACAGCGCATCTTGGCCGAACGCATCCCCGCCTCGATCACCCGTGGCCCGTGCATGAACAATTGTGCGATTGGGCCTAACCTTAAAATCCAGGCCGCCGAATTCATCTCGCTCAAAGACGATCTGTCCCAAGCCAATATCGAAATGATTGTGGAGGCCATCCGGCGTGAAGCGGAGCGGCGCAAAGCCGGCCAAGTCGCCGATACGCCGGAGCCGCTTCTGCCGTGATGGTGCTCTTGATCGCATCAGGCATCGTCGTCTTTGTGATCGTCGCGCTTGCGCTCGCCATGCCATGCGAAGGCTGCCGCCTCCGGCGCGAACGCATGCGCCAAGCTTACGAACGCTGGCGTTCGTCGCGCTGATTTACTGGATCATTTGCAAAAGAGGTGCGGCCATATGCAGCGCCTGCAGTTTGATGTACGGCCACTGCGCGTAGGGCCAGATAAAGGCATTGAGCATCCCCTCACCCATCGGCACATTCGCGAATAAATCTTTTACAAAGAACCCAATTCCGCAGATGCAATAAAATGCCTGCAGTAACGCGAATTTTCCCATGGCCCATCCCCAATCCCAATCAGTCCGGGAATTCTGGCAAAAGCCTTAGGGAAAAACCAGCCGGATCAGCCGCCGGGTGGGCGGCCTTGCGAAAATCCTTGCGGCACGCCCGACGGCGCCGCTTCGGGTTTCTTCAACAAATCCGACATACGGCGGGTTAACGCTTCCACCTGAAACGCGGGTACACGGAAGACCCAGCCGTCGGCCTTGGCGTTGAGATCGGCAATGGTCTTATCCCAATCATTACGCAAGTCCGTCACATGCACACCTTCCGGCGCCGCTGGCGTGGCGCGCTGCGGCGGCGCTTGGCCCTGCAGCTTCACCCAGGCTTCATCACCCTCGGTCATGAAATCGAGATTTACTTTGAAGCCTGTGAACCCTTCAAAAACGGCCGTCGTGGTTTTCTCTTTTGGAAACGTTTTCGAAGCTGCAGGAACTACGTCATCAAAGGTGAAATTGGCGAGCACCCGCGCATAGGCGTCGGCAGCGAGCGGGTTTGGAGGTGTTGCCATGCCTTTCGGCAAATTCTCGACACTGTAAATGCGATCCGTGGGATCGGCCTTAAAGACGACGATCTTTTCGCCGTTCGGCGGCGTCACCCGCACGGTCTTGATCGCCACGTCCTTGATATCGACGATCTCACGTTGAAGCCAATCGGCTGCGGACTTTCCGGGGCTCAACTCACCACGCGCCAGCCAGGTTTGCGGATCCGCAGGGAACCGGATGTATGTCCCGCCGTCCTGATTACCAAGCATCGCGCGCGTTTTGCCGATGATCACATTCGCAAGCTCTTTGCCATTGCGATCAATCAACATCACTTGCTGCGATTTGGCCTCCTTGCCATTGGGATCTTCCAGTTCGAGGCGATCATAACGATCCGACTGTTTCGTCTTTGGTTCAAGCTTAGTCATACGCGCGAGCGTTACGACCAAATTAGTGATCTTGGCTCCATCGGCGGGGTAGTTGGCGCGCTCACGGTAGCGCCACATCTTCCCGTCCCAATCGAGCGACGTTGTTTCGCCGCCGTGATGAATAACCACAGATTTGAGCTCATCGACGTTCTTGATGAGATTGGGAAACAGCGGCTGATTATCTTGCACGCTCGTGCGCACACGCGGCCCGCTCAGCACCGCAACGACAGCCAGGACGACCGCGATAGCGGTAACCGCGCACAGGGTCAGGAACGACTTCTTCGACATGATCTCTTCCCTCCCCGTTATGCTTGCGCCGCGCGGCGTTTGCGACGCCGTTGGCGCGCCGCCGCCATTGCCACAAGAATGATGCCAAAAACAATCGGCACCGCGCCGATATTCAAAAATTTAACAACACCCTCAAGTCGGTCGATGTTTTCACGCAACGCCCGCTGCACGTTGCGCAGCTCTTTCCGAGTGGTCAGAATATCGCCGCGATAGCTTTCAATCGTGCTCTTATCTTGATCGCTCAGAATCGCCGCGCCGGTTTCGTCGGTGCGCGGCTTCATGGTCTGAACTTTTTTCTGCAAGTCCGCCAAGCGTGCGCTGAGGGACTGCTCGGATTCGCGATATTGAGTCTCCGCATCGCGCCGGATGGTATCAACCAAAACGAACGGGCGATTTTGCGCTCCACGCCCGCGCAGCGACGACAATGCCGGCGACCCGGTTAGATTTTCCAGCGCATTGACCGCGAAGTTCGCGTTGTCCGCCGACGGCACAAGAACTTGCTGTCCCATGAAGTCCTGAGACTCTGTCCAAAACCGGTCCGTCAGAAAATCCGTATCGGAGACAACAATGACTTGGATCGGCTGCTTCGACGTAGCCGTGTAATCTTTGCCGCCGATCGCGCCGGGAAACGCGCTCTTGGCCGTGCCAGTAATGCGAACAGCCAACAGCTCTTTCTTATTTTGTGGTTTGAAATCACGGAACAGCGCGACGACGTCCGGCAAGCCAACAAATTTATCGGAGTCCATCCGCATCGACTGAAGGCCGGTGGTCACCAGTGGTGTAATTGTTGTTCCTGCGCCGTCGCTTTTTTCGAGCGCGCCGGGCGTTCCGAAATTAAGCTGCTTGACGGTGCCCGTTACTGCGTCCGCGGCGTCGACATTGGTGCCACGTATTTGCATCCACGCCACATAATCGGCAACGAGCGGACGCTCGGCACTTCCCCCATTCACACGGATCGCGGCCTCACGGTCGCCGACAACCATACCGTTGACCACCTTCACACCCCAGGCCGTAAGCAGCTTATTGATGCTTCCAAGCTCCGGCGGCTGGGGCATTTGCTCCATGCCGGCAGCAGCGGAACTCTCAGGATTGGGATCCGCGAATACCAGCGCGCGACCGCCATTCAGGACAAACTGGTCGATGGCATATTGCGTTGCCTCACTCAGATGCTCGGGCTGAATCATCAGCAGGATTCCGACGTCTTTCGGGATTTCGGCGATCTCAGCCGGCAACGGCACGATAGTGAAAAAATCTTTGATCTGCTGCATCACCGCCCAAGGCTGCTGGCGCCGCTGAGGGAAGCCTTCAACCGGCATGGACGAGATCAAGCCGACCTTGGGACGGTTTGGTTCAGACAAATTGTAGATCAACTTTGTGAGGTCGTATTCGAGGAACTGCTCGCGCTCCAAATTGAAGAACGGGATCACTTGCTCATCGTCCGTCGAGTTCGTGGCCGCTAAACCGAAATATCCGCTTTCATTCGCCTGCCCCAACGGAACCGCTTGCAAGCCGAAACCCATCGCGCGGTCTTCCACATCCGAGAACGGCTCGGGGTTATAGAATTCCAGTTGGATCTTTCCATTGGCGAGCTTTGCGTATTGCTGCAGGAGATCGCGAACACGCTGATAGTAAACAGCGTGCCTCGGGCTCAAATCCGCGACGCCGCGTGAGAAATAAAGGCGAACGGTGATTGGCTCCGCGATCTTCGCGAACAGCGGCTTAACCTGCGCCGAAGTGGAATACGCGCGCCCTTGCGTCACATCGAGGCGCTTACCGCTAAGCCAGAGATTGGCAATCATATTGACCGCGACCAGAAGGACGGCGGCGACAGCAATCGCGATGACAGCGAACGATTTGGAATCGACACGTTTCATGATTTGCTCCTCACGCCGCCTTTTTCACGTCGACCACCACAACGGCGGTAAACAGCCAAAAAGCCATCATGGAGGCAAAGAAGATGATGTCGCGAAGGTCGACGACGCCCCGCGTCAGCGAAGAGAATCGCGACAAAAAGCTGAACGACGCGAGCGTGTCGACCAATGCGGGCGTTACCCAACCGCGGAAGGCGCCGAGAACGATATCGAGCCCGCTCATAATGAAAACAAAACATGTCACCGCGGCGGCAATGAACGCGACGATCTGGTTACGCGTCAGCGCCGACATGCAAATGCCGATCGCAAGGAACGCTCCGGACATCAGAAAACTGCCGATATAGCTGACCGCAATCGCGGCGTTATCGGGCTCGCCGAGGACGTTTACGGTAATCCACATGGGAAACGTGAGCGCCAGTGCAATTCCGCAGAACAGCCACGCCGCCAGGAATTTCCCGAGCACGGCCTCGGCCGTTGTAATCGGCAAAGTCAGCAACTGCTCGATCGTTCCTGATTTGCGTTCTTCCGCCCAAAGCCGCATGGCGACGGCAGGCACCAGCAATAAATAGAGCCACGGGTGGTAACTGAAGAAGCCTTCCAGGCTCGCCTGATTGCGATCAAAGAAGTGGCCGAGGTAAAAATTGAAGGCACCGCTCAAGGCGACGAAAATGGCGATGAAGATGAACGCGACTGGCGTCGCGAAATATGCCGACAGCTCACGTTTGGCAATGGTGCGAATGTGATTCATGACAAGCCTTCTAAGCAGCCGCTTGCGGTGCGTTACCGGTCGTGATGAAGCGGAAGACGTCGTCCAACGAGCCGCCACCGGGTAGATTGGCGCGCAGTTGCTCGGCTGTTCCATCCGCCAGCAGTTTGCCGTGACCAATGATCACCGC
Organism: Fidelibacterota bacterium; assembly: GCA_947475895.1. Lineage (GTDB taxonomy): Bacteria > Pseudomonadota > Alphaproteobacteria > Rhodospirillales > Rhodospirillaceae > SHVO01. The sequence goes on from CANJMF010000002.1 coordinate 350,113, forward strand.
GCGGGTGCAAACCGCTTCGACCTCTTCGAGAATATGCGTCGAAATAATGATCGCCTTTTCCGGGGCCATTGCGGCGATCAGCGTGCGGACTTCGTGCTTCTGATTAGGATCCAAACCATCGGTGGGTTCATCCAACAACAACACCGGCGGATCGTGCAGAATGCTTTGCGCAAGTCCAACGCGACGGCGATAACCCTTCGACAGCAGTTCGATCGGTCGATCGAGCACATCGGTCAATGCGAGCCGCTGAGCCACCAGGTCCACTCGTGACTGCCGCTCGGACCCCGTATAACCGCGGATCTCAGCGATGAACCTCAAGAACGCGCCGACGGTCATATCGTCATAAGTCGGCGACCCTTCGGGCAGGTATCCCAACATCTGTTTAGCTCGCATGCCGTCGGTCAAAATATCGTGGCCGCACACGCGCGCGGTGCCCGACGTCGGTTTCAAAAAACCCGCGAGCATGCGCATCGTCGTTGTCTTTCCGGCCCCGTTGGGCCCAAGAAAGCCAAGTACCTCGCCTTTGTTGACTGTGAGGTTGATACCGTCGACGGCACGTAACTCGCCGAAGGATCGAGAGAGGTGGTCGAGTTCCACCATGACCGTCATGCCTTGCTCCTGCCCTGCGTTGGATGACTGCGTTAAATGGCTGAACCGGGCAAAGACCTTTGCCCGGCGGGCGAGAAATTAGGCCCCTCCTTGCAGCCATGCAAGTGTGCCGCGTGTGACAGCGTGATCAAATGCGCGCGCAATGACAGAATTGTAAGTCGCCGCCAGGGTTCAGGTCGGCAGGTCTTTTTCCGAAGGTATCGCAGGCGTTCGGCGATCAACATCTGCGACGCTCTCAATCACCTTTACGAGGGCGTCGGTGATTTCGGTCATTTTCTTTGCCGCTGCGGCGCCTTCGGTTTTCACAGGCGCGCCGGCGTGAGTCTCGATGTAGCTGCGAATATGGCGCGCCTGCTCTTTAATTTCGCGCACGGAGTCCACAATATTGCGGCCCTTAGGCGCATACGCTTCGTGCACCATACGCAAGCTATTGCTGAGCATATGTACAACGGTGCGGATGATGGGATCGGATGCCGCGAGCTTTTCTTCGATCATGTCTTTGGAGACCAGCGAGAGCGTACAGTCCTCAAGCGCCATGGCCGAGTTCCGGCGCGGACGGCCGTCGATGATCGCCATCTCGCCGAAGAACTCGCCCTTCTTCACGCGCGCGACCGGCACGCGCTTTCCGTCTACATCCTTAAAGATCGCAATCACGCCGCTGTTCAGAATGTAAGCCGACGTCGCGGGATCGCCTTGCTTGAAGAGATACTTTCCCTTCGGAAGCGGCAAAATCTCGATAATGGGTTCGTCGACCGAAATCACCGGTGGCTCTCCAGGTGCGCGTTGAATTTCCTTCACCGCTTCGAAATTCCCGCGCTCACGTTGCTGATAGTTCTCGGTCGCTTGTAGCGTTTCTTGCTCTAGTTTCTCGGGGGTTGCCTTAGGTTTCACCGCAGCGACCACCGCCCGGGACAATTTTTGAATGAGATCGATGTCTTTGTCAGTAGGGTTCGTATAGCGGCCGGCGATTGCTTCCACATCCTTGGTCAGAGACCCGCACAAAATGGCGACCTCCCGCTCCTCAACCCGTTCGGCGGTTTTGGCGGCATCCCTCAGGATATCGACCACGTCTATCAACTTCTGGTGTAGGTCTTCGGTGACCTGCTTGGTTTTGTAGGCCTCTAAAATGAGATTGGTGACGAAGCCTAGCCGATAGCCATGGCTGTCCAGCCGCGCCTGAAGGACGTCGGTCATGGAGCCGTCCACGGCGTCCTGGATATTGTTCAGATCGACGTCTTTGCCGTTGGCCTTTTCCAGCATGGTATTGAGCACATTGATGCGCCGTATCGCCGAAGGGCGATTTTTGGCGCGCCGGTCGGGACCCAGATAATCGCTCGTCACCACAAAGGCCGAGCGATTCATGGTCACCCGCTTCAAGCGCTGTAAAAGCTGTTCTTCCTTCACGGGCTTAATGATGATGTCGTCGGTGCCCGCCTGCATGGCCAGTTTGACCGCATCCACGTGGCTGGGCGCGACAAGCGTCGTGATCAAGACGAAGGGGTTCTTACCCAGCCGGTTATGACGGATATCGCGGATAAAATCGAAAACACCGGGGTCCAAATCGTCGGAGATCAGGATGATGTCCGGGGCCATTTTATCGACCAGCATTCTCAGATTATTGAGGGTACCGTGCGCACTGATTTGCTTGAGGCCGGCGTGACTGAGGATCTGGCGTAATTCCTTGCGGATGGCCTCGTCCGGCTCACCAATAAACGCCACCACACGATCGAGGGACTGGAGGTCGAGGTCGCTCACGACCGCGCCCGCGAGGCCAAAGGTCCACCATGATCTTGGCAGCCGACAGCGTGCCTATTTCGCGGCGCGCGTCCCCAGACGATCAGCAGGCGCGTTTGCAACATTTCCCCAATCTCCACGCGCGTAACGATGAGCCGCGTGGCCAGCCAGTTCGTTACTCAAGCCGATTTAGCGGATAAATCAAACTCTTATTTGATTTTCACCTCAGGGTTTCACAAGACCTGCATCTAAATGTACTTCACGGCTGAGCGGAAACGTGAGATTCTCGTTTCGCGGAATAGTTGTCCTGAATCTGATTTATTCAAGATAGCCGTACTCGCAGCATGGGTATAGACGGCCAGAAAGGAGCGTCCCCGGCTTATCGAGGCACCGCCGAAGGACTTGGGGGTCCGAAGTTTGAGTACTGCTGCCAACGACGATAAGACGCCTATGCGCGCCGTAGCACCGCGCGATGATCGCAAAGGGCTGCGCGCTGTTACGCGCCGTGCGCTCGTCAAACTTCGCAGTCTCTTCGGCAACGACACGCCGGAAAATGCGGCCGAGGCCCGAGCGGCCGTCGGCTACTTCCTGAAGGAAATGGAATCTGTTGCCGCGCGAACATATCCCGCGTGGAGCCGAACTCTGCACGACGCGCTCGCAGAGTGCTCCCTTGGCTATGACGAACGCCGCAGCCTTCTCGAAGCGCATCCCATCGACGACTATTATTTTGCTGCCGTAGTCGCGCTGGAAGCAGCGAAGTTACGCACGCTTTACCCACCCGCTGATGCCGCGGAGCTTCTCAGCGAGATTGGCGAACAAGTCGACGCAGCCGTCGGACGTCAGGACCGCGTCGTATCAGATCTCGTGTTTACACTCGTGAGCCGAATCAGCCTGGGCGCCGGCGTCGACAAAATGAAGGCGCCCTATGACCTCGTCGTGAAAAATCTTCTTCAGCACTTGGGATTCAATAAAATCGAATCCACCAAAAGCTTAATGCGCGACGTGGGCTTACGTCACATGCTGGGAGAGCCCATCGCCCTCGGTGTGCCCCAATGGTGGAGAGCCTTTCACGCCAAGTTCGCGATTTACTGGCAGGAACCGGAGGAAGTTTACTTGGGCGATGTCGACCTTGCCCCGGCGGTCGTCGAAGCACCCGCCGTACCCCGTCGCCGCCAACCCCGACGCGCTGTCGCCTTTTAGCGGTTTCAGCGCGGGTTGACGCCCCGCCCCTCACAGCGCACGTTGTGCCGCGTTTTAAAGCAGCCGCGTAAGCATGTGGAATTTTGATTACCTCGATACGCTTGTTCAGACGCCCCTGAGACGCGCGCGCGTATTCACAACACCGCACCGCGCAGGCCCCACCATGCTTTTCGTCCATGGTGGATTTCACGGCGCATGGTGTTGGGCGCCCTTCTTGCAGTTCTTTAGTGAGCAAGGCATTTCCAGCGCTGCTGTCGATTTGCGAGGTCACGGCGGTCAGGAACAACCCGATGACTTTCCGCGTCAGGGCGTCAACGATATGGCGAGGGACGTGATCGACGCAGCGCAGGCCGTCGGCGATGAAATCATTCTCGTCGGCCACAGCACGGGCGCGCTTGCAGCATTGTCCTCCGCATCGCGGATCAAACCGCGTGGTCTAATTTTAATTGCACCCGCCGCTCCGGCGGGCATAGGTCAAAAGCTGTCGTTGCCGAATTTCGCGGCGGAACATGAAATTGCCGTTCCAAATGAAGCGCGTGTCCGCAATTGGTTTTTGCAGGGCGCTGGCGACGTGGATGTCGCACCGATCTTGCAGCGCCTTTGCCCGGAAAGTCCGGCCTTCATGAACGACTGTTTTCAAAGCGGCGTCGCAGTTGATCCTGCGCTGATTGGCAGCCCCACACTTTGCATTTCAGGCGCGCTGGACCGCAGCCCACTTCACGGCCCGGAACAAGATCAAGCTGTGGCAACGTTCCTCAAAGCCGAGATTCAAATGCTTCCCGACGCAGGTCACAGCCTAATGCTCGAACCCCTATGGCGTACGGGCGCGGTCGCGATTCTTGACTGGCTGCGGCGCGACGGCGGGATTGCGATCTAACTGGCTAAGATCACGGATCGCACCGCGTGAAGCACTGGTGGTCAACGCAGCATAGGCTTTCAGCGCCGTGGTGACTTGGCGCTGCCGCTTTTCCGGTTGCCATGCCTTAGCCCCTTTGGCGTTCATGGCCTCACGGCGCTTGGCCCATTCAGCGTCGCTGATTTTTGCTTCGATGAGGCGCGTCGGGATATCGATTTCAATCGGATCGCCTTCCTGCAGCAACCCGATGTTGCCCCCTTCCGCCGCTTCCGGCGAAACGTGGCCAATCGAGAGACCCGATGTCGCCCCTGAGAAGCGGCCATCCGTCAGCAAGGCACAGACTTTGCCCAGTCCCAGCGATTTGAGGTAGCTGGTCGGGTAAAGCATCTCCTGCATGCCAGGCCCGCCTTTTGGACCTTCGTAGCGGATGATCACCACGTCGCCCGCGTTGATCTTTTTGCCGAGAATCGCCATCGAGGCGCTTTCCTGGCTTTCGAAGATGCGCGCGGGGCCTTTGAAGTTGAGCATGGCCTTATCGACGCCGGCGGTCTTCACAACGCAACCATCCTCGGCAATATTTCCATAAAGAACGCACAAGCCGCCGTCCTGGCTAAAGGCATTCGCGCGGTCGCGGATCACACCTTTGGTGCGATCCGTGTCGAGTGCTTGGTATTTTACGTTCTGACTGAACGCTTGCGTCGTCCGCACGCCGCCGGGGGCCGCCTTGAAGAACTCATTGACCTCACCGTCGTTGCTGCGGCGAACGTCCCACTTGTCGATTGCGTCGCCCATGGTCGCCGCATGAATCGTGCGGACGCCACGGTGAAGCAGCCCGGCGCGATCGAGTTCGCCCAAGATGCCCATGATACCGCCGGCACGATGGACGTCCTCGATGTGCACATCAGCCAATGACGGCGCGACTTTGCACAAATGCGGTACAAGGCGGGACATGCGATCGATGTCGTCCATCGTAAACGGAATTTCGCCTTCAGCGGCCGCCGCAAGTAAATGCAACACGGTATTGGTCGATCCGCCCATCGCGATATCGAGGGAGATCGCATTTTCGAAGGCCTGGAACGTCGCCACATTGCGCGGCAAGACCGAGCTATCGTTCTTCTCGTAATAACGTTTCGCGATGGCGACTGCCGTGCGGCCCGCTTCTAGGAACAGTTCCTTACGGGTCGCGTGCGTCGCGACCAATGTTCCGTTGCCCGGCAGCGCCAGCCCCAGGGCTTCAGTGAGGCAGTTCATAGAATTAGCGGTGAACATGCCTGAGCACGAACCGCACGTGGGGCATGCCTGCTTTTCATATTCCGCAACATCAGCGTCGCTGACACTGGGATCTGCGGCGACGATCATTGCGTCCACGAGATCGACCGCCTTCTCCCCTGTCGACAGATTGACTTTGCCCGCTTCCATAGGGCCGCCGGAGACAAACACTGCGGGGATGTTCAAGCGCATGGCCGCCATCAACATGCCTGGCGTGATCTTGTCGCAGTTTGAAATACACACGAGGGCGTCGGCGCAGTGCGCGTTCACCATGTACTCGACCGCATCGGCGATGAGTTCACGTGACGGTAGGCTGTAAAGCATACCGCCGTGACCCATGGCGATACCGTCATCGACCGCGATGGTATTAAACTCGCGGCCGACACCACCCGCCTTATAAATCTCGTCACACACGAGCTGGCCCATGTCCTTGAGATGGACGTGACCGGGCACAAATTGGGTAAAGGAGTTCGCGACCGCGATGATCGGTTTCGTGAAATCTTCGTCGCGCATCCCTGTGGCGCGCCACAAGCTGCGCGCGCCGGCCATGTTGCGGCCGGCAGTGGCGGTGCGGGAACGATAAACGGGCATCGTCTTTCTCCATCTCTAAAACATGGCGCGGAGCATAGTCGCTTTACCGCCGGCTGCAAGGTTTGCGCGCCACAACCTAACGCCCTGACTTGTAACGATAATCCTGAGGCAAAATTCACCTCTAGGCTGCCGACAAAAGCCGTTTGGTGTTGATTGGATCATGCCATGATCCAGCGTTACTGGTCGGGGGATTTCGGCGTCAATGTTTTGCGGTTACCTACGCGCGGCCATATTGGCCATCGCGGTTCTTGTCCTGAGTGCATTTTTTGGAAGTCCGGCCCGGGCCGACTGCGTGCAATCGGGCAACACCGTCACCTGTACCGCCACCGACACCAATGGCTTTATACGGCGGTTGCCGAATATCGCGCTGAATGTTCTCGCCGATTCAAGCGTGTTTAATGTCGACACCGGTCTGCGCAACGGGGAGTGCCCTCTTTCCTTTCCCGGCATTGCGCTTGGAGCTGACGCCAACGTTCTCAATCAAGGCACCATTCTCACGTCCGGCATCTGCGGCTGGGCCATCGAGGTTGGCGACCGCAGCACGGTGACAAGTAGTGGGGTGATTGGGACGCGCGGCGATCTTGGTTTTGGTTTTTTCGGCGACAACAAAGTCACAGCCACGAATACCCAACAGATCGTCACGACCGGCACGCTCGCAATCGGGATTTATCTCGGAAGCGAAGCAACCGTATTTAACCGTGGCGGTCTCATTTCGACGACCGGGACGAATGCCGCCGGTATCGATGTCCTAAACATTGCATCCGTCACCAATACCGGAACCATTTCGGCGACGGGCGCGCTTTCGAGCGGCATTTCTACGGCAGCCGATAGCGCGGTCACCAATAAAAATACTGTGTTTGTGACCGGTCAGCACGCGGTTGGCGTTCGCATGTCGGGGGGCGCCGTCACCCTTAACAATAGTGGAACGATCAGCGCGATTGCGGACACGCTGTCATTGGCTCCTGACGCCGGGGTCTTGATGCGGGGTGAAACGGTGAACCTCAGCAATAGCGGTAATATCGTTGCGTCGGGTAACGCCGCGAATGTCGGCGCGACAACATCCGTGACGCTCACAAATTCAGGCGAAATTTCCTCGCGCGGTGAAGTGGCAGGAAGCGCTGCAATCCTCATTGACGCGCGCGCCGGCACGAACGTCTCGATCTCGAACACCTTCACGATCAACGGTTTCAATGGCAGCGCTGCCGTTCGCGCGCTCGGCGGTAACGTGTCGCTTTCTAACGCCGGTTACATCGCCGGCGATATTCTCATGGGCCCGGGAGACGACTCTGTCTTCATGGAATTTGGAACAATCGAGGCGTTCGACGGCGGGGCTGGCAACGATACCCTCGTTCTTGGCAATGTCGGTACGCTGCGCGCCTCCATACGCAACGTGGAAACATTGCGCGTATTCACGCCCGGGATCTGGCGCATCCAAGACACGGCGGCATTCACCGTAGTCGCGGGCCTCGCGTTTGGTACCTTGCAACTTGATCCCGGCTCGACGCTTGTCGCGCCGCTCGTCGATTTGGGGCAAGGATCGTTCTTGCGCGGATTTGGCACATTGAACGGCGCAGTGATCAGTCGCGGCACGCTCGCACCCGGTAGCGCTACAGCGCCCGGCACGATCACAACCGTCGGAAGCTATTCTCAAACTCCGACCGGCACATTGGCCTTAAGACTGAGATATTCTAGCCAAAGCGATCGATTGGTGGTTTTGGGCCCGGCCGCGTTAAACGGAACGCTTTCCCTCAACGTTACCGATGATGCAACATCGGGAACGCCGAAAAGCTTTGATCTCATTACCGCCAGCAATGGAATTTCCGGCGCATTCTCGACGGTCCGCACCAATTCGATGTTCCTGCGCGCCCGGATTTTTATAAATACGCCGAACGTCCTGTCTGCCGAAATTACGCGCGTTCCCTACGCCAGCGTTGCGTACTCCCGTGCACAACGCCAAGCGGGCGAGTTTTTAGACACCGTACGAATCAACCAGCCGGCGGCGCTTGCACCCATATTCGCAGCCATTGACGCTTCCAGTTCAGACGCAAGTGCGCGCGGCATCTTGACTCAGCTCGCGCCTGAAACATTTCCTGCTCTCCAGAATACAGCGCTATTTACCTTAGCGGCGTTCCGCGAAGCGGGGCTTGGTAAAGCCACCACAATGACAGGCGAACCCTGGCACGCTTGGGGAACTTACTTTCTGCGCGGTGGTTACCAAACAACGTCGACGCAGAATTACACCATCAACGGCGGCGTTGCGGGTATCGCCAAAACACTGGCCAATGAAACATCGGTGGGCTTCGAAATCGGGCACGGCAGCGGTGTTAATAAAATTGGGAGCGCCTCGGACGAAGCAACACTGGACGCCACCTTCGTCGGCGTGACGGCCATCCACACGTGGTCGAAAATTCGCTTTGAGACGGGGCTGATTTACGGTGGCGGAACTGCGCAAACGCAACGCCTCAGCACTTTAAGCGGCGCCACTCAAGTTGTGTCCGCAAGCCCATCGACAAATCTGCTGTCATTTTACTCGGCGGCAACAATCGAACGGGCCATAGGACCGCTGATCGTTACGCCGCGCATGGGCCTTGCTTATGACCGCGTGATGATCGGCGCCGCCAATGAAAATGTGGCGCTTTCTTACAAAACCGACTCAACCGTGACGCAAACGTTGCGCGGCGAGATCGGGCTCAACGCCGTCGCGGCAGTCGGAAATATCCGGCCCTATGGCGGCGTCAGCGCTTCTCTGGATGTCCTCAACGAAGATCGCGCGACGCCGGTCACGCTGAATGGCGCATCGAGTCTGGGATTTACGCTGATTGGGGAGAAACCTCAGAGCTTCAGCCTCGGGATCGAAGGCGGAATTCGCTTTGTACTCGCAAAGAATCTGACGGGCAGCGTCGGAGGGCGCGTTACGGCGAATGACGTATTCGCCGGTCACAGTGTGAACGCGCGCTTATTGTGGCTCTGGTGACGCATGCTCATGATCATGGTCATCGCCATGCTCGTGTTCATGCTGACGTGCGAGATCGTGCGCCATCGCGGGTGTTACGCCCTGGACGTTGACGCCCATTTCATAAACCAGGTGCCCGCCATGGTAAGCCGTTAGCCCCACATAGATCACACCGACCAGGACGACCAACGTAACCAGTCCCGCGCGAATGCCCGTCGTGGCAATCTTTCTCCAACGCAAAAGGCTCAAGGCGATCGCCAGAGCGATAAAGATGATCTGCGTGATGCGGGCATATCCCGCATGCTCATAGATATGATCGGTCGGGAACCCCGCCGTAGCAGCGTGATTCATCGCTATGACGCCAAAACCCGCTGCGGCCGTGGCGGCCACGACGCCGGCCCACGTCAGCCAAAAGGCCGTGGTCGCCAAGGTTGTGCGCGCAGCCAGGTCGCCCCCACGCACAAGGATGATCGCGTCGAAGACCAAAACTAGAATGAAAAGAACGATCGGAAAATGAACCACGATCGGATGGATGAGATAGATCGGAACCATGGAATCCCTCGTTCTGCGATCTATAGTTTCTCACACCACTGAGAAGTGGTGAGCCCGGATGGATTCGAACCATCGGCCACCGCATTAAAAGTGCGATGCTCTACCACTGAGCTACGGGCCCACGTCAGATTGCCGCTCTCCGGGAGACGACGGCGGTCCAAACGCGGCGCCAACATATGCGGCAGCCTTTGGCGGGTCAAGAAAACCTGCGGGCATATTTATCCCCAGGCATGTTATGCACAGGCTATGACCGAATCCCGTGAAATTGCAGCGGAATGTGCCGACCGCGCCGGGTCTTTATTCGAGCTGGGTAAGCTCGCCGAGGCCCATGCTGAGGTGTGCCGGGGCTTATTGGTGTCACCGGACGACATTCCCCTGCTCCAGCTCCTAGTGGATATCGACGATATCCTGAATCTTACTGCCGAGGCCGTTGAGGCCTGCAGCCGGCTGGCGGTGCTCCTGCCCGGCAATGCCCTTCTCCAGGTCAAGATCGGTCAACTCTGGATGAAGGCGTTCGACCACGCCCGCGCTGAGGCAGCCTTCCATGAGGCTCTCGCCATCGATCCCCGCAACCCGATTGCCATGGATTGCCTGGCGGATCTCTGGCGCGGCGGCGGAAAAACCGGCGAAGCCAAAAGCATGCTCTTGCGGCGGGCGTCTGTCAGCCCCGACCTTGAGAGCCAGGCGGCGTACCGGTTCAAAACGCACTTGGTTCAGCCGGTCGTGGCGCGAGACAACGCGGAAATCGATGCCGCCCGCGCGGAATTTGCGGCAGCCCTCGTCAGTGGGCCTGAAACGCAATTTCTCGACCCGTATAAACTGGGTTTGGGGCCGAATTTCTACATGGGTTACCAAGGTCGTGACGACAGGCCACTGCAGGAAGCGTTGGCACGCTATTACCTCGCGGCCACGCCTTCGCTTGGAGCAACAGCACCGCACATCGGCCAAAGCTCCGCGGAGCGGCGGATACGTGTGGGAATTGTGTGCCACTATTTCTCGAAGCACACGGTCGGATATCTCACTTACGGCCTTGCGGCGCTCTTAAATCGTAAGCGATTTGAACTGGTCTTGTTTCGCACGCCTAACTCAAATCGCGACGGCGATACGCAGCGCTTCGCCGCCACGGCAACGCTCATCGATCTACCGCCCGATTTGGCCGGGGCGCGCCAGGTTATCGCGCAAGCACGCCTCGACGTGCTGCACTTCCCTGAAATCGGCATGGAGCCGTTGGTTTATTTTTTGGCGTTTGCGCGCCTTGCAACGGTTCAAACCGTGGCTTGGGGGCACCCGATAACGACAGGAATTCCCAACGTGGATCTCTTCCTCTCGCCCGACGCCATGGAGCCGGAGGGAGCCGAAGCGCATTACAGCGAGCGCTTGGTGCGCATGAGAAATTTGACGTTCGCCGGCGAACGGCCGGACGCGCCGCAGCCCTTTGATCTTCAGCTCGACACCACACGCCCGTCATACGTATGCGTGCAAAGCCTGTTTAAAGTTCATCCGGACTTCGACGCTGTCTTGGCCCCGATTCTGCGGCGCGATCCGCGCGGAATCATTTACTTCGTGACGTTCCTGCCCCATCCGGATTCGATATTGAAAGCGCGTTTCGCGCGAAGCCTAGGCGCCGACGCTGCACGTGTTCGCTTTTTGCCGCGCATGACCACCGGCCAGTTCCGCCACCTCGCCCGCAGCGCCGACGTCATCCTCGACGTCCCGCAATGGTCCGGCGGCAAAACCTCGCTCGACGCGTTCGCCATGGGCACACCGGTTGTGCATCAACCAGGCGCTTTCATGCGCGGACGCCATACATTGGCGTTTTATCGGCGCATGGGACTCACGGCGCCGATCGCCGATACGACGGAAAACTATGCCGAGCTCGCCGTCCGCGTGGCGAATGAGCGTGCGTTTCGCGATGACGTGCGCGCGCAAATCGCGGCGAACAGCAACAAGCTGTTCAACGAGGCTGAATCGATCCGCGAAATTGAGGAAGTCTGGGCGGCCGCTTTACGCGACCGCCGCTGAAGGACTTCTATTGCTTTTTCGGCGCGTCGGCTTTGGGCTTCGGCTTAGGTGCCGGGCCTTTTGCTTCTGACGCGATCTGCATGCGGACGATGCGATCCGGATACGGTACCGAACCATTGTTATCGGCATCGCCCTTGCGAATCATGTCCACGAATTCCATGCCCGACACCACTTCGCCCCAGTAGGTGTACTGGTGATCGAGGAAGGAAGCGTCGCCGAGGCAGATGAAAAACTGACTGTCTGCGCTGTTGATGTTGCTTGAGCGCGCCATGGACGCGGCGCCGCGTACATGCTTACCGTCGTTGAATTCGGCCGGGATGTTCTGGCCCGAACCACCGGTGCCATTCCCTTGCGGATCGCCCGTTTGGGCCATGAAGCCGTCGATCACACGGTGCCACACGAGGCCATCATAGAAGCCTTTGTGAGCCAGTTCCTTGATACGCGCGACATGTTTCGGCGCGAGTTCGGGATGCAGTGCGATGACAACGCGTCCGTACTCGAGATCGAGATAGAGTGTGTTTTCCAAGTCCAATTTTTTCTTCTCCTGAGGTGGTGCGGCGGGAGCCTGCTGTGCGAAACTTGCGGCAGGTACAAGCGCCGTCGCGACCAACATGGTAGCGGCAAGGCGGCGAGTTAGGGCGACGGGTTGCGTCATATATTCATTCCAAAAAGAGCGGAAAACGGAGGAAAGTCATAGCGCCGTGGCAGCGCCAAAACAAGCCACACCCGGATTACTTCGTTTTATAGCGCGCCAGCACCTGGCGGTTGACGGAGGCCGGCACAAACGAAGAGATGTCGCCGTGGAGGCTGGCGATTTCTTTGACAAAACGCGATGCGATGAACTGGTTTCGCTCCGAGGCCATCAAGAACATGGTTTCGACCTTGGAATTAAGGCGTGTGTTCATGCCCGCCATTTGGAATTCATATTCGAAATCGGATACGGCGCGCAGCCCGCGGATGATGAGATCGGCGCCCTGCCCCGTAACAAAATCCATCAGCAGGTTGTTGAACGGCACCACATCGACAATCGTGCCGTTCAAATTCAAGGCGCCCACTTCCTTGGCGCACATGGCCACGCGTTCTTTGAGCGAGAACAGCGGCCCCTTGCCGGCATTTACAGCAACCCCAACGATCAGCTTATCGACGACCTTCACGGCCCGGCTGATAATATCGAGATGCCCATTCGTGACCGGATCGAACGTGCCGGGATAAACGCCGACGCAATAGCGCCCCTTCGCAGCCGGCGGAAGGTCGCCATTTTTTGAAGCGCGCGCGCTAACCGCGCGCGGAGCTTGCGGTTTTTTAGCCATCCCCTAACCCCCAATATCCCAGCGGCGTTATTCGCCTGTCTGGGCTTCCTCAGCCGGCTCTTGTTCAATCGCGCCGGCTTCGTCTTCATCTAGCGGTAAGTGCGCCACCGACGTGACACGCTCCTCCTCGCCCGTGGAGAACAGCGTGACGCCTTGCGTGGATCGTCCCGCGATGCGCACGTCGCCGACCGGAATTCGGATCAGGCGGCCCGCATCGGTGATCATCATGACTTGGTCTTTATCGCCCACGGGGAATGACGCAGCCACCTCGCCGTTGCGCTTCGAGGTCGCAATGGAAACGATGCCCGAACCGCCGCGGTTCGTGATGCGGTATTCGTAGGCCGACGTGCGCTTACCAAAGCCGTTGCGTGTCGCCGTGAGAACAAATTCCTCGGCGCTCGCGAAACGTTTGAACTCTTCTTCCGATAGAACTTTGGTCGTGGTCGCCGCTTCCTCGCCGTCGGCGGGCGCCTCTTCGGCTTCGTCGCCACCGCGCAGTTTCTTCGATGCCTTCAGATAAGCATCGCGACTTTCGGTATCGAAATCCACATGCCTGAGGACCGACATTGAAATCACCTCGTCGCCTTCGGCCAACTTGATTCCGCGCACGCCCATGGACGAGCGACCCGCGAATACCCGGACGTCGCTGACTTCAAAGCGGATACACTTGCCATGGCGCGTCGACAAAAGAACGTCGTTCTTATCGTCGCACGTCGCGACACCGATAAGACGATCGCCGCCTGTCTCAAGCTTCATGGCGATTTTTCCGGTGCGATGGATGTTCACGAAATCCGACAGATCGTTGCGGCGCACGTCGCCGCCCGAGGTGGCGAACATCACATTGAGCTGAGCCCATGTGGTTTCGTCTTCCGGCATCGGCATGACGGTAGAAATTGTCTCGCCCTCTTTCAAAGGCAGCAGGTTCACCATGGCCTTGCCGCGGCTCTGCGGATTGCCGACCGGCAGCCGGTAGACCTTCAGTTTGTAAACCATGCCTGTGGTGGAGAAGAACAGCACGGGCGTGTGGGTGTTCACTACATACAGGGCCTGAACGAAATCTTCTTCCTTGGTCGCCATGCCGGCGCGGCCTTTGCCGCCACGGCGCTGGGCGCGATAGGTCGACAGTGGAACACGCTTGATCCAGCCGGTATTGGTGACGGTCACCACCATGTCTTCACGTTGGATCAGGTCTTCGATATCGGTTTCGAACTCAAGTTCTTCGATGGTCGTACGGCGCGGCGTGCCGTATTCGGTTTTCATCTCGACCAGTTCTTCGCGCATGATCTGGTACAGGCGCTCGCGCGAACGTAGGATTTCGAGATACCCGACGATGTCCGTGCCGATCTCCGTCAACTCGGAGTGAAGCTTATCGCGTTCGAGGCCGGTCAGGCGATGCAGGCGCAGATCGAGGATCGCTTTGGCCTGTTCTTCAGAGAGACGATAGTTGCCGTTGACGACCTTACGATCCGGCTCGTCGATCAGTTGCACCAGCGGTTCCACATCGGCTGCGGGCCAGTCACGGGCCATCAATTGCTCTTTGGCGACTGCCGGGTCTTTCGCAGCGCGGATCAACTTGATCACTTCGTCCAAGTTCGCAACAGCGATGGCAAGGCCCACTAGGACGTGGGCGCGATTGCGGGCTTGGCCCAGCAGATACACCGTGCGGCGGCGGATGACTTCTTCGCGGAAGGTGATGAAGGCCTGCAGCACTTGGCGCAGGTTCATCAATTCCGGGCGGCCATTGCGGATGGCCAGCATGTTGACACCAAAGCTCGACTGCAGCGGCGTGAATTTGTAGAGCTGGTTAAGCACGACTTCGGCGACCACGTCGCGCTTGATTTCCACGACCACGCGCACACCGCGACGGTCGGATTCATCACGCAAATCGCTGATGCCCTCGACGCGCTTGTCGCGCACCAATTCGGCCATCTTCTCGATCATCGAGGATTTATTCACCTGATAGGGAATCTCGGTGATGATGATGGCCTGGCGATCCTTGCCCGTGTCTTCGATTTCGCAGCGACCGCGCATCACGACCGAACCACGGCCGGTCATCATGGCCGCGCGGCAACCGGATTGCCCCAGAATAATGCCGCCCGTCGGGAAGTCAGGGCCCGGTACCAGTTCCATCAGGCGTTCGTCGGTGGTCGCCGGGTCGTCGATCAGCGCGCAGGTCGCATCGATCACTTCGCCCAGATTATGGGGCGGAATATTGGTAGCCATGCCGACGGCAATGCCGCCCGCGCCGTTTACCAACAGATTGGGGAAACGTGCCGGCAGCACGACCGGCTCGTGCTCGCTTTCGTCGTAGTTGGGTTGGAAGTCGACGGTGTCTTTGTCGATGTCGTCGAGCAGCGAGTGCGCAGGCTTGGCGAGGCGCGATTCCGTATAGCGCATGGCTGCCGGTGCATCGCCGTCCATGGAACCGAAGTTACCTTGGCCGTCGATCAGCGGTACGCGCATGGAGAAGCTTTGCGCCATGCGCACCATGGCATCGTAAATCGATTGGTCGCCGTGCGGATGGTATTTACCCATCACGTCACCGACAATGCGCGCCGATTTACGGAAGGGCTTGTTGTACTCGTACCCCGCCTCTTTCATCCCGTAGAGGATGCGCCGGTGAACCGGTTTCAGGCCGTCGCGCACGTCGGGGAGCGCGCGGCTGACGATCACGCTCATGGCGTAATCGAGGTAGCTGCGGCGCATCTCGTCTTCGATGGTAATGGGCGCGATGTCGAACGGCTGTTTAGGAGGGGCGGCTTCGTTCACCAGATCACTCGCAAAAAGTCAGCAAAATAGGGGTTTATAAAGACTTTTTCCCCTGCCTTGCCGAACGGTCAAAATGACGCCCCGGAACCGGTTCGCCGAGCCCGCGAAATCTAGCAGATTGGCGCTGAGAATCCCAACGCAACATGTGCTCAAACGCAGTTGAAATCTGTGGATAAGTCGACGCTCAATTTGCGCTTTTCCCAGGGACGTTCAGCTCGGCTATAAGCGAGTGGAACAACGGGGTGAAAACGCATGGCCTTGCCTGAGATGTTTCGCGGACGATTGAAGCTACCGGTTGCCGGTGCGCCGATGTTCATCGTCTCGCAGCCCGAGCTGGTGATGGCGCAATGCCGCGCTGGGATCGTGGGTTCATTCCCCACGCTGAATGCGCGCAAGCTGGAAGATTTGGAAAGCTGGATCGTCCAATGCACAACTGCTTCCGCTGAACCGGGCGCGGCACCATTCGGTGCGAACCTGATTGTCCACAAGAGCAACCCGCGTCTGGCCGAAGACACGGAGATGGTAATCAAACACCGTGTGCCGTTCGTTATTACATCCGTGGGCGATCCGACCGAAGTCGCAAAGCGCGTGCATGCTTACGGCGGTATCGTGTTTCACGATGTCATCAGCCTGCGCCATGCCCGCAAGGCGATCTCGTGCGGTGTGGACGGCTTGATCCTGGTTTGCGCGGGCGCTGGCGGCCATGCGGGTACGCTGTCGCCGTTTGCTTTCGTTTCGGAAGTGCGAAGCATTTACGATGGCGCGATCTCGCTGGCAGGTGCGATTTCCACCGGCGCGCATGTCCGAGCGGCCGTCGCTATGGGAGCCGACATGGCATCTATGGGAACGCGATTCATAGCCACCAAAGAAGCCCATGCGGCCGAAGGCTACAAACAGATGATCGTCGAGAGTTCGGCGGCTGACATCATCTACACGCCCTATTTCAGCGGCGTGAACGGCAGCTTCCTGAAGGGCTCCGTTGAAGCCGCCGGCCTCGATCCAGCGCAGGTATTGGGAAAGCGCGAGGGCGCCTCCCTTGCCCTTGGTCCTGAGGAATCCCATGGACCTAAAGCCTGGAAGGATATTTGGTCTGCTGGGCAAGGGTCGGGTGCGATCCATGACGTTCCGCCAGTCGCGGAATTGGTGACACGCTTGAGGGCCGAATACGACGCCGCCGGCAAGATTGGGTAAGCGCCGTGGCGGCAATCCTTACAGGATGGATTGTCTTTGTGGCCGCCGCCAATGTGCTCGCCGCTCGTCCTTGGAAAACGTCCGCTGCCCGCGCACCGCTTCCGTGGATAATCGCCATGGCGGCTGCGACGTGGGTGTTGGCGTGGGGCGCCAGCGCTTATTCCGACTCAATGGCGTCAGGATCATGGACGGCGGCATCGGTGACGATCGGCTTTGTACCGCTTAAGGCCGTTGTTTATTCGCTGCTGGGATATTTCGCCACGCGGACCTTTTTGGCGGCGCTGTCGTCGACCGCCACGAAGCGTTGGGTTTTACCGGGCGCTTTGGGACTTGGGTTTTTCGCACTGATCGTATCGGACGTGAGCACACAGATCGATATTCGTTGGACGCGTCATGCTCGCAGCGAAACGCTTTCGGCCGACGATGTGGGTGCGCTGGTTCAGCGGGTAAAATCGGGCACGGCTCACCAGGACGAACGCCGTGCGTTCTTACGCAATCCGCTGTGCCCGCCCGAAATGCTTGCCATTCACGCTGCGTCGGCAGACGTCTATGACCGCGCGGCGGTTGCGGCCAATCCGAAACTCGACGTCGCCCTGGCCGAGCAGTTGGCCGGCGATGCGGATGAGCAGGTCCGGTATATGCTGGCCTTCAACCGCGATATGCCGCCCGCCCTCCTGTCGCGCCTGGCGGCCGACCCGAGCGAATACGTGCGCGATACGGTGGCCTGGACGAAGACCCTGCCCGAGGCGGACTTCAACCGGCTGGTGGCGGACCCCAGCCCCAAGGTGCGGGCGACCGCTGCCCTCCAGGAGCGCATATCCTCCGAGGCCCTGGACAGGCTGAGGGCCGATCCTGAGGAACGGGTCCGTAATGCCGCGAATCGTTGGCAGTAACGTTGGCAGTGGCAAAGGCGTGTGCTAGGAAGCGCCCACAAACCTAAGGAGCCTGCCATGCCAGCCAAGACCACCAAGAGCCAACGTAGCCGCGCCAACAAGCGCAAGGGCAAAGCCAAAGCCAAATATAAGCGCCGTCGCGCCCGTTCGGATAAGAAGGCCTAAGCCTAGGTCTCATGACCGGCCGCCTCGCGGGACGATGTCTCTGACTGAAGCGCCAAAAGGCGCTCAGTTACAGAAACAACCCCATGGAGCGGCCTTTCCTTCCGTGTTTTATCTAAGTACGGCAAGGACATAGAAAAAAGTAAAACAACCCCATGCACGCGCGAAAGCAGCGTTCTAAGCATGGTTTGTTGTTGACGGCGGATTTTTTATCGCCTCCCGGCGAGGACTTCGGACCTAGTGACCTACGTCGTTTTTTCCATTGTCGGCGCTTATCTCGTCCTCGGACTCTGCCTCACGCGCTACGCGACCGCCCCAAACATGCGCATGAAGTTCCGCGACGTGATTTTGGGCGCGGCGTTCATGCCCGTGCTTCTGGCATTCATGCTGCTGTGCATTTTTTTCGAGAAAGCCTGGAAACGGCTTTTGGTCGCCCTCGCCTTCGATCCGCCGGAGGAAATGCGGGCTGGTCCGGATGACGAAGCCAAAAAAGATACCAACGGACAACCTTAAGGCGCTTCTCACTCTTGCTGCGTGATTTCCCGCTTCGGGCCGTCATAGGCGATGAAAAGCTCGCGGTGCCGGGCGAACGACATTTCACCGTCGCGCGTGTAGTACTCCGACACCCACGATAGCAGAGCTTCCGCTCTGGAATCCTGCTCGCCTTGCGACGCGTACTTGTGGGGCTCCCACGGACGGTTGCTGCAGTTCGCTAAGCAGACGGATTTCCCGGGATTTAGAAAGATGAGTTCCGGCCGCCAGTGAAACGCACGTTCGATCAGATCGCCGTAACAGCCTTCCACAATCCAGCCATCGCGGGAACAAAAGCGATCCAGATCGTCGCGGGCGGCCGCCACGCTGCGCTTCACGGCGATGACGTTTTGTTGCCAATAAATAGTGTCGAGATCAAGAACGGCCGCGCCCTTCTCTAACGACAGCTTGTGCGCCAGGGTCGATTTACCCGAACCGGAATTTCCAAGAATGGCGATACGCATCTAGGTGACCTTCCGAAGGGCCTTTTTCAAAACCGCAATACTGGATGGCCCGATGCCGTGAAGCCTGGAGACTTCGGTCATGCTCCATTTCGCGAGCGCCGCAGGCGTGTAGATTTTCGCGTTGATGAGTGCCCGTTGCGTGGGCTTCGACAGCGCCGCGAACGCGGGGCTCAAACGCGAATAGTCGAACGCCATCGCGGCCACTTTATCGCAGTTAGGCGCGGATTTCTTTGGAGCGGTTTTACGCTTCACGCTTTCCTCATATCGTCGTCCTCGAGGTTATACCCGAGGACGACGGGAGAAATCACGGTGCTTTGCAGGTGAAGTTGGCAGCTTCGTCGATGGAGCCCGAGCCTTTGTAGGTCGGTACCGTTGGATAGGCGCAAATCGGGCGGGTGCGGTCGACCTGGCCCTCGATCGGTAGGCCCGACGGACCCAACCGGGAGCCCACTTCGGCCACGACATGCGACGAGATGATGCTTTCAGGTTTCTTGCCGTGTTCGACCCAGCCTTCCAACTCGGTCAGGAAGTCGACGACGTTGGGGACCTTCTTTGAGCTATCGACAACGTTGCAGTGCCCGTTTCCCGGAATGAGGAACAAACGCGCGAAATCGGCAACCTTGTCACGCCCGCCCATCTTGGCCGAGACGCGCTCGTAGTAATCGATCTGCGACAGGGGATTGATCGACCAATCGGACCAACCTGCATAAACGAGTAGCTTCCCATTTCGTTTTTGAAATCCGGAAAGATCGGGATCGACCGCGTCGAGCTGTGCCGCAGATACAGCCAAAGCTGGGATGTCGGTTTCGAAATTGAAGCTGTGCAAATCGTAATTCGGATCGCCGAAGATGAAATATTTGAGGCTTTCATTTGCCATGAAGTAGTTGCGCGTAAAGTAGGGCTTGATGCTAGGGTTTTTGTTTGCCTCGGGCGATCCGACCACGGCGCCGCCGCTTTTCCCGGTCCACTGACCATCAATATTTTCGCCGCCGTAAGGCATGCCCACCCAAACTTGCCCTTCCGCGTTCGAAGGACCTTTATGAATGTGGTCGATCACTTCGACCTGACGTGGCGTAAAGCAGTCCGGCCCGTCTTTCCCCGCCGAACATTTCGGCAGGTCCTTATACGGATCGAACTTGCACGCGAGCGGATTGTTGATGATGCCGTCGACAAGGCCGTCCAAACCGTCGCACTTCTTGTGAACCGCGTCGTCGAGCACCTTCACTTTCTCCGGCGGCACCACAGGCCGGTAATTCGTCTGATCCTCAAGCGTCGGAAACATCTGTTGCTGCGTCCACGCCTTTGCCAAGCCGGACCCTCGGGTGGAGCTGGACGTCGGACACGCGGCGATGATGCCGTCGAAATCGTCCGGATAGCGTTGCGCTTCCATCATCGCCTGACGGCCGCTGCCGGATGTGCCGTAGAAATACGCGTGCCGGATCGGGCGTTTGTAATAGGCATGGATGATTTGCTTGGCGGTCGCTTGCGCCAAATGGGTGCCGCGATGGCCGAAGTTCAGCAGTCGCTCGGGATTTTGATAAGCCCACGAGTTGCCGGGAATATCTTTCGGAATGAGGTGACCTGTGTCGGTCACCGCCGTCGCATATCCGCGCACCAACGCAACCGGTTTGGAGCCGTTATTCAGGTCGCCCAAAAATGCGCCGCTGCCGCCCATGAGGAACTTGCCGTTCCAACCGGACGGCAGATCGACCTCGACCGTGATCTCCTTGTCGACGGTCGCGAGCACCTTGCAGTACGCCATCGCGCTCTTCTGCGCGGCGACCTCTTCTGCCGAGGTAATGCGCACCCATGGCAGTTTCAAAGATGTGAGGCCCGCGCATGTTACTGGGCCTGGCGCAACGGAGGCCATAACCGCGCGCACCGCATCACGCGCTGTCACGTTGGAGCGCACATCCGCGCTCGCCTTTTCAGCGTCGGCAAGCGTGGGATCGGGGATCAGCGCATTGGTGCCTGAACGGCGCACTTCGACAGCGCGCCCAAAGACGTCGGCAAATTTCATGTTGGGAGGATAGATTTGCGATGGCGCAGTATCGGCCGCAAAGATCGGCAATGGCGCCAACAGCGACGCGCAGACCGCAGCGATTGCCGAAGAATTTTTGCGCGCGCGACTCTTATGCTTTGTCATCAAAGCCTCCCCCAACTTTGCCGAACAGGGTCACAACCCGGTTGCGGCCCTAACGGCTTAGTCTTGCACCCCGGACCCGGGGGTCAAGCCGTGGGGGTCACGAAAAAAACTCAGGACCCCATGACTATTGAGTCGCAGGGTTATGGTTACATTCATCACGGCGCTTTGCAGGTGAAGTTGGCAGCGTCATCGATGGAGCCCGAACCCTTATAGGTCGCGGCCGTCGGATAGGCACAGATCGGCCGGGTGCGGTCGACTGGACCTTCGATCGGCATTCCCGAGGGAATGAGTTTCGTATTCGGATCGGCGACGTGGGATGCGAGGACGCTGTCCGGTTTTTTACCCTGCTCGACCCAACCTTCCAGGGCGCTCAGGAAGTCGACGACGTTCGGAACCTTCTTCGTTTTATCGACCACGTTGCAGTGGCCGTTGCCAGGAATAAGGAACAGACGCGCGAAATCGGCGACCTTGTCGCGCCCGCCCATTTTGGCCAGCACGCGCTCGTAATAATCCACCTGGCTTACAGGATTAATGGACCAGTCAGCCCAGCCGGCATAAATGAGCAGCTTGCCGTTGCGCTGCTGAAAGGCACTCAGGTCGGGGTTATTGGCATCGATCTGCGCCGAAGCTGGAACGACCGCTGGTAAATCCGTTTCGAAGTTGAAGCTATGGAGGTCGTAGTTCGGATCACCGAAAATGAGATACTTGAAACTCTCGTTGCTCAGAAAGTAATGCCGCGTGAAGTATGGCCCGAGAGTCGGGTTCTTCTTCGGGCCGTCGGGGGAACCGATGACGTATCCGCCGTCCGGCGCGGTCCATTGGCCCGAAATATTCTCGCCGCCATAGGGCCAGCCCGCCCAGATTTTTCCGTTGGCGTTCGACGGACCTTTATGAATTTTATCGATCACGTCGATTTGGCGCGTCGTGAAGCATTCTGGGCCATCTTTGCCCGCTGCGCATTTCGGCAAATCTTTCTGCGGGTCGAATTTGCACGCGAGCGGGTTGGTGAGGACACCATCAACAAGGCCATCCGCGCCGTCGCACTTCTTGTGAACCGTGTCGTCGAGCAGCTTTACCTTTTCGGCCGGCATCACGGGATTGTATTTGACGGAATCCTCAGGCGCCGGAAACATCAGCTGCTGCGTCCAAGCCCATCCCACGGCCACTCCCGTGATAAAATTGTAGGCGGGACACGCAGCGACGATACCGTCGAAGTCGTTGGGATAGCGTTGCGCTTCCATCATGGCCTGCCGGCCGCTGCCGGACGTGCCGTAGAAATATGAGAGCTGGATCGGG
Organism: Fidelibacterota bacterium; assembly: GCA_947475895.1. Classification (GTDB taxonomy): domain Bacteria; phylum Pseudomonadota; class Alphaproteobacteria; order Rhodospirillales; family Rhodospirillaceae; genus SHVO01. The sequence continues at coordinate 372,661 of CANJMF010000002.1, forward strand.
CGCTTATAAAACGCGCGGATGATTTGCTTGGCGGTGGCTTGGGCAACGTGTGTGCCGCGATGGCCGAAGTTCACAATCCGCTCGGGATTTTGATAAGCCCACGACGCACCGGGAATATCTTTCGGAATCACATGGCCCGTGTCGGTAACCGCAGTAGCGTATCCACGCATGAGCGCCGCCGGTTTGGAGCCGTTATTGAGATCACCTAAGAAGCCGCCGCTGCCGCCCATGAGGAACTTACCGTTCCAGCCCGTCGGCAAATCGACTTCGATGTTGATTTCCTTGTCGATGGTCGCCAGCACTTTGCAATGCGCCATGGCGTTCTTTTGCGCGGGCACTTCGTCCGCAGCGGTGATGCGCACCCATGGCAACTGCAGAGATTTCAGATCCGCGCACTTTGTTGTGCCGGGACGAACGGAGGCTTGAACGGCCCGTACCGCATCGCGCGCCGTAACGTTGGAGCGCACATCGGGGCTCGCTTTTTCCGCATCCGCGATGGTGGGATCGGCGATGAGCGCGTTGGTGCCGGGACGGCGCACTTCCACAGCGCGCCCGAACACGTCGGCGAATTTCATGTCGGGAGGATAGACTTGCGACGGCGCGGTGTCGGCGGCCAAGGCCGGCACGGGCGCCAGCAGCGCTGCGCAAAGTGCGGCGATAGCGGAAGAATTCTTGCGCGAATGATTTTTAGGTTTTGTCATCAAAGCCTCCGAACTTTGGTGCGCCGATAACAGCGCGGGGCGAGCATACCGCCTTTTCGCCGGCTTGGGAGTCTCGTAAAGGCCCGATTAGTGCCTGTTTCGGAAGAACACCAGAGCCGCCACGGGAATGGGAAGCGCGCAGATCACAACCGGGATCAACGTCGACAGCGAAAACACCAGCAGCGCTTGGACCTGAACCGTGTGCAAAAACAGCACCCAACCGATCACGCATAGCGCCAACCAGCCGATCAGCGCCCTAAGGCCGATGGTGCGCAGCGTCAGGCGCTGAGCCTTGAGGAGTTTAACCGTCATGGGAACGATGGCGAACGACATGGCCGGAAGCACAAACACGAGATTGAGGACCGCCTGGGTGGCGACCCTTCCCGGCATGTACTCCGCCCACTGCGAATCCGTGTAGCTGCCGCGCGCAACGAGCGACGAAAAATTGGCAGCACTTTCGAAGTAAGTGAGGAGTGCTATGCACACCATTGAGATAAAAAACCCAATGGCGAGCGGCGCATAAACGCGGAGGTGATTTTTAAACGGTGCTTGCTGTGTTTGCGTCAGCGGATACCAAAACCAAATCGCGGCGAGCACGCTCACGAGCGCAATGGGGAAAACGAGAACAAAAAAAAGATCATTTCCCAAGGCTGTCCTCCCAGACCACCTTTAGATCGAGCGCCGTTTAGATTTGACTGCCTAGAACGGAATGTCGTCGTCCATGTCGTCGCGGGGGCCGCTCTTTTTGGCGCCGCCACCGCTGCGGGCGGGAGGTGCGCTATCGCCGGAATCCCAGCCGCCGCCCACGTCGTCGCCCATTCCGCCGCCGCCACCACCACCGCCGCTTTTACCGTCGAGCATGGTGAGTTCGCCGCCAAAGCCTTGCAGCACGACTTCGGTGGAATACTTTTCAGCGCCGTCTTTGTCGGTCCACTTGCGCGTTTGCAAAGAGCCTGACACGTAAACCTTGGAGCCTTTTTTCAAGTAGCGCTCGGCGATGTCGGCCAGGTTTCCGAAAATCACCACGCGGTGCCATTCGGTCTTTTCTTTCTTCTCGCCGGTGGACTTGTCTTTCCAGCTTTCGGACGTGGCCAGCGACAGATTGGCGACCTTGCCGCCGTTCTGCATGGTGCGGATCTCGGGGTCTTTGCCGAGATTGCCGATGAGAATGACTTTATTAACGCTGCCGGCCATGCCGATCTCCTAGTGTGATTGGGTCTTGGAATTGGTTGCGCAAGATACTGCCTCGCCCACCTTAGGCAAAGGCTGGTTTTTGGGGGCGTCGAGCAGACGCCAGGAGTTCAAAAACTCCCACATCATGTCGGCGCGGCCCGCGAAATCGCTGGGGTACTTGGGGTCCTCGCCCCAGGACGAAACCACGTAAATCTTCTTGTCCTTGATGAAGGCCCGCGAAACGACGACGTTGCCCTGCATGGTCTGGTCGTCGATGACCTGAATGCCTTTGAGGCCCGACTGGGTCACGCTGACGACATCCTGGCTGTTGCGGGCGACGCGGCACAGCCAATCCTTTTCCGAGAGTTCGGGCTTCACGGCCGTGGTCGACACGTTGACCGTGAACAGAATGCCCCGCCCGAAAGCGGGGCTGATGAACTGGTAGATACGCCCCGGCGCTGGGTCGGGCTGGGTGTCGATTTTGGGGTCGGCGTGACTGAGGACGGCGAAGTTGTCGTCCGGGTAGGTGAATTCCTTGGGGTCGGAATAGAAGGCAGCGGAGGCCGCGCCCGCAAAAAAGATTACGCCCGCAACCAGAAGGAGGTTTCGCAACGCCGCGACTCTTCCTAAATGTAGGCTCATAAGCCGTTCTCCTCCCGCCATGCCGATCCGTTCACCGCAAATCCCCTTTAAAAACAAGGGTCTAAACTTGCGTTGCCCCGATCCTCGCATCGGCGTATGAAGAACAATCCGATGGAAACATAACGAGAACGTTTAGCCCGTATGCTCACCGATATCAAGGTCCGTGGGGCCAGAGAACATAACCTTCGCAACGTGAATGTCGACATCCCGCGCGACAAGCTGGTGGTCATCACCGGGCTGTCGGGGTCGGGCAAGTCGTCGCTGGCGTTCGACACCATTTATGCCGAGGGCCAGCGCCGGTACGTGGAAAGCCTTTCGGCCTACGCGCGCCAGTTCCTGGAGCTGATGCAAAAGCCCGATGTGGATTCCATCGAGGGCTTATCGCCGGCCATTTCCATCGAACAGAAGACCACCAGCCGGAACCCGCGCTCCACCGTCGGCACGGTGACGGAAATTCACGACTACATGCGCTTGTTGTGGGCGCGCGTGGGCGTGCCCTACTCGCCGGCCACAGGGTTGCCCATCGAGGCGCAGACCGTGAGCCAGATGGTCGACCGCATCATGGCCATGGGCGAAGGCACAAGATTGTACCTGCTGGCGCCGGTCGTGCGCGGGCGCAAAGGCGAATACAAAAAAGACCTGCAGGAGTTGCTGAAGAAAGGCTTCCAGCGCGTGAAGGTGGACGGCACCTTGCACGAGATCGCCGATGTGCCGGTGCTGAACAAAAAGCTCAAGCACGACATCGAAGTGGTGGTGGACCGCGTTGTGGTGCGCGACGACGTGAAATCGCGCCTGGCAGACTCCCTCGAAATCGCGCTGAAGCTGGCCGACGGTATCGCCATTGCCGAGGAAGCCGATAAAGGAGCGCGCACGACCTTCTCGGCCAAGTTCGCATGCCCGGTATCGGGCTTCACGATTGAAGAGATCGAGCCGCGCCTGTTCAGCTTCAACAATCCCTTCGGCGCGTGCCCAACATGCGACGGGCTGGGCGTGAAGATGTTGTTCGACCCGGCGCTGGTTGTGCCGGACAACGACGCGTCGGTGGAAGATGGCGCGGTCGCCCCGTGGTCGGCTTCGTCGGTCCCCTCGCCCTATTACGCCATGGCGCTGAAAGGCGTGCTGAGCCACTACGGCGCGAAGATGGACACGCCGTGGAAGAAGTTGCCAGCGAAAGTGAAAGACGCGGTGCTGAACGGCACCGGCGACGATGAAATCACCATCAAATACCAAGACGGCACGCGCAAGTTCGAGACGCGCAAACCGTTCGAAGGTGTGTTGAACAACCTTCAGCGCCGCTGGCGCGAAACCGAGAGTGCCTGGATGCGCGAGGAACTGGAAAAGTACCAGACCTCGCAGCCCTGCGAAGCCTGCCATGGGCATCGCCTGAAGCCGGAAGCGCTGTCGGTCAAAATCGCGAAGAAAAATATCGCTGAGATTTCGGAGTTAAGCATTTCCGACGCGGCCGCGTGGTTCGTGAGCCTGGGCAAAACGCTCACCGAAAAGCAGATGGAGATCGGACGGCGGATTTTGCGCGAGATCGACGACCGCCTGCACTTCCTCAATAACGTGGGGCTCGATTACCTGACCCTGGCCCGCAACTCCGGCACGCTGTCCGGCGGCGAAAGCCAGCGCATTCGCTTGGCGTCGCAGATCGGCTCGGGCCTCACGGGTGTGTTGTATGTGCTCGATGAGCCGAGCATCGGCTTGCACCAGCGCGACAACAATCGTTTGTTGGAAACGCTGCGCCGCTTGCGCGACATCGGCAATACGGTGTTGGTGGTGGAACACGACGAAGACGCGATCCGCACCGCCGATCATATCATCGACATGGGACCCGGTGCCGGCGTGCACGGCGGCGAAGTCATCGCCGAAGGCACCCTGCCCGATATTTTGAAGAACAAGAAAAGCCTCACGGCCGATTACCTGAACGGCACGCGCGAAGTGCCGGTGCCGAGTGAGCGGCGCAAAGGCAACGGCAAGACCATCACCATCAAAGGGGCCCGCGCCAACAACCTGAAAAATGTGACCGTCGATATTCCGCTGGGCAACATGACGTGCGTGACCGGCGTGTCAGGCGGCGGCAAATCGTCGCTGGTGTTGGAGACGCTCTATAAGGGCCTCGCCAAACATCTGTACGGCGCGCGCGACCTGCCGGGTCCGCACGACAAAATTGAAGGCATGGCGCACCTGGATAAGGTGATCGACATCGATCAATCGCCCATCGGACGGACTCCGCGTTCAAACCCGTGCACCTACACGGGCGCGTTCACGCCGATCCGCGAGTGGTTCGCGGAATTGCCGGAAGCCAAAGCGCGCGGCTATGCGCCGGGGCGCTTCAGCTTCAACGTCAAAGGCGGGCGCTGCGAAGCGTGCCAAGGCGACGGGCTGATTAAAATCGAGATGCACTTCCTGCCCGACGTGTACGTGACCTGCGATGTGTGCAAAGGCAAACGCTATAACCGCGAAACGCTGGAAGTGCATTTCAAAGGCAAGAGCATCGCCGACATTCTCGACATGACCGTTGAGGAGTCCGTGGAGTTCTTCAAAGCCGTGCCGGTGATCCGCGAGAAGATGGAACTGCTGAACCGCGTTGGTTTGGGCTACGTGCATCTCGGTCAACAAGCGACGACCTTGTCGGGCGGCGAAGCGCAGCGCGTGAAGCTCGCGAAGGAACTGTCGAAGCGCGCCACAGGCCGCACGCTGTATATCCTCGACGAGCCGACGACCGGCCTGCACTTCGAGGACGTGCGCAAATTGCTCGAGGTGCTGCACACGCTGGTAGACCAGGGAAATTCCATGGTGGTGATCGAACACAATCTGGAGGTCATCAAGACCGCCGATTGGGTCATCGACCTAGGCCCCGAAGGCGGCAGCGGCGGCGGCGAAATCGTCGCGACAGGAACGCCGGAAGAGATCGCTCAAGTAAAGGCGAGCTATACGGGGCAGTTTTTGAAAGAGCGGTTGAAGGCGAGCGCGCCGGCGAAGGGTAAGAAAAGGGCCTAGTCCAAATGCAACATCGCGTATTGAGTGATCATTTCCTCAAGGTCAAATCGCGGCTAATCGAATATTCACGGCACTTCGACCTTGCTAACCACTCCGATATGAAGGGGCATGGTCGTGAGGCGCTTGTAAATGATTTTCTTAAGGCACATTTACCCGATCAGATCGAATATTTCACTGGAGAGATACTAGACAAATTCGACAATAGGTCTGGGCAGGTTGATATTATTATCCAGTCAAAAAAAATGCCCAAAAATTCCGCTTATCGGTGATGTGCAAATAGTTTTTTCTGACGCTGCGATGGCAGCCATTGAAGTCAAATCCACCCTCACGACTCAACACCTGGAAGCAGCACTATCACAATTTAGGAAAATTAAAGCGTTACACCGCGACAACAAAATCCAAAGTAAAGGTGGAATGCACACATTAGAAAAAACTCCGTGCATTCTTTTTGCATTCAACGGACCAACGTTAGAAACACTAACGAAAAACATATTCGATTTTGGTGTAACCCATAATTTATCTGTGCAGGACTACGCGCCAGACTTGGCCGTAGTCCTGACTAAGGACTATTATCTGTGTAAGGACGATGGCTGGATATTTCCGATCGAAACTGGTCACCCGAGCGCCTACAGACACTGGGTGGGCTTACCCCATGAAAATCTTGTAGGCCTATACACGTACCTCCACCACCTCTGTTTAAGTTATCTTGAATTCTCAACGCCGGTTCAACTCGCGCCATATTTTGATAAGTCGATTCTTACGCAAAGTGACTGAAAGTATTCTCTGGTTTAAAAATTGCCGACACCCACCGAAGCGACGCGAAAAAATCTTCTCAATACAACTCTGTCATCCGCCCTTACCCATATTTTAGACAGCGACCCCGGCGCCAGGGTTTAGTAAGATCGCGTCGAATCTGGGGACTTCCATGCGTCGCGTCTTATTCACCATCGCCATATTGCTCATGCCGTCGGCTGCCTTTGCGGGCTGTCTGCCTGGCCCCAGCATGATTCCGTGCCTGGGCGCTAATGCGCTTGGGGCTTTGGGCGATGCGGTGGGTTCGCGGCCTGGGCATGTCTGCGGCGGCGGGATGCATGCGGCCATGGACATGTCGGGCAACGTGAGCTGCGTGCCGGGTGCTTTGTCGCGCAAGGCGCGCGAGGCCGCCAAGGGTCCGGCCGGATATAAAACCAAGATTTGTCCCATGGGCTCGGTCATGGCCAACGACAAGCGCGGCAAATCATTTTGCAAAGACGTTCCGGGCGCGATTCATGCGGGTGGGCTTCGCACCCGGTAAGCGCGCGGATTAAGGGGGGATTTACGTGAGTTCGAAACAAACATCATCGGCGCGTACGACACGCACGCGCAGGACCGCACATCTTTTTGCCGCCGTTATTTCCGCTGGCGTGCTGGTGTGCGCGCCGCAAACTCCTTTCTCCACGGCGGGTGCTGCACACGCGGCCGCGGCCGAAGTCGACGACATGGCCAAGCAAGCGAACGCGCTCGTCGAAAAAGCCGCCTTGGCCTACAAAGCGCAAGATTACGCGGGCGCGATTGCGGCCATTGAAGCGTATCGCGGGCTGGGCTTCACGCCGGCAGCGCAAGTCATCCACCTGGAAGGCTTGGCGGCCATCGGGCTCGGCGAGATTGTGCTGGGGCGGAATTTGCTACGCCTGTATTTGGCGACCGAAGGCCTCACCGACGCCGACCGCAAAGTAGGCGAGCAACAGCTTGCCAGCATCAATGACGGCGCCGACGCCATTGCGCACGGCGAGTTGGACAACGCGCTTCTGCACCCGCAGGGAAAACTCGCGACGCCTAAGCGCGATCCGGCGGTTGAGTTTTTGATGCCGCCTTATCCGCGCGCATCCTTGACGGCCAAGGAAGAAGGCCGCGTGGTGCTGGACCTGTTCGCCGCGCGCGACGGGCGCATTTACGACGCAAAAGTCAGAACCACCTCGGGCTTTCCGAAGCTGGACCAAGCCGCCGTCGACACGGCCATGACCTCGTGGCGTTTCAAGCCGGGCACCATCGATGAAGTGCCGGTGGCCATGTGGTTCCCGTTCGCATTCCGCTTCACGCTGCCGGCCGACGCGAAATAACGTCGCCGTCTTCGCGATCACAGTTATTCGATCGTTTGGTTTTGAGGGAGAGAAACCATGGCTGCTGCGAAGTCGCTTGCCGACATTTTGAAACAGGTGCGTGAACTCGGCGCTCATTATCTGGGGCGCGTGTATCCGGGCGAGAAGCCCGACTTCTGGCCTTACAGCACGCCGCGTCCCGGCGATGCGCCGAAGGAAACGACGCAAGGCGCGGCTACACGCTCCGCCCTCGCCGTCATGATGTCGGACAAAAGCGTCACCTGGACCAACATGGACGAGATCGACGCGCCGCGCCAAGTTCACGGCGCGTGGGCGCAAGTGCTCACGCACGAAGTACCGGATTGGAAACGCGAGAACGTGCAGATTTATCCCTTCGCCACCGGCCAGCGCGTCAACCTGCCGGGCGATAAACCCGAGGACATGGATGTTCAAGGGTTTGTGGTGGAACAGACCGGCATGGGAACGACGCTCGACGGCAAGCCTTACCGCGTTTCTGTTTGCCATGTGATGTTCGTGAAAGACGGCAAGGTCATTCGCAACAATCAATATTGGGGTTCGGCCGATCCGAACTCGCAAGCGCTGAACATCCGCACGCTGGATGCCACACGCGGCGAATACCGCCGCCAAATGTCGACCAAAAAAGGTCGCGGCGCGCCATAACGCGCAAGACTGCATTTATCGCACTCACGTTTTGGGAGAGACATGATGGCCGCGACGAAAACCTTCGAAGAACGGCTCAAAGCGATGCGCGATCTTGGCGCGCGCTATCTGGGGCGCGTGTATCCGGGTGAGAAGCCCGACTTCTGGCCCTACACCACGCCAAAACCCGGCGAAGCGCCGAAGACGGTTCCCAAAGCGCCGCCGGCCGCCGCCATGATGACGGACCAGAACGTGGTCTGGACCAACATCGACGAGTTCGACGCACCGAGCAGCGTGCACGGCGAATGGGCGCGCGTGATTACGGAGGCTGTTCCGGACTGGAAGCGCGAGAACGTGCAGATCTATCCCTTCCTCACCGGCCAGCGCGTCAACCTGCCGGGCGAAAAGCCCGAGGACATGGACGTCCAAGGCTACATCGTGGAACAGACCGGCACCGGCACCACGGTGGACGGCAAACCCTACCGGGTTTCCATTTGCCACGTGATGTTCGTGAAAGACGGAAAAGTCGTGCGCAACAATCAGTATTGGGGTTCGGCTGATCCGGCCTCCCAAGCGTTGAACATCCGCACGCTGGACGCCACGCGCGGCGAATATCGCCGACAGGCTTTATCCAAAAAAGGTCGCGGCGCGCCTTAGGAAGACGCCGGCAAAACGGCGAGCGCGAGCGTTTCATCTTTCAGCATCACACCTGTCAGTTTGCGCCGCCGCGCTTCGGTGAGCAGAAACATCATACGCGCCGCCGCGTTCCCATAGCTCAGACCTTCGGGCCTAATGTTGGAAATGCAGTTGCGCTCGCCATCGGTAAGCCCACCGCGCGGCGCCCAAGTGAGATACACGCCAAGGCTATCGGGCGATGAGAGCCCCGGCCGCTCGCCGATGAGCACCGCGACAATTGCCGCGTTGAGCGCCGCGCCGATGTCGTCGCCAATGGCAACACGCCCCTGCTCCACCACGACAATCGGCGCGAGCGTCCATTGCTCCTGCTGCAACACGGGCAGCAACATATCCAGGAGCGCCAAGGCATGGCGCTTAACGGCGCGGGCCGATAACCCATCGGCAATGACGATCGCGAGATCGGCGGGGTTCGGCGGCAGCGTTTGCAAAAGCGCATGACCGGAATCGCTGAGTGTGCGCCCTAAGTCGGGGCGCTTGAGGTAGGTGGCGCGGTCATGCGCGACGCTGCGCACGGCGAGTGCTGGAAGATCACGCCGGCGTAACCCCGCGAGAAAACTTTCAACATCGAGTGCATCGTGCACCGCGTCCTGAGCTTGTGCGTGCGCCATCTGAAAGGCCAGGTGTTCGCGCGTCGTCACCGCGTTGCCCGCGCGCGGCAGTCCAATCCGTGCGGAGGTATGTGCGCGCAAGTGCGTCCACGCATCGCTCATGATTTCAACAACGCCGCGAACGGCGCGGGCAAGGATTTGGTGCGCCCGCTTTCGTCACGCCCGCTTTCATCACGCATGCGGCCGTGCGCATCGGCCAGTCCCATGCGCACCAACCACGCCTCGAACTCGGGCGCGGGTTTGCGATCGAACAAGGTGCGGGCATACAGAAGATCGTGGAATGAGGTGCTTTGGTAGTTCAGCATCACATCGTCGGCGCCTGGCACGCCCATGATGTAGGTGACACCGGCGGCTGTCAGCAGCGTGAGCAGCGTGTCCATGTCGTCCTGATCGGCGGCGGCGTGGTTGGTGTAGCAAACGTCGCAGCCCATGGGCAGGCCAAGAAGCTTGCCGCAAAAGTGATCTTCGAGCCCCGCGCGGATGATTTCTTTACCGTCGCGCAAGTACTCGGGGCCGATGAGGCCAACAACCGTATTTACGAGTAAAGGCGCGAACACACGCGCGACGGCGTAAGCACGCGCTTCCAAGGTTTGCTGGTCGCAGCCATGATGGGCGTTGGCCGAGAGCGCGCTGCCCTGCCCGGTTTCGAAATACATCACGTTGTCGCCCACCGTTCCGCGCTTCAAGGACCGCGCGGCGTCATGGGATTCGCGTAACGTGGCAAGGTCGACGGCAAAGCTGCGATTAAGCGCTTCTGTGCCGCCGATGGATTGAAACACAAGATCCACCGGCGCACCGCGCTCCATGAGGCCGATGGCGGTGGTGACGTGGGTGAGAACGCAGGTTTGCGTCGGTACCTCCAAACGCTGGCGCAGATCGTCAAGCAACGACAGGAGTTCGTGGCACCGCTCCGGGCTGTCGCTTGCAGGATTGATGCCGATGACCGCGTCGCCCGAACCCAGGAGGAGGCCATCGATTGTGCTGGCGAGGATTCCCTTAGAATCGTCGGTCGGATGATTGGGCTGCAGCCGCGCCGACAAACGCCCCGGCAGCCCCAGCGTTCCCCGAAAGCGCGTCACCACATTGCATTTGGCCGCGATGGCGATGAGATCCTGGTTGCGGCAGAGCTTGGACACCGCCGCCACCATTTCCGGCATGAGGCCGGGCGCGAGCGCGGTCAGTGCCGCGGTGCCGGCGTCTTCGGACAAAAGCCAATCGCGAAATTCGCCCACGGTGAGCGACGCAACGGCTGAAAAAGCTTGCGCATCGTGGCCGTCGATAATGAGGCGCGTGACCTCGTCGGTTTCATAGGGAATGATCGCATCGGTGAGAAAGCGCTTGAGCGGTAGATCCGCCAGCGCCATTTGCGCCGCCACCCGCTCCGTGGCATTGGCGGCGGCAACACCCGCGAGCGCATCGCCCGCGCGCAAAGGCGAGGCTTTCGCAAGCAAGGTCTTTAACGCGTCGAAACGGTATTGCGTGCCGCCGGCCGCTATCGCGAACATGCCTCAGTGTAGCACAGCGCGGCGCTACTGCCCGCGTACCTTCGGGAGCCCGCTGATGTCCTCCGCCCAGGGAACCGCCGTCTCGCACCAAATGGCGCGATAGGGCGTCAGCTGCGCGCGCTCGTTGATGGTGCCGAAGCGCAGATTATAGACGGCATCGGGCGTGGGCTCGGCCGGCCCCGCATAAAACGGCGAACCGCAATCGGGACAGAAGGCCTGCGCGCGTTTGCGGCCGCTGGCGGCAGTGAGCTTGATGTAAACTTTCGGCTGGCCGCGCGTGAAGGTGAGGTTTTTTGTCGGGATCGATGCGCGAAACGGCGAGCCGCTTAACCGCTGACAATCTTCACAGTGACACACCTGAAGCTGGGTCGGGTCGACGTCGGCTTCATAGGTGATGTTGGCGCAATGACATTGGCCTGTAATCCGCATGCGGCCCCCTTAACCCCCTCTTGGCGAATGGTCTTTAGGTAGTACCATATCGCACGATTCGATGGGGGCAGTTTCCGAATGGATATCATCGACCTTACGTCCGGGCCATTCACACAGCGCAAAGTGGGACCGGGCGAAATCATTTTCCTGAAAGATCAACATGCGGATGAGGCTTACGTCATCCTCAAGGGTGACGTGGAAGCCGGTTCTCAAAGCCGCGACGGCAAGTTCATCGTGCTCAGCCGCATGAAAGCCGGCGAAATGTTCGGCGAGATCGCGTTGCTGAGCCCGGACGGAAAGCGCACGGCGTCGACTATGTCGGAGGGCGGGTGCGAGTTGCTAGTCGTGCCGCGCGATATTTTCGACAAGCGCCTACAGAAGGCAGACCCGCTGTTGCACTTTGTCATCGGCCATCTCTGCCGGCGCCTGATCACGCTGTCGGATCGCGTGGTCGACGCCGGCCTAGAGGAATCGCATACTTAAAAGGAAATGCCGCGCTTAGTAATCGGCGCTTTTCTTTTCGGTCGGCGCGGCGGGCTTGCGGCCAATCGCTTCTGCCTTTTCCAGTTCAATTTTTTCAGCCGAATTGATTGCCTGCTTGGCGCGCTCCGCCGCGGGCGGGACTTTACCGGCGCGAATGAACGCTTGTTGTGCGGTATTATATTCCTTCGCCGCCGTACGGTTGCCTTCGCCTTCGTTTCGGTTGGCCATGTAAAACTCCTCCTGTTGTGTCCCAAATTCAATTCCGGCCGAGGCCTTTGGTTCCATTCGCGTGAAAGTGGCAGATGGCAGAACACGTCTTGGGGTTGCCATAATTCTGAGGCACAGTACGGCTCATGGGGCGTAAGACATTACTTATGGCGCTGCTTTTCGTGACGGCATTGGCGGTTTCCGCCTGCTCGAAGGAAGACGAGACCGCCGCCAAAAAGGCAGAGCCGACGCAAGCCGCAGAGGCGCCAGCGCCGATCATTGCCACCACAACACCCGAAGACCATGCTGCCGCCATTGAGGCCGCCGCGAAAGCGACGCGCGAGGCGCGTGCACAAATCGACGATGCCCGGCGGCGCACGGCCGAACTGGAAGAGAGCATTCGGCACGAACAGGCGAAGGCCGCACTGCTCGCGGAACAGAACCGGCTTTTGAGCGAACAGAACGCGCGCTTGTCGGCGCAACAACTCGATGAGCAACAGCGGTCATTAATCGCGCAACAGCAGGCGTTGATCGATGCGCAATCGCGCGCCGCAGCAGCACAAGCCGAAGCCGCCGCGGCGCAAACCGAAGCGGCGCAAACCATTGTCGACAATTACCGGCGCGATCGCCGCCAAGTTCTCCCCTCGCCGCCACGCCGTCCGCCCGGCACACCGGGTAATCACGCGCCGAATTCCGTTAGCCAGTTCACGGCTTTGCCGCCCCCGGTCACGGCCATGCCGCCGCCCGTGACGGCCTTTCCGAGCCCAGAATCCGCCATTCCACGCGATAGATAAATTCACACAAAAACAGCCATGGCGGAAAAATCACCATGGCTGTTTTCAGTTTAACGTTTGCGGCTGCCCGCGCCCGAAACGCGGCGCCGTATCGTTTAGTTAAATCGTACGCCGGGCGGCAATGACGCGCGCGCGAAGCTGGATCATTGACCGCGCCGCTTCGTGCAATTGCCAGCGGCGCCAAAGTTCGGCAGAGAGAAGCACGGCGAAGCTGGCGGCCACGAAGATCAAAGGGAACGCGACGATCAACGGCAATGCCTGCGCAAAGCTGAAAATTCCGCCAATCAAAATGGCCAGCAATAACAGTACCGCAATCATCGTGCTCTCCTCGAGCTGGATCCGCGATTAATAACGGATCACAAGTTTGTTTTCGACGCCGCGCACACCGCGCACGGTCTCTGCAATGTCTTCGGCGCGGTCGGCATCGCGGCCATCTTCTACAACACCACTGAGACGCACGACGTTGTCGAATGTCGCCACATGGATTTCGGCATCGCGTAAGCGCGGCTCGGCGATGATGGCGGCAGCGACCTTCGACGAAATCGCTTCGTCTTCCAGCATGTCGCCGCGATCGGCAAGGCGTTCGGCTTGAGCGCGTTCGTAAGGCGTCGGGCCGCTGCTGCAGGCCGCGAGGCCAAACGTCAGCGGCAAAGCAATCGAAAGCGCCAAGACGCGGGGGGAAATTTTAAGTGTCATAATGCTGATCCTCGTTGTTCGGGCCGCAGTGTGCGGTTGTTAGCGTGTAAACGCAGCCTGATAGAGTTTGGTTCCGAACGCGCGTGCCGAAGAAGCTATTTACGACTGCGGGTAAAGATCGCCGTGAGGATCAACGCGACCAACGATCCGGCGATGGCCAAGCCGGAATCTTTTTGGCTGTCGAATTCATCGCCCTGCGTACCGAGGAAAGCCATGCCCGCTTGTGGATCGACGACGGCGCCCACGGCCCATTCCAAAATCTCGTAAATCGCACTGCAAGCACCGACGATGGCGAACGCGAAAAAACCCGCCCAACGCGCATTGGTGATTTTCCCGCGCGCAAGGATTTCACGCAGCGGATACGTGAGGAGAAGACCGAAGCTCAAATGCACCACCCGGTCGTAATGATTGCGCGAGAGGCCCAACAACTCTTTCAGCCAATTGCCGATGGGAACCTCGGAATAGGTGTAGTGAGAGCCGACCGTGTGAAGCGCGAGGAACGCCGCCACAAGAATGGCGGATAGATCCGACAGCGGCCGGTCGCGGTACATCCAAAACAGGCTCGTGATGCCTGCAGCCACCAACAGATTCTCGAGAAACCAATCCATGCGGCTGACGGGCGCGATAGCGGCCCACATCCAAACCAATGCGTAAAAACCTGCCAGCGTCTTTTGCAGGGCGTCTTTGCGCCAGGGGGTCAGGGTCGGGCTGGAAGCGGTCGTGAGGGTCATGAAGCGTTCCGGATGTAACTGTTCCAAACAATGCGCGGAACTGGGGAAATGTTGCCCAAAATAGCCCAATTCTGTGAAACAGCCCAGTTGAGCGCAACCTCAGGTTTTGGTTAAATGGCGCAATGAATAAGCCGATCTCCTGCATTCTGGTCGTGGAAGACGACCGCGCCGTGCGCGACTTGCTCGTCGCGTTTTTGAAAAGCGGCGGCTACGACAACGTAGTCACCGCCGGAAACGCTGAAGAAGCCTATTTCTATATTTTCAAAGATCGCGGTCTGCATATCCATTTGGTGCTGTTGGACCTCGTGCTTCCCAACGCCAGCGGACTCGCTTTAATCCGGCGCGTGCGCGCTTCGAAATTCGCTGCGCGCCGCAAACTGCCGATCATCGTACTGACGGGACGAACCGATACCGGCACATATCAGGCGGCAGCACGGCGCGGCGTTCAAGGTTACCTCATGAAACCCATCTCGCCCGGCTTGTTGTTGGAGACGACGCAGAAGGTGTTAATGGCGGCGGGAAGTCCAATGCAGGGTTCTCTTCGCGCGAAAATGGCTGATCAAGCGTCGGCGGAAGTGCCGGAACCCTTTGTTGAATCAGCAGAAAGTGTTAATTGATGCAGGTCAAAGCCCTCGCGGGCTTTTAGCCGCATATTCGCCTCAGCGCTTCCGAAGCGGTTGAGGCCTCTGGTGGAAACTTTGGGATCCCCAGGCAAAGGCAAAGGGCCGCGAAGGAAGCGCTAAAGTTTTTAAAAAAACAGGAGACGCAGACCATGTCGTCAGAGCCCGCCAAGGACGCCGCGCGCAATCCCGCAAAGACGGCTGTCTCCCCGACCATCGTGAAGAAAACCAAACCCGGTGATGACGAGGGCGACGACGCGCCTGCGGCCGGTGCACCCGTTCTGAAACAAAAAATGCTGCCGACAGGATTGTCGCGCGCCATCGTGATCGCGACCCTTCTCGGCTCGCTCATCATCGGTGCGGTGACTTTGTTCACCAACCGCTACGAAATCCTGGCGATGCCGAACTCGCCCAACGGCGGCATTTATCGGCTCGACCGTGTGACCGGCGGACTTAAATATTGCGGCGCGACGGCCTGTACGCCTGTGACCGTGGATCAGGAACCGAAGTAACCCTAGCCAGGGGCTTGCTGATAATTTTCGCGGATATCATAACGCACCATGGCGTTGTCGGCGGTCTTTGCCGTAATGCCGCGCCAAAACATCCGCGCATCGTTATGCGTGAAGGGCCCGTAAACCTCGAGCTCGCAGCTTTCCGCAATGCGGGTAAATGACGTGTCGGCGTACTCGCCGCCCACCACCCAGCAGTTCTTGCCGTCCGCGTCCGTCGACTTCAGAAAGTAGCGAATCATCGCGTTATCGACGGTTTTGCCCGTCAACTCACGCCAGCGCACCTTGGCTTCGCGCTCGGTGGCGAAGGGGCCGTAACTCTCGAGTTGGGTTCCCGGAAGAAGCGTGGAGAAATTAGTGTCGGCATATTCTCCGCCGATCACGTAAAACGTCACTGTCATACTCAACAACTCTAACTCATTGAAACGCGAGCCTGACACTCTATCGTAGCCGCCTGTAGGAGCCAAGTATGACTAACAAGATTCACATCATTGGCGGCGGATTGGCGGGCAGCGAATCGGCTTGGCAAATTGCGCAGGCCGGCGTGCCGGTCATTCTTCACGAAATGCGCCCGGTCCGCATGACCGATGCCCATAAAACCAGCAATTTGGCCGAACTGGTGTGCTCGAACTCATTCCGCTCCGACGATGCCGATTACAATGCCGTCGGCCTGCTTCACGCCGAAATGCGCCTCTGTGGATCGCTGATTTTAACGGCCGCCGACGCGCACCGCGTTCCGGCGGGTTCAGCGCTGGCCGTCGACCGCGAAGGATTTTCGGCGGCGGTGGAAGCGACCCTTTTACAGCATCCGCTGATCACCCTCGCGCGCGAGGAAGTGCCGGGATTGCCGCCGGCGGACTGGGGATCGACCATTATCGCAACGGGTCCCCTCACCGCGCCCGGCTTAAGCGACGCCATCGCAAAAGAAACCGGGCAAGCCGCGTTGGCTTTTTTCGATGCCATTGCCCCCATCGTCCATCGCGAAAGCATCAATATGGATATCGCCTGGTTCCAGTCGCGTTACGACAAGGGCGCGGAAGTGGAAGGCGGCGGCGCCGATTATATCAATTGCCCCATGGATAAGCCGCAGTACGAAGCCTTCATCGAAGCGCTGCGCGCGGCGGAAAAAATGGCGTTCAAAGATTGGGAAAAAGACACGCCCTACTTTGAAGGCTGTCTGCCGATTGAAGTCATGGCCGACCGCGGTGTCGAAACATTGGCGCACGGTCCCATGAAACCCGTGGGTCTGCGCGATCCGCGCACCGACCGTCGCCCCCATGCCGTGGTTCAGTTGCGTCAGGACAACACCCTTGGAACGCTGTTCAACATGGTCGGCTTTCAAACTAAGCTCAAGCACGGCGAACAAACACGCGTGTTTCGCATGATCCCCGGATTGGAAAACGCCGAGTTCGCGCGCCTCGGCGGCATTCACCGCAATACGTTCATCAATTCACCAACGTTGCTGGACAAGACATTGCGCCTGAAGTCGCAGCCGGAGGTGCGTTTCGCAGGACAGATCACGGGCTGCGAAGGATACGTGGAAAGTGCGGCTGTCGGTTTGATGGCAGGACGCTTCGCTGCCGCCGAAGCACTGGGCCAGGCTGTTACTTTGCCACCAATAACAACGGCACTGGGAGCCTTGCTCAATCACATCACGGTTGGCGCCGATGCTGCTACGTTCCAGCCCATGAACGTGAACTTTGGGCTCTTTCCCGATCTCGATGCGCGCGACGGTCGCGGCCGTCCGATCCGAGGCCGAGACCGCAAAAAAGCGCTGGCCGACAGGGCCCGCGCCGACATCCAGACATGGCTTGGAAGCACGCGGCTCGCGGCGGAATAGCGCGCTAGAACTTTCCGCGCCAAGCATTCCACGCAAGACGCAAGATCGATGGGCGTTGCAACGCGTGACGTGCATCGAAGACGTCAAAGCGATGCTTCGCAAAACCTCGTAAGTATTGCTCGGCGAGCGTTCCAGCTAACAAGACCGGCAGCGCGCGACGATCGAAATCCCGAAACGACCGCGCCTTCTCAAGGTGAGCGCGTGCTGTGCGTGCGATCTGCTCGACAACGCCCGCGACTTTTTGCGCGTTGCGTCGCTCCTGCACATCGTACGGCCCGAGATCGTGCGCTGCCAGAAGGTCCTGCGGCAGCAGAAACCGATTCACCCGCGCGTGATACAACACGGCCCGCAGGATGCCCGTAAGCGCCCAAGCAATACCAACGTGTCGCGCCGCACTGCGACTAGCCCCATCTCTCACGCCAAGAATCTCGAGCGCGACCACATTCAGGGGAACGGCGGTGCCTTCGGCGTATCGCTCGAGGTCCGTGACATCTTGCGGCGGTTCGTCATTCAGATCTTGCTCGCGCGCGTTCAGTAAATCGTCGAACGCCGCTCGGGTGAGCCCATGCGCGCGAATGATACCCTGAAGCGATTCCACGACCGGGTTGCCCTGCGGGACTTTGCCATCATTAAAAATCGCGGCAATGACGTCGCGCCACCATTGCAGCTTCATGCGGCCGATCATGACCTCGGTCACGCTTTCGCGAATCTTCGCAACCTCGGCGTTGAACGTATACAGCGCCGTAAGCGAGTCCCGCGCGGATAGCGGCGCGAACATCGTCAGAAGATAACGATCGCGGTCGTCGTGTTTGAGTTGGTCGGCGAGATATGCAGTCATGGCATGGTCGCATTTACTCTATCGGTGATTGCGCCCCAAGGCGATTTAAGACACATTACGGCCCGACTATCGGCGCATTCGCAAGCTTTGAAGGGGAAAGTCCATGAGCGCAATCCTGACCAATCTTCGTAATACGGTCATCGCCGGCGTGGTGCTGGCTGTTATTATTTTCGCGGCCCTCGACCTCAGTTTGGGCCTGACCAGCTTTGCCGAAGGCTTTTGGCAGTGGCTTTTCCGCTATCTGCACGTGGCATCCGGCGTGATGTGGATCGGCCTGCTCTGGTACTTCAACTTTGTTCAGATTCCCAGCATGCCGAAAATCCCGGACGAGCAGAAGCCGGCCATCGGCAAGGTGATTGCGCCGGCCGCGCTGTTTTGGTTCCGCTGGGCCGCCATGTTCACCCTGATCACCGGGCTGATCGTCGCCTACCTGCACGGCTATATCGTTGACGCCCTGCTGCTCGGCACGCAAACCGGCCAAGCGCGCCTGATCGGCCTTGGCATGTGGATCGCCATCATCATGTGGTTCAACGTCTGGTTCGTGATCTGGCCCAACCAAAAGAAAGCCCTTGGTATCGTTACGGTGGAAGCGGACGTGAAAGCAAAAGCCGCCCGCACCGCCATGCTGTTCTCGCGCACCAACACAGTTCTTTCGGTGCCGATGCTGATGCTTATGACGGCGCAGATGCACCTGTCGTAGGCAGCAATCAATTAACGACGGAAAACGGGAGCCGAAGGGCTCCCGTTTTTTTATGCCTTCTCAGTAGAGGTTAGAGCGCGAACAGCGCGGCAACCACATGCCGCCCCTCGGCCGTCAGAACATTGAACGTGCGGCAGGCCGAGCCCGTGCCCATGGCATCGACGGGGATGCCCTTGGCCTTCAACGCCGCACGCAGATCGGGCGGGACGAACTCGGTGCGCTCGCCACAGCCCAGCAGGCACACGTCCCATGGCGCTTGCGGCAAAAGCGGCGCGAAATCCTCGATCTTCAATGCGGAAAAGGCCGTCACCGGCCAGACGAGCGTATTGGTCACCGTGACAATCACCGCGCCCGTAAACGACACTCCGGAGACCTTAAAGCCGTCCGACGCATAGCGCTGAATGACCTGTCGGTCGGTAGCGCCCTGGCGCGTGATATCCAAGGGACGCCCGCGTTATTGAGCGGGTTTCGGCTTGCGCTCGTACTCGGGCACTGGCGCAGTGGATGCCGTCGCGAGCTCGTCGTCGCGGCGCAAATCCAGATACAGCAGCACAGGCATGCCGACGCGGATGCTGGAGAACGTTCCCACGAACAAGCCCCACAACATCGCGATACTGAAGCCGCGAAGCGCCGGACCGCCGAAAATCAAAAGCGCCAGCACCGTAAGCAACACCGTAAAGACGGTGAGCAACGTGCGCGGCATGACTTTATTGACCGAGAGGTTCAAAAGCTCGGCCAGCGGCATCTTTTTGTAGCGGCGCAATAGCTCGCGCACGCGGTCGTACACCACGACGGAATCGTTCACCGAGTACCCGGCAATGGTCAGCACGGCCGCAACGGTGGTTAGATCAAATTCCAACCAATGTTTGAAAATGGAAAAGACGCCCAGCGTCGTCAGCACGTCGCTGCAAAGGGCAAGGCACGTTCCAAGCGCGAACTGCCACTCGAAACGGAACCAGACGTAAACGGCAATGGCGATCACCGCCAACGCAACAGCAAGCGCGCCGCTGATGATCAGCTCGGCGCCGACACGCGGACCCACTACTTCTTGGCGACGCATCTCGTAGTCATCGCCCAACTCGCCCCGCACCTTGTTCAACGCCACCGTTTGCGCGGCATCGCCGCCAGGCTGCTGCGGCACGCGGATAGTAACGTCGCGGCCGTCGTTGCCGACCGTGGTCACGCCGATTTCACCGATTTCGAGGTGGTTGAGCGAGGCGCGGAGTTTAGCGAGGTCGATAACTTGCTCTTGCTTGAAACGGGCCTCGATCATGACGCCGCCGGCGAAATCGATGCCCAGGTTAAAGCCGCGCGTGGCGATGGACGCGAACGACACCAGCACCAACAAGGTCGTGAACAAGTACCAGTAGACGCGCGTGCCCACGACATCCCACGCAAATTCGTGGGGCATATAGCGGAGAATCGGCTGCAACATTTTCATGGTGTGTGTCCTCGCGCCTAAACCGGCAGTTCTGTGCGCTTACGGGCGCGGTACCACAGCCATACCTGCATACGGGTCACCATCACCGCCGAGAACATCGACGTCAGAATACCGATGAACAGCGTTAGCGCAAAGCCGCGCACAGGGCCTGCACCCAGGAAGAACAGAATTCCGGCGGCAATGAGAGTCGTGAGGTTCGCGTCGACGATGGTCGCGAAAGCGTTCTGGAATCCCGACGTGATCGAGCTGAGAAGCGTCTTGCCCGAACGGTATTCTTCGCGCATGCGTTCATAAATCAGCACGTTGGCGTCGACCGCCATGCCGAGCGACAGCACGACCCCGGCAATGCCGGGCAAGGTCAGCGACCCCCCCAGGACGCTCAAGGTGGCGAACAAGGTGAGCATGTGGAAGATTTGGCCGAAGACCGCAAAGAGCCCGAACGTGTGGTAAGCGACGATCATGAAAATAATGACGAGGCCGCCGCCGACAAGGGCTGCGGTGCCGCCGGCTTGAATAGAGTCCGTGCCGAGGCCCGGTCCGACGGTGCGTTCTTCAAGCACATTCAGTGGCGCCGGCAATGCGCCCGCGCGCAGCACGAGGGCTAAGTCTTTCGCCTCAGTGGCGTTGCCGATGCCTTCGATGTAACCGGCGCCGCCTGTGATGGCGCTTTTAATCACCGGCGCTGTCACGACCTTATCGTCGAGCACGATGGCGAAGCGTTGATTGATATTGGCAGAGGTCGTTTGCGCAAACGCCCGGCCGCCCGCAGTGTCAAAGCGGAAGTTGACGATCGGTTGACCGCCGTCCTTGAACGAAGCCTGGGCGTCGACAAGGCGGTCGCCGCTGACTTCGACGCGGCGGCGTAAAACGTATTTGAAGTTCGCATCGCGCGCATCGGGCAGAAGGAACGCTCCCGGCGGAAGATCGCGCGGGTCGTTCGACGTTACGTCGGGTTCCACAAGATGGAACGTCATTTTCGCGGTTTTGCCGAGCAGATCGCGAATGCGCGCAGGGTCGCTCACGCCAGGAAGCTCGACCACGATGCGGTCGGTGCCTTGGCGTTGAATGGAAGGTTCGCTGGTGCCGAATTCGTCGATGCGGCGGCGCACAATTTCGAGAGACTGACTGACGGCCCCCTGCTCGCGGTCACGCTTCAACTTATCGGGAATGGAGATGCGAACACGGTCGTCGCCCGCGCGTTCAACGAGAGCGCCGCCGGCGAGCTTATTAATGGAATCAACCGCGGTGCTCAGATCCGAGGTCTGTTCGAGTTGCACGTAAACTACGTCGTCAGTGGTGCGGATATTGCGGTAGCGGATCTTGGCTTCACGCAAAGCGCTGCGCGCGGTTTCTTCCATACCGGCCAGCTGTTCCTTGAATACAGCCCCCGTATCGACTTCCAGCAAAAGGCGCGAACCACCACGCAGATCGAGGCCGAGGCTGACGGGCTTCCACCACGACGGCGCCTTGGCGGTAATGCTCGCCGGCAGGAAATTTGGCGCCGCGAAAAACACCGACGCCACGATGACGATGACGACGAGCGCGATCTTACTGAAGCTGAACTGAAGCATTGGCGCGAATTAGCTCTTTTTTTCTTCGGTGGCCGCGGCTGCGACGGGTTCGGTCTTGCTCAAAATGTCGGCGATGCCTTCGCGGGTGATTTTCACGCGCACATTGTCGGCGATATCCACTTCGAGTTCACGCGAGTCAGGAACGGCTTTCGCGATGGTTCCAATGAGGCCGCCGTGAGTGACGATGCGGTCGCCGCGACGCACAGCATCGATCATGGCCTTGCGTTCCTTGGCCCGCTTGCTCTGCGGACGGATCAGGAAGAAGTAGAAGACCACAACGATGAGGACGATGGGAACGAACTGGGCCATTCCGCCAAACGGATCGGCGCTCGTAGTCGCTTGCGCGAATGCCGGTGAAATCAGCATCAGAACTCCCCAAAAATCCCTAGAAGACGGCCTTAGGCCACAGAAGCGGCGGACTATACCCAGCCGAAGCCGTCTTGCAAATGTAATCCCCGCAATAACTTGGGGCCGATATGGGGGGATGCGCCCAGTTCCGCAAGGCGGGTCAATCTGTTAGCTTTCGCCCCATCATGGCCACCAAGAAAACCACCCGCTTCCGCCCGAAAAGCCGCCCAAAGCCCGCGAAAAAGCCGGCTAAAGCCGCGCGCGAGGCCTTATCGGGCGATACCCTTAACCGGATCGTCGCTGCGCTCGAACGCCTGGCCCCGCCGGCCGTGGAAACCGTCAATTTGGCGTCCGCCGACGCCTTCGTCTGGCAGGCCGAAGCCGGCAGTTTGGCCCCCGTTCCCGAGGTTAATCGCGTTCCGCTTGGGTTGCTGAAGGGCGTCGAGCGTCAAGCCGAGCTGCTTCTGGCCAACACCACGCAGCATGCCGAAGGATTTCCGGCCAACAACGCCCTGCTTTGGGGCGCACGCGGCACAGGAAAAAGCTCACTCGTGAAAGCCGTACACGCGGATGTGAACGGAAAACGCACCGGCAATGCGCGGCTGGCGTTGGTGGAAATCCACCGCGAGGACATCCAAAGCCTGCCCCGCCTGCTTACGCGGTTACGCAGCGCAAAGCGTCAGTGCGTACTGTTTTGCGACGATCTGTCGTTTGAGGGCGAGGACCAAAGTTACAAAGCCTTGAAGGCCGTGCTGGAAGGCGGGCTCGAGGGCCGGCCAGCGAACGTGGTCTTCTATGCGACGTCGAACCGCCGCCACATGATGGCGCGCGATATGATCGAGAACGAACGCGCGACCGCCATTCACGCCAGCGAAGCGACCGAAGAAAAAGTCTCGTTGTCGGATCGCTTTGGTCTGTGGCTCGGTTTCCACAATCTCGACCAGGACACGTTCCTGGAAATCGTTGCTTCTTATGCGAAGGCGTTTGCGATTCCTGTGAACGCCGACGAACTACGCGCACGCGCCATCGAGTGGTCGATGACGCGCGGCGCGCGTTCGGGTCGCGTGGCTTGGCAATTGATCCAAGCGCTGGCCGGCGAAAAGAAAGTGCGGATCGCGCTTTAGCCGCCGGCCGTCGTCTGTGCTTAGTAGGACGGACTGTGAACGGTTCGGATAAAGATATTAAATCCCATTTTCCGATACTGCTCTTCGCGCTCGAGTGATTTAAAGGGATTTGTTGCGCAGGCCTTCTTCTTCGCTTTGCAAATAGCCCCGATGCGCTGCATCACCGCCACAACGGCTGGATTGTCGTAGTCGGTTTGTGCATATCCGTGAGTTGCCGCAAGGTCATTCGGGCCCGCGACAATGCCGCCGACACCCGGCACATCCAGAATCGCGGCAAGATTCTCCACTCCTTCAACCGACTCGATCATCGGAAACGCGAGGAGCTCTCCGTCAGGGTTCAGGGGCCATACATCTGCTGCGGTCGCGTAGTCACGGGGCGGTTTCAAACCCCACAACTGCCCAGGACCACCGCCGCCGCGTTCGCCATTCGGCTTGGGATATTTGGAATCCTTGAGTTGCGGAAACCGCATGGACTGAATCAGAATCAAAGCTTGTTCAACGTTGTCGATCTTGGGCGAAATAATGCCCATCGCGCCGGCCTCGAGCGCCTGCCTCACCATCCAGCGGTTCCCCGCCAGTTCATAGCCATAGGCCGGAATGCGGACGATCGGAGCGGCCATTGGTTGGCCGGCAGCGTTCTTTTTCGCCAGCAGCTCATGAACGTTTTTGCGCACGGCCAGGGCGTCGTATGGACTGTGTTCAAAGTCGACGAATTCCCAGGTATCACCCGAGATCGCCTCTTGTCCCTTCGACAAGGCTTCGATCATGCGATTGACGCGAAAGCCGGAGTCTTGCGCCGCCGAAATCGGCTGCTCGGCGCCGAGCATAAATACGCCGCTCGACAACATGCCGACGGTCAACGCGCGCTTTAGAAAACGTGACGTAGCGCTCATTCGTGCCTCCCCCATGTGAGATCAAAAAAGCGAGTACAGCACGCGTATTGTAACGAAGAACCCGATCAAGGCCACGGGGATCGTTTCATCTTTATCGAGAATGGCAGCCTTTGCGATTAGCCGCCGGCCTTCACCAAGTACTCTTCGGGATTTATGGCCTGCGTGCCTTTGCGCACTTCGAAGTGCAACTGCGGGCCGTCGACATTGCCGGTCTTGCCAACGGTCGCAATGGTCTGGCCTTGCTTGACCGCATCGCCGCGCTTCACGAGCAGTTTGTCATTATGGGCGTAGGCCGTAGTGAAACCGTCGGCATGTTTGATCAGCAAGAGATTGCCGAAGCCCTTCAGTTCGTTTCCTGCATAGGCAACGACGCCGTTATCGGCGGCGTGCACTTCCGTGCCTTGCGGCGCGGAAATATTGATGCCGTCGTTGTGCAGACCGGGCGCAAGCGTTCCGAAGCGCGTAAGAATTTTGCCGTTCACGGGCCAGGCGAAACGCGCGCTGGCGCGCGGTGCAGGTTCCGGGATCGCCGTACGCGGTACCGCAATAGCGACTTCTTTTTCAGGTGCTGCGGCTGGCGGCGCGACTGCCGGCGCAGGCCGTGCGACAGCTGACGGAAGTGTCGCGGGTGGAGGCAATTCCACGGGCGCCGAAATCGGCGGTAAATCCTGACTCTTGATTTGTCCCTTCGGCGGCAACGGAGCCGTTGAGATCTGCGGCATATCTGTTGCCACCGGGCGGATCGGCGCCGCCGCGACGTTGGTGATGGGATCGGGAATCCACAACTCCTGGCCGGCACGCAAGGTGTATGGCGGCGCTAACTGATTGGCCGAAGCCACCACGCGCTCATCCACGTCATAGCGCGCGGAAACACTCACGAGCGTCTCGCCATCCTTCACGATGTGCGTGCGGTTAGGATCGAGAATGAGTGTCTGACCGACGGTTAGCGCGAAAGGCTGCTGCAGGCCGTTGCGGTCGGCGATGACTTTCGTCGGAACGTCGTAGCGGCGGGAAATTGTGTAGAGCGAGTCACCGGCCGCCACCACGACGGTGCGGCTGGTATCGGTGTTCATAAGGAAGCCGCCCTGATAGTCCGGCGGCGGGTCGTAAGGCGGTACACACGCGCTTAGCAACACAGACGCAGCGATGATGCCCGATAGAATTCTCATAAGCCGCCTTTATCGTTTTGCCGGATCGTCCGGCACACCTTGCACCAGCGGTACGAACCGCACCGGAAAAAGCCGTTCGCTTTCGAACTGCGTGCCGTTTTTACGCACACGAATCACTTCTTGGCTCGGTCCGCCGTCGCCCACCGGAAGCACCATAATGCCCCCTTCGCTGGATAACTGCGCCACCAATTCGGGCGGCACGAGGCGCGCGGCGGCAGTAACAAGAATACGATCAAACGGTGCTTGCGCCGGCCAGCCCTTATATCCGTCGCCCACCATTGTGGTGATATTATGAAGGTTGAGCGCTTTGAAGCGTGGCTCGGCTGCGGCCATAAGATCGCGATGACGCTCGATGGTGTAAACGCGCCGTACAAGGCGCGATAAAATTGCCGCCTGATAACCAGAGCCCGTGCCTACTTCGAGAATTTTATGGCGATCGGTCAACTCCAGGGCCTGAGTCATAAGACCGACAACCATGGGCTGGCTGATGGTTTGGCCGCAGCTAATGGGTAACGCTTGGTTCGCGTAAGCTTGGTCTTGGAAAGCTTCCGCCACGAATGTCTCGCGGGGGATACGTTCCAACGCCGCGAGTACGCGCGTGTCCGTAACGCCGCCGTTGCGCAAATCCATAACCAGGCGGATCTTGCGGCTTTCGACGCTCATGGGTTTTACGTTGGGCCAGGGAAAACCTGCGCCAATGTTTTCATGGTCGGCAGGTCGGTGAGATCCACGTTAAGCGGTGTCAGCGAGATGTAACCGTCATCCAGTACTTTGAGATCGGTGCCAACGGTCGAGCGGTCGCCGATGCGGCGGCTGCCGATCCACAAATAGGGCCGGCCGCGCGGATCGTGGCGCAACACGAGATCGTCGCCCAATTTATGTTTGCCTTGATACGCGACCATGACGCCATTGACGTCGTCCGGCGTGCGATCGGGGAAATTCACATTGATGAGCACGTTCTTGGCCCAGCTCGCGCTGCACAGATCGCGGATCAATTTGGGACCGTGCTGTTCCGCGGTTGCCCAATATACATTGTCGACGTCGTCCCACTCCTGCGACATGGCGATGGAGCGGATGCCGAGAAGCACGCCTTCCATGGCGGCCGCGACGGTGCCGGAATAGTGCACGTCTTCGCCGAGATTACCGCCGAAGTTCACGCCCGAGAGAACCAGATCGGGCTTGCGGTCTTTCATGATGTGATTGACCGCCACCATGACGCAGTCGGTAGGCGTGCCGCTGACGCTGTAGCGTTTTTCGCTTAACTGCACAGGGCGCAAGGGATCGTGGATCGTCAGTGAGTGCCCTGCTCCGCTCCGCTCAAACGAAGGGGCGACGACCCACACATCGTCCGACAGCGTACGTGCGATGCGCTCGAGGACCACAAGGCCATGGGCATTGATGCCGTCGTCGTTGCTCAGCAAGATACGGCACTTGGAAAAGTCGGTGATCGGAGCAAAGACGGGAGCGGTGTCGCTCATGCGCGTTTCGGCGCCGTGGTCAGGACTTCAAGGCCGCCCATGTAGGGCTTCAGCGCATCGGGGACCCGCACCGCGCCGTCCTTCTCTTGGTAATTCTCGAGCACGGCCACCAACGTACGGCCCACGGCTAAGCCCGAACCATTGAGCGTATGCACGAAGTGAGCACCTTTAGTTTCGCCGGCGGGACGGTAGCGCGCGTTCATGCGGCGCGCCTGGAACTCGCCGGTATTGGAACAGCTGGAAATTTCACGATAGCAGTTTTGCGCGGGCAGCCAGACTTCAAGATCGTAGGTGCGCCGGGCGCTGAAACCGATATCGCCCGCGCACAAGGCCATGACGCGATAAGGCAACTCTAGTTTTTTCAGAATGCTTTCGGCGCAGCCGGTCATGCGTTCGAGCTCCGCATCGGACTCTTCCGGCGCGGTGATGCTGACCAGTTCGACTTTTTCAAACTGATGCTGGCGAATCATACCTTTAGTGTCTTTGCCGGCCGCACCGGCTTCCGAACGAAAGCACGGCGTGAAGGCGGTCAGACGCAGCGGCAGCGCGCCACCATCCAGAATACGGTCGGCCGCAAGGTTCGTCAGCGAGACTTCGGATGTGGGGATCAGCCACGCGCCCGCGCTGGTGCGGTACAAATCTTCGGCGAATTTCGGCAGCTGGCCGGTTCCGACGAGGGCTTCGTCTTTCACCAACAACGGCGGGTTCACTTCGAGATAGCCGTTCTCGGTGGTGTGGGTGTCGAGCATGAGCTGCGCAATCGCGCGCTCCAGGCGGGCCAGCGCGCCTTTTAGAAACACAAACCGCGAGCCCGACACGACGGCGGCTTGGTCGAAATCCATGAGGCCAAGCCCCTGCCCGATATCGGCATGATCCTTCGGTGTGAAACCGAGCGTGCGCGGCGTGCCCCAGCGGCGCACCTCCACGTTGCTGGTTTCATCTTTACCGTCTGGCACCACATCCTGAAGCACGTTCGGGATCGTGAGCACGACGGCGCGCACTTCGTCGCCGAGGCGCTTTTCCTCGGCTTCGAGCGCGGTCATTTTTTCTTTGATGGTGGCGACTGCGGCCATCAGGGGCGCAGCGTCGCCGCCTTTGGCTTTCACTCCACCAATCTGCTTTGAGGCCTCGTTGCGCTGGCTCTGCAGGTTTTGCAGCTCGGTGATGACGGCGCGGTGATTCTTGTCGAGTTCTAAGACGGCGCCGGACATGGGCGCCGCGTTACGGCGGCCGAGCGCAGCATCGAGGGCGGCGGGGTTTTCCCGAATCCACTTAAGATCAAGCATGATCCGAGGCTTATAGGGTGGACGGTGCAACCCGTCTAGCCTGCCGCACTGCGAAGCCTAGTCGGCGGCGTTGAAGTCCGTGTCTTCCGCCGGAACCGACCCATCGTTGGCGGCCTGCTGGGCTTCGGGCTTTTTCTCCATCATGCGCGCGCCGATGACGGAGATTTCGTAAAGGACCATCATCGGAATGGCGAGACTGAGCTGGCTGACCACGTCGGGCGGCGTCACCACAGCCGCGAACACGAAAATGCCGATGATCGCGTAGCGGCGTTTCTCGGACAGCATTTTCGCCGAGAGGATGCCCACGCGCGCCAATAGCACCAAGAGGACGGGCATCTGAAACGCGAGACCGAACGCGAAAACCAGCTGCAAAACCAACGAGAGGTATTCACTCACGCGCGGGTCGGCCTCGACCTGGATCAGTTGGTCGCTGCCCAGCTGCTGGAACCCCAGGAGGAACGTGCCGGCGGCCGGTAAGATGATGTAGTAGGCCAGCGCACCGCCCGCGAAGAACAAGACAGGTGCGGCGAACAGGAACGGCAAAAGCGCCCGCTTCTCGTGCTTATAGAGACCAGGCGCGATGAATTTCCAAAGTTGATTGGCGAAGATCGGAAAGGTCACGAAAGCGGCGGTGAAGAACGCCAGCTTCATCTGTGTCGTGAAACCTTCGGCCAGGTGCGTAAAGATCAGGTGCGGCTTGCCGCCGGCCTTGATCATGGCGGGTGCCAGAGGCGCCGCCAGAAAATCAAACAAGGGTTTCGAGAAATACGCAGCGACGATAAAAGCGCCCGTCAACATGGCGATCGAAACGATCAACCGCCGCCGAAGCTCCATGAGGTGCTCCATGAGGGGCATCGCATGCTCATCGGGATTGTCGCCTTCCGGCCGGACAACGACGTCCTTGCTGCTGGCGTTCACGCGTTTGTTCCCGTTGCCGGATTTCCTGCGACGGGGGAAGCGGGAGCCGCGATCTGTGCGGTTTCCACTGGTGGTGTTTCCGAAGCGGCGCGGGCAGCTTCGGCCGACGCCGCTTCAGCAGCCTCAGTCGCTTCCATAGCTGCGGTTTCAGCGAGGGTGTCTTCGGCTGACTTGGTCGTTCCTGAGAGCGCCTGCTCGATCTGGCCGTCAGGATCGACGACCTTGGCCATTTCACTGGAAAGGCTGGTTCGCGATATCTGCTGAACCTTTTGGCGGACCTCGTCGAGCTCCGCCTCGCGGACCATATCGTTGATGTGCCCCTGGAACTCGGAGCCCAGGTTCTTCACACGGCGCATGACCTTAGCCACGGTCCGCATGGTTTCGGGCAATTGCTTGGGGCCCATAACCATGACGGAAACGAAGGCGATAAGGCCTATCTCCGACCATGCGAAATCGAACATGGAATTAAACCCGTTCTAGCCAGGGGCCCGCCGAAATCTAGGCGACGGGCTCTTTGGTCTTGTCCTTCACGGAGGACTGACCATCGATGGTCTTTCCGCTCGCAGTGGACGTGCTGTCGTCTTCGTCCTTCATGCCCTTTTTGAAGGCCTTAATACCTTGAGCAACATCACCCATCATGCCCGAGATTTTGCCGCTGCCGAAAACCAGCAGGACGATCACCAGAACAATCAGCCAATGCCAAATACTAAACGAACCCATGTCACGCTCCCAGGCGGCGACGAAATAATACGTCGTCCATTATAGTTCAATGGTTTAGCGGGGGAAGTTCAAGTGATATCTCTGCAAGAAAGGCCCCCGCCTACAGCCACATCACCGGCATAGTACGCCAGCTCAACAGCCTTATGTAAGGCGGTCAGCGGCCATTTGCCAGTTTATCAATCGTCATCGTCATCGTCGTCGAAATCGGCGTCGGTTTCTTCAGTGGATTCAGGCTCTTCGCCCGCCGCCAAAGGCTCTTCGGCCTCTTCCGCATCCTCGGTATCGACCAGCAGTGTATCCCCACGACCACCACGGGTGGAGTAAGTGGAGACACCGCGCGCGTCGAGAAGCCCGGCAGCGCGCAATTCGTCCAGACCGGGTAGGTCTTGAATGGATTCCAGGCCGAAATGGTCGAGGAAGGCGTTGGACGTTCCCCACATCACGGGGCGACCCGGCACCTGCTTGCGGCCGCGCGGCTTGATCCAGCCCTCTTCCAACAGAATATCGACTGTACCCGTCGACACCACCACGCCGCGGATCTCTTCGATCTCGGCGCGGGTCACGGGCTGGTGATAGGCGATGATCGCCAGCGTTTCGATGGCGGCCCGCGAGAGTTTGCGCGGTACCAGCTTTTCAAGCTTCAAGCGCTCGGTCAGATCGGGCGCGGTCCGGAACGACCAGCGACCATTAGCCTGCAGAAGCTCGACCCCACGGCCCGCGTATAAGGCGCGCAGCTGTTCGAGCAGTGCCGGAATATCGGTCCCCTCGCCCAGACGCTCGGAAATGATGCGCTCGGACACAGGCTCGGCGCTGGCGAACAGCAGTGCTTCCAGCACGCGCAAATCCTCGGCATAGCGGCGCTCGCGGACGGCGTCCTGTTCGGCCACCTGTGCGGCGACCGCCTCGGGCATCGGCGGGGTTTCGGTGAGAGCTTCGGTATCGGGATTAGTCATTGGTCATTCAGTCGTTCAGAGAGGGCCGGTTCGCGGGTTTCAAAAAGATCGGCGAGAACGCACCGCCATCCTGGCGGATGTCGGCTTTGCCCTGGCGCACCAATTCCAGGATCGCGATGAGCGTGGTGCTGACCGCCGAGCGGCGCATGAGCGGATCGCGCACGCCTTGCGGCAAAAATGCCTTCAATTCCGTCCAGTCCGGCACGCCGGGAAGGATTTCCCGGAGCCGGGCAATGGCGTCGTCGATGGAGTAAAGATCGAAGGCTTCGATTTCAAGCGCATTGACGTTCTTTTCGCGGTGCTGGCGGCCGTAGGCGCGCAACAGGTCATAGAGCGAAATGTCGTAAACGGCGCGGTACGTAATCGGCAGGCCTTCCGGCGCCCCACGGGGGAAAAATCCCATGCCGCGGCGGGGCAGTTCGAACATCTTGCGACCGGCTTCCTGCATCGACTCAAGGCGGCGCATCTGGAAGCGCAAGGCCTCGGCCATTTCCTCGGCCGAGGGCTGATCGTCGCTCTCTTCCTTGGGCAGCAGGAGCTTGGACTTCAGGAAGGCGAGCCAAGCGGCCATCACGAGGTAATCGGCGGCCAATTCCAGCTGGAACTGCTGCGCCGTGTCGATGAACAAGAGGTACTGATCCGCGAGCGCCAGGATCGAGATGTGCATCAAATCGACTTTTTGATCGCGCGCGAGCACAAGCAAAACGTCGATGGGGCCTTCGAAGGCACCCAGCGTCAGGAACAGCTTCGACAACGGATCGGCGGACGCGGGATGCGCGTCTTCTTCGAAGTCGGGAATTTCGGGGTGAGCTTCAGTTTCGGATGGCAACATGCGCTAACTCAATGAACCCCAATCAATTGACGCCGGTCATTGCCGCGATCATCGCGACAACGGCGTCGGCGACAGGCGTAATAATCCGTGCGGGAATATTCAAGTCGACGCCCATGTAAGACCCCACGCTGGGCAGCACGACAAGAACGAAAATCAAGACGAACATGCCGTATTTTTCTGTGCTCGCCAAGGCGCGCGCCGCAGGCATGGGCAACAATCCCACAGCCACGCGGCCTCCGTCCAAAGGCGGCAGCGGAATCATATTAAAGATGGCCAGTACGACGTTGATAAGAACGCTATTTGTGAGCATGGACGCGAGAAACAGCCGCCAGCCCTCGGGGAACAACAACAGCGTGTGAAACAACAGCGCCGAAATGATCGCGAGAACGAGATTGGTGCCGGGTCCGGCCGCCGCGACCCAGACCATGTCGGCCTTAGGGTTGCGCAGCCGCCCAAAGTCCACCGGCACAGGCTTGGCCCATCCGAAAAGCGGCGAATGCGCCAGCATCAGAAGTGCCGGCAGCAAGATGGTGCCGAAGAGATCGATATGGCGGATCGGGTTGAGCGTTAGCCGGCCGTTTTCCTTAGCCGTCGGATCACCAAACGCCAACGCCACGTAGCCGTGAGCGGCTTCGTGCAGCGTAATGGCCAGGATCGCCGGAATCGCGAGCGCGACGATCGAGGCGACGGAGGAAAGTTCGCTATCCATGACGTGTGATTTGCTGAGCGCTATCCTAAACGGAGCGCGTTCAATATCCGGAATTCAGCGGCAGCGACATCATCAATCGTCTGCCGGGGTTTGCCTCGGAAGTTATCCACAGCCCGCAATCGTGCCAGCCCTTGGGAATCAATGGCGCGGGATCCGCGCGCGACCGCTTCCATATCGTCCATGTTCCCGTCGCAGTGCAGGACAACATCGCATCCGGCGGCCAGGGACGCCTCGGCGCGAGCCTCGAACGGCCCCGAAAGTGCTTTCATGCCCAGATCGTCGCTCATCAAAAGGCCCTGAAAGCCGATTTCGGCACGAATAACGTCTTCGATGACGGTTTTTGATGTCGTGGCGGGCCGATTTGGGTCGATTGCGCGATAGACGATGTGCGCAGTCATCCCGAAAGCCGGCGGCGCGAGCGGATCGGCACAATAAATTTTGAACGGCACAAAGTCGGTGGCGCGCAAGGCGGCCAAGTCTTCGCTGACGATCGGGAGCTCTTTGTGACTGTCGCTGGTTGAGCGGCCATGGCCTGGAATGTGTTTAATGACGGGCACAACGCCCGCGTCCGCCAATCCCTGCGCCGCGGCCGTTGCTAAGGTCGCGATGACATTGGGATCGTTGCCATACGCGCGATCGCCAATCACGTCGTGGGCGCCGGCGACCGGCACATCCATGACTGGCGCGCAGTCCACGTCGATGCCTAGCGCCCGCAATTCCTCGCCGATGAGCTGCATGCTCAGGCGCGTCATAGCCACGCCGCGGTCTGGATTTTTACCGTGCAGCTCGGCGAACTCAGCCCCAGCCGGTGCAAAACGCCAATGCGGCGGCTTGAGACGCTGCACGCGCCCGCCTTCCTGATCGATCAAAACGACGGGGCTTAGGTCGGGGGTTATGGCACGTAAATTAGTCACAAGTTCAGATACTTGTGCTGGTTTTTCAATGTTACGCGCGAACAAAATATATCCCACTGGACGGGTGCGCTGAAAGAACGCGCGCTCGGCATCGGTTAGCGTCGGACCAGCCAGCCCGAAAATCGTCGCGAGAGGTGAACTCATGACGGCGCGGTCTTAGGGTTTAATGACGATGCAGCCGGTACGTTCGGCGGCGAGTGAAGCACACAAAGCATCGGCCGCGGCCTTATCCGGCAACGGCCCGGCCCGCAGGCGATAGACCGTCCCCTTCTCTGGCAGCTCGGCCTTCGTGACGGCCGGCGACAGGTTGGCAAACAGATCCTGGTGCTTGCGCGTGATGCGCTTCCACTCGGTGTTGGCAGCTTCTTCGCTCGGGACCGACACCAGCTGAATTTGGAAAGCCCCCGCCATGTTGGCGGGCGCAGGTGTCACGGCCGCTGTTTTTGTTTCAACGGGCGCTTCGGCTTTGGGAGCCTCAACCGGTTTGCCGGTGGCAGCGGCAACGGCTGCGACGAGCGGATCAGGCTTGGCCGCTTCGGGCTTCGGCTCCGCCGGCTTCGAGGGCTCCGCAACCACTTTGGGTGTTTCGACCGGCGCTGCTTTCGGCGCCTCGGCGACCTGAGCGGGCTTTGGCGGCTCGACCTTGGGCGCTTCCGCTACAGCCGGTGCGGGCGTCTTGGCCGGTTCTTGAGTCGCTTTCACGATGGCTTCGAGCTGCTTCTTCTCAGCGTCGTCGGTAACAGGAGCGGGCTTCGCGACTTCAGCTTCGGGCGCTTTTGCTTTTTGCGGCGGCGCCTTGGGTTCTTCCGCCGGAGGCAGGAGATTCTCGACCCGGTTCGGCGCGTTACCTTTGGCCACTCGGTCGTAGACCAGTTTGTCCTGGTTCTCGACCTGCATGCCGCCCGGATTCTCGGGCTTGATCTTGTAGGCATTGGCGTCGGCTTCCACGACCTGCGGCTCGCCGGAAACGAGGTTCGCGCCGCCGCCTTTAATGGCGTACCAGGCAACCCCGCCGACAACGGCAAGACCGATGACCACGCCGACGATCAAGCTAATGCTGCGCCCGCCTTTACTCGCAGCCGGGTGACGTCCGTAATAGTCGTCGTCGAAAACATCGTCGGTGAAAGGTGTCGCCCGCAGACCGTCACCGCTGCCGCTCGCGCGCGGCTTCGTGTCATCGCGGTGTAAGGGAGGTCCGTCGCCGTCCCTGTCCATAGCCATCAGCGCATTTCCTCCACTGGGTCGACGCCGAACACTTTAAGCCCTGACGCTATCACCAGGCCGACACCGCGGACAAGCGCAAGCCGCGCCGTCGATACGGCTTGATCGCCGGCCTGCAGGAAGCGCAATTCCGCCGCATCATTGCCCTTGTTCCAGAGCGCGTGAAATTGCGATGCGAGGTCGTACATATAAAAAGCGAGGCGGTGCGGCTCGTGGGCCAGCGCAGCACCTTCCACCGTGCGCGGCCAATTGGCGAGCCCGCGCATGACTCCGATTTCATCGGGATCAGTCAGGCGCGTGAAATCGGCCTTGGCCAGACCAGCGTCGGACAAATCAGCCGTCGGAAACATCTCGGCGGCATGACGGAAGACGCTGCGACCGCGCGCATGGGCGTACTGCACATAGAACACCGGGTTCTCACGGGACTTCTCGGTAACCTTGGCGTAGTCGAAATCGAGCGGCGCGTCGTTCTTGCGCGTGAGCATGATGAAGCGCACCACGTCCTTGCCGACCTCGTCGATCAGATCGCGCATGGTCACGAAATTGCCGGCGCGCTTAGACATTTTCACCGGCTCGCCGTTGTTGAAAATGCGCACCATTTGCGCGAGCAAAACGTCGAGCTGGCCTTTGCCCGCCGTGAGCGCGCTGAGTGCCGCCTTCACGCGTTTGACGTAGCCGCCATGGTCGGCACCCCAGATGTTCACGAGGTTCGTAAACCCGCGATCGACCTTGTCTTTATGATAGGCGATGTCGGCGGCGAAATAGGTCCAGCTACCGTCGGACTTGGCGAGCGGGCGGTCGACTTCATCGCCAAACTGCGTGGCTTTGAACAACAACTGGGGGCGCGGCTCCCAATCGTCGGGGGTCTTGCCCTTGGGTGGTTCGAGCACGCCGGTGTACGTCAGGCCCGCATCCGCCAGGAATTTGAGCGCATCGTTCACCTTACCCGCCGTGACTAACGCCTTCTCCGACGTAAAAACGTCGTGCTGCACGCCGAGCGCGGCCAAGTCTTCCTTCACGATCTTCATCATGAATGCGACCGTGAAATCGCGCAGAGCCGGAACCCACTGGGCGGGGTCTTCGATAGCAGCCCACTTGTCTCCGTCGCGCGCGACGAGGGCTTCGGCGGCTGGAATGAGGTATTCGCCGCCGTATTGGATTTCCTTACGTTCGAGCGCACCTTTGACGTCGTCGGCGGTGATCTTGCCCAGAACTTGCAGATAGCGCATGCGCAGGGCGGCGGCGACGTTGTCCACCTGCCCGCCCGCGTCGTTGATGTAATATTCCTTGGTAACGGCAAATCCCGCTTTCGACAGCAGGCGTGCGAGCGCATCGCCAACGACCGCGCCGCGCGCATGGCCCACATGCATGGGACCCGTGGGATTGGCGGACACGTATTCGACATTGATGGGCTCGCCCTTGCCGACGTCCGCGTCGCCGTAAGCGGTGCCTTGCACCAACACGTCGTGCAGACCGTCGCGCCAAATGTTGTCGGCGATCTTCAAGTTGATGAAGCCAGGACCGGCGACGGACGCATCCGTCACGTCGGTCACCTGCTTCAAGCGCTCGACCAAAAGAGTGGCCAAATCGCGCGGCGGCTTACCGGCGGGCTTCGCGAGCACCATGGCGGCGTTGGTAGAGACATCGCCATGCGCTGCTTCCCGCGGCGGCTCGGCGGCCACTTTGCTGAGATCGAGCCCGGCAGGAAGCGCACCTTCGGCCACGAGTTGGCCGATGACAGCATCGATGCGGGTTTTAAAAGTCGCGAAAATATTCATAGGAAAATCGGGCTTACAGAAGAGTGCGCGGCGGGCGCGCGGAAAGGCGCAACGGGTCTTAGTTGCGTCGGAGACGTCGGAAGCCGGTGATCTTGGCTTGGTGCGCGATCATGGCGCGGACACTACCCGAGGCCTGTTTTCGAGGCAATTCCTACTTCGGGCTGGCCTTCGGAAGAAGACCATTACTGTACTGGCGGGCCTCCACAATCAGATGTCGATCTCGCCTTTAAGATAAAGTATCGCGCGGCCAGCGATGCTGACGCGGTCGCCCTTCAGACCACAGGTCAACGCGCCGCCCCGGCGCGAAAGTTGACGGGCTTGAAGGCCCTCGGTCTTTCCCAAGCGTTCGGCCCAATAAGGAATGAGCGTGCAATGCGCGGATCCGGTAACAGGGTCTTCGTCGATCCCTTGCGCCGGCCCGAAGAAGCGCGACACGAAATCCACGCCGTTTTCGCCCGGCGCGGTCACGATTACGGAAAAACAGTCGAGCTTGCCGAGCGCACGAAAATCCGGTGAGAGCCCAGCGATATCGGCCGCGTGTTCATAGATCGCCATATGGTCGCGCGCGACACGCACCCCCAGAGGCGCTTTTCCCAATGCGGCGGCGAGAGCCGGATCGGAGGCTGTTGGCGTTGCCGGACGCGACGGAAAATCCATGGAGATCAGGTCGCCTTCGCGCGTCACACTTAGCACCCCGGCCTTCAGCGTGCGAAATGCAATAGTGCGCTTTGCTGGCTCTAAGAATTGGAAAATGATAAACGCCGATGCCAGAGTCGCGTGTCCGCAAAGATCCACTTCGATCTCGGGCGTGAACCAACGCAGCAGATAGCCGCCCTCTTCCCGCACAAAGAAAGCCGTCTCCGATAAATTGTTCTCGGCCGCGATTGCCTGCATGGTCGCGTCCGGCAGCCATTCTTCAAGTGGACACACGGCCGCGGGGTTTCCCCCGAACAAACGCTCGGTGAAGGCGTCGACCTGGTAGATCGGCAATTTCACGTCGGACTCCTATGGCTTTACGGAGGGATCGAACAGGCGCGAGTGCTCATCGAGCGCGAAGCGATCGGTCATGCCGGCAATGTAGTCGGCAACGCGTCGCGCCGTTCGCATGCTTTTGGGTTCGTCACTTTCGCCGCGCCAATCGTCGGGCAGCAACTGTGGTTCGGCAAGCAGCAGCGTGAAAAGATCGTGCACGACGCGGCGCGCCTTCGAGGTCATGCGATTAACCCGCGTGTGGCGATACATATTGGCGAACAAAAATGTCTTAAGCTGTTTTTCCGCTGCGGCCGTTTGTTCCGAGAACCCGACTAAAGCTTTACCCAAAGACCGCACATCATTCGCGGACTTGATCCTCGCCTCTGTAAAGCGACGCTGCGTTTCAAGGATGACGTCATCGACCATCGCGGCAATAAGGCGGCGAAGTGACTCATGTATCAGCCGGCTGCGCTCGAGGCCTGGATAGAGCTTTTCCACGCCGCGCAAGATCGGTCCCATAAGTGGCAACTCCATGACCGCTTCCAATGGAAATAATCCCGCGCGCAAACCATCGTCGAAGTCGTGAGCGTTGTAAGCAATGTCGTCCGAGATCGCCGCAATCTGCGCTTCGGGACCGGGCCAGCCATTGAGTTCCAAATCGTGGGTCGCGTTGTATTCGACAATCGCCAATGGAATTGGCTTGCGCGCGCCGGTGACAGGGCCGTTGTGCTTGACGAGTCCTTCCAACGTTTCCCACGTCAAATTTAAACCATCGAACGCGGCATAACGATGCTCGAGCTTCGTCACGATGCGCAACGACTGGGCGTTGTGATCGAAGCCATTGTAAACCGCCATGCACTCTTGCAGCGCATCTTCGCCGGCATGCCCGAAACATGTGTGTCCAAGATCGTGCGCGAGGGCCAGCGCCTCGGCCAAGTCTTCATTCACACCGATGAAGCGCGCAATCGAGCGCGCGATTTGTGACACTTCGAGGCTGTGCGTAAGGCGTGTGCGGTAATTTTCGCCCTCGCCGTAAACGAACACCTGCGTTTTGTACTTCAACCGACGGAACGCGCCGCAATGAATGATGCGGTCGCGATCACGTTGATACGCGGTGCGCGTCGCCGATTCATTTTCCACATACTTGCGGCCGCGCGACATGGATGGGTCACATGCTGCGCTGCGCAAGAAGTTTTCAAACGTTTTGATACTCACGCTCATGCCCTCACACTACCGGACGGCGATACATCTACGCAATAACAGGCATGCAATAAACGCTGCAGGAACAATACTAGGGATTGATCGTTCGGTTTCGTGAGCGGCGCCACAGCGGGTGTCACTACGACACCAGGTAGCGCCGCTTCGTTTTGAACAACAACGAGGTCACCCCATGAGCCGCGATAATCAAAACCAACAAAATCAAGGCCAACAAAATCAGGCCGACAAAAATAAGAACCAGCAGGGCGCGACGAGCCAGCCCTCGCAGAACCAGCAGGGTCAATCGAACCCGCAAAACCGCAACCAGGATCAACAGGGCCAAGCTAACCAGGACCAGAGCCGCCAGCCGCAACAGGGCGCTCAAAACTTCGCTGACGAGGATGATCGCCAAGCCCAGAACAAATCGAAGTCTGGCCAGTCGAACGTCGATAAAAACAAAGAATAGTCAGTAAGCGTCTAAGCGGAGGCGTGGTGTATCCACGCCTCCGCTTTTTTTCGTACCTGGGAGGGAACGATGCTCTGGGAAACATTCATGCTTGGTCACATTCGCAGTCGCGCGCCTGACGGCCCGAACCACGCGATCAAGACCACGGCACCGCGCGTCGATATGCGCCGTGAAGCACACGAGACGCTTACCCCCCTCGTCACGCACGACCTTTCGCCAAGCGCAATCTTCGAGCGCGTTCGGCTACGGTTCTTGCCGTAGTTATTTCTGTCCGGCGTGTTTTTCGATCAACGTCGCGAAGGACTGCAGGATTTTTTGCAGAAAATCGCGCGACTTGTCGTTGGTGAACTTTCCAGCCTCGTCGATTAGTTTATCGCCGCCGCCGATATAGGCTTCGGGCTGCTGCAGCACCGGCATGTTCAAAAAGACCAACGACTGGCGCAAATGATGATTGGCGCCAAAGCCGCCCATGGCGCCGGGCGACACCGAAATCACAGCGCAGGGTTTTCCATCCCATGCGCTTTGACCGTAGGGCCGCGACCCGACGTCGATTGCATTTTTGAGAACACCGGGAACGGAGCGATTGTATTCGGGCGTTACGAATAAAACCGCGTCGGCAGATTTAATGCGGGCGCGAAAATCAACCCAATCTTGCGGAGGAGCGGCGTCAAGATCTTGGTTGTAAAACGAGAGCGGTTTGATTTCGGCAATCTCAAGCTTCAAAGATGCCGGTGCGATAGCGGCCAGAGCGAGCGCCATTTTTCGATTAATCGAATCCTTGCGGATACTGCCGACAACGACGGCTACATTATATGTCACGCGTTACTCCATACCCATGCGATGCGAATACGCCATGGTAGCACAGACCTAGCGGAACAAAACCGAATGGGCGCCGTTCGGCTTTCACTGGGGTGAACTGCCCCCGACATCACAAAAAGGGAGAGTATTATGGCTGCATCAAGCGCTCGTCGCCCATCGCGGACCGCTCCAGCCCGGTCCGCACGCAAGGTGGCCCGTCCGCAACCGAAAGCCACAGCAAAATCAACTAAGCGTGCCGCTACCGGTGCAGGCTCTGACTATCAGAAGATCGTCGACATGTTGACGAAAGATCATGCCGAGGTGGCCAAGCTTTTCAAGAAATTCGCCAAGCTGAAAAAGGCCGATGACGATTCACGTTACGAATATGTGCAAGAGGCCTGCAAGGCGCTGGAGATTCACGCCGCCATTGAAGAGCAGCACTTCTATCCCGCCGCCCGGGCCGCGTCCGGCGAGGGCGAAAAGGAAGAAGACATGCTCGACGAAGCCGAAGTCGAGCATATCCATATCAAGGAATTGGTTTCCGAGTTGAAAGACGCCGACGAGGACGATCCTTTGTGCGACGCCAAGGTGAAGGTGCTGTGCGAATACGTGACGCACCACGTGAAGGAAGAAGAAACCGAGTTGTTCCCGAAACTGAGAAAGTTCAAGGAAGCCTTCGACGGCGTCTATGACAAGATGGTCGAGCAGCGCAAACAGATGGAATCCAGCGACAGCCTTCTCGTCCTGCCGGGACCAACCCGCGCGAGCGAGCGCGATTTCCAGGGCGTGTAAGCAATGGTCGCCTGGACCCGCGAGAGTGACAAACGGGCGGAGAGAAGCCTCGATGAAGCGCTCGAGGATACCTTCCCCGCCAGCGACCCGATTGCCTTCACGCCGCAACGCGCCGGCAAGGATGCCCACCATATCGACGAGCAACCTCGCTCTAAGGTTGGCGACTGGTGGCACACCATGCTGATGCGGATCGGCGCACGGAAAACGCACTAATACGGGCCTAAACGACGCCCACCTTGAATGCCGACGGCATGCGCCTTAGATTAGCGACATGAACCAGATGTCGCCTGAAGCACATGCCGTCAGCATGACCAAATCCGCCGCCGCGCGCGTGCAGGTTTTGGCCAAAGCCGAAGGCAATGAATCTCTGATGCTGCGCCTCGCGGTGTCAGGCGGCGGATGCTCGGGCTTTTCCTATGGTTTCAGCCTGGATGCTGACCAAACCAGTGACGACCACGTTTATCAATTTCACGGTGTGAAGCTGGTGATCGACGAAGCCTCGCTCGATCTGCTCAAGGGTGCTGAGATCGATTACGTGGACGATTTGATGGCGGCGTCTTTCCGCATCAACAATCCCAACGCCACATCGACCTGCGGCTGCGGGACGTCCTTCTCCGCCTAAATCCAGCTAGCGCGTATTGCCCCAGTCTTTGCACAGCGCTGACGTGGCGCCGTAATTCTTTGCGGTGTCGAGCACGCTTTGACGCGCGTCCAGTGTGCTGGTGAACTGATTGACCGCCGCCGTGGTGCGGGCGTGGATTTGCGCGATGATCGCCTGGGTCGCTTGGTCGGCGTCGCGGGTGAAGACGGGCTGCTGCGCGTGCAACGCTTCTTCGATTTGCGCACGGATGCGCGGTGTGAACTCGGTCATGGTCTGGCGATTGATGGCGACGTGCTGATTTTCGTGATCGAGCACCGCGCGATACGCGCAGCCGCCTTCCCTCAGTTCCGACGCGATAAAGACTTCATGGCGCTGCCAACCGAGATCAGCGCCAACGGACGTCATGTAAACGCACGAGCCGCCCTGAAACGGCACCAGCAGGGACGATCCGCGTAAAGACAGAATGGCTTCGGCGGACGTAAGCCCGACGGCGCGCGCATGCGGACCGCCCGAGCCTTGGCCGCGGCCGCGCGTCAGATTGCGGATGCCGGCAACGTTGAGATTGTGATTGTACGTCGGCGTGGGGGTTTCGGTTTGGAAATTCAGCACAATTGCTTTGCTGTAGGGCGGGCACGCGCTTGCGGCGGCGAACGCATCCGTTGTCCAGGCCAGCAGCGCAAGAAGCAGAACGAACTTCATGGTACGAACCTATCATAGCCTGATTACACTACGCACCGTTGCACTTCGAGCCGCCACCCTTCGCGGGCTTGCGCGCGGCGGCGGGCGATGCCAGCATGCGCGCCATGAAATCCGCCGATAAAAAACAGACCATCAAGATCGCCACCTGGAACGTGAATTCGCTCAAAGCCCGCTTGCCCAATGTGCTGGTGTGGCTGAAGGAATTCGCGCCGGATGTTGTGTTGCTGCAGGAAATCAAGTGCATCGACGCGGCCGTGCCGACCATGGAGATCGAGGAGCTGGGCTATAATATCGAAAGCCACGGCCAGAAAACTTACAACGGTGTCGCGATCCTTTCGAAGTCGCAGATCGAGGACGTGGAGCGCGGATTGCCCGGCGATGAAAGCGACGAACAAGCGCGCTATATCGAGGGAACGGTGTTCGGCAAGGTGCGTGTGTCGTCGATTTATCTGCCCAACGGCAATCCCCTCGGCACCGAAAAATTTGCTTACAAGCTGGGTTGGATGAACCGTTTGAAGGCACACATGGAGCGCGGCCTGGGCGACGACGAGATGCACATTTACGGCGGCGACTACAACGTCATCCCGACCGACGATGATGTTTACAGCGCGGCGGCGTTCGCGAGCGATGCCCTCACCCAGCCTGAAAGCCGCACGCGGTTTCGTGCGATGCTGCACTTGGGCCTGACCGATACGTTTCGTGCGTTCAATACGTTGCCGCATCAGTATTCCTATTGGGATTACCAAGCGGGTGCGTGGCCGAAGAACAACGGGCTGCTCATCGACTTCTTGTTGGCCTCACCTCAGGCCGCCG
This sequence comes from Fidelibacterota bacterium, assembly GCA_947475895.1. Taxonomy (GTDB): domain Bacteria; phylum Pseudomonadota; class Alphaproteobacteria; order Rhodospirillales; family Rhodospirillaceae; genus SHVO01. Next base: position 415,267 of record CANJMF010000002.1, read on the forward strand.
ACAAGCTGGTGGCGAGCGGCATCGACAAGAAGCCGCGCGGCCAGGAAAAAGCCTCGGACCATACGCCCGTGTGGTGCGAGTTGGCGATTTAGGCCTCAGTTACAGAAACAACCCGGTCGCGCGCAAAACCGCGAGAAGCCAAAGCGAGTCAAAGACTTGCAAGCCTTTCGTCGGCATTCTTGGTCGAAAAAAATTCGCGTTTTTACAAACAGCATCAAACACTTAGAAAAAAGTGAAACAACCCCATGCACGCCCGCGCGGGCCGAAAATGGGCGTTGACGGTTTGCGATTTTTTGAATCGTCCCAGCGCCGATTTCTAGACCGTCGCCTGCCGTAAAATCGCCGCCGCGAACATGGCTTGTCCTTCCGGCGTGCGCAAATTCAGCTCGCCTTTGGAGAGGCGCACATAGCATTCACCCAAGGTGGGCGTTGCGGCGCGGGTTTGAAATTTCACCTGCGTGAGGTCGGGCACAAGACGCAGGAAGATGGCCCCGTAGACGGCACGCGCATAATTCAAAAGCGCGATGAAGCTCAAATGCTGTGTGGGTGAAATGTCGGACGCTTCCTGCACCGCGAGCAATCCGAGGGCAACATCGTCGGGCAAGTTCATGAACAGCGCAAAAATCGCGAGGTCGATATAGGGGTGTGCGAGTGATGCGCGCTCCCAATCCACCAGCCACACTTGCGTGCCGTCCCAGATCAGGTTGGCGGGATTGACGTCGTTGTGGCTGAAGACGCGACGCGGATCGTGTTCGAACACCGCGTTGCCGGCGGTGATGTGAACCTCGAGCGCCCGCGCCCATACGGGAAACCCGTCGCGGCGCTTTTGCTCGTCCCAAGCCGTCTCGCCGAAGGTGGGCTCGAAAGGCGGCATGTGGGGCGCTGGGATCGCGTGAAGCCGCCCCAGCGTCTCGGCGAGATTTTTGAGCGCCAACGGGCGAACGGCGGGATGAGCGAGCGCCGCGCCAAACGATCCGCCCTCGGCTTTTTTGGACACGATGGCGCGGGCCGCCTCGTCCACCAAAACAATCTCGGGCGCGATGCCCTGCGCCGCTGCCGATTGTTGCGCCATGGCCATCTCGGAAAAATCTTCACGTTCAGGTGCGTGAAGGCGCAGGAAAAAGTCGCCCTGCTCCGTCGCGACCGCATAAACGCCGGCACCCGACAGGCCGCCGGTGATAGGCGTTATGGATGTGACCGCGCCAAAGCGCGCGGCGGGAAAGAAGGCTTCAAAGTTTTGCATGAGCGGAAAATGGCTGATTCTACGGCCCGTGCCTAGTCGCAGGTGACGACTTTGCCCGGTTGACCGCCCAAGATTGTGACGAGGCGCCAGCCGTCGAGGGTTTTTGTGTAGAGGTACGACGCGGTCAGTTCCGCCAGCATCGTTCCATCTTTATTGATGCGCTGGAATTTGCCGCTCATGATCGCGTTCGTGGGCGTGAGCACGCAGACGATGGGGTCTTTAAAGACCGAGTGGTCGTAGTCGGTTTTGGCGAGCGATTGAAACAGGCCGTCGTACATGGCGGCGACTTTATCGGGCGTCATGACGCTGACGCCGTTGGCCCCCAACGAAATACCGGGATTGGCCCAGACTTTTTCGACGATGCCTTTGGTATCGCGCGCGGAGAAAATGCGCCGATAGTCTTCGGCGGCTGCACGGACATCGGCTTTGATTTTGGCGAGTTCGGCGGCCGTGAATTGCGACTGTTGTTGCGCGAAACTCGGTGCGCTCACGGCTCCCGCGACCAGCAGGCCAACGGCCGCAGCGAACGAACGAAATTTCATCGAGAGTCTTCCCCAGGGTTTCAGGCGAACGCCAAACGTCTCGGCATGTTGGCAGGCCTGCGTTCCCGTTGCAACTCGGGGAGCTTCGGTCGGCGCGGGAGGGCGAGTTTGACTCGCCCTCCCCCTCGCCGGTCGGCGTTACATGCGCACGACCAATTTGATCATCGCCTGGTGGGCGACGTAGCTGTCGCTGCGCCATTGGTAATCATAGACACCTTCGACCGACCATGCGCTGCTGTTGGCCAGGTTGACTCCTGCGCCGACATTGAACGTTTCGCGCGACGGTTTGAGTCCGGCGGTTACGAACGTACCGCCACCGCCGGCAAAGGCGGCCGTGGCGCGCATGGTTTCGCTGCCGAATGCATGCAGCCAGTTGCCGTGAATTTCGGGGCGGATGATGTCGGTATCGTTGAGTTGGACGCGATAGCTGATTTTTCCGCCTAAGCCGGTTTGGACAAATTCATAAGTCTTGGCGTTGATATGCAGTGCGACCGAGTCCGCGCCGGTCTCGGTGTAGGCGTTGGTATGCAAGTGCGTGTATTGCACGGTCGCCAGCGGTGTGACGACAGTGGCGCCGTCCTCGAGCGTGAAGTGATAGCCCGTAGAGGCGAAGGCCGTGTATTGCGTGCCGTGGAATTTCGCTTGCGGCGTGGCGTCCACGCCGGTGAACGAGACACGACGCGCGCCGGTATAGCGATCGATCCCATAAACCAAAGATACGTTGGCGAACCACGCACTGGGTGCATAGGTCGCGTAGAGCATCGCTTGATAGGAATCGACATGGGCGGTGCTGCTGCCGGTGGTGCTGTCGACGGTTGAGCCGGCGTAGCGAATGCCGCCGCCGATGCGCGTGGCTTCACCGACGGGCGCGTCGTAAGCGAGCGTTCCGCCCATGATCGCGGAGTTATTGCCTTCAAACCCGCGAACGTCGTCTTGCTGGCCGAAGTAGCCAAAGAGCGTTCCCCAGAATTGGCCGTCCATGTCATTGGGCGGACAGGCTGATTCGGCGCGATGGGCGCGACGGTTGGCAGAGTCTTCCTGGATCAAACGATCGCACGAGAAATGCGCGGCCAACGCATCTTGCATCCGCTGTGTGGCGCGGAAAGCGATTTGGGGCGCCGCGAGACTGGCCGTGCCCGGAGCAAGTTGGCCGAGCGCCGTCGCGACCGCTGTGGCGTTCGGCAGCAACGTGATGGCCGTCAGGACCGGCGTCGTCACCGGTGTAACCGGCAACGCGTCGATGACTGGGGCTATGATAATGGGCACCAGCGGGTTCACGACCGGAGTCACAGGCGTGGTGCCAGGCACGGTCGGCACAACAACCGGCGTGACGATGACCGCCAGCGGGATCTGCGTGGTCGTGATGATCACGCGGCCGTTGGCCGTGGGGCTGGCCGAGAATTGATAGCGCGTGGAATTGTCGGTCGCGATCACGGTGCTGCCGTTGGTACCGCTGGTGGCATCGACGATGTTGAAGCTGGTGCCATTGGCGATGGGGCCTGTGACGACAACGTTGACCTGCAGCGCATTACCAATGGTGGCCGCGCCGACGGGAACGATTTTTCCATAGAGCGACGGACTGAAGATCGTGGTGTTGATGACGCCTGCCACCGGGATCGCGAAAGCGCCGGCCACGTTCAAGGTGTTGGTGTCGAGGTTATAAATACCCGCGTTCACTTGTCCGGTGATCAGCGCATTTCCGCCGACGACATTGATTTGTTTCAAACCGCTGGCGGCGCCGACAGCGCCGTCAAGAATGCTGTTGCCATTCAACGTGAGGGTCCCGGTGCGCGCGCCGGCCGAATTGGTGATGGCGGCTTTGACCGTCTTACCGGAAGCGACGTTGATGAAGCCATTGCCGGCAAAATCCAGCGTCGAGCCGGTGTTGCTGACGAAACCGCCGTTGAAATTGACTGTGCCCGTGCCCGCGACGGAGAACGTCGTCGCGTAAACCGGGCCGCTAAAGGTGACGGTATTGGCGTTGGTGCCCGCAGAGATATTCAGAAACGGCGTTCCGATGGCGCCGACAAACCCGGTGACCGTGGAAGAATTCGCAAACACGATATTGGCGGTATTCGCCGCATCGGTGGTGATGGCTCCACCGGCGTCGTTGCTGGTGTTGATGTTCTGCGCACCGACGGACAGGGTCCCTGGACCTGTTGCGTCGACACCGCTAACGACACCCACCGCGTTCACGACGCCCGGCAGCACGACAATTTGGCGCGCGAGAGCCATGGGCGACCAAGCCGTCACGGCGACGCCGAGCATGGGAATGAAGAATGATGTTTTCAAGAAAGCTCCTTAAATATTTCCAAGAGATATGGCGCGACAAAAGAGCGCGTGCACAACGCACACAAAAAGTTAGCCGCGCCTGTAAGTGGGGACGCGCGGGGACATCCCACACGCGAACGTCGCTCTCAATAGATGTACAGCGCTCGCGGCGCTGTTCCATTCTGCACAGTCGCTCCATTAGCGAGCGTGTAGCGGTCATGGCAATTGAAACCCTGACGTGTGTTCCCTATTGGACAGCGCATGCATCGCACTGCGTGCATATTGATGAGGCCTGAGGCGCAATCGGTCCATCGGACGCTTGCTTCAGTTTTTTTCACACGCAAACAGGTTTTAGATGAACACGAAAACCATTCTCGGCATCGTCATTGTCGCCGTCGGCGTCGTTCTGCTCGTTATGGGTTTTAACGCTTCGGACGCGCCCGCAGATCAAATCACTAAGTCGCTTACCGGCCACTACACCGATTGGACGATGCGTTACATCGTCGGCGGCGTGGCGGCAGTGATCGGTGGCGGACTGCTCGCGGTGTTTGGAAATCGATCGCCCCGATAAGCACCCCCCTTCATTCTTTTTTCTGAACCTCCATCGGAGACGCCCATGCTCAGCCCTCGCCTCACCTTCAAGAAGATTTTCGCCGCCGCGTTATTGGCAAGCCTGTCATTCACCGCATTCGATGCCGCCGTCGCGCGCGATAACGACAATCGCGGCCGAGATCGCGACAATCGCCATGATTCGGACGTCTCCGACCGCGGCGGCAAGGCGCACCAAGCCTGGAGCCGCGGCCAGAGAATTTCGCGCGAAGACAGGCGCGATTCCAATGTCTTTTACGGATGGCGCGAGAGCGGCCTACGCCAGCCGCCGCGCGGCTCGCAATGGTTCGTGCTCGATGGTCAATATCTTTTGGTGCAGACGCGCTCGGGTTCCATTGCCGAAGTTAGACTCGTTCCGCCGCGCGCTGTCGAACGTGGCGACGGCGACCGCGATCAACTGTGGCGTCAGCGATATCGCCGGTCCTACGACTACAACGACGACGTCGCGTATACGGAATGTCGCAGCCAGCCCGACCCGGCCGGCGTTTTGGCGGGTGCCTTTCTCGGTGCCGTGATTGGAAATGCTGCGGGCGGGCGCCATGACCGCGGCGGCGCAACGGCGGCCGGCGTCATTGCCGGCGGCACGTTAGGTGCCGCGCTGACGTCGAAGATGGATTGCAGTGACCGCAGCTACGCTTATCAGACTTATTCACTGGGATTTAACGGTGGCCGCGCGGACGCACACTATCGTTGGACCAATCCGCAAAATCAGCACCGCGGCGAAATGCATGTGCTCGATTACTATCGCGATGAAGACAACTTCCGTTGCGCGGTGTTCGTGCAGACGGTTTACAGGGGCAACCGCTCTGAGGAAGTCCGTGGCCGCGCGTGTCAGCAGCCGAACGGGACCTGGACGATTATCGACTAGCCCGGCGTCGCTTCGTTATAACACCGTATGGCGCTCGGGTATTCTCTCCGAGCGCCATATTTCGTTCTGGGCAAACTCACGCCGTGGCAGCGCACCACCGCCCCCACAGCTTTTTGTATTCCGATTCCACAGCGGCGACGTAAGTGTCGGCGTCACCCAGGACGGATTTACCGAGGCGCGCGCGCAGGGTTTGTCTGAGTGCGTTCAATTGCTCTAGATCGCGCGCCTTCTGAACGGCCAGCGCAACGAATGCGTCTTCGGTCTCCGCGATCCAGTCCGTGAGGCCCACGGCCGTCAAAAATGATGCCGATAACCGGCCAACCAAGGTGGGCCATTTCAGCGTGACGACAGGCACGCCCATCATCAATCCCTCGAGCGTCGTCAGGCCGCCGGAATGAGGAAAGGCATCGAGCGCCATATCGATCTGATGGAAGGCCGCTACATGCTCGGGCCACGAGGTCCGGCCCAAAATTGTAATGCGTCCGTGATCGATGCCCGCATCGGTGAAAGGTTTGAGGACGCGCTCGCGCAGATGTGGGTGCTCGAGGCCGTTGGTCTTGACGACCATTGTGCTGTTTGGAACGGCCACCAACACGCGCGCCCAGGTTTTCAGCGTTTGATCGGAGATTTTAGCCAGGCGGTTGAAGGAGCCGAACGTCACGGTTTTTTTTGCGAAAGCCGGTAAGGCGTTTACGTCAGGATACTTCGTCAGGAAAAACGCGGGGCAAACGACGTTGGGGAGGTAGACGACCTGTTCGGCGTAAAACTTTTTTTCATCCTCGGGGATAATCACCGGGTCGGCAAAAATAGCATCCACGGCCTTCATACCCGTGCCGGTGATGTAGCCCCAGGCGGTGATCTGAACCGGCGCGGGCTTGATCGCGAATACGCCCAAGCGATTGCCGGCGGAATGGCCGGAGAGATCGACCAAAATATCGATGCCGTCGTCGCGGATCATGTGCGCCGCTGCTGCGTCGGACAAGCGTCCAATCTCGCGCCACTGGGTCACGTTTTGCTGGAAGCGGCGCGTGACGGCGTCGGCCTTGGCGGAATTGCTGTAAGCGAAAACCTGAAATGCGCCGGCATTAAACTTCGTCAGCATGGCACCGAAAACCAGGGCCGCCGAGTGTTCGCGAAAATCGGCGGAGACATAGCCGACTTTTATGATGCGATTGGGATCGGGAGCATTGGCGAAAGGCGCGTTGTTCAACTTGGGGGGGCCGCGAAGCGTTCCGCCCAGTGTCGGCGCTCGGACTGCGCCGAGGCCGTCGTGGTTGCATCCGTCAAATCGCGAATGAAGATAAGCGTGCCGTAGGCGCCGGCGTCGTTGGGTTGAAGGGCAATGGCTTGGCGGCAATTGTCTTCGGCTTCGATCAAACGCCCCTGGACTTGCAGCAGGCACGCTAATTTATGGTGGGCCTCGGCATTCCGAGGGCCGAGCGCGATGCTTAAGCGAAAGCAGGCCTCGGCTTCCATCCACCTTCCCTGTTCTTGAAGCAGATAACCGAGCGTGGAATGGATTTTGGCGTTGGCGGGGTCGCGTGCGATGGCTTTACGCGCAAGCGCTTCCGCTTCGGCCAGCCGGCCATGCTCTTGCAACAGTGCGCCCAGCATGGCGTGGAGTTTGAAATCGCCGGGCCGCAGTTGAACGGCCGTTTCATAACTGGCGATGGCCGCGTCGGTTTGCCCCATAGCGTTGAGCGCGGACCCGCGATTGATGTAGGCCTCGGCATATTCCGGTTTGAGGGCGATGGCCGTGTCGTAGCTGGCGACCGCATCCGCTCCTTCACCAAATGTGCGCAGCGCATTGCCACGATTGTAGTGAATGGCGGCGGAGTCCGGCTTGAGGGCGATGGCTTTATCGAAGCTTGCGATGGCGGCAGGTCTTTGACCCAAGACCTCGAACGCTGCCCCGAGGTTGGCGTGAAACGCCGCGTTGTTGGGTTGAAGCACGATGGCTTTGCCGATGAGATCGACGGTGCGTGCGGACTCTCCCACGTGATGCGCGAGAAGACCCAGCAAGTGCAACGCATGAGTGTGATTGGGTTCGGCGGCAAGAACGTCTTCGCACGCGGCTTTCGCCGCTTCGACTTGCTTATTATTCCAAGCCGTAAGGGCGCGTTCGAAGGTAACACGTATGTGATCCGCAGACATGGCGCAGATGTTAGGCAGTGAAGGCGGAAAAATCGAGAGTCAAACGCCTAACGCGCGACAAACAAACGTAATTTCTAGATTGATCGGACTCGCGCTTCGACACGTGTCTACGGAGGGTGCGGGGCGGCCGGCGGCGTCTCCTCATACAGGGAGATTTTCATGTTGTTGGAAGACGACGCGCGCGCCGAACACGATGCTACGGCGCAAGCATCTGCCGCACCAACATGCGCCGATCCCTCCGGCTAAATCCCTCGCACATCTGAACATACCGCCGACGAAACCTTCGGTAGCACTTCAGCCGTTGTTCTCCACTCACCCCGCGAAGAACTTTGTTTTTCATCTGCTGGCGCACCACGCCAAAACGCTCCATCCCAAAAGCGCGCTCGATGCCGGATGCGGCGATTTGCGCAACCTTCGGCATTTTCCGCGCGACTATGTGGGAATCACCCGCGAAGCCGCATTTTATTTTATGGGACTCGCCCGCGAGGAAAACCAAGACTGGATTTTGAACAACGGTCCACCGCGCGCCTACGTCACCGCCCTTGAAAGCGATTTTTCGGCGGCGGGATCGTTTGATCTGTGCGTCTGCACGCACACGCTGTTCTACATCGCGGAGAAGAAACCCGACGTAATCGCGCGTCTCGTGGAGCGCGTGAATGTGGGCGGGTCTTTCATCGTCAATGACGATATCGATCACCTTCCCATGCACCTCGATATCGTCGGGCCGCAGTTTGCCGCGCTTGAAGTTATTTATTACGGTTGCGCGCGCACCAACGCGTTCGAGCCAAACCCGCGAAAGTCCTTTGCGCTTTCATTGGAAGAAATGAATACGCCGAACACGCCGGAGGGGCATTCACACTTTTACTTGCTGGCAACGAAAAAGAAGCTGCCCGCCTCGTCGGAGATTCCGGCCGAGAAAACGCGTCTGCGCGACAACCTGTTCGCCCTTCACGCGCACGCCGCAGATTAATAGATCCCCGGTATCAGCGCCCGCACCTCTTTGCGGTAAGCATCGTACTGCGCGCCGAAGTGCTCGGCGAGGAAACGCTCCTCGATGCGCAGTTTGCGGACAAAGGCGTAAGCCGCGAAAGCGACCGCGATCACGCCGCGCCATTCATCCAGCGCCACGGCAGAGCCGACGAACCCCACCAATAATCCGGTGTAGATGGGGTGTCGCGTGAAGCGATAAGGGCCCGAGCGCGTGAGTTCATGGTTTTGCTTAAGCGTGACCGTGGCGCTCCAATTGCCGGCGAGATGGCGGCGCGCCCACACCGTGTAGAGCAACCCCGCCGCCAGCAGCACGAAGCCGATCCAGTAAACGATCAAATTGCGTGGCCAGATGAGGTGCGATAGGGCCAGAATAGCATGTGGCGGCGCGGCCAGGAGAAGAACGCTCGCCACAAGCGGCGCGATATGAGAGATGCGCGAACGCAGGCTTTCCCGGCGCACGACAGGCTTAAAATCGCGCGCAGCGATTCTCCAGTAAATCACCCAGGCGATCCACAGCGCACTGATGAGCAGGCCGTAGAACGCGTCGTGCATGGCGCGTTATCGCTTAGTCGCAGGTGACGGGGTTTTTGATGCCGACGTCGAGAATTGTTGCCATGCGCCAGCCGTCCGCTGTCTTCTTGTACCAATAGGCTGCCGTTGCTTCTAACAGCCGCGAACCATCTTTCTTAATACGCTGGAAGCTTAAATTCATGATCGCGTTGTTGGCGCTTAGAACGCAAACGACCGGCTCTTTCGTCATAACGGAATGGTCGTATTGCAGTTTCTCGAGGTCGCGATATTGGCTGTCGTACATGTTCGCGACTTTATCGGGCGTCATGATCGTGATGCCTTTGGCGTCGGATGCAAGGCCGGGATTGGCCCAAACTTTTTCGACGATGCCTTTGGTGTCGTGCGCGGTGAACGTCTGCATGTAGACTTGCGCGGCGGCCACGAGATCGGTCTTGATCTTCGCGATCTCGGCCGGCGTGAGTTGCGCCTGCTGCGCGTGAGCCGGTGCAGCGCTGTATGCCGCAACAAGCAGAGCAAGCGCAGCCGCGAACAAACGAAATTTCATGATGATTCTCCAAAGGGTCAGGATGATATGCCTATCCGCCGATGCGACTGAGGGCTTCGGCCATTTTAGCGCGGGCGTCGGCGGCGCCTGTGCGGCGCTCGCGGATTTCGTCGACCGTGGCCGGCGGCGCTTTGGCGACAAAAGACTCATTGGTAAGCTTCTTGTCGTCGTTGGCGATGTCGGCGTCTTTCTTGGCGATTTCTTTTTTGAGGCGGTCGCGTTCCTTGTCGAGATCGATGACGCCTTCCAGCGGCAACAGGAACGTGGCGTCGCCCACCACCACTTGGGCGGCGTTGGCGATGTCGGCGTCGTTGGCCGCGATGGTGCTGAGGCGCGCGTTCGCACAAATGAGTGCGTTGTGCGTGAGCAGCCGCACTTTGGTGGCGGCGCTGCCGCCTTTTACGCTGACGGCCAACTGCAAGCTCGCGGGTACGCTCATTTCGGAGCGCACCGAGCGGATGGCGGTGATGACGTCTACCACCCAATCCATTTCCGCTTCGGCGTCGGGGGCGCTTAAGGCTTCGTACTTCGGCCATTGCTGCGCCATGAGCACGCCGGCGCGTGTGATGTTGGCGGCGGTGGCGAGTTTTTCCCACAGCTCTTGCGTCACGAAAGGAATCATCGGCTGGGCGATGAGCAGGATCTGGTCGATGACCCAGGCGGTGCAGGCGCGCGTTTCGGCGATGGCGGCGGCATCGTTCCCTGCAAACACCGGTTTGCAAAATTCCAAATACCAATCGCAGAACGTGCCCCAGGTGAATTGATACAGGCCGTTGGCGGCATCGTTGAAGCGATAGGCTTCGATGGCGGCGCCCACTGTGTTTGCAGCTTCGGCGGTTTTGGCGACGATCCACTTGTTGAGCGTTGTCTTCACGCCGGAAGGTTCGAACACCGGAATGATCGCACAGCCGTTCATCTGGCAGAAGCGGGCAGCATTCCAGATTTTGGTGACGAAGTTGCGGTAGCCGGCGATGCGCTGCTCGCTGAGCTTGATGTCGCGCCCCTGCGCGGCCATGGCAGTCAGCGTGAAGCGCACGGCATCGGTGCCGTAGCTGTTGCATAAGACCAAGGGGTCCATGACGTTGCCCTTGGACTTGGACATCTTCTGGCCCTTCTCGTCGCGGACCAGGGCGTGGATGTAGATGTTGCGGAACGGCACATCGCCCATGAAGTGCATGCCCATCATCATCATGCGGGCGACCCAGAAGAAGATGATGTCGAAGCCGGTGACGAGCACATCGCCGGGATAGTAGCGCGCGAGCTCGGGTGTTTTCTCGGGCCAGCCCAGCGTGGAGAACGGCCACAGGGCGGACGAGAACCAAGTGTCGAGCACGTCTTCGTCGCGGCGCAGCGCGACGGCATTGCCATAATGCTTGTGCGCCAGCTCGGCGGCTTCGGCTTCGGTGTAAGCGACAAACGGCGTGTTGTCGGGTCCGTACCATGCGGGGATTTGATGGCCCCACCATAGCTGGCGCGAGATGCACCACGGCTGGATGTTGCGCATCCATTCGAAGAAGGTGTTTTCCCAGTTTTTGGGAACGAAGCGCGCGCGGCCGTCTTCGACCGCTTCGATGCACGGCTTTGCCAGCGTGACGGCGTCGCAGTACCACTGATCCGTAAGCCACGGCTCGATGACGACGCCCGAACGGTCGCCGTAAGGAATCGTCATGGCGTTGGATTCGACTTTCTCGAGGAGGCCAAGCGCTTCCATTTCGGCCACGACCATGTCGCGCACCTTGGAGCGGTCGAGCCCGCGGAATTTCTCGGGCGCGTTCTCGTTGAGCTTCGCGTTCATGTCGAACACATTGATCATCGGCAGCTTGTGACGCTTGCCGACGGCGAAGTCGTTGAAGTCGTGGGCGGGCGTGATTTTCACGGCGCCCGAGCCCTTCTCCGGGTCGGCGTATTCGTCGGCGACGATAGGAATGGCGCGACCCACCAGCGGCAGAATCACGTTCTTGCCGACAAGCGCTTTATAGCGCTCGTCATCGGGATGAACGGCGACGCCGGTGTCGCCCAACATGGTCTCGGGGCGCGTGGTGCCGACGACAACGAACGTGTCGGGCTGGCCTTCCACCGGATATTTAAAGAACCACATCTTGCCTTTGGTCTCGCGGTTCTCGACCTCGAGATCGGAAATGGCCGTGTGCAGCTTCGGGTCCCAGTTCACGAGACGCTTGTCGCGATAGATCAGGCCTTGGCGGTGAAGCTCGACGAAGACTTTCGTCACGGCTTTCGATAGGCCTTCGTCCATCGTGAAGCGTTCGCGTTTCCAATCGGGCGATGCGCCGAGACGACGCAGCTGGTGCGTGATGGTTCCGCCGGATTCTTCTTTCCAGGCCCACACGCGTTTCAGGAACGCTTCGCGGCCCATGTCGCGGCGGTTTTCGCCGGCTTCGGCCAACTGACGCTCGACGACCATTTGCGTGGCGATGCCGGCGTGATCGGTGCCGGGCTGCCATAGCGCGTCGCGGCCGATCATGCGGTGATAGCGGATCAGGATGTCTTGCAGCGTGAACGTCAGCGCGTGACCGATATGAAGGCTGCCCGTCACGTTGGGCGGCGGCATCATGATGGTATAAGGCTTGGCGTTGGAATCGGGATGGGCGGCGAAATCGCCGGCTTTTTCCCAACGGGCGTAGAGGGCTTCTTCGACCTCGGCCGGATTGTAGGTTTTATCGAGTGTTGTGTCTGACATAGGGCGAGGATTTACCTGCCCTGTCACGACGGCGCAACCCGGCTTCATGCGTCAAACAGCACATGAGTCGTGGAATGGGAGGCCCCCGGCTTTCGCCGGAGCGACCGGTGGAGAGGGTTACATGCGCTCCGAGCGGGAGGCGATGCGTTCGATCTCTTGCTTCACGACGCGCTCGACCATGTAAGGCAGATTGCTGTCGAGCCACTGCTTGAGAATCGGCGTGCAGATCTCGCGCACCAACTGTTCGAGCGTGAGGCCGTGGTTGCCGAGCTGCACCGCACGTTCGCGGGCAACAGCGTTGGCTAGTTGCGAGATCGAAGCGCCCGATGCTTGGGCAACGGCATTGGAGACGAGCCCCTGGCCGTAGTCGTAGTTGCCTTGCGGCGCGAACGACGGCGCCGGATCGTGGTGATGATCGCCAAAGAGCGGTTCCTCGGTCTGTTCGACCATCATGGAATCCGTCAGTTGCAGCGGCATATCGGGTTCCGCTTCAGGCATGAAAACGGGGTCTTCCTCGGGCACGTCGTCGAAAATCGACACGACGGGCTCGTCGGGCGCGAATTCCATAACGGGCTCGGGTTCCGGCTCGAACACGGGTTCGGGTTCAGGCTCCGGTTCAGGAGGCGGCGGTGGTGGTGGCGGAGGCGCAGCCTCAGCCGGCGCAGGCTTCGCAGCCTCTCCGTCATCTTCTGACAAAATCTTACGGATGGAGGCGAGAATGTCCTCCATCGATGGTTCTTGCTGACCGTCGGCGCTCATGCGGTTTGACCATTCCCCAGCAGCTTTTTGCCGCTCATTTGGTCAGAGTGTAAGTGAATTAGTTAAAGAATTCTATAACATAGCCACACTCACGCGAGCGAGCCATCTTCCGGCCCGTTTCGCGTGCGCTGAGCGCGTACCTATTCGATTAACGGTGAGACGCGTCTTTGTCGGCGGCGGAATCCGATCCGAACGCCTTGTATTTCACGTCGTTATAGTGCGCGACTGGATCATAGAGCGGCACGTTCAGGCCAAGATCGTTGGCCGTGAGCGAGCCCATGGCCGCCAAAAGCTGATGGGCGGCGACCGCTTGATCGTGTTGCGAGCGGACAAGGTTCACGCGGGAATTCAAAAGCGTTTGCTCGGCGTCCAGGACGTCGAGAACGGTACGCGAGCCGACTTCGGCTTCGCGCTGCGTGCCTTCGAGCGCGATTTCATTGGCCGAAATCTGCGACGCGTAGGAAACGTTTTGAGCGGAGTTGGACTGGAAACTTTCCCAAGCCGTGGTCGCTGAATTGCGTGCGTCGAGCTTGGCTTGATCGGCGACGGAGCGCTGCTGGCCAGCGACGTGCTTGGCTTGGCGCAAACGCGCATATTCCGCGCCCTGCTGATAGAGCGGCACGACGAGCTGAGCTTGGGCCACGATCCCTTCGACACGCGATTTGTCCGCGACCGTATTCCAAGACCGGGTGTACTGACCGATCACGTTGACGCTGGGCAACAGATCGCCCCGGACCACCGTGATGTTCTCGCTGGCGGCTTTGGCGGAATAATCGGCCGCCATGTAATTGGGATTAGCTGCAATGGCCGTCGAAACCGCCAGATCGAGGCTGGGCGGCAGATTGGCCGGCAACATCGGTTGAGCCAAATTTTCGGGCAGTTTGCCAACGACGTTCTCATAAGCCGAGCGCGCCTGCTGCAAGAGGCCCTCGGCTTGAACGAGCGCTGCTTTCGCGCCGGCCAAGCTGGCTTCGGATTGCGCGACGTCGGTGCGGGTGATTTCGCCCACGCGGAAGCGGTCGTTTGTCGCTTCGAGTTGGCGATTCAGGACCTGAACTTGGTTACGGTTGAGGTCGGCCACGGCTTGATATTCGAGGACGTCGAAGTAGGACGTCGCGACCTGAAGCATGACCGCGGCTTCGGTCGCCTCGAGGCGGGCGCGCTGCGCCATCACTTGATCGTTTGCTTGAGCTGTGCCCGCTACCGTCTTGAATCCACGAAATAAAGGTTGCGTGAACTGACCGACGATTTGCTCTTGTGTCCGCAAGGTCGTGCCGCCGACGGTGACGGTCCCTGGACCCGACGCGGTGCTCAAAATTTCGGTCTCGTTGCGGTTCCGGGTCACCAAGCCGTTCACGGTCAGGGTGGGACGCCAACCAGAAATGGCGATGGGAACGTTTTCGTCCGTGGCGCGCAGCTGAGCGCGCGCGGCCTGTAGGTTTGGATTGGCTTGATAGGCCATTGCCATGGCCTCTTGCAGCGTTTCGGCGTTGGCCGGAGCCGCCACAAATGAAGCGATCGCGCTGCTCGCCAGAAGTGCGCGCACAAAATTTTTGGTCAGTTTCATCGCCCCAGTCCCGTCTCTAAACCCAACGCGTCGCTTAAGAATCCCCCGCCCCTATAGGGCGTAGCTCTATCCGATGGCCAACGCGAACACCATCGCTTTCATGTAACTTTTTGTGACTCTTCGATTATTTCGACTTTATTGCGGCGCAAACCGCAAACTGACTCTGATCATGATTCACAACGGATATATTTCCAAGTGTAAAATAAATCCGAGCGAATTTACCCGCGCCGCAAAAGTGGCGCGCACATCAAAGCACCCATCAGTGAAAGAACACTAAAAACGCCGCCGGCCGTGAATGTGGCCGCTGAGCCGAGTGTCTCCCACAGAAGCCCCGCCAACACACTCGACGCAATGATTGCGAGCCCCATGATGAGATTAAATAAGCCGAAGGCCGACGCGCGGACATGGGACGGCGCGGCCAGCGCCACGATCGCGGACATGACACCCTGACTCAGCCCCAAGTGCAGGCCCCAAATCGCGACACCGGCCATGATCCACGGCAGCGACGGCGCAAATACGAACAGCGCATGGGCACAGGCCAAGACGACGCAACTGGCGATCAGTAGCCAGACGGGCGGAACGCGGTCGGCCAACGCGCCCGCCGGATAAGACACCAGCGCGAAGACAACATTCATAATGACCAGCACCAACGGCATCAGGGCGGGCGATAGCCCCTGCTCCTGAGCCCGTAAAATAAGGAATGCTTCGCTAAATCGAGCCATTGTGAGACCCGCACCAATGGCGATAACCGCCCAAAACGACGGCGGCAGACTGAGTGCGGCGCGTAAACTCCAGCGTTTGTCTTTCTGCGGTGTTTTGTCCGCCGGCTCTTGAACGCCCAGCCAGAGCACAAATACGGCCAAGGTGGCGGGAATGACGGCCACCCAGAAGACAGCGCGAACATCAAAGCCGCACCAGATCATGAGCGCCATGGCACCAAGCGGCCCGGCGACCGCGCCGACGGTATCCAGCCCCTGACGCAGACCAAACGCGGCCCCTTGAAGCTCCGGCGGCGTGATGTCGGCAATGAGAGCGTCGCGCGGCGCGCCACGAATCCCCTTTCCGAACCGATCCGACATTCTTGCGAAAATCACCATGGGAACTGAGGTGGCGATGGCAAACAGCGGCTTCGATACCGCCGCCAATGAATAGCCGACTATGGTTAGAGATTTCCGGGCTTGCAGCTTATCGCTGAGAATACCCGAGCCCAGTTTGGTGATGGCGGTGAATCCCTCGGCCACGCCTTCGATCAGGCCGAGCATGACGACGCTGGCGCCGAGGGTGTGAACAAGAAAAATCGGAAGAATGCTGTGGATCGCCTCAGAGGCCGTATCCATCAGCAGGCTGGTAATCCCGAGGGCCCATATAGCTGGAGACAGCCGCCGCCATGCCGAAAATGTGCTGGGAGGTGACGGCGCCACGTCGCCGACTGGACGCTAGAAAACGAATTTCGGCTGCGGCTCGAAGCCCGGAAGGATGGCCGTCGCGGCGTCGAATTCCTGACGCATGCCGAAGGCATTGCCGATGCGCGTCACAAGAGTCGCGCGGCCGGTTGGCCCTTGGCGCACGATCGCCACGAGGCGGCCGCCGTCGGCGAGTTGGAGCTTTAAGGCTTCGGGAATAACGGTCACCCCACCTTCGACGAGAATCACATCATAGGGACCGCGCGCCGCCCAGCCGGTGCGAAGATCACCCATCACGACGGTGGCGTTATTAACGGACAGCTCGCTCAGCGTCCGGGCGGCCGAATCCGTCAGCTCGCGATCGCTTTCCACGGCCACGACGGTGCGGACCATGCGCGAAAGCACGGCGGCGCTATAGCCGGTACCGCCGCCAACAATGAGCGCGGTGTCGGTTTCGGCGACGTCCGCGAGCTGCAAAAGGCGGGCAAGTACCATGGGTTCCATGAGGAAGCGTCCCTTCCCCAACGGCAGATCCTCGTCCACGTAAGCAAAGCCGCGCGAGGCCTCTGGCACGAACTTTTCGCGCGGCACTTGGCCCAAGGCATCGACCACCAGCGGGTCGGTGACCTCATTGGTGCGGATTTGGCTGGCCACCATCTTTTTGCGTGCGGCGGCGAAATCCATGATCAGTCCCCAAACATAAAGGCGAATTGTATGTCACCGCTTATACGCGGGCCGGGCTAAATTCTCAACGGTAGCCAAGGTCTTATTGGCCGATTCATCGCTGCTTGACCCCACCATAGGCCGCCATCTATATAACGCCGGCCTCGCGAGAGGCCGGTGGCACAAGGGCCGAGTGGCAGAGTGGCCATGCAGCGGATTGCAAATCCGCGTACGTCGGTTCGATTCCGGCCTCGGCCTCCACTAAATGATGCGCTGTTCCGGCGTAGCTCAATGGTAGAGCACGCGGCTGTTAACCGCGGGGTTACAGGTTCGAGTCCTGTCGCCGGAGCCATCATCTTCGTAAAATAAGCAAAACGTCTGTTTGTCCTGAACCCCGGCTTACGCCGGGGTGGCAGGGTTCTTAGAACCCCGCGACGTCCATAAGTTCTTCAACGAGCGCTTCAGGACATGTCGCGATCAGCGGCGCAAACTTATCGATTTCCAGCATCTGATTGTCGTCCCTGCCCCATTCGGCGGCAGCTTCAAACACCTCGGGCGTCTGAGAATGCGCCTTGGCCGACTTCGGCGCAGGCCCGCTCATCGCCCGGTGGCTTTCTTAAAGACCGTGAGTCCGAGGACAAGCATCGCCAGGAAAATGACGAGGAAGATGAAAAATAGGACTTTTGCGATGCCGATTGATGCCCCGGCGACGCCGGTAAAGCCCAAAAGACCGGCAATTAAGCCGAATACCAAGAATATGAATGCCCATTTCAGCATGTTTGTACTTCCCAATAAGCGTTGCGCGAATAACGCACCACAACTAAAATTGTTCGGCAGCCCTTCAAACAGGCCCTCATTAGACACCCGACCAGTCATTACCGATTGACGGCCGCATATTGCCAAGGCCTATCATTGGCGGCAGGTCATTCGATTTATTCGTGGCCTCGGGGAGAAGGCAATTACTGGGAAGGGTAATTGCAGATTTGCCGACAGGGCCTGTGAGCCAAGTATCTCCGTTTTGGAGCGGAGACGCGTACGCATTTGACGTCGCGTAGGTCGATACGTTTTTAAACGTCGCTCTTTTTTTTGTCGTGTTCGCTTTTTCTTTTTGAACCTTGGGGGGACTACAATGAATTTGAGCTGCAAGACCAACCGTCTTAATATGATGCTGTCGACCACTGCCATTACGACAGCCCTCGCGATTGTCGCAGGCTCGCAAGCACCCGCTCTCGCCGCGGCAGCGCCACAAACCGCCGAACAGGCGCCTGTTGAAGAAATCGTCGTCACCGGTTCGCGCATCGTTCGCGAAGGGTACGAAGCGCCAACGCCCCTGACGGTCGTCGGAGCGGAACAGCTTGAAAAAGCCGCGGACTCCAACATCGCCAACATGCTGGC
>CANJMF010000003.1 GCA_947475895.1 Fidelibacterota bacterium
CGCCACTACAACACGGTGCGTCCGCATTCATCGCTGGGTTATCGGCCTCCCGCACCCGAGGCCATCGTCTGGCCAACGGCAAAACTGATGGATCAAACGCATGCTCTAAACTAACATTCCAATCGGACCACTCAGTGGGGGCCGGTCATCATTGTCGGTGTGTTCATCGCACGCGAATGGTTGCCGGCGACTATGTTGAATTTTCCCGGCACATCTCTAGATCAGGAGGGGCGGTGGGGCTTCATAGGAGAAGAAGCGCCCGACGATGTGGCGAGATTGTACCTACGCACACGGCTGCCCGACGAAATGCGAAAGCGGGGTGCCGCCAACCCCATTCGCTATGCGCTCGAAAATATCGCCCGGTAGGTGGTCGGCCAATGGATAAACACCGGCGGGATCTGGTACGCGAGCTTTTCACACTTGCGACCATGCTGCTCGAAGATGCTCACGAGCCAACAATGAAAGGGCAGGGAGTGTCGCTCACACCGGCGCAATATCGTACGCGCGCGGACCGCCTCTTTCGGACTGCAAAAGATTTAGAGTCTGTAGCCGGTTCGATCGGAGCCGCATTACGAACGGAGCTAACCGGACACCCACGCGTCTCAATTAAAGTCGCACTTCAGATCGGCGCACATCCGCTGATTACTAGTCAACCGGTCAAACCTCCGCGACCGCGTTTGCTCCACCACATTCTAAATTACGACACCATTTCTAGCGCCAACGCGATGCCCTGACCGCCCCCGATGCAAAGCGTAACGATGCCGCGTTTGAGACCGTCACGCTTCATCGAATGAATAAGCTTTGTTGTCAGGATTGCGCCTGTCGCGCCGATGGGATGGCCATGAGCAATTGCGCCGCCTTCGACGTTGACGATGTCTTCAGGCAATCCGAGTTCGTGGTGAACGGCGAGCACGATTGCCGCGAACGCCTCGTTGATCTCGATCCGCTCGATATCCTTCGTCGCCCAACCCGCACGCTCAAGCGCTTGGCGTACAGCCGGTACCGGTCCGATGCCGAACATGCCGGGTTCGACGGCACTAATACCGAAGGCGACGAGTTGCGCAGCGGGTTCGATACCGTGAGTTTCGGCAAATGTTCGATCGGCGATGATCATTGCTGCCGCGCCGCTGTTGAGTCCGGGAGAATTACCTGCGGTGATCGTTCCGTCCTTGCGAAAGGCAGGTTTCAACCTCGAAAGCGAATCATAGGTAGTGTCAGGGCGGTTATGCTCATCCTTGACGAATGGCTCCGGTCCTTTGCGTCCCTTGATTTCAATCGCGGCGATTTCCGCTTCGAACTTACCTGCCGCCTGGGCGTCGGCGAAGCGTCGCTGTGACCGGTCTGCCCAGCGATCCTGATCCTCCCGGCTGATCTTGTATTTTTCGACCAGCTCTTCTGTATGCCAGCCAGAATGTTGATCAGAGAACGCATCGTGCAGCCCATCCCGGAGCATGGCGTCATAGATCTGGGCGTCCCCCATGCGGTAGCCCCAGCGGGCGTTGCCCATGAGGTAGGGCGCCATATCCATGTTCTCCATTCCACCTGCGATGGCGGCTTTAGCAAAGCCGAGCCACACATCTTGCGCAGCCGAAACAACGGACTGCGCCCCGGAACCGCAGACGCGATTGACAGTCATCGCCGGAGCCCCCACCGGCACACCGCCATGAATCGCTGCTTGGCGAGCTGCGTTCATTTTGTTTCCGGCTTGGATCACATTACCCATAACCACGCTATCGATGAGCGCAGGTTCAAGACCCGACCGCCGAAGCGTCTCCCTAATTGCGCCCGCGCCCAGGACCGTGGCGGGCGTGCCCTTTAGTGACCCGTTATAGGTGCCAATGGCGGTACGCACAGGAGCGCAGATGATGACCTCAGGTTTTGACATGAAAAATCTCTCTGGTGCTATCGCGCAAAATCGCGCTGCGGTATCCGCGATATGAGGTGATTGTCACGCGCGATGCAAAAGGCTGCATATTTATTTTATTTGAATTTTGGCTGAGCCGACGTAGGCGGCGTCGCAGTGTTTGGCACAATAGGATTTGCCCTGTGTCACGACTCGCCCGCAGAATCCGAAGTCCTTGTGCTTGGGATCGCCGAAAGGCCATCGGCATGTCTGCGATGACATATCCGCCAAGGTAAAGATGCGAGGTGCATTTGGTGTGATCGAGCCACCCCTTGCAATTCCCTTCTTTGCCGCGGTGACCTTATTCTGTCGTTTGATCGGTGACTGTCGGGCCTTCAATGCCAATCGGTGGACTTTGCCGACAACGGCATTCTTCGATACCTTTAGCTGCTTGCCAATTGCCGCCGTGGTTAATCCCTCCGACCAAAGTTTCTTCAGTCGGCTGATCTTTTCATCGGTCCATTCCATCGAGTCACCCTCCTTAGCGGTATTAAGTCTCACCATGCTTGGTTCGATCCGGTTCAGTGTGGGGTTAATCGACGAAGTCTATCCATTGCGGTAAAGACGCGGCTAAGGCGTCCCTCGCGGAATTTGAGGTGACCCAATTCAAAGTCGATCACGATTGACCGCGTAGCCGGTCGAATCATGAGTTTCGGCAGGAATAAAACCGAGTATCAAGCAGCGCTACCTCATGCCAGATCGTATTGGCAGTCTGGATCATGCGGTCGGCGGTCAGATCAAGATCGTGATGGAGGTAAACGTTGGCGAGAAATATGCCATCGGCCCTATCGAGCCTGCGCCTGACAAGCTTCAGAAACCGCAATGATCGCAGGTGTCCTGGAATTCTACTTCCATTGTAAGCGTCGAGAACAATCGCATCATAAAATTCGTCGCAAACTTTCAGATAGTCGAGCCCATCCGCGACGATGCACTTCACCTGCTCGGGCATTTGGAAATATTCACGGGCCAGCGAAAAAGTGTCGGGATTGTTGTCGACGACCGTCACTTGAATTCCAGCTCGCACGAGGAGTGTCGCGAGAGTGCCTCCGCCACAGCCAATCATGAGCACGCGCTGGGATCGCTTTTGCCAAATCAGACTGAAGAGGGCGTGGATGTACGATGAAAGACTTACGCCATGCTCGTCGGCTTCGCTCTGGCAGCAATCGCCCTCCTCGTAGACAAGGGCCCCCCCTTGAATCCGTTTGCGCACGACGATTTCTCCGATGGGACCGGCAAGCGACGCGACGGTAATCATTGAAAAGTGCCTGTACCTGTTTGAAATGCCGAGATTTCGGCAGAAAGTGCTTTTTTGCGCTGAATGATTTTATGTCTATCACCACTTTAATAAGCTGTATTATGATCTGTAAAGATCATAACATGAGGTATTAAACATCATAGAGAGGCGCCATGATTACGTCGGGTCAAATGAAGGCGGCAAGGGCTCTGCTCGGTTTAGATCAGCGCCAGCTTGCCGATCTCTGCGCGGTGTCTTTGCCGACCATCCAGCGCATGGAGACTTCAGGCGGCACGGTGCGCGGCATGATCGATACCTTGGTCAAGGTCGTTGAAGCGCTTGACCGCGCCGGTATCGAATTGATTGGCGACTTCACACCATCAACTGGAACTGGACGCGGTGTGCGTCTCAAAGAAGTGATGTCGAACGCGCGTGCCAAGCAGTACAAGCGATCCGGCCAGTCCGACGGCTCAGAAACGATCAATGCGGCCTAGGGTCAACCTAGGCTTTACGCCAAAATTATTCTCGACCCTACATGCGGGATACAGCTTTGCCGACTTAAGGGCAGACGTTGTCGCCGGCCTTACTGTCGCGGTTGTTGCGCTACCATTGGCCATGGCGCTTGGCATCGCCAGCGGCGCATCTCCCGACAAGGGATTGATAACCGCGGTCATTGCCGGTTTTTTGATTTCGGGACTAGGCGGCTCACGGGTCCAGATCGGTGGACCGACAGGCGCGTTTGTCGTTGTCGTCTTCAACGTCATTGCGCAGCACGGCTACGACGGCCTGCTGATCGCAACAGTATTGGCCGGCATAATTCTCGTCATCGCGGGCTACGCGAAGCTCGGGCAGATCATCAAGTTCATCCCGCATCCCGTGGTGATGGGTTTCACCGCCGGAATCGCGGTCATCATCGCATCAAGCCAGGTCAGCGACTTTCTGGGCTTGCAAATCTCCAAGATTCCGGCCGACTTTCTGCCGAAGTGGGCCGCCTACTTTGATGCTCTTGATACGACGAACCTCCCCACGGTTGCAGTGGGGATGGCGTCGCTGCTGATGATTATTGTTTTGCGGAAATTCGCACCAAAACTTCCGGGATACCTCATCGCTATCGTTTTGGCCGTCCTTGCTACGCAGTATTTGAATCTCGATATCGACACCATCGGCACGCGCTTTCCAAACATGCCGACTGGCATCCCAAGTCCGTCATTGCCTGAATTTTCATTCTTCAAAGTCCGCGAAGTTCTTCCCTCGGCTTTTACCATTGCGTTTCTCGCGGGCATCGAGGCCCTTCTATCGGCCGTTGTTGCTGACGGCATGACGGGATATCGGCATCGCTCAAATCAGGAGTTGGTCGGCCAGGGGGTTGCGAACATCGCCTCCGCATTTTTCGGCGGACTGCCTGCGACCGGAGCGATTGCGCGAACAGCGACCAATATTCGAGCAGGCGGCCGGACGCCCATCGCTGGAATCATGCACGCCGGATTCCTCCTGGTATTCATCCTCGTCGGTAGCGATCTGATGAAACTCGTGCCGATGACGGCGCTTGCGGCGATCCTGTTTATGGTTGCCTGGGGGATGAGTGAATACGAGCGCTTCATCCACCTCCTGAGAATGCCATCAGATGACCGCGCCGTCTTGTTGTTGACGTTCGGCTTGACGGTGCTGGTCGATCTCACGGTGGCGATCGGCGTGGGCGTCGTCCTTGCTGCATTGATGTTCATGAACCGGATGTCAAAGGCCGTGCAGATCGGCGCGTCTCACAATGAGGATGAAGGTCAGGAGGAAGACAACCAACGCGCCGCATTGCCGAGCGGTGTCGAAGTTTTTCGGATAACGGGGCCATTTTTTTTGGGGTCGCGAGTGAACTTCTCGAAACCCTTCGCCGCATCGGGGAGCGTCCCAAGGTTTTTATCTTGAGGCTGCGGCTGGTCCCATTTCTCGACACCACAGGTGCCAATGCGCTCCGCGATCTCGTGAAGGAGTGCTTGGGGCAGGGCATTCAGGTTATTTTTTCCGGAACCCAGCCTCAGCCCATGCGGCTTTTGAACGCGATGGGACTTGGCTTCGGTAGCGCGCAGTTGAGGCATGTGCCGAGCTACGACCAAGCCATCACCTTGGCGCTCGAACTGCGCGGGCAAAAGTCGCCAAAAGATAGAGATCGGATGTGAGCTGCCCATGCGAGACACACCCAAAGACCAGCTTTGACTTCCAACTGTAGGACGGCCGACACGATTTGAAGAGCGAGATTTTCGATGCCATCGAGATATGACTCAATATTTTGGTTCCAACGCGCACAGGAAATGCGCGCTCTTTCCGAACTAATGACGGATGAGGGGGCGAGGAGAGACATGAGCAGACTCGCACGCAAGTATGGGCGGATCGCTCTCCAGCGCGTCTATGACGAGGCGCGCTCTGCGTTCGAAAACGCGCGCGAGGCACTACGCGTAAGTCAGCGGTTGGCTTCGACAGATCAAATCATCTCAATAACTAAATCTGTCGATATGGCCTGGGACGAAATGCAGAAGGCACGCAAGGCAATAGAAGTGTTCCGGAGCACTCTTCTTCAGACCGCTGATGGTATTGAGGTGGTTGATGACGACGACGTGGTATCGGCGCGCTGAGAGTTGAATGCTTTGTTCCACCCAGGACAACAGTCAATGACCCATCGTTCCATACCAGCTTCATTGTTGGTGAAATCGGCTATGCGTGGACGCTGTCCTCGTTGTGGCGTAGGCGCGCTGTTTATCGGCTACCTCCGTGTGGTGCCGGTTTGCGCTGTGTGCGGTCTCAGTTTTACGAATTTCGCGACTGACGACGGCCCCGTATCATTCGTCATCCTTCCGCTATGCTTTCTCACGGCGGGGGGCTCCTTGGTCCTCGAAGTCATGATGCAGCCTCCCATGTGGGTGCACGTGCTGGTGTGGCCGACGTTGATTGCTTTGGCCGTCGGGTTTTCATTGAGGCCAGTGAAAGCTGCGATGATTGCGATTCAATATCGCAATCGGGAGCGGAACGAAAAGGCGTTCGAAGCCTCCGCGCCTATCGAAAACACCGAATAGATCGCACCGTCTCAATGTGATTGTTGCCCATGGTTGCGCTCAGGGCGCACGTCATGGATTTTTGCAACCGATGCTGCAACCCTTGCCGAGGACGAACATGACGAAAGCCGTCGCCTACGCTACGAATAAAAAGCTCCAGAAATGGATCACGGAAATCGTTGAGCTTTGTGAGCCGGATCGGATCCGCTGGTGCAATGGATCTCAGCAGGAATATGACAAACTTTGCGCCGACATGGTTGCAAGCGGCACCTTCATTAAGCTCAACCCCGAAAAGCGCCCCAACTCCTACCTTTGCCGTTCCGATCCGTCAGATGTCGCGCGGGTCGAAGATCGGACTTTTATCTGTTCTGAAGATAAAGACGACGCTGGTCCAACCAACAACTGGATGGATCCGACAGAAATGCGCGCAACGCTAAAGAGCTTGTTTGCTGGCTGTATGCGCGGCCGAACCATGTACGTGGTGCCGTTCAGCATGGGGCCGCTTGGCTCCCCGATCTCTCATATCGGTATTCAGCTCACAGACTCACCTTATGTCGTAGTGAGCATGCGAACCATGACGCGTATGGGGCAAAGTGCGCTCGACGCACTCGGTGATGGCGAATTCATTCCCTGCCTGCATTCAGTCGGTGTGCCGCTGGAGCCGGGACAAGCCGACGTTCCCTGGCCTTCCAATCCGACGCATAAATACATCGTCCATTTTCCAGATGATCACTCGATTGTCTCTTTTGGCTCAGGCTATGGCGGCAATGCGCTCCTCGGTAAGAAATCATTCTCGCTGCGCATTGCATCAATGATGGGCCGCAAGCAAGGCTGGTTGGCCGAGCATATGCTGATCCTGGGGGCCGAAAGTCCGGAGGGGAAGAAGACATACGTAGCAGCAGCATTTCCGTCGGCGTGTGGAAAAACAAACTTCTCAATGCTGGTGCCGCCGAAGGGTTTTGAAGGATGGAAAATCCACACGATTGGGGACGACATTGCCTGGATCAAACCAGGCCCCGACGGCACCTTCCGCGCGATTAATCCCGAAGCCGGATTCTTCGGTGTCGCCGCAGGAACCAATCTTCGGTCGAATCCCAACGCGATTCACACGATTGATCGCAACGTTATATTCACGAATTGCGCGCTTACCGATGACGGTGATGTGTGGTGGGAAGGGCAAACGGATGTGCCGCCGCCTCATCTCATCGATTGGCAGGGGCGAGATTGGACTCCTGCGAGTGGGCGACCTGCTGCTCACCCTAATGCCCGCTTCACCGTCTCAACGCGTCAATGCCCTAGCTTCGATGCCGCCTGGGACGATCCCGAGGGCGTGCCTATTTCCGCCTTCATTTTTGGAGGCCGCCTGTCGACGACCTTTCCTTTGGTTTTCGAATCGCGAGACTGGCAAAGCGGAGTCTATTGGGCCGCAACGATGGGGTCTGAAGCGACTTCCGCAGCAGTGGGTCAAGCGGCCATTCGCCGCGATCCCTTCGCCATGCTGCCGTTCTGTGGGTACAACATGGCAGACTACTGGACGCACTGGTTATCGATGGAGAGCAAAGTCGCTAGACGGCCGCGTATCTACCGCGTCAATTGGTTTCGTAAAGGTGACGACGGCAAATTCATGTGGCCGGGTTACGGGGAAAACATGCGCGTGCTTAAGTGGATCATCGACCGTGTCAGCGGCAACGCTCAAGATGCCGTTGAAAGCCCTTTTGGCTACATGCCGCACTACAAAGATATGACGTGGAGCGGACTCGAATTTTCAAGGGAACGGTTTGAGCGGATCATGTTCGTCGATCGGCAAGAAGCGGTTACCGAGGTCGAGGATCAGGAGAAACTGTTCACGAAATTTGGGCGCAGAATGCCGGCGGCCTTGGAGCGCGAGCGGAAAAATCTTCTACACAAACTCCTCGAAGGTAATTTTGCACACGCCGCTGGCATGACTCGCGGAGATGTTAACGCCAAAGCTTTCTAGCTGGAGACGCGCGGCAAACCGAGCGGAGTGACGCGCGATTAGGTTCTCTGTAAGTACAGCCGCAGGTCAGATGTTATGAAATCCGCCCGCCGCCAGAGGCGGTAAGAGAGTCTTACGGCGGGGAGCGAGGCGCGGTAAGTCATCTTAGATACTAGATTTAATGCTAGGCCGAGACAGAGACCTTTTCAATTTTTTCAATACGTACAGTACGGGTCTGGCCACCGACCTCAAAATCTACTTCGTCGCCGACGGCCGCGCCCTGAAGCGCATCGCCAAGTGGCTCCCACACAGCAACTAAACCCTGTCCTGGTTCATTGCGCTCATCGCTGAGTGTGAACACTCGCGACTGCTTAGTCCCGTCTAAATAGCGGATCGTTATCTGGTCACCGACGCCAACTCCTGCGTCGTGCGCAGAAAATAGCGATCTAGGAGCTGCAATGGTGGTCGCGATGTCGGATAATCGAATGAGCCCGTCTCATTCGCAAAAGGGGACGGCGCGATACCGATATTATATTTCTCAAGCGGTCATACAGGGCGAACAGAGCAAGATTGGTTCCCTACGGCGTATCCCAGCGTTTCAGATTGAAGCCATCGTCGCCAAGCAGTTCATCGATCTTTTGAAGCGCCCAGAGATTCTAATCGAACATCTTTTCGGTCCGCATGCATCCGGCTACGAAAAACAATCGGTCGTCACATCGGCGAACATGCTTGCAGCAACTTTGGGTCAGGACAACGAGAAGAACATCCTGATCTTCGTTCGAGACGTGCTTCGCAAGATAGTGGCGGGCGCCGAGCGAGTCGCTCTTGTGCTTGACGGCAAAGCGATGCGCACTGCCCTCAAAATCAAAGAGCCCGACGAAAATGCGCAGCCTTCTGAGTTCACGGTATCAATACCGATCAAGTTGACGCGCCTGGGTCGGCAAGAGTGCATGGTCGTTGGTAACGACAACGGTACGCAACCGCTCGTAAACAAAAGTATGGTTTTGGCTGTCGCACGGGCGATTCAATGGGATGGCCAAGTCCGCGCTGGCGCATCGCTGAAAAAGATCGCCAAAAAAGAGGGGCTGAGCTCCGGGTATGTGACCCGGGTCATGCCCCTTGCGTTCTTGGCGCCCGATATTGTTCAGGCCATCTACGAAGGTCGTCAGCCGCTCGGCCTAAAAGTGAAAGAGCTATCGGCGAATCTGCCGCTCGACTGGGTCGAGCAGAGAGACGTCCTGGGGTTCCCGGCCCGCTAAATCGGTCTTCTCCGTCCGCCCCCACGGTGCACAGCAACATCCCCGATTTCTGTCAGCCAACTAAGGGCGAGTTTTCGGAGGTTTGGGCAACAAGTTGCTCTCGAAATTGAGCTTCAGAGAAAAAGCGCGGTTGGAGGCCCATTTTGCCGCCGGAGAGCTGTATAGAGTGAGCGCCATTCGTCGCGAATGGCCCATAACCCATTGAATTATTATGATTTATCCGCCGAGGCGGAGAGAGTGATGCGGTAAGGTGGACTGGGTGGCTGGGGCGCCAGGGATCGAACCTGGGATGTCGGTACCAAAAACCGATGCCTTACCGCTTGGCGACGCCCCAAACGCGGCGGACATTAATCAAATGCCGGCAATGGCGTCCAGGACAATCGCAGAGGTCAGAATCTGCGGGAGAATTTGGGGCGCGGCCCCCCCTGGCGGGTAAAAGGCGTAAAGCGGCACGCCGTCACGGCCCAAGGCCCGCAAAGCGGCACTGATTTCGGCGTTTCGATTGGTCCAGTCGGCTTTCACGTACACCACATTTTTGGCTTTGAAGGCCGCGATCACATCAGCCGACGCCAGGGCCGCGCGCTCGTTGACGATGCAGGTTAGGCACCAGGCGGCCGTGAAATCGATAAACACCGGCCGGCCTTCCGCCTGCCAGGCCGCGATCTTGGCGGCGTTATACGGCTCGCCCGCCAAACCGCCCGTATCGCTGTTTTGCGCAACCGCCGTCGCGGGCCGTTCGCCCAGCATATAAACAAAGCCTGCCGTCGCCAGCATCATGATCACGGCAAACGCCGTGCTCCAACGCGCGCCGCGCTCGGCGCTCACTTGCGCCACACCCCACAGCCACGCCGCAAACCCAAGGGTAACGACGCCCGCGAAGGCCGCGCCAAGGCCGATGGCGTCTAGCTGCTGCGCCATCACCCACACCAACCACGCGGCGGTGGCGTACATGGGGAAAGCCAACACTTGTTTCACGCGCTCCATCCATGTGCCGGGCTTCGGCATTTTCTTGGCAAGGCCCGGAATGAAGCTCAGCAGAAGGAACGGCAACGCTAAACCCAGCGCCAGCGCTTCAAAGATGACGATGGTGGTGAAGGGCGATTGCGTGAACGCAAAGCCCACCGCGGCGCCCATGAACGGCGCGGTACACGGCGTCGCGACCAACACGGCCAGCAAGCCGGTGAAGAAGGCTCCCGTTGCGCCGCTCTTGCGCGTGAGGGAGTCGCCCGCATTCATCGGTCCGTTGATTTGGAAAACGCCCGACAGATTGAGGCCCAGCGCCAACATCACATACGCCAGCACCGCCACGAAAATCGGCGACTGCAATTGGAATCCCCAACCGACAGCGGAGCCGGCGGCGCGCAAACCTAACAGCAGGCCCACCAATCCCGTGAACGCAGCCATGACGCCGGCCGTATAGGCAAGGCCGTCGCGGCGCAGTTCATGAGGCGTAATGCCGGGGCGCGTGAAGCTCATGGCTTTCATGGTCAACACCGGAAGCACGCACGGCATAACGTTGAGGACGAGCCCACCTAAAAACGCAAACACAAGTGCCAGCGCAATCGAAAGCTCTTCGCCGCCTTGCCCGCCCGCCGTCCACGTCAGCGGTGTCGCGAACGCATAGCCGCGCACTACGCCGTTTGTGTCGGTAACTTTCAGCACGCCCTTCACATCGCCGATCTGCTCCGAGCCTTTGTCGGCTTTCAGGGTCAGCGTAACGTCGTCGCCTTTTGTCGCGATGGTCTGCGCTGCAGCGTTGACGATCAGGCCATTGTCAAAGGGTAGGAACACAACGTCCTTCACCGCGCCTGCTTTGAATACGAGGTCGATGGCGTTGCCCGAGCGTGTCGCCTTCACCGGCCACGGCGCCTCAACTGGAACTTTGTCGCGCCACGCGGCGATGGTGGCGCCCGCAGCGGAATTCGTTTTCGGCGCGTTGGCGGCGATTTTCAGCGGCAGTTCGAACGTGCCGTCTTGGGGAATACAAAGATCAGCGCACACCAACCACGAGGCTTCGCCTTTGATCACGACGTCGCCTTGCGGCGTATCTGGCGCGATCCTCACTTCGGTCAGCAAAACCGTCTGGGTGTCGTAACCATAGTTCACAAGCTCGCCGAATTTTTCGCGCTCGGGTGTCGGCCACGCGATGTCGCTGGCGGTCACGCCTGGCGGCAGCGTCCATGTCAGGCTGGTCACGAAGCCTGAGTCACCCGTCGTACGCCAATAGGTGTGCCACCCAGCTTTGATATCCATCTGCAGGCCAAGCCATACGGTATCGCCGGGCGCCACCGTCGTATGTTCGGCAAGAAGTTCGGCCCGGACCTGGTCGGTTTTTGCGACCGTTTCGGCATACGCGGGAATCGCGCTCAGCAGCGCGGCGGCCAGCAGGATGGGTGCGAATGTCCATTTCATCGGCGTGACCATAATCCCCAATAATATGGGATCAATTCACGATTTCGGTATCCGGCGCAAGTAGCGGGGCGGCAGCCACCCAACCGTTACATTTACCGCGCACAACCGCGGCTCCGGCCTGTGCGGCGGCCGCGTCGGCGAATAGCCCAAAGCACGTGGGGCCGCTACCGGACAGCCGCGCCAGCAGGCAGCCGGGGGCCGATTCGAGGGCCCGGAGGGTGTCGCCGATAACGGGCAGCAATTCCACCGCAGGTGCGGAAAGATCATTGCCGAAAGGTCGCAAGGCATCGGCCAGTTGTGACGCACTTTCGAGATTCTCAAGGCGCGGGCGCGCGTCGCCGGGGGTGAAGCGTCCGGCCAGGGCAGCGAACACATCTTTTGTCGCCAGCGGCACGCCGGGGTTGGCCAAGACCAACCACGCGTGTGGAAGCTTGGGCACGTCTTCCAGAATTTCGCCGATACCGCTCATGAACGTCGGGCGGGCGCGCACGCACACCGGCGCGTCGGCACCCAAAGCGCCGGCAATGGCCGCATCCGAAAATTGTGCGAGGTCCACATTCCAGATTTTCGCGCACGCTTTTAACGTCGCCGCCGCATCCGACGATCCGCCGCCGATGCCTGCTGCCACCGGCAGGTTTTTTTCGAGCGCCAAGTCGGCGCCCGCTTTGACGTGCGTTTCCGTTTTCAAAAAGCGTGCCGCGCGCAGCACAAGATTATCCGGCGAACCGAGCAGCGCTTGCACGAAAGGCCCGCGCATGGTCATGCGCACATCTTTTGCCGGCTTGGCGGTCACGGTGTCGCCGACGCCCGCGAACACCACGAGCGAGTCCAGCAGATGGTATCCGTCCGCGCGCCGTCCGCGCACATGGAGGGTCAGATTGATTTTTGCGGGCGCAAGAAGAGTCACCGCGCTCTGAGCAGGTCGCAAGGGCATCGCTCGCCTTTCGCTTGAGAGAGAACGTGGGGCCGCTAACGACTACTTTCGGGCCAAGCCTTTTTCGATCTTATTCGCGATCGCGTTGCGCTGTGCTTGTTCTTCAGGGCCTAACACCAGCGCGCGTTCCCACTGAAAGCGCGCTTCTGCCTGTCGGCCGACGCGCCAATAGGCATCGCCCAGGTGTTCGTTGATCGTCGCATCGCCGGGGGCAGATTCGACGGCTTTCTCCAGATGTTGGACGGCCTGGTCGAATTCGCCGTTCATGAACAGCGCCCAACCCATGCTGTCGACGATATATCCGTCATCGGGCTTTTTATTATAGGCCTGCTCGATCAGCTTGCGGCCTTCCTTCAGGTTCACGCCGCGATCCAGATACGAGTAGCCGAGATAATTAAGCACGCTCGGCTCTTCGGGTTTCAACTTCAGCGCCTTGCGGAAGTCTTTTTCCGCCGCATCCCAGTTCTTGGCGCGTTCCAGCGCCATGCCGCGCGTGTAATAGAGCGCCCAGGCATTTGATTGTGTGTCCGGCGTCAGCTTGATCGCCGCATCGTAGGCTTCCACCGCTTCCGGGAATTTCTTTTCGCGGCGATAGATGTCGCCCACCGCCAAATGCACATCCACCCAGTTCGGACGGTCCTTCAAAAGGCCTTTCAAAACCGTCAACGCTTCGGCGGTTTTGTTCGCCCGCGCCAGGTTTTCGGCCACTTGAATTTGCGCTTCGAAATATCCGGGCGTGCCGTGCTTAATGCTGGTCAGCATCGCGTTCGCTTCGTCCAGGCGATTGCGCGCAGCTAACGTCGCGCCCACAAACCGGCGCGCGATGGACAGGTCGGGATTGAGATAAAGCGCGGTTTGGGCAAAGGCCACGCCGATCTGCGCGCCGAATTCGTTGGGATCGCTCGAGATCAGCATTTCGGCGGCGGCATACAGCGCACTCGCCATGCCGGTTGCGGGCGTGACTTTCCCAAAAGCGCTATGGCCCAATAGTTCCATGTACGCGTCGACGGTGGGCGAAACCACGCCCGGATGCGAAGCCAGAAATTTCGTCAGCAGTGTTTTGGCTTGCGCGGTTTTGCCCAGCCGGTCGTAGCCTTCGGCGGCCATGAGCACTTCGGAAATGCGTTCGGATTCCACGCGCGCGGCAACCGTGTCGTAGTGGGCGAGCGCGTCGGCGGACTTGCCGTAAGATTCATAAAGCTGCCCGGTCATGATCTCCACCAGGTCGGCGCTGCCGCGCACAGTCTTCATGGCTTGCAACTCGGCGACGGCTTTTTCTGCGGGCTGCGTGCCGGCAGCGGCCCACGCGCGCAACAGCGGCAAGGCAAAGCCGGCGACGTTTTGTGTCGGGATTTTATCGATGATGGCCCAGGCGCGGTCGTACTCGCCGCGTTTCATATGCTCGGCCGCCACGATCATGGCCGCCATGCCCCGGCGCGGCGCGGCGTCGAAGGATTTGCGCGCTTCCGGTATGGCGCGGCCGTAGTCGCCCGCCTGCAGTGCCAGGAAATAAGCGGTCTGGCGGATGGACTGATTGTTGGGATCAAGCTCGATTGCGCGCGACAAGTACGTCACCGCCCGCGAGGTGTCGCCCGCGGTTTCTGCATGACGTCCGGCCAGGTAAACGCTCGCAAGCCCTGCATCGCGAAAGCGCTCGGCGGCAGGCGCGCTGCTCATCACGGCCGCAAGGGCCGCGCCGCTCAAAAGAACGGTCGCCACGCCGCGTTTGGCGGACCTGCGAAATTTAAGCATGAGCCGTTTCCTCGTGTAACGCGAAGGGGTCAAGATCGGCAATGATAGCCCGTCCGGCCCATTAAGGCAGGGGAATCTCGCCCGCGCGGCGCGGCTCACGCACTTGTAAGAATTGCAGAAGCGGCGCTTACATATTCGGGTAGTTTGGCCCGCCGCCGCCTTGCGGCACCGTCCAGGTGATATTGCGGCTCGGATCTTTCACATCGCAGGTTTTGCAATGCACGCAATTCTGCGCGTTGATCTGGAATTTCTTGTCGCCGCCGTCGCCTTCAACCACTTCGTACACGCCCGCCGGGCAATAGCGCTGCGCCGGTTCCGCCCACAGCGGCAGGTTCACCGAGATGGGAATCGCCGGGTCTGCCAGCTTTAGATGGATCGGCTGATTTTCTTCGTGATTGGTGTTGGAGATGAACACCGACGACAGCTTATCGAACGTGATTTTGCCGTCGGGTTTCGGATAGGCGATGGGCTTGCACTTGTTCGCCGGTAACAGCGTCGCGTCGTCGGCCTTGCCGTGGCTGAGTGTGAACGGCAAGCCGATGCCCAGCTGATTCATCCACATATCGATGCCGCCCAGCATGGTGCCCAGGAACATGCCGAACCGCGACAGGAACGGCTTCACATTGCGCACGCGGTACAGGTCTTTGTAGACGTGGCTCTTGCGATAGGCCTCGGAATACGTGGTCAGCTCGTCGCCGACGCGGCCTTCTTTTAGGGCGGTGAACACCGCTTCCGCCGCCATCATGCCGGTCTTCATGGCGTTGTGGCTGCCTTTGATGCGCGGCAGGTTCACGAAACCCGCCGAGCAGCCGATCAACACGCCGCCGGGGAATGTCAGTTTGGGCACCGATTGCAACCCGCCTTCGGTGATGGCGCGCGCGCCGTAGCAAATGCGCCGTCCGCCTTCGAGATAAGGCTTCACCGCCGGATGCAGCTTGAAGCGCTGGAACTCGTCGAACGGCGACAGATACGGATTTTTGTAATTCAGATGCACCACGAAGCCGATGGCCACCTGATTATTCTCCAGGTGATACATGAATGAGCCGCCGCCAGTTTCGCTATCCAGCGGCCAGCCCATGGTGTGCGCGACCAAGCCTTGCTTGTGCTTGGTGGGGTCGATCTCCCACAGCTCTTTCAAGCCGATGCCGAACTTCGGCGGATCACAGTCCTTCGCCAGGTCGTATTTCGCGATGATCTCTTTGGCCAGCGAGCCGCGCGCACCCTCGGCGATGAAGGTGTACTTCGCATGCAGCTCGATGCCGGGTTCATAGGCAGCGGTCTTTTCGCCGTCGCGGCCAATACCCATGGCGCCGGTCGCGACGCCGCGCACGGCACCCCTATCGTCGTAGAGAACTTCGGCGGCCGCGAAGCCCGGATAAATTTCCACGCCCAGTGCTTCGGCTTGTTGTCCCAGCCAGCGGCACACGTTGCCCAGGCTCACGATGTAGTTGCCGTGATTGTTCATGAGCGGCGGCATGGTGAAATTCGGAATACGCATGGAGCCGGTCTCGGTCAGCACCAGAAACTGGTCGTCCGTCACGGCGGTGTTCAGCGGCGCGCCTTTCTCTTTCCAGTCGGGGATCAGCTCATTGAGGGCGATGGGATCGATCACGGCCCCCGACAAAATGTGCGCGCCCACTTCCGAGCCTTTTTCGATCACGCAGACGGTGACGTCATGCTCGTTGGCGGCGGCGATCTGCTTCAGGCGAATGGCGGCCGACAGGCCGGCAGGCCCGCCACCGACGATCACCACGTCGAATTCCATTGCTTCCCGTTCACTCATCGTCCCACCCGCGCATTCCCTGTGACCGGCCTAAGGCCGGCGAAACCGAGCTGCAAATCCCGTAAACCCCTCGCTGCAGCAAGGCCTTAGGTATAACCCCCTGCCTGTGGCGATCCAAGTGGTCCCTAGCCCAAAAGGGGGGCTGACCCGCAAGCCACCCTTGCCATCGGCGCAAGGGTTCGGCACAAAACCGGCCAGAGAACACACCGTTGCGCCCCAGGGGGTCCGCCCTCATATGTGGGGTTCCCAGTTAAGGATATGCCCGCGTGAGCAAGAACCCCGTTTTCATC
Organism: Fidelibacterota bacterium; assembly: GCA_947475895.1. Lineage (GTDB taxonomy): Bacteria > Pseudomonadota > Alphaproteobacteria > Rhodospirillales > Rhodospirillaceae > SHVO01. The sequence goes on from CANJMF010000003.1 coordinate 16,566, forward strand.
GCCATCCTGACCACCGTCCTGTTCGCGGGCACGCTCGGCGTTCTCATCGCCGTCGCCGGTTTCGGGGTCATCCGCATCGTTGAAGACATTGCCGAAGCGCTCGGCATCCTGCCGCTGCGTTGGGGTGAGAATAACGTGAACCTGCTCCTGGCCGCCTCGGGCCTTGTGAGCTTGCCGGTGGTCGCCGGTTTCGGCGCGTGGTTTTACCGTAAGGCCCTCAGCGCCGAGCGCATCCTCGCCTCCCGTCATCTCTAAGTATTCGCCTGCTTGCGGAACACCTGCTTGCGGAACGATACCCGGCGTCTCACACTCCGGTGATGGATTCTCTGTCTTCAGATCCTGCGGCCCTTCTGCGCTGGTACCTCGACGCCGGCGTCGACGAAACTATTGGCGAAACGCCGATCGATCGTTTCAAAGCACCGCCGCCCAAAGCAGCCAAGATTGAAGCTCCGAGTGCGACGATCATTCCAGCGCGCGTTACCGCCCCGTTATCGCCGCTCGCAGGCAAACTGACCGCCGAAGCTCCGCCATCGCCAATCGTTGCGGACGCCAATTCCACTCACATCGCTCAGGCCTGCACGACCATCGCCGAACTCAAAGCCGCCATCGAGGGTTTTGAAGGCTGCGGCCTGAAGCAGTTTGCCAAGCACACCGTGTTCGCCGACGGTAATCCCCAGGCGCGCATCATGTTCATCGGCGAAGCACCCGGCGCCGACGAGGACCGCCAAGGTCTGCCGTTCGTGGGTGCGTCGGGCAAGCTGTTCGACAAGATGCTGGCCTCCATCGGTCTTGATCGCGCTACCAACGCTTACATCACCAACATCATTTTCTGGCGTCCGCCCGGCAATCGCGAACCGACGCATGAAGAAATCGCCGTGTGCCTGCCCTTCGTGCAGCGCCATATCGAACTCGTCGATCCCGCCGTGCTGGTGTGCCTCGGCGGACCTTCTGCCAAAACCATTCTCGCCACCGCCATCGGCATCACCAAGCTGCGCGGCAAGTGGCACGAATATCAAACGCCGGGCCTGTCGCGCCCCGTGCCGACCATGCCGCTTTTCCATCCGGCATTTCTGCTGCGCTCGCCGCAGCAAAAACGTTTTGCGTGGCACGATCTACTCGCCATCAAAAAGAAACTCGCTGAATCGCTGTAAGGTTTCGCTATGGCCATCGACGAAAAGCTGCCGTTCGTTTCCATCAACATCGCCGTCATGACGGTGTCCGACACGCGCACCATCGCCAACGACACCTCCGGCGCGACCTTGGCCGAGCGCCTCACCGCTGCGGGCCACAAGCTGGCCGACCACGCCATTGTCAAAGACGACGTGTCCCTCATCACCGCCAAGCTCACGCAATGGATCGACGATCCTAATGTGGATTGCATCATCACCAACGGCGGCACGGGCGTTACCGGGCGCGACGTGACGCCGGAAGCGTTCCGTCAGGTGTGGGAAAAAGAGATTCCCGGCTTCGGTGAATACTTTCGCTGGATCAGCATGAAGCACATCGGCTCGTCCACGATCCAATCGCGCGCCACCGCCGGTGTGGCGAATGGCACATATCTTTTCGCATTGCCCGGCTCGCCCGGTGCTGTGAAAGATGGTTGGGACGAGATCCTCAAGTTCCAACTCGACTCCCGCCATCGCCCCTGCAATTTCGTCGAGCTGATGCCGCGCCTCACCGAACACGTGAAAGCCGCCAAGAAAAAAGGCTGATGCCCATGAAAACCATCCTGTGCGTTGCGGTGTTGCTCGCGGCCAGCCCTGCCTTCGCCGCTTTAAAAGAAGGCGCGCCCGCGCCGGCTTTCACGGCCAAAGCCGTGCAAGGCGAAAAGGAATTCGACTTCATCCTCACTGAAGCGCTGAAAAACGGTCCCGTCGTTTTGTATTTTTATCCGGCCGCCTTCACCAAAGGCTGCACCGTGGAGGCCCACGAATTTTCCGAAGCCACGGCGCAGTTCAGTGCTCTGGGTGCGACAGTCATCGGCGTCAGCGCCGATCCCATCGACAAGCTGAAGCAATTCTCGACACAAGAATGTCAGAGCAAATTCCCGCTGGGCGCCGATGCCGATAAGGCCATCATGAAGGCCTACGACGCCAAGATGTTCAAGGTCTTACCGCTCTCGAACCGTACTTCATATGTGATCTCGCCCGAGGGCAAGATTCTCTACGCTTATTCCGCGCTCGATCCCGACGGCCATGTTCAAAACACGCTGGCTGCCGTAAAAACGTGGCATGACGCCCACGCCAAAACCGATCAGTAAAGATACGTCCCCAAGGCGCGCCGGTCCCACGTTCAAATACGAACGCGCGGTTCTGAAACGCTTGGCCGATCTGCCGGGCATCATCATCGCCGGTATCGACGAAGTCGGATGTGCGCCGTTGGCCGGGCCTGTCGTGGCCGCTGCCGTGGTGCTCGATCAAAAAAAGCTCCCGCGCATTTTGCGCCAGGAGTTGGATGATTCCAAAAAAGTGCCCAAGGCAAAACGCGAGAAGCTTTATGCCATCATGTTCGATTGTGGTGCTGCCATTGTGGGCGTCGGGCGCGCCGAAGTGCACGAGATCGACAGCATAAACATTCTCAACGCCGCCCATCTCGCCATGCGCCGGGCACTCGAGTCATTGAACTGCATGGTTACGCTTGCGCTCATCGACGGCAATCGCAAACCCAAGAACATGCCGTGCGACGTCGAAACGATCGTGAAGGGCGACGGCAAGTCGCTGTCCATCGCCGCCGCCTCCATCATCGCCAAAGTCACGCGTGACCGCTGGATGACCGAGCTGGCCTTGGCCCACCCCGGCTACGGCTGGGAGCGCAATGTCGGCTATCCGACACGCGAACACCGCGAGGCGATCATCCGGATCGGCCTCACCGAGCATCATCGCCGCTCGTTCCAATTTGTGCGCGACCGTATTTACCCGCCCCCCGAGCAACTGGAACTTGTTTAGGCTGGCGTCGCACGCCTCGCGTGTTCAAGCGCGTGCCTCACTCCCTCGAAGATGGCAATCCGTGGACTTAGGAACTGCGTATTAGTACTAATAGGGAAGGGTGGGACCTTGGACGGATATCGGGACAAAGACGATCAAGCCAATGTGGGCGCGCCGCCCACGGCCGAGGTATTTGTCGCCACTGGTCTGATCAATAGCCGGTCCATTCTTCGTAGACTTGTGTTCCTGGTAGCGGGCACGCTTCTGCCGCTGATCCTCATGGTCAGCCTTATCGTCTTCGGCGCTTATCGCAGCGCCCAGCGCCAAGCCGGCGAACGCGTTCTTCAGTTGACCAAAAGCACGATGGCCTTGGTTGATCGCGAGCTGCAAAGCACGATCTCGGGATTAGAAGTTCTCGCCCTTGTGCCGGAATTGCAGAACGGCGATTTCGTGGGCTTCGCCGACGACGCCAAGCGTTTCCTCACGCGCTTTCCCCCCGGCACCGGCCTGTTCGTCGCCGACTCATCCGGACAACTTTTGCTCAACACGTTGATACCGCCGGGCCAGCCATTGCCGAAGCGCGGGCAAACGAAATCGGTGGAAGCCACGTTCACCACCAACAAACCATATGTGTCCGATATGTTCGTCGGCGCGGTTTCGCATCGCGCGGTTTTTTCCGTCGATGTTCCGGTGCGCCGCGGCGATCAGGTGATTTACAACCTGGCCATCGTTCCGCCGCGCGAAGGCTTCTATAAAATTCTAAAAGATCTCGAGTTGCCCGACCGCTGGGTGGTTTCGATCTTCGATCGCAATGCGCATCACGTCGCGCGGCTACCGCGCCTCTCGGACGAAGTGCTCACCACCGGCTCTGAAAGCATGCGCAAGGCGCTGGCAAGCGACGTAAACAATCGCATCCTCCGTACGGTCTCACTCGAGGGCACCGAGGCACTCAGTGCCTTCACGCGTTCGCCGGAAAGCGGCTGGACCGTCGCTATCGGAATGCCTCTGAACGGCATCAACGCCCCGGCGTGGCGCGCGCTGATGATTGCCGTCGCCATCGGTGCGGCCATGCGTGCGCTCGGGCTGTTCTTTGCCGTGCGTCTCGCGCGGCAATTGGTGCGCGCCGAGACCAATCGCGATCTGCTGATGCACGAGCTCAATCACCGCGTCAAAAACACCTTAAGCGCCGTGCAAGGGATCGTCCTGCGCGGCTTGCCCAAGATGCCGGAAACGATTTCCTACCGCACAGCCACCGAAGCGCGCTTGGCGGCCCTGTCCAATACCCACAATATTTTGGGCGCGCACAATTGGCAGAATGCGGGATTGCGCGAAATCGCCGCCGCCGTCGTGAAGCCGTATGTCAACCTTGCCACCCAAAGTCTTAAACTCGACGGCCCAAACGTCGTCCTCATGCCGCGCATCGCCATTCCCTTGGCTATGATCCTAAATGAACTGGCCACCAATGCCGTGAAGCACGGCGCGCTGCTCTCTCCATCGGGCAAGCTAACTGTGATTTGGACGCTTGCCGGCGCTGATCGTTTGCAGCTCGAATGGAGAGAAGAAGGCGGGCCCAGCGCGCGTCCACCGGAAAAATTCGGCTACGGCACGAAATTTATCGAACGTGCGGTAACCGGCGAGTTGAACGGCTCTTACGAAGCTGCTTATGCTTCCGAGGGTTTTACCTGCACGATTGCGATTTCGCTTTAAGGTCGGCGCATGACGACGGACTCTTCCACTCTTTTGCAAGGCCTAGACGTTCTTCTGCTCGAAGACGAAACCATGATCTCGTTTCTGATTGAAGAAATGCTGCAAGATCTGGGCGCTGCCTCCGTGCGCCATGCGGCGCGGGTCGATGCGGGCATGAAACTCTTGGCCGACAAAGCGCCTTCGCTCGCCGTGCTCGACGTCAATTTGGCCGGCGAATTGATTTTTCCTTTGGCCGAGCAACTGGTGACCCGCGACATTCCCTTCGTGTTTCTCACCGGCTATGGCCGCAGCGGGGTCGATGATCGCTGGGCCGATTACGAAGTGATCCAAAAGCCCATGACCACCGAAACGCTGGAAAAAACCCTGCGTAAGGTCATCGGCGCGCTTTAACGCTGCCGTCGCGATTCCTGACCGAAGTTGCCGGGAATTACCCTCTCCCCGAGTCTCGCTACCACCCCTTGAGTCCCACGAGTCATGGGGACTCAACCTGTAGCGCTTGAAACCTTTTCATTAGTAACGCCTTATAAACCTTTGATTCGTATGATTCTTTCCAACGGGCTCCCCCGCTGTCCAGAAGCGACGGCGCAAAAAAAGCGGGGAGCCCGTCTTATAAAAGACCTGCCCCAGCCGCCGAATTTCGGGGGTTGAAGGGTGGGGAGGGAATGGAGGCGCTTCCGATTAAACGGAAGGCCGTCCGCACAAAGCCCCAAGTTTCGGGGCGCACAACGCGCAGTAAATGCGCGTCAAAAAAAGAGACGCGCAGAAATGCGCGTCAACGAGGCCCGCGCGAAGCGCGGGTAAGAGAAGCCGCGAAGCGCGGTTAAAGAAACTCAGCGCGGATTCAACCGCGCGCCATTTTTTTTCACCACGCGACAAATGCGTGGCACGAGGGGATTGAGGCGATGGCTCCGAAGGATGTCACCACCAAAGTGTCTTCAACGAAGACCAAGCCGCCCATCGTCAAAGCCCCTTTTAAAACAAATGTGATCATGAGCGGCGACTGTGTCGACGCCATGAATGCGTTGCCCGAAAACAGCATCGACCTCGTGTTCGCCGATCCGCCCTACAACATGCAGCTCGGCGGCGAATTGCACCGCCCCGACAACAGCCGTGTCGATGGCGTCGACGATGCTTGGGATAAATTCGATAATTTCGCCGCCTACGACAAATTCACGCGCGCGTGGCTCGGCGCCGTGAAGCGCGTTCTGAAAGACAACGGCTCCTTGTGGGTCATCGGCTCTTATCACAACATTTTCCGCGTCGGCGCGATCCTCCAGGACCTTGGGTTCTGGGTGTTGAACGACATCGTCTGGCGCAAATCGAACCCCATGCCCAACTTCCGCGGCACGCGTTTTACCAACGCCCACGAAACCATGATCTGGTGCTCCAAATCGAAGGACGCACGCTACACCTTCAATTACGACGCCATGAAAAATATGAATGACGGCCTGCAAATGCGCAGCGATTGGACGCTGCCGCTGTGCACCGGCGACGAACGCCTGAAAAACACCCTGGGCGACAAACTGCACCCGACGCAAAAGCCGGAATCGCTGCTCTATCGCGTGATCATGTCCGCGACCAAGCCCGGCGATATCGTGCTCGATCCCTTCTTTGGCACCGGCACCACCGGCGCCGTCGCCAAGCTCCTGGGCCGTCAGTACATCGGCCTCGAGCGCGACCCTGAATACATTGCCGGTGCGCGCGAGCGCATCGCGAACGTGAAGCCCATCGAGGACGAAAGCATGTTGTTGACGCCGAGCAAACGCACCGAACCGCGCATTCCTTTTGGCACGGTGGTGGAACGCGGGCTTTTGCGCGCCGGCACAATGCTGTCCGATCCTTCGGGGCGCTTCACAGCGAAAATTCGCGCCGACGGCAGCTTGATCTCCGCCGAACATCGCGGCTCGATTCACCAAGTGGGCGCGGCCGTTCAAGGTGCTCCGGCTTGCAACGGCTGGACGTTCTGGCACGTAAAGATGGGCAACAACCTCGTTGCCATCGACGTCTTCCGCCAGAAAGTCCGTGCGGAAATCGCGCCTTCGCTGCAATAGCGAAAATCCACAAACCCTTTTAAGTGCACGCGCGTGGCGTGCGTATAACTATGGCGCGTTGTGACCATTTTTAAGGGTCATTTCGCCACATTGATTGCCTATGTTTAAATCTCGGCTGGCGTCTTCTTTAAAAGGGAGAACCTCATGGGATCGACATTCACGCTCTCGCTTGGCCCGCAAAACGGCAGGCCACGCGATCGACCGAGTTGCAGTCTCGCCCGCGTTCTTGCATTCACCGTCACCGCCGTCTTGCTCGCAATCGCGACGACCGCGTTTGCGGTCGCGACACTCACAGGTCTGGGCGTTAACTAAATAATCGCGGTGAGGCGCTAGCGGCCTTCGCGCCACCACGCCAGCATGGCTCCGGCCATGACCAGCAACACGATCATGCCCAGCGGCGCCAGCGGGTATTGGGTGACGCCGGTAACGACGTATTCGTTATTCGACTTCAGGCCCATCCACGTCGCGCCATGGGCGACGCGGCTCGCGGTCATGCGCCGGATCGCGGGCACCGCGCCGTCGGTCAGCCAATAAACACCGCCGCCCGTGGCATTCACAACGGGTGTGACGCGTTCTTCGGTCGTCACCACGTCATAGGTTTCTTTGGGGTTCGGGGCATCCACCGCGGCCAGCGCGTTGTTCTTTCCGTCGGTCAGGCGATAAACGCCGGTTTCCGTGATCGGCAGCTGGGCCGTGAACGCACCTTTGCCTGTGTCTTTCACGACGGCGGTTTGCTGTTGACCCGTCGGCGTCGTTACCGTCACCGGCATCTCTTCCGCCGAAAGGCTGTGACGCGTCACCGTCAGCGCGCCGTTTTGCGCGAAAGCCGACAGGGCTTCTTCCTCTAGATCCGGCTCTTTCATCAGCCAGTGCGAGATGCGCCGCATCAGTTCCACTTGCGGACCGCCGCCGTCGAAGCCTTTGCCCCACAGCCAGATGGTGTCGCTCAAAAGCAGCGCCACGCGCCCGCGCCCAACGCGGTTCAACAGCAACAAAGGTTCATTGTCCTGGCCCGTCATAACCGCTTCGCCCGCCGGGCGGGTCACTTGAATCTGGCGCAGCCAACGGCCCCAATCCGGTTCGCGCTCGGCATCAAGGGCGAAGTTCTCACCCAAGGTCGATGTGACCGGATGGCGATGTCCCGTGGGGCTCACGCGCGGGCGAAACGTGCCCGTATAGACGCGCCCGGTGGGCTGTCCCGGCAACACGTTCTGCAAGGGGCCGCTGAACAGCGAATAATTGTCGGCGTATTCCGCGCCCACCGTCAGCATGATCGCGCCGCCGTTGCGCACATAGTTCGCGATATTGCTCATGTACTGCACGGGAATGAGCCCGCGCTGGCTATAGCGGTCGAAGATGATGAGATCGAATTCCTTCAGCCGCTCTTCGAACAGCTCGCGTAAGGGAAACGAGATGAGCGCCAGTTCATTGAGCGGTGTGCCGTCGTCTTTTTCCAACGGTCGCAAAATGGTGAAATGCACCAGATCGATGTTGGGGTCGGACTTCAGAAGATTGCGCCACGACCGTTCACCCACATGCGGCTGACCGGATACGAGCAGCACTTTCGTGCGGTCGCGCACGCCGTTGATGGACACCATGGCGTGATTGTTGGCGGTGCTCAGTTCTCCCTTGGCCGCTTCGACTTCAACTTCGAAGACATTGGGGCCGGCGGCCGGAATCGGAATGGGCACTTCCAGCGTGCGCCCATTGGGCAGCATGACTTGCTGGGTCTGTTCGTTGTTGCGCCGGATGGTCACGGGCAAGGGCGCGCCGGGGTTCACCGACGTGTCTTCGGCGCGCAGGCGAACGCTCACGGGCTGGCCGACGATGCCGAAGTCGGCCGCGCTTTCGACCCGGATGCGGCGGTCGAATTCGCGATGTTCGCCCGACAGCAACACATGCAGCGGCGCATTAAGGTAGGGCGCATGGATTTCAGCGGCGCGTTCGGGCGACAGCGTGTCGTGAATCTGCCCGTCGGTGATCAAGATAGCGCCCGCAAGGCGCTTGGCAGGAATGTCGCTCATGGCCGCCGTCAAGGCCGAGAACAGTTGCGTGCCGTCTTGATGGCCGGTGGCGTCCTCGTGGCCCGCATGTACCGTGCGCACTTCAAGATCGGTGGTGGCGGCCAGTTCGGCAGTCAGGGTTGCCAGCGCGCGTTCCGACCGTTCCTGGCGATCCCCAATTTTTTGGCTATCGCTGTCGTCGACGGCGACCACGACAATGTCTTTGAGCGCGCTGTGCGTTTCTTTCACCAGTTGCGGGTCTGCAATGGCCAGGATCAACGCTGCAATGGGCAACGTCCGCAGCAACACGCCGCGCGCACGCCGCCATGCGCCGTAAATCAACAACACCGCTGCCGCACCCGTTAGGATGTACAGCAGCCAGATCGGCACCAGCGGTGAGAAAACCAAACCGGTCATTGCGTCAACCGCTCCATGATGGCGGGCAGATGCACTTGGTCCGATTTATAATTGCCGGTCAGCGCGTACATCACCATGTTCACGCCGGCGCGAAAGGCCTGCTCACGCTGGGCTTCGCCGCCGGGCACGGCCGCGTACAAGGGCGCGCCACTGGCATCTTTCGCCCAGGCCGAAACCCAATCGTTGCCGCCGATCACGACCGACGAGGCACCATCGTTGGCCGCCGAAGCGCGCTCGACCATCACCGGCGCATTGACATAACGGCCAGGTAACCCGCGCGTAAGATAGAAGCTTCGATTGAGGACATGGTCGTCGCTGAGAGTCACGACCGGCGGAATGTCGAGTTTGCGCAACAGCTCGTCCAGGCGTTGCGTGACCGTGCCGCTGCCGCCGCCGCCCAAAGCGCCGACCTGATCGGGCGCGTCGAAAATCACAAGCCCGCCGCGATGCAGATACATATTGACCGCGGCCAGCGCTTTATCCGGCGGCACGCGGAAGTTCGATGTGATGCGCCAGTAAATCAGCGGATAGGGAATCAAGCCATCGGCGTCCGTGACGCCCGCGAGATCGATCTTTGCGGGCGCCGCAAATTCCGCTGCCGTGCGCGCAGAGAGTAGCTCTGTCAGAGCATCGAGGCCCGCATTGGCGACACGGTCAAGATCAGGTGCGCCCGTGCCGATGTAAGCCAATCGCGTATCTAGGATTGCGGCTTTGGCAGCGGCATCAATCTCGCCGCGTCGTGTGCCTTCAGCCGCATGGACGGGATGTGCACCCATCAGAAGAAGCACCAGCACGCTCGCAGCCACCCCCACTTTCGCAAGTCCGCGCTCGGGAATCAGACGGCGCAGGAAGTAACTCACGATCAAATCACCCAGCAGCAGCAACAGCGCGATGACCAAAAGCCAAGGCTTCAAGGCTTGCTCGTGAACCACGGCATCAAACGACGCATGCGTCACGCCCATCGAAAAGCCGGGCAGCGCATGCGGATTATCCAAATGCGCCGACAGATTAAGTGCGCGCGTCGCGCCGCGCGGGCCATAAAGTCCGGGCGGTGTGGCGGGCGACGGTTGTTTTTCATCGAATGTGGCGGCAGCGATTGCGCCGACGGTTGCGTTGGGCGCGCCAAGGCGGCCGAAGGCATCGATGATGGAACGCGGCGCCAGCACACCTTCGCTATCGTCGGCGCTGCCGCCCGTATCGAGCCCGTGACTGATGTCCACCACACGGCGCAGCATGTCGACGAACAGGCCCGACAGCGGCAGCTTCGACCACTCGGGCGTGGCGCTCACATGAAACAACACGACCCACCCGTGGCCTATCGTGCGGGCCGTTACCAAAGGCGTTCCGTCTTTCAACAGCGCCCAGGTCCGCTTCTGAAGATCGGATGCGGGCTCGGCCAACACTTGCGTCGTCACGGTCACGTCATCGGGCACGAGAAGGCCTTTAAACGGCGATGCCTCGGGAAACGGTGCCAACGATGCCGGCGTCGTCCACGACATGGACCCGCCCAGCGCACGGTCGCCGTTGCGCAGCTTCACCGGCAGCAAGGGATCGACGTTGCCTTCCAAACCAGGGCCCGCGAAACGCACAAGCATTCCGCCGTTAGAGACCCAATCGGTGAGACGTTTTTGCTCCGCATCGAGAATACGCCCGCCGTCGGCCATGATGAGGACGGCCAGCGGGCGCTCGAAGAGTGCGTCCAAGTCTCCGGCGCGCACATCGGCGAAGGGCGCCAAAGCTTTTTTCAAGTAGTAAGCGTTTTCCAACAGCGGCGCGCGGATGCCGGTTGCCGTGGCACTCGCGATACCGACCGGGCGGCGCTGCCAACGGTCGTCCATCAGCGCGGTCGCCGCCGCTGTGGTCACGCCTTCAATGTCAAAGCGCGCGATCTGGTTCGCGAGTTCTGAGGGAATAGGCATGTGCGCCGTTGCCGTGGTCGCGCCCGAGCCGAAGGTTGCCGTAGCATGACCCAGAACTTGGCCTTGATCATCGATCGCGCGCACCGTGTGGATAGCTGCGGGGTATTTGTCGGCGCCTACGCGGCCCACCTTTACATCCACATTGCTGGATGCGTTCTCCGTTCCCGCGGCCAATTTGCGTTCCGGCGGATAAACAATCAGCGCCGAGGGCAGCGTGCCGCTGTCGATCACTGTCAGCGGTCCGATTGACGACAAGGCCGCCGCGAGATCTGCCGACCCGTCCGTATCCACGCCGTCGCTGATCCAAACCGTGCGGCCTGCTGTCTTCAGCGTCAAAGCCTTCACTTGTGCGGCTGCATGCACGCGGTCGGTGGGCCAAGGTTGCGGCGCGATGTGGCTCACGCGCGCCAAAGCATCGCGCGCCGGACTCAAGTGCGTATCGGTTTCCTCACCCACGCTGGCCATGTCGGTGGTGATGACCACGGCTTGATCACCGCGACGATCGGCCGTCTCCAGCAGATCGCGCAGAACGCGCATGCGCTGTTCCCAGTGCGTGGCGGCACCCCAGCCGGTGTCGATGACGACAACCAGCGGTCCCGATTTTTCGGCGCGGTTGAAGTTGATTACGGGCTCGGACAATCCCAGCAACGCCAGCGCCAACAAACCGATCCGCAGGATAATCAGCCACGGCGGCGTGTGCGCCGAGGTGCGCTGCGTGGGATCGAGATCGAACAGAAGCCGCACGGCCGGGAAATGAATTTGTTTCACCGCCGGCGGCGTCAGGCGCAGCAGCAACCACACCAGCGGCAAGGCCGCAGCCGCCGCAAGGGCCCACGGCGCACCGAAAGACAGAAGGCCCAGGTTCAACATGATTACCGCCGGTATCCGGTGACGGCGTTGTGCAGCGCCGCCATCGTCATTTGCGGCGAACGGTCCGTGTGATGAACGTGAAACGACCAACCGGCAGCCGCGGCAACCGACTTCAACCCCTCACGATGGGCCGCCAGCTTCGCGATATATTGCGCGCGCGCATCTTCCGTGCGGTCGATAATGGTTGCACCCTCGCGTTCCAAACCCACGAAACGCACACGGCCGCTAAAGGGCAAGGTTTCTTCGGCGGGGTCGAGGACTTGCACCAAGTGTCCCGCAAGGCCCATGCGGATCAGACCTTTCAGCGAAGCTGTGATTTCTTCCAAGGGCGCCAGGAAGTCGCTGATCAGAACAACGGTCGAATGGCGCGGCAAGCGCGCGCTGAATTTCGGAATGGCGCTCGCGTGTGTGGTCGTGGGTTCGATGATCTCGCCGGCAATGACGTCCGCGATTTGCCCGACCACCGTCCGCCCCGACGCCGCGCGCGCGCTGTCGCCGTTGCCCGTGAGATGAATGATGCGCTCGCCGCCGTCGATGAGCAGTTCCGCCAGCGCAAGCGTCATGACGGCCGCGCGCTCGGCTTTGGGCGGCAATTTTGGCGACGAGCTGTAGCGCATGGACGGCGATGTGTCGCACCACAAGGCCGCCGTCTGTGCGGCCATCAACTCGCGCTCACGCACGAACACCACGTCGCGTTTGCCCGATTGCCGCCAGTCGATGCCCTGCGGCGTGTCGCCCGTGCTGTATTGCCGGAATTGCCAGAACGTATCGCCGACGCCCGCGCGCCGGCGGCCGTGCATGCCCAGCGTCACCGACACCGCGATGTTGCGCGCCGACACCAGCAGCGGCGGCAAGGCGCCCGCGACCGCGTCGGCCTGCAGGCGCAGCCGATGGCTTTCCTCGCGGCGTGCGACGGCGTTCATGATGATGCGATCTTTATAGCCTTAAGCCAAATCGACGCGCCGGCACAGCAGGGCAATCAGCTCCGGCAATGTATGTCCGTCGGCGCGTGCGCCGAAGTTCAGCGCCATGCGGTGCTGCAGCACCGGGCGCGCCAAGGCCAACACGTCGTCGATGGACGGCGAAAGCCGGCCTTGCAACAACGCGCGCGCGCGCGACGCCTGCATCAAGGCTTGGCTCGCGCGCGGGCCGGGGCCCCACGCCACTTGTTCTTTCACTTCTTTGATGTCCGTGCTCTCGGGGCGGCCGGCGCGCACAAGTTTCAAGATCGCGTTCACAACGCTCTCGCCCACGGGAATTTGCCGCACCAGTTTTTGCGCCGCCAAAAGATCTTCGGCGTTGAGCACTTGCTCCGCCACCGGCTCATCGACGCTGGTCGTGCGCAAAATGATCTGCCGTTCGGCCTCGAGATCCGGATAGTCGATGTCGACTTGCATGAGGAACCGGTCGAGCTGCGCTTCCGGCAACGGATACGTGCCTTCCTGTTCGATGGGGTTTTGCGTTGCCAGCACATGGAACGGATGCGGAATGGAATGGTATTGCCCGGCGATGGACACTTTGCGTTCTTGCATGGCTTGCAACAAAGCCGATTGCGTCCGCGGGCTCGCGCGGTTGATTTCATCGGCCATCAACAGTTGGCAAAACACCGGTCCTTTGACGAACCGGAAAAACCGTTTGCCGTCGCCGTCTTCTTCCAGCACTTCCGAACCCAAGATATCGGCGGGCATCAGGTCGGGCGTGAACTGCACGCGCTTGTCGTCGAGACCCAGCACGATGCCCAGCGTATGCACCAGTTTGGTCTTCGCGAGACCCGGCACGCCGATCAGGAGCACGTGACCACCCGCAAGAATAGTGATGAGGCTCTCCTCGACCACCAAGCCCTGCCCATAAATCACCTGCTCCACGGCGGCCTTCGCCCGCTGGACGAGCGCGGCAACGCGTTCCATATCGGCCGCAGCAGCATCGGGCCGGCTATGGGTCGCTCTCTCGGTCGGGTGTGTTATCGTTGCGCTCACAGGGCAGCTCCGCGATATGCTTTGAAAAAGGGGCAAAGAAAGTGACGGAAAGGAATATGGGCCGTCCTATCCATCCGGGTGAAGCGGAATCTCGTGGGCCCGCGCTGGGTCAGGGTACGCCTGCCGGGGCCATCCCCGATTTATGTGGCAATTTTAATATGCGAATCGACCGAAACGGCCAGTGGTACTACCAAGGGTCGCCAATTGGCCGCCTTGCCCTGGTCAAGCTGTTCTCCACCGTGTTGCGCCGCGATAACGACGGCGTCCACTGGCTCACCACGCCGGTGGAAAATGGCCGCATCGAGGTCGAGGATTCGGCCTTCATTGCGGTCGAACTGCTCAGCGAAGGAACGGGCAAGGACCAGGTTTTGCGGTTTCGCACCAATGTCGATGACGTCGTGACACTCGACGCCGAGCACCCCTTACGCATCGCCCAGGAGTCCGCCACCGGCGAGCCGCGTCCCTATATCTACGTCCGCAAAGGCCTCGAGGCGCGGATCGCGCGCGCGGTCTTTTATCACGTCATCGAAAAAGGCGAATCCACCCCCGGCGACGAAAGCAATTTCGGCGTGTGGAGCAGCGGGATCTTTTTCCCCTTAGGATCGCTCGCGTGAGTTTAACCCGCGCCCAGATTCGCCAGCGCTTAAGTGCGCCGCGCGATGGATCAAAAAGCGGCGACGCGCTGACGGCGCTTCGCCTCGCCCAAGTCGACGGCCTTATTCCCTACGATCCCGCCAAACACGGCGCATCGATGTTTACGGGCATGCCCACCGATCCCGTCGGGCGCACGTCCACATCCGGGGGCGCCAAGTCCTACGTTGCGGCGGCTGTGCTTGTACCCTTGGTCGAACACGCCGACGGGTTCACGATTTTGCTCACGCAACGCATGCCCGATCTCAAAGCTCACGCGGGGCAAATCTCTTTTCCGGGCGGCCGTATCGAGCCGGAAGATCCCGATCCCGAAGCGGGCGCTTTACGCGAAGCGCAGGAAGAAATCGGTCTGGCGCCTGCGGAAGTCGAGGTGCTCGGACGGCTCGATTCTTATGTGACCATCACCGGTTTCGATGTGACGCCCATTGTCGGCGCCATCAAGCCGCCCATGTCGCTGCAAAAAGACCCGCGCGAGGTCGCCGATATTTTCGAGGTTCCGCTCGCCTTTATTCTCAATCGCGCCAATCATCAGCGTCACAGCCGCGTGGCGCCCAACGGCCTCACACGCGGCTATTATGCGCTGCCCTATGGTGATCGCTATATCTGGGGCGCGACGGCAGGTATGCTGATGAACCTTTACGAGGTGCTCACCGCACCACTCTAGCTTCGGCCATTCATGATCCGAATTTTGTTCGCCTATATCGTGCCGTTTCTGCTGCCCACGGCCGTGTATGCGGCCTGGGTCTGGTATCGCACGCGCTATGTAAAAACCCATGAAGGCCGCGCGCCGGGTCTGGAAAAAGGGCCGTGGCCTCTGACGCTCTTTTTGGGTGCGGTATTGGTGATGATCATTCTCGGCGCGACCGCCATCTTAAGCGGTGGTTCCGTCGACGAGCATTACGTTCCTCCGTATCTTGAGAGCGGAAAGATGGTCCCCGGCCATCTTGAGCCGCGCGAACAAAAATGACGCGGCTTACGCTTCCCGACCCTCTGAATAAGCCGCAAACGCAGCGTCTTTTGACGGTTCTCGGTGCGCCCGCTGTAGATGTGCGCTTCGTCGGCGGCAGCGTGCGCAATGCTGTTCTCGATCGTCCGATTGCCGATGTTGATATCGGAACGCCGGATATTCCCACGCGCGTTTTGGAGCGCTTGGAAGCGGCTGGCGTGAAGGCAGTACCCACGGGCATCGATCACGGAACCATCACCGCGATTGTTGACGGCACGCCTTTCGAGATCACCACTTTGCGGCGCGATACGGCGTGCGATGGCCGTCATGCGGCGGTGGAATTCACAACCGACTGGCAGGAAGACGCGCGCCGCCGCGATTTCACGATGAATGCCATGTCGCTGCGCAGCGACGGCACATTATTTGATGACTTCAACGGCGTCGATGATGCGAAGGCCGGGCGTGTGCGCTTTGTCGGCGATGCCGGCGACCGCATTCAAGAAGATTATCTCCGCATTCTGCGGCTATTTCGTTTTTTCGCTCAGTACGGTCGCGCACCCATTGATTCTGCAACGCTCGATGCTTGCCGCACGCACGCCGCCGGCATGGCCCGTCTGTCGGCGGAACGCGTGCAGCAAGAACTGTCAAAACTTCTGGCCGCCGCCGATCCCCTTCCGGCCGTGAATGCGATGTTTGCGGCCGATGTCATGCGTCACGTATTGCCGGCCGCGCGCGATTCGCAAACGCTCGCATCGCTTCTCAAAATTGAACCCAGCACGCCCGCGTTTCCGCCCCATTGGATTCGCCGCCTTGCTGCATTGGTTTCAGTAGCGGACCATTTGAAATTATCCAATGCGGATCGCGAACGGTTGAAACGCATCGGCGATCAAACGCCCATCACAACCGCAAAAGAGTTGCATCGCGCACTGTATCGATGGGGCGCGCCCATCGTCGTGGATCGCTTGCTGCTGTCCAACACCACGGCGTTTTTGAAAGAAGCTGCCGCCTGGACCGACAAAACGCTGCCTGTGGGCGGCGCCGATGTTCTCGCGCTCGGTATTGCACCGGGACCGCGCGTCGGTGAACTGCTCGCAAGCGTCGAAACGTGGTGGATCGATGCGGATTTCAAACCCGCGCGCGACGAAGTGCTCGAACACCTGAAAGCGCTCGCGCAAAAAAAATGACGGCCTCGTCAGGGGAATAACGAGGCCGTCGCTTTTTATTCAGGCCCCGCGGGGACGGGGCCGCACATTCGGTTGTTTGAGGGGGAAGGGGTCCAACCGAAGTGCTTACGATTTCGAGAGATTAACGCCCACACCATTACAGGATCATGTGCGGGCAATGACGAACCTGTCAGATAAATTTACATCCCCTAGAGAACGGCTTTACCGGCAAAAGACCCTTGCTGTCGTAGGGCTTCTGCCAGCACCACGGCCCCGGCAACAGCAACGTTAAGCGAGCGCATTTCGGCCGCAATGGGCACCCGAACCCGGGCATCGGCCACATTGTGGACCTCTGGAGGCACTCCAGCGCTCTCCCGACCCAATAAAAGCGTGTCTCCGGGCAAAAAAGCGAACTCTGTGTAGGTTTCGGCCCCAGTTGTGGTCAATAACACCAGCCTTTGGGCTGATTTTTGTCGAAAATCTCCCAAAAACCGCTCCCATGACGTGTGCCGGGCAAAATCCACTGTGCCGCCGTAGTCCATGGCTGCCCGACGCAGGCGTTTGTCGTCAATCAGGAAGCCGCAGGGCTCAATAATGTCCACAGGCACGCGAAAACAGGCGGCAATTCGGAGAATAGCGCCGGTATTTTGGGGGATGTCGGGTTGGTAAAGCGCCAGTCGCATGTCTGTGTTTGCACCCCTGCTTTGCGTGCCCGTCGGCCCCGCAGGGCCTTTTCAAGTCAGGCGTTTTATTCTACAACCGCGGCGCTGAAAACCCTTGTGCTTCCGCCGGTTGGGGCCGGCGGTGGGGACGCGCGAAGGGGGCCGATCCGCCCATTTTCATACGCATCCACCGAGGTATTTTTAGCCCCGCCCACAGCCCATACGGTTGTGCGGTGCGGTACGTAAGTCTCGCGTTACCATAGAGGGAATCACATTATGGCGAATACGGCACATGCCGAACCGGCTGGGGAAACTCGCCGTGACTTTCTGCTGCACACAACGGTCGCCGTAGGCGCCGTGGGGACAGCGATGATGGTCTGGCCCCTGATCCACAGCATGAACCCGGCGGCCGATACGCTGTCACTCTCCACCACCGAATTCAGCATTGCGGGCGTCACCGAAGGTCAACGCATCGTCGTTGTCTGGCGCGGCAACCCCGTATTCGTCGCGCATCGCACGAAGGCGGAAATCGACGAAGCCCGCAAGGTGAACCTGAGCGAGCTCAAAGATGTACAAAAAGACGAAGACCGCGCACAGAAGCCGGAATTTCTCATCGTCAGCGGTTCGTGCACGCACCTTGGGTGCATTCCGCTCGGCTCGAAGCCGACCGATCCGAAAGGCGAATTCGGCGGTTGGTTCTGCCCCTGCCACGGTTCGCAGTACGACACCTCGGGCCGTATCCGCAAAGGACCTGCGCCCCGGAACCTCGATGTTCCGCCGTATAAATACCTCAGCGAAACCACTGTGCGGATCGGTTAGGGGATATGGCAATGGACAATCAAAAAAGCGTCTGGCGCCGTGCGTTTGAATGGCATGAAGCGCGCCTGCCCATCATCTCCTACATCGATCATGCGGTCGGTACCCAATATCCCGCGCCGAAGAATCTGAACTACTTTTGGAATTTCGGCTTCATCGCTGGGTTCATGTTGATGACGATGATCCTCACGGGGATCTTCCTCGCCATGAACTACACCGATCACACGTCCATGGCGTTCGACAGCGTCGAACACATCATGCGCGACGTGAACTACGGCTGGCTCATTCGCTACATGCACTTCAACGGCGCCAGCTTCTTCTTCATCGCCGTCTACATCCACATCTTCCGCGGCCTTTACTACGGTTCGTACAAAGCCCCGCGCGAAGTGTTGTGGTGGATTGGCGTCATCATCCTCATCGTGATGATGGCCACCGCGTTCATGGGTTACGTGTTGCCTTGGGGCCAGATGAGCTTCTGGGGCGCCAAGGTGATCACCAGCTTGTTCACCGCCATTCCCGTGGTCGGCGATGCGATCACGACGCTGCTCTGGGGCGGCTTTGGGGTCGACAATCCCACGCTGAACCGCTTCTTCTCGCTGCACTACCTGCTGCCCTTCGTGATCCTGGGCCTCGTGGTGCTGCACATCTGGGCGCTTCACATCCCAGGCTCCAACAATCCGCTCGGCATCGACGCGGCACCCGCCGACAAAATTCCCTTCCACCCGTACTACACGGCGAAGGACGCTTTCGGCGTCGGCGTGTTCTTGCTGTTCTATTTCGCCGTCGTTTTCTACGCACCGAACGCGCTCGGCGATCCGGTGAACTACGTGAAGGCCAACCCGTTGGTGACGCCGAACTCGATCGTGCCGGAATGGTACTTGCTGCCATTCTACGCGATCTTGCGCGCCATCCCGAACAAGCTGCTCGGCTTCATTGCGATGTTCGGCGCCCTGCTTGTTCTGTTCGTGTTGCCGTGGCTCGACACCAGCCGCGTGCGCTCGGCGACGTTCCGCCCGGTGTACCGCGTGTTCTTCTGGCTGTTCCTGCTCAACGCGATCATGCTCGGCTGGTGCGGCGCGCAGCATCCGGAAGGTCTGCCGCTGGTCCTGTCGCGCCTCGGCACGGCTTGGTACTTCCTCCACATGATCGTTATCCTGCCGGTGGTGGGTTGGTTGGAAACACCCAAGCCCTTGCCGGTCAGTATTAGTCAGTCTGTTTTGAAGCCGGCGGAGTAAGCACCATGCGTAACATTTTATTGGTAGCGACCGCGGCCGTAGCTCTGGCTATTCCCTCGGTCATCAATGCCGCCGAAGAACACGAAGTACATCTGGCGAAGCAGGAATGGAGCTTCAACGGCGTACTGGGCAAGTTCGACAAGGAACAAGTCCAACGCGGCTTCCAGGTCTACAAGGACGTCTGCTCGGCCTGTCACTCTTTGCAGTACCTCGCGTTTCGTAACTTCGAAGATCTTGGTTACAGCGAAGAACAAGTGAAGGCGCTCGCCGGTCAATACGAAGTCACCGACGGCCCCAACGACGAAGGCGAGATGTTCAAGCGCAAAGCGAAAGCGTCGGATCATCTGCCGCATCCGTTCCCGAACGATCAGGCCGCGCGTGCCGCCAACGGCGGTGCATTGCCGCCCGATCTTTCACTCGTCACCAAAGCCCGCGAAGGTGGTCCTGATTATATCTACAACCTGCTGCTCGCTTACGAAGAGCCGCCCAAGGGCTTCGAACTGCTTCCCGGCCTGAACTACAACAAGGTGTTCCCGGGCAATCAGATCGCCATGGCGAAGCAGATTCAAGACGGCCTCGTCACCTATGCCGACGGCGCGCCGAACGACGCCGCTCACGTTGCCAAGGACGTCACGGCGTTCTTGCATTGGGTGGCCGAGCCGAAGCTCGATGCCCGTCACTCCACGGGCCTGCGCGTTCTGCTTTACACGCTGCTGTTCACGGTCTTGGCCTACCTTGCCAAGCGCCGCATCTGGGCGAAGATCGAACACTAAGGCCAGCTCAGACGCTCAAAATCAAACCGCCGATCTCAAAAAGATCGGCGGTTTTTTTGTGCGCCCAAGCTGCGCGCGAGATTTAGGGCCCGAAGACCAGCTTCGGCAAAGCGGGCCTCGCTATAACGATCATTCACGAAGTCGCGTGCCGCGATCCCCATGACGCCGGCGCGGGCCGGATCGCTCAGCAGTCTGCGCAAGGCTCCGGCCAGGGCGCCCACGTCTTTCGGCGGCACCACATACCCGGTTTCACCGTCCTTCACCGAGCGCGGCATTTCGCCCACAGACGTCACGATGGTCGCCAAGCCGGCCTGCATCGCCTCGTGCACCGAGATGCAAAGCCCCTCGACGCGCGAAGGCTGCACATAGCCATGCATCTGCCCCAAGAAGGCGCGCGGGTCGGGCGTATAGCCGGCGAAGGTGATGTTGCTAACGCCCCGCTGCGCCGCCAGGGCCTTGAAGCGGTCCCCCGCAGGTCCGTGACCCGCAATCACGACCTCGTAGCCGGCCGCCAGCGCCGGGTCTGTCCGCCGCAGCTCCGCCATAGCCTCGATCAGGATGTCGTAGCCTTTGTGGGCATGAAGCCGCCCCAAGCTGCCGATGCGAAACGTCTCACCCGGCGTCGCAGGCTTCGATTGCGGCGCGTCAGGTGTGATGGCGAACAGCGGCCAGGTCGCCAATTCATGATCGGCCAAGCGAAAGCGTTTGCGCGTAATATCGGCGACCGTTTCGCTGTCGGCCACCCATAGATCGGTCGAGCGCCGCGCCAGGCGCAGCATGATCTGGTTGCCGGGGGCCAAAAATACATTGTGCTGCCAGCTAACAACGGGAACGCCCATAAGACGCCCGGCGATACCGCCCAGCAGCGTCGCCTGAGACATGGACGTCCAAACCACCGTCGGCTCATAGGCGCGCAAACGTTCGCGCAGCCAGCCGAAGGAACACAACGTGTGTCCGCCCTCAAAAACTTCGTAGGGAAGGTTCACCGCATCCAGCATGGACGCCAGCCGATTGTCGCGCCGCTGCAACGCGAACAGCCGCACGTCGGCGCCGTTGGCGCGCATGAAGCTGGTCACGCGCGGCACCGGAAAGCCCGCGCCGTAGCCGTCGAGCGAGTGAATGATGTAAGCGATGCGCAAGAGGAGTCCGCGGATTGATGAGCGACGATGTTATCCGGTAGTGTCGCCGTATGCCAATGACACTCGCCGCCGCCCGTAAATCCTTGCGTGCCCAAGCCGACCCAAAACGGGCCGTGACCTCGCGCATCTTCTTCAAGAACTGTGCGGACGATGTTTTTATCGGCGTCAGCGCGCCGAAGATGCGCGTGGTTTCCAAAGCCTATTGGGAGCTGCCGTTCTCAGCCGTGCGCACGCTCATGCATTCCAAAGTGCACGAAGAACGTTCGTTGGCCCACGCCATCCTCGTGCACAAATTCCGCAAGGGCGACGAGGCCGACCAAAAACGCGTGTTCGATTTTTACCTGAAGAATCGCGCCGCTATTCACGAATGGGACGGCGTCGACGACAGCGCGCCGTATATCGTGGGCCTCTATCTCATGGAGCGCAGCAAGGCGCTGCTCCACAAGATGATCAAGTCACGCAACATGTGGGACCGACGCATCGCGCTCGTCGCCACATGGACGATGATCCGCAAAGGTCACATCGCCGATACGCTGAAACTCGCCGCGCAGGTGTTGGACGACACCGAGGATTTGATTCACAAAGCGACGGGTTGGATGCTGCGCGAAGTCGGCAAGAAAGACCTCGCCGCCTTGAAAGCGTTCTTGCGTAAATATCACGCGCGCCTGCCGCGCGCGGCCTTGCGCTACGCCATCGAGCGTTTCCCGAAAGCCGAAAGACTGAGGTATCTCAAAGGGTTGTTCTAAGTTCATGGGGTCGTTTGCCAGCCCCAAAACGCTTTTAAAATCAATCGGGTAGCACTACGCCCGCCATAAGTTCATGGGCTCGTTTTACACATTAAACAGGAAGTGGACGATGTCCCCGTCCTGCATGTCGTAGTCCTTACCTTCAAGGCGCATCTTACCGGCATCCTTCGCACCCTGCTCGCCCTTACAGGCGACGAAGTCGGTGTAGGAAATCGTTTCCGAACGAATGAAGCCTTTTTCGAAATCGGTATGAATGGCGCCAGCACCTTGCGGCGCTTTCGCACCATTGCGCACGGTCCACGCATGCGCTTCTTTGGGACCGATGGTGAAGAACGTCAGCAGGTCGAGCAGTTTGTAGCCCGCGCGAATCACGCGCGCGAGGCCCGTCTCCGCAAGACCCAAGTCGGCCAAGAAAGCTTTCTGTTCTGCTGCGTCACCGAGTTGTGAAACTTCGGCCTCAATGGCCGCCGAGATCACGACGCTCACAGCGCCTTCCGCTTTCGCTTTGGCTTCAACTTTGGCGGACAACGCGTTGCCGGTCGCAGCCGCGCTTTCTTCCACGTTGCATACGTACAGCACCGGCTTGCCGGTCAGGATTTGCAAGCCGTCGAAAATCTTGCGCTGTGCCGGATCGCTCGGCCGCACAGTCCGCGCGGGTTTGCCTTCGCGCAGCGCCGCTAATACCGGCTCCAACACCATCAACAAATCTTTGGATTCTTTATCACCGGATTTGGCTTTCTTCGCGGTCTGATCGGCGCGCCGCTCCAAACTCTCCAAATCCGAAAGCATCAATTCCGTCTCAACAGTTTCCGCATCGCGGATCGGATCGACCGAATTTTCTACGTGCGTCACGTTGCCGTCTTCAAAGCAGCGCAGCACGTGAACGATGGCATCCACCTCGCGGATGTTGGCGAGGAATTTATTGCCCAAGCCCTCACCCTTCGACGCGCCGCGCACGAGGCCGGCGATGTCCACGAACTCAAGCTGCGTCGGAATGATCTTTGCCGACTTCGCGATTTGCGCCAGGATTTCCAGGCGCTCATCGGGCACCGCGACGCGGCCCACGTTGGGCTCGATCGTACAGAACGGAAAATTCGCGGCCTGCGCCGCCGCCGTCGATGTCAGTGCGTTGAACAGCGTGGACTTGCCGACGTTGGGCAGTCCGACGATACCGCAATTGAAACCCATCTAATTTGGCTCCGATTTATTTTTATCCGCGACGTCCGGTTTTGGCGGCTTCGGCGGGGGAGGGTTGGTAAGGACAGAAATTTTCGACATGAACTTTCCATCGTGGCCCGCGACCATCAAGGGCAGGGCTGTCACGACGGCATCCATCAAAGGAACAAGCCACTCGCCGTCGGCCTTGGCGAAGTTCTCAAGCACATGGCCTTTCACGCGCGCTTTGTCGTCGGGGCCACCGGGGCGGCCCACACCCAAACGCACGCGCCAATAGTCGTAACCGATATGCTGATCTAAGCTGCGAATGCCGTTATGTCCGGCGCTGCCGCCGGCCAGTTTCACGCGCACTTTTCCATTCGGCAGTTCGATCTCGTCGTGAAACACGATGACGTCCGCCGGCGCGATTTTGAAAAAGCGAATCGCTTCGCCCACCGACTGACCCGAGAGATTCATGTACGTCATGGGTTTGAGTGCCAGGACCTTCGTCCCATCGACGACGCCCTCGGCCATTTCGCCTTGAAAGCGTTCGCGCCAGGCGGAAAAACGCAAAGCACTGGCAATGGCGTCCAGCGCCATGAAGCCAATGTTGTGTCGGTTGAGAGCGTAATTCGCGCCGGGATTTCCCAGGCCCACGAGAAGCCGCATCCGAGGCTCCTGTGAAAAAGGCTTCCCCTGCTGCTCCGATGAGCAGCAGGGGAATGACCGTTACTTCTTCGCGCCGGCTTTCGCAGCCGGGGCTTTGGCGCCGGCAGCAGGAGCTGCGGCACCAGGTGCGGCTTTCGCGCCAGCGGCGGCGGGAGCAGCAGCGCCAGGAGCGGCTGCGGCTGCGGCATCGCCTTCTGCCGGTGTCGCGGCAGCTGCGGGCTTGTCTTCTTCTGCGGTCATGACGGTCGGCGGAGCGATCGTGCAGATCGTGAAGTTACGCGCGATCGTGGGCTTAATGCCGTCCGGCAACTTGATCGAGTTGATGTGGACGGAATCGCCGATGCCAAGGCCGGTCAGGTCCACGTCGATGTGGTCCGGCAGATGATCGGGCTTGCCGCGCACTTCGACGTCGTGGCGAACGATGTTGAGCACGCCGCCGACCTTAATGCCGGGCGAGGCGGCTTCGTTCAGGAAGCGCACCGGAATCGGCACGCGAACCAGAGTGTCTTTTTCGATGCGGCGGAAGTCCGCATGCAACGGCTGGTCGCTCACGGGATCGAGCTGCACATCCATGGCCATGGTGCGTTGTTTCTTGCCGCCGATCTCGACCTCGAAAATGTTGGTCTTGAACGCGGGGTCATGCATCAGGGTGGTCAAGGTGCGTGGCTCGAGGGCGATCAGCGTGGCGTCTTGGTTGCCGCCGTAAATGACGCCGGGGACGAGTCCCCCGCGACGTACGGCACGAGCTGCCCCCTTACCTGCCCGATCGCGCCCCTGTACCTGCAAAGTGCTGGTCTTAGGCATCGGTATTCTCCTCTTGGAACAATAGCTTACCTTTTGGGTAAACCGGCGTGGCCTCCAGGGGTGCCAAGCGCCAAACCCCGCCCATTTGCGAGGTGGCGTCCCTATACGCGACTGAACCGGCGAAGGCAAGCGAAGTGGCCTGTTTTCGGCCCTTTACGCCATTTCGCCGGCTAGGGCTTTAAGGGGCTATTGGCCCCCGAAAAGGGGGCGGGCCGGGTTAGTGGGCAGCCCGCTGCTGGAACTCCACCAGGGCGGCTTCCAGCGCGCCGTGGCCTTTGGACGAATTCTTGTCCACCACGAAGAAGTTTACATGGGGCGTCGCGATCTTGCGGACGCGGCCGCAGGCGATGGCCTGTTCTTCTTCCCGCTGGCTGACCGCGACAAGGCCGACGCATTCCCGGCATTTTTCCCACTGGAAGAGGTTGGAGAAAGGATACTTGGCGTCGGGGTCCGGCGGCGCCACCGCATGGCTGAGGCGTGGGCGGGCACCTTTCGCACGCAGGATTTCCGCGGCTTCGGTGCCCTTGGCAATCTGGCCGCAGAAGTCGTCGACAAAATCGTTCAACGCGGCCACTTCATCGCCGTACAAGCGCACATGTTCGCTCATGCGTTCGTTGAAATATTGCGTCGCCGCCGCCATGTCGTGAAAGTGCTTATTGGCGCCGTGGATGATCACGAAATAGTCGAAACCCTTAGAATCCCGTGAGCGGATGATGCACGGCGAAAACACGATCGTGCGGCTTTCGCCGCAATGCAGGCGCGCAAATTCCGGCACGCTGATGTCGGCGGGGATGCGGCCATTTTCGAGCTCGACAATAGCGGCGTCGGAATATCCGGGTGGGTAAATAAAATCGCGAAGCTGCGAGATTTCGCTCTGCTGGCGCTTTGGCGAGAAGTCTTCGGCGTGGGCCGGGACGGTTAAACCGAACAAGGCCGCGAGCACAAACGCAAACCGCATATCAGCTCCTGTAATAGCCAGGAGCTGAATGGTAGCGCTATTCGAACAGGCTGGAAACCGAGCTTTCGATGCTGATGCGCTTAATGGCTTCGGCGATCAGGGGCGCAATCGACAGTTGCCGGATATTGTCGGCCAAGCGTACGGCCTCGGTGGCTTGAATACTGTCGGTAATCACGAGTTCTTTGAGCGGCGACGAGGCGACGCGGCCGACCGCGCCACCGGACAGGACGCCGTGAGTTACATAGGCCGACACGGATTTCGCGCCTTCCTTCATCAAGGCGGCGGCGGCATTGCACAGGGTGCCGGCCGAATCGACGATGTCGTCCACCAGAATACAGGTGCGACCGTTAATTTCGCCGATGATGTTCATGACTTCCGAAACGCCGGCACGTTCGCGGCGCTTGTCGATGATGGCCAGGTCCGCATGGATGCGCTTGGCGATGGCGCGGGCGCGCACCACACCGCCGACGTCCGGCGAAACAATGACGAGGTCTTCGCCCTTGAACTTCTCTTGGATGTCGTCGGTGAAAACCGGCGCCGAATATAAGTTATCGAGCGGGATATCGAAGAAGCCCTGGATCTGACCCGAGTGCAGATCGAGCGACAGCACGCGCGCGGCACCGGCCTGCGTGATCAAGTTCGCGACCAACTTCGCCGTGATCGGCGTGCGGCCGCCGGTCTTACGGTCCTGGCGGGCATAGCCATAGTACGGGATCACGGCGGTCACGCGGCGCGCTGAAGCGCGGCGCAAAGCGTCCAGCGTGATCAGCAGTTCCATGAGGTTGTCGTTGGCGGGGTAGGAGGTCGACTGAATGACGAAGACGTCTTCGCCGCGCACGTTTTCGTGGATCTCGACGAAGATCTCCATGTCGGAGAATCGTTTGATGCTGGCGTTGGTCAGCTGCAAATGCAGACACGCAACAATCGCCTCAGCCAACGGCTTGTTGCTGTTCCCGGCCAGAATTTTCATGAATACGCGTGCCCCTTAGTCATCGATCCCAACGAAGGTATCCCCGCACCCGTCAGGCGCGCGGAAAGTATCAACCTGTCATGAGACTGTAAATCGCCGACGTGTGCTTAAAATTCAGGCTGTTGCTATCGGCGCGGCTGCTGCGGATTTGCCACACCCGTGTTTCCCGCAGGATTTGCGGGCGTCTTGCCCTGGCCGCTGCCAATCGTGACTAACAGCTGTAGCAAATCGCTGCCGGCGGCATTGGCAATGGCAAAGGCGGTCGGTCCCCAGGGGCCGTCCAATGAACCCGCTGGAATTGTGTTTTCGAGTTTGACGTTGCCAAGATCAGTCCCGTCGCGCCGCTGGGCGCGCCAAACGATCTCGACCCGTTGCAGGGTGGCGTTGATGGGTGTGGCTGTAACGGTGCAGTTCAAGACCACGTCCGGCGTCACATCATCGCGCCGCACGCCGTTTTCGAGGAGCATTTGCGTCACCGCAAGCTGCAACGCCTGGCGACCATCGCCGGGCGCGCCATCGACAGGCCTGATACTGACGTTGGGGAACGTGGGGCGTGGCGGCGGCGGTGCGGGCTGCACCTGCGCCGGCGCGTCGCCGGCGATGATCTGCGTCAGTTTGCCGGCGGCCTCTACCGCCACAACCCCCGCTGCGCCGCGGTCGCCATTTTGCCAGGCGGCGATGGGAATCGTGGCCGTTTGCCGATAATCCGCGGCGATCGCGCCGCGCCGCGATTTGAGGCGCCAAACAATCCGCACCGCGACTTGCGGTCCCGTCGTATCGGCATGCTCGATTTCGCCCTGAAGCGTGAAGCCGAGCCCGCGATTCACGGTGACAGGCTCGGCAGGAATGTCGTGTGTTTCAAATTTCTCGGCCATGGCCTCGCTGAGCTGAACATCGAGCGGCGAGGGCACGCCAACCACCGGCATGATCGCGATCCCCACAGCGGTCGGCGTATCCAAAAAAGGACTATCGGCAATCACGCGCGGCGCTTGAGAAAAAGGCTGGGGCACCTGCCCGCACGCGGCGAACAAGCTCGCGCAAACACAGGCGGAGATCAGACGCAGGGTCATGGCCTTAGACCAACGATGGAGATTTGCCGGCCGTAATCCGGCTCTCTGTTCAAGGTCGCACGGCGGAAACTGAAAAAGGTCATGTCGCTGGTGCACGTATCGCTGCCGTCGACGATCACAGTCCCGACATTGGCGGCACGAAGCTGCGCTGCGACGAAGGCGGGCAAATTGAAGTGCGATCGGCCGTTATCCTTGGGACCGGTGAAATACTGGCTATTGGCGGGATCGCGCGCCGTGAAGGTGGCGACGAACTCGGGCCCCACTTCGTATGAGGCTTGCGCGATACACGGGCCCAACGCGGCCACAATCCGCTCCGGGCGCGCACCTAAGCGTTCCATGGCTTTCACGGTATTTTGCAACACGCCGTCAAAAGCGCCCCGCCATCCCGCGTGTGCCGCACCGACCACATGTGCCTCGGCATCGGCGAACAGCACGGGTCCACAATCGGCCGTCAGAATGCCAAGGCCAATGCCCGATGTGCGCGTGACCATGGCGTCGGCGACCGGCGCTGACTCCGGAGCCCAAGGTGTTGTGACTTCAATAACGTCGGCTGTGTGGCGTTGATAAGCGGTGATTAGAGATTCCAAACCAAGCTGCGCCGCGCAGCGCGCGCGATTGCGCGTGACGATGTCGCGCACATCCGACGCGCCGTAAGCGCAATTGTTCGATGTATAAAGGCCTTGAGATTCTCCGCCCTGGCGCGTGAAGAACCCGTGCGTAATGCCGGTCAATGCGCTGAGTGCCGGGATCGTAAGGGCGGACATCACGCGAAGCCTTCGGGTGCTGGCGCATGCGGCGCGGTGAACGCGATCACTTTGAAAAGCGCGCCCATGGCATCGCCGTTGACGAGGCGTGAGACGCCGGCATCGATGCTTGCAACAACTTCGGCGGATTTTCCATCGGTCAGCCGCGCGGCGCGTAGGTGAACGCCAAGCTTCGTCAACCAAGTACCTTGCTCAACGGGCCCATGAACTTTTGCGCCGCCCGCTGCGGCAACTTGCGCTACGCGCCCGAAATCTACGTGAGCCGTAAGATCGACCTCGCCCGGCATCGCCAAGACATCGGCGAACTGGTGGTCCTTCACGGCTTGAAGTGTGTCGCCCATGCCCGATTGCATATGACCATAGTCGATGAAAAGTGCTGCGCCATTATAGCGCGCCACGGCCGCCGCAACCTGTTCGATGACGGCATCCACCGCCGGAGATACCTCTACGATCGCACCTTTTGCAGCCTCCGTCGGATCTGGAAAATTCGGCACGGGTCGGCGAAGTAATTTGAATGCACCATTGTCATCCAACGTAACGCACCGCTCCGACCATCCTTTCGCGGTCTTTTCAAACTGACGCACGGGAAGCGCATCCAGGAATTCGTTGCCGATCAGAATGAAGGGGCCCGCAGGCACGTCTTCTAAAGTCTCGTGCCACTGAACCGGGCGTTCTCCGAGCGCTTTACGCTGTATCGCTTTCAGGGACGCACTCCGTTCCACAAAGCGCACATCGGCCGCCTCGGAAAAACCTTCTACTTGCGACGTCGCGCGCAAAACATCGCTCATCAGTGTCCCGCGACCCGGTCCGCATTCAACCAAATAAAACGGCGTGGGCGCACCCATATGTTGCCACGTCACCGCTGCCCATAAGCCGATCAACTCGCCGAAGACCTGACTGATTTCCGGGGCCGTGGTGAAGTCGCCGTGCGTGCCGAAAACATCGCCCTTTGCGTAGTAAGCATCGACGGCGGCCTCCATGAAGTCGGCCATCGTAATCGGCCCATGACGGCGAATCTGCGTCGCCAACATTTCCGCGCAAAGGTTTCGATCAGGCGCGCCCGCGTTCATGCGACGGGTGAAGTGCTACGTGCGCGCCAAACGGCAAACACGCCAAACAGCACCATCGGGATCGACAGCAGTTGTCCCATGGTGGCGCCGCCGATGAGAAAGCCCAGGAAGTTATCGGGCTCGCGGAACAGCTCGCCGACCATGCGAAACACGCCGTAGCCGATCCAGAAAGCGCCCGTCAGTATTCCAGGGCGTGAGCGAATGCGCTCGTTGCGCCACAGAAGATGCAAGATGATGAACAGCACCACGCCCTCGAGCATGGCTTGATACAGCTGGCTGGGATGACGCGGTACAGGTCCGCCATTGGGAAACACCATGGCCCATGGGACGTCAGGTGCTATGCGCCCCCAAAGTTCGCCGTTGATGAAATTCGCGAGACGGCCAAGTCCTAGTCCGATCGGTACGGCGCACGCAACGCCGTCTGCCAGATACCACATGTTAATTTTGGCGTGGCGCGCATAAAGGATTATCGCCAACGTTACGCCGAGCAGCCCGCCGTGAAAGGACATTCCGCCCTCCCACGTTCGGATAACTTCGCTGATGTGCGAAAAGTAGTACGCCGGTTTGTAAAACAGGACGTAACCCAGGCGACCGCCAAGGATGACGCCGAGCAGCGCCCACAGAAAGAAGTCCTCGACGTGCGTGCGCGTCATCAATGCGGGCGGACGCGTCACCAGCCAACGCATATACCAAAGGCCGCCGACCAGACCCGCGATATACGCCACGGCGTACCAGCGGACGGCAAAACTGCTGCCGATATGAAAAATGACGGGATCTATCGCGGGGAAAGCGATTGCGAACATGGGGTCGGTGCCACTCCTCCAGCGCCAAGCTTTTAGGCGCGGGTAAACTACTGGCAACTGCGCCTTCTGTCTGCGGGTATCGTTGCTTTGCGGCGCGTGAGCGCCGATATTGATGTGACAGACTCAACGAGAAGGATACGGCGCATGCAAAGCCAGAACCGAATTTTCGACGATTTGGCGCGCGTGGCGGGCGGTGCGTTAAACGCCGTCACATCACTGAAAGACGAAATCGAAGCGATGATTCGCGATCGCACGGAACGCTTCATGGCCGACGGTAACTTCGTGCGCCGAGACGAATTCGATGTTGTGCGCGCGATGGCGGCGGAAGCTCGCGCCGAGCAAGAGCGCCTTGTAAAACGCATTGCTGAACTCGAGCGCGCGTTAGCGGAAAAAAACCCAGGCAACTGAATCGTCTCAAGCACTTATCCACAAGATTTTTGACTCAAAGCGCGACTCGGCGGTTTTATTCATCATTTTGTGTTGCGACCTCCCAGCACCTACTATATCTTGAAGTTGCGGCTCATACGTTAACCAGGGGTTCGAGCCGCCTTTAGACCCGATTTTCTCCGTGGGGAGGGTCTTCGATGCAGTCTGCAACGCTTCGCCGGTCAGCGACACGGACCAGCAATCCCATCGATCTCATCGAAGAAGTCATCGCCGGCAAAGAGTGGATCTATGATCGCCGCTGCGAGACCGAACTCGCTGTGGAATCGCCCGGCACCTGGTGCGATTACGGCATGTTCTTCGCATGGTCCGAAGATCTCAACGCGCTGCACTTCTCGTGCGCACTCGATATGCGCGTCCAATCGAAGCTCATGGGGCATGTCTATGAGCTTCTCGCCAAACTCAACGAACGTCTTTGGATGGGCCACTTCGCCATTTGGGTCGAAGAGGGCATCCCCATGTTCCGGCATACCGTGCGTCTGCCGGACCGCTTCGATAGTGAATTGATCGGCGAACTCATGGATTTGGCCATCGCGGAATGCGAACGTTACTACCCCGCCTTCCAGTTCGTGATCTGGGGCGGTCGTAACGCCGAAGACGCCATCGCCAGCTCGCTTTTAGACACGGTCGGCGAGGCGTAAGGCCTCCTTTTTCTGCAACCGCGGCGCTTTCCATCGGCCTTTAGCATTCGCCCGTTCGAGTGCTATCGTAGCGCCATGATCAAAGGGACCATTCTCCTTGTCGGCTGCGGTAAAATGGGCGGCGCTCTTCTCGAGGGCTGGTTCAAGCAAGGCTTAAATCCTGTAGACGCGGTCGTCGTCGAGCCTGGCGGCCGCGAGGCTGTTGCATGCTGTGCTCATCATCGCGCACTGACGGTGCTGCCGACAGCCAAGGACGTCCCGCGCGACTTCGTGCCGGATGTCGTGCTGTTCGCCGTGAAGCCGCAATTGGCCGACGGTGTGGTCGCTGACTATCAACGCCTTGTCGCGCGCGCGCCGGTGTTCCTCTCGGTCATTGCGGGCAAGACAACCACTTATTTCCAAAAGCACCTGGGCGCGGATGCGGCCGTGGTGCGTGCCATGCCCAACACGCCGGCCGCCATTGGAAAAGCGATCAGCGTTCTCTACGCGGCCCCAACCGTGAGCGCCGTGCAAAAACGCGTATGCGAACTCCTGATGCAAGCCGTCGGCGATGTGGAATGGCTGAACGATGAAACGCTCATGGATGCCGTGACGGCGGTCTCGGGCAGCGGTCCCGCCTATGTTTTCTTACTCGCCGAATGCCTGCGCGACGCCGGTATCGAAGCGGGATTACCGCCCGAGCTCGCGGCGCGATTGGCGCGCCTGACCGTAACGGGTTCTGCCGCGCTGATGGCGCAGGATACGAACCCGCCCGAAGTACTCCGCCAAAACGTCACGAGCCCGAACGGAACCACGGCTGCGGCGTTATCTATTTTGATGGGCGAAGGCGGCTTGAAAAAACTGATGGCGCAAGCTGTCGCCGTCGCCACGAAGCGATCGCAAGAGCTCGCAGGTTAAGTTTCAGACGACGTCATGGAGGTGAACGATGGCCGCCAAGAAATCTATCAAAAAGGCCGCTGCTAAGAGGGCCGCGGAAACTGTCGATCCGATCGTTGCCGCGACTTTGGCTGAAGTGGCCGTTACGGGCTGGCGCGAGCTGACGCTTGACGGCGTCGCGGCGCGCGCGAAGATTTCATTAGGGCAGTTACTGCGCGATGCGCCGACGCGGGGGCATCTTGTTTTGCGGCTGATCACCTCAATCGACGATCAGATGCTCGCGGGCGTAAGCAGCGTTGACGGCACGGAGTCGCCGCGTGACCGCGTGTTCGACATTCTTATGCGGCGGTTCGATATCTTGAATCAAAACCGCGACGGCATGCGCGCGCTTGTCACGGGTGTCATGCGCGATCCAGGCGTGGCGGTTCTGACTGGATGCCGCTTGCGACGCTCGGCTGCTGCGACACTTGGGGCCGCTGGCATTAGCGTCAATGGTCCCATCGGGCTTTTGCGTACGCAGGGGTTGCTTGCAATTGGCGCCAGCGGTATGCGCGCGTGGCTGAACGATGATACGGCCGACCTCGCAAAAACGATGGCGGCCGTCGACCGGGCTTTGACGCGTGTCGAACGTTTGATGGGAATGTTGTCCTTCCGGCGTAAATCAGCGGAAGCGGCGGCGGCCTGATTTAGCGAACACTACGTCCGCGCATGGGGCGCTTGGTGGACTCGCGCTCCCAGCCGTTTTCACGACAAAAAGCTTCGCCGGCCCAGGTGGCCTCGTCCTGACTTGCATATTGACCCGGCAGCGCGATGACTCGGCCGCGGAAGGTCACGGTGACTTTGCGTAAAGCGCCATCGTAGTGCACTTTCATTCCCGTCTCGTATGAACCGGGAACGATGTTGGTTTTACGCGCCGAAGATGGAAATGGAATAACGCTCATAAGTCGCCTCGCGCATCCTCCAGCGCATCGCGATCCACCAATTTGATGCGATTGACGCTTTGCATGGAAATGACGCCGCTTTCTTTCAGCTGAGTCAGCGTGCGGCTGACGGTTTCGATTACCATGCCGAGATAATCGGCGATGTCGCCGCGGGTCATGGGCAGCTGGATGCAATCGTTGTCGTTGGCGGTGCGCTCGGACAGTTCCAGTAAGAACCATGCCACGCGTTCTTGTGCCGTCTTGTGGCACAGCAACACCATGCGTTTGTAGGCACCTTCCAGACCTTTGGCGGTCAGGTGGCGCATGTGACGGGCAAAGGCGTTGTCTTCGGTGATGAGTGTGTCAACGCTCCGGCGCGAATAGCGCATCAGCACGCAATCGCTGACCGCTTCGGCGGCGAAATAACGATCGTCTTCGTCTTCAAAGCCAAGCAGATCGCCGGCGACAAGGAATTCACAAATTTGGCGGTGACCGTCGGCCATCAATTTCACGAGGCGAACGCTGCCGCTAACGATTTTGTAGCAATGATCGGCCAGGGCGCCCTCGGCGTAGATTTCCTTGCCACGGCGCACGGTGATTTGCTGACCCAGAGTTTCGAGTGCCTGCAGCGGCTGACGCGCAAGGACCCGGCGCGGCGCAACCTGTGTCTGCAAGGCGTAGTCGGCGACGACTTCGGTACGGGACTGCAACATGGTATTCTCCGATCTCTGGGGTGCTCGAGAGGCAATTGGTACGCATCCAGACCCAGGATCGAAATTGGGGTATCCACTTAAGTAGTATTACGTATGCCGTCGCCCGCCGCCCAAAAAAGCCAATAATGGCGGGGACTTAGAGGCCGCGAATATGGATTATAGAGCGCGTTTCGAAGCCCTTATTACCGCGGCAGCCGACGGAATTGTGGTCATCGATGCTGCGGGGCTCATTCAAGTCTATAACACTGCCTGCGAACAGCTTTTCGGGTATCCGCCACGCGATGTGGTTGGCCGCAGCGTCAAAATGCTGATGTCGGCAACCGATCAGGAAAAATACGACGCGTATCTCGACAGCTACCGCATGACCGGCCAGCACGGCGCCGTCAGCCCGAGTCTGGAGACGGTGGGCCAACGCAAAGACGGGACGACCTTTCCCATGCATGTTTCTCTTGGGGAAGGGCAATCGCCGGACGGCAATATTCTAGTCGCCATCATTCGCGACATCACGGAACGCCAGAACGCACAACGTCAGACGCAGGAACTGCAGCACGAACTCCTGCACGTGTCGCGCCTGAGCGCCATGAGCGAGATGAGCTCAGCGCTGGCGCACGAAGTGAACCAGCCGCTGGCGGCCATTACGAACTACCTCAGAGCCGCACAACGAACCGCGGTTAACATCAACGATCCCGCCATCGTGAAAGTGCGCGAGATTCTTGAAAAGACATTGGCGCAGACTGCAAGGGCAGGTCAGGTCATCCGGCGCTTAAGAGACTTTATCGAAAAAGGTGAAACCAATCGCGTGATTGAAAATCTCAACTCCGTCATCGACGAAGCCATGGGGCTGGCTTTGATTGGGGCGGGCGATACCGGCGTGCGACCGCAAATGGAATTCCACCCGCGCGCGCCGAACGTGCTTATCGATAAAATTCAAATTCAGCAGGTGGTCCTCAATCTCGTCCGCAATAGCATTGAGGCAATGCAGGAGACCGAGACACGCGATTTGACGGTTCGAACAATGATAGAAGGCGATTTCGCACAAGTAACGGTCATGGATACGGGGCCGGGGCTGCATCCCGATGTGGCTGGACGGCTTTTTCAGCCTTTTACGACCACGAAAGGCGCAGGGATGGGCATTGGCCTTTCTATTTCTAAGCGAATTATTGAATCTCATGGCGGGCGCATGTGGGCCACGCCTAACCTTGAAGCGGGCGTTTCCTTCCATTTCAATATACCGCTGTCGGTCTAAGATAACCGGAGGGGAGTAGGTCATGAGCGATGCCGCCATATTCATTGTCGATGACGACGACGGCCTCCGCGATTCCTTGCGCGTGCTTTTAGAGTCGGCCGGTCTGCGCGTTCAAGATTTTCCAAGGGCGGCAGCGTTTCTCGATTTTTATACGCCAGCACATGAAGGGTGCTTGGTGGCTGACGTCCGAATGCCCGACATGGACGGCCTTGCGCTCCAAGCAGAGCTTATGCGCCGAAAGTTCGAGCTGCCGGTGATCATCATGACGGGCGATGGAGACGTGCCATTGGCGGTGCGCGCCATGCGTGCGGGCGCGATCGATTTCATCGAAAAACCCTTCGATGACGAGGCGTTTCTCACAAGTGTCCGTCGGGCGCTCGACATCCACCGCGAAACACGAGGACAAGCATCGGCGTCCCATGCTTCGCGCGAGCGCGTTGCTGGGCTCACCCCCCGTGAGCGAGATGTCTTGGAACTTCTTGTGGCCGGTCACCCGAATAAGGTGATCGCCTTTAAATTGGATATTTCACCCCGCACGGTCGAAGTGCATCGCGGGCGCCTCATGGAAAAGATGCAGGCGCGCGGACTATCTGACCTGGTGCGCGCGGCGCTGGCCGCGGGAATCGCCGCTCCCATTTAATACGGGGTTCTACGTATATCGCGCTCGCTGCCGGCTACCTACATTTCCACGGTCGGAGATACGGAGCATCGACGCGATGACGCCAGACGGACAAAAAATCTACGTTGTTGATGATGATCCCGCCGTTCGTGATTCCATGCGAATGGTGTTGGAATCCTACGGCATGAATGTCCAGGACTACGACTCCGCCGAACAATTTCTCGAAGACAGTGCCGCGCAAGAAGGCAATGGTTGCCTGGTGCTCGACTATCACATGCCGCGCATGACCGGCCTTCAACTCCTCGACGCTTTACAAGAGCATCACATCACCCTGCCAGTCGTTATGGTTACAGGGCGTAGTGACCCGGTCCTTAAGGAATCGGCACGCAAAGCGGGGGCCGCGGTCATCCTCGATAAACCCGTGAGCGACGAAGACCTGCTACAGGCCATCGAGCTGGCACTGGCCGAGCGCGAAAGCGCCCATTAGACCGGTAGCCGTAAACTGGCGCGTAACCCGCCCGCGGGTGCGTTGCCTAAAATAATGTCGCCACCCATGCCGCGAATGATGTCGCGCGCAATTGTCAGTCCCAGACCAACGCCGCCGGTCTTAGGATTGCGCGACGGTTCGAGGCGATGAAAGGCGCGAAACGCTTCTTCGCGTTTTCCTTCAGGGATGCCTGGTCCATCATCATCCACATCGACGTAAATGAATTCGTCGACGCGGCGCGCGGTCACCGTGATGTTGCGGGCGTAGCGCACTGCGTTACCGATGAGATTGCTCACCGAGCGATCATAAGCGACGGGTTTGAGAATCACGTTTAGCGGCGTCGGCGGCGTGTGCAAAGTGATGGCGGCGCCCTCGCGGCGGAAGCGTGCGACAATGAGTTCGACGAGCTCTCCCAAGTTTACCGGTACAGGCGTTTCCGTCCCTTCGCCGCGCGCGAAAGCCAAATAGGCTTCAAGCATGCGCTCCATTTCGGCGACGTCTTCGCGCAGCGCGGCGATGTCATCGGCCTGAGTGTTGGGCATCATCTCAAGCTGCAATTTCATGCGCGTCAGCGGGGTGCGCAAATCGTGCGATACGCCTGCCAGCATCTCGGTACGCTGCGCGATTTGCCGTTGAATGCGGCCGCGCATAATGTTGAAAGCACGCCCCGCTTGGCGCACTTCGAAAGCGCCGGTATCGGGAAAATCCGAAACTTCGCGGCCTTTGCCGAACGCGTCGGCGGCCCTTGCCAGCCGACGTACCGTGGCAACCTGATTACGCAAGTAGGCCGTCGCAACGCCGAACAGCAGCATTGACGAGCCAACCATCCAGATCACAAATACGAGCGTTGTGTTGCTGCCGACAATGCGCGAGCGCGGCAAAAGCACGGTCAGGACACCATCTGTTTCCTGAACGCGAACCGACACAAGACGCTGCGACCTCAGTCCTAAAAAATCGACCGCAAACGGGCGCTGCAGTCCGCGCCATAGCTCCTGCTCCATGCGCTCGACGGCATCTGCCCTACGCGCGATTGCGCGGGGATCGGACAGCGCAGCGCCGGGTTCGAATGAAACTTCCAACTCCATGGCTTTGCGGGCGTTCCGGACGACAGCATCGCGTTGAGCGGCCTCGGGCGCGTCATGCAGGGATTGGGCGACCGCCGCGATGTCGCCGGCAAGATCCGCAGCCATGCGACGCGACATGGTGTTCCACAGGTTTGCGTAAAAGACGTAGGTCGAAATGATTTGAACAAGAATGAGCGGCACGACGATCGTCACGCTCACGCGCGCCATTAAAGTGCGTGGCATGACGCGCTCCAGCGCATCCGGATCGAACCACCTGCGGCGCGGCGCGTGTGCTGCGGGCGAATCCTTCACTGCGTCGGGTACGATCTGGTCCATCTAAGGATCAGTTCGCAATAGATAGCCGGTGCCCCGGATCGTCTGCAGATAGCGCGGTTGACGCGGGTCGGGTTCGATTTTACGGCGCAGGCGCGTGATTTGAACGTCAATCGTTCGTGGATTCGTCGTGTCGTCGGATCCTAAGCCAAGTGCCGTGCGATCCACGGGGACGCCGGCATGACGTGCGAGGACGCGTAAGAGCTCCGCTTCGGTTCCTGTAAGCCGAACAACGCTGCCGTTGCGAGATAGCTGTTCGCGGGCAAGGTCATAACGGCAATCGCCGAACCGCAATTCCATTTTGGCGGGCGCCTCGGTTGGCGGGGCGCGGCGCAAGATCGAACCGATACGCAAAACAAGTTCCTGCGGTTCGAACGGCTTGGCCATATAGTCATCGACGCCGAGTTCAAGTCCGCGAATTCGATGCTGCGGTTCGCCCATGGCGGTGAGCATTAAGATGGGTACCGGATTGTGCTCCCGCACGCTCTTCACCAGCGAGAGACCATCTTCGCCGGGCATCATGACGTCAATGACCAACAGGTCGAATTGCAACGACCCCAAGTGGCTCCGCGCCGCTGCTGCGTCTTCAGCGGCCGTCACCATGTAGCCGGTCTCGGTCAGAAACTTGCGAAGCAAATTTCTGACACGCATATCGTCCTCAACGATGAGGATATGAGGTGGGTAAAGAGAAGGCCGGTCCATAGGGGTATCCTAGCTGAAATCCGTGGTGCGGGGTTTCACTTCTAGGGACTAACCGTTGGGGGCGCCAAAACGGCCGCGCACGTCTGCGTCCATCACGCCGAGCATAACCTTACGAAAACCCTCGACAGCAATGCCGCCCGCTTCCTTATATGCCGCTGCGATACGCACACGCTGTTCGGCGGAGAGGTCGCGTTCGAGGGCGACGCCTTTTTCCGTGAGATTTAAAAGTCGCTGTCGACGGTCTGAATCGCCCTGTTTTTGCGCAATATACCCCTCGCGCACCAATTGGCTCAGAACCCGCGATAGGCTTTGCTTGGTGATATTCAGAATCGCCAGCAGGTGGCTGACCGACAAACCGGGGTGACGCCCCACGAAATAAATTACCCGATGATGGGCTCGCCCGAAATGCCTCCGCGCCAGAAGGGCGTCGGCCCGTGCGGTAAAATCCCGGTAAGCGAAGAACAGTAATTCAATGGCTTGGCGCAGGTCCTCGTCGCGCAGAAAAAGCGGATTGGCGGTGGTTTTTGGCTCTACCATGGCGTAAGACCCGATGCTGGCTATGGGTGCGATAGGTGAACGGCCATCGTACGATACTATGTCAGCAGTATTGACTTAAATGTGATAAGAATGTTACGCAGTTAAATCAGTTTACGTAATATTACATCAAAACCGTACGGAAGTGTGAAGAGGACGAAGCCATGATCACGCAGACATTCGACGATCGCGACGGCTTTATTTGGATGAACGGCCAACTCGTGCCGTGGCGCGATGCAAAGCTCCATGTCCTTTCTCATGCGCTCCATTACGCCTCGGCTGTTTTTGAAGGCGAGCGTTGCTACGGCGGCAAAGTCTTCAAGTTGGAAGAACACACCGAACGGCTGTTTATGTCGGCGAATATTCTCGACATGAAAATCCCATTCACGCCCGAGCAAATCAACGAAGGCACATACGCGCTGTTGAAAGCCAACAACATCGTCGACGGTTACGTGCGCCCGATCGCTTGGCGCGGCAGCGAGCAAATGGGCGTGCCTGCACCAAAAGCTAAAATCAATGTCGCCATCGCAACCTGGGTGTGGCCTCAGTACTTCTCGGTAGATGCGCGCCTGAAGGGCATCCGTCTAATGATTGCGGAATGGAAGCGCCCGTCACCTGAAACATCGCCGGTCAAGGCCAAGGCTGCCGGGCTGTATATGATTTGCACGCTCAGCAAGCATACGGCCGAAAATAAGGGCTACGACGACGCGCTATTGCTTGACTGGCGTGGGCAGGTTGCCGAAGCCACAGGCGCGAACATTTTCTTTGTGATGAACGGTGAACTCCATACGCCGACACCCGATTGCTTCCTCGATGGCATTACCCGCCGTACCGTCATGGGCCTCGCAAAAGCACGCGGCTATAAAGTGATTGAACGCGCCATCATGCCAGAGGAAATGGCGCGTGCGCAGGAATGCTTCCTCACCGGCACCGCCGCGGAAGTTACGCCCGTGCGCGAAGTCGGTCCCTATAAGTTCACGCCCGGCGAAGTATGCCGCGCGCTAATAACCGATTTCGATGCGCTTATCGGTCGCAGTGAAGCGGCGAGCGCTGCATAGTTATGTGCGAGCGCAATAAACAGCTTCGACGTGGGAAATTCGGCCGATCTTCAAAAGGATCGGCCGTACTTTGTGCTTTCCCGCGCAACTTGAAGCCATGACGCTCGACGAACTTAAGTCCGCCGTCTCGACTGCAGAGTCGGTCGAACGCATCAAACGTGGTTTGCCGCCCGACCATGTACTCGACTTTGCGGAATTTCCCTTTGCCTTCGCGGGTGAAGCGGTGGGCAGTTTCGTTCAAACCATAAATGCGTGGCGCATGCGTGAACCGGCTTCGGCCGACGCTGCCTACAATTGCGCGGTGGCGGCGCTAGCGGTTAGAGAGTACGCGAAGGCCAATCGACTTATGGAAACGGCGCAGGCGCTTGATCCGCAAAATATTAAATTACGGATGCGATTCGGTTTTGAGCCGCCGCCATCCTCTTTCCAGTTCCCACCTGTGGCCGGGGAATACCCTACAGAGCCGGCCTTCTTCTTTAGCTGCGATGAGCACTATTTCTCCGCGCTATGCCGTCCGTTACTGGCCTCCATTGCTGAACACAGTCCGGGTGTCCGATGTCATGTACATCTTATTGATTGCGATTCGGCGATTATGGAGCTCGTCAAGACGTTTCCTCTCGCGTTGTCATTTACGAATGAACATTCGGGTTTGAAACACGCGCCCGACCATGTGCGCTGGAATTATTATAATGCCATTCGATACATTCGCTTTGCTGATGCGATGGAACGAATCGAAGGCCCCCTGTGGGTCGCCGATGTTGATGCGCTTGTGACCGGCGACATTCGCCCGATGCTTCGCGCCGGCGAGAAGGCGGCACTGCGTGTGCGCCCGGGACAATTGGATCCATGGCACCAAATCGTGGCCTCTCTTGCCATGGGTACGCGATCATCACGCCCGTATTTCCGCCGCGTCGCCGATATTATCAAAGCCGAAATACAGCACGCATGGTGGGGGGTAGATCAATACGCGATGTTCTCGGCGCTATTGGATATGAAGAGCGACGTGTCACTTCTGGGCCCCAACCTTGCTGACCACGGAGATGTACCTGCTTTGTTTTGGTTTACGACGGGCAGCCGAAAATTGTCGCTCGCCGCGGCAGATTCGCCCTACGCGCGTTTGCACCGTAGATACCTTGAATGGGCAATCGCGCGCGAGCCGCGATAAAAATTTTAGGGCTCATGTCGGCTGCGGCACTTGAGGACAATTGTGTTGCGCCTTACCAGCGCTTCGCACGCGCCTCATCGGTGGATTGAGCCGCTACCCACGCGGCGCCGCCGGAAGACACTTCTTTTTTCCAAAAAGGCGCCTGGGTTTTAAGCCAATCGATGAGAAATTCGCACGCGGACAGGGCGTCCGCACGATGCGCCGATGCTGTCGCTACAAGCACGATGGCTTCGCTGGGATGCAGCTTGCCATGGCGATGGATGAGGAGCGCGTCGTCCAAAGCCCAGCGTTGACGCGCATCGGCGATAAGCGCTTCAAACTGTTTTTCTGCCATGCCCGGGTAGTGCTCAAGCGTCATGGCGGAGACTTTTTCGCCACCCGAACGATCTGTCCCGCGAAAATCACGCATCTGACCAATGAAGCTGGCAATTCCGCCCGAGTTTGGATTGCGAGCCAGAAAGCCATTGATCTCCGCGCCCGGATCGAAGGGTGCTTCCTGAACACGCACGTTCCCGGTGTGGCCCGGCACGATCAACCGCCCGTGACGGGAGGAAAGAACGCGACTTCCTTGGCGCCTTGCACATCGGCCCGGGCCTGGACATGAACCTGATCGACAGCGGCCTTCACCAACTTTCGATCTGCGAAGGCGTCGGCATGTCCTGCGCTGCGGCTGGCGAGCCAAGTCATGAGATCATCGACGGTGCGAACGTTCGCCGGCGGTGTCAGGCTCTCCTCGCTGATGCCGATCTTCTCGCGCACCCAGGCGAAGTAAAGGAGCGTCATGGAGTTGCGGCCATATGCCGCAGGCCGGCTTTCAGATAGTCGTAGCCTGTCGCGAGTGTAACAACGGCCGCGAGCCAGATGCCGACTTCGCCGATCATCTCGGCCGGAATCCAGGTCGGGGAGGCGCTGCCGACAATCAGAAATCCAAGCGCAACCATCTGCACAGTGGTTTTGGCTTTAGCGAGTTTTGTCACCGGCACGCTTACATGAAGTTCGGCCAGAAACTCCCGCAAACCCGATACCAGAATTTCCCGCAACAGGATCACAAGCGCTGCGAGGTAAGACCACACATGTACGCGATCGAATGCGACGATGAGCATCAATACCGCAGCAACCAGGAGCTTGTCGGCGATAGGGTCCAGGAAGCGCCCGAACGATGAAACTTGGTTGGCGCGTCGCGCGAGGTAACCGTCAAAGAAATCGGTAATGCCCGCCAGGGTGAAAAGCCCGCACGCTGCCCAGCGCATGGTGGGGCTGTCGAAAAAGAACGTGGCCACCACAATCGGGATGACGAAGATACGCGACAGCGTCAGAATATTCGGCAGATTTAGCACTGGGTCGCCACCTTGTTGAAGCGCGGGGATGTTATCCCTCAGGATGGAAGTGGTCATAGATTTTTTTCGCTGTCGCGGCGCTGATTCCTGCCACCTGTCGCAAATCTGCAAGGCCAGCCGCGGAAACGGCCTTCGGCGAGCCAAAATGACGCAATAGGGCCTTTTTGCGGGCAGCGCCGATGCCCGTGACCTCATCCAAAAGCGACTGACCGATGGCTTTTGAGCGCTTGGCGCGATGGGCCGAGATCGCAAACCGGTGCGCTTCGTCGCGCAGCCGCTGCAAAAAGTACAAGACCGGGTGGCTAGGCGGCAGCATGAACGGCTTGCGATTGGGCAGGAAGAATTGTTCGCGGCCGGCGTCACGATCGGGGCCCTTTGCAATCGCGGCGACGCATAGGTCGTTGATACCAAGATCGGCAAGCACCTTCATGACCGCGCTCAACTGGCCTTGTCCGCCGTCGAGGAGCACCAAATCCGGCCACTGGCCTAAGGCGCGTTCGGGGTCTTCTTTCTGCGCGCGCGCAAAGCGTCGCGTCAGCACTTCGCGCATGGCGCCGTAGTCGTCGCCGGGGGCTAAATCCTGCGTTTTGATATTGAACTTGCGATAGGCGTTTTTGGTAAGGCCTTCCGGACCTGCGACAATCATCGCACCTACCATGTGCGTGCCCGAAATGTGCGAGTTGTCATACACCTCAACCCGATTCGGCATTGTGGCCAAACCAAACACTTCCGCTACGCCTTCCAACAGTTTCCGTTGCGCGGAGTTCTCGGCCAGCCGCCGTCCTAAAGCTTCGCGGGCGTTGATGGCCGCGTGGTCGACCAGTTTGCGCCGATTGCCGCGCGCGGGCACGGCAATCCTGACGGCATGCCCGGCGCGAAGTGTTAGGGCCTCGGCCAATAACATGGGATTTGAGGCA
Source organism: Fidelibacterota bacterium (assembly GCA_947475895.1). Classification (GTDB taxonomy): domain Bacteria; phylum Pseudomonadota; class Alphaproteobacteria; order Rhodospirillales; family Rhodospirillaceae; genus SHVO01. The sequence goes on from CANJMF010000003.1 coordinate 59,883, forward strand.
GGCAAGTTGAGCGCAATTTCCTTAGGCGGCGAAAAAGATTCATAAAACTGGCCGATGAAGGCATCCATCACGGCGCCGTCATCTTCGTCGGATGCGTGCTGGGGAAAATAGGCGCGGTTACCGAAGTTCTGCCCGCCACGAAAGAAAAACACCTGCACGCAAACCTGACCGCCGGCGCGGTGCAGAGCAACGACATCGAGTTCGCCAACGCCGGTAACGTTAATGTCCTGGTGAGCCTGAACGGCCGTCATTGCCCGAATACGGTCGCGGAAACTTGCAGCCGATTCGTAATCTTGATTGGCGCTGGCTGTATCCATGCGCCGCGCCAACTCGTCTTGCATCGTGCGACTGCGGCCGCCGAGAAACTCACGGCCCTCGCGCACTAACTCAGCATAGTTCTCTTGCGTGATGCGCCCAACGCACGGCGCGGAACAGCGCTTAATTTGGTACAACAAACATGGCCGGGCGCGGCTGGAAAAGACGGCGTCGTTGCAGCTGCGCAGCAAAAATACTTTTTGCAGGGTCGTCAGCGTTGCGTTCACCGCGATGGCTGATGCGAACGGCCCGAAGTATTCATTTCCTTTTGCGCGCGCACCACGATGTTTGACGATGCGCTGAAAATCATGACCTCCCGCGATCATGATGTAAGGAAACGATTTGTCATCGCGGAAGATGATGTTGTAGCGCGGCTTCAACTGCTTGATGAGATTGCTCTCGAGCAGGAGCGCTTCGGCCTCGGTGTGGGTGACGACGACCTCGGCGGTATGGGTATAGAAAACCATGCGCTGAATACGGATCGACAGGCGATCGATGTGTAAATAACTGCTGACGCGCTTTTTTAGATTTTTTGCTTTGCCGACATACAGCATTTCGCCTTTGGCATTCGCCATCCGGTAGACGCCGGGCTTCTGGGGGAGGGTTTTCACGAACTCCGTCAAAACCGCGAGGCCGTTGCGTATCGCAACGAAGTCGGGCGGCGTGTCGTCGTCTTGGGTTGGGGCAGGAGACGCGGGACCGGGCGACTCTTCGACCGGGCGGTCGTCGGCCGTGGGTGTGTCGTTATCGCCAGAAAGGACAGGAAACATGGCTTTATGTGGCGTCTTTGCACGAGACCGTCAACGCACTGTCCATGGTGAAAAATGCCATGCCAGGATATCCACGAAATCTGTGGACAACTCTGTTGAAAATCCCCCGGGAGGGACCCCCGTACCGCGGGTATCGTGGGTTTTGTTCCGTCTGCTTAAAAAAGGAGCATAAAATCTATATCATTGATTTTATGTGTCTTTTTCAATGGGTGCGCCAAAATCATAAAACTCCCGCACGGCGCTCGCTCGCCGGCTGGGCAATTTGGGCAAACAAGCGCCCCTTGTGAACAACTTTGCTTGACAGGGGTATCCCCCCGTTCCTATGCCGCGAGTCGATGGCGGATTTTGTTGCGTTTTTAGGGCCGTGTACGGGCCCGCGGAGCCGCAAATCGCTCGATTTCGATCCCGACGCTGCTGGCGTCGTCAAAGACATCGAGCTTCTCTACGCGTACCCGGGCGGAATGGCACGAGGGGTCCTGCAGACAAATGGACGCGACACGCTCAGCCAAGGTTTCGGCGAGATTTACGTGACCATCGGCCGCCACGGCCCGCACGCGCGTAATGATGTCTTCGTAACAGACTACATTTTCGAGACGGTCCTGGTGGGGCTGTGTGTTCTCATAAACGCCCAGATCCAGATTGATCCGTACCCGCTGGGCACCCTTCTTCTCATGGGCATGGACCCCAATGCTGCACGCCAAAACGAGGTCGCGCACAAACACGTGGCGCAGGCCGGCTGCGGCGTCGGCAATCTTCAAAGGTGCGATGACGGGGGCGTTGGTCATAAACGGCTCCTAGTCTGCGGGGCGGGCATCGGGGGGTACTTGTCCCCAGCCGAGATGTTGGCCGCCATCGAGCGCTATCATTTGGCCCGTCATGGCTGACGCCGCAAGAATGAATCGCGCGGCGGTGCAGATTTCTTGCGGCGTCGTGCCACGTCCCAGCGGCATTTTCCGGGCATTTTCATCAAACTGTGCCTGACTTTGGCGTGCACTCGGCAGCGTAGGGCCGGGACCAATAGCATTGACGCGAATGCGCGGCGCCAGCGCCATGGCCGAGGTCTGGGTCAGCGTCCACAGGCCTGATTTGCTGACGGTATAGGACGCGAAATGCGGCGTGAGATGCCACACGCGCTCATCGACGATGTGGATGATGGCCCCTCTGGCCGTGTCCGGCACGCGGGCGGCAAACGCCTGCGAAAGGAAAAAAGGAGCGCGCAAATTAATCGCCATGTGGCGATCCCACGACTGAAGAGTCGCCGTTGCAATATCGTCGAATTCGAAAATCGAGGCGTTATTGATCAGGCACCCGATGGGGCCTAACGCCTTCTCGGCGTTGGGAAGTATCGAATCGACGGCCTGCGAGTCGGCGAGATCGCCGCCAATGACCGCAGCTTTACCGCCCTTTGCCGCAATTGCCGCCACCACGGCCTCTGCTTCAGTGGCGGACGCGTTGTAATGGACGCCCACGGCCCACCCTGCCGCGGCCAGGTCTTCAGCCAGCGCCTGCCCGATGCGTCGTCCGGCGCCCGTTATCAACACCGTTTTATGCGTTATATCCGTGGCGAATGTGGTCACGTACTTAAGCTCCCTGACGTTCTTGGTAGCGGCGGCCACGCTTCAATACAAGGAGATGGAGGTCGGGAGCTTTTTCCCGTGATTACCGTTTTCAATCTTGCAGGTCCCCTCAAACCCGGGAATACACCCCTTGTGATTACAGATCCGGACTCTCGCCCGGCGCCCCCCGTGCCACAATCGCCGCCGCGTCGCCTGCCCAGCTGGCTGCTGGCTTTGGCGCTCAGCCTCGTTCTCGTGGCGGGCTGGGGCATTTACATACATTTTGCTCCGGCGCCGCAGCCGGCGGCGCCCGGGGTCCCGGCACCCATTGTCGCATCACCTGCCGTGACCGGCGAACTGCGCGTGCTCGTTTGGCGAAATACGATTGATCCGCAAATCTTCACGGACTTTGAAGGTGAAAGCGGCGTGAAGATTGTCCGCGAAGACTATGACACCAATGAGCAACTGACGGCGCTGATGGATCAGGGGCATGTTACGCACGACCTCGCTTTGGTCTCGGGCATCGATTTCAAGCATCTGCTGGATCGAGATTTACTGCAGCCAATGTTGCCGGTCGCCAATCGGAGCAATGTCGACGCGACGATCGCGGCGCGCACGACGATCTACGATCCAGAAAATCGTCACGGGCTTGTGGCTGTCTGGGGCAACATCGGAATTGGCTATGATGCCATCAAACTGAGCGAGCGTTTAGGCGACGCGCCTATCGACAGCTGGGCGACACTTTTCAATACAGAATCCGCCGCGAAGCTTAAAGATTGCGGTATTCAAATTGTGGACTCGCCGCGTGGCGTGTTTCCCATTGCGCTCACATTCCTGAACCTACCGCCGGATTCCGCGAAGCCGGAAGATACAGATGCGGCGGCGCGTGTATGGGAAGGGATCCGCCCGTTTATTTCCACGTTCACCAGCCAAGGTGTTGCTGAAAACCTCGCCGACGGAAAAACGTGTCTCGCCCTGGCGACGTCGGGCGATGTCTATCGCGCGCGTATGCGCAACCCGGCAGCGGCAAGCAACTTGCGTTATGTGATTCCGAAAGAGGGAAGTATCGCCTGGTACGGCTTGTTGGCCGTGCCGAAAGCTGCGGCGAATACAACGGGTGCGTCGAAGTTGATCGACTTCCTTCTGCGCCCCGAAGTCGCGGCGCGTCTTACAAATACTGCCGGCGTGCCCACCGCAGTGCACGGTGCAGACATCTACGTTCGGCCCGAGCTCAAGGGTGATCCGACATTGTTTCCGGATGCCTCTGCGGTGTCGCGCTTGACCAGCGAAGTCGAGCCTTCGGCTGCGGCTGCCGCGCTGCGCAACAGATTTTGGCAGTTGATCAACGCGCCACCGATGTCACCGGCTGCCGCAGAGCAGGCGACACCGACAGAGTCAATTTCAGACCAACCTGTTCCAGAGACTGCTGCTCCTGAACTCTAGTCGTGAGCCCTTCCGCTGCGTATCGAAAATTCTCCTCGTTCTTGCCGCGAAACCGCCGCGTTCGCTGTGTTATGTTATGCGAGACGTTTGAGCGGTTCTGACACGGGGCCGCTGCAAACCTCCAAAGAGGGCTCGGCGTTCGGACACAACGCCGGGCCCTTTCTTATTGATTTTTGGCTGGCATCTAAAACGCAAAATCCCCAGAGCGATCACCCCGGGGATTTTTGATTGCGACGTCTGTGGGTGTTTAATCGCGATCCCAGTCAATGTCGTCTTCAAGAATGCGCGCGTCGGGCTTGTCATACGTGGCGCTGTAGGTCACCACCGGCAAGCGCAGGTACGGTCCATCATCGGCCACAATAACGCGACGCCCACGATCATAAGTCTCGATGCCGTGCGCATCGAGCCAGCCGCGCGAGCTGCCCCATGACACATCGCACCAGGAAAAGTTTGGCGTGCATCCAAAAATTTGCACGCGTGTGTTATCAGGCACGGAATCAAGGCGTTCGAATTTGTGACCCGGGCCTGAATATAAATAGAAACGATTGATGGTGTAGCCGCTGGCGGCTTGAGCGGCCGTTGCACATAGCGTGACAGCGGCAATGATGGGGAGGACAGTTTTTGAAGCGATTTTCATAAGGTGTCTCCTTATGCATTTTTATTAAAGGGATTAGTTCCGGCTCCGACAGCGAAGCGCTCAGAAATAACGCCTTCGCATGACCGATGTTACGGGGGTTAAAGCGCTGAAACTCCCCACAAAGGCGAGGACGGGAAGGCGGGTATGAGTATGGAACTTTCCGTGTCGGCTTCTCGTTGAGACCGGCATGATGTGTGCAATGGTAACCGGACGCGGACCGGTAAAAAAACCCCGCAATACATTTCTGAAACTAGCCGGCCTCGCGGCTTCTTTCCTGCTCTCTTTCCCCGTCGCCGCGCAAAGCATCGTGGTGACTGATAGCGCGAACGAGGGGCGTGCGACCGAGTTGGCGCCATTGGCAGCCACTGAAGCGCCACGGTCGATTACAACCCCCTTCAAGCCTTCGGGCCCTCGCGCGCCTGCGAATTTGCGCCTTCTCATTGAAGAGCAGAAAGCGCCTGAAATGGCGTCAACGGAAGAACCGGCGATGACGGATACGGCGGTCGCGTCGGTTCAGCGCCGGCCACTGCCGACAATCACCGTGTCAAATCTCTCAGTTCGACCAACCCTTATTTCAAAGGAGCTGCCATGAATAAGAATCGTGCCGCTGGAGCCGCGAAGACAATCGCGGGCCGCGCGAAGGAAGTTACGGGCAAGGCCATCGGCGACAAGAAGATGGAAATGGAAGGCGCCACTACGAAGGCGGCCGGCAAAATGCAGAACGCCGTTGGCGGTATGCAGGACGTCGTTAAGAAGGCCGCAAAAGATCAGGCGCGTCGCTACTAAGCGCGTTACACCGCGCATTACATGCGGGCATGAGTGGATTGACGAGCGTGTCACAAATAACACGCTCGTTTTTCTGCGTTTTTACTTGCGAACTATTCGCAATTGCAATAATGGACTAGCGTGCGCATTCACGCGCAGGCGTTCCGGATTGCAAAATGATCAGTCTCCCTCAGGCGCCGCAGGTATCCGTTTTTTTCCGGCGTCTTGCGCTGGTCTTTGGGTTGTTCATCTGCACGATAACGCACGGCGCTTGGGCAGCTGAGTTCGACGCGGACGTCCGGCAAACCTGGAAGCTTCTGGATTATCTCGCCGTTGATTATTCCGGCGCGGTTTCCAACGGTCAGCCGACGAACGCATCAGAATTCGACGAGATGACCGAATTCGCGGCAGCGGCGCGCACCAAACTTGGCGCGCTTCCGCAACGTGACGGACAAGAAAATCTCCTCGCACAAGCAGCGGAACTTCAAGCCGCCATCGCTGCCTATCGCGATCCGCCTGATGTCGCCCGAATCGCGCATGCGTTAGCGAATGCATTGCTAGCCGTTTATCCTGTCCCGGTTGCGCCGGCGGCTGCACCAGACCTTGCGCGTGGCGTCGCTGTGTTTCAGCAAAAATGTACCGTCTGTCACGGTCTCACGGGACTCGCCGATGGTCCAGCGGCAGCGAAGCTTGATCCCCCGCCGGTCGCATTCGCCGAACACGAACGCGCACGTCAGCGCAGCGTTTTTTCGTATTATGAGGTTGTCAGCCAGGGTGTCGCCGACACCTCGATGGTGAGCTTTCAGAAAACGCTTACGGACGATGAGCGTTGGGCCGTGGCATTCCGCGTCGGAAACTTTGCTTATACGGATCAGCAACGCCGGGACGGCGAGACATTCTGGAAACAAGATGCGACTTTGCGTGCGAAAATTCCCAATCTCGAATCGCTCACGCGCGCTTCGGAAGCCACGCTCGCTGAAGACGTTGGCGAAGAGAAGGCCGCCGCCGTCATCGCCTATCTTCGCAGCAAGCCGGATGTGGTCGGAAAAAATACTGCCGGTGGACTAGCGTTAGCGCGTGCGCGCCTAGCCGAGAGCGTAAAAGTCTATGAGTCCGGCAATGCGCGCCGCGCCACATCTTTGGCATTGTCGGCGTACCTCGATGGGTTCGAACCCGTTGAACCGGCCTTGCGCGCTCAAGACAGCGAGCTTTTAGGGCGCATTGAAAGCGCCATGGGACACTACCGCAGCCAGATCGCGGCAGGCGTCGCCCCGGATATTGTTGCTGCGGAGGCTCAAGCGCTGACGAAGCTGTTTGATCAGACCGAGACGGCGCTGGCGAGCGTCAATGATTCTTCCTCGGCATTCCTAGGTGCCTTCACGATTCTGGTGCGCGAAGGAGTCGAGGCGCTGCTGGTTGTCGTGGCGATGATCGGTTTCTTGCGAAAGGTGGAGCGTAAAGACGCGCTGCGCTATGTCCATGCGGGCTGGATTGCTGCACTGGTGCTGGGTGTCGTCACGTGGGCGGTGGCCGCCTATTTTATCGATATCAGCGGCGCTAATCGTGAATTGACGGAGGGCTTCTCGTCGCTCTTTGCGGCGGTGGTGCTGCTCGGCGTCGGAATCTGGATGCATGGAAAAAGCCTTGCCGGACAATGGCAAACTTACCTGAAGGAACGCCTCTCAGCCGCTCTAGGACGTGGGTCGGCAATCTTCCTGTTTATGCTGGCCTTCGTTGCCGTTTATCGGGAAGTGTTCGAGACAATTTTGTTTTATATCGCGCTGTGGACGCGTGGAAACGGCAGCGCAATTCTTGGCGGGCTGATCGCGGGCGTTGCGGTCCTCGCGGTTATTGCTTTTGTGTTGCTGCGAACCAGCCGCCGATTGCCGATCGGCACGTTCTTCGCTTGGAGCTCGGCGCTCATCGCGCTGCTGGCCATCGTGCTGACAGGCAAGGGGGTCGCGGCTCTGCAGGAGGCGGGATTGCTGCCGGTGATTGCGGTGAACGCACCTCGGATCGATTGGCTTGGAGTCTATCCGTCGGCCATTGGTCTCTCGTTGCAGCTCGCCGTCGTTGCTTGCGCGGCCGTTGGCTTCTTTATCAACACGCGCAAACCACGCGCCTAGCCTGCTGCCTAGCGCAGGGTAAATTCTTCGGTGGTCGCAATGAGGCTGACCAGCCGGCGGTGCGCCAGTTCTATTTTGATCGCATTCTTTGTCTTGATCATCGCCGGCACGCCGTTGGTGCCTGCCTGATCGCTCACCAGTGCGTTTGTGGCCGCCGTCGACAGCTGATAACCAATCATGCGTTCGATCCAATAATCGACGACGCCCGTAGCGGATGCTGCCGTAGACGCGGGTATTTGCACGGACAAGGTAGTTTGAATTTGTGTCCATTGGGGAATCTGCAAAAGCAGGTTCCACGTCCGCATATTGGCTCCGGTTGCTAGCCAATAACCATTCACATCTGGACGCCCGTTGGGTGCCGGCCATGCGAAGAGGCCGTCATTGAGCGAATCAAGGGTATTGGTCATGACCGTGTTGGCGTTGACCACCATGTCGGTCGTCCGGAACAGGGCGATGATGCGCTCATAAGGCCGCCGGACTTTTGTCGTGGGCTCCGTCAGGACCTCATTGCCTTCAAGCAGCATGGCGCGCAGCACGCGGGCAATCTGATCGGGCGCGGTGGTATTGGAATTCCAGGCCGCGACACCGCGATCGATTACGGCTTGCGGCGGCGAATCACCAAAGATGCGCTTGGCGAGTTTGGTTGTCACAAAGCGCGCCGTCGCTGCGTGATAAGCGATAATGTCGAGCAGCGCCTGCCCTTGCGTTATATCTAGCTTGGCGGAGACGTTGTATCCGAGGATAGAGGTGCCGGTTTTGTTGTGTTGATTCGGGTTGAAAACGAATTCTCCTGTGTCCGGCATGACTGTCTTGGAGTCGACGCGCTGCCCGTATTTTATGGTCCATCCCGATAACGCCCGCGATGCCTGGACGACATCCTGATCGCTAAAGCCCGCGTGCGCGCTCATTGATGCCAACACGTCGGTCGGAGTTGTCTTGCCGTAGTAAGCGTCGGCGCCGAGCGTATGCAGCTCCATGATTTCGCGCGCATAGTTTTCATTGGGTGTGCTCGCGGTGCTCACCCAATTGTCGAGGTAGATCAACATCGAGCCGGACGTGGCGATGGCTTCCAACAGCGTTCGGAAATTGCCGAAGGCGTTGGGACGGATCGCGTCGCGGTCATAAGCCGGTAAAAGCGCCGTCGCCAGCGCGTTTTCGTTTTTACCGATGTTGAAGTGATTATGCCAAAAATCGACCATGAATTCGCGCAGCTGGTAGTGACTGTGGGCGTTGCGAATCCAGGTGACGGCCGCCAGTTCCTGCGCAAGGCGTGTGCGCTCTTGAGAAGGTAATGTCGTGCCTGCGCCGCGCGCGATTTTCCATAACGTCGGAACGTCGGCGACAAGATAATTCAGCGGCCGCTCTTCGTTGACGGCATCCCAGGTGCCTTTGGTATTGGTCGGGTCCGACGCAGCGTACTCGATATGCATCGTCTGCTGCGCAATATGCGCCGCAAGGTCCGCATCGTCGCCCTTAGGCGGGTTTAATTGATCGTCGACCCAAGCTGCCCAACCCATAGTCACTGCGAGTTGAGCATCGATGTCGCGCGCGCCGAAGGTCACGCGATTGATGGCCGTGCGGTAGAGATCGGGTGTGGTTGGAAGCATTCTTGCGGTTCCCCTGAGTGCGCCGCTTCCTGCGGCGCGGAAAATGCGATTCTCACGAACTCGATTTCATGAAACCCAATGGTTGGTACTTCACCGTCGGAAACACATTCGCCAAAGTTTTCTCGCCGTGACGCGTCGCCAGAATTTCGCTCAAGACTTGGCGATAATCGGTTGTGACCGCGAGATCGCCGTTGTTGAGTTGGTTGGCGGCAAGACCCGGCCATGTGCCATAGATTTTTCCGCCGTTCACTTTCCCGCTCAGCACCAGCATGCCAGAGGCTGCCCCGTGATCGGTACCGGCGCTGGCATTCTCCTGAAAGCGGCGGCCGAATTCGGTCATGGTCACGAGCGTGATGCGGCCCTGATAGTCGACCATGTCCTTCCAGAAGGCGAACAGCGCGCGCGAGAATTCTGTCGTGCGTTGGGCAAACTCGCTCACAAGGCTGTTGTGCATGTCCCAACTGCCGAAATCGACCGTGGCGACGTTGACGCCCATGTTCATCTTAATCAGCTTGCCCAGCGACCGCAGCGCCACCGATAACGCGCCGCCGGTGTAGCCGGCATCGGCCGAGTTATCCTTGATGGTTTTTAAGCCGGCCTGAAGGCTGGCAATGGCATCAACGGTATTCGTCGCCGACGCCTGATAAGGCGATGTGCCGGTGTTGACCGCGCGTATGACTTTTGTATTGGCGTCGCCGCCGGAAATGGTGAAGTTCGATGCATCGGCGACGGCGACGGCCGACGGATCGCCTAGAAGGGATATGGGATTAGTTGAGCTGGAGGAGATCACGCCCAGTTCTGGCTGCGTCACGCCCAATGACGAAATGTGGCGTGCGAGCCAGCCTGACGATTGCTTAGGGTCGGCATCGGCTGTGCCCTTTTCCATATTGTCCTGGCAGACAAAGTGGCTGCGATCGACGGTGTAAAGGCCGGTGGCATGAATGAATGCGAGGCTGCCGCTGTCGTAGAGCGACTTCAATTCCGGTGCGCTCGCGCTCAAATACAAATCTGTCCCGTTAAGTGTTCCCAGTCCGATACCGGCATTGGTTCCGCTTGTCGGTACTTTGATGGACGGTCGCTTGGCGATGTAATTCGGATCACCGGCGGGCGCCAGCATCTGCAACCAGTCGCAAGCGCCGCGCTGAAAGAGCACAATCAGGATGTCATTTATCGATGCGCCGTCGGCCGCGAAAGAAACCCGCAAGCCCGGCGCAAAGGTTGCCAGTGCTGCACCGGCGGAAGCCGTTGTAAGCAGATGGCGGCGAGAAATATTCATATTTCATCTCCGGCAGAGTGTGAATTCTTCACAAACCCGCACACCAACCGGTGGCGTGCGGTTAAAAACGCTATCGCTAAACGCGAGATCGCCCTAGTTAAAATTCAACTTCTTTCAAGCCTTTGAAAACGCACTATATTTTATTGCGTTTTAAGCACGAGAAACGGAGTCACGACGACTTTGGGTTTAGTGAAATTTGAGTACGTGAAAAGCCCCTCAGGGCATCAACGCCGCGATCGTAAAGCGGTTGCAATCGGTTTTTAAAAAAACGCGTGAAACGCGACTATATCTTAGCCGAATTTTTCCGGGCCGCAATGGCCTTTTCGAGCGTATTTGCGACGGTCTTCAGAATGAAGATACGGGCGAAATGTTTGTTATCGGCAGGCACGACGTGCCAACGCGCTTGCGGCGACGAGGTCTTGTCGATCATCTCTTCGACGGCCTGTTCGTAAAGGTGCCACCGCTTGCGATTGTGCCAGTCGTCCGGCGTGATTTTCCAACTTTTGTGAGGCGTCTCTTCGCGCTCCTCGAAACGCTTGCGTTGTGTTTTGCGATCGATGTGAAGCCAGAACTTCAGCACGACGGCCCCGTGGGTTGTAAGCTGCTTCTCGAAATCGTTGATCTCGTCGTAAGCGCGTTGCCACGCTGTTTCCGGAATCAAGGCGTCGACCCGTTCCACAAGAACGCGTCCGTACCAGGTTCGATCGAAAATCGTGAATCGTCCATCAGGCTGCAAGGCCCGCCAAAAGCGCCACAAAAAATGATGGGCCCGTTCCTCATCGCTGGGCACGGATATCGGCACGACCTGATAATTGCGGGCGTTCAGGCAGTACGTGAGGCGACGGATCGCGCCGCCCTTGCCGGCTGCGTCCCAGCCCTCAAAGGCGATGATCGTCGAAAGCCCTAAGGCACGAGCTTCTTTCTGCGCTGTATAGAGCCGCGCCTGCAGACCGGAAAAGGCGCGGGTATATGCGGCCTCGGTTATTGCTTGGGTAAGATCGGCTTTCGATAGGTGGCCGTTCTTTTTGCCGACAGCGTTTTTCTTAAGCGCCTTCGCGGCTTGTTTGCGTTCGTGCTTGATCGCTTTGGCGGCCGCTTTGGTCTGATTGTTCCAAAGTCTAAACTGCATCTGAAGCCGGTCGCGTAGCAGCGTCAGCACGGTCGCGCGACGGTAGTTGTCGTCGCTGCCGTCGATGATGTGCCAAGGCTGGCGTGGGGTCTGCGTCGCGCTGATCCCCATTCCCGCCGTGCGGATATATGCGGCGTAACTCGAAGGCTGCGGGATGACATCGTCACCGGACCTAAAACCGAAAGAGGCGTCGGCTCGGTGCGCCACTTGTCCCTTGGCGTCGGCGTCTTTGCCAAGGTGAAGCCATATCTTCACGATAAGCGCGCCTTCGTCGGTGAGCGTTTGCTCGAATGCCGCGATATCTTCCAAGGCAGAGCGGAAGACGCTGTCCGTCATTTTACCCGCGCTGTGGTCAGCGAAGGGGCGCGCATACCAGCCGCCCAGGTAGACACCCATGACGCCATTAGCGGGCAGGCTGCGCCAAAACCGCCAGAACGGGGGGTGCAGCCGTTCCTCGTCCGTGGGTGGCTCTACGGCATGAGCCTGGATCCATCGCGGATCCATCCAGGTGTTAAGGAGATTAAGCGTATCGGCGATTCCCGCGCCCCGGACGCCTGAGACCAGCACAATGATGGGAAATTTGGGGGGTAGGCGGTTTTGCTGCTGTAGATCCACCAGTTCGAGGCGCAAGGTGCTTTTGGCTGCCCGGAAGGCGGCATCGGAGAGTTTTGCCCCGCTTTCGGCGGACTTGAACATATTGCGCATTGCGGTGTTGTGACCCATCTGGGAGAGGCGATTAACCCCCGGTTTCCGCGGCGATTTCGACCGTAACACGGCCCGCTTGGAATCCGAGGAATACTATTGTATTTCCCGCGCTATCAACGTTCTGACCATCCTCTAGAAACAAGCGGAGTTCTCAATGACTGTTCGTGTCGCGCTCAATGGCTTTGGCCGTATCGGCCGCAACGTTTTCCGCGCGGCGATTGAGGCTCAACGCTCCGACGTCGAGTTTGTCGCTATCAACGACCTCGGCCCGGTGGAATCCAACGCCCACCTTCTCCAGTTCGACTCCGTGCACGGCAGACTTCAAGCGGACGTGTCCGTCTCCGGTGACACGATGACCGTGAACGGCAAGACCGTGAAGGTTCTGAAAGAACGCGATCCTACCAAGTTGCCGTGGAAAGACCTGAACATCGACATCGTCGCCGAATGCACCGGCATCTTCACCGATAAGGACAAGGCGCAGGTTCACCTGAGCGCCGGCGCTAAGCGCGTCCTCGTGTCTGCGCCTTCGGTCGGTGCGGATCTCACGCTCGTTTACGGCGTGAACAACGACAAGCTGAAGAAAGAGCATCTGGTTGTTAGCAACGCCTCGTGCACGACCAACTGCTTGGCTCCGGTCGCCTTCGTGCTTCACAGCACCTTCGGGATCGAGCAGGGCTATATGACGACGATCCACTCCTACACCGGCGACCAGCCGACGGTGGATACGCTGCACAAAGATTTGCGTCGCGCTCGCGCCGCCGCGATCAGCATGATTCCCACGTCCACGGGCGCCGCCAAGGCCGTGGGCGAAGTCATGCCTGAGTTGAAGGGCAAGTTGGATGGCACCTCCATTCGCGTGCCGACGCCGAATGTCTCGGTCGTCGACCTCAAGTGCGTGCTTTCCAAAGCCGCGACCGAACAAGCCATCAACGATGCCATGAATGACGCCGCCACCGGCAAAACGTTCAATAGTTCGTTGAAGGGCATTTTGGCCGTGAACACGCTGCCGCTGGTGTCGATCGATTTCAATCACAACCCAGCATCCAGCATTTTCGACGCAACGCAGACCAAAGTCATGCCGAACAACTTCGTGCGTGTGTTGTCCTGGTACGACAACGAATGGGGCTTCTCCAACCGTATGCTCGATACGTTGGTCGCCATGGGCAAGCTCCTCTAATCAGGAGCGCTGCTCATGACCGCTTTCAAGACGCTGGATCAAGCCGACGTCAACGGCAAGACCGTGCTGGTGCGCGCCGATCTGAACGTGCCCGTTAAAGACGGTCGCGTGACCGACGCGACGCGCATCGAACGTTTCGCGCCGACCGTCACCGATCTCATTAAACGCGGCGCCAAGGTTGTCGTGCTCTCGCACTTCGACCGCCCGAAAGGCAAACGCGTTCCCGAAATGTCGTTGAAACCGATTGCACCGGCGCTCGAGAAGGCGATTGGCCACAAGGTCTCGTTCGCGGACGACTGCATCGGGCCGGACGCGGAAAAGGTCGTTAAGGCTTTGAAACCGGGTGACGTGGCGTTGCTGGAAAACGTTCGCTACCACAACGGCGAAGAAGCCAACGATCCGGTATTCTCCAAAGCATTGGCCGCGCTCGGCGATATCTACGTCAATGATGCGTTTTCGTCGGCGCACCGCGCGCACGCGTCCACGGAGGGCCTCGCGCATTTCTTGCCAACATTCGCCGGCCGCCAGATGCAGGCGGAATTGGAAGCGCTCACCGTCGCGTTGGAATCACCCAAGAAGCCTGTGATGGCCATCGTCGGCGGCGCGAAAATTTCAACCAAACTCGATGTGCTGAAGCACTTAGTCGACAAGGTGGATATGTTGGTGATCGGCGGCGGCATGGCCAACACGTTTCTGAATGCACAGGGCATCAATGTGGCGCGCTCTTTGTGCGAAAAAGATTTGGCCGACACGGCCCGCGATATTCTGGCGCACGCCAAAGCGAAGAAGTGCGAAGTGCTTCTGCCGGTAGATGCGGTTGTGGCTTCCGAGTTCAAAGAGGGCGCGCACGCCGACGTTTGCGATATTCACAGCGTTCCCGCCGACAAGATGATCCTCGACATCGGTCCCGATACCATCTCGCTGCTCGAGCAAAAGATGGCCGCGTGCAAAACATTGCTGTGGAACGGTCCGGTGGGCGCGTTTGAAATTAAACCGTTCAACGTCGGCACAGACGCATTGGCAAAGACCGCCGCGAGGCTGACCAAAACTAACGGTCTCGTATCCGTTGCCGGTGGCGGCGATACGGTCGCGGCGCTGAACGTTTCGCAGGTGTCGGACGATCTGTCCTATGTTTCCACGGCGGGCGGCGCGTTCCTCGAGTGGATGGAAGGCAAAGAACTGCCGGGCGTGAAAGCGCTCGGGGGCTAATCGACGCCTGTAGCGATATAGATCGGCATTCTGACATCAATAAAATGCCGATAACGCTCGCTGATCGTGACTTCCGATTCACCCAAGACGCGCGCGGCGAACTGTACGGGGTCGACCCCGTCCGCTTGCGCCAGGAAGAAAATCTGATCTTCCCGCGAAGTCTGTACGCCGCCGCCGGTGATTGTCGACGCGTTCATCTCCGTCCAAGGACCACCTACATTTCTTTGGCGGATGGCGCCATTTAACCGGCGTATGGCGGCGCGGCTTGCGTCTTCACATTCTGCGGGAAGCGCGGCCTCTATTGCGCCGAGGCCGGCGAGCACATAGACCGTTCCGGCAATTTTCTGACTCGGCCAGTTTTTAAGCAGCGGGTGCTGCGCGAGCGCGGTGATGTTTGTCGGTCCCTGACTCAACACCGTCACAATCGCGCGTGATAGATCGTGCGCCACATTGACTTCGCCGGTCGTGGTTCGCCGCTTAAAGCGATCGAGATCATTAGGCTGTGCTACGGCGGCGAAGCGCGTATCTGCGCACAGGGCTTGCGCGTTCCCGGTGGGGATCGGACCGCGCACAAACAGATCCACCCGAAACTGCCTGTTCACCATGAAATCCTTCAACGTCTCGTGCAACGTGGGTTCGTTGATTTTGCTCAGGAACCGGAATGCGTTGGGTGAGAAGTGCAGTTCGTCGATGGTTTCAAAAACAGTGGCTAGGCTAACGAAGGTCAAGTCGAGCGCACCGAAGGCGGCGGCGACGTCGGAGTGATAGAACGCCGTCCAATCGGTATTGAAATATTCGTGTGCGAGGTAATTGCGCGGACGCTCGCGCAGATCTTCGAACCGTCTGGACGCCATGGGATTGTTGGCGAAAAAACCGCCGCCGAGCGATTTCACGGCATCCGTTAGCGTCAGCGCTGCGGTCATGCGCTCGGGAAGGCTACCGCTGGCGCCGGAGAATTGCGTGACCATTAATTCGCGAAGCGGCGGGACGGTGGCGCAGCCGGGGAGCGCATTGTAGCTGAGGGACAGAACGCCGCCCGGCTTCAGGCAAGCATCGACGCAGCGAAGTATATATTCGCGGTTTGTGTCGTTGATCCAAGACCACACGCCGTGCATGACGATGAAATCGCACTTCGGCAACGCCATGTCTTTCAGCGCAGCGAAACTGCCTTCGATGAAAGTCACGTTCTTCAGACCCGCGGCTTCGGCGAGCGCGCGCGCTGTCATGATGTGATCGGGTAAGATATCGATGGCGACGAAGGTCGCTTGCGGATTGGCGGCCGCATGGACCAGCGTGGATAGTCCGTAGCCGCACCCAAGCTCGAGATAGGTCATGGGCGTGCCGCGACGCCACGTGTCGACGCCCATGGCGTTCAATACCAGCGTTTGAACCAGCGGATTCAGATCGCGATAGTATCCCGGCAGATAGGCTATCTCGGTCGTATACCCGTCGGCTTTCGGTGGCTCAGGTAAATTCACGGCAGACTCTTGCAATTGTAAATCATCCAATGCCCAGCCTTTGATAGGCGGCGAGGCGCTCGCTTTGGAATGCGCGGTAGCGCGTGCGAATTTCAGTTTCCGGCGCGCCGAGCGCCTTCGCGGTGAATCCAACCGGATCAACGTTTTCTGCGCGCGCTAGAAAATACATCTGGTCTTCGCGCGAAACTTCGATACTGCCGCCCGTGACAGGAGAGGCATTCGTCTCGGTCCAAAGTGCGGCGTGGTTCTTTTCCCAAAGCGCGCGATTAAAGCGCCGGGTGCTTTCGGTGCGTTCTGCTTCACCCGTTGCGGGCATCACCGGCTCGATGGCGGCGAAAGCCGCCAACCCGAAGGCGAGAACGTTCATCGATTTTTTTGAAATGCCGCTGCAAGCAGGGTGCTGCGCGAGTTCATCAATAGTGAGGGGGCGTTCTTGAAGTGCGGTGAGTATGGCCAAGGCCGGGGCGCGCGGCGGTGACACGTCGCCCAGGGTCGTGCGCACTTTGATCAGATCGACGTGCTCAGCCCGCATGGCCGCAAAAAACCGCGTGTCGCCCACCCGTTGGTTCGCATCTGATCGGCGTACAAAAAGGTCGGCCCGGAACTCGCGGTCGGCCAAATAATCGCGCAGCGTCTCAGATATGACAGGATCCGCGGCCGCATTAATTTGCGCGCGTGCCGCGGGCTTAAAATGAAATTCGTCGATGGACATAAACGGATCGGCCTGACTGATAAATTCCAAGCCGAGACCCTTCACGCTCGCGACTAGGTCTTTGTGATAAAACGCCTGCCAATCGGCATTGAAGTACTCGTGCGCCAGATAATTGGGCGGACGCGTTTTCAGTTCGTCAAAGCGATGCGCTGCGAGCGGATTGTCGGCGAAGAAGCCGCCGCCCACAGACTTAAGCTCGTCCGTCATGGCAATCGCGGTGCCGATGCGCTGAGGGATGCTGCCCTGCGCGCGCGTGAATCCCGCCATCATCAATTGACGCATCGGGATCGCCGCAGCGCTTCCCGGTAGCGCGTTGTAGCTCACGTATAGAACGCCGCCAGGCTTTAACCGCGCGTCGACGCATTGCAGAATGTGAGCGCGGTTCTCGGCACTGATCCACGACCAAACCCCGTGCATGGCGATGAAGTCGCATGGGGGCAAATCCATGCCGGCCAACGACGCGAAACTGCCTTCGATAAAGGTGACGTTGCTAAGCCCCGCCGCCTGCGCAAGCGCGCGTGCCGTTGCGACGTGTTCGGGCAGGACATCAACGCCGATAAATGTGGCTTGTGGATTAGTGGCCGCGTGCACCAGCGTCGACAAGCCGAAGCCGCAACCAAGTTCCATATAGGTCATGGGCGTCCCGCGTTGCCACGCGCCAACGCCGCGCATATTGAGCGCCATCGCTTGAAGCGAAGGATTCAGCGCGCGTTGGTAGGCGGCAACGTAAGGGATTTCGGTCACATAACCGTCGGCCTGAGGCTGGGCGGGAAAATTCAAAAAAATCTCCAGGCGGCGAACGGTGCGAACGTAGCTTATTCCAGGCCGGCGCGTCCCATTTGCAGGAATTTATCCCGACGGCGCGCGCGAAGCTGTCCGCCATCGATCCGTACAAGCTGGTTAAGGTGCATATCAATGGTATCGCGCACGGCGGAGTAGACGGCCTCGGGTGCGCGGTGAGCGCCGCCCAAGGGTTCGGCGACAATCCCGTCGATCACCGCGAGGCGCTCCAGATCTTGTGCCGTGAGCTTCAGGGCTTCCGCGGCGGTTTTGGCTTGATCGCCGTCGCGCCACAAAATGGAGGCGCAGCCTTCCGGCGAGATCACGGAATAAATGGCGTGCTCGAGCATCAGCACCACGTTACCGGCAGCCAGCGCGATGGCACCGCCGGAACCGCCTTCGCCGATAATCAGCGAGATCAGCGGAACGCGCAGATCAAGACAGGTCTCGACACATCGTGCGATGGCCTCGGCCTGGCCGCGCTCTTCGGCGTCTACGCCGGGGTAGGCGCCTGCGGTATCGACCAATGTAATCACCGGGATGCCGAACTTGTCGGCCAGTTCCATGAGGCGCTTGGCTTTACGGTAGCCCTCGGGCTTGGCCATGCCGAAGTTGTGTCGCAACCTGGTTTCCGTATCGCGGCCCTTTTCAAGGCCAATGATCATGACGGAACGACCTTTGAAACGGCCTAGGCCGCCGACAACGGCTGCGTCTTCGGCAAATGTTCGGTCGCCGGCCAACGGCATGAAGTCGTCGATCAAGGCTTTGATGTAGTCGAGAGTGTGCGGCCGGTCAGGATGACGCGCCACTTGCGTCTTTTGCCACGGCGTCAGCTTGGCGTAGGCCGAACGCAGGTCCTTATCCACCCGCGTTTGCAGGCGGCTGACTTCCTCGGCAATGTTGACGCCATCGGAATCGGATAAGTGCCGTAATTCGGCAATCTTACCTTCCAACTCGGCGATCGGTTTCTCGAAGTCGAGAAAGTGCATTGAATCCCGCGACAAAAAGTCTGTTCGAGGTGGCCGCTGTCTTTAGAACGTCCTGGTTCTGAAAACGGCCGGCATCAATGACGTTCCAGGCGAAAAAAGTCAATGAGTCCCGAGGGATAGCCTACAACATATTGCGATATAAGGGCAAATCTCACGCTATCGGTTGTGGGCGCTCATGGAGCCCCGCGACGATCGCGTCGAAGTCCGGGGTTTGCTCGGGCGTGATGAGGCCGTGGCGGATGGCGCAATCCACGATTACCAGGTTCACATTGAATTTGAAGTCGTCGGTGGTTTCGGCCACCCGGAGTGCTTTCCGGATGGGCATCAACTGAAAGCGGGTGATTTCCTCGGATACCTTGGGTTTGAAGGTCGCCGGGATCACGAGGTCATAGCAAAAAAGGGTGTCGACCTTCAGGCCGTCGCGGGTATCGAAGGCGTAGGAGAGGCTGCTGACGCATCGGGCCGTCCGGGCGAGCTTCGGTGGCATGTGCGCCTCTTCGCCGCATTCCTTCACCAGGTTGGCCGCGAGCGATAACCCCGCCGGTTGTCCGCCGGCGACCATATTGTCCAGCTTACCCGGTTCGACTTTGACATCTTTTGCGCGTGTTCCGATCCACAGGTGTAGACCGTCGCGTTTGGGCACGATCCCGTTCATATGAACGCCGTAGGCCCTGACGCCGAAATTGGTCACGAGCCCACGATCAATCTGGAAGACCGGGCGGGCAGACCAAAGGTTCTTCACCGCATAGATCTCGCCGCGCAGGCGTGAAAAGAGGCCGGTTGTCGTAAGATCGAGCAGCACATCGTTCAGCGCGCGGGTGCGCTGCGCGGGGGTTTTAAGGGTGGGTTTGAAATCCACGCCTTTGCCGGATGCAACGAAAACGCTGGTTAACTTTTTCAGCGCTGCGGCGCGTTCGGGCGTAAGCCAGCCAACCTGCTGCCCTCCGGCGAGAAATGGCACGTATTTGCGTAAGTCGCGATGATTACACAGTTTGATTTTTGCCAGATAACTCATGGGATTCCGTGAAAGGCTGAATGGCGCTAGTATAGCGCAATCAAAGTCGGAGTTTCACCGTGAACGATTTCTCTCAGGTGCGCGAACGGTTGCCGTTGGTATTCGCGGTCGCCGCCAGCGTGGCGTGGATCGGCGTCCTCGGCGTTTATCTCCATGGTCTGGGTTTTTACGCGGTGTTGCAGTTGCCACCCGCGCAACTCGCGACATTGTTAGCTGCCGGCGGTGGTCCTTTGGCTGCTCTGTGGCTGATCGTTGCGGTGTTTGAGCACCGGCGGGAAACCAAACATCTCGCGCGGCGCATGGGCGAAATGATCACGCAAACGCGCCAGACCGTTCAACAATCGGAAGTCCAAGCCAGGGCGTTGCTTCAGTTGCTGGGCCAAACCGGCAGGGCGCAAAGCGCCGAAGCGCGGACGATGGCGTTACACGATATGGCTACCAATGCAGCCGTCCTCGCCGAGCGGTTGGGCGTTATCACGCGTGAGAATATCAATGGCGCGTGGACGCGCTACGGCTCGGGTCACGAGACGGTGTTCGTACAGTCCTTCCTCGCGTTTGCTGCCACCCATCCCGAATTGACCGAACGTATGGCTGAAGCCGTGACGCGCGATTCAACGGCGCGTGTCGCTCTCGCCGGTTTCGTGCGGCGCTATGAGCAGTTACGCGCCGCACCGGCCGACGACAAAATCATGCGCGAGATTTTAGAAGATGGCGCATTAGGTCGAGCCTATCGCTTGTTTAAGGCGGCGGATGATCTCGCCAATGGCGGCAGAGCGGATAAAGTGGCCGCGGATCTAGCGGCTTTGTCGCAGCGGCTCGATGCGGTCGCGCCTGGCGGAGCGGAATGATGGCTGGGTTTGGTGACCAATTACGTAAGTGGTTTGGTTCCAAGCCTTCCCAGAAGTCTGCTCCCCGCAAATCAACGAAAACGCACGCTAGCAGCAAATCCGATCGTGCAGCCCTCATAGCGGACGCGATGAAAATTTACCGCACGCAGCGTGCTCAGGGGCGCGGCGTGCTCGAAAAGGTGCTGATGGATGCGCGCGTGAAGCCGCCGGCTGCGCTTTTTGATCGGAAAGGATTGGAACGCGTGTTGGCGCTGCGTCGTGCCCAGCTCGATCTCGGGCAGTTATTCTCTCACGATCTGAAGCGCTTCCTCGTGTTGGTCGGGATTCGCCAATGGCTGGGCGAGGGGCGCGCTTCAAAGGCGGCCCCGCGAAGCTAAGCGCGTACGACTTGGAATACGCTGAAGTCGCTGTTCATCTCGAGTACGTAGCGGCGTTCACCCTCGCAGAAATAGCTTCGGGCAATTCCGGGGTCGCGGTGCGCGGTGAGGGGGTGTGCTTTGACCGGCATCAGGCTTGAAGCCCGCACAATCGCCGGCGCGTATCCGGCGGCCAGAATCCCCCCAAGCAAACTGCGGCGTGAAACTTCGATCATCTCTTCCATCCCCCCCGGCTATCGGCGATTCGATCTTATCATCAAGCTTGGCTCGGCCATCGTTGAGCGGAGAATGGGCGAAAACGCCATGATAAATGGTTCGTAACTCGTTATAATAATTAACTAAATCAGAAATAAGTTGAGCAAGGTTGCAGCCATCCTTCACCCTTGACCCGCCCCTAGCCAACAGGTAAAACGCCGGACTTTCCGGGATACCCCCGTGCGAACGGATCGGTAGCCCTTCAATAACAAAGGAATTTTGCCATGTCTCGCCGTTGTGCAGCGACAGGCCGCGGCGTTCAGTCCGGCAATAACGTCAGCCACGCGAACAATAAGACCCGCCGTCGTTTTCTGCCGAACCTGCATCAGGTGACGCTGATCTCAGACGCGCTGAAGATCCGCGTGCGTCTGCGCCTCACGGCGGCCGGCTTGCGCACCGTTGAAAAGCGCGGCGGCATCGACGCTTTCTTGCTGTCGACCCCGAACGCGAAGCTCGAGCCGGTAGCGCTCTCGCTGAAGCGTCGCGTGAAGCGCGCGACAGAGAAACAAGCGGCCTAAGACGGCGCTCATCGTTTCGAAAAAGCCCGCTCCAACGAGCGGGCTTTTTTATTGCTTGGAATTATTGGCCGAAATCATCATGGCTTCCCAAGGCAAGTCCCGCGGCATGCGCCGCCGATGGATGATCAACCACCGAGGTGCGGCCCTCACGCCCGAGCCGTACTTCAGCTTCGTCCCATCGCGGCCGGCGATTGTCATCCTGCTGCCAGTGCGCGAGGGATGCCTCGTCACACCACGTCCTCAGCTTCGGCATGACCTGGCGGTGAATGCCGCTCAGCATGAACGTGCGCGTGGCGGCTGCGTCGCGCCAGACCGTCAACGTCCAGAATGCGCGCCTGTAATATCGCACCTCGGCGGCCAAGCAGCCGTCGCTACGCCGCGCTTGCCGATGGCTGCGAATCGAATTCCAGATAAAAGGAAGCAGATACCAAAATGAGCGAAGGCGCAGTCGTGTGACGGACACCTGCGACACAGCTTTAGGCCACGCGAGGCGCGCCAAAGATCGAGCGGCGGCCGCTGTCGTCTTCGTCGAACAAATCCGTCAATTGCATCATGACAGCTCCGCCGAGTTCGTCGGCATCCATGAGCGTGATCGCGCGGCGGTAATAGCGCGTGACGTCGTGACCGATCCCGATGGCCAATAACTGGACGGCCGATTCCGTCTCGATCTGCCGGATGACTTCGCGCAAATGTTGCTCAAGGTAGTTACCGGGATTTACCGACAACGTGGAATCGTCCACCGGCGCGCCGTCCGAAATCACCATCAGAATGCGTCGCTGTTCGGGGCGTGCGACGAGGCGCGCATGGGCCCACGCCAGTGCTTCGCCGTCGATGTTTTCTTTTAGAATTCCTTCGCGCAGCATGAGGCCCAAGTTGCGCCGCGCACGCCGCCAGGGTTGGTCGGCGGCCTTATAGACGATATGACGGATATCGTTGAGGCGGCCGGGATTGGACGGCTTGCCGCTTTCCATCCAAAGTTTGCGCGACTGCCCGCCTTTCCACTGACTTGTGGTGAAGCCGAGAATCTCCACCTTTACCGCGCAGCGCTCAAGCGTACGCGCGAGCAAGTCCGCCGTCATGGCGGCAATGGTGATAGGGCGACCGCGCATGGAGCCCGAATTGTCGATCAGCAGCGTAACGACCGTATCGCGGAATTTGGTCTCTTTCTCGCGCTTGAATGAAAGTGAGTGAGTTGGGTTGGCGACGATACGGGCCAGGCGGCTCGCGTCCAACAAGCCTTCCTCCAGGTCGAACTCCCAGCTGCGTGTCTGCTGTGCCATGAGGCGCCGCTGGAGGCGGTTGGCGAGGCGCGAGACCATGCCTTGCAAGTGCGCCAGCTGCCGATCCAACTGCAAGCGCAAGCGCGACAGTTCGTCCGCGTCGCACAGGCTGCCCGCGTCTTCGACCTGATCGAATCGCGTTGTGAAAATCTTATAGCGATCTTGCTGGCGTCCCCGGTTGTGACCGGGGCGTGAGCGCGCTTGCTTGGCCTCAGCTGGATCTTCAGTATCATCTCCGTCGGCCGGTTCGCCTTCTCCTTCGCCGTCTTCGAAATTGGCGTCGGACTGAAGTTCCTCGGCGCTTGCGGGTGTAGGGGCCGAGCCTTCGCTTTCCTGACTGGCTTCGTTGTTCTCAGCTTCCGGCTCGTCTTCGGGTTGCTGTTCGCCGCCCTTATCTTCGTCGTCGCTGCCCTCGTCTTCGGGCTCCATGTTTTTGGCGTTGTCGCGTTCGAGTTCGAGCGTCTCGATCAGACGGCGCAAAATGTCCGCGCTCGCCTTTTGGTCATCCACGTGCGCGGCCAAATCATTCAGATCCTTATCGAGCCGCGCGCCAAACGTTTCTTGTAAAATATCGCGAACGTGAAGCCCGGCCGTGCCGAGTTTCACCAAGCCGCATCGATCGTGCACCAGCACGCGCAACGCATCCGCCATATCCACCTGCGCGTAGGTTCGCGCGGCCACATAGCCTTCCAGCGCAAGGCGCTGCTCAAAGGCATTGCCGATATTTTGTCCGACGCCTTTGTATTGCCGCGCGCCAAGCACCTCGACGCGGGCTTGTTCCATGGCGTTGTAGGCGTCGATGGCCTCCCGGCTGACCGGCATGCGAGCGGCATGAACCGCTGCATTGTGATGGCGCAACTTCAAAGCCACCGCGTCCGCCGCGCCACGCAAGCGCGTCACGTTTTCGCGCGTGAGTTTCTGCGGCGGCATCGGCAAGCGCACGTCGCCGGTCGCGCCGCCGATAGGTTGTTTTTGATTTCCTGCCACCGGCGTAAAGACAACCGTCGCATCCGGGCGGTTCGCGATCGCTTTGACCGCGGCCGTTGTCGCGGACTTAAAGCTTTCCGTTTTGGAAGGACCTCGATCGGATGATGCGGGATAAGGCGGTTTCATGTGCCTGCTGACGGTAGGCGTCTAAGCGACCGCCTCGATTGCCGATCCTAAAATATCTTCGCCAAAGCAGCGCTGATAATACTCGGCGATGATCGGGCGTTCCGTTTCGTCGCACTTGTTGAGGAACGTCACGCGGAACGAATAGCCCAGGTCGCTAAAGATATTGTTGTTTTCGGCCCAGCTAATGACCGTGCGCGGTGACATGACCGTTGAGATATCGCCTGACATGAAACCGCTGCGCGTCAGGTCGGCGACTTCCACCATGGCGGAGATGATCTTCTTGCCTTCGGCAGTGTCGTAGCCCTTCACCTTCGCCAACACGATGTTGGTTTCAGCGTCATGCTTCAGGTAGTTCAGCGTGGCGACGATGTTCCAGCGATCCATCTGGCCTTGATTGATCTGCTGCGTGCCGTGATAGAGGCCGGTGGTGTCGCCGAGGCCGACCGTGTTGGTGGTCGCGAATAAACGGAACGCGTTATGTGGGCGGATGACTTTGTTCTGGTCGAGCAACGTCAGGCGGCCTTCCACTTCCAGCACGCGCTGGATCACGAACATCACGTCGGGGCGGCCGGCGTCGTATTCGTCGAACACAAGCGCGATGGGGTGCTGCAAGGCCCACGGCAAAAGGCCCTCGCGGAATTCGGTCACCTGCACGCCGTCGCGCAGAACGATGGCATCTTTGCCGATCAAATCGATGCGGCTGATATGGCTGTCGAGGTTGATGCGCAAACACGGCCAATTCAGACGCGCGGCAATCTGTTCGATATGCGTCGACTTACCCGTGCCGTGATAGCCCTGCACAAGCACACGGCGGTTGTGCGCAAAGCCGGCGAGAATTGCCAAAGTTGTATCGTGGTCGAACTGATAAGCCGGATCGACATCCGGCACATGTTCGTCGCGCTGCGAGAAGGCGGGCACCTTCATATCGGTTTTCAATCCGAAGGTCTCGCGCACGGACACCTGACGGTCCGGCGTCATAGCGCCGAAATCACCCCGCGCAGCTTCCGCTTTCTTGCTCATTTTACGCTCCTAAACGGCTCTTAAGTCCGGTTATGACACGACGCCCCAACGCGGGCAATTGTTCGTGCCCCACGCCGGAAAGTATCGCTTTTCAGGGTCTTCGCGGGGGCGTTTAGGCGGCGGGAACCAGGCTTGCGCGCAAGGTCTGGTAGGCCTGATTGATCACCTTCATCTGGTCCTCGGCCTCGTGCGAACCGCCGTTGGCGTCCGGGTGATGTTGTTTCACCAAAGCTTTATAGCGGCGTTTCAATTCATCAAGGGTCACAGGCGCTTTCAGTTGCAGCACCTTGAGCGCCGAATTGCGTTCCACACTGGCGTGCACCATGTGATCGCCGTGAACGCGTTCGCGATCCTGGGGTTTATCCCGGCGTACTTTTTCGCCGAACTCCATATCCGCGGTGAAACCGAAGGGATCCTTCACATGCATGCGCTCGGCCCGAAGACCGGCGCCCTGCGTACCCATTTTCCAGGTCGGACGTTCCCAGGTCGCCGCGTTGCGGATTTCAGCCTCAAGTTGGTCCACGCCCATACCGGCATGGAAATCCCACTTCGCGTTGTACAGCCGCACATGATCGAGGCAGAAATGGATGTATTCGGACAACGTCCGGTCCTTCGGCGCCCGGTACTCACCGGCGTTCTCGCAACCCTCCCAGGCGCACCGACATTCCAACATGGGTAAAATATGTGGGCTGCGGGCACCCTCGGCAATCTTGTTTCTTCGCCCTAATTATGCTTCGTGGGAGTGACATGGGACCCTATTACGAACGCATTAAAAACAAAGTCACAGCGGCCGTTCAGCCGACTCGACTGGAGATTGTCGATGACTCTGCGCGCCATCACGGGCACGCCGGGCACAATCCCGATGGCGGCGGTGAAACGCACTTCAATGTAACGATTGAGTCGGCGGCGTTTTCGGGCAAATCACGCGTCGAACGCCAGCGGATGGTTTATGGCGCGCTGGCCGATGAACTCAAGGAACGTGTCCACGCCTTATCGCTCAAGCTAACGGCCCCAGGGGAAGGCTAGCGGTTATTTCGCGGTGTAAAGTGTCGGGAACTCTTTATGGATAACCGGGCTATCCGCCGCGAGCGTGTGACAGCCGTTGACGAAAAACGCATCTATTTTCTCACCGCGCATGGAAGCGTCGCTCAAGCGCTTATGGTCGAGCGAACCGAAGGTTTGAAACGCGGTTGTTGCCATTGGACCTAACAGGTCAACCAGATGCACGCAGCCCTGGGTGCCTCCCACAAGTTCGCGCGCGGCCTTTCGAAATCCTTTGCCCAGATTAAGACCGACCAGTTTTTTGAAGTTCGGCGTGATGGAGCCGCACACGCGATAAGGCGCATAGTCGGTCACGGCTTCCATATCGTGAATGTTGAGATCGCGATCGATGGTCATGCGCAGACTCATGCCGTGCACGGGCGTACCGGCCGACACTTGCCCGCCTTCATAGCCGGCGTAGTCATAAGTCTTCGTGTCGACCACAGAGCCTTCGATATCCCACAACCCATCGCTGCGTTCGAAAGAGCGCGTAACGATGGTGCGGGTGTGAAGGTGTTTGCGGTCAACGGTGGGCGCGGGAAGGGGCATCGTCGGCTTCCATTTAAAACAATGGGCGAGCGCTCTATGCGCCCACCCCGTGTTTATCCCATTTGCGCTTCCCAGCGGCAGCGCATTTTTTGCGCGACAGCCCGGGCAGACCTGGCGACGATTAGGCCATCGCTCCGTAACTTTCGCCATAAATGAAGGCGTTGCGGTCCTTCAAATCCTGTTCAAGTTCGGTGTTGTAGACCGCGTAAAGGTCGCGCACCGATACCATGCCCACGACCTTCGCGCCGTCCACCACCGGTAAATGACGGTAGTTGCGCGAGATCATCATGCGGATGGCGTCCTGGGCGGTGTCATCCGGCGATAATGTGTCGGGGTTCGCCGTCATGATGTCGGCGATGACGGCGGTTTCGGGGTTGAGGCCGGCGGCGACCACGCGTGTGGTCATGTCGCGCTCGGTGACGATGCCGACGAGACGCTCACCTTCCATCACAAGCACGGCCGCGATCTTTTTGTCGCGCATCAGCTTCGCAGCGGCGCGCACGCTGTCGCGCGGCGTAAGCTTTTGCAGGACCTGATCGCTGATAACGTCTGGAACAATCTTCCGGATCATGACGCACGCTCCCTACTTCAGAGTGTCACTGACATGCGGGAGCCAAATCGTCCGGCGGAAGGCTAAGTGCTCAAGGCGCCTTAGGCGGAGCTTTCAGCCCACGCAAGCATAAGCCTGCGCCTGTTACATAGGCGGGTCAAGCAGATGAAAGGCTGGTTTAGCGCGTTTATTCGCGGTTAAGCCGCTGCAGGCGTTGCGGGGCGGACCTCGCCGCTCCGGGGCGGCGTCACACGGATTAGCGTGAGTTGATTGCGCACGCGCTGCACGACATCGAACCGGAAGCCGTTAAACAGGAACCGCTCCCCCATTTCAGGAATGCTCCGGGCCTCATGCAAAAGGTAACCGGCAAGGGTAGAGGCCTGATCGTCGGGCAGGGCCCAGTCGAATTCTCGGTTTAAGTCACGCAACGTGACGCTGCCGTCGATGAGAAAAGAGCCGTCTGTTTGCGGACGCACACCGGCCACGGGGACGTCGTGCTCGTCGCGAATATCGCCGACGATTTCTTCCAAAATGTCCTCGAGCGTCACCGCACCCAAGAGCGTGCCGTACTCATCGACAACAAGCGCGAAGTGTTCTCGCCGCGCCCGAAAAGCATGCAGCTGATCTTGCAGTGTTGTGGTGTCGGGAACGAACCAGGGCTTCGCCGCGATGGCGACAACATCGACTTCCTCGGTGCGGTGGCTGGTCGCTTCTATGGCGCGCAATAAAGCTTTCGCATGCAAGATGCCGACAATGTTGTCGGGCGTTTCGCGCCACAACGGCACGCGCGAGTAAGCGCTGCTGGCGACTTCTTCTATTATGGCGGCGATGGGGATGTCGGCGTCGATCGTGACGACCTTCTTGCGGTGAATCATGATTTCACCAACGGTCACATCGGCAAGATCGAGCACGCTGCGCAACATGGCGCGTTCGTGTTTCACCTCATGAATGACTTGTTTGTCGGCCATCTGGAAATCAATGGCGCCGCGCAGTTCGGACAAGACTTGCTTGGCATTGCGCTCGTGCGCGGCGCTCACGCCTAAAACCCGCAGCGTGCCGCCGATGATCGCCTGAATCACCGTGTTGATGGGCGTTGCCAGCGCGACGAGCACCGACATGATGCCCGCAACACGCAACGCGGTGGCGGTCGTGTGCAGCAGCGCGAATGTCTTTGGCAAAATCTCGCCGTAGATCAGAACTAAAAGCGTCATGACGCCGGTCGCGTAGGCGATGCCGCGCTCGCCGAACTCCTCGATCGCGATGCTGGTCGCGAGCGCTGACGCCAAAATGTTGATAAGCGTGTTGCCCAGAAGAACGGTTGAGATCAACCGCTCACGCCGTGCGAGCAGCCGGTTGACCGTTACGGCGCGCAAGTCGCCGTCCTGTTCCAGCTGATACATCAATGAACGCGATGTCGCAGTCAGCGCTGTTTCCGCCGCCGCAAAAAAGGCGGTGAGGGCAACAAGAAACAGAACGATAATGACCGTCATTGTCACGAGGCGGTTTCCAGCGCCCGTGTCAAAACCTGCTCAAGCGCGGCACGCGGAACGGCGCGCGTGGTGAAAGCATCGCCAATGCGGCGCGCCAAGATAAACGTGATGGCGCCGTCCTGATTCTTCTTGTCTTGCCCCATATGGGCGATGAGGCGCTCCGTCGTGATGGCGCCGCGCACGCCCCAACGCGGCAGGGTCGTGCGCATCCCGACGGCATCGAAGTGCGCGCGCACGCGTGCCGCATCATCCGCGGAACACAAATTCAGATGTGCCGATAAATCGAAGGCCAAGATCATGCCCATGGCAACGGCTTCACCGTGTAAGAGGCTGTCGCCGTAACCGCACTCGGCTTCAAGGGCGTGTCCAAAGGTGTGGCCCAGATTCAAAAGAGCACGTACACCACCCTCGCGTTCGTCCGCGGCGACAACGCGGGCCTTGGCCTCGCAGCTTGTGACGATACAGTGGCGCATAGCATCACTGCTGCTAGCTGCTAGCGCGCTCTTGGCATTTTGCTCAAGCCACGAAAAGAACGCGGCGTCGCCCAGCAAACCGTATTTGACAACTTCCGCGTAGCCCGACAGCAATTCACGATGCGGCAATGTTTTCAGCGTATCGGTATCGGCCAGCACAAGGCGCGGCTGGTGAAATGAGCCGATGAGATTTTTGCCGGCTGACGTGTTGATGCCGGTCTTGCCACCGACAGAGCTGTCGACCTGCGACAATAAGGTGGTTGGAATTTGAACGAAATCGACGCCGCGCAACAGGATCGACGCCGCGAAACCCGCGAGATCGCCGACCACGCCGCCGCCCAGTGCAACGATCATCGTCGCGCGTTCACACTTCGCGGCCAGCATGTTGTCGACCAGCGTGTTGAGGTGCGCGAAATCTTTGCTCCCCTCGCCAGCGGGAACGACAGCGTGATCTGCGCGAATGTCGGATTTGCCGAGGCTCTGGATTAGCGGCTGTAGATAAAGCGGCGCGACATTGCCGTCCGTGACGATGAAAACCCGCCGTTGTTTCAACACCGGAGTCATGAGCTCTCCGGCGCGGGCCAACAAACCTGGCCCGACAACGATATCGTAACTACGCGCATCTAATGCGACGCGCACGAGCGCGCTGGCAGAATCAGGCGTGACGGCAGCGGCGGTCGTGGTTTTCATGGTGAAAGATCCGTCAGAGGTCCGCCCACGAAAGGCTCCAACGCCTTCAGCACGCGTCCGCACGTCACGTTCGGGCTGTCATTGCCCGTATCCACGGCAATGTCGGCCTCGGCATAGACCGGGTAACGCGTTTCAATGAGCTTGGCCAAAACATCGCGCGGATCGCCGTTATTCAGCAACGGACGGTGCCCGCGCCCGCGTGTGCGGGCCGTTAAAGTATCAAGGTCGGCCCGCAGCCAGATGGAAATGGCGCCGTCGCGGATTAATGCGCGCGTCTCCGCGTCCATGAATGCCCCGCCGCCGGCGGCAAGGACGGCCGGTGGTCCTGCCAACAAGCGCGACATCACGCGGCGCTCGCCTTCACGAAAAGCCGGTTCGCCGTATTTCGTAAAGAATTCGGCGACCGTGCATCCCGCGGCTTGCTCGATCTCGGTATCGGCATCGACGAAAGGCAGGTCCAGCTTTTGCGCCAGACGGCGGCCAATGCAGCTTTTCCCCGCACCCATCAGGCCGACCAACACGATTGTGCGGTCGACATGGGGCGCCGGTTTGATCTCCGGGGCGCGGTCTTCGGCTGTGGCGCTGGGGGTCGCAGTATCGTCCATCGTGGCCTAGTCATATATTTTTGCAGCAGAAAACGCCAGTGAAGGTGGGGGTGGGCGTAGTCAACCCCTTGGCAGAATGGACTTTATCGCGCGCCGCGCGTAGTGTCGTGCCGGCTCCAAACATCCTTCGGCGAAGTGGTCATAAGGCTATGGCGAAGTTCCTGATTCTTCTGGTGTTAGTCCTCATCGTCGGCGGCGCGGCGTTCCTTGCGACCTGGGACATGCCAGCCCCCACGGCGACGGTCGAAAAAGTGATCCCAAATGATCGCTTCAAATAAAGACGCGCTGCGCTTAATAGCGGCTGTCTTTGTTCTGAGCCTTTTTGCGGCACCTGCAGGTTTTGCGCAGGACGCGCAGCCATCGGCCGCGGCCCCCGTTTCAATCCTGCCGCAGAATCTCACCCCGACGTCTGCGCCTGAAGAACCGGCGGCTGAAAGCGATGCCATTGCCGTTGGTGAGCTGGCGGCGCCGGCGCCCGAGCGCGCGGGCCTTGTCGATGTCAGCAAGGGCGGTTTCCCCGCGACCTTGTGGTCCGGCACCGATCCGGAAACGCTTAAGCAGCTTTTGCCGCAAGTGCCCCATCACATGGCCTCGCGCGCTCAGCGCAAAATCGCCGAGAATCTTTTGCTATCGCCCGGCACGCCGCCGTCGGGTCCAGTGATGGCGAATGCGAGCGAGGCGGCAGTGCCGCCCGTTGCGGCCTCGTGGCTGCTTGAGGCGCGTGTCCAGGCGCTGGGTGCCATAGGCGATTGGTCCGATGCACTCGCGCTGCTGGAGCTCGTTCCGGCGGATCAAATGACCGACGCCCTAAGCCGCTTGCGCACCAACGGCCAGTTCGTGACCGATAAAGTCAGCGCCGCATGTGGTGACGTGCAAGCCGCGCTCAAAACATCGACGGATACCTATTGGCAAAAGGCGCAGGTCTTTTGCCAACTGGTGGCCGATCAGGCGAGTGCCGCCAGCATCGGGCTAGGCGTTTTGCGGGAAGAGAAAATCGACGATCCGGCATTCTTTTGGCTCGCGGACATGATGCAGGGCAACAAGCCGATCGCCCCGCAGAATCTCACCGCGCTGACGCCGCTTCATATCGCCATGCTGCGCAACGCCAGCGGCGCGTTGCCGGAAAGTTTGTTGAAGGGCAACGACCCCACAACTTTGGGCGCACTCGCGGCCATTCCGCTTGCGGACCCCGACGCTAACCCAGCCGACAAAACGCCCGTCGCCGAAAAGCGCGCGCGCCAACGCATTGCCGTTGAAGCGCGCATTATGCTTGCCGAGCGCGCCGTCGCGGCCGGTACGCTGAAGGTTGAGGTTCTGCGCAGCCTCTATCGTCAATGGGACGCCAAGATCGATCCCAACCCGCCGTCCATCGCGAAAATCACGGCGGAGGATGTGCGCGGGCGAGCCTTGTTGTTTCAGTCCGCGCAAGTGCAGACCGTTCCTACGGCGCGGGCCGAAGTCATCACGCGCGCTATCGCGCTGGCGCGGGCGGATCGTGGCGAACATGGACCCGACCTGACCGTTGTGGGCCAAGTATATGCGCCGTTGCTGGCTGAGGTAGAGCCGGCAGCCGATCTTGTGTGGTTTGCGGGCGATGCCGCGCGGGCGTTACTGGCGGCTGGCGAAGAAGAAAAAGCCAAGATGTGGCTCGATCTTGCACGCAACATGGCACGCTCCTCGAGTGATGCGGCATTGGTCGCGGACGGCCTCTGGTCTGTTGAGCAACTGATGCCGGGGACGACGCACAGGTTTTCCTCGCGTGGGCTTCAAGCGTGGGCGGCAACGCTTACGGATGAGTCGGCGGCGGATCGACGCGCCAACGCGGTCAATTTATTGGTTGCTGTCGGCGAGCATCTGACAACCGCCGACCTTCAATCTTTAACCGGAAACCTATCGGCTTCGGAAGCTGCGCCGACGATTTCTCCTGCCGTTTGGAACGGGCTGGCGATTACGGCGCGCGGAAAGAATGTCGGCCAAGCGGCGCTTTTGTCGCTCGTCGCACTTGGAGAAGATGGGCCTGGCCGCGCTTCGTTTGCCACGGTGCAGCGTGTGATCGAAACGCTCGTCGCCGTGGGCCGCGAATACGATGCGCGCGCGTTGGCCCTAGAAGCCGCCCTTGTCCAAGGCCTTTAACGCGACCGGCGGCTATGCGCCGCATGTCGAGACCTTCCTCGAGATGATGTCCGCCGAACGCGGCGCGTCCCCGCGCACGCTTGAGGCCTATCGACGCGATCTCGATGACCTGGGAGGATTTTTGAAGGCTGCCGTTGCTGACGCGTCGCCTTCGGATCTGCGCCGCTATCTCGAGCGTATGAAGCAGGCGGCGCTTGCACCGCGTACGGCGGCGCGCCGGCTATCATGTCTCCGTCAGTTTTATAAATTTCTCTACGCCGAGGGGCTTCGCGCCGACGATCCGACCTCGTCGCTTGAAAGTCCGCGCCTCGGCCGTCCGCTGCCGAAGTTTTTGGGCGAACAAGAGGTCGAGGACCTTCTCGCGGCCGCGCGCGCGCTTGAAGGGAAAGTCGGACTCCGTGCGACGGCGCTGATCGAGCTTTTGTATGCTACGGGTTTGCGCGTCTCCGAATTGGTGGCGCTTCCGCTTGCCTCTATGCGCAACAAAGACACCCTTATCGTTCGCGGCAAAGGCGATAAGGAGCGCATGGTGCCAGTGGGCGATGCGGCCCGCACGGCTGTCGACGCTTACCTTGCGATTCGCGACGCATTCCTGCCGCCGCGCCTCAAAACATCGCCGTGGCTTTTTCCGGCGCGCGGGCGCGAGGGGCACCTTTCGCGCGTGGCCTTCGGTGCGCAGCTGAAGGATATCGCCATTGCCGCAGGGCTGCCGCCGTCGCGCGTGTCGCCCCACGTCCTGCGTCATTCCTTCGCAACCCATCTCCTGGCCCATGGGGCGGATCTACGCAGCCTTCAGCAGATGCTGGGCCACGCGGACATCTCAACCACGCAGATTTACACGCACGTCTTGGAGGACCGCCTGAAGCGCCTGGTGACCGATCATCACCCGCTCGCAAAGCTCAGATTCTCTTAAAGGCTGCAACCACTACGCGTTCCCCCGCGTTTCTGTATGTTAGGTTGTCTCTAATTCATTGATTTTGCGTGATAAATTCACTCTTCATTGTCCGTTAATTTAAAATCGGTTAAACCGTTGGCTGAACCAGCGGGTCGAAAACTCACTTATCAGGATCTCCAGAATGGGGATTGCGATGGCTAAGGCCACACTTACTGCCGCTTCCTGCGCCGCTTGCGCGAGTTCGGCCTATTCCTTTTTACCGATTCTCGGGAGCGTGCGCTCGTGTCGTTGACGCAAACACAAATCGCGTCACTCACGACGACGTTGCTGTCGTCGTTGTCGACGACGCAGTTCGCCGGTTTCACGTCAACCGAGCTGAACTATCTCTCCAATACGCAGCTTGCATCGCTCACCTCGACGCAGTTGAGCGTGTTGAATTCAGTGCAGGTCGCGGGCCTCGACACAACGCACGTCACGGCGCTGAGCACGACCCAGTTCACAGGTTTCACGGCCACCGCGGTCGGTTCCTTAACGACCACGCAAATCAATTCGCTTTCAGCTGCCAACGTCGCTTCCTTGACGACCACCCAACTTTTGGGGCTCGGCGCGACGCGTCTGGGTACGTTGAGTTCGACGGCTTTTTCGGCCCTGACGACGACCCAGCTGTATTCGTTCACCGCCACTCAGCTCGCTGGCATCAGCACGACCAATTTCGCGGCACTGACGTCGACAAAGATCTCCGGGTTCAGCACGACGCAAGTCGTCGGATTTACGTCATCCCAGCTGCAGCGGTTGGCCGACACGCAAGTGCCGGGCCTGACCAGGCAACAGTTAGAAGTGTTTTCCAGCACGCAGATCCGTGCAGTTACCACAACGGCGATCGCGGCACTCACGACCACGCAGGCCAGCGGTCTCACGTCGACACAGGCCGGCTATCTGACAGGGACCCAAATCAAGGCTGTTACCGCGGCGGACATCGCGGCCCTTTCGACAACCTTCTTCTCGGGGTTGAGTTCATCGCAGATCGGCGCATTGACAACCACGCAGCTGGCGGCCCTCACGACGGCGCAGTTTTCGAGCTTGACGGCGACAGCCGTGGCGGCGCTCTCGACATCGCAGATCAATGCGCTCGGCGCCGCTGTCTCCGCGTTCACAACGACGCAATTGCAAAGTTTCAGCACGCAACGCATGGGCACCTTAAGCTCGACGGTCGTCGACGCTCTCAGCACGACGCAGCTTTATGCATTTGCCTCGACCCAACTCGGCGCGATGAGCACGACCAGTTTTCTGACGTTGACGTCATCGGAGATTGCCGGATTCAGCACTGCGCAAGTTGTCGGATTCACGTCATCGCAATTCCAGCGTCTGGCGGACACGCAAGTGACGGGTCTGACCACGCAACAGCTTCAGGTGCTGTCGGCCACACAGTTACGGGGCATTAGCTCCACCGCCATTGCCTCATTCACGACGACACAAATCAAGGGTTTGACGTCGACTCAGGCTGGTCAGCTCACGACGTCGCAGATCAAAGCTCTAAGCACGACCGATCTCGGCGCGCTTTCGACCACGTTCCTAACCGGCTTCAACACCGTGCAAGTCGCGGTACTGACGTCGACTCAGTTGAACGCCCTCAGCACCAAGAATTTTTCCGGATTTGTGTCCACTCAAATTCGCGCGCTCACAGCGGCGCAGCTCTCGGGCCTCAGCTCCGAAACCTTTTCGGCCCTATCGACGGGCCAATTGGCGGGATTGACGTCGTCTCAATTGGGGTCTTTGACATCAACCAACTTCGGTCTGCTGAGTTCCACGCAACTGTCCGCGTTTTTGCCGGCTCAACTTGATGGCCTGAAAACCGGGCCGATCACGATATTGACCACAACGCAATTTTCCGGGCTAACGTCGACGCAGTTGTCTTCACTTGCATCCACCCAGATCAAAGCTCTGTCGACCACTCTCATCGCCGATTTGTCGACGACCCAGTTCAGCGGCTTTGTCTCTTCAACGCTTACCGCGTTGACGTCCTCGCAATTCGCAAACCTCAGCGCGACGAATTTCGCAGCCCTGACGACCGCGCAATTTAACGCGCTCTTGGCCATCCAGCTGGGAGGATTGACACCAGCGCAATTCGCGAGCTTGACGACGACACAGCTTAACGGCCTGACCGCGCTGCAGATCAAAGGCATTTCGACCGCCAATCTCTCCGGCATGACCACCGTGCAGCTTGCGGGCATTACGTCCACTGGCATCTCGGGTCTGTCAGCGGCGCAATTGAATGCGCTGCCGACCATCGCGATGCTGACAACCGCGCAACTCAGCGGCCTAACCGCGGCGCAAATCCAGGGATTGGACGCACCTACGTTCGCCCAGCTGAGCTCGGGTCAAATCTCGACGCTCAGCGGTGCGCAGTTCAAAGGCATTACCGCCGCCAACATCAGCAATATGACGACAACGCAGGTCAAAGGGCTGACGCCGACCGAGCTCGCGTCACTGACCTCGCCGCAGATCGCGTCGTTCTCGGCAGCCGATATCGCGGTGTTGACCAGCACGCAGTTCAGCGGAATGGCCGCGCTGCAAGTCGGCGCACTCACGACGGCGCAAATCGCGGCGCTCACCACAAACGTTGTTAGCTCGCTGACGGCGTCGCAGTTGCGTGGGTTCCAAACCATCGACATCAAGTCGCTAACGACGACGCAAATCCAAGTGCTATCGACGACGCAGCTTTCGTCGCTGGCGGAGCTGCAACAGTCTGCCTTCACGACCACGCAGACATCGGCGATGAGCGCCGCGCAGCTGGCGTCGCTCGGTTAGCCCTCCCACAGCTCCAGTAATCGCTTTCGAAATCGCCTGTCGCGTTTCAGGTGCCATTCGCGCCGCATGGCGTCTTCGCGCGTGGCGAGTTGCTCAGCGTAGAGCAAAAGCCACGCACGGCCGCGCGTCGACCGTGCACCGCGGCCATTGTTGTGCTGCAGCAATCTGCGCTCCAGATCGAGCGTCCATCCGACGTATGTGCGAACGCCACCCTTACCTGTGCTGCCAAGCACATACACATAGCCTTGGTCCTGGGTTGCGCGCGCGCGTCCAGTGACTTTTGGCTTTCCTTTTTTAATTCTGCCCGCCATTCTTCTTTTATAACGGGAGGACGTCATGAAAACGACTATTTGGACCTCGGCACTGCTGTGCGTCGTCGCTGCTGTTTCGACCGCGAGCGCGAGGGACGACAGAAATTATCCGCCCGTACCCGCCGACGTGGCCATGATGGGCGACGACAAAGCGCCGCTTGGTTACTATTTCCAAAGCACGTTTGGCTCGCCGATTTATACCTACGACATGGACGGCAAAGACAAATCCACCTGCTTCGATACGTGTGTCGAAACCTGGGCACCGGTGCAGGCCCATGAGGGCGCGACCCCGTTGAAAGATTGGACGCTGATCCAGCGACCCGAAGGCTATAAGCAGTGGTCCTATAAAGGCCATCCAATCTACGTCAATATTTCGGAAGTGATGAAGAGCGACGGCGTGCCCGTCTCACTCCCAAAGAACAGCCCCTGGCACGTTCTCCTCCCGTAGCATTTGGCGGATATCGTCGGCGTTTTTTCCGGATTCGCGTAAGGCCCGCAGCGTCGGCGCTTTGTCGCGCTTTGAGTATTTCTTCCCGTCCGCGCCGACGATAAGGCCGTGGTGCGCGTACTGCGGCGTCGGCAGTTTCAGCAGGGCCTGCAGCAGGCGGTGAATATGTGTCGCTGCGAACAGATCGATGCCGCGCGTCACAAGCGTCACCCCCTGCTGAGCGTCGTCATAAGTGCAAGCTAAGTGGTAGCTCGTTGGCGTGTCTTTGCGCGCGAGGACGACATCGCCAAAAATTTCTGGCGTGGCTTCAATCGCGCCGCGTGTCGCGTCGTGCCACACGAGCCCACCGGCGCGTGCATGCGCGTCGTCTGTTTTAAGGCGCAGAGCAAAGGGTGTCCCGGCGTCGATCCGGGCTTGCCGGTCTCCCTGTGACAGGTGGCGGCACGTTCCGGAATACACCGGTCCTTCCGGCCCAACGTGCGGAGCCGACGTGGCGGCGGCGATATCGGCGCGCGTACAAAAGCATGGATAAATAAGCCCTTCGCCTCGCAGCCGGTTGAGGGCCGCGTCATAGGCGGCAAAGTGCTCCGATTGCCGGCGCACGGGCTTGTCCCAAACAAGCCCCAGCCAAGCGAGATCCTCATAAATAGCGGCTTCATATTCCGGTCGGCACCGGCTCTGGTCGACATCTTCCATGCGCAAGATGAAACGCCCCTTTTTGGCCGCGTCGAACGCCTGAAAGGCCGCGTAAGCGTGGCCAAGATGCAAAAGGCCCGTAGGGCTCGGGGCAAAGCGCGTCACCGGTTCAGAGAGGGGCGAATCCGCAGTCATTGATTGGGCCTTGGTGTCCCGAAGGTGTCACGGATACCACATTTTGTATTTTGCCCAAGAGTTGCTAGACTGGCTTCCTTAGACCGAGACCCACGCTAATTGAGGTGTGATGTCGCTGGAGGCTTGCCCCGCCCTGGTCTTGAACGCGGACTTCCGTCCGCTGTCATATTTCCCGCTGTCCCTTTGGTCATGGCAGGAAACCATTAAAGCTGTTTTCTTGGGGCGCGTTCAGGTCGTGCAAGAGTACGATCAATTGGTGCGCTCACCGACGTGGGAAATGAAACTCCCGAGCGTCATCTCACTGAAAAAATATACGCCGATGGAACGCTCTCCCGCCTTCACGCGGTTCAACGTGTTCCTGCGCGACCATTTCAAATGCCAATATTGCCACGCGCACCAGCCGACCAACGATCTGACGTTCGATCACGTCATTCCGCGGTCGCGCGGCGGGCGTACGACATGGCAAAACGTGGTGACGGCTTGTTCGACATGCAATCTTTTGAAAGGCAATCGCTTGCCGGAAGAAGTGCGCATGTTTCCGTCGTATCGGCCTTTCCGGCCCACGTCGTTTCAATTGCAGGAGATCGGGCGCGGTTTTCCGCCCAACTTCCTGCACGAAAGTTGGCGTGACTATCTCTATTGGGATACGGAACTGGATCCGGTCTAAGGCAACTTCTCGTCGGCGACGATGATACCATCGGCATCGCTATAAACCCAGTTGCCGAGTTTAAAGGTCGCATCACCGAAGCGGACCGGAATATCCAACTGGCCGGCGCCGTCTTTGCTGCTTGTCCAAGGGTTAGAGCCCAGCGCCTTGATGCCAACGGAGAGCGTGGCAAGCGCATCGGTATCGCGCACGGCGCCCCAAAGAATAACCCCCGCCCAGCCATTTTTCACAGCAAGGCCCGCGATAACATCGCCGACCAAAGCCGTGCGCACGCTTCCGCCGCCGTCCACCACCAGCACTGCGCCATTGCCCGGGGACGACAGCGTTTGTTTGACCAGTGCGTTGTCTTCAAATGTCTTGATGGTTCGCACGGGGCCCGCGAACGCCGCCGTTCCTCCAAACTGTTTGAACTGGATGTTGCAGCTCTGGATGCGACCTGAAGCCTTATGCGCGTCAACGATATCGCAGGTGACTATGTCGCTCATGAAAGTCTCCAGATTAAATCCGCTTCGAAAGCCATATGGCGAGCCGCGTTCCGGCTTTGATGGCGCCCGTCAACACAGGGTAAGCCGGCGCGCTTTCCGCGCCGTGCCGCAAGCTTTCATCACGATGATGAAGTTCATCGTCACGGAACGTGCCGATGGTCTCACGCAATTCGGCTTCATCGTCACTAAGCTGCGCGGCCTGATGGGCATAGTGTTCGCCGATGACGTCTTCAACGGCCACTGTGCAAGCCATTGCGGCCTCCTTGCCGAGAAGGGCTGTCGCCGCGCCTAAAGCAAACCCCGCCACATGCCAAACCGGCGCAAGGGCGGTGGGCCGCACGCCGCGCTTGGCCATGATGGCTGTGAACGTTTTTAGATGCTCTTCTTCCTGTGCCAGCATGGCCTTTAAAACAGGCGCAGCATCGGTGTCTTTGAGCACGGCCAACTGGCCTTCATAAATGCGTTTCGCACCGTATTCCCCGGCCTGATCGACGCGAATAATTTGGTCCAGGAGTGTTGCTTTGTCGGGATCGCCCGGCAGGCGTGCTTCCGCGGTGACCTTGGGACTCATTTCGTCCACCAGGTAAGGCGCGTGCCTGCCCATGCTGTGCCCAACGTCAGGACGCTGGCGGCGAGAAAATTATATCCCGCCATGGAGATGCCGAACACACGTATCGCCGGCTGATCGCACGCGACCATGGCTGGCTTTTGCAAAGCGTCTAGAAG
This sequence comes from Fidelibacterota bacterium, assembly GCA_947475895.1. Lineage (GTDB taxonomy): Bacteria > Pseudomonadota > Alphaproteobacteria > Rhodospirillales > Rhodospirillaceae > SHVO01. The sequence continues at coordinate 99,685 of CANJMF010000003.1, forward strand.
GTTTCCGAAATCGATTTTCCCGCCGGTACCGGTGCAGGCCGTAGGCCCTTGCCACCACTTCCACTCAACGCCTGCATGATAACCAGCGATACCCGCGTCCACCGCGAAAATGGCGGCACACAACAACACAACAATGCGTCGTTGTTCTGCATCCACCGCCGGCATGCAGGCCAGCATTGCCAACACGAATGTGAGTGCATAAGGCGGACGTTGCGCGAAGCAAAGTTCACAAGGCAAAAGCCCGAAGCCGTATTGGGCGACGAGTGCGGTTCCCAGAATCAAAACCGATGCCGCCATAATCACGACAAGTGTTAGACGTCCATTTTCGCGCGTGTCCAACATGCGGCTATTCTAGATCAACCACTTGAGGGCAAGGAAGCCACTCACGAGCAAAATCAAGAACGCGAGCGCCAGCCAGTTCAAATAGCGCTCGATAAAGATTTTGATCGGTGCGCCGAATTTCCACAGCAACGCGGCCACGACGAAAAAACGCGGCGCGCGGGAAAGAACCGACGCCAATCCAAAGGTCGTGATATCGAGGCCGGCAGCCCCACTGACGATGGTGACGATTTTGAACGGAATCGGTGTGAGGCCTTTCGCTACAACGATCCAAAATCCCCACTCGCGGTAGAGCCCGCGTAAAGATTCAAACTGCGTTTCGTAACCGTAAAAAGCGATGATGCGATGGCCTACGGTCTCGTAGAGCGAATAGCCGATCGCATAGCCCAAAAAGCCACCCAAAACGCTGCCGAGGGTGCAGACCAGTGCGATCCGCCAAACCTTGGTCGGACTCGCCAGAACCATGGCTATCAGCAAGATATCCGGCGGAATCGGGAAGAATGAGGCTTCGACGAACGCAACCAAGAACATCGCCCACATGGCGTGGGGGTGAGCGGCGAGGGAGAGCGTCCAATCGTACAACCGGCGGAGCATCTGCTTTCCTAACAGGTTGAACTATATTGCACAAATACAGGCCTTTCAGGTGTCGGGGATGCTTTACACCGCCCTAGTTCTGCTCTATTTCCCTGCGAGCTTAGCGGGTATGGCGGAACTGGTAGACGCGCCTGACTCAAAATCAGGTTCCTCTGGAGTGGGGGTTCGACTCCCTCTACCCGCACCAAATTGCTTGAGAAAGATTGTGTTGATGAAATCCTCTGCGGCAACGTTGCCGGCCGCGATTTTGGTCGCGGCATTTTTCGGTGCCATCAATGCAGCATCCGCGGCGCAGTGCGTCACGGTAAAGCTCATCGATAAGGCAGGCGTCGTTGTACCAACGCCTGCACCCATCATCGGCATCATGGTCGGTGGGAAACCCGCGATCGAAGCGTCGCTTCCGACCGAAGTTTTCGTTCAACCCGCTACTCCGGCCCCGTGTCCGGCGGCGCTTGTAAAGTCGATGCAAGACCTCTTCGAGGAATCCTGCCCCACGGAAGAAAAACGCAAACGCGCAGCCGCAGTGAACAAAGTCGATACAGCCATCATCGAAAAGGGCTGCCGCGACACGCTGGAAGCGCTGAAGTAGACCCGCCTAACCCGCGCTAGCGTTTCGTTCGCACCGACACCCGTAACCGTCCCGAAAGATAGCGCAAAGCGATCGCGACCGACATTGCGTCAAGGTCGGTATGCGCCGCCGACAAACAAACCGGATCCGCTGTTGCCGACGAATACGGCGCGACATCAAGGGCGCAGGCGTGCTCGCACGCTGCGCTGGCGATAGATTTGCTGCCTGTTTTTCTGAAAGGCAGAACAACGACATCATGTTTCATGATTCGGCTCCCAAGTTCCATTGAGCGATTGGACGGCACCCCTTCGACGGGCTGTCTGCGCGAGGCCCAAAAGCCTCGCGATCGTCCTCTCGTTGCTCCGGCGCCCCCGCACATTGACTGCCGATGTTGCGCCGTCGGTTACCCCAAGCCGCCCTGTGCGTGACCACCGGTAAAAGCTTGTTTTTCTTTTGTTTTCCGGCCCATCCCGCCGGTTCCAGCAACAAAAGAATGCGCCGATTCTGCTGCATCAGAGACCTGTCAGGTCTGACAGGTCCGGCGCCGTTAACGATGTGGTGATCTGTACCCGAAACCATCAGGGGTTTTTCGGGGGTCCCATGCTCGCTTCCATTATCGAGATGCCAGAGCACGCTGCGGGAATGTCGCAACAACTGGACGGCATGTTTCGTCTTCGCCATGAGGTCTTCAAAGAACGTCTCGCGTGGGACGTGGGATCGCGCGCCGGTAAGGAGCGCGATATTTTCGACGACCTCGATCCTGTCTACATCGTCTGCGAAGACGAAGGCGGCGTTTTAGGGTCGTGGCGGCTTCTGCCGACGACGGGCCCTTATATGCTTCAGGATGTTTTCCCCGAACTCCTGCACGGCCAGCCGGCTCCCAATGCACCCGACGTTTGGGAAATCAGCCGCTTCGCCGTTTCGAAACGCGTTATGGGCAACGAATCGCTCGGCACGATCAATAAGGTGACGAACCTTCTGCTGGACCAGCTTTTCACCTTCGCCACGCGGCGCAACATCTCGCGCATCGTCGCCGTGTCGGATGTGCGGTTCGAGCGCATTCTCAAACGCGCAGGCTTGCTCACGCAACGCTTCGGTCCCCCGCTTCAGATCGGCGTAACGCGCGCCGTCTCCGGCTATGCCGACGTCTCCGAACTCAATACGCGCCGCGTGCAACGCATCGGTGCAACAAGCGTTGAGTTCGAGACCCTTCCGGCCATCGATCTGCGGACCGCGGCGTAAAGATCATTTTTAATTACCAAAGATGACTTATTCTCGCGCGCTGACGTCAACGAGTTCGGTGGATGCAATGTCATCGCGTATAGCAACGACGGGGCCCAAAGGGGTTCCGATCCTCGGCGTTTTACCGGCGCTTCGCGCCAACACGCTCAAGTTTCTGAAGCACGCTGCGACTTTCGGCGATTTAGTGCCACTGAGGATTCTTATGACCACAGCCTATCTTCTCAATCACCCGACGCACGTCGAACACGTTCTGCAGAAGAATCATCGCAATTACCGCAAAAGCCCGATGCTGGGTAAGTTGCGACCGGTGCTGGGCGACGGCTTATTCATGAGCGAAGGCGAACTGTGGACGCGCCAACGCAAACTCATTCAACCGTCATTTCATAAAGAACGCGTCGACGCTCTCGCTTCGATAATGACCGACGTCATCACGACGCATCTCAAAGCGTGGGAAACCCGCGCGTTGTCAGGTGAGGCCTTTAATCTTACGGACGATATCGCCGTTCTGACATTGGAGATCGCGCTACAGACGATGTTCGGTACGGGCCTTGGCCCGGACGCAGAGCATTTCGGCGAGGCCATGAAAGTCGTCCATCATGTGCCCGCCAAGCGCATTTGGGACTTTACCGGTATCGGTGAACGTTTGCCGACACGCGAGAACCGCGAATTCACCGAAGCGGTCGGATTCCTGCGCGGTGTGGTCTCGCGAATCATCAATGAGCGGCGCGCCCATCCGCGCCCCGGCAACGACCTCCTGTCCATTCTCATGGAGGCCCGCGACGCCGATACCAACGAAGCTATGAACGATCAACAGCTGCGCGATGAAGTCATGACGCTCATGCTGGCTGGTCACGACACCACCGCCACCATGGTTGCTTGGGCGCTGCTGATGTTGTCCCAGCATCCAGAATACCTCGAGACCCTACGTACCGAGGCCGATAGCGTGTTGATGGGGCGCATCCCCGGCGCCGACGATCTCAAAACATTGGATTACAGCAAGCGCGTCATCCAGGAAGTTGCGCGTCTACGGCCGTCCATTTGGTGGTTCGCGCGTGTTGCGATTAACGACGATAATATCGCCGGACAACCCATTAAGGCTGGAACGACGGTATTTATTTCTCAGTACCTGATCCACACGCAGCCCGCCATTTGGGACGATCCCGAAAAGTTCGATCCGGATCGCTTTCTGCCGGAACGCACAACATCACGCTCGAAGTTCGCTTACTTTCCCTTTGGCGCGGGCCCCCGCGTTTGCATCGGTTCGAGCTTTGCGATGATGGAAATGCAGTTTGTGTTGGCGATGATTTTCCGCCGCTTCGACGTCTCAATCACGTCGGATAAAGATCCCGAATTCGGCACGTTGATTACGCTGCGGCCGACCCATGACATTTGGGCGCAAACCAGGCTGCGCCGCCGGCACTAAAGCGTCGAGAGATTAGATGTTCAGGAAACCAAGACCCATGGCTTTCGCGGCAGCGTGGGTCTTGTTGTGAACGCCGAACTTTTCCATGACGTTTTGAACGTGGAAATTCACGGTGCGCTCGGAGATTTTCAAAATTGCGCCGATTTCCCAGGCGGTCTTACCGGCGACTGTCCAACGCAGGATTTCCACTTCGCGCTGTGTCAGGGCGATGGGCAGGGGGACGTCTTCCTGCTCGGCTTTAAGTGAACGTTGGACGGCGTCGTGAAAATAGCAGGCAATCGACTGCAACTCATATTTCGTGCGTTCCGTCGTCGCGCGAAATTCACGTTCGCTCATGTCGGTGTTGAGCGAGAAAATGCCTAACTCACCGCCAGGACCATGAATGGGAATCGACATGCCATGGCGCATCCCATTTTCCCACGCGTCTTCCATCATGCGCGTTTCCGAAGGTGTGCGCGAATTGGCGCGATATTTTTCCGTCCAGCGGATCGGCAGGCGACTGGCCGCGCAATCCCTGAAGACCGGATCGACGCTGGCGTAATCCTCCTTCAGATAACGGGCAACCCAATCGCTGGGAAGATTCGTGAGGTAAACGGCCTTGACCGGTTTGTCGTCGTCGAGATCGGACGCATGCAGTCCCAGATAGGCGTAACGCGAAAAGCCAAGGGATGCGAAAACCGATTCAAATTTCTGCTTAAGCGCGCGCTCGGTTTTGAGCGCGTCGAGATCGGACAGGACTGAAGCTAAACCTGCTTGCATCGCTGTAACTTCCCCGCCTCCCGCGGAGGCCATTGTATTGTTTTTCTGGGCCTCGGGGACTCGTTTCGAGCAGCAAAGACAATACGAGAGCCCATTTTATGAAGCAACGGCATTACACCCTGCCGTTGAATTCTCATATGTGTGTTAAGAGGCGAGGCGACTTAAACTAAGTCATTGCGATAAATGGCTAATTTTGCAACATTTCCAACCAGGACGTTGGGGAGCGGCCGGTGCGGGATTACCTGCGGTTTCGATCACATAGGGTTTTTGGGGGTTTAAGGTGGCGGTACATCGCGGTTTCGCGTGCGGTTTTGGAAGCGCGTTTGTGAGTCTTTGTGTGCTGTCGGCAGTGACGGCACGGGCTGCCGACGTTCCCGCCATCGACGAAATTATCGTTACCGCTCGCAAGCGCACCGAAGTTTTGTCCCATGTGCCGCAAGCCGTCACGGTTTTTCGTGCCGACGACCTGGCGCGGCTGGGCGACACAACGAGTCCCGAGCTCGCGCAACAGACTCCGAACTTGATGTGGCATTCGATCCTCGGTTTTGCCGCACCGCAGATTTTCCTGCGGGGCATCGGCAACGCGACCTTCAATGCCAACCAAGCCGGGCCTGTCGGGATTCATATCGACGGCGTCTATCAAGGCTCCAGCACCACCTTCGGCTTCGCGATGTTCGATTTGGATCGCGTGGAGATTCTCAAAGGTCCGCAAGGAACGTTGTTCGGACGCAACACCACTGGCGGCGTGATCAATTTTATTTCACGCAAACCCGATCCATCGGAAGGCTTCACAGCCGAAGCAACCGCGACATATGGCCGCTTTAATCAGGCCGACCTCGAAGCCGCCAGCGGTTTCAACCTCACAGATAAAATTGCGATGCGCGTTGCGGGCGTGACGCTCAATCGCGACGGTTATGTCACCAATCGCAATCCCGCCAGCGGTATCGACGACATGGGTGCCATCCGCGTATGGGCGCTGCGCGATCAGGTCCGTTTCGTCGGCGAGAACATCGATGTCGTGCTCAATATTCACGGCGGTCAGAATCACAGCGACGTGCCGCCGGGCAAACAGCTTGGTGTGGTGTGTCCTGCCGGCGTCACGGTAGCGCAGCCAGGGCAGTGCGCCGACTTCTTCGGGTTTAAAGACACGGCCAATCCGCGCGAGGGTTTCACCAACCTCGCATCCTCCGACAAGATTGATGCCGGTGGCGCCAGTGCCGACGTGACGTGGACAGGCCCATCGTTCAGCATTATGTCTCAAACGGCCTTCGACGAAAATTTTCGCCGATTGCAAAATGACTCCGACGTCGGCCCGGTGTCGGAAGTCAAAACGAATGTAAAAGCCCATTCCTGGCAATTCAGTCAGGAACTGCGCGTGCTGTCGCCGCAAGATCAGCGCCTTACCTGGATCGGCGGCGGCAATTATTACACTGACAAATTATCCGCCTTTCAAACGTTCTCCCTGAACGCTTTTCCGCCGGGCGTGATTTCGCATTTCTTTCCGGTGCCGGAAGGAATCGCCGGCTCGCTGCGCCAGACCACGCGCAGTTACGCGCTGTTCGGCGAAACGAACTACAAAGTTCTGCCACGCTTGAATGTCACGCTCGGTGCGCGCTGGACGCGTGATCGGCGCGCGGCCGATCCGAACGCCTTCCTTTTCGACATCACCGGGACCGACAAAGCCTTTATCGACGAAAATACCGCGCGCTCGCGTCTGCTTGTGACGACCATTCCTACCAGCCATTTGAGCAGCGCTTGGTCACGCTGGAGCGGGCGCGGGGTCGTCTCCTATGCGGTCACCGATCAAGTGCTGACCTATGCCAGCATCGCGCGCGGTTTCAAAGGCGGCGATTACAACGGCGGCGCGCTGCTCGCACCCGCGCAATCGCGCATCGTCGATCCGGAATACGTCACCGCCTATGAAGTTGGGGCAAAAGCATCGACGCTGGATGGCCGCCTTAGCGCAACGGCGTCGGCGTTCTTCTATGACTTTACCAATCAGCAAGTCGCCGTTCTGGTGCCCGGCTCAAACGCGACCTTGCAAAGCCTCGCCAACGCGGCGAAATCGCGTTCGAAGGGTCTTGAATTTGATGTGACGGCGGCGCCGGCCGAGCACCTTTTTCTGCAGATCAAAACCGGCTTTCTCGACGCGCGCTTTCAACGGTTCGCTTTGGACGCAAGTAACGCCACTCTGAACTACGATGGTAATCGCATCGCGTCCGCGCCGAAGTTCAGCCTGGCTGGTGTCGCGCGCTACGGCGTTCCCGTCGGCGCGGGGCTTTTATCCGCGCAGTCCGATGCTTCATACAAAAGCGGACATTTCTTCTCGGTCGATAACGATCCCGCCCTTCATGAAGATGGGTATCTGCTTGTGAATGCGCGGCTGATCTATGAGCTGCAGCGCTACAGCATCACGGCGTGGGTCAAGAACATCGGTGATGTGACGTATTACGTGTCGGGCTTGGCTAATACGGCATTCGGATTTTCGGAACTTGTTCCGGGTCTGCCGCGCACCTTCGGCGTCACGGTGTCGGCGAAGTTCTAGATTGCGGGGGTGACCGCGGTCACGTTGCCCGATTCCGCCCAAGCGTGATTGTGCAGCTGGCAGGCATCGCAGTGCCCGCATGGCTCGGGCGTGCCAGACGACGTGTCCGGTGCGTAGCAGCTCCAGGTGTCGCCCTTCTTCAAGCCAAGCTCGCGGGCAAGAAATGCGATCTCGGGCTTTGTGAGCGTCACCAAGGGCGCCACGACGCGTAAGGGTGTCGGCACCGCTTCGGCCCACATGGTGCGAAACGCGCTCAGAAACGATTCACGGCAATCGGGATAGCCCGAATAATCCACTGCGTTCACGCCGAGCCACACTTCCGTCGCACCGAAACCAGAGGCTTCCGCGCAGGCGAGGGCCAGGAACACGGCATTGCGTCCCGGCACGAAGGTCGGCGCGATGCCGAAGGTCTTCATCTCATCGACCGTGCGGTCTTTGGGGATGGTGATTTGCGGCGTATCCCAATTCACATCGATCACGCGACGTTCGACGCCAAAGCGCGCGGCGAGCTTTTCCGCGTACTCCATTTCGATGTGATGGCGCTGCCCGTAGGAGATTCCCAGGCTGCGCGGAATGCGTCCGCGCGCTTTCGCGAGCAGCAGGCACACCGTAGAATCCAGGCCGCCCGAGTGAAGGATGATTGCGCGCTCGCCACTCATGTGAGGTCGTAACGGCAAGTTTCACCCAAGCTCGGGCGTTTGACGGCAACGCTCGTAAGTTGCGGCAATTGCGGGCGCAGCTGTTCGGCAATCCAATGCGCGAGATTCTCGAGCGACGGTGTACCGAGGCCCGGGATGTCGTTGAGGAAATGGTGATCGAGCTTTTCGCGCACGTCCGCGATGGCTTTACCGACGATTTCAAAATCCACCACGCAACCGGTCACGGCATCAGGCTCGCCCGCCAACGCCACTTCGACTTTGAACGAGTGTCCATGCACGCGCGTGTTCTCGTGGCCCGCCGGCTTATGTCCGAACGAATGCGCGGCTTCGAATTGGAATTCTTTGACGATGTGATAACGGGCGGTCATGGCAATCAGGGAATACCGAGATACTTGTGGGTTTGCAACGACAGGCGCCATTTCGGGTGTGCCAAGCAATAGTCGATGGCCTTGCGGCTGTTGTCGGCGCGCGCCGCATTGTCCATGGGCTGTAAGAACCGGTGCGTGAACGCGAGCGTTTCGTAGCGGGCAGGGTCGGCGCCGTCCTGCGGATAAATCAATTTCAGTTCATCGCCGCCGCGCAAGACCAGTTCGGCGTCGGCCTTCGGGCTCACGCAAATCCAATCGAGGCCTTGCGGCGCTTCGAGCGTGCCGTTTGTCTCCACTGCGATTTTGAATTCACGCGCATGCAACGCCGCAATCAATGCGGCATCGATTTGCAGCAAGGGCTCGCCGCCGGTGCAGACAACAAATCGCTCCGCGCCGCCGTTGCCCAGCCACGCGGCTGAGATGGCGTTCGCGAGCGCATCGGCGTCGGCGAACTTACCGCCGCCGTCGCCGTCCGTGCCGACAAAGTCGGTGTCGCAAAAGCGGCACACGGCGCTGGCGCGGTCGCGCTCAAGGCCGCTCCATAGATTGCAGCCGGCGAAGCGGCAGAACACGGCAGGCTTACCGGTGTTCGCGCCTTCGCCTTGCAGAGTATAGAAAATCTCTTTGACCGCGTACGTCATGGCCCGCCTGTGTCACGAGGCGTTCACATACGCTTTCAGAGCCCAAGAATCCAGGCCAGGAGGCCGCCTTTTCGCCCTAGAGCCAGCTGAGCGCGCCGATGGTGGCGCCCGACAAACATGTGGCTAAAGTGCCTGAAATGAGCGTGCGGGGCGCCAGATCCAGGATTTCGGCCCGCCGCTCGGGCACCATGGCGCAAAGTCCGCCGATCATGATGCCCAATGAGCCGAAGTTGGCGAACCCGCACAAAGCATAGGTCATGATCAGGCGGCTGCGCTCGGACAGCATTTCGGGCGGGAGGTGCGAAAGGTCGCTATAGGCAATCAGCTCGTTCAGCACGGTCTTGGTGCCCAGCAGCGCGCCGGCCGTTGGGGCTTCCGACCAGGGGATGCCCAGCAGCCACGCCAAGGGTGACATCACCCATCCAAAGATGCGCTGGATGGTTAGCGGCGCACCTGCGAGATCGGGCAGGACGCCGATGATCTGGTTAGCGAGGCTCACGAGTGCCACAAAGACGAGCAGCATGGCCACCACACCGATTAAAAGCTGCATGCCGTCCATGATGCCGCGGGTCAGTACCGACATCATATTGTCGCCGGGCTCGCTGGTCAGGACGACGTCGGCGACTTCGCTTCCGGTACGAAGAAGGGCTGAGTCTTCAGGCACCATGATGAACGACGCGATCACGGCCGCGGGGGTCGCGAGAATGGATGCGGCCAAGATCTGGCCAAGTGGATTGGGGATCACGCCGTCCAGCATGGTGGCGTAAAGAACCATCACCGTTCCGGCCACCGTCGCCATGCCTGCGGTCATGATCACGAACAATCCCGCGCGGGTTTCCGTGCGCAGATAAGGACGGATCACCAGGGGCGCTTCGACCATGCCGACAAAAACGTTCATGACGGCCGAGACGCCGGCCGGGCCGTCGAGGCCCATGGTTTTGCGCAAAACCCACGCAAAGGCCCGTACGACCGGTTGAATGATGTTCCAGTGAAACAGTAGGGCTGAAAGCGCGCTGATCACCAGAATCAACGGCAGCGATTGGAAGGCCAGCACGAAGGACGAGCCTGCTCCGGATGCCATCCACGGGGCCTCGCCGCCGCCAAGGTATCCGAAAACGAAGGTGGTGCCGACGCGGGTCGCCGCGTTCAGACCGTCGACCGCGCCGTTCAGCAATGCGAAGAACCTCTGAACCAGGGGAATCTTCAGCAGCGCGATGGCCAGCACGACCTGAAGGGCAATGCCCATGCCGATTGTCCGCCAGGCGACGGCGCCTTTGCGCTCACTCATAAGCCACGCCAAGCCCAGCAAAATGGCAAAACCGGCCGCGCTTTGAAGTGAAAGCATCCGTAATGTCCCCTCGTGTAAGTCAGATTGATGACAAGACCAGGGAAACACAAACGGATTCCGGGCGTAAAAAGGGGGGCTGTCGAGCTGCCGGGGACGATCGTCACAAATATTTCACCGCTCCGTCATAGGGCTCTGGCTTATTTCCCTTAGATCAGACTGTGATAGATTTCCCAGCGCAGAAGGACAGCGCCCCATGAATCCCGGCGATCACTCGCATACCGTTTCCGCCTTCGACAACGACCTGGCCCAGCTTGAGCGGCGGGTGTTGGAGATGGGCGGCCTGGCCGAATCCCAACTCAAGGCGGCCATGGAAGCGCTTATGAAGCGCGACGTCGATGCCGCCGAGCGCGTCATCAGCCGCGATCCGGAGCTTGATGAGTGCGAACGCCAGATCGAAGCCTCTGCGCTCTCGATCATCGCGCGCCGTCAGCCCATGGCCAACGATCTGCGCTATGTGTTCGGGAACGTGAAAATCTCCGGCAGCTTGGAGCGCATCGGCGACTACGCCAAGAATATCGCCAAGCGCACGATCATCCTGGCGCGCTCACCCGGCGTGCAGGTGCCGGCGGAATTGGGTCCGCTGGGCGTCGCTGCTTTGCGTTCGCTGCGCGAAGTCATGGACTCGTTTACGACCCGCGATGCGCAAAAGGCCGAGATGGTGTGGCAGCACGATCATGAGCTCGACGACCTTGTGGCCCGCGTCATGCGCAATGTGATCTCGACCATGTCGCAAGATTTGTTGGGCAAGCGCAAAGACGCCGAGATCGAGGGTTCGACGCATCTCTTGTTCATTACCAAGAACCTTGAGCGCGTCGGCGATCACGCGACCAATATCGCTGAAGTGATTCAGTTCCAGTTGTCGGGTGGTTGGAAAACCGCGCAGCGCCCCAAAGGCGGCGATAGCCTACAGTCGATCTTGGCCAGCTAAGCCGCCGCGCGACGCGACAGCTTCTTTTCAAATTCCGAGGCTTCCAGCGGCTTTGAGAAGTAAAAGCCCTGGATCACATCGCAGCCGTTTTCCTTCAGGAATTCGACGTGCTCGAGCAATTCGGCGCCCTCGGCGACGACTTCGAGATTTAAGCCCCGTGAAAGGCCGATGATGGCGCGGGCGATTTCCTTGGTGTTCTGATTTTCCTGAACGTCCTTCACGAACGCGCGGTCGATCTTCAGCGTCGTGATGGGAAAGCGCGAGAGATAGCTCAGGCTTGAATAGCCCGTGCCGAAATCGTCGATGGACAGGCCGCAACCCAAATCGCGCACCGCCTGCATGCGCGCGATGGCGGCTTCAACATCGTTCATCAACATGCTTTCGGTGATTTCAAGCTCCAGCCATTTCGGCTCGAGCTTCGCGTCCGCGAGCGCGCTTTTAACGACGTCGAGCAAATTCTTGGCGCGAAATTGATGTGCGGAAACGTTCACCGACATGCGGATAGGATCGTATCCCGCATCCTGCCAGCGTTTAGTCTGAAAGCAGGCGTCGCGTAAGCACCAGGTGCCGATGTCGACAATGAGGCCGGTCTCTTCGGCCACCGGAATGAATTCAGCCGGGCTGATGAGGCCGTGCACGGGGTCGCGCCAGCGAATTAACGCTTCGGCGCCTTTTACACGGCCGGTGCTGGCGTCCACCTTGGGCTGGTAATAAAGCACGAACTCCTCGTTCACCAATGCGTTGCGCATGCGCTTTTCGAGATCGAGGCGGTTGCGTGCCTTGGCGTTCATTTCGCTAGCGAAGAATCGATACTGATCGCCGCCGGTCGTCTTGGCGAATTGCATAGCGCTCAAGCCATCTTTCAACAGATCGTCGAAGTCCTCACCATCCGTCGGGTAGATGCTGATGCCGATGGAGAAGGTGACGAAGACTTCTTCGCCTTTCAGCGAGAAGCCTTTTTTCATGGCGTTGAGGACTTTTTCCGCAACGATCACGCTGTCGTCGATGGCGCTGATGGGCGTCATGACAGCGAATTTGTCGCCGTCGAGACGCGCCGCCGTATCACTCATACGAATGACTTTCGATAGGCGCTCGGCCACTTCTTTTAAAAGCTGATCGCCCGCCGTATAGCCAAGGGCGTCGTTGATAACGGTGAAGCGATCCAGGCCCATGACCAGCAGCGCGATGGATTTATTGGCACGCTTAGCGTTGAGGATGTTCTGTCCGACACGGTCGGCGAGCAGGCCGCGATCTGGAAGGCCGGTGAGGGCGTCATGACCTGCGCGGTGTATCTCGCCGGTTTCGGCATCACTTTGAAAGGAGTCCGATAAAATGACCGCGACGAATTGACTGGCGTTGCCCGCAGTGTCGCGGATCGGGGTCATGCTCATCCCATGAACCTGCGCCCGGCCGTCGGCATGTTTAGAGCGGACTGATTCATAGTGCCGGGTCTGGGGCTCTTCCGACCATACCTCGTCGCAAAACTCGGGGTCGTTCAAATCGCGGAAGAGCTCGCGGGCGTCTTTGCCCACCAACATGGGCAGGGAAAAGCCGGTCAGTTTTTGAAACGCAGGATTGATTTGTTTGATGTTGCCGGCACGGTCGGTGACCATGACCGCATCGGCTGTGGCGTCCAGTACAGCGTCAAAGAGCGCTTCTGCTTCGGCCACCATTACATCCCCAAACCGACCCACCTTGCCCGATAATATTCCATTTGTTGTACGGCTCCGCAACCGTCACGTCGGCGGACGTTTTGTGAAAATACGCAGAAAATCAATTGCTTATATGTGTTGTTGGGCGCGGATAACGCGGCGGTCCGCTATGGCTCGTTTCGCAGATTTTCGACCATCCGGCCCAGGAGGCGGAAGATTGCGTCCTGATCGGCGGCCGAGATTTGCGCCAAAGTCCGGTTAGCAACCTGACGGACACCCTCAAGGACGTCATTGCGGGCGTCCTTGGCTTTGGGCGTCAGGAACACGAGGGCGCGTCGGCGGTCGGCGTCGTCCACTTTGCGCTTGATGAGCCCGTCGCGCTCCATGCGTTCGAGCGTGTTCGCCATGGTCGGCTGCTCGACGTTGATGCGCCGGCACAGTTCCGCCTGTGTTAGGCCGTCTTGTTCGAACAACATCACGAGGGGTGCGAATTGTCCGGGGGCCACGCCGCGCGCGCGCAAGACTTCCTGAAGCCGTCGATCAAACAATCGGCTCAAGAGGCCTATTTGGTATCCAAGGGAATCAAGGCGCCGTAGGGCCATGGGAGATGACGGGGATGACTAGGGCAGTTTGTCTCTATCTTGGCCTTTTGCGTAACCCTTTGATTCCATGCAGTCGGCGAATTGCTTGGAGAAGTCCTTCACGTCCGCGCCGCGATCGGCGAGCTGTAAAGGGGTCTCGCCGCGCGACAAGCCGGTCTGGCTGCCGGGCGCCGGCAAGGGGCTATAATCGGCGCGTTGTTTGCGATTGCGCGACAAAGTGGCGTCTTCCGCGCGCGCATTACAGGTCGCTTCGTCGGCTTTGGCTTCTTGTGCGCTCTTATGCGTGTTAACCCACCTGTCATCGGCACATCCCGCCAAAAGCAATCCGGTCAACGCGAGCGCAAACACGCTTGCGGGCTTGACCGCATATCGCTGACCTGTTTGTTTCGCCACGAAGACCTCCATCTAACGGCTCTTGGAGAAGGATAATCGCATGGTAACCCCGGCTCAATCCAGCGCGCAAAACGGATATCTGTTCGAAGACCTTGCTGTGGGCATGACGGCAAGTGCTGCGCGCACGGTGGGTGAGTCCGATATCGTGAAATTCGCGGATGTGTCTGGCGATCATAACCCCGTGCACCTTGACGCTGCTTACGCGGCGACAACGATGTTCAAGGAGCGCATCGCGCACGGCATGCTTGCGGCCAGTTTTATTTCCGCGCTTTTAGCGTCGGAACTGCCCGGGCGCGGCTGTATCTATGTTTCTCAAAGCCTGAAGTTCAAGGCGCCGGTCAAAATCGGCGATGAAGTGACGAGCCGCATCGAAGTCATGTCGCTCATTCCGGAAAAAAAGTTCGTGACCCTCAAAACGCAATCGCTGGTGCGCGGCAAAGTGGTTGTGGACGGCGAGGCCACGGTGATGGTCCCGTCGCGCGGCTAACATCAGATGCGTGTCTTCCGCACTTGGAGTGAAGTTCCGCCGCCGCTGAAAGGTGGCGTGATCGCGCTCGGTAATTTCGACGGCTTACATTGCGGCCACCAGGCCGTGATCGGGCGAGCGGTCGAGATCGCGCGTCAAGGCGGCACAGCGGCGGCTGTCATGACCTTCGAGCCGCACCCGCGCATGTTCTTTAAGCCCGATCAAGAACCCTTCCTGCTCAGCCCTTTCCGCATGAAAGCGCGGCTGATCGAAGCGTTGGGTGCTGATTATCTTTACGTTCAAACCTTCGACCGCGAATTCTCGCAGCGCTCGGCGGAGAATTTTGTGTCCGAGATTTTGGTGAAAGGCCTCGGCCTGTCGCACCTCGTCGTCGGTGAAGACTATGTGTTCGGTCATCAGCGCAAAGGCAATGTCGCACTCTTGCGCGAACTCGCACCGCGCTACGAATTTGAGGTCAGTGCCATCGGAGAAATGAAGCTCGGGGGCGATGTGCGCTATTCGTCCACGGCTACACGCACTTATCTGAAAGAAGGACAACCCGAAGCCGCAGCGCATTTACTGGGGCGATATTGGGAAATCGAAGGCCGTGTCGAAACCGGCAAACAGCTCGGACGTACGCTCGGGTTTCCAACGGCCAACCTGCGCTACCGCGACTATCTTCATCCGAAAAAGGGCGTCTATGCGATCCGCGCGGGCGTCGACAAAGGCGCCGAGACGGTTTGGCACGATGGCGTTGCCAACTTCGGCAACCGTCCCACCTTCGACAACACGGATGTGCTGCTCGAAGCGCACTTGTTCGATTTCGATGAAAACCTCTACGCCAAACATCTGCGTGTGGCGCTGATCGACTATCTGCGGCCCGAGCAGAAATTCGACGGCCTCGACGCCCTTAAAGCCCAGATCGCCCGCGATAGCGCTACCGCCCGCGAACTTCTGGCTCGCCGGGGCTTCGGCACAGCGCCCGCGCCCTTTGTCGCGGCGCCATAGAATTATCTATATTTATCAATAGCTAACCGGGGGTTTGCGGTCGCATCCCTTGAACCGCTCGGCGGTCCCTGTTAGACACCCCGCCATGCACATGAATCGGACCTCCGTCGCGCGAATTAGCCGCCCCATTCCTTAAGGGATGGGGAGCTACCCACTTCGCCACCGCTTCATCGACGGAACTTTGCGCCATGTCCGACCCGGCTGACTCCAAAACACCCGATTACCGCGCCACAGTCTTTTTGCCTGTCACCGACTTTCCGATGAAAGCCGGCTTGCCGCAGCTCGAGCCGACGTTGCTCGCGCGCTGGGAAAAGATGGATCTGTACAAGCGTCTGCGCGAAGCCTCCAAAGGCCGCGAACAATTTGTGCTGCACGATGGCCCGCCTTACGCCAACGGACATCTCCACATCGGCCACGCGCTCAATAAAATTCTGAAGGACGTTATCGTCCGCGCGCGTCAGATGACAGGCGCCGATTCCAACTACGTACCGGGTTGGGACTGTCACGGTCTTCCGATCGAATGGAAGATCGAGGAAGAGTACCGCGCCAAAGGCAAGAGCAAGGACGACGTGCCGGTCATCGAGTTCCGGCGTCAATGTCGCGACTTCGCCGCCAAATGGATCGAAGTGCAAAAGGGTGAGTTCAAGCGCCTCGGTATCACCGGCGATTGGGACAATCCTTACACGACCATGAGCTTTGCTGCTGAAGCCGGCATCGTGCGCGAGCTGGGTAAGTTCGTGATGAACGGCGGGCTTTATAAGGGCTCGAAGCCGGTGTTGTGGTCCGTGGTTGAAAAGACCGCGCTCGCCGACGCCGAAGTGGAATACGAAGATCATACCTCGACGACCGTATGGGTGCGCTTTCCCATTCAGCAGACCAATGTCGCCGAACTTAAAGGCCATAGCATCGTCATCTGGACGACAACGCCGTGGACCCTTCCAGGCAATCGCGCCATCGCTTACGGCGAGAAGCTCGACTACGTCATCGTTGAAGTCAGCTCGGTCGGCGAAAAAAGTCTGGCGCGTGTCGGTGAGCGTTTTGCCGTTGCGCCGGAACTTTTGGAATCGGTTTTGAAGGCGGCGGCGATCACCGGTCACACGGAAGTCGCGCGCATCAAGGGCGCAGCATTTGCGGATACCGTCTGCGCGCATCCATGGCGCGGGAAAGGCTATGATTTTCCGGTGCCGCTGTATGCCGGCGACTTTGTGACCACCGAGCAGGGTACGGGTTTCGTGCACATGGCGCCCGGTCACGGCGAAGACGACTATATTCTTTGTCGCGCGCGCGGCGTTGCCGTGCCCGACACTGTCGACGGCGACGGCAAGTACTACGAACATGTGCCGCTGTTCGCCGGCAAGCATGTGTTCAAGATCGATCCCGATGTGCTTGCGGCGTTGACGGAATCCGGCGCTCTGCTTGCTAACAGCAAGCTGCTGCACAGTTATCCGCATTCGTGGCGCTCGAAAGCGCCGCTCATCTTCCGCAACACGCCGCAATGGTTCATCTCCATGGAGACGAACGACCTGCGCAAGAAAGCCCTCGCCGCCATCGACGAAACCCAATGGGTTCCGCCGCAGGGCCGCAATCGTATTTATGCAATGGTCGAGCAGCGCCCCGATTGGTGCATCTCGCGCCAACGTCACTGGGGCGTACCGATCACGGTGTTCGTCAATAAGGCCAACGGCGAAATCCTGCGCGATCAAGCGGTCATCGACCGCATCGCCGAAGCGGTCGAAAAAGAAGGCGCGGACGCCTGGATTACATCGCCGCCCGAGCGCTTCCTTGGTAACAGCTATAAAGCCGAAGAGTGGACGCAAGTCACAGACATCATCGAGGTGTGGTTCGATTCCGGATCCACGCACGCCTTTGTCTTGGAAAAACGTCCCGACCTGAAATGGCCGGCGGATCTTTATCTGGAAGGCTCCGACCAGCATCGCGGTTGGTTCCACACGTCGCTGTTGGAATCCGCCGGTACGCGCGGCCGTGCACCGTTCAACGCCGTGCTGACGCATGGATTCGTGCTCGACGAAAAAGCACGCAAGATGTCGAAGTCGCTAGGCAACGTGGTGGCGCCGCAAGACGTCATCAGTCAATCGGGCGCGGATATCTTGCGCTTATGGGTCGTTGCGTCCGACTACAGCCAGGATCTTTCCATCGGTCCGAACATCCTGAAGCAGATGAGCGATCTCTATCGCCGTTTGCGCAATACGCTGCGCTATCTGCTTGGGAATTTGTCGGGCTTCAGCGAAGCCGAGCGTATCGATCACAAAGATATGCCGGAGCTGGAGCGCTGGGTTCTGCACCGCGTGTCGGAGCTCGACACGCTCATGCGCGATGCGTGCGCGAACTATGACTTCCACGGCCTGTTCAACGAGCTGCATAACTTCTGCGCCGTCGAGCTGTCAGCCTTTTACTTCGACGTGCGTAAAGACGTCCTCTATTGCGACGCGCCAAACAGCGCGCGCCGCCGCGCCGCCCGTACGGTGCTCGATACGCTCTACAACTGCCTCGTCACATGGTTCGCGCCCTTCATCTGCTTCACGGCGGAAGAAGCGTGGCTTGCGCGAAATCCCGGCGAAGACAGTTCCGTGCACATGCAGCCGTTCCCGACGATCCCGGCCGCCTGGCGCGATCAGGCGCTGGCAGACAAGTGGGTGAAGGTGCGGACGTTGCGCCGTGTCATCACCGGCGCACTGGAAGTCGAGCGCGCAGCCAAGAAGATCGGCGCGTCGCTACAAGGCAATCCGAAAGTCTGGGCGCCCGCTGAATTGTTGGACGCCGTGCGCGATCTGCCCATGGACGATATCTGCATCACGTCAGCCATCAGCATCACGGACGGTACGCCGCCCGCCGGCGCGTATACGCTTCCCGATGTCGCGGGTGCCGGCGTTGTCGTCGATTTGGCATCGGGTACGAAATGCGTGCGCTGTTGGAAAGTGCTGCCCGATGTTGGCACGCACAAGCACGCTGCGGTTTGCGAGCGCTGCTCCGACGCGGTCGATTCCATTCCTGCGGCAGCGGAGTAGGGATCGTGGCCGAGACGTCTATGAACACGAGGTCTTGGCCGATCATCGGACTTATCACGGCGGTCGCAACGCTGATCGCGGACCAAGTCACCAAGCGCATTGTGATCGATGCCCTGCACGTCCCGGGCAACTACGTGGAAGTACTGCCGTTCTTCCAGATCAATCTGCAGTTCAACGCCGGCATCAGTTTTTCGATGTTCAATTCCGGCGAAACGGGCACCCGAATCGCGCTGCTGGCCGTTCAGCTACTGGTCACGGGCGTTCTCATATGGTGGATGTGGCGTCTGGAACGGCTATGGTTGCAAATCGCCTCGGGTTTCATCATCGGTGGCGCCATCGGAAATGTCATCGACCGCGCCACGGCCGGCGCGGTGACGGATTTCCTCTTATTCCACTGGCACGAATGGTATTTTCCGTTTTTTAATCTAGCCGATACGGCGATTACAATTGGCGCGGTCATGTGGCTGCTTGACGCGCTGTTCTTCGGCCATCACGATGCGCCCGCAAACAAGGATACGCCTGTATGAAGACCGCACATTACCTTCTCGTTGCCACAGCCCTCGTCGCCCTCGCTGGATGCCAAAGCACCCGCCGCGCCATCGGCCTTGAGAAGACTGTTCCCGACGAATTCGCCGTCGCCGCGCCTGCGCCATTGGCGCTGCCGCCGGACTTTAATCTGCGTCCGCCCGCGCCAGGCTCGTCGCGTCCTCAGGAACTAACGCCGGCAGAACAAGCGCGTGCGGCATTGATCGGCCGCGCGCGGCTTCAGGCTTATATCTCGCGGGGTTTTAGCCCGGGCGAAGCGGTGTTCCTCGGTCATGCCGGCGCTGATCAAGCGCCCGCCGATATCCGCACAACTCTGGACCACGAGATTTCGTCCTTCGCCCCGGAAGATAAGTCGCTTACCGACAAGCTGGTGTTCTGGCGCGACGAAAAGGGCGAAGGCACCGCCATCGACCCGGCGGCTGAAAAGCAGCGTCTCAGTCAAAACGCCGCCAACGGCAAAAAGGCCAACGAAGGCCCGATCCCCGTTATCACCAAGGGCGGCAGCTCACTGCTCGGGATTTTCTAGAACCTCCTGAAAAGACGTTTCGATAACGGTTTCGGTCGCCACCGCATTGTCGGTGAGCATCCGATAAACCATGCCGAAAACCGTCGCCAACACCAAAAAGAGCAAAAATCCGATGAGGTTCTCGGTGACCAGGCTGACATAGGGTGCGATTTTGTCGGCGGGAACGCTCGCGATAATCCCGCCGATCATTCCGACGAGAAGCGCGAGCAAGTGGGACACGAGCGCGAGAACGGCTCCCGCGAGCATCACCAAGATCATAGCGCCAACCAACCGCCACCCGGCGCCGGCTGTCATGCGCCAAGCCTCACGCAGGGCCACAGGTTTATCGAGCGCGACCAACACGACGATCATCGCAAAGCGCATGGCCGCGACACAAACGCCAAGACCCAGGGCCAATCCAAGGACGATCACAAGCACGTTCGCCGCAACCGCTTGCCCGGCTGCGGTAAGCGCGCCGTAAAGCGCGCTGATGATCAATGCGCCGATCACAATGACCACAAGAAAAACACCAATCGCGGCGAACTGCCATCCCAGCATTCGAAGCTCGAGCCGTCCGAACGTGAACACGGGGCGGCGCCGAGCGGCGGAGTCTCCGAGTACAACTTTCTGATACCACGTGACCGACACGGATAAATAAACCAACGTCTGAATAAGGCCCGTCAGCATGATTGCCCCAGATGCTCTCAGATCAGGGGTGCCAGCGGAAACCGCGGATTTGTCGATGCCGTAGATCTGAAGAAGAATCGCGACGGCGAGGGTGATGCCAACCGGAATCCACCCGAAGTGCACCATGGCGCGGCGCTCTCGCCAGCAATAATCAAATGCCTCGACGACCGTTGCCCACACGCGAAATTTCATCCGGAAACTCCCTTTCGGCTGGTGCAAGATTAGCGCAAGTCGCAAAGCTCATGACAGGCCGTTCATGTTTTAAATTGACCGGCCTTAATGCATTGACCTGTCCTGGTCGGCACCGCAATCTTGGTGCCCCGGGCGCGATTCTCGCGCGCTCTCTGCCGCAGCGGATTTCCATGCATCGCTTCTTTCGCCCTGTCGCCATCGGGTTGCTGTCTTTTGCAGCCTTTGTATCCGTCGCGTTGCCGGCCCATGCCGCCGTCTATGGGGCAGAGAGCTTCACGCTCGCCAACGGCATGCAGGTGGTCGTGGTGCCCAATCATCGCGCGCCCGTCGTCAGCTTGATGATCTGGTACAAAAACGGTGCGGCCGACGATCAGCCAGGCAAATCGGGCATCGCGCATTTTCTTGAGCATCTCATGTTCAAAGGCACGCCGCGCTATTCCGCCGGCGCCATCACCGATATCGTCGCGCGCCATGGCGGTGAGCAGAACGCATTCACCTCGCACGACTACACGGCGTATTACGAAAACGTCGCGGTCGAACATATGCCGCTGATGATGGACATCGAAGCCGATCGCATGCGCAACCTCGCGCTCGACAAAAAGGGCGTCGACACCGAACGCGAAGTCATTATCGAAGAACGCCGCATGCGCGTCGACAACGTGCCGGCTGCGATTTTGCAGGAGCGCATGGCGGCAGCTTTGTGGATGACAAATCATTACGGCGTTCCCGTCATCGGCTGGGAGGCCGAGATGCGCGGTCTGACGCAGCGCGACGCCCTCGATTACTACAACAAATTCTACGCACCGAATAATGCGATCCTGTTGGTCTCCGGCGACGTCACCCGCGATTCTTTCAAGCCGCTTGCCGAAAAATACTTCGGTGTTCTGGCGCCGGCCAAAGGCTGGAATGGAAAACAAACCAAGCGCACGCGCGCCCCTTTTCTGTATCATCACTCCAATGTGCACGTGAGCATGACGCATGAGCAAGTCACGCAGCCCCAGTGGTCGCGCGACACCATTGCGCCAAGCTACAACGTCGGCGACCTGGCCGATGTTCATGCCCTCGAAGTTCTGTCGCAACTCATGGGCGGCGGCTCCACCGCGAAAATGTACCGCAAGCTGGTCATCGAGCAACAAGTCGCCGCGACGTTCTCGGCGGGCTACGACGGCGAGACAGTGTCGTACGGAACGTTCTCCGTCTCCATGACGCCCGCGCCGGGCGTCACGCCGGAAAAAGCCGAGGCGGCCTATGACGCAGCGCTTGCCGATTTATTGAAGGACGGCATCACCGACGCCGACGTGACGCTCGCGAAGCAGCGGCTGAACGCGCAATTGGCCTATGCCAAAGACTCGCCAATCTCCGCCGCACAGCAAGTGGGCAGCGCGCTCACCGCGGGTCTGACGCTTGATCAGGTCGAGTCATGGCCCGAGGCCCTGGCGAAAGTGACGGCAGAGGACGTCCGTAAAGCCGCGCGCAAACTCTTCTCGGAAAGCTCATCCGTGACGGGCGTGTTGCTGCCAGAGGCGGGCGCTGCAGGAGGACCCAGCCAATGATCCGCATTTTCGCAACACTCATTCTGGCGTGTGGGCTCGTCTCACCGGCGTTCGCTGTAACCGTAAAGGAAGTGAAAAGCCCGCGCGGCCTGACGGCCTACCTGAGCGAGGACCACACATCGCCCGTGATCGCCATCAGCTTTGGCTTCAAAGGCGGCACCGCGCTCGATCCAGAGGCGAAACTGGGTTTGTCCAACTTGGCTGCCTCAACGTTGGATGAAGGTGCGGGCGATCTCGACTCGTTCGCGTTCCAGTCCGCTCTGGAAGATCGCGCGATTACCTTGCGCTATTCTGCCTCCGATGACGCCATCTCCGGTACGTTGGTCACAACCGCGCCCAACGCAGCAAAGGCGTTCGAGTTGTTACATCTCTCGCTCACGCGCCCACGCTTCGATGCCGAGCCGCTTGAACGTATGCGTCGGCAGATTCTCGTGGGCATTGCCAGCCGCACGGAGAATCCCAATTTCGTTGCGCGGCAGAAATTGTACCAAACCATGTTCGGTGCGCACCCTTACGCGCGCGACGACGACGGCACAGCGGCAACCGTTAAAGCCATCAGCGCCGATGATTTACGCGCCTGGGTGAAAAGCCGCTTCGGCCGCGACCGCCTGATTATCGCGGCGTCCGGTGACATCACCGCTGCCGATCTCGGCAAGGCGATGGATATGATCTTTGCGGAGCTTCCCGCCACCACGGGCCTCAACGTCATGCTGGCACCGGCCACGGTCGCTGCGAAAGGTCAGACCGTCCGGGTCGAAAAGAACTTGCCGCAAAGCGTGATCTACCTCGGACAGAAGGGCCTGAAGCGGACCGATCCCGATTGGTACGCGGCCACGCTCGTCGATTACGTTTTGGGCGGCGGCAGCTTCTCGTCACGCCTCATGGATGAAGTGCGCGAAAAGCGCGGTCTTGCTTACGGCGTATCGACAGCGTTGGCGCCCTACGATGCCGGCGCTGCGATGATTTGCAGCGTGGCCACGCGCGCCGACCAAGCCGAGACCAGTCTCGCGCTCATTCGCTCAGAGTGGAAAAAAATCCGTGATGAGGGCCCCACCGAGACCGAACTTCAGGGCGCCAAGGATTACATGATCGGCGCCTGGCCCATGCGCTTCACGTCCACCCGCGCTATCGCCGACATGCTGTATGCCGTCCAACGCGACCACCTGGGCATCGATTACATCGACAAACGTAATAGCATGCTCGAGGCCGTCACTCTCGACCAAGCCAAACGCGTGGCGCGGACACTTTATGATCCCGATGGCCTCAGCGTCGTGGTCGTCGGTCCCACTGTGAAAGGCGCCGCGCCGGCCGGAAAACCGGCGGCTCAGGCGCCTTAGCCCACCTGCAACTATTGCTAACGTCTTGAATTTCAAGGTTATGCCACCGGGAGGGTTTGGCAGGCTCATTGGAGGTTGATATGGTGCCTCCGCGATGAAACCGCCCCTTGAGACTGCGCAACCGACCTCCGAACCGCTCGCGGCGTTGCCGGCCTGGCACGCGCTTGAAGCGCACGCCGCCAGTGTGCGCGACGCGCATATGCGCGACCTTTTCGCGACCGATCCCGATCGCTTTGCGCGCCTGTCGTTTTCGCTCGGGCCGCTGCTGGTCGATTACTCCAAAAATCGTCTGACGCCGGAGACGCTTGGTCTTCTCATGGAACTTGCGCACGCGCGTCATGTCGAGACGGCGCGCGCCGCCATGTTTGCGGGCGAGGCGATCAACACCACCGAAAATCGCGCCGTCATGCATGTGGCGCTGCGCAACCGCGCGGCGCGCGCAATGCCTGTCGCGAATGTCGACGTGATGCCCGAGGTGCGCGCCGTGCGCGAACGGCTCAAGGATTTTTCCGAGAAAGTCCGTTCCGGTACTTGGACCGGCGCCACCGGCAAGCCGATCCGTCATATCGTCAACATCGGCATTGGCGGTTCGCACCTTGGGCCGATGATGGTGGCCGAGGCGCTGAGGGATTTCTGGCGCGAGGACATGATGCTCGCTTTCGTTTCCAATCCCGATCGCGCGCAGTTGACAGATGCGCTGTCGGGTCTTGATCCCGCCGCAACCTTGTTCGTCGTTGCGTCGAAGACCTTCACCACGGCCGAGACCATGGCCAATGCGCTTGCCGCGCGTGAATGGCTGACGACGGCCTTGGGCGATGGCGCGGTTGCAAAACACTTCGCCGCCGTCTCCACCAATGTCGCCGCCGCCGTGCAGTTCGGCCTGAACCCCGATGCTGTATTCCCCATGTGGGATTGGGTCGGTGGGCGGTATTCGGTGTGGTCGGCTATTGGACTGCCGATCATCCTGGCCTGCGGTTATGAATGTTTCGATCAATTGCTCGCGGGCGGCGAGGCGATGGATCGCCATTTCGAAACGGCGCCCCTCGATCAAAACTTGCCGGTGATTTTGGCGCTGATCGGCATCTGGTATGTGAATTTCTTCAAC
Organism: Fidelibacterota bacterium; assembly: GCA_947475895.1. Lineage (GTDB taxonomy): Bacteria > Pseudomonadota > Alphaproteobacteria > Rhodospirillales > Rhodospirillaceae > SHVO01. Next base: position 124,171 of record CANJMF010000003.1, read on the forward strand.
ATGCCGGCGCAAGCGATTCTGCCTTACGATCATCGCCTGCGCCTATTGCCATTCCATCTTCAGCAGCTCGATATGGAAAGCAACGGTAAGAGCGTCACGCGCGATGGCGCTGTTGTCGACGTGCCGACCGGACCCATCATCTTCGGCGGCGGCGGCTCCGACAGTCAGCATTCGTTTTTTCAGCTATTGCACCAAGGCCCGCGTGTCATTCCGTGCGATTTCATCGCGGCTCTTAAAGGTGGCGACACCGCGAGCCGCGATTTGCTGCTCTCGAATGCCTTCGCCCAAACCGAAGCGCTGATGATGGGGCGCAGTGGCGCCGATATCGCCGCACACCGCCAATTCACCGGCAACCGTCCCTCCAACACGCTGCTGCTGGATGATGTTTCGCCTTACACCGTCGGAATGCTGATCGCGCTGTACGAACACAAAGTGTTTGTGCAGGGGTTGATCTGGGGCGTGAATTCTTTCGACCAATGGGGTGTGGAACTCGGCAAAGAATTAGCCAAATCGCTCGAGCCCGCTTTGCGCGGCGATGCGGCGGCCAGCACCAAGGGCCGCGACGGCTCCACCGTCGGCCTGGTCAATGCCTACCTCAAGTCCAAGGGTAAGGCGTCATGACCATCCGCCTTCTGCCGCCAAATCTTGTCAATCAGATCGCCGCCGGCGAAGTGGTGGAGCGGCCCGCATCGGCCATCAAGGAATTGGTCGAGAACGCCATCGATGCCGGCGCCACACGCATCGAAATTTCGGTCAACGATGGCGGCCGTTCAATGATCGTCGTCACCGACAATGGCCACGGCATGACGCCACAGGAACTCATTGTCGCCGTTGACCGCCATGCGACATCGAAATTGCCCCAGGACGATTTGCTGGCCATCAACTATCTCGGGTTTCGCGGCGAGGCATTGCCGGCCATCGGGTCGGTCGCGCGCCTGACCGTCACCAGCCGCAAAGGCGGTGCGGATTCTGGTTGGTATGTCGTTGTCGCCGGTGGGCGTAAGGACGGCCCCGTCCCGGCGCCCCATACGCAAGGCACGCGCGTCGAAGTGCGTGATATCTTTTTTGCCACGCCGGCGCGGCTGAAGTTCCTCAAAGCCGCCGCGACCGAACTGTCATACACAGTCGACACCATCGAGCGCCTAGCCATGGCGCGGCCTGAGATTTCCTTTACGCTCACCTCCGACGGTAAGCCGCGTTTGCATTTGCCGGCGGGTAACATCCAGGCCGACATGTTCGACGCGCACCTTGCGCGCCTCTCGGCAATTCTCGGCAAGGACTTCGCCGCCAACGCTATTCCTGTGGCGGCCGAGCGCGAAGGCATCAAGCTCTACGGCTACATCGGCGTGCCGACATTCAACCGCGGCAATGCGCTTGCGCAGTATTTGTTTGTGAACGGCCGCCCGGTGCGCGACCGGTTGTTGAACGGCGCGGTGCGCGGCGCCTATCAGGATTTTCTCGCCTCCAACCGCCATCCTTACGTGGTCCTCTTCCTTGAACTTCCGCAGCGCGAAGTCGACGTGAACGTTCATCCCGCCAAAGCCGAAGTGCGATTCCGCGATGCGGGCCTCGTTCGCGGCCTCATGGTCGGTGCACTGAAACACGCCTTGTCCGAGGCGGGGCACAAAGCCTCAACAACGGTATCCACCGCGGCACTCGGAGCGTTCCGCCCGGACGGCAGCACACAGTCGGGCGGTCCCGGCGGATATGCTGCCAGCTATACGTTCCAGTCGCCTCTGGAGGGCGAGGCGCACGGCTTCGCAGAGCAGGAGTCGGGTTCGCTGTTTGCCATTCCGCCTTCGGCGCCGGATTCAAGCCCGATCGAAGCGGTCGAAGCGGAATATCAATCGCATCCCTTGGGTGTCGCGCGCGCACAAGTGCATGAGACGTACATCGTCGCTCAAACGGCGGATGGCATCGTCATCGTCGATCAGCACGCGGCCCACGAGCGCCTTGTGTATGAGCGTATGAAAGCCGCCATGAGCGCCGACGGCGTGAGCCGTCAGGTACTGTTGATTCCTGAAGTCGTCGATCTCGACGAAAGCAGCGCAGTGCGCCTTGTGGCTCGTGCGGGTGAACTGGCCGAGCTTGGGCTGGTGCTCGAGAACTTCGGGACCGGCTCGGTGGTGGTGCGCGAAGTTCCGGCGCTTCTCGGAGAAACCGACGTAAAGGGCCTCGTGCGAGATTTGGCCGATGAGCTGTCCGCGTTGGACGACACCCTCAGTCTCAAGGAGCGTTTGGGCGACGTTTGCGGCACACTGGCGTGCCATAGCGCGATCCGCGCCGGGCGACGTTTGAATGGCGCCGAGATGAATGCGCTTTTAAGACAGATGGAAGTTACGCCGCATGCGGGGCAATGTAATCACGGTCGACCGACGTATGTGGAACTGAAGCTCAAAGATATCGAGCGGCTGTTTGGACGCCGCTAAAAGGAAGCTCCGACAATGATCGCCGAGTTTCTCCGCTATCTGACCACCTACGCACCCGAGCGCACGCGCAAGTTTGGCTATCTGAAACGCCTGATCGCGCTCGAGTTTCGCGCGCGCCGGTGCGAAACCGCCTGGGCGCCGCATCAGCGCGCCACGCGCAATTTCATCACCATGGCGGCCGATCTTTGCGAGCGCCAAAACATTGCGGTCGTGCTGGGATCCGGCCTTTTGCTGGAGGTGCCGTTAAAGGCTTTGGCCGAACGTTTCGAGCGCGTCTATCTGGTCGATATCTTTCACATGCCGCAGGCGCGCCGCGAGGCCAAGCGCCACTTCAACGTCAAGCTTTTGACCGGCGACATCACCGGCATTTTTCAGGCGATCAAAGACAATCGTCCACCGGGCCCTCATACGCCGGCACCAGCGCCGCGCATTCCGCACCTGAAAGAAGCCGACCTGATCGTATCGTGTAATTGCATGACGCAGCTCGCGGGGCCCTTCACGGAATATTTCGAGAAGGTGCGCGGGTTCTCCGATCTCGATTCCGACAAGCTCGCCTACCAGGTCATGGATCAACACGCCAAGGCGCTGGCGACGGACGCGACGGGTATTGGCGTGCTGATCACCGATACCGAACGCTTCGCCATGCAAGGCGATAAAGTCGTCTCAAAGCATGACCTGCTAAAGGCGTTCAAATTGCCGCCGACAGCAACGGTCGGCTACAACGAGGAATGGGAGTGGTTGATTTCACCGCATCCCGAAGAGCATGCCACCCATGACTACGTTCACACGGTCGTGGGTAAGGTCTATCAGCACGGCGTCGTGGCCCCCCCCGAGGGGCAGGGTGATGGCCTTGAGACCGAAGCGCCGTCGCCCGACCTCTCGTCGGATACGCCGATCGATCTGCTTGGCGGCATTGTTCCTCAGCGTTAATAGTTTTTAGTATGAACAATTATTTCGCTTGAGTATAAATCAGGTTGCGACCCAAAACTAAAAAGGGGATGATACCGTTCACGTCTGCGCAGCGACGGACCGCGAGTTCGCGCCGATACCGCCTACCTGCGCAGCGTGTCCAACCGGAATCATGAGCCGGAGGTTTTGCGATGGTGACAATCGAGCAACTGGCGCCGCGTCGGCTGGACCGACTCATTTTTGTGCCGGCGATTGCCGCCATCGTTGGGATGTGGGGTGTGGTGGGGGGTTTTTTCTCTGGGCGAACGTCACCAGGCGCTCGACCGCATTGAAACGGGTCTGCAATTTACCGTCGCGACTTTAGCCGACGCGAGTGTCATCGCAATACGCGCCGAAAATTTAACGCAAGAAGACGTCAATGCAAATCGCGCGGCGGCGATTGCGCGTGCATTGTTGCGCTATCCCGGTGCGCATATTTGGGTCGAGGAAAACGATTCTATCGCAGCGGGAAAGCCGCCGGAAGGCCCGTTGGATCGACACATTTTTGTTGAAGAAAGTCGTGTGGCAGCCGGAAATGCGCACGGTGCCTTTAAGGTTCGCGCTGCAATCGCCACGTCAGATGCTTTAGCGCGGTGGACGACGACGGTCCGTATGCGTACCGTTGCGCTCTTTGCCATGACAATCGCGTTTTTGTTGCTGACGCATCTGCTGGCGCGGTCGATCCGCGAGCGCGCCGCGGCGGAACTGCGAACTGCAACAGCCATGAAGCGATTAATCCTGCGCGATCGCGCGCTCGAAGCGATCACGCAAGGCATCACAATCACTGATCAAAAACATCCAACAACGCCCATCATTTATACCAATCCGGCGTTCGCGGCGTTGATGGGTCGCGATGTCGATAAGATCCTTGGCCGCACGCCAAAGTTATTCTTCGGTTCGGACAAAGTTGACGAAGCGCAAAAACAAATCGTCACTGCAGCGCGCGCGGAAAAGCGTCCGTGGCGGCTGGAATTGGAAGTGGCGCGCAAAGACGGAACCAGTTTCATCGACAACCTCGCGACGTCTTACATTTTTGATGACGATGGAAGTGTTAGCTATTCTGTCACGGTTCACGAAGACGTGACCGAAGTGCGCCAACGTGAGGAGCTGCTATTGAATGCTCACAAAATGGAAAGCGTTGGTCAACTTACCGGCGGAATCGCGCACGACTTCAACAATCTGCTGACAGCAATCAGATCCAATGCCGAGGATTTGAAGGAGGATTTGAAGGGCAAGCCGCTGGCACTGCGCCAGGCGGATATCGTCTTGCAGGCAGCGACGCGCGGTGCTGGATTGGTGGCACAGCTTATGGCTTTCGCGCGAACGCAGGAGCTGCATCCCCGCAATGTGGATTCATCGCAGTTGGTTGGCTCGTTCACCAAGCTGATGCGCAACTCGTTGCCTGCCGATATCCAGATCGATGTTCGCGAAGCCAAAAAAATACCGCCGCTTTTTGTCGATCCCGTACGCCTCGAAAGCGCACTTTTAAATCTCTGTCTCAATTCACGCGATGCGATGCCGGGCGGCGGCACCATTACCATTGAAACCATGGTGCGCGAGCTGGACGAAGACTATGTGCGTGAGAACCTCGACGTCAGTCCCGGGCCGCATGTCATGATCGCGGTGACCGACACGGGCAGCGGCATGTCGCGCGAGGTGATCGAAAAAGCCTTCACGCCTTTCTTCACGACCAAAGAAGTGGGCGAGGGCACCGGCCTCGGACTCAGTATGGTCTATGGCTTCGTCAAGCAAAGCGGCGGGCACGTCAAAATCTACAGCGAGACCGGGTTCGGAACTGTCGTCAGAATCTATCTCCCTGTGCTAGGGGCGGCGGCCGAAGATGAACTCGCCGCACGCCGCCGCGCGCTTCGCGGTAACGGCAGCATCCTCATCGTCGAGGATGACGAGCTTGTGCGCCAAAGCATTAGTAACAAGCTCACGGCATTTGGTTACGCGGTGCTCGCGGCGCCCAACGCCGATCATGCGATCGAGATTTTAAACACGACGCCTGACTTCGATCTGGTGTTCTCTGACGTCATTATGCCGGGTTCCATGAACGGTGCCGATCTCGTGCGCGAGGTGCGCAACCGCTGGCCTAAGGTGAACGTCCTGCTCACATCGGGTTACACGGAATCGACCGTGACGAGCAAAGTCAATATTCCCGCCGGCGTGAAGCTTTTATCGAAGCCCTATTCAAATGCCGAATTGGCCGACACCGTGCGTGTGGCCATGGGTATTGCGGCCGCCTAGGCGTTAAACTGAAAAAACGCCACGGCAATGCGACCATAGGTGCGCCGATCCAAAAGCGTGAATGTCGGAACGTCCGGCAACATTTCGCCGGCTCCGGTCTCGACGCTGACCAAGGCCCCCGCTTTCAACCATCCCTGCCGCGCGAGGCTCGCAAGTGAAGGCGCCACGAGGTTTTGGTCATAAGGGGGATCGAGAAATGCCAGATCACTCGGACCGGCCGCGCGGGGCAAATTAGAGGCATCGACGCTCAAGACCACCGCGCGGTCTTCGGCGCCAAGTTTGGCGACGTTGCGCTTGATGAGCGCTAGGCCGGCCATATCGCGTTCAAGAAACGTGGTTTGCACGGCGCCGCGCGATAACGCTTCAAGGCCGAGCGCACCCGTTCCCGCAAACACATCGAGCACCCGTGCACCTGCAAGATGAAACCCCTGTTCCGTGAAACCATGGGCGAGGCGGTTGAACAGGGCTCCGCGCACACGATCCGACGTGGGACGAATCGCGTCGCCGGGCGGCACTTCAATCGCGCGTCCGCGCCAGACCCCTGAGATGATGCGCAAGCTTCCGGGTTTGCCGGCGCTTTTAGCCTTCGCGATCACCGACGCTGCCGCTTCTTGTTAAGGCCTTTCGGCGCTGCATCGCCTAACTGCTGGCGCATCACATGGCCCGGCACCTCTTCCAGAAAGCCTTCTTCCAAATTGCCCAATTGGAAGGGGCCGTAAGAAACGCGAATGAGGCGCGTCACTTGCAAATCTAAGTGCTCCATGACTTTGCGAATTTCGCGGTTCTTGCCTTCGGTCAATCCAACCGTCAGCCAGACGTTGCTTTTGGAAGGGCCATCGTTGTCGCGCGTTGCTTCGATCGATCCATAGCGCACGCCGTCGACCGTGACGCCCTTTTTCAGGAGCGCCAGCGTCCTGTCTTCAACGCGGCCATATACGCGCACGCGATAGCGCCGCACCCATCCGCGCGAAGGATGTTCAAGCTCGCGTGCAAGATCGCCGTCGTTGGTTAGGAGGAGCAACCCTTCCGAATTCAAATCCAGTCGGCCAACACTAATCACGCGCGGCAAATCCGGCGGCAGAACTTCAAACACCGTCGTGCGGCCTTTTTCGTCCTTATGCGTGGTGACGAGGCCCTTGGGCTTGAAGAAGCGCCACAAGCGCGCGCGGTCGGCGACGGGTAGCTGTTCGTTATCGACGCGCACGTCGTCCGAGTCCTGAACGTTTATGGCGGGCGAGGTGAGCACGGTGCCGTTCACGCTCACGCGTCCCGCGGCAATCCACTTCTCGGCGTCGCGGCGCGAACAAAGCCCTGCGCGCGCCATCACTTTCGCAATCCGTTCGCCCGGCGGCGTTTCGGTCATGTGCGGCACGCGGCCACAAACGCCGCGAACAGCTTCGCGTCGGCGGGGCTGATATGGAACTCGGGGTGCCACTGCACACCGATACAGAATTTCCGTTTGGGATCTTCGATGCCTTCGATCACGCCGTCGTCGGCCACGGCGTCTATCACGAGGTGGGCCGGTACGTCCTTCACGGCCTGATGATGCGCGCTGTTTACCGGCAGACGCGTCTCGCCGGTAATCTTGTGTAATTGCGTGCCGATCTTGATGGCCACGTCATGCCCTGCTTGATTGCGCGGGTTCGGTTGCTCGTGTGCGATATTGCTCGGCTGTTCGTCGGGAATGTGCTGCACCAGCGTGCCGCCCAGCGCCACCGCCAGCAATTGTTGGCCGCCGCAAATACCGAGGATGGGTTTGTCCGCCGTCAGCATGGCGCGGGTCATGCCCATTTCGAAATCGGTGCGGCCTTCCTTGACCGTCACTTTCGGGTGGCGCGTTTCGGCGCCGAACAGCTTCGGGTCCACGTCAAAGTTGCCGCCCGAGACAACAAGACCGTCGATCAAATTCGCATAGTGCGCCACCAGGCTCAGCTCATGGGGCAGCATGATAGGCACGCCGCCGGCTTCACGCACGGCGTCGCAATAGTTCTGGCGCAGCGCGTACCACGGGAATTTCGAATATCCGCCGGGCGCTTCGCTGTCGGCGGTAATGCCGATAAGGGGCTGGGAGGTGGACATAAGGCGTATGTGGCGCGGGTGCGCCGGCCCTGTCAAGGACGGGGGCTGCGACTAGCCGATATCGTTCTTGCGCGGACGGGCGATGGAGGCCGCGTAGGCTTGGCTCGCCATATCGGCGTCGCCTTTGGCCGCCGTGCGCGCGAGTTTCGCGGCTTGTTTGGGCGCGAGGATGTGCTTGGACAGTGAATTGCCCATGGCCGTCGTCCAGTTTGTCCCTTGAAGTCCGTTGGACTGCAAGGTTGTGCTGTCATCGCCGCCTTCGAATTGCATCATGGGCTGGTGCGCGATCATCTTCGACATTTCCTCGATGATGAAACGCGAGATCATGGCGCGGCTGGGATCTTCGGCGGTGGGCTCGCTTGCGAGGGCTAGGTGCGGCGCTTGTGTCGCGGGCGGCTTTTGCTGCGCGACTGTCGGCGCCGCGCGCGTCGCTGCGTCGGCGAAGCGATCCATCTGGCCCGAGAAACGTTCGCGCACCAACGCCACCACATCGGCGGCGGAGCGCGCATGACCATCCGGCGTATAGAACACCGACGTGTTGGCCTTGGCCGCGGCAGGCAGCACGCTGGCGGCGGATTTCGTGGGCGTATCCTGCGCGGTGCTCAGCAATTGCGTGGCGCCGCTCGCGCCGAGAAAGTGGGCGAGGTAGAGATCGGGCGCGTCGACCGCGCGTCCTAATTGTTCCTGCAACGCTGCGGCGTTATCGCGGGCGTATTCGGCGGCCATGAGTCCGGAGGCTTCCGGATCTTCGCGCAACGCAAGAATGCGCTGCTCGGCGGCGGCGTCTTTCACAACAGACTTACCGCTCGCATCGGTGGTGATTTTTTGCGCGATCTCGCCGTAGCCATATTGCGCACCGTAATGCTTCAACATGTCGAGCCACGTCGAGCGCGTGAACTGGAATAATCCGGCGGCCGATGATGTGCTGGCTTGGGCGTCGGTCTTCAGGCTGCTTTCCTGCGCGGCCTTGGCGACAAGATATTGGAAGCTCACGCCGCTCTTGGCGCTCGCCACCTTGAGGCCGTTCAAGGTCGATCGCTCGACCGTCTGGCCTCCCATCTTCACCAAATCTGTGATGTCGCGTGTCATTTCGCCACCCTAAGCTCCGAGGGTTACGGATTCCTTACCCGATCCTTAACTATTGACCCCGCCCGGCGCCTCGCCGACTCTTGGAACATGACCCTGGCCGAAAAATCACAGGATTTCATGGCTCTGGCCTTTACTCAGGCCGAGGCCGCCGGTGCGCGCGGCGAGGTGCCCATTGGCGCCGTGGTAGTCGATTCCCATGGCGTGGTTGTGGGCGCGGCCGGCAACGAGGTCGAAGCCCTGAACGATCCCACGGCCCACGCTGAAGTCCTGGCGATCCGCCGGGCCGCAGCCAAAATCGGCGCGCCGCGCTTGGTCGACTGCGACATGTATGTGGTGCTCGAACCCTGCGCCATGTGCGCTACGGCGGCGTCCTTCGCTCGGCTGCGGCGGATTATCTATGCTGCCTACGATCCCAAGGGCGGCGGAATCGACCATGGCCCCCGGATTTTCAGCCAGCCCACCTGCCATCACCGGCCCGACGTGGTGGGCGGGGTCGAAGCCGCGCGGGCCGAGGCGCTTTTGAAGGCGTTTTTCGCGGTGCGCCGCTAGGTCGTTCCGATTACAATAGGCCCATGATCAAACGCCTCGCATCTTTCGCTGTTCTCGCCTGCGTCTCCGTAACGCTGGCTGTGCCTGCATTGGCCGCCGAGCATGGCGGTAAGAGCGAAAAGGCACCCAAGCACGAGACGAAAAAAGCCGAAGGCAAGCCGGCCGAGAAAAAAGAACCGCCCAAGAAAAAACCCGCGCCCAAAAAAGAAGAGGGCGAGGGCAAAGTCGGCTACAGCACCACCGTCATTCAGTTGATGCCGATGATGGCGCCCTATCGTACGTCGTCGGGCGTGCGCTATGAGTTGTTGAGTGTGCGCCTGGAATTGCCGCCTGATGATAATCCGCGTTCGGCGGAGTTGCAGCGCGGTGCGTGCTTTATGATTCCAATCGTGCACGAGAAGATGTTGTTGTTCTTATCTAAAGCCAAGCTGCAAGAAGCCGACTTCCACGATCAGCGCCGCGAGGTTTTGGCCAAACGGCTTTTGGATGTGGCCACCGACACCACCGACCGCAGCATGTTCACAGGTCTGAAATTAGTCGATGCAACAGCGCCGCCTTTGAAAGAAGTGGGCTCGGACGCGCAGATCGTCGATAGCGATCCACCGCTCAGCCAGCGCTCTCAAACGCTGACGGCTGAGTGTAAATAAGAGCGTGTAAGTAGTTAGACTTTCTGTTTTTCCCGCGCGGCAGCCCGCCAGCCAATATCGCGGCGGCAAAAACCACCCGCCCAATTGATCGCATCGACGGCCCGGTAAGCGCGCGCTTGTGCCTCGGTCACGGTCTTGGCTGTGGCAGCAATGCCCAGCACGCGGCCACCATTGGCGACGATCACATTTTTCCCATCGCGCGTTTCCGCTTTAGTGCCCGCGTGAAACACGGACACGCCTTCCACGGCAGCGGCTTTATCAAGGCTTCCAATGACGGTGCCTTTTGCCGGCGTGCCTGGGTATCCATTGGCCGCCATCACAACCACCAGCGCCGGATCGTCCGACCACTGCAGATCGAAATACTTCAATTGCTCATCGGCGGCGGCCACCAGGGCTGGCAGTAAGTCGGATTTCAAACGCAGCATCAGCGTCTGACATTCCGGGTCGCCGAAGCGCACGTTGAATTCCAACGTCTTCGGCCCCTTAGCGTCGATCATCAGGCCCGCGAACAACACCCCTTTAAACGGACATCCATCCGCCGCCATGCCGCGCACGGTGGGCAAGATGATGTCGCGCATCACGCGCTCTTGCATCGCCGCATCAACAATCGGTGCCGGCGAATAAGCGCCCATGCCGCCTGTGTTGGGCCCCGTATCGCCGTCACCCACGGCTTTGTGGTCTTGCGCCGCCACCAAAGGCAGCGCCGTCTCGCCGTCGACGAGCGCGAAGAAGCTCGCTTCCTCACCCGCCAAAAATTCCTCGACCACGATCTCGTTGCCGGCATCGCCGAAAATCTTTTCCACCATCATGGAATCGACCGCGCTTTCCGCTTCGGCGACAGATTGGGCCACGGTGACACCTTTGCCGGCCGCGAGGCCGCTGGTCTTCACGACAATCGGCGCGCCATTTTTCTGGATATAGGCTTTCGCACTGGCAGGATCGGTGAAGCGGGCATAGCGCGCGGTTGGAATATTGTGGCGCGCGAAGAAGTCCTTCATGAACGCCTTCGAGCCCTCAAGCCGCGCCGCCGCCGCACTTGGACCAAAGGCTTTAATTCCGACGTCGTTCAGCCGGTCCACCAGGCCCGCAACCAGCGGGTCTTCAGGTCCGACCACGACGAGATCGATTTTTTCCCGCTGGGCGAGGGCCACGAGGCCGGGAAGGTCGTTGGCGGCCACCGGTACGCAGGTGGCGACATCGGCGATCCCCGGATTGCCCGGGGCGCAGAACAGCGCATCGCACAGGGGCGAGTCCGCGATTTTCCAGCAAAGGGCATGTTCGCGCCCGCCGCTGCCCACCACTAAAACCCGCATGACCTACTCCAATTCCTTCATATTCGCGGCTGTGGCATAACAGAGCCATGCCCGACGTGTCATCCCCCACCGCCAGTAATTCGCCCTCCTTCACCGTGTCCGAACTGTCGGCCGCGTTGAAACGCACGGTCGAGGATAACTTCGGCTATGTGCGGGTGCGGGGCGAGATTTCCCAGCCCAAGGTCGCCACCTCGGGGCACTGCTATCTGCGCCTGAAGGACGAAGACGCCGTCATCGACGGGATCATCTGGCGCGGCGCCATGGCCAAAATGTCCGTGCGCCCGGAAGAAGGCATGGAAGTCATCGCCACCGGCAAGCTCACCACCTATCCGGGGCGCTCCAGCTATCAGATCATTATCGAAGCCATGGAGTTGGCCGGCCAGGGCGCGCTGCTCAAGCTGCTGGAAGATCGCCGTAAAAAACTCGCCGCCGAGGGATTGTTCGACGAAGCCCGTAAGAAACCGATTCCGTTTCTGCCCGGCGTCATTGGCGTCGTCACATCGCCCACCGGGGCCGTTATCCGCGACATCATCCACCGCATCAAAGACCGCTGCGCGTGCCACGTCTTGATTTGGCCTGTGCGTGTGCAAGGCGAAGGCGCGGCCGAAGAAATCGCGGCGGCCATCGCCGGCTTTAACGCGCTGGCCGAAGGCGGAGCAATCCCACGTCCCGACACCATTATTGTTGCGCGCGGCGGCGGTAGCCTCGAAGACCTCTGGGCCTTCAACGAGGAAGTGGTCGTGCGCGCGGCGGCGGCTTCGCTGATTCCCTTGATCTCGGCGGTCGGTCACGAGACAGACACCACGTTGATCGACTTCGCGTCCGACAAGCGCGCGCCAACGCCCACCGCCGCCGCCGAAATGGCCGTGCCGGTGCGGCTCGAATTGCTCGCAAATGTTCAGCAGCGGTATGGCCGCCTCTCGCAAGCCATGAGCCGCTTGCTCGAAGAAAGCCGCATCCACCTGCAAGGCTTGGTGCGCGGCATCCCGCGCCTCGACATGATCGTTGAGGAAAAGGCGCAAGGGCTGGACGCGCTCACGCAACGTTTGGCCGTAGCACCCACGCGGTTGTTTGAAACCAAACGCGATGCTGTTGTGGCGCTCGGTGCCCGTCTCAATCTCGACCGCATCAAAGCCGACGTGAGTCGTCATATCGCCGATGTCTCCAAGCTCGGCGAGCGCGCGCTCAATGCAGTCAACCGTGCGCATGCCGACGCCAAGCGGCACTGGGAGCAGTTTGGAGCGCGGCTGGAATCTGTTTCGTTCAAAAAAGTGCTCGAGCGCGGATACGCCGTTGTGCGTGACTCTGGCGGTGTGGTCACGGCGGCGGCCGCGGTCGCGTCGGGTGCCGAACTTCAAGTGGAATTCGCTGACGGAAAGATCGACGTGCAAGCGACCGGTGCTGCGGTCAAACCGCGTCCGCTTCCAAAGAAGCGCGAAACGAGTGGCGGCGGTAATCAGGGAACGTTGCTGTGAAGGCGGTTGTAACGCTTCTGCTGCTGATCGCGCCGCCGGCCTTGGCGTTCGATGTGACGATGAGCGGCCGCATGGAGCAAGGCGGCATTGTCACCGGCGCCGCGCCCGTGGGCTCCAGCATCACCTACAACGGCCGCACGGTTCCCACCAACACGCGTGGCGGTTTTGTGTTCGGCATCGACCGCGATGCGGCCCCCAGCGCCGTTCTCACCGTCACCGATTCCAAGGGCGCGGTGGAAATCCGAACGCTGACAATTGCCAAGCGCGATTGGAAAATCGATCGCGTCGACGGTGTTCCGCAATCGCTTGTGACACCGGACCCGGAGTTGACCGCCAAGATCATCGCCGAGAACAAGATCATGGCGGCGGCGCGCAATCAGCTCGAGCTCGCGCCGTTTTACGAAACCGGCTTTATGCGTCCCGTCGAAGGCGGACGCATTTCCGGCGTCTTTGGCGGTCAACGCATTCTGAACGGCACGCCCGGTTCGCCGCACTCGGGTCTCGATTTCGCCGGCCCCATCGGCACGCCGATCCGGGCTTCCGCCGATGGCGTCGTGGCGCTCCAGCGTCCCGATATGATCATGACCGGCAACACGGTCGTGATTAATCACGGCTACGGTCTCGAGACCGTCTACATCCATATGAGTAAAATTCACGTCACCGACGGCCAGCACGTGAAGCAAGGCGACCTCATCGGCGAGATCGGCATGACCGGACGCGCCAACGGCCCGCATCTGCATTTTGGGATTACGTGGTTCAATACGCGTCTCGATCCCGAGACCGTACTCGCGACTTTGCCCCCGAAGGGCTAGCGCGCTAGCGCCTTATCCAGCAACGCATCAAGCGCCGCTGGATCTTCCCATTCCACACTCACCGGCAGCACGTTCACTTGTTGGCGCTGATCGGCGGGCAAGCGGATGGCGTCCTTCTCGGTCGTGATGGGAATGGCCCCCACCGAAAACGCTTCATCCAACATCGGCTGAATGTCGGACCCCTCGAATTCATAGTGATCCTCGAACGGATGAAACGCGATCACGCGCGCGCCAAGGTCGGTCAGCGTGTGGAGGAACTTCTCCGGTGCGCCGATTCCGGCAAACGCCACGACCCGTTGGCCCTTCAACGCCCGGCCTTCTGGACCCGCCGTCAGACGCGCGCGCAAAATCGGCGCATATCGCGCAAGATGCTGCGCGAGACCGCGCGGATCGTCGCCCATAATGACGATGGCGTCGGCACGCGCTATTCCAGCGGACAGCGGTTCGCGCAAAGGCCCGGCAGGAATCACGCGGCCGTTGCCGAAGCCGGCGGTACCGTCCACGACGATCAGCGATAAATTTTTTGCGAGGCCCGGGTTTTGGTGGCCGTCATCCATGACGATGGCGTTCGCGCCGCCTTTCACTGCGGCCTCGGCGCCCAACACACGATTGCGCGCGACCCACGTCGGCGTCTTGCGCGCGTGCAGCAGCGCTTCATCGCCGACATCGTGGATCGTGTGATCACGCACGACACGCACAGGGCCCTTCATGCGTCCGCCGTAGCCACGCAAAAGAACGGCCGGCTCCAAGCCGCGCTCGCGTAAGCGTGCCGTGATCGACGCCGCCACCGGCGTCTTGCCCGTTCCGCCCACACTCAGGTTGCCGACGCAAATCACAGGTACATCGACGCGCACCGGTCTGGCGCGGGCGATCCGGCGCGCGGTGATGATAGCGACGATCTGCCCCACCGGCTCCAAAAGGCGCGCGATCCCATTGTTAGTCCGCCAAAAATCAGGCGCGCGCATTTACGTGATCCGTCACATGATCGTTTAAGGGGGCTGGCGTCATGGCGACGTGGCCCGTCATTTCGTCGGCCACGGCGCTGACGCGGTTCAGCTCGCTCTCCAAACGTGCGAGGAGCACCGCAAGTGCTGCATCATCAGCATCTCGTGGCACGACGATAGGCTCGCCCCAAACTTTCGCGCCACGGCTAAACGGCAAAGCGACGATCAAGCGATCCCAGGTATTCAGCACAACGCGGCGACTCACAGACACGGCCGCCGGCACAATGACCGCGCCCGAAAGGCGTGATAAGGCCAGCGCGCCGTCGCCCGCCCGCATGCGCGGCCCGCGCGGCCCGTCGGGTGTAATGCCGATGCTGTCTCCGGCTTTCAACGTTTTCACCAGGGCCCGCAAGGCATCGCTGCCGCCCCGCGTCGACGATCCGGCGATGGTGCTGATGCCAAAATGCGCCACGGTCTTTGCAATCAGTTGCCCATCGCGATGGGACGAAATCAGCATGTGAAACGGCCGGCGCGAAGACCAACAGTACGGCATCATCGCCAATCGGTTGTGCCAAAAGGCCACGATGACGGGATGCTCACCGGCCCAAGCCGCGCGCGCGAGTGCTTCATTCACGCTTTCCCAGCGCGTGGTGACCCGCACCACGGAAATAAAGCCTGCGGCCGTCAGGGCCAGCAACCGCTGTACCGGGCCGAGACGCGTGACAAATTTAACAAGGCGGCTCATGCTTGCGACAGTAAAGCACGGAAGGACTCCGCAGCAATGTCTGGCAGAAACATCCTCCTGGTGCTGATCGCCGCACTGGCCGCCATCGGGCTTTTCGTGTTCGCCACCAATCCCGGCCAAGCGCCCGTGGTCCCCATCGAAACGCCCTCGATTATCGTACCCCGTACGACGCCGCCACCCGCGCCGACGGTGGATCGAGATGAGGGGACTCCCGTGCTGGACGACGTCGCCAAAGACGCCGCCGCCGAAGTCGAGCGGCTCAAAAGCGAGCAGCAGGATATGAACGAAATGCCTGTCGTTCCCGTGCCGGAACCGCCGACGATGGCGGCGCCGAATTAACCGGCTTTCACAACCGCGTCTTTGTCGTTCGCTGCACCCGTGAAGAACCGGTCGGTCGGGAAGGGGCGGATATTCGATAAAAACTGCTGCGTGCTCGCCGCCCACGAATAACTTTCGGCATGAAGGCGGCAAGCGGTCGGAGACGCCTTGAGGGCCTGTTCAACCGCGATCCCCAAGTCTTTATTTAAGCACCCCACCGGCGCAGTGCCGATGACGTCCAGAGGTCCAGCGACCGGATAGGCGGCCACGGGCACGCCGCACGCCAACGCT
This sequence comes from Fidelibacterota bacterium, assembly GCA_947475895.1. Lineage (GTDB taxonomy): Bacteria > Pseudomonadota > Alphaproteobacteria > Rhodospirillales > Rhodospirillaceae > SHVO01. Next base: position 140,060 of record CANJMF010000003.1, read on the forward strand.
TCCAGCAGCACGAGGCCGAAGGTGTCCGTCAGGCTTGGAAACACAAATACGTCGGCGGCCGCATAATACTGGGCCAACTCTTCGCCGATTTTCGCGCCCGCGAAAACGACATCCGGATATTTCCGCGCGAGCTGATGCATCTGGGGCCCATCGCCGACAACAACTTTGGTGCCGGGATTTTTCAGCCCCAAAAACGCCTCGACATTTTTCTCCACAGCAACACGCCCCACGTAAAGTTGAATAGGACGCGGCAGATCGAGGAAGCTTTTATCGCGCGGACGGAACAGGTCCGTATCCACGCCGCGGCTCCAGCGCTTGATGTTGTCGAAACCGCGTGCGCGCAATTCCTGTTCGACCGTGTCCGTCGCCACCATGATCGCGCTGGCAGGGTCATGGAACCAGCGCATGATCTTATAAGTCCACGATGTCGGCACGCCGGTGCGGGCGTTCACATACTCTGGAAACTTGGTGTGAAACGCGGTGGTGAACGGCACGCCGCGTTTCAAGCAGTAATGCCGCGCGGCCATTCCCAGCGGCCCTTCCGTGGCGATGTGCACCACACACGGGCGCATGCCCTCGATGGTGCGCGCCATTTGCCGCGCCGGGAAAAGGGCCAAGCGTATCTCCGGATACGTGGGGCACGGAATACTTTTGAATTGATCGGGCGTGATGGTCACGGCTTCATGACCCGCCGTTTTTAGCTCCGCCGCCAGCGTCGTTAGAGTTCGGACGACGCCATTGACTTGAGGGTGCCAGGCGTCGGTGACGATGAGTATTCGCATTCTTTTGCTCGATGTGTTGCTTCTAGCGGGATGCGGTTTACAAGCAGGGGCAGCGGAATTTGCGGTTCAGCTGTGTCCGTTTCGTCGTCGGCTAAGATTTCGTCGGGCGCGAACCCGCGCACGTCGGCCCAGTGCAGAATTTCCCAGCGGCCGTCGAAATGCTCCACCAACGCCGTGCAGCTTTCGACCCAATCACCATCGTTCATGTAAGTGATGCCGTCGATCTCGCGGATTTCGGCGTGGTGGATGTGGCCACAGATCACGCCGTCCGCGCCGCGTTCGCGCGCTAGGCGCGAGATTTCTTCCTCGTAGTGTGCGATGAACGCGACTGCGTTCTTGACCTTGTGCTTCAGGTATTTCGACAGCGACCAATAGGGCAGGCCGAATTTGCGGCGAACGCTATTCAGCCAGTTGTTGAGGGCGAGGGCCGTCGTGTAGGCGGCATCGCCCAGCACAGCCAGCCACTTGGCGTAGATCATCACGCCGTCGGCTTCGTCGCCGTGCACCACCAGGAAGCGCTTCCCGGTCGCGTCCTGGTAAATCAGATCGCGCGCCACTTTGATTTGCCCGAACTCGTGATCCAGAAAGTCGCGGGCAAACGCGTCGTGGTTGCCCGGCACATATGTGACGTCGGTGCCTTTACGTGCTTTACGCAGAACTTTTTGCACCACGTCGTTATGGCGCTGATCCCAGAACCAATTCTTTTTTAGCCGCCAGCCGTCGATGATGTCCCCAACGAGGAACAGTTTTTCGGACTCGGCGTGCTTCAGGAAGTCGAGGAGGAAGGCAGCCTTACAGCCGCGCGTGCCCAGATGAATATCGGAGATAAAGATACTGCGAAATTTGAGCGTGGTGCCGATCGCGCGCAACACAAGACCCATGAAAGTTGAAACCGTGCGCGCGGTCCATTTATGGCAAGGCGACTCCTTTGCCTAGGGGTGATGCCCCTGGTTTCACGGCCTCTTCACACGAATGCAACATAACCTTCACTATTCGTTGGACTCGCTGATAACGTAGGACCCATGATGGATGCAGGTCTTATGAATCACCCCAATAACGGTGCGCCGCGGCGCATCCTCGTTGTTTTCAATCCGGCTGCTGGACGCCGGCGCCGGACGCGCCTCGATGCGGTCGTCGACGCGTTAAAGCATTTCAGTTGCCCGGTGACGGTGGTCGAGACCAACGCGCCAGGCCACGCCGAGCAAATCGCGCGCGACCTGAATGTCGCGGACTTCGACGTCATCGCGGTGGCAGGTGGCGACGGCACGGTGAACGAAGTCGTCAACGGTCTTCCTGGCAAAGCCATCACGCTCGGATTGATTCCGAGCGGCACCGCCAATGTGCTGGCCGACGAGATCGGACTCTCGAAGGCACCGGCCATAATCGCGCGCGCGCTCGCCCTCGGTCCCATCCGTCAAATTTACGTGGGCCGTGCCAATGGCCGGCGTTTTTGCATGATGGCCGGTGCGGGCTTCGACGCGAATGTCGTGAGCGAAGTTTCACTCGCGCTCAAAAAGCGGGTCGGCCCGCTGGCCTATGCGTGGCAGGCCTTTGTCCAAGGATTTCGCGACGCCTATGCGCCTTGCGACGTCACCATCGACGGCGTTGTCCACCGCACCACCTCGGCGGTGGCCTGTAACGGCCGGCGCTACGGCGGGCCCTTTGTCGCGGCCCCGGCCGCATCGCTCGCCGACGACAGTTTCCAGATCGTGCTCATGAAAGGGCGCGGTTGGTTCAGCGTCCTGCGCTATGGGATGGGGCTCATGGCCGGAAAAGTCGGCGCTTGGCCCGATGTGCAGATCCTGGCCGGGCGCAATGTGGCGATTACAGGCCAAAATGGACAACCGGTGCAGGCCGACGGTGACATCCTCACCACTTTGCCTTTAAAATTGTCGGTAGACCTGGAACCTGTCAGGTTGATCTACCCGGAATAGAAGTCGCACGAGGAAGCCATGAAAGACGACGTGATCGAAGATCTCTATAAGCACGCGGAAACCGTGTTCGAGAAATACAAAGACGCTGAACTGCGCGACTTCATGCTGGGACTGGCGCCGAAGCTGCAGGACGCCGATTCCATGTACCACCACTTCGGCTATCTGCTGCGCCACGTGCGCGCGACCGTCGCGCACACCGTGCGTCCGCCGCATTTGCAGGAAGCCATCGAGCGCGCGCAGCACTTCATCAAGCGCTACGAAGACGACCACAATAAGGGCGCCTAAGGGCCTTTAAGTCCCCGCCAGCGACATGTCGTCGATGCGCAATGTAGGCGCATCGACGCTGTAGCGGAATTCCAGGTCGTTGGCGGCGACCATCCGCTTAAACATATCCTTCAAGTTTCCGGCTACCGTGATTTCGTGCACGGGGTACGTGAGCTTGCCGTTCTCGATCCAGAACCCAACTGCGCCCCGGCTGTAATCGCCGGTGACGCCGTTGACGCCGTGGCCGACCAGGTCGGTCACGTAGATGCCTTCCTTGATGTCGGCCATCAGTTCAGTGGGCGTCAGCGTTCCCGGCTGCAGATAAACGTTGGTCGTTGCCGGACTTGGCGCCGAGCCGGTGCCGCGCGCCGCATGGCCCGTGGGCGCCAGGTTCAGTTGCCGCGCCGAGCGCAAATCCAAAATCCAGGTCGTGAGGATGCCCTCATCGATCAACTCCTGGCGGCGATTGGGCAAGCCTTCCGCGTCGCATGGCTTCGAGCGCAGGCCGCGATGGCGATGCGGGTCTTCGATGATGGTAATGCCGGGCGCGAACACGTCCGTGCCCATGGCGTCTTTCAGGAAGGTCGTTCCGCGCGCCACCGACGAGCCATTGATGGCGCCCAGAAAATGCCCGACCAATCCGCCCGCCACGCGCGGATCGAAAATCACCGACACTTTCTGGCTCGCGAGTTTGCGCCCGCCCAGTTTGCGCACCGCGCGCTCGCCGGCTTTGCGTCCAATTTCGTCCGGTGCTTTGAGGTCGGCGAAATAAACCGCCGATGAAAAATCGTAGTCGGTCTCCATGCCGGTTTCGGAATCGCCCGCGACCACCGATGCGCTGAACGACGAACCGGAGGATTCATAAGCCCGTGCGAAGCCGTTCGAGGCGGCGATCGCCACGTGCGATTTACCCCAGCTGGCCGAGGCCCCTTCGGAATTTGTGACGCCGGGAACGGCCCGCGCCGCCGCTTCGCAGGTTTGCGCGAGTGCGATTAATATATCGGCGCTTACTTCCGTCGGATCGCAGATATCCATCGCCGGCAGCGTTTTCGCCAGCTGATCCACTTCGGCCAAACCGCAGAACGGATCTTCCGGCACGGTGCGCGCCATGGCGACGGCGCGCTCAACCAATTCTTTCAACGCCTCGGGCGAGCGATCCGCCGACGACACCATGGCTTGGCGCTTTCCGATCAGCACACGCAGACCAATGTCGCCGCCCTCCGAACGTTCGAGCTGCTCAAGCTTGCCCAAGCGGCACGTGACCGAAACCGAAGTGCCGTCGGCAACAATGGCGTCGGCTGCGTCGGCGCCCGCTTTTTTTGCGGACGCGATCAAATCGGAAAGGACGTTGAGAAGATCGTTCTGCGCCATGATTTTGTTAAGCCAGCTTTACAGAAAGAAGATTGAAAAAAACTCGCGTCGTCGAAAGGCGGAGGTGTGTGGCTTTTATGACAAGCCGTTGAAATGCAAAGCCACATCACGCGCGCGCCAGCACTTTCATAGCCGATTTCGACCAGCGCGCCACGCGCATTCTGCGCTGCGGGGAACGCTTTACGAAAAGCCGAGTTGGTAACCAGGTTGAAGACTGGCGGGCTAATACAAGGAGGTACTTTTATGCAGAGTCGTCTTATCGGATGTTGTCTCGTCGCGGCGGGCTGGGCACTCGCTCCCCTCGCGGCGTCCGCGCAGACCGCAAGCGTCGGCGTGGGTTTTGGCACCCAAGGCGCCAATGTCGAACTTGGTTATCAGCTCAACGATACCTGGGGGCTGCGCTGGAGCACCAATTACTTCCGCTTCGGTCACTCGCCTAAGATCGACGACGTCACCTATCACGGCGTCGCCAATCTGTTTTCGACCGGTCTCTTGGGCGACTTCTATTTCTCGCCCACGGGCGGCTTCCGTCTTACCGGCGGCCTTTACTACAACGAGAACAAAGCCAAGGTTAATGCAAGACCTACCGGCAATGTAAACTTCAACGGCACCACCTATACGCCCACCCAAGTCGGTGCGCTTTCAGGACGCCTTCACTATCGTAAGTGGGCGCCCTATGCCGGCTTTGGCTATTCCAGCAACCACAACCAACCGGGCTGGGGCTTCACCGGCGATCTCGGCGTGATGTTCCAAGGTACGCCGCGCGTCAATCTCGCGTCGACCGGTACGGCCAACGCGCTGGCGGGCTATTCCGCCAACCTCGCGCGTGAGCGCGATGACCTGCGTGACGATGCTGACTGGACAAAATATTATCCCGTCGCGCGCGTGGGTCTCGTCTATCGCTTCTAAGATGATCTCATAAATAAAAAGGGCGACACGCTTTTCGAACGTGTCGCCCTTTATGTTATTTCAGGCCGTAGCTCGCCCACTTCTCGGTGACGCGCTTGATGATGTCTTCGCTCATGTCGATTTTCTGGCCCCACTCGCGATGCGTCTCGCCGGGCAGCTTGTTGGTGGCGTCGAGGCCGATCTTGCCGCCCAAACCAGGTTCCGGCGATGCGAAGTCCAGATAATCGATGGGCGTGTTTTCAACGACCGTGATATCTCGCGCCGGGTCCATGCGCGTCGACACCGCCCACATCACATCTTTCCAGTCGCGTGCGTTGATGTCGTCATCCACCACGATCACGAACTTCGTGTAGACGAACTGGCGCAGGAAACTCCACACGCCCATCATCACGCGCTTGGCGTGACCGGCGTAGGACTTCTTCATGCTCACCACGGCGATGCGATAGCTGCAGCCTTCCGGCGGCAGCCAGAAGTCCACGATCTCCGGGAACTGCTGTGTCAGCAGCGGAATGAATACTTCGTTCAACGCTTCGCCCAAAATACTCGGCTCGTCGGGCGGACGTCCGGTGTAGGTCGATAAATAAATCGGATCGCGGCGCATGGTGATGGCCGAAATCTTGAACACCGGGAATTTTTCGACGGCATTGTAGTAACCGGTGTGATCGCCGAAGGGACCTTCGTCGCCGTACTCGTCCAGCATCACATGGCCTTCCAGCACGATCTCGGCTTCGGCCGGAACCTGCAGCGGTACGGTCTTGCAATCCACCAGCTCGACTTTGCGCCCGCGCAACAAGCCCGCGAACTGATACTCCGACAACGTGTCGGGCACCGGCGTCACGGCGGCAAGAATGGTTCCAGGATCAGCGCCAATGACAACGGCGGCCGGCAACGGTTCGCGCTTTTTATCTTTCCACCGGTCGAAGTGCCCGGCACCCCCACGATGTTTCAACCAGCGCATCAACGTCGTGTCGCGGCCCGTCACCTGCATGCGATAGATGCCGAGGTTATAGACATCGCGCTTGTCGCCGCCCGGGCCTTTGGTGACGACGAGGGGCCATGTGATCAGCGGGCCCACGTCGCCCGGCCAGCACGTTTGAATGGGCAGCGCGCTCAAATCGACCTGATCGCCGGTCAGTACGATCTCCTGGCACGGCGCGTTCGACACCACCTTGGGCTTCATGGCCATGACGGTGCGCAGTAGCGGCAACATCTCCAGCGCTTCGCGCCAGCCGCCCGGCGGCTCCGGTTGTTTGAGGAATGCGAGGGTCTCGCCGATCTCGCGCAGTTGGGCCGGTTCCCGGTCCATGCCCCACGCCACGCGCTCCACGGTGCCGAACAGGTTCACCAGCACGGGCATGGCAAACTTGCGCCCGTCGTCGCCCACCACGTTCTCGAACAGAATGGCGGGCCCGCCCTCTTTTAAGACTCGGCGTTGGATTTCGGTCATTTCGAGACGGGGCGAAACCGGCGCCTTCACTCTTAAGAGGCGACCCTCCCCCTCAAGCCGGGTCAGGAATTCCCGCAGCGAACGGAACGGCATGGCGTTGTCCTTGACCCCAAACCCTGAAATTCGGCGGGCGTCTCAGGGGCTTAAGGGATGGAGCCAAGGTCCGTCAAGGATGGGCGTTAAAGCCGCGCGTTACTCAACCAACGGATGAAAGACTAATGGCATCTTGTCGTAATGAAGGTGCACGCCTAATATCCCTTCCATTAACGGCGTGTTGTTCTTTTTGCTGTAACTCGCTGACACGGTACAAAAAACGCCCTTTGAAAATGACATGCACAAGCATGCGGAGGGCGCGGTTCTTGAAAAGACGGGCACTGAGATCATGGCTGACGGTGGCGTAAGAAGCGGCGCAAGCGGGCTCGAGCGGCTGATTGAAATCGGCCTGGCCTTATCGGCTGAGCGGAACCACGACCGGCTCACCGAGCGCATTTTGCTCGAAGCTATCGACATCGCCAATTCCGACGGCGGTACGCTCTATCTGCGTACGGAAGAGAACACGCTGAAATTCGTGATCGTGCGCACCGGCTCCTTGAAGATCGCCATGGGCGGCACCACCGGCGTTCCGATCCCGTTCCCGGGCGTGCGCATGTACAACGCCGAAACCGGCGAGCCGAACTTCAACAACGTCTCGGCCGCTGCTGCGTTGACTAAAAAAACCATCAATATCGAAGACGCTTACACCACCGAAGGCTACGACTTCTCGGGTACAAAGAAGTTCGATCAAAGCACGGGCTATCGCTCGCAGTCGTTCCTTTGCATTCCGCTCAAGAACTATTCAGAAGAAGTCACCGGCGTGCTGCAGCTCATCAATGCGCAGGACGATGACGGCAAAGTGATTCCGTTCTCGAAAGAAGTTCAGCGCACGGTCGAAGCGTTGGCCTCACAGGCAGCGGTCGCCATCGACAACCAGAATTTGATCGAAGCGCAAAAAGCGCTGATGGACAGCTTGATCAAAGTCATGGCGCACGCCATCGACGCGAAATCGCCCTACACCGGCGGTCACTGTCAGCGCGTGCCTGAGTTGACCAAGATGCTCGCGACCAAAGCGCAGTCGGCCACCGAAGGCATCTTCAAGGATTTCAAACTCGACGAGCAGCAGTGGTACGAACTGCATGTGGCGGCCTGGTTGCACGACATCGGCAAAGTCACGACGCCCGAATTCGTGGTGGATAAAGCGACCAAGCTGCAGACGATCTACGACCGCATTCACGAAGTGCGTCAGCGCTTCGAAATCCTGCGCCGCGACGCCGAAATCAAAATGCTGAAAGCCATCGCCAAAGGCAAGAACGCGCGCGTCGAACGCAAGAAGTTCAAAGACAAATGCGAAGCGCTTACGAAAGAGTGGGCGTTCATCGCCGAGAGCAACATCGGCGGCGAATTTATGTCGCAGGACAAGCAAGACAAAGTCAAAGAGATCGCCAAGCAGAAGTACTATCGCTACTTCGACCGCAAGCTGGGCCTATCATGGACCGAAGCCAAGCTGCTCGACAAAGCGCCGCCGCCGGCGGAAGGCTGGGAACAACTGCTGGCCGATCTGCCGGAACACTCCGAGGCCGAATACAATCTCGGCGAAGTACTCAACATGTGCATCATGCGCGGCACGCTCAACGACGACGAGCGCCGCAAGATCAACGATCACATCGTTCTCACCATCGAAATGCTCAATGACATGCCATTCCCGAAGCATCTCAAGAAGGTTCCGGAATACGCGGGCGGACACCACGAGAAGATCGACGGCACCGGCTATCCCAATAAGCTCAAGGGCGAGCAGATGTCGTGGCCCGCGAAAATGATGGGCATCGCCGACATTTTCGAAGCGCTCACCGCCGCCGACCGTCCGTACAAGAAAGCCAAGACGCTATCGGAGAGCTTGAAGATTCTTTCCTTCATGAAGAAGGACAAGCACGTCGACCCGGATCTGTTCGAACTGTTCCTGACCTCGGGCGCTTACTTGGAATACGCCGAGCAATTCCTGAAGCCCGAGCAGATCGACAAGGTCGATATCTCGCAGTACCTGCAAAAGCCCAACACGCCGCCGCCGACGCCGGCCAACTCGCCGGGTGCCGCCACCAAGACGCAGGCGGCGGAGTAGATCAGCGCAGCATCTTTTCCATCCGGAAATTTAGGTACTGTTGCCCGTTGACGGTTACGGTTTGTGGTGTGGTCACAGCGAAGCCCTGCCGCTCAAAAAAAGGCCGAGCTGTAATGCTAACTTCAGAGTAAAGGCGTGAAACGCCCTGAGCTCTGGCGGTTTTTTCAAGCATCGACAAAAGCGCACTGGCAATACCACATCGTTGATGATCGGCGTGGACGTATAGGCAGTCGACGTACCCACCTTCCGCCAAATTCATAAAGCCCGCCGCATTTCCATTCACAAGCGCGACCCATGTTTGCGTTTTCGCAAAGCGCGTTGCTTGGGCTTCCACGTCATCGATATCGGGCGCCCATGCCATGATCTGGTCATGGTCATAGTCGTGCGCACATATGCGTCGGATTGATGTCCGCCGAGTTTCAAGCATCGCCGGCAAGTCCGAGTGCTCAAAGTGGCGAACAACGATGTCGACCAAGTTCTCTCCTTAGTAGCGCATCAGCGCGAGCGCGACCAACACCAGTAGTCCGAAGTTCCGATTGGACCGGAAGCGATACAGGCAGCTGGCCGGGTCGTTGATGTTCAGCGTCACGACCTGCCACGCCAGATGCAGTCCCGCGGCCGCAAACGCGATTTCCATATACAGATTGCGCGGCGCATACATTAGCGCGCCGGCCATTGCGCCCGCGAACAGCAGGTAGACGATGGCCAGGAACGGCTTGGTGTATTTCCCCAACGCCAGCGCCGACGAGCGCACGCCGATGAGCGCATCATCCTCGCGGTCCTGGTGCGCATAAATCGTGTCGTAGCCCAGCGTCCAAAAAAATCCTGCCGCATACAGCCACACCGCCGGCGATTCGATGGTACCGCGCACCGCCGCCCAGCCCAGGAGCGCGCCCCAATTGAAGGTCAGCCCCAACCACGCCTGCGGCCAGAAGGTGATGCGCTTCATGAAGGGGTAGGCCGCCACCAGCAGAATCGAGGCCGCACCCACGCCAACCGCAAACCAATTGAACTGCAGCAGGACCGCCAGCCCAATGACGAGCTGTACGCCCAGAAAAATCCACGCTGTGCGCACGGTGATTTGGCCCGAGGGTAGGGGGCGCACACGCGTGCGCTCCACACGGCGGTCTATATCGCGGTCGATGATATCGTTATAGGTACAGCCCGCGCCGCGCATCACGACAGCGCCGACGAAAAACAAGCCGATGAGTTTTAAATTCGGCGCGCCGAAACCCGCCAGCGTCAAACTCCACCAGCCCGGCAGCAACAGCAGCCAAATCCCTACCGGCCGGTCGAGACGCATCAACTTGGCGAACGGCCGCAACCGCCACGGTAAGTAACGGTCGATCCAGCTTTTCGTCGGCATGTCGGTTCTTGCATTCATGGTTTACTAGACTAGGGTCAATTCTCATTCCTCTCAATCGACGATTCTTCTCATGACCTTCACCCCGCGCACGCGTTTGTTTATCGACGATCCCCTAACCGCCGGGGCGCACGTCAACGCGTCGGATTCCCACGCGCACTATTTGCTGCATGTCATGCGCGTGAAGGTGGGTGATCAAGTGTGCCTCTTCAACGGCGATGACGGCGAATGGCAGGCCACGATTTCCATGCCCGGAAAAAAGCGTGTGGATTACACCGTCGAGAAACTCTTGCGCCCGCAAACGCCCGAGCCCGATGTGTGGATGGCCTTCGCGCCCATCAAACGCATCGAATTTCTCGGCGAGAAAGCCACCGAGCTTGGCGCGTCCGCATTGCAGCCGGTGATCACGCGCCGCACCGACATCGCGCGCGTCAACACGCAACGCCTGCTCGCCAACGCAGTGCAAGCCGCCGAGCAAAGCGATCGTCTGTCCGTGCCCACGGTTCATCCCGCCATGAGCTTCGATCAGTTGCTCAATGTGTGGCCCGCGACGCGACGGCTTTTTTTCCTCGATGAAACCGGCGGCGGTGTTCCGGCCGCGCAAGCGTTCCGTGACGACAAAACAAAGAGTGTCGGTTTTCTGACAGGCCCCGAAGGCGGGTTCGAGCAATCGGAACTTGACGCGCTGCGCCAACTGCCATTTGCTACCGCCGTCGGCCTCGGCCCCCGCGTCCTGCGGGCCGAAACGGCCGCTCTCGCCGCACTTGCCTGTTGGCAGGCGCAGTCGGGAGACTGGGGAGGCGGGGCGTAATCATCTTTCTGCGCGTCTAGGGCTAGCGTTCTTGCGAGCGCAGCCCTAAGTAACCGCATCTTCTGTTTTCCGAGTGGGGCTTTGTCCGCATGACGTCTTTCCGTTCCGACAAGGCCGACCCCATTACGTCCAAAGATCAGCTCATCGCCACCTTGGCGAACGGATCCAAAACCAAGGACCGTTGGCGCATCGGCACCGAGCACGAAAAATTTCCTTACATCAAATCGACTCTGGGCACCGTGCCCTACGAAGGTCCCGCGGGCATTCAAGCGTTGCTCACCGGCCTGCAGCGCTTCGGCTGGGAGCCGGTACTGGAAGCGGGCAAGCTCATTGCCCTCGCGCAAGACGGCAAAGGCACCGTGTCGCTGGAGCCGGGCGGACAGGTTGAGCTTTCAGGCGCTGCCGTCGATAACGTGCACCAAACCTGCGGCGAGCTTGCCGAGCACTTTGCGCAAGTGAAGACAATCGGCGACGAACTCGGCCTTGGATTTCTCGGTCTTGGCTTTACGCCCGATTGGTCGCAAGCCGACATCGAATGGATGCCCAAGGGCCGTTACAAAATCATGCGCCGCTATATGCCGCTCGTCGGCACCATGGGCCTCGACATGATGACCCGTAGCTGCACGGTGCAGGTCAATCTCGACTACGCCTCCGAAGCCGACATGGTGAAAAAGCTGCGCGTGTCGCTGGCGCTGCAGCCCGTCGCCACGGCGCTGTGGGCCAACTCGCCGTTCACCGAAGGCAAGCCCAACGGCGCGCTCTCTCTGCGCGGCGTCATCTGGCGGAACACCGATCCCGCGCGCACCGGCCTCATTCCCTTTGCCTTCGAAGACGGCATGGGCTTCGAGCGCTATGTGGACTACCTACTCGATGTGCCCATGTATTTCGTCTACCGCGACGGCTACATCGACGTGGCCGGGCAGTCGTTCCGCGATTTCATGAATGGCCGTTTGTCTGCGCTACCGGGCCAGGTGCCCACGGTGGCCGATTGGGTCGATCACATGTCGACCGCGTTCCCGGAAGCCCGCGTCAAAAACTATATCGAGTTGCGCGGCGCCGACGCCGGCAGCCGTCGCCATCTGTGCGCGCTCCCGGCCTTCTGGGCGGGCTTGCTCTACGACCACGAGTGCCTCGACGCTGCTTGGGATCTGGTCAAAGGCTGGACGGCGGAGGAGCGCCAGCGGCTCCTGGTCGACGTGCCCGCGCAAGGCCTGCAGGCCAAAATCCGCGGCCGGTCGGTGCAAGATATCGCCAAGCAGCTCTTGGAGTTTTCATCCGCCGGCCTCCAGCGCCGGGCCCGCATTAACGACTGCGGCAAGGACGAAACCCACTTCCTCGACCCCTTGCGGGAGAGCGCCGCATCGGGGATAACGCCAGCAGAGCTTATGCTCGAAAAGTATCGCGGCGCCTGGAACGGCGATGTGAAAAAGGCATATCAGGACTACAGTTTCTAAGATGGCCAAAGCGAAAGCAAAATCCAAAACGAAAGCCAAACGCCCGGTGAAGAAACCGCGCGTGAAAAGTGCGCCCAAGAAAAAGCGCACTCAGGAGTCGGACTGGCGTGTCGCCTGCAAAAGCCTCGCCGACGTCCGCGCCCAAATCGATCTGTTCGACCAGCTCATTACGCCGCTCTTGTGCAAGCGGCAGTACTTCGTCGAGCAAGCGGCCAACTTCAAACCGTCGGTCGCGGGCGTTGTGGTTCAATCGCGTGTGGAAGAAATCGTCCAGAAAGTGCGCGCCATCGCCGACGGCATGAAAGGCGATGCGGCCACCATCGAGCGCGTCTACCGCGCCATGATCGACGCCTTCACCGCCGCCGAACAGCGCCACTGGCGCGAACTGCACGGCGGCAAGTCGTCGTAATCCGGCTTTAGGCGGACTTCAGCACCATCATCGGCATGCCGTGATGGCTTTGCGCGTCCGCGTCGCGAATGCCCCAATCGATCTTCAGCCAATCGTCTTGCGTCAGGTATTCGAGCGCGTAACGGAAGAACCGCGATTCTTCTTGCAAGATGTGATGGCGTTCAAATGAAATGAAGGTGCGCGCCGTACGGCAAAAGGCGTGGCGCGCGGTATCCACATCGCGCTGTAAAAGGCGCGCGGTTTCCGCAAAGGCCGCCAGTTTGCCTGCGGCCATCGTGTGCTCGTCCAGGATCGCGTCGATCTCGTCGCCGATATGCGGCGCGCGGTGACGCAAGGTCAGGTACATCATGTCTTCGACCGAATGGTGTCCGTCGTTCTCGTCGAAGAACGCCAGCACGGCGGCGATCACTTCCGGATCCACGTTTTGATATTGGGCGAGGGCGTCGACCTGGCGCTCGAGCGTGTTCAACGTCCGGCGCGCATTCAGGTGATCCATCGCCAGCCGTTGGATCGCATCCGGGATCGTCATTTGCGTCATCATCATGTGTCGCGCCCCACGCCAAGAACCGCCGCGGTTCTCCCATGGGTGCGCCGGCCCGGCTTTGACCTAGGTCAAACTCTGGTTGCGCCACCGGCCTTCCCCTCGCGGATTCGGGCCCAACGGTTGCCTTTGCGGGCCAGACCCGGCACGTTTGCCTTATGACCAAACCCAAAAAGATCGGCATCCTCACCAGCGGCGGCGATTGCGCCGGCCTCAACGCCGTCATTCGCGCCGCCACCGAGGCGGCGGTCGGGCGCGGCTGGGAGGTCGTGGGCTTGCGTAACGGCCATCTCGGGCTTCTCAACACCCCGCCCGACGTCGTGCCGCTCAATGCCGACAACCTGCGCGGCGACATGCTGCGTGCGGGCGGCACCATTCTCGGCACCACCACCAAGGGCGATCCCTTCGCCTATCCGGGCCCCGACGGAAAAAAGACCGACCGCTCCGGCGATGTGCTGGCCGCCATCCAAGGCCTCGGCATCGAGGCGCTGGTGGTCATCGGCGGCGACGGCAGCATGCGCTTGTTCGACCGCTTGCTGTCGCCCGGCAATATTCCCTGGGTCGGCGTGCCCAAGACCATCGACAACGACGTGCCCGGCACCGAGTTCGCCGTGGGTTTTTTTACCGCCGTCGAGATCGCGGGCCAAGCCCTCGACCGCCTCGCCACCACGGCCGCCAGCCATCGGCGCATCATGGTGCTCGAAGTCATGGGCCGCGATTCGGGTTACATCGCGCTGTTCGCTGGAATCGCCGGCGGCGCCGACGTGATCCTCATGCCCGAGTTCGCTTACGACCTGGATGCCGTCGCTGCCCACGTGCGCCGCGTCACCCACGACCGGCCAAGTCCTGTGCTCGTGGTGGTCGCGGAAGGCCTGAAGCGCCCCGCATCCGAGCGCCGCGAAAAAAGCAGCATCGGCGACGCCATCTCGGCCGAGCTGCAAAAGCGCACCGGGTTCGATTCGCGTTGCACGGTGCTGGGCCATCTTCAGCGGGGCGGCACGCCCGTCATGTTCGACCGAATTCTGGGCTCCGCTTTCGGCGCCCGCGCCATCAGCCTGCTGGCGGCGGGCGAAAACCGGCGCATGGTCGCTTGGCGCGGCGGGCGCGTCTCCGACATTCCCACGACGGACGTCACAAGCGGACCCAGCTTCGTCGGCGCCGACAGTCAGATGATGCGCACAGCCCGACGCTTGGGCATTTACGTCGGCGAGGGGCCGGCGGCGTAAGCGCCGTTCAGCCCGCCAGCTGCATCACAATGCCGATCAATCCGCCGATCAGCAAAATCGCCGACGCCAGAAACGAGACGCCGAAACCGGGGCCGCGTTTCTCCGCCGCCCGGTAATAGCCGCGTGCGTACAGCACCCGGCCGATGGGCCAGAAAACCCCGATAATCGCGGCAATGGTGTCGCCCCAGGCCGCTGCGAACAACACCAGCGCCGGTACGAACAGCACCAACTGCTCCAGCGTGTTCATGTGTACGCGATAGATGCGCAGGAATTCCGGCGGCCCGTCCACGGCCGGCGCGGGCACGTTGTACTTACCGCGCGCGCCTCCGACTTTGAAAAACACACCGATGTAAACGAACAGCGACAGCACCAGCACGAGGCCGGTATACGGAAATGCAGCGAGCATGAGATGGTCCCCCAGAGTTTGGATGCCGCCGCTGTCACAATTCCCCAATCACGGCGACGATGTGGCGACTGTGTTGTTGCGGTGGTGCAGAGTCAAAAAAAATCGGAGCCAAACGGGATTTTTACTTGCATTCCCGTGCAATGAGCGTAAACGCGAACACAGACGTTACGCGCACGTGCCTAAAGCAGCTCGCCGTTAAGCAACGACGTAAGCGTCCTTTACTTGGTTGGACTTTGTTTCTGTCTAATTAATAAAGGAGGCCGTGCATGCCCCTACCTACCCGCAAGTCCTTTCTAAAACGCGCCGCGCGTATTCCGGCGTCGCTCCGCAATTGCCGTCACATCGCTTGGGACGGTCACGCGCTTGCCGTGATCTCTAAGTTCGACGTCCTGCGCGGCTGAGTTTTTCTTCACCGTTGAAATGGTGCCTGCCGGTTCGTCCGGTGGGCTGAAGTCATGCAGCCGCGAAGCGGCAACGCGAAGAAAAGTTTGGAAAGAAAAGCGAGAGATGGATCAACAAAAAGCGTTCGATAAGCCAGCAAACACTGACGTTCAAGAGCATCTCTTCCGCTCTGTCGACGACGTGGCCAAGCGGCTGAAACCCGAAGCGCCCATCCAATGCATTTTCCCGCAGCCCGTCCGCGATCAAGCGCAGAAGTTTATCGCGCTGTTTCCGGGCCGCGTGCTGTACGCCGTGAAGTGCAATCCCGGTCCTGAGTTTTTGCGTCACATGTACGCCGCCGGTATCCGCGAGTTCGACGTCGCCTCGCTCGAAGAAGCGCGCCTCATCAAAGGCCTGTTCCCGAAGGGCGTGACCATGCACTTCATGCATCCGGTCAAGTCGCGGGAAGCGATCCGGCTCGCCTACAAGATGGGCATCCGGACGTTCTCGCTCGATTCGGCCGGCGAGCTTATGAAGATCCTGGAAGAGACCAAATCCGCCCAGGACCTGACCCTGCTCATCCGCATGGCCGTCTCCGGCAACGCGGCGGCCTACGACCTCTCCGGCAAGTTCGGCGCGGCGCCCTCGTCGGCGTCCGACCTGCTGCGCCATGCCCGCAAAGTGGCGCACAAGCTCGGCGTTTGCTTCCACGTGGGCTCGCAGTGCATGGATCCTGCCGCCTACAGCGCCGCCATCGCGCGCGCTGCCGACGTCATTGCCAAAGCCAAGGTGAAGGTCGACATCATCGACGTGGGCGGCGGTTTCCCCGCCACTTACCCGAACATGACCCCGCCGGCGCTGGAAGACTTCATCGCCGCCATCACCGACACGGCCCAGCCGCTCACCGATTCCATTGGTGTCACGCCGGGTGCCGAGCTGTGGTGCGAGCCCGGCCGCGCCATGGTGGCAGCGGGCGGGTCCATGCTTGTGCGCGTCACCCTGCGCAAGGGCCGTCGCCTCTATATCAACGACGGCACCTACGGCAGCCTGTTCGACGCCGGTGCCCTCAACTGGCGTTTCCCGGTGCGTCTGGTGCGCCCCTTGAGCAAAAGCGGCAAGAACTCAACCGCGCCCAACACCCGGGTGCCGTCCGACAAACTCGTGCCCTACACGTTCTACGGCCCCACCTGCGACAACTTGGACAAGATGAAGGGCCCCTTCATGCTGCCCGAGGACACCCAGGAAGGCGACTGGATCGAAATCGGCATGCTCGGCGCTTACGGCGCCACCATGCAGACCCGGTTCAACGGCTTCCACTCGACGGTTGTCGCCACCGTATGGCCGGAACTGAACGCCGTCTCGGCGCCGCGCCCGGCCGTGGGCCGTCCGAACCTGCGCGTGGTGCGGAATGCACCCGCCGTGCAACCGGCCTTGCCCGCTCCGCAAGCGATGGCCGAACCCGCGCCGGAATTGTCAGCGGACGGTCACACCGCCGCGCCTGTCATCGACCTAAAGTAAACCCGCTATTTTGAGGGCCACCGGAGTCATTTGCTTGACTCCGGTGGTGCCTCTGCGTTTTCTCTCCCATCGCAACAATTAAGGACGGACGCTCGACCCATGGCCGCGCCCAAATCAAAATCCAAAGCTAAAAAAGCCCCCGCTGCGAAAGCAAAGAGCAATCAAAAGGCGCGTCTGCTTTCGACGCCGGTCGAGCACATCGACATCACGTCGTTCGATGCGCGCCCGATCATCACCGCCATGGGCAAGATGTCCTTCACGTCGCGCGATACCGCGCGCGCGGCCGGCATTTTCAACATGATGCTGAGCGATCAAAAGTGTTCGAACATCCTGACGCTCGCGGGCTCGACCTCGGCCGGCGGCTGCATGCAGGTGTACGTCGACATGGTGAAGTACGGCATGATCGACGCCATTGTGTCGACCGGTGCCTCCATCGTCGACATGGACTTCTTCGAAGCGCTTGGCTTCAAGCACTATCAAGGTTCGCAGTTCGTCGATGATCGCGACTTACGCGCCAACTACATCGACCGCATCTACGACACCTACATCGATGAAGAAGAGTTGCAGCACTGCGACAAGGTCATCGGCGATATCGCCGACGGCATGAAGGCTGGTCCGTACTCGTCGCGCGCTTTCATCAAGGAAATGGGCCGCTGGCTGAAAAGCCGCAAAGGCCGCAAGAAAGAGTCGCTGGTCGAGACTTGCTACGACATGGACGTGCCGATCTTCTGCCCGGCGTTCACGGATTCGTCGGCGGGCTTTGGCTTGGTGCTGCACCAGGTCCGTAATCCGAAGTCGCACATCACCATTGATTCCATTGCCGACTTCCGCGAGCTCACCGACATCAAGATCAAAGCCGGTTCCACCGGCCTCATGATGATCGGCGGCGGCGTGCCTAAGAACTTCGTGCAAGACACTGTTGTCTGCGCCGAAGTGCTGGGCATCGAAGCCGAGATGCACAAATACGCGGTGCAGATCACGGTCGCCGATACGCGCGACGGTGCTTGCTCGTCCTCGACCCTTAAGGAAGCCAATTCCTGGGGCAAGGTCGACACTGCCTACGAACAGATGGTGTTCGCTGAAGCCTCCAGCGTCATCCCGCTGATCGGCTCCGACGCTTATCATCGCGGCGCATGGAAAAAGCGCAAAGCCCGTAAGTTCGCGAAGTTGTTCAACGACTAGAACTGACGATCGCGCTGAATTGAAGCAAACCCCTCACCCTCTCCCCTAAAGGGGAGAGGGTGCCGAGCGGAACGAGGCGGTGAGGGGTGCTTATTTCAAAGTGAGCCGATCAGGCTCATCACATCAAAATATGCGGCCACCGGGCGTGTGAAGCTCTTGTGTGGCCGCTTCCGTTTTCGGTGTTCAGGGCCACGATGGTCGGGCAGTCGCGCGGCGGTGCAGTTGTGTCGTCGGCAACGTCGACGTTCAACGTCAGAATGGTCGTGCCGCAGCCGCGCCGCTGAGCATCGGTTCTCGGAGGCGACATATTGGCATTCGTTTCCGGTTTGCCGTTCTCCTGCTTCACGCGGCCCGAGCCCATGATGTTGGTGTTGATGTGGGCGGGGCGCGTCAGCAGCTTCACGTCGCCCGAGCCGACGATCGTGACATTGGCGTCTTCTCCCGGCGATGCTTCCGTATTGCCGCTGCCGGCAATCGTGACGTGCAGGTGCGTCGCGGCCAGTTCGCCCAAATAGGCATCGCCCGATCCGGCGATGGTCACCTTCACGTTCTCCGCCGTGCCGCGGGCGCGAATGTTGCCGCTACCCGCAATGGTCAGATTCAAATCCGGCTGCGCCACATTCTCCATGGTCACATCGCCGGACCCCGCCAATGTCAGCGATTGAAACGCGCGACCGGGCAACGTGATTTCCAGGCTGTCGCTTCCACGGCGGCGGCAAGATTTGATTTTGCCGGCATGAACGCGCACTTGCGCCACGGCCGAAGGCGTTCCGCGCACGATCACGTCGGTGCCGTCGCCCGCGCGGTAGAGCACTTTGGCCGGGCCCGCGATCACGACGCTGTCGCCGCCGTCCCATTCAAAGTGTTTTTCGCTTCCGCTTTCCGCGACGTCATCATCGCATGCGTCATCGTCGTCAGAGATGTCCAGCAGATGGGACCAGTGCTGATGAGATTTTGCCATATGGCGCATGCCGCTTCCGGGCAGCGCCGCGGCGATGATGCTCGCCGCGAACCCGACACCGATTCCCGCCACCGCGATCCGACCTAGTTTTTTCATGTGAGGACTCCGTTTTTTCGGGTTAGGCAGCCATGTCGGCTTGATTCAGCAGCGTGTAGTGAAGGCGGGCATACCTCGCCAGCAAGCGCACGACCGCGCCGCACAGCCATAACAACAAGGCCCCGCCGCCAATTCCAAAACCGAGCAAGGCGATGCCGGTGAACACTTCACCCAGCGTGCTCAATGAGAAGAAGCCCGACCCGAACTCGCTGAGGATGACAGCCGCGCCGCCGATGCACAGTCCGATGGCGCCAATGGCCGTAACGAACGTGAACAACAGCAAGAAGGCCAGCACCGGCAGCAGGAAAATGAAATCCACGGCGATGAGCGCCAGGAAGCCGAAGAGTGCGCCGATGAAATTTCCCGGCGTGCGCGCCGACTCCCAGCGCTTGAACCCGATCTCGGCGCGCAGCTCGCGGGCAAGGCGGGCGGGATCGCCGAGGGCTTTGGCGATCTCCGCTTCGCTGCGTCCCGCAGCTACACCCTCGTCGAAGTGCATGGTGTAATCGGCGATCACGTCCTCGATCTCGACCGGCGGTAACCCACCCAGGCGGCGGCGCAACGTATTGAGGAATTCGCTTTTAGTCATCACACCACCCCTTTGATTTTTTTTGTTCATCGTCCGATCGGGCACTCGCAAGAATGCGGGCAACGTCGGCGGTGAAGGTGTTCCAATCGTTGGCCTGCGCGGTCAGCGCGTCGCGCCCCGCTTTTGTCAGTTGGTAATATTTGCGCGGTGGGCCGCTCGAGGATTCCTCGAGGTAGGTTTTCACCAAGCCGTCCGTCTGCATGCGGCGCATGAGCGGATAGATGGTGCCTTCACCCATGCCGATGGCCTCGGCCAGGCGGCTCGCGATGTCGTAGGCGTAGCCGTCCTGCTTCGCCAGCAGGGCCAGCACGCACATCTCCAGCACGCCTTTGCGCAGTTGAACTTGAAGCGAATCAGACACCGGGTTTCCGCCGTGTTGTTGCGTTGATCGCTATGGTATAGCGCATGGTACCTTGTTACGCAAGGTACTAACTACAGAAAGATAGCGTCCGAGATTAAGGTAATAATTCAGCCCGTTAGATTAGGATTTTTATGCGGCTCGCCCGCAAGCCCGCGCCAGAGCGGTGGGTCCGCTGGCGTATCCGAGGATGCACGCGAAGTGACAGCCCGCCGCCAGCAGCACGAACAGATGCCAGATCGCCAACTGATATTGCAGGCCGCTCCACAGATAAAACGCGGCGCCAATGCTGTAGAGCACGCAGCCGGCGGCGAGCAGCGGAAGTCCGGGATGTGGCAACGCTTCGCGCAAGGGGCGGTACGCGAAGACGACTGTCCAGCCGAGTGCCAGGTACGCGGGGATCGAAAGAATCTCGAACTGCGCCGGCACGGTGAACTTCAAGAGGATGCCAACGGCCGCCATGGCCCAGATGGTCGCGAACATTTTCCATCCGCGCACACCGCGCACGCACAGCAGCGCGAAGGGCGTGAAAGTGCCCGCAATCATGACGAAAATCGCTGCATGGTCGAAGCGCCGCAGCAGCGGCCGATAGGGATGGTCGATGTAAAGATTGTAGAGCGCCGAGCAGGTCAGCATGGCGACGAGGCCAAGGCCGTAGAGGCCGAGTGCCAGAAGCAGCGTGGATTTGATGTTGGCGTGATGACGTAGGCGCGCGCGCCGAATGGCGACGATGGCGATGGTAATAGCAGCGATCAGGCCGGCGCCGATTCCGGTGGCGTGAACCAGCGCGTCGGCGAACCACTCCAGACCTAACTCATTCCGCACGCGACCGCTCCGTCGTCACATCTCCCATCAGCAATGGTTGAGAAGGGCTGGTGGTTCCAATGATTTTTATACCGGGTAATATTTACTATATATATTTATCCGGGTATAAAATGAGGTTCGAGCCTCTAAGGAGCTGATTTTATGGCGTCCTCTTCCCAGCGCTGCACGGCCTTCGCCGGCCCCAAATTGGTAACAAGCGGGGCTTTGGCCGATGTGGCTGCCGATGTGAAGCCGCTCATTCAACCCGGCGCACCCGAGTCCGTCCTGATCTTCGACGACGCGACGGGTGCCGTGATCGATGTGGATTTTCGCGGCACCGTCGCCGATGTGCGCGCGCGGCTCGACAGCGCGCCGCCGTCCGATGTCGTCGCAGCACCCCCACCGCAAGGCCCAGGGCGGCCCAAGCTCGGCGTTGTCGCGCGCGAGGTGACCTTGCTCCCGCGCCATTGGGAGTGGCTTAAGTGCCAGCCCGGCGGCGCGTCCGTGACGCTACGCAAGCTCGTGGACGAAGCGCGCCGGACTGGCGGTGACAAGGATCAGCGCCGCCAATCGCAGGAAGCCGCCTATCGCTTTATGGCGGCCATGCTCGGCAACGAGGCGGGCTTTGAGGAAGCGGCGCGGGCGCTGTTTCGCGGCGATGCTGCAGGCTTCAACGACCTCACCGAATCCTGGCCCGTCGGCTTTCGCAATTATGCCCGCAAGCTTGCGGCGGGCGCTCTCGTGCCTGAAGGTGCCTGAGGCTGTTTGCTATCCCCTTGGCGAAACAGGGTTTGTTTTAGACCCCCCTAAGTTCATGGGCTCGTTTGTATTTTAGTTAACCTCTTGATGTACTTCTACAAACGCCCGATTGGACCATAAGTTCATGGGGTCGTTTTTCATCACCACGTCGAATCACGCATGACGATCACCGATCAACGTCTGCTCACTGCCTACGAAGGCCTCGCCTCGGGCCGCTATGCGACGTTGTCTGTCGACATCTTCGACACCTTGCTGTGGCGGCGCGTGCCCGAGCCCGCCGACGTGTTCATCATGCTCGGCCAACAACTCGCCGCTGCCAATCGTTTGGGGCGTCACGTGTCCGCTGTCGCCTTCGCGGAATTGCGCCGCGCGGCCGAACGCGCCGCTCGTGAAAAAGTTCAAGCCGTCACCGGCTACCGCGAGGTCACGCTCGCCGATATTTACGCGGCCTTTGCCGACAACAATTTCGCCGACGATTTCACCATCGATGTGCGCGCCGAAGCCGAGCTTGCGTGCGAACGCGGATTGTTGATGTGCGACCCCCAAGTCGCCGCACTCATCGAAGCCGCCAAGCAACTGGGCCGGCGCGTCATCCTCGTCTCCGACACGTACTTCACCAGCGCGCAAATCCGCGATCTTCTGGCGACCGCCGGATTCACATCCAACATCGACCGCCTTTACGTCTCCTGCGAAGCCGGCAAGCCCAAATACCGCGACTTGTTCGACACCGTGCTTAAAGACCTCGATCACAGTCCCGATAAACTCGTCCACGTTGGCGACAGTCCCGAGGCGGATATTCAGCCATGCCAACAGCGCCGCATCGCCGCGGTTTACTACGATAAATGGAGCCACATCCCGCGCGTTCAGAACCAAGAATTTCCGCGCGAAACCGCGCGTCGTCATGTCGCGCTCATAACCCACGGCGATTTCGGCCTCACCGGCTTGCGCTCGCGCTTGCATCACCGCGCGCCCACTGAACTCGCCGCAGACCTCAAGCCTTATTGGCGTTACGGCGCATCCACTTTGGCGCCCGTATTCGCCGCCTTCGGCCGCTGGGTCGTCGGCACAACGCGCGCGGCCCATATCAAAACCATTCACGGCATCATGCGCGAAGGCCGCTTCCTCGACCGCGTTGTCGCCGCGTGTGCGCGCGATCTTAAAGCCGATCTCGCCACTCAAGAAGTTTGGCTCTCACGCCGCGCGGTTTTGCGCGCGTCGCTTTATCCCAACGAATTCGACACGCTCGCAGAATTCGTCATGGTGACGCCCGGTCACGGCACCGACGAAATCCTGCGCGAAATGGGTCTCGTGCGCGCCGATCTTCCTGCCGGCTTTGAGATCGGTCAGCCCGACGCACTTGAAGTCCTCTGCCGCATCATTGTGACGACGCCCAACGTGCGCGACAAAGTGCTCGCCGTGTCCGCGCGTCATCGCGCCAATCTTTTAAAGGGCCTCGGCAAGCTGTTCGATCTCGCCAAGCCGCAAGCGATCGCGCTCATGGACCTTGGCTATGCCGCCACCATTCAAAACATTCTCTCCCGCATTCTCGCGCGCGAAGGCGCCAAGACAAGGTTCGTCGGCCTCTATCTCGCCCTCAACGAACGCGCCGCCGTCGCCACGCGCGCTGGCTCCGAACTCCACGGCTATTTGAACGACCGCGGCTTCGGCGGCCCTGTGGCCGCGTTGCTCTCACGCACACCCGACGTCCTCGAACACGCTTGCATGTGCCCCGAGGGAAGTCTCGCCGGTTACGATGATGCCGGCGCGCCGGTGTTGTTGCCCAATCAACGCGCGGAAACGCAGCTTACGCAAATGCAAGCGCTTCAAGACGGCATCATGGCCGGTATCGCCGCCATCAATGCCATGCTCGGCGATGTGCCCCATGACTCGCCCACGCTTAAAAGCCAAGTCGCGCAGATCATCACGTCCGCCATGCTGCATCCAACGCCGGAAGACGCGGCGACGATTGGGGCTTGGCGTCACGAAGCCAACTTCGATCTCACCGATGTGCGCAAACTCACCGACCTCAACATCGATCCGCGCGAACTCGAGTATCGCGGCTTATCGGCTTTAGGCGATGTCGGCCGCCACCAAGTTTATTGGCCCGCCGCCGCGTTCATGGCCGCCAACCCGTTCCTCGCCAGCGCCTTCGCCGCCGGCGCCAACAACACCTTCGACGCCACGCATCTGACCTCGGGCCCTCTGCTCGGCATGCTGACGGTATGCCCCGACGCCGGCATTGGCTTCGACATGAAACGCGCCGGCGCGGTGTCGCTTGGCATCAACGCCTTTGGTCGCGGCCATATCCAAGGGGCCATCAAACCGTTCGGACCCGACGCTTATCTGCGGCTCAAGTTTATCTGGCCCGGCGCGCGCAGTGTCATTCAGATCGACGAAATGTCCGTGACTTATATCGGCGAAAGCGAGCAGCGCGAAGCACCCGTCCGAAAAATGGCGTGGTCCGGTACACGCGATGCCGCCGGTGCGCAAATCACCGAAACCACAACGCCTGCTGAAACGGTTGTCGAGCTTGGCACGCCGCCATCGTGGCCCCACGCGCTTGAGTTAAAGCTGCGATTCAAATATCTGCGTATCGATCCGATGTTTGGAGGGGGCCCATGAGAAACCGTTTCTGTATGGTCACCACCAACTTCAATTACGGTGACTACCTCGACGATTGCATGCATTCTATTGTCACCAGCCGCGGCTTCGACCGCGTCGACTACATCGTTATGGACGGCGGCTCGACGGATACCTCTGTCGAAACCATCAAGAAATTCGCGCCAAAGCTCACTCACTGGCAGTCAGAAAAAGACGCCGGCATGTATCACGCCATCGAGGCAGGCTTTGCGAAATCCGACGCGCCTTATATGGGCTGGCTCAATTCCGACGATCAGTTGGCGCCCTGGGCGCTGCAAACCGCCATGGATATCTTCGATCAGTTGCCCGAAGTGCGCTGGATCACATCGCGCTTTCCCATGCAGGCCCGCAAAGACGGCACGGTGATCAAGGCCGACTTCGTGCCGGGCGTCGACAATTGGGGCTTCTTCAATGGCGAACACGTGCGTTCGCTGGGCTTGCCGTCGTCGGGCTGGATCGTGCAGGACTGCACCTTCTGGCGCCGCGATCTCTGGGACGAAGTCGGCGGCGCATTCGATCATTCATTGAAACTCGCCGGCGATTTCGAGTTGTGGGCGCGCTTCATTCAAAAGACCGATCTCTACGTCGTGCCCGTGCCCTTTGGTATTTACCGCGTTCACGGCGCCAATGCCGCCATTACCAAACGCGACGTCTACCGCGACGAATGCGTCACGGTCCTGAAGCGCTATACGCCAATCATTCCGGAAGATTTGAAGCGCCTGAATGAGCGCGTCATCGCCAAACATTTAAAGGCGATTGGCTTCGGTCACCTTGTCGATCAAAAGATGGGCCCGCCCATCAAAACCATTCTCTACGATCACGCCGAAGGGCGTTACGTGGCCGGAGAGCAGGGCTAGCGCTCCAGAAACGCTTCCACTTTCGCCGCCACTTCCGGCGCGGTCAAAACACTGCGCGAAATTTTGCCCGAGAAAATGTGCCAAAAGCCCGGCGTCGGCTGTTCGACAATGGTCACGCGTGTATCGGTCTTGTCCTGATAGGGCAGCACCACGCGCGCCATATACATCGAACGCAGGTGCTTGCATTTATCGACGTTCGGAATGTAGGGCTTCCATTTCTTCAGGTAACCCTTGAAGCGCTTCGCGCGCCGCTGCGGCTGATCGTAGTAGGCGACATCGTGCTTGAATGTCGGCAACGTTCCGATGGTGCGTTCCAGTACCGATAGCTCCACGTCATACAGCAGATAGTCGTTGGCGAAGCCGTAAGGCATCACGCCAAAAAACGGCCCGTCAATCACCGACCATCCGGCCCGTGCCCACGGCGTGCGCGCGACGGGCATTTCGCACAGTTCGTATTGATACGTATGCAACGGAACGCCGAGCGACTTATTCAGCACATTGATGTTGCTGTAAGTCGCATTCACCACGGCCGCGACGTGCGTTTTTGTATCGCCATAGGCCAGCTCAAACCCGTCGCCGGCGCGCTTCACGGACGAAACCTCGGTCTTCGTCAAAAGCGTGATCTTGGGCTCGGCAGCAATGGCCTTCATCAGCAATTCGCGCAGGACGTTGGCGTCGAAGATTTGCTCCGGCACGCCGACGCTCAGATCGATCATCTCACGGGTAAATGGAATGCCCGGCGGCCACGACTCTTTGTAGGGCAGGCCGATGCGTTTACAGAACGCCTTGAATTTCTCGGCGCTCGTGAGGCTGCCGTCCTTCGCCACCAGATAATGGTTGGTCAAATCGCGCACGATGGCGGGGCCGAACATTTTCTCGAAGCGCCGCTTGGCCTCGTTGGTTTCCTGCGCCGTCTTGTCGTCGCGCGGATAGTGATAACCCATGTGCACGCGGTATTGGTTCACCAGGGATGCGCCGGAAATGATCTTGGGCGCGCGCTCCAAAAGCAGCACCGAGAAGCCCTTTTTCGCGATTTCCAGCGCGGTCAACGCGCCGAATACGCCGCCGCCCACCACGGCCACAGTGCGGGCCGTTTCCTCCATCACGCGGATCTGCT
The DNA here is from genome assembly GCA_947475895.1 of Fidelibacterota bacterium. Taxonomy (GTDB): domain Bacteria; phylum Pseudomonadota; class Alphaproteobacteria; order Rhodospirillales; family Rhodospirillaceae; genus SHVO01. Next base: position 166,391 of record CANJMF010000003.1, read on the forward strand.
GACGCGCGACCGGCAGGTAACGCTTTAGCGTCAGAGCCGTGTCGTGCTTGTTCGTAAAGGCTTTGAGCATCGGCCCAAGCATCGCTTCCAAAATATCCTGACGGATTTTGCGTGGCTTGCCCGTGGTGGTCAGGGCCGTCGTGAAGCCCTGGCGGGTCGCGACGCCGGCAAAGTCGGCGACCAGCGCGGGCTTCTTCTGGCCCGCAAAATAAATCCGCAGGCGCTCGATCCTTCGTGTGTGCGCCAAGTTCGATCGCGCTGTTACCTCGATCTTGCCCGGATACCGCAAAGCAATGGCGTCATCGGACCACGCTTGCACCGTCGGCTTGGCGTTCGCTGCGATGAGCTTTGTATCGAGCAGGATTTGCAGCATATGCGGCAACAGCGCCGTTGCCGGCGTGTAGCGCTTCTTTTGCGCGGGCGCGGCCGCGCGCGAGAACTCGATTTCAACGCGCGCGATTTGGCTTTTGTGCTTGGCTGCGAACGTCGCGACATCGCGGGTCAACGCCGCATAATGCCATTGCGAAGCCACCATAATGCGCAAAGCGTGTTTTCGCGCGAGCGTTTCGATGTGACTAAGGTCGGCGTTCGTCAATGCCAACGGCTTCGGAAGGATGAAGTTCTTGGCGCCGATGGTTGCGAAGTCCGCTAAAACGGCGGCGAGAATGGGTTGGTGTACGCACAGGTCGAACACATCGCCTGCACTGGGCTTGCCGAAGCGTTTGCGCCATGCACCCGCCGTGGCGGCATACGGCAATACGCTCAAAATCCCGTCGCGCGGCGCGCGGCGGCTGACGATGGATTTTAAAAGGACGTCGGCATGCGCAGCGTATTTCTCGGCGATACGCGCGCCATAGCTTCCTGCCCCGACAATGGTGATATTCAGCATGCGAGAAAACCGGCGGAAGCCACAGTTCACAGTGGAATTGACGAGGGTCACCCATGCAAGATGGGGCACGGACTGATACCGGCCTCGTCGCGTGCCGACAAGGCTAAACATTTGGAGCGTTAAGCGGTCATGGCGGAAAACGCCCCTTCTTATACGATTGCCGTGAGCCGCTCGCCCGGCGAGAGCCGTATGGCGCTGTTGGTGGGCGACGCACTGCTTGAGGTGGTGCATCGGCGCGATGCCGACATTCAACCGGGTTCCGTCTACGCCGGCCGCATCGGCGCGCGCGTGCCGGGGATCGACGCTGTCTTCGTCGAAATCGGTCATGCCGTTCCCGGCGTGTTGAAAATCAAATCGCCGCCGCCGGAAGGCACTGCCATCGCGGTGTCCGTGGTGGTTCCCGCGCGTGCCGACAAGGGGGCCGAACTCAAGGCTGTAAATCAGCCACTGAACGGCGCTTCGATCCCGTCACTTTTAACCGCCGCGCCCGATCCGGTGTTGGCGTGGTGGGTGCAGTACGGGCCGGATATCCAGCGCATTGTTTGCAACACCGCGCGCGAAGCCAAGCGCGTCGAACAAACGATCAAAGGCGCCTCCGCCCAAGTTCATAACGGCACGGACCTATTTACCGACCTCGGCATCGACGAGGCCATCGAAACAGCATTGCGTCATGCGGTCGCGTTACCTGGAGGCGGCAGTCTGCTGATCGAAACCACATCTGCGGTCACGGCCATCGATATCAATTCGGGCTCAAGTGATCCAGCGACCGCCAACCACGCGGCCATGGCAGTCATCGCGCGCGAGCTGCGCAAACGTAATGTCGCCGGTCATCTCGTGATCGATGTGATTCCCGGCAAGGGAACCGGCGCATTGCCGCGGTTGCTGACGCGCGCACTCGGCGAGGATCCCATTCCGGCGCGTGTCGCGGGCGTTACGCCGCTGGGTATGATCGAACTGACGCGCCAACGCCTCGGGCTTTCGTTGGCTGAACAGCTTCTGGATGAAACCGGTGCATTGAGTGTTGCCAGCACCGCCTATGCTTGCTTGCGACACAGCGTGCGACAGGCCCTGAGCGAGAAAATCGCGACGCCCGCTGTTTTTGCAGCGCCCGATGTGGTCGCGCTTCTTCAAGGACCACTGCGTGCCGCGCTCGTTGAAGCCAACGATATTCTCAAAACCGAGATTGTGCTTAAATCAGATTCGTCGTTTGCACGTGCGCGCTTCATGTGCAAACCGGCCTGAAGAATAACGTTCGAACCGCTACATCACGCCCATGACCGCCGATCCGCCATCAGACGACTCTGCCCAACGCCCCGCCGCCGTCCGTGTAACCTCGGCCAAATGCGTGCGCTGCGGCGAGCCGGTTCAGCCGCGTAACCGGCCCTTCTGTTCCCAGCGTTGCGCCGATGCCGACCTGGGAAGCTGGTTCACAGGGCGCTACCGCGTTGAGACCAATGAGGCGCCAACCGTGGGCCCGGACCAGGACGAAGACGAAAATTCCTGAGGCGCGCGCGGGAATAGCGCCAAAATCGCGAAAGAATTCATATAACTAGCGCGGATTTGCACGGCTGGACACGTGGGGCGTTCTCTTTTATAAAGCGCGGCCTTCCACAGCCAGTCCAGTGCCCGGATAGCTCAGCTGGTAGAGCAACGGATTGAAAATCCGTGTGTCGCTGGTTCGATTCCGGCTCCGGGCACCACTTTTCCGCACATAGACCTAATAAATCCGATCTCGTAACCTAGCCCCGCAGATACGCGTCGCTACCGTCGATCCAGTCGGCGCGCGGCGGCGAGAAGATATCCAGCTCAAATGTATCTTCGAGCGCGAAGGCGCTGTGCAAAAGGCCGGAGGGAATAACCACGACCTCTTCGGCCCGGACGATAACTTCCTCGTCCTGATTTTCGCCGAACAAGAATTTCAATGCGCCCGTAATGACGTAGGTGAACTGCTCGTTGTCATGACGATGCGGCGGCACAATGTCGCCTTTCGCCAAGTTGATCTGCGCCAGCATGGTTTTGTCGGAATGAACAAATTTGCGCGTGATCGACATGCGCATTTTATCCAAACGCACATCTTTCCACCGCGTATGTTTTGCGCCTGATGCAAGGGTCATGAGCTGAAATCCTTTTTTGGTCGGCAGATCAAATACGTGGCCTTCATTGTTGTCAATTGAATCTGGGAATGAGGCGGCGCTGCTGTATTCCAGGCTCCAAATTTATTTCGAAGATACGCGCGCGCGCGCCGCATAAAATATATAATGGGACATGAGATAAGCATGTTTGAGGGTGGAGGGCAGTGCGCATGATCCGCGGGATTCTCTTGATAGTTTTCGTTACGGCCTGTCTTCTCAACGGTCGCGGCGTGTGGGCGATGTCCGGCGCCGAGCTGTTGGGAACGTGCAGTGTCGACGTGGGTCGGGAGCAATGTCGCATGTACATCGCGGGCATTCGCGATGCGGCTCAACAGATCGACTTGGAAGGTCACCCGAGCTCGCTCTTTATTCTTAATAAGTTTGCCTGGTGCTACCCGCCGGGTGCAGTGAAAAGCGATCAAGAAATGCTCACCATCGCCAAGTGGCTCAAGGAACACACCGAGAAGCTCCAAGCGCCGGCCGCCGCGTTAGTGGCCAACGCCCTTGCCGATGCTTTCAAGTGCGGTGGCGGTGGCGGCGATGAAGATGACGACGTGCGCTGAGCAGATTTGGCGAACGTTCCCGCTAGGCGGCGGGTGTTAACCCGCGTCTCCTTTTCAAGTAAAAGACCCTTACGTTTCATAGAATGTCGGTGTTATCGTCTCCGGCAGGGGAGGCGTTGAAACGTCGCAGGATGCATCGGAGAAACCGGTGCGAGATTCGCATGCCTTCCCAACCCCGAGATCCCATATGACTCAACGCGACGCCGATCAGGCCACACGTGACCGCACCGTGCTCGCCGGTAAGCGCGCGCTGGTGGTCGACGATCAAGGATACATGATCGATGTGGTGTGCGAGATTTTGCGGCACTTTGCGGCCGACGAGACGGTGCGCGCCGAAAGCGTCGAGGCCGCAGTCGCGCGGTTCGACCCGCACATAAACTTCGATTGTGTTATTTGCGATTTCAACATGAAGCCAGTTAACGGCATTCAATTTCTTCAAGCCATTCGCGCGGGCAAGCTAGCGCACGTCAAACGCGACCAGCCTTTCATTCTGTTGACGGGTCACGGCGATATCGAAGTGGTGAAGGCCGCGAAGGCGCTCGATGTAAGTGGGTATGCCGTCAAACCGGTTGCGCCGGATACCTTCATCAAGGTCATCACGCGTGCATTCGCAACGCCGCTCGCGTTAAAGCCTGTCGCCGACTACGAGCGCGTGCCGACGCAGATCCTGAAGCGGTTTCAGTAGCGTTACGTCGCGGGCGTGTGAGTCACGCTTTTCTCCACCCGGCGGTCGGGAATCAGCCACATCAGCGCAACGGCGAAATAGAGAAGGCCTGCGATCCAGGTGTTGACGAAGGCGAGACCTGCCCCGGCAAGATAGAGAACGGGCGAGATTTTGCCTTTAATGTCGCGACCCAAGGCATGGCGCAGCGCTGAATGATCGCCCTGTTGGCGCATGATCACCGTCTGCATGATGTACCAGGCAATGGCTGGCATCAGCAAAGAAAGGCCGTAGAGCGCGGTCGGAACCGGGGCGAAATGGTTCTCGCCCATCCAGGCGGTCGCGAACGGCACCATCGACAGCCAAAACAGCAGATGCATGTTCGCCCATAAGATCGCGCCGTTCACGGCGCCGACGAGATGGAAGAAGTGATGGTGGTTGTTCCAGTAAATGCCGACGTAAATAAAACTCAGGACGTAGCTTACAAACACGGGCAGGATTTCGACCAGATCATGCAGGGTCGCACCGTGTGGCGCTTTCATCTCCAACACCATGATCGCGATGATGACGGCAAGCACGCCGTCCGTAAAAGCCGTTAGCCTGTCGCGATCCATAAGGTTCCTCGCTCTTGCATACCCCGTATGATATACGCACCGGCGTTCCGCTGGTGGAGCTAAAAGGGGACAAAAATATGATCCGTTTACATCGGAGATCCGCAGTGACCGGTTTGGTCGCGGCGACTTTGCTTCCCATGCTTTTTACGTCCACCGGCGCCCACGCCGCGTCCCGCGCCAAAGACATTGATAAAGACGCGGCTCACGCCCTCGAGGTGTTGTACCGCACGAGTCCGGTTGCCGAGGACGTCTCAAAGAAAGCACGCGCCGTACTGGTGTTTCCAAAAATCGTCAAAGCGGGCCTGATCATTGGCGGCAGCTATGGCGAGGGGGCGCTTCGGAAAGGCGGCAAGACGTCGGCTTATTATAATTCCGTTTCCGCGTCCTGGGGCTTGCAAGCCGGCGCACAGTCGTACGGCTATGTCGTCTTTCTCATGAACGACAAAGCGGTCGACTATCTCGCCAGTTCCAAGGGATGGGAAATTGGCGTCGGCCCGACAGTGGTCATCGTCAATGAAGGGGTCGCCAAAAACTTGTCGTCGACGACGTTGCAGGATGACGCTTACGCGTTCATCTTCGGACAAACGGGGTTGATGGCCGGCGTCAGTATCGAAGGCGCAAAAATTTCACGTATTCAGCGTTAAGCGCGCGCCGAATTTTTTGCGCGCGTTTACCCAGGTCTTAGTGCGGCATCAGACCGATGATTCCCACGACGATCAGGTAAATCGCCACGATATAATTAAGTAGGCGCGGCACTATTAGAATTAAGATTCCAGCCAGAAGCGCAACGATCGGCTGAATTAGAACCATGTTAACGGCCATAACGACTCCTGCGTGTTCACCAATGTTTCTCCGGGTCTTGAACGCCCGGGCGTGAAAAATGTCCCAAAAAAATGCTAAGCTTGTACTTGCCGTTTGTAACGGCGGGCTCCTAAAATATTGACTCGCGGGTTGTAGAGCGGAACCAATAATCTCTCGGGGGACGGTGAGATGAACAGGGACGAGGCGGCGCGTCTGTTCCTGACGAAAGTCAAAACGCTGGTGGCGGACTATCATAAGGCCGCGCAATCTGGCGGGTCGCTGGCGGACGCCGTGCGTGAAATCTGGACCGAGGAACGCAAGCGAGGTGTCGTCGATGGTCCTGGCTTCGACCGCTTCGCCATCCGTGCTCAGGCCGATGAAGAGTGCCACGAAATTGAACGGTCTTGGCCGGTTGAAAAGCCGCCCAGCGTGCGCATTCTTTATGCGGCCTTGCGCGAGGTCGTTGAACTCTGCGACTGACGGAAACTTACGCGGGGTGCGGCTCGTTATAACGGGCATGGCCACCAAAGCGCGTTCCATTCAGACGAAGAGGCCCATGGCACGACGTGCGGGCGCGCACGCGGCCAAGCAATTATTGAAGACGTACCATCAGAAGCGCGATTTCAAGACGACGGCCGAGCCCAGCGGGGCAGAGGTTGTGGCGGCTGAGGGGAATTCCTTCGTCGTTCAGAAACACGCGGCCAGTCATTTGCACTATGACTTTCGCCTGGAGATGGACGGCGTTTTAAAAAGCTGGGCAGTCGCGAAAGGGCCCAGCGTCGACCCCGCGGTGAAGCGCCTCGCGATTCAAGTGGAGGATCACCCGCTCGCCTATGGCGGCTTCGAGGGCACGATTCCCAAAGGACAATACGGCGGCGGTACGGTCATGGTGTGGGACCACGGCACATGGGAGCCGACCGAGGGCGACGTGCACGACGCCTATCGGTCCGGGCGTCTCAAGTTTCGGCTCAAGGGCGAGAAGATGAAAGGCTTGTGGGCGCTGGTACGCATGAAGCCGCGCTCGGGCGACCGCAATTCCAACTGGCTGCTGATCAAAGACAAGGACGACAACGCGCGCCCGGGCGCGCCGGACAAACTGTTGGAACTGGATAAGAGCGCCAAGACCAAGCGCGAGATGGATGAGATCGCCGCCGGCTCGGACGCGTGGATTTCTAAGCCGGCCAAGAAAGCCGCGCCTAAAGTCAGCGCAAAAAAAAAGAATCGAAAGCCGCAGCCGCGCCGCCAGGCTTCATCCCACCCCAACTAGCGACCCGCGTTGATCATGCGCCGGAGGATTCCGGCTGGCTGCACGAAATTAAATTCGACGGCTATCGGTTGAACGCGCGCATCGACGGCGACGATGTGCGCATGCTCACGCGTCATAACGGCGATTGGACCGTTAAATTCCGCGATCTCGCGCACGCGTTAAAAGGCGCCGGTGTCGAGAACGCCTATCTCGACGGTGAAGCGGTCATCCTTAATGAGCATGGTCTCAGCGATTTCGGCGCGCTGCAGAATTGGTTCAAATCCAGCCGCACAAAAGCGGTGACCTATTATGTGTTCGATTGCTTGTTTCTGAACGGCGTTGATCTGCGCGACAAGCCGCTTGTTGAGCGCAAAGAAATTCTGCGCGATGTGCTGCAGGCGGCGAACCTGTCGCCCATGGTGCGTTATAGCGATCATCAGATGGACGAGGGGAAAGCATTCTTCGAAACGGCTTCGCGCATGGGCGTCGAAGGCATTATCTCGAAAAAAGCCGATGCGTCTTATGTTTCGGGCCGGTCGCGTGGGTGGCTCAAAATCAAACGCATTGAGCGTCAGGAATTCGTCATTGGCGGGTTTACATTATCGAACGTGAGCAAGACGTCCATCGGCGCGCTGTTGCTGGGCGAGTATGATGGCGACGAACTTGTGTACGTCGGCAAGGTTGGCACCGGATATTCTCATGACATGGCATCGGAGCTTTTTCGGAAGCTTTCAAAGATCAGCCGCGAACAGCCGTCGTTTGCCGACGTGCCGGTGGACGTGCGGCGCACGTCCGTATGGGTGAAGCCGCAGCATGTGGCCGAGATTGAGTTCGGCGCTTGGACATCGGATCACATTTTGCGCCACGCTGCCTTTCTGGGACTGCGCCAAGACAAGGAGCCGAAGGACGTGAAACGCGAACGGGTTCTGCCGGTCAAAGAAATTACGAAACCAAAAGCCAAGAGTAAGGCGACCAATACGGATGTGGTTCTTGGCGTTGCGATCAGTCATCCTGAGCGCGTGATTTATCCCAAGGAAAAAATCACCAAGCTGGATGTGGTGCGTTACTACGAAGCGATTGCACCGGTGATGCTGCCTTATGTGGCGGACCGCCCGCTTTCGTTGGTGCGGTGTCCCGATGGTGTGGGGCCCGCCTGCTTCTTTCAGAAGCACGCGGGCGTCGGATTGCCGGCGTCTATTCGCGAGAAGAAGATCGGTCCCAGAAAAGAAGACGCGGTGTTGTTGGTGGACTCCGACGAAGGGCTCGTGTCGTTGGTTCAACGCGGTGTGCTTGAGGTGCATATTTGGGGTTCGCACATCAAAACGGTTGAGAAGCCCGATCTGCTTGTCTTCGACTTCGATCCGGATCCGACGGTGAAGTGGCCGAAGGTTGTTGAAGCCGCCGTGTCGATGCGCGATGTGCTTTCGGATATGGGACTGACGTCATTCACTAAGACGACGGGCGGCAAAGGCCTGCACGTTGTGGTGCCGATTAAGCCGCTGTTGGAGTGGGATGCCATCAAGGAATTCACGCGCGCGGTCGCGGCCAAGTTCGCGGCGCGCGACCCGGCGCATTTTCTCATCAACATGTCGAAGGAAAAACGCAAAGGGCGCATCTTCATCGACTACTTACGCAATGGGCGCGGATCGACGGCGGTGGCGCCGTATTCGACACGCGCGCGGCCGGGCGGATTGATCGCGACGCCGTTGTCGTGGGGCGAGCTGGAGGACGGCGCGGTGCCGCAGGACTTCACCTTGGCGAGCGTCATGGCGCGGATCGCCAAGCGCTTCAAAGACCCCTGGAAAGGCCTGCTTGAGAGCAAGCAGGGCCCGACGGTGAAGATGATCGAGGCGCTCGGCCAGAAAGACTGAGGAACGAGCCCATGAACTTATGAATCGCGACCCCCTAGTCGGTTGATTCCAAAGGCGTTTTCGCGCTGGCAAACGAGCCCATGAACTTATGCCTTAATGAAAGTCGCGGCTGATGGGGTCGATCTTCGGCTTTTTGCGGGTGTAGCCGCCCATGAGATCGCGGGCGGTCGCTTCCACTGAGGTCTCGTCTTCGCTCACGCGTTTGAGCATGGGGCTGAGATCGAAGAGCTGCGCGGCCACGACGTGAATGACGCCGTCCGCCTGCTGTACTTTGCCGCAGCACGCCAGAAGATCGCTGCCCATGATGATGCTGCGGTGGGCTTCGAACACATCCGACCATACGACCAGATTGGCGGTGGCGGTTTCGTCCTCCATGGTCACGAACACGATGCCGCTCGCCGTGCCAGGACGCTGGCGTACTAACACGAGCCCTGCAATGCGCACGAAGTCGCCGTTGCGTTTAGTCTTCAGGACATCGAGCGACGACCACTTTTGGCGGGCTAAATCATCGCGGATAAATTTGAGCGGATGATCGCGCAGCGAAAAAGACAGCGTTGCATAATCTTCGGCCACTTCGCCGCCGCGTGTCAGTGGGGCTAGCGCGACCTCGGGCTCGATGATTTCGGGTTGGTGCACGCCTTGATGTTCGATAGCCGCAAACAACGGCAGGGGCGTATCGCGCAGCGGCTTCACGCTCCACAAAGCGTGGCGGCGATCAAATTCCATCCCGGCGAAGGCGTCGGCTTCCGCGAGGCATTTCATCTGCCGGGCGGAGATGCCGCTGCGCCGCCACACGTCGTGGGGCGTTTCGTAAGGGACGTGGCGGTTGGCGACGATGCTGTCGGCCGCGTCTTCCGTCACGCCTTTGATGACGCCAAAACCCAGACGCACCGCGCACATCTTTCCGTCGCCGGGTTCCAGTGTGCAATCCCATTGGCTGGCGTTCATGTCGACGGGCAGAACCTCGACGCCGTGCTGGCGCGCGTCCCTGATCAACTGCGCGGGTGCATAGAACCCCATGGGCTGCGCATTGAGGATCGCGCAGAGGAACACATCAGGGTGGTGGCATTTGATCCAGGCCGAGGCGTTCACCAGAATGGCGAAGGACGCGGCGTGGCTTTCAGGGAAGCCATAGGTGCCGAATCCTTCGATCTGGTGGAAACAGCGCTCGGCGAAGCTTTTCTCGTAGCCGTTCTTCTCCATGCCGTCGATGAAGCGTTCGCGGAAGGAACTCACTTTGCCGTCGTTGCGAAAGGTTGCCATGGCGCGGCGCAGCTTGTCGGCTTCGCTGGGTGTGAAGTTGGCGCCGACGATGGCGATCTGCATGGCTTGTTCCTGAAACAGCGGCACGCCCATGGTGCGTTTCAGAACGGCTTCCAATTCACGCTTAGGATCTTCTTTCCCGAAGCGCAGCGGGTACGTCATTGGCTCAATGCCTTGCCGCCGGCGCAAATAGGGATGCACCATGTCGCCCTGAATGGGCCCCGGGCGCACAATCGCCACTTCCACCACCAGGTCGTAATATTCGCGCGGCTTCAGGCGCGGGAGCATGCTCATCTGCGCGCGGCTTTCCACTTGGAAAACGCCGATACTGTCGGCCTTGCACAGCATGTCGTAAACCGCAGGATCATCCGTCGGCAGGGAAGCGATGGTCGCGCTGATGCCTTTGCGGCTGCGCAACAGATCGAAGGAGCGCCGCAAGCAACCCAACATGCCGAGGCCGAGAATATCGACCTTCATCATGTGTAAGGTTTCAATGTCGTCCTTGTCCCATTCGATGACGGTGCGGTCTGCCATGCTGGCATTCTCGATGGGGACAAGATCGTCGAGGCGGTCTTTGGTGATGACGAAACCGCCGGGGTGTTGAGAGAGATGACGCGGAAAACCGATCAGCTCTTTCGAAAGCTCCAGGCACAGGCGCAACCGCCAGTCGTTAGGGTCGAGCCCCAATTCGCGGGCACGTGCTTCACCGACGCCGCTGTTGCTCCAGCCCCATACGGCGCCCACAAGCGACGCCGCCACATCCTCGGAGAAACCCAGGGCCTTGCCCACATCGCGCACGGCCCGGCGCGAGCGGTAGTGAATGACGGTGGCGGTGAGGGCCGCGTGGTCGCGGTCGTATTCTTTGTAAATCCACTGGATGACTTCCTCGCGCCGCTCGTGCTCGAAGTCGACGTCGATGTCGGGCGGTTCGCCGCGATCCTCGCTGATGAAACGCTCGAACAAGCCGAGATTGATGGCGGGATTGATCTCGGTGATGCCGAGGCAATAGCACACGGCGGAGTTGGCGGCGCTGCCGCGCCCTTGGCATAAGATGCCTTTCGACCGGGCGACTTTCACGATGCGCCACACGGTCAGGAAATAGGGCGCGTACTTTAATTTACCTATGATGTTGAGTTCATAGGCGAGCTGTTTTTGCACCTTCTCGGGCACGTCGCCGGAATAGCGCCAGGCCGCACCTTCGTAGGTCGCCTTTTCCAAGCCTTCATGGGCGGTAAGGCCGGGGAAGAAGTTCTCGTCCGGATATTGGTATTTCAGTTCGTCCAGCCGGAACGTGCAGCGGGCCATGATTTCCGTCGTGCGCGCGACCGCTTCCGGATAGCGCGCAAACAAGCGCGCCATTTCCGCGGGTGGTTTGAAGAAACGATCCGCCGAACGCTCGCGTTCAAAGCCCAAGGTATCGATCGTCTTACCCACGCGAATACACGTCATCACATCGTGCAACATGCGGCGCGCCGGGCCGTGATAGAGCACGTCGTTGGTGATCACCGTGGGCACGCGCGTTTCCTGTGCCAGTTGGAACAACGCATCGAGGCGTTCGACTTCGTTGGGGCGGAAGCGGCGGGAGAGGGCCAGATAACAGTGACGCGGAAAATCGGCGCGCAGTTTTTCCAAGCGCGTGCGTAAGGCCTCGGTGACTTCATCGCCGAGGGCAATGAAAATCTGTCCTTCACCGTGGGCGACCACGTCGTCATAGCTAAGGTGACATTGGCCTTTGGGCGCACGGCGTTTGCCCAGCGTGAGCAACCGAACGAGGCGGCTATAGGCCGCGCGGTTTTGCGGATAGCACAGCAGGGATGAACCATCGGTCAAATCCAACCGGCAGCCGATGATCAAGCGCAGTTTGAAGTGCTCTGCCGCGTCGTGGGCTTTGACGATGCCGGCCACGCTGTTGCGGTCGACCACGGCAATGGCTTTGAGGCCCAGCACGTGGGCGGCTTCCACCAACTCGCGCGGATGGGACGCGCCGCGCAGGAAGGAATAGCAGGTACTGACCTGAAGCTCGGCGTAGCTCATGCGAACACGCCGTGCAGATACCAGCGGTAGGTTTGCTCGGGCGTCAGGCGGTTGTCGCGGAACAGCCAGAAGCGTTCGCCGCTTTCGTCCTCGATGCGGAAGTAATCGCGCACTTCGCCGACTTCTTTTTTGTCGTGCCACCATTCGCCGAGGATGCGCTCGGGGCCGTCGGCGCAGCGCACTTTGCGGGTTTCGCCGCGCCACGAAAAAAGCGCCGGGGGATAATCGGGCAGCAACGCCGTGACATTCACCAACTCCGGCGGCGACAACAAGCGCACCGGGCGTGGTAAATGCGCGGGCCAGGTGACGGAGATGTTCGTCGTGGGCGCGACCTTTTCCACAGCGCGTTCGGGAAGGTCGCTTTCCACTGCCGCCACGCGCCACACGTTGCGTGCACCGATACGATTGCCGATGCGATCCACCAATGCTGCGAGGTCGTGGGCTTCGTCGGCCGCGCTGGCTTCGGTGTCCATCTGACGCGGCGCGAGGGCCGCGATGCGCCATCCTGTGAGGGTCGCGATTTCGATGCCGAAGCCGGGATCGACGGTATCGAGTTTTTCCAGCAACAGCTTGGACAGGTGCACTGGGTCGCGCGAGGGGCGTGCTGTGCCGACGCGCACAATTTGCAATGTGTTGTCGGCGCGTTGAAAGACGAGATCGAGCCGACGCGCGCCTTCCTGGGTTTTCTCCAAATCCGCGCACAGATCGTCCGTGAGCTTGTGGACGGTGCGCTGCAAGTCTTCCAACGCCGCGATGGGCTCGGCGAACGTGAGGACGCGCTGTTTGGCGGCGGGCGGCAAAATGGCATCGAGGGATTCGGGCAAGAAGCCCAGCGCCTGATCCAACCGCTTCAATGTGTCTACGCCGTAGCGTACGGGGATCGTTTTGCGCGGCAGCTTGCGCAGGGCGCCGATGGTTTTTACGCCCACGCGCCACAAGCCGTCGGCGGTCTCGGGTATGATGCGCAAGGCCGTGACCGGCAGCGCATTGAGTTCGCCAAGTCCATCCGCCACGGTGATTCTGTGTGCGCCGAAATGGGACCATGCCCACGCCGCGCCCGGCGTGTGCGCCATGGCGATGCGGGCTGTCAGGTGATTCTTGGAGAAGATCGCGGCGATCTTCTCCAGCATCGCCGTCTCGCCCTGAAACAGATGCGCGACACCGGTGGCGTCGATCCACAGTCCATCGGGCGGGCAGGGCGATACGAACGGACTAAAGCGCAGACACCACACCGCCAGTTTGTAGAGGGCGCGCGCGTCTTCGGCGGGCTCGGCCGGAGCGACGTGCAGGTGGGGGAAAATCGCGCGCGCGTGGGAGACCGGCATGCCCGGCATGATGCCTTCGTCGGCCGCAGCCGGGTTCACGGCCAGCACGGTGTGCTGACGGCTTTCCAGGTCGGCGATGACGAACGGCTTATCCTGCCAAGCGATGGGCGGGACGGAACGCTTCGCCCGTGCTTCGATCTGCCAGTTGGGAAGAAAAACCGAGATAACCCTGCGCATTCGGCGCCTCAATATTCCATGATCCTGTGTGCCCCGAGCGGGCGCGCAACAACTCCACCTGCCAGCGTGCGCGGCCCGCTTGGGGAATGACGTGAGCCGCCGCACTCATGGGCGCGATGCGCCAGCGGCTGGTGGCGGCGGTGGGTTCGATGTCGCGGTGGGGTTTGCGCAAACTCACGCACATGACGCCGGACTTCTCGCTGGCGAGCTGCAAGCGCCGGCTGGTGGTGAGATCGAGCTTGGTGATTTCGCCCACAACGCACGCCAGCGATGTGTGCCGTAAACCTTCCTCCATCACCGCCAAGACGTCCGCTTCGGTGCGGGCGGTAGCGATGAGCAGGCGCGAAGGTGGTAATCCCAACCCTGCCAATCCCGGCGCATAGAGTTCGTGGCCGGTGGTGCACCAAAGCACGTTGCGCTTCAGGCGCGCGCCCAAGGCGGCAGTGAACGCCGTGGCAGCCGTGAAGCCCGCCGCCGTGGGTGCGCCGCTGACCTCATGCAGGGCGGCGATGGGGAAGCCGTCGGGCCAGCAGGCATCCACTTCCGGCACGCCAAAGGGCAGGACCGCGTGCGTGCGGCCCTGCAGCGACTCAAACCGCTCCAGGCGTTGGATTTGGGCCTTTAAACCCTGCAAAACGGCGGTTTTCCTGCTCACGGCGCAGCCGGTCCTTGCTTCTGTTTTTAGAGTGTTCTACTTTTGTTCTCATTGGGTGGGAGAGTCAAGGACAACCCCTCAAACCTCTGCGGGAACATGCAGCGAGGTTCTCCGTTGCGATTCCACGGCGTTTCGCGCGCCGGAGATTTTCATTCATGGGAGACGACCACATGCCGCGCGGCGACAAATCCAGCTACAGCGACACGCAAAAGCGTGAAGCCGAACACATTGAAGCGGCCTACGAGGACAAAGGCGTCGGCACGAAAGAAGCCGAGAGCCGTGCCTGGGCAACCGTGAACAAGCAAGACGGCGGCGGAAAGAAGAGCGGCAGCGGCCGCAAAAAGAGCGCCAAGAAGGCGGCTAAGAAATCGGGCAAGAAAGTGAGCAAGAAAGCTGCGAAGAAAACCGCCAAGAAAAGCGCGAAGCAGGCACCCGCTAAGAAGACTATGAAAAAGAGCAGCAAGAAGAGCGGCAAAAGATCCGCAAAGAAAAGCCGGAAGAAATAACGCGCCTTAGCAGCGCGCGATCTTAACGACGTGCGGTCTTAACGACGGGAGCCTGCGCGCTTCTTGGGCCGAGCTTTCGCGGACGATGTGGTCTTGTTTGTCTGTTTGGTGAGCACACGTCGCGCGTGATCCTTGCCCTTGTCGCCTGACAAGCTGCGCTTCAAGGCGTCCATCAAGTCGATGACCTTGGTGTCTTCCGGTGCTTTATCGGCGGCCACCGATTGGCCCTTTTGCTTGCGCTTGATGACGTCGCGCAAAGCGTCTTCGTAGCGATCGTTGAAGTCTTTGGGCTCGAACTTGCCGGACAACTGCTCGACGATGCGCTCCGCAATGCTCAGCATCTGCTTGTCGGGCTTTTGATCGGGAATATCGCGGAAGAATTCCTTATCGGCGCGGATTTCGTCGTAGCTGCGGAGCGTGGTCATCAGCAAGCCTTTGCCGCGCGCTTCAATGGCGACGACGCGCTCGCGGTTGTGAAGCACGATCCGCCCGATGGCGAGTTTGCCGCTGGCGGCCATGGCGTCGCGGATGACGGCATAGGCCGGCGTTTGGGCTTCTTCTTGCGGCGACAGGTAATAAGGATCGTTCCAATAAATGCGGTCGATCTCGTCGACTTCGACGAACTCCTCGATGTCGATGGTCTTGGTCGACGGAAGACGCACGGCTGCGATCTCGGCCGGCGTGAGGATCACATATTTGCCCGGCTCGAATTCATAGCCCTTCACGAGTTCCTGACGCTCGACAGCACCCAGGCTGGGATCGTGCGGCACCATGTTGATACGGTGATGGGTCTTCTTATGGAGTAAGTGGAACGAGATGTCGTTGGTGCGGTTGGTGGCGTTGAAGGCCGCCACGGGGCACGTTACGAGGGAAAGCCGCAGGTGTCCTTGCCAGATAGGGCGCGCCATAGCTGTGTCTCCGCTTTGAAAATGCGGAGTCATAACGAAAGCGCGCGCGGCAGGTTACGGGCGAGGAGGGTGGTTGAATCGCGTTTCGATTCGCGCGCAGGGCGGGAATATCAAGGTGTGGTGTCTGCGGCCACGCGCGCCTTCAAAGCGGTCGCGGCGCGGGTGTAGCCGCCGTCGCCGCCGTCGACAAAGTGTACGTGCTCGTCGTCGGTGGAGACCACGAGGCAGGTCATGACGGCGTGATCGGACACATGCATGCCGAATTTGAGATCGCCGTTTTTGCAGCGTTCGTCCAAATAGGCGCGGACAACTTCGATGTTTTCCTCGGGGCAGTCGAAGACCAGCGCCAAGTTTTCGCCCGCACGCGCGAAATCCACCGCACCTTTCAAAACGTCGCGCCGGTATTTGGCGGCATCAAAGCCGGGGACTTTCAATTCGTACTTTACGAACACGTATGCGATCAGCGTTTCCAAACCGACGCCGATCAACATCAACCACAGGGGCGTGCCTTTGCGCCGTGCTTTTGGCTTCGCGAACCAAGCCGCGCGGCGGCCACCGTGCTTGCAGGCTTTCGAGGGAAGCCGCGTTGAGTGCGGGCACGCCCGCAAGCCGCGTGAGTTCCATATGCAGCGCGCCGTGGTCGGCGCCGCGCACCACCAACGACACCATTTTGCCGCGGGCAGCCCGGAGCGGCGTCCAGCGGCACGATAAGCCGGTGAGGTCCGGCGGCTCGCCGTCGTCTTCGGAAAAATCGATGAGGGAGGCTTGAGCGAGACTGTCGTCGCGCCGACCTTTGATGGAAGACTCCATAAGGTCGACGCCGTCACCCATGAAGACGGCGTAGGAACTGCTGGGTGCGGGTTCATAGCGCCCGACCAAAACTTCCGATCCGCGTTTTGTCAGCTCGGACAGAGGGGCGACGCCCACGCGCAGGTCGAGCCCAAATTCCTGGCGCGCGAACCGACGGGTTTGCGCCAGCACGCGGCGGGCCTGAACAGCGTGCTGCGGCGGGATCAACGCCACCGCGCCGTCGCCGCCGAATTGATAGGGGATTGGTCCGCAGAGATTTTTGAGCGCGGCGATCATGGCGGCGGCGGCGAAATTCACATCCGAGTGACGGCCGGCTTCCACGGCGGCGGTGGAGCCTTGAATATCGGACACCGCAAGAAACCACTCGTCCGGCGCGCGGACATAGTATTTCATATCGAAGATGCGTTCGGGCGCATGGATAGGCTCGAGCGCATCGTAGAATGTGGCGGTTTTTTTGGCTGCGGCCATGTGCTACCCCGTGCGCCGATCTTACACGGGCGCGGCGACAGGAACGAACAGGAATGCGTGCGAAAAGCATTATCATTTATGTGGCTTTAGCGCTTGCGAGCGCACCGCAAACGTTTGCCGACGATGCCGCCGTGAGCGCGATCGAGAACCGTTGGGCGGAAATCCGCTACGAGATTAAGGACAGCCGCCAACAGCTCGCGGCGCTGAAGGATTTGCGGAACCAGACGCAAGCGTTGGTCGCACAGCATCCGGCCGCTGCCGATGTTTTGGCGTGGTATGCGCTGGTGCTTCTCCTCGAAGCCGACTTGCATCACAGCGTGGCGGGGTTGGGTCTGGCAAAAGAAGCCCGCGACCTTCTTGAGTCCGCGGCCAAAACCGATACCGGTGCGGCCACGAGCATGATCCACACCGCGCTGGGCGCGCTTTATAACGAGATCCCTGCTTGGCCTATTGGTTTTCATGACGATGACAAAGCGCGCATGCATTTCGCGAAAGCCTTGGAGGCCGACAGCGAAAGCATGGATTCAAATTATTTCTATGGTGATTATTTAGCGCAGCACCAAAAGTATCGCGAGGCGCTGCCGTATCTTGAAAAAGCGCTCAAAGCCCCGGTGCGGGCGGACCACGAGCGCTATGATTTAGGTCGCCGCGCTGAGGTCGACGAGGCGCTTGCGCTTGCGCGCAAAAAACTTAAGTAGCCGTTCTTATGTAGCTGTTGAGGCGTGATATTTCGCGATCATGCGTTCGAAGCTCGCGCGCAGCGTCGTTGTGATCTCGGGTTTGCCTTCGAGCTGGCCCATGAGGAGCGCGATCGCTTCAATCGTCGACAAAGCCTCGCGCCGCGCTTCACGGCGCAAGCGGCCGTATTTGGAAGGCTGATGCGGATTGAGCGCCACGCGGCGGCACTTCAAGAACCACGCGTTGCGCCACCACAAGGCTTTCGCCTGGCTCCATGTGCCATCGAGCACGATGATGCCTTCAATGCCGGTGAGAGCTTTGGTCTGATCGGCGAGGGCAGCGCCCTTGCGGTCGAGGGCGACGACTTCCGATTTTACAGGGCCGGCGATTTTCGATGAGCCGAGATACAGCACCGCCCATTGCTTCGGGTCGGCTTCTTTTCCCAAGGCTTTCGTGAGGCTGGGCCACGACAAGCCGACTTTCACCTGCGCGTTTTTAAAATGGAGCGCGGCCAAGCGCGCGGTGCCGAGCGCTTGATCCTGCTCTTGCGGGTGCTGGATGATGAGCACCTGCACGCGATTGGCGATCGGCTTTATGCCGTCGCAAATGCATAAATTGGTGGGCTTAAGGCACGTCTCGCATGTGGGCGCTGGCTCACTCATCAGCGCGCATTGAGAAGGTTGGATGGCGAGAATTGATCTGTCAGCACGCGGGTTTTGGTGTCCCAGTCGGGTTTGGTGGAGATCGTCGTCAATAAAAAATCCGATTTGACGCCGAACGCGGCGAATTGCGGTTCGAGCATTTTGGCGTTGGCGCGAATTTCGTCGAGGCTCATCAGCGCGCCGTTTTGCGCCCAAATGACGCGGTTAGATAGCTTTAAATTATAAAACGGCCCGAAGACGGACGTGTATGTCACCGATTCAAACGGGTACAGGCGGCTGCTGGAAAATGTGTTGGCGGCTAAGATGCCGCGCGGCTTCAACAGGCTTTTGGCTTCGGCGAGAAATTCCTTCGTGAGCATGTGCTCGGGGATGTATTCGTCCTCGAAGGCGTCCAGCATGATGATGTCGTACTTGATGTCGGTCTTCATCTGCTTTTTGACGAACACGCGTCCGTCTTCCCGGAACACTTCCATTTTGGCGTCGGTTCTAAAATTGAAGTATTCGCGCGCGACCTTCACGACGGCGGGATCGATCTCGACGGTGTCGATGTGCACATCGGGGAGCAGTGCGCGCAGCGTCATGGGCAACGTGCCGCCGCCGAGGCCGATGACGAGCACGCGCGCGGGATTTGGGTTCAGGTAAAGTGCGCCCAACATCATCTTGGTGTAGGGAAACACCAGCTCTTTGGGATTGCTGAGGCGATAACACGTCTGCCGGTCGCCGGTGCCGAGGCGCCGGAACGTAAGACAACGCAGGCCATCTTCCTCGGTCACGATCATGTTGCGGTAGAGCGAACGCTCGGCGTGAATTTGCGCGGCGTTTGCGGGCGGAATTAAAAGCGCGATGAGCGCGAGTGCGGCAAGAAAACGCATGTTACGGCGCCTTTCGCGCGACGAGGAACACTCCTGTGGCCACGAGGAGGGTCATCCCCATGAACAGCAGCAAGATCTGATCGACTTCAAAAATCAGCACGAAGTAGAATGACGTCAGCAGCGTTCCCGCCGCGCTGAAGAAGGTGGAAAAGAAATATTGCAGCCCGGCGTAAAATCCGGCGGCACTGGCGTCGCTCACCAGCAGCTTCACGGAATAGGGCGTCACCATGCCGGAAAAGACTGCCGGAATAAAAAACAGCGCGATGCTTGCAAGCAACGATCCCAGGCGCGGATCTTGCGTGTAGGAGAAAATCGCATCGAGCACGGGGATTTCGAACAGGTAAATCGGCAATAGAAAGATGCCGGCGGCGAAATGCAGTGCGCACAGTCCAGAGATGGTCGGCGTGCGCAAAGACAGCCGCCCGCCGATGAGATAGCCCAGCGACAGCGCCAGCATGAAAATGGTGATGATCGCGCCCCACACATAAATGCTGTTGCCAAAGGTGGGTGCGAGGATGCGGCCGCTCAAAAGTTCAAGTGACATCACCATGAACCCGGACCAGCAACTAATGATCAGAACGGCCGCTTTGCGCATGTGATCCCGTAAAAGTGATGGCCTTAGAGGTGCCTGGAAAACCGTATTCGATCAAGCCTTATTGAAACACAGCGCGCGATAGCTGAAGATCACATCTAGGGGATCAATCATGCGCAAGCCGCTTTATAAAATACTCTATGTCCAGGTGCTGGTGGCGATTGTCATCGGGGTGACGCTGGGCCTCGCAAATCCCGAGCTTGCGGTTGCCATGAAGCCGCTGGGCGATGCCTTCATCAAGCTGGTGAAGATGGTCATCCCGGTCATTATTTTTTGCACCGTGGTGTCGGGGATCGCCGGCATGCAGGATGCCAAGCGCGTCGGCCGCGTGGGTGTCAAAGCGATTGTTTATTTCGAGGTGGTTTCCACCTTCGCGCTCGTGATCGGTCTGATCGTGGCGAATACCCTGAAGCCGGGTGCGGGGTTCAACGCCACACCCGAGAGCTTGGACACCAAGGCCATCGCCGATTACACGACCCGCGCCAAGGCGGAAAACATCAGCGACTTCCTGCTCAACATCATTCCCAACACCGTGGTTGATGCCTTTGCCAAGGGCGACGTGTTGCAGGTGTTGTTCTTCGCGGTGTTGTTTGGGTTCGCGCTTTCGGCTTTGGGAAAGCGCGGCGACGGCGTGCGCAGCTTTATCGATCAAGTCACGCACGTCATTTTCGGCGTCATCAATATTGTGATGCGCGTGGCGCCCATCGGGGCATTTGGCGCTATGGCCTTTACGATTGGGCGGTATGGCGTGGCAGCACTGGGCCCGCTGTTTTCGTTGATGGGTGCGTTTTATCTCACGGCGGCGCTGTTCGTGTTCGTCGTGCTCGGCACCATCGCGCGCTTGGTCGGGTTCAATATCGTGCGGCTGATTATTTATCTGAAGGAAGAGCTGCTTATTGTGCTGGGGACTAGCTCGTCCGAAAGCGCGCTTCCATCGCTGATGGAAAAGCTGCGGCGCCTCGGATGCTCCCGGCCGGTTGTCGGCCTGGTCATACCGGCCGGATATTCCTTCAATCTCGATGGTACAAACATCTACATCACCATGGCGGCGCTGTTCATCGCCCAGGCGACGAATACCGACCTCACGCTGACGCAGGAGTTAACGCTCCTGGCCGTGGCCATGCTGAGTTCGAAGGGGGCCAGCGGTATAACGGGGGCCGGGTTTGTAACCCTTGCCGCCACGTTGGCCGTGGTTCCCACGATCCCGATTGAAGGTATGGCCCTGATCCTCGGCATCGACCGCTTCATGAGCGAATGCCGGGCCATCACCAATATTATCGGCAATGCCGTGGCCACGGTGGTGGTGTCGCGGTGGGAGGGGGAACTGGATAAAACCCAGCTCCAGGCCGCTTTAAAGGGCAATCTGGCCCCCGAGACGGTTTTAGACGAGGCGTGACATTCCGTCTAAGTTGTTGTAAAATAATATCATTATCGCCCTAGTCGCCGGGCGCATAGGCCGTATGACAGGACTTGGCCTTGGCTGTTGCGGCGCAACAGGTATAACAGCGCAAAGAAGCGCTGGGGGAACGGCGGATAATGAAGGTTTTGCTGGCACAGCCGCGGGGTTTTTGCGCTGGTGTCGTGCGTGCGGTCGAGATCGTCGAGCTGGCCCTGAAGAAGTATGGCCCGCCGGTCTACGTGCGCCACGAAATCGTCCATAACAAACGTGTCGTTGAGGACCTGCGCGCCAAAGGTGCGGTGTTCGTCGACGAGGTTGACGATATTCCGTCCGGCGCCATCACGGTGTTCTCGGCGCACGGCGTCTCGCGCCGCGTCGTCAGCGATGCCGACAACCGCGGTCTCGAAGTTCTCGACGCCACGTGTCCGCTGGTCGCGCGCGTGCACACCGAAGGCCAACGCTACGCGGCCGCCGGCTACGAAGTTGTTTTGATCGGCCACGCCGGTCATGCCGAAGTCGAAGGCACGTTAGGCCAGATCGACGGCACCGTTCACTTGGTGGGCTCAGTCACAGACGCGAAAGCCCTTGAAGTGCGCGATCCTGAAATGCTCGCCTATGTCACGCAGACCACGCTGTCGGTCGACGACACCCGCGACATCATCGCGACACTGGAAAAGCGCTTTCCCAAGATTCACGGACCCGACGTGAAAGACATTTGCTACGCCACGCAAAACCGCCAGCAAGCGGTGCGCGAGTTGGTGGGGCGCTCGGATGTGCTGCTCGTTCTCGGCGCCAAGAACAGTTCCAATTCCAACCGTCTGCGCGAGATCGGCGAGGACATGAATGTCCCGAGCTACCTGATCGACGACGCGACGGGGCTGCAGCCCGCGTGGCTGACGGACAAGAAGACGGTCGGCATCACGGCAGGCGCCTCGGCGCCCGAAGCGCTGGTCGACGAATTGATCGCGAAGCTGCGCACGCTGGCCGATATCGAAGTCGAGATGCTCGACGGCGTGACCGAGAATATTCACTTCAAGTTACCCAAGCAGTTGAAAGACTTTGCGACCGCGAACGCCGCGGAATAATTCACACGAACAAGAGGTCGTCCCTTGGCTGTTCCGTTGATCCAACAAATTCGCGTCGGCGCGTACATCACGAAGCAAAAACTGCTCGGTCGCGCACGCTATCCGCTGGTGTTGATGCTGGAGCCCTTGTTCCGCTGCAATCTCGCGTGCAACGGCTGCGGCAAAATCGACTATCCGGATTCCATCCTGAACCGCCGCTTGTCGCCGGAAGAGTGTTTCCAAGCTGTTGACGAGTGCGGCGCGCCGGTGGTGTCGATCCCCGGCGGCGAGCCCTTGCTGCACAAAGAGATCGTGCAGATCGTGGAAGGCATCATCGCGCGCAAGAAGTTCGTCTATCTTTGCACCAACGCGCTGCTTTTGAGAAAGAAGCTCGATCAATTCACACCGAGCCCCTACCTCACCCTGTCGATCCATCTCGACGGCTTGAAAGAAGAGCACGATCACGCCGTGAGCCAAGAGGGCGTTTTCGAACGCGCCGTGGAAGCCATCAAGGAAGCGGTGAAGCGCGGTTTCCGCGTGACCATCAATTGCACGCTGTTCAACAGCAATGCCGTGCCGGCGCGCGTCGCCGAGTTCATCGATTTCGCCATGAGCCTGGGCGTTGAGGGCGTCACCATGGCGCCGGGCTATGCGTACGAACGCGCGCCTGTGCAAGATCACTTCCTCAGCCGCCGTCAGACCAAAGAACTGTTCCGCAGCATTTTCCGCCTCGGCAAGGAGCGCGTGAAGGGCGGCGCGAAGCCTTGGAAGTTCAATCAGTCGAGCCTGTATCTCGACTTCCTGGCCGGCAACCAAACCTATCACTGCACGCCGTGGGGCAACCCGACGCGCAACGTCTTCGGCTGGCAACGTCCGTGCTATTTGGTGGGCGAAGGCTACGTGCGCACATTCGCCGAACTGATGGACACCACCGCCTGGGATTCCTACGGCGTCGGCAATTACGAAAAATGCGCCAACTGCATGGTGCACTCAGGCTTCGAACCGACCTCGGTGATCGATACGGCCAACCGTCCACTACACGCCCTTAAGGTCATGTTGAAGGGCCCGGACACCGAAGCCCCCATGGCGGCGGAAATCTCGCTGGAAAACCAGCGCCCGGCGGAATACGTGTTCGAGAAAGTGGTCAAGAAGCTGTCCGAACAGACCACTCAGGCCGCGGAATAAAATTCCGGATGGTCGGCAAGGGCGCGTAAAGCCGCCTTTGCCGTATCGGTCTGTCGGCCTAGCCGAATCAAATCCGGTATTTGCGTCGGGTGGCATAGCGCCCCCAGAACGCTGGCCAGAATGCGCACGCGGCCGTCGTCGGTCATGGCCTTCGTTGCCACCGATGGAACACGATCGTGCGCCGTATCGGCGATAACGCGCACGGCCAAGAATGGCAGGCCATGCGCCGCCGCAATTTCCGCAATCCCGTGACTCTCCATATCCGCTGCCGCCGCGCCGGTGGCTGCAAAGAGGGCCGCTTTTTCATCAGGCGTAGCAAGAACCCGTGCGGCGTGGGCAAGGGGCCGATCAAGTGCCCCGAAAATGCGCCTGCGCACATTCTCCACCCACCTTTGGGGGTTTGAGCGAGAGCTTGAGACGGCGGGCAGGATCGTTGACGTCACAATCACCGTGCCAGGAGCAAGGTCCGGATCCAACCCACCAGCGATCCCGAAACTCATCAATGCAGTTGCACCTCGCTCTACCACGCGTCGGGCCGCGAGCTGTCCGGCCTGCGGCAAAAGACCAGCACAATCGATCAGCGCATCGCCGTCACGCAAAAGCCGCGCTTCAAATGCCAGCCCCGTCACAATCCCCAGATTCCCCACGCGCAAGCCCTATCGATCAAAACGAACGGCAATAGTATAGCTTAGACCATGGAAGTGTCCGCCGCCTTCGCGCAAGCAACGCAACTTCACCAACAAGGCGACTTGATAGGCGCGCTCGCTATCTATGATCAAGTGCTTGCAGCAAATCCCGATTCGGCCGAGGCGCTCCTCCAGCGCGCCGAAATCCTCGCCGCACTCCAGCGTCACGAAGATGCACTTATCGCAGTAGATCGCCTTCTGAAACGCGATCCCGTGTCGGCGCCGGCCTTGCGCCTGCGCGGCCAAAGCCGCTTTGCGTTGAAACAATATGAGCGCGCCTTCCATGATCTTGCCTTCGTGGCGGCGCTCGATCCCGACGCGAAATATATTCCGGGCATGGCTTTCAATTTAAGTCAGCGCATTTGCGCGTGGAGCGATAACGATGCGCGCCTCGCAGATCTTCAGTCGCGCGTCGATGCCGGCAAGCCTGTCGTCACTCCGTTTCAATTTCTTACGGTGCCGTCGTCGCCGGAACAGCAAAAAACCTGCGCCGTGAATTTCTTTCGCAAAGAAATCGGTGGTGAAAAACGGCCCGCTGCGACGCCGTCGCGGGCGCACGGAAAAATACGGTTGGGTTATTTTTCCGCCGATTTTCGCGAGCACGCGACGTCCCATCTGATTAACGGGCTGTTTAAGGCCCACGACCGTTCTCGGTTCGAGGTGGTTGCGTTCGCGTTCGGGGGCGATCCCCGCGATCCGGTTCGGCACGCTATTGCCAGAAATGTCGATCGTCTTTTCGACGTCTCGGCGGCGTCGGATTCGGCCATTGTCGATTTGGCCACCAGCCAGGAAATCGACGTCGCGATCGATTTGAATGTTTATATGGACCGCCAGCCGGCCATCTTCGCCAAGCGCGTCGCGCCGATTCAGGTGAATTATCTCGGATATGCCGGCACGTCCGGCGCGCCCTGCTACGACTATATCATCGGCGATTCCATCGTGACCCCGGCCGTGCACCAAGCGCACTTCAGCGAAACGATCGTGACGCTTCCGCATGCCTATCAGCCCACGGCCTTCAAAGGCTTCACCGAGCTGCAAACACCGACCCGTGAAGCGTTGGGATTGCCGCCCGATGGCTTCGTTTTTTGTTGCCTCAATGGTTCGCTCAAGATCACGCCGGACGTTTTCGATGTCTGGATGCGACTCTTGCAAGCCGTCGAGGGCAGCGTGCTGTGGCTTTTGGGGAAAAACGACGCTGCGATCAGCAATTTGCGCCTAGAGGCCGCGCGTCGCGGCGTTTCGCGCGAACGGCTGGTGTTCGCGCCTCAGGTCTCGACGCGTGACCATATCGCGCGTTACGCCGCCGCCGATTTGTTTCTGGATACGTTCCACTATAATGCCCACACGACGGCGAGCGATGCTTTGTGGGCGGGGCTTCCGCTGCTTGGCGATACGTTCCCCGCGCGCGTGGCCGCGAGTCTGGTCACGGCGGCGGGGCTTCCCGAGCTCGTGACGCAAACGACGGAAGCTTATGAACAGCGCGCGTTGGAACTTGCCCGTCAGCCCGCGCTTCTCAAGGCCATGAGAGAGAGACTCACCGAGAATAAACTGTCGTGCCCGCTTTTCGACACGGCCCGCTATACACGCAATATCGAGGCGGCCTATACACAGATGTGGCGTCGATATCAGGCCGGACAGGCGCCCGCCGCCATTACGGTTTCAGAGTAGCGCGCAATGGATGTCTCAACCGCTCTTGCGCAGGCAGACCGGCTTCGGCAGCAAGGCGATTTTGCCGCGGCGCTCGGCGCTTGCGATCAAATTCTGATGCAAAATTCCGGCGCGGCCGAGGCCCACATGCTTCGCGCTCACGCCCTCATTGCGCTTCAGCGCCCTGAAGATGCGGTTGCTGCCCTCGGGCACCTTCTGGCGATTCAGCCAACCTCGGCGGCAGCGTTGATCCTGCGCGGCGAAACGCGCATGACTCTCGGGCAATTCGCACGCGCGCTGGAAGACTTCGACCTGGCTGCCGCCCTTGATGTCGATGCCACATATGCCCAGGGCACGGCGCTGTATCTCGCCTTAAGGATCTGCCGATGGGACGGGTTCGCGGACGCGGTTGAAGATTTGCACGCCCGCGTGCGCGCCGCCGATGCGGTGATCAAGCCTTATCATTTTCTCGCGCTGCCTGCGTCGTCACAGCTGCAGCGAAAATGTGCGGCGGATTTTTATCGCGATACGACTGGGGTCGAGGAGGGCCAAGTTCCCGCGGCAGGACCAACGGATAAGATCCGGCTTGGCTATTTCTCCGCCGATTTTCGCGCCCACGCGACCGCGCACTTGATTGCGGGTCTATTGCGCGCGCACGACCGTACGAAGTTCGAAGTCGTTGCATTTTCACTTAGCGGCGATCCGCGCGACCCGGTTCAGCGCCTGATGAAGGGCAGCGTGGACCGTTGGATCGATATTTCCCCCATGTCCGACGATGCGGCTGTCGCATCAGCGCGCGCGCTCGGAATTCACATAGCACTTGATTTAAATGTGTATCTTCACCGTCAACCGGCGCTTTTTGCGCGGCGTGTCGCGCCCATTCAGGTGGGATATCTGGGGTATCCCGGCACGTCCGCCGCCGATTGCTACGATTATCTGATTGGCGACTCTATCGTGACGCCGCTCGCGCACGCGGCGGATTTCAGCGAGCGCCTTGTCCTTCTCCCCGGCGCCTATCAACCCACAAATTTTCGCACGTTGCCGCCGTTGAAAGTTCCCGCGCGCGCGGCCCTTGGCTTGCCGGAGCAGGGCTTTATTTTTTGCTGCTTCAACGACAGTTTCAAGATCACGCCGGATGTGTTCGACATCTGGATGCGGCTTTTGTTGGCGGTTGAAGGAAGTGTCCTCTGGCTGCTGGCGCCCAACGACATCGCCATGCGTAATTTGCGCGCTGAAGCGGGCAAGCGCGGCGTATTGCCGGAGCGTTTGATCTTTGCGCCGCGCGTATCCTTACAGGACTACATCGCGCGCCAAGGGGCGGCCGATCTTTTCCTCGATACCTTTCACTATAATGCGCACACGACGGCAAGTGACGCGCTGTGGGCGGGGCTTCCGCTCTTAACCTGCATCGGGGAGACCTTCGCCAGCCGCGTCGCGGCGAGCCTTCTGACCGCGGCGGGTCTGCCGGACCTCATCGCCGCGAATGCCGTCGATTACGAAAAGATGGCGCTGGAACTTGCGACGCAGCCCGACAAACTCAAGCAGCTAAGGGCGAAGCTTCAAAATAATAAACTGACCTGCGCGCTGTTCGATACCGCGCGGTACACGCGCAATCTGGAAGCCGCTTATCTGCAAATGTGGGAACGTTCCGCGGCGGGCCTTGCGCCCGACCACATCACCGTGACCGATGACTACATCCCGTAACGGACGCGCTTCGTGTTGCTCTGTTTAAGGTCGCGATAGCGGGCCAATGCCCAGAGTGGGAAAATCGCGGCATAGCCGTGATAGCGCAAATAAAACACGCGCGGGAAACCCACAGCCGTGAACCACGGTTCTTTCCAGCGTCCGTCGGGTTCGCGCGGTGCCGCCAACAGAAAATCGACGCCGCGTTTCACAGCCGGATGATCGACTTCGCCTGCGGCCATAAGGGCGAGCGTCGCCCAGCCGGTTTGCGATGGTGTGCTGGCTTTGCGCTCATAGCGGCGCTCTTTCCAATAGGTGGCGCCGTCTTCGCCCCAGCCGCCGTCGGTGTTTTGATGGGCGATGAGCCATTCTACCGCGCGGCGGATATAAGGCTGCGACATATCTTCGCCAGCGGCATTGAGCGCGTTCAGCACCGACCACGTACCGTAGATGTAATTGGTGCCCCAGCGGCCGAACCAACTGCCATCCGCTTCTTGGTCCGCCTTTAAGTAGGCAATGCCGCGCGCGATGGACGTATGTGCATGGTCGTAGCCGATTTGCGCGAGAAAGCTGATGCAGCGCGCCGAGACGTCTGCTGTGGGCGGATCCAACAGCGCGCCATGATCGGCAAACGGAATGTGATTGAGATAGAAGGCGTTGTTGTCGATGTCGAAAGCGCCCCAACCGCCGTTGGTGCTTTGCATACCCTCGATCCATTCCGCCGCGCGCGCGATGGGCTCAGCGTACTTGGCGGGATCGGCGCGGTGCAACGCCATGCCGACGACGGCGGTGTCGTCCACGTCGGGATAATGGGCGTTGTTGTATTGGAAGGCCCAACCGCCGGGCCGTAAGCCGGGGCGTTTCTTTTCCCATTCGCCGACCACATCGAGGATCTGGCGGTCTTTCATCCAGTCACAGCTGCCTTGCACGGTGAAGGCTTCAGGGCCGTCGCCGGCATCCATGAGCGCCTGCACGACCAGGCCTGTGTCCCAGATGGGCGAGACGCATGGTTGGCAGAACATTTTGCCTTCGCCTTGCGTCAGCAATTTTTTGATGGAGCGCTTGGCGGTGACAAGACGCGGATCGTCCTTTGGGTATCCAAGCGCTTCCATGGCCATGACGGAATTGGCCATAGCGGGAAAGATCGCGCCCAGACCATCTTCGCCGTTCAGGCGTTCGGTGAAGAACGCAACGGCGTTGGCGATGGCGCGCGCACGCATCTTCTTCGGCACATGCGGCTCAATGACGCGCAGGATTTTGTCGAGAAACAAAAACGCGTAGCCACCCCACTTGCCGGTAGCGTTGCGCAAATAGACTTTGACCTCGTCGGGCGGCACGACGAACAGTTCTTGGATGCGAATGCCCAGCGGATTGATCGCGCGAGGTTTCAGCGCGGCCAGGATCAAGAGCGGCGCGATGACCGTGCGCGACCAGTAGGAGAATTTGTAGACGTTGATGGGAAACCAATCCGGCGCGATCATCAACTCGACCGGCATCACGGGCACCGCGCGCCACGGCACTTCGGCGAACAACGCCAGTGCGTAGCGCGTGAACACGTTGGCTTGGGCGGCCCCCCCGCGCTCGAGAATGGCATTGCGCGCGCGGGTCATGTGCGGCGCGGCAATATCGTCGCCCGCCATTTTCAATGCGTAATAGGCTTTCACGCTGGCGCTCATGTCGAAGTCGCCGCGATGGAACAACGGCCATCCGCCGTGCTCGCCCTGAATGCTGCGGATATAGTCCGCCAATTTCGCTTCGATCTCGGTCTCGCGCTCATCGAGGTAATGATTGAGCATGATGTATTCGGCCGGAATGGTGGCGTCGGCCTCAAGGTCGAAGACCCAATGGCCGTCCGGCTTCTGGCGTGCGCGCAAAGACTCGGCCGCTTCGCCGATGACGCGGTCGAGGCCCTGGCTCCAGGTCGTCGGTATGTCGGCCGAGGCTACGCTGATGTTCATACGTCAGGCCGCTTGCGCTTCAGTGGTGAGCCCCGTCGCGCGGCGCGCGGCGGTAAAGCCCGACCGGATCGCGCCCTCGATGGTGGCTGGCAATCCTGTAGCGGTCCAGTCGCCCGCGAGCAAGAGATTCGGGTACTTTGTAGTGACAGAAGGCCGCATTTTCACGGCTTTTGGTGTCTGCGCGAAAGTGGCGCGTTTTTCTTTAACAACGCGTGCCGGCGGCTCGACGCGTGAGTCGATCTCCAGCGCCGCCGCGACCTCGGGCCAGCACGTGCGAGCGATATCCTCGGGTGCGTCGTTCACGATGCTATCGGCGGCGCTGATGGTCACCGATGCCATGTCGTCGCGCGCGAAGACCCATTGCGCGAGTCCACCGACGACTCCCACGATTCGCGGTGCGTCGCCGGTGACGGAAGTCACGAGGCGATAGTGCACGTTGACGATGGCTTGCCCGGCGGGCGGCGCTTGCAAGCCGGGGACAAGTGTTTGGGCGATCCAGGCAGGGACCGCGAGGATCACGAGGTCGCCCGCGTTTATGGCGATGTGCGTTTCATCGACGTCGAGCGCCTGAACGCGCGTGGCGTCGAATTCCAGTGCACGCACACGCGCACCAAACCGGACGTTGACACCTGCGGCGTTCAACAAGCTCATGGCGGGATCAACCAGTGTGTCGGCGAGATTGCGGCGCGCGATCAACGGGCGACACGCGGCGCTGCCTTTCAGGAACGTCTCGCGCAAGACGGGGCCCATCAGTTCCGCAGCACCCTCAGCGGCGGACTCGTTCAATGCCGCGACCGTGAGCGGTTCCCAGAAATTCCGGAACAGCGTGCCGTCGCCGCCAACACAGTCGGTGACCGTCTCGCCCGATTTGGCGTTCAACAAGCGCAAGGCCGAAAGATATTCCAAGGCATGCGTGCCGGGCACGCGGCGGGCTGAGTCGAACACCCACCACGGAATCGCGCCGTTACCGGGGCGCAACGTCCAGCGCGCGCCTGTCGTCACGTCGATAAAGGGAAAGGCAGCACTCGTGGGGCCGCTCAAGCGATCGGCCGCGCCGATCTCGGAAACATAAGCCATGGCGGCGGTGTTACCGCTGAGCAGCAGGTGATTGCCGTTGTCGATGACGCGATCCAGTTGCGGATCATGGTACGAGCGACAGCGTCCGCCGGCACGCGGTGCGGATTCGTACACGGTCAGACGGGGACCCAGATGGGCAAGGCGCACGGCCGCGGCCAGTCCCGCGACACCCGCTCCGATAATGTGAACGTGGGCGCTCAAAACAGACCGTATTGGATGGCGATCCACAGTTTGCCGACAGACGCGCGCGCTTTGGCGAGGCCCTTTTGTGCCGGCAACAGTTTCCAGTCGTTGGCGCGCAGACGGTCGAGGTGCTTGCGATAGACCATCATCATGATCACGGCCGGGCGCATGGCTTTCTTGGAGCAACTGGCCAACGCCATTTCCGTATCGGCGAAGGCGTGCTCGGCGAGAGCACCAACCCGCGCCGTCACGGCCTGCAAGCGCTCGGCGGCGACGATGTCGGTCGGTGTCGAAATTTTAATTTTCTCGAGGGCGATGTATTCCGCAGGCAGGTAAAGGCGACCGATCCCGGCATCTTCTTCCACATCGCGCAAGATATTCGTCAGTTGCAGCGCGCGTCCCAAATACGTCGCCACTTGCTCTCCGGCTGGTGTCGGCTCGCCGAACACGCGCACGCACAAGCGGCCTACGGCAGACGCCACACGGTCGCAGTAGAGATCCAACTCTTCCAACGTGGGCGCGATGATGGGGCCGCGCGCATCCATTTCCATGCCTTCAATGACGGCGATGAAGTCTTTTTTGCGCAGACCATAGGTCGCGATGGCAGGGATGAGCGCGCGCGTGATGGGATCGCTGGCCCGATCGGCGAACATGTCCTCTACTTGCTGACGCCAGCGGTCGAGCGTCAGGATTTTGCCTTCGCGGTTTAAATCGCCGTCGGCGATGTCATCGACTTCACGACAGAAGGCGTAGATCGCGAATAGTGCATCGCGTTTTGGCTCGGGCAAAAAGCGCATGGCCCAGTAAAACGACGATCCCGCCGCCTGAACTTTCGTGCGGATGAGCGCGCGGATCTCGTGAAGCTCGGGAGAAGCCGGCTCGCCCGCGTCCGGCCTGGTGTCGACCAGACCCATGGCGGGCCTAGCGCGAATGCCGCGTGCCCGCGACCTCGCGAACGGCGTTGGGACGCGTCACGGCATTGCCGAGTGCGTTCACCGCCATATCCACGATGTGACGGGCCTGCAGGCCTGCATCGTCGTATTGCTCGTCGGGCTTGGCGTGCGCGACGAAGCGATCCGGCAACGTCATGGTGCGCACTTTCAATCCGGCGTCGAGGAGGCCGTTTTGGGCGAGGAACGTCAGCGCGTGCGCGCCGAAGCCGCCGATGGCACCTTCCTCGATGATCACCAGCACTTCGTGATTTTGCGCGAGTTCGGCGAGCATCGCTTCGTCCATGGGTTTGGCGAAACGGGCATCGGCGACCGTGGTCGATAATCCGCGCGCCGCGAGTTCCTCGGCGGCTTGCATGCATTCGTGCAAACGCCCGCCCAGCGACAGCAGCGCAATAGCGCTGCCTTCACGCATGATGCGGCCTTTGCCGATGGGCAGCACTTGGCCGCGTGCGGGCAGAGCGACGCCAAAGCCTTCGCCGCGCGGAAATCTAAAGGCCGATGGACGATCGTTGATGCTTAGCGACGTGGCAATCATGTGCTTCAGTTCCGCTTCGTCAGCGGCGGCCATGATCACGATGCCCGGCAAACACATCAGATAATTGAGATCGTACGTTCCCGCATGAGTCGGGCCGTCGTTGCCCACGAGGCCGGCGCGGTCGATGGCGAAGCGCACGGGCAGGCTTTGTAGCGCGACGTCGTGCACCACCTGATCGTAGGCGCGTTGCAGAAACGAGGAGTAGATCGCGACCACCGGCTTCAAACCTTCGGCGGCCAATCCGGCGGCGAACGTCACGGCATGCTGTTCGGCGATGCCGACGTCGTACGTACGCTCGGGAAACTTCTTGGCGAAAAGATCGATGCCCGTGCCCGAGGGCATGGCGGCAGTGATGCCGATAATGGTCGGGTCTTCGGCGGCTTCTTCGATCAGGCAGTTCGCAAAAACTTTAGTGAAGGTCGGCGCAGCGGCTGCGGCCTTGTTCATCTCAAGGGTCGCGAGATCGAATTTATCGACCGCGTGATAATTCTCGCCGTTGGGGGCCGTGAACGGATGGCCTTTGCCTTTTTCCGTGATCACGTGCACGAGCACGGGACCTTTGCGCGCACCGTCGCGCACCATTTTCAGCACGCGTGTGAGCATGTCCACGTCGTGGCCGTCGATGGGGCCGATATAGGCGCAGCCCAATTGTTCGAACATCGTCGCCGCGTTGCGCGCGGTCGATGTTTCGTCGGGGAATTCCTGCGCCATCAAGTGCGCGACTTCTTCGATGCCCATGTGCGGGCGCGCCGCGAGCAGATCTTTCAGGTACGTCGTCAACGCGCCGACAGACGGCGCAATCGACATGCCGTTGTCGTTCAGGATGACGACCAGACGGGAGTCCAGTGAGCCGGCGTTATTCAACGCTTCGTAAGCCATGCCCGCGCTCATAGCGCCGTCACCGATCACGGCGATGACGTTACGCTGCTCGCCCTTGTGATCGCGCGCCACAGCCATGCCCAGCGCTGCCGAGATGGAGATGGAGGTGGAGCTATGGGCGGTGCCGAAGGGATCGAACTCGCTCTCAGTCCGTAGGGTAAAGCCGTACAGACCGCCCTTTTTGCGAATGGTGCGAATGCCGTCGCGGCGGCCGGTAAGAATTTTGTGGGGATAGGCCTGGTGGCTCACATCCCAGATCAGGCGGTCGTGCGGCGTTTCGAAAACATAGTGCAGTGCGATCGTCAGTTCGACGACGCCAAGACCTGCGCCGAAATGCCCGCCGGTCAGCGAGGCGGCAGCGATCGTCTCGGCGCGTAATTCGTCGGCCAGCTGGGGCAGTTGTGCAGGTGCGAGCGCGCGCAACGCCTCAATCGCATCAATCGAATCGAGAAGCGGCGTCGCGTTTTTCATTTGTCCGTGCATAGCCCCGCCGCATCCCCAAGTCGCAATCGCCCATCTCTAAGACGGGGCCACTGGCCCCGACCCCTGCCATGATGCGCTGCGTTATTTTTGAATTTCTGTCCTCGGCGCCCCACCACATGCGCCGCCGACAGACCCGTTCACAATGTTTTGTTTCCTATGGGGATTTTGGCAGATTCCGCGGCGCGGCGGAAGGCCCATAGTAACGGCCTTTCCACTGGGCGCCCCGGTGTCGCCAGTGCGACACACCCGAGGAAAAGGTCATGGCGGCGTAGAGGGCGGCGGCGACCGGTAAAAGTAAGCCCTGCCATGGACTTAGCCCAAAATTCCGAAGGGTTGGCGAATAGATTGCGGCCATCCCGCCCCAGGCGAGAAGTCCCGCCAAAGCCAGCCATCCGTGCCCGTGCCATGGATGTGTAAGGGCGACCAGGGGCGGCCACAGGAAAAAGACCCCTAAAGCAGTAAGGGTACCTGCCAAAACCACCACCGAATGGCGTAGCTGGGTAAAGGCCGTGCGCCGCACCATGGACCAAAGGGTTTCCAGATCGGGAGCCTCGCGCAGGCTATGGCTGGCGTCCGCAAGGCCGAGCCAAATTTTGCCGCCGGATTGCTTCACCGCGCGGGCCAGGGCGCAGTCGTCGATCACTTCACCGCGAATGGCGGCGAGACTTCCGGCGCGCTCCAGCGCGCGGCGGCGCAACAGCACGCACCCGCCGGCTGCCGCCGCCATGGTCGAGCCGTCGTCATTGGCGGCGCGAAACGGATAGAGCATCTGGAAGAAAAACACGAAGGCCGGAACCAGGAGCCGTTCCCAAAACGTCACGCAGCGCAATTTAACCATGAGCGACACCAAGTCGCGCTGATCGGCTTGCGCTTTTGCCATGAGGCGCGACAACGTCTCCGGCGCATGCACGATGTCGGCGTCCGTCAGCCAAATGAAATCCACGTCTTGCCCGACGCGCGCCAGACCCGCATTCAAGGCCGACAGCTTTCCGGTCCAACCTACTTGCAGTGGGGGTGCGCTGATCACCTCGCACGAAAATGTGCGCGCGATGTCGCCGGTGCCGTCGGTGGAGGCGTCGTCGATGACGAAGACTTTGAACGAACCTTTGTAGTCTTGCGCGCATAAAGCGCCGACGCAGGCCGCGATGCTGGGCGCCTCATTGCGCGCGGGAATAAGAACCGCGACCGACGGCCAGATTGCTGGAGGCGTAAATAACGCCGGTAAACGTTGATCGGATCGCCAGAAGCCGTGATGGAAGAAAATCAGATAAATCCAAGCGGCGAGGCTGATGACAGTCAGCGCGGTCAGCATGGCTAAAGCCAATACTTCCACAAGCCGGCGAGGGCGGCACGGGCTGCGCTGCCTTTGCCCAACACCACGCGCGTCGCCAAGGGATCATTCTTGCGCAAGCGTTGCGTCAAGGTCTCGGCGATGGAAACGATCACGGCGGTTTCTGCAGCGAGTCGTCGGTGCTTCATGGCGCGCGGCAGTTTGCGCGCGTCTTGCAGCAGAGTCTCTGTGCTGTCCAAACAACGGTCCACGACGCGGCGCAGACCTGCTGTCAGTGCGGCCTTGGACAAATCTTCCGTCACTGTGTTTTCAGCGCGCATCCACTCTTGCGGCAAATAAACACGATTGAGCGTGGCGTAATCCGCGCCGCAATCTTGCAAGTGGTTGATCACTTGCAAGGCATTGCACAGCGCGTCGGAAAGCGGGCGCAGCGCCGGATCTTCGCCGTGCAGATCGCACAAAAAGCGCCCCACAGGCGACGCGGAGCGGTCGCAGTAGTCGATCAATTCCGCCCATGTTTCATAGCGCGGCTTCACCGCGTCTTGCTTGAACGCGGAAATAAGATCGCTGCCGTGCCGGGTGGTGATGCCGGTGGCATCGAGTGTTTGTTTGAGCGCGCGGGCCTTGGCAAAAGCCGGAATGCCCACGCCCGCGCCGGAGATGAGCGCGTTGTCAAACGCTTCCAGCCGCAGGATTTTGACTTCGGGCGCCAGCGCCGGGTTGTCGGCGATGTCATCGATGGCGCGCGCAAAATTATAGTAGGCCGCGACGTGGGGCCGCAGGTGCTGAGGGATCAGCCATGAACCCACGGGGAAGTTCTCGTCGGCGGCGCCCTTGCCGGATGGTGTTTCGATTTGGCTCATGGCGCTATGTTTAAACGCTTTTTTCGCTCCGGTCATTCCTTGACCACTCGGGGCATCCAGAGGAAACTGCGCCGACTTTTTGGAAAAGCTATGAACGCCATCAATTCCTCACTGGCCGGCGCGAAACCGGCTTTCAAGATCGGGTCCGAAGCGCACAAGCAGGCGTTCTGCCGCATGCTGCTCGACACCTTCGATCCTTATAAGCCCGCCGTAATCGATTGGCCGAAGCTGGAGCCCGAAGCGCTGAGCCGCGTCGTTAATATGCCGTTTTGGACCATCGCGGTTGAAACCGAAGACCGCGCGTCGGCGCATTTCGTCAATTTCGCGGCGATGCAAACCGACCCTCTGCTGAAGGAAGCTTTCGAGCTCATCGCGTTCGAGGAAAACCGCCACCGCCATGTGCTGAATGCGCTGGTGAAGGCATACGACATTACGCTGAAGCCGTTGCCGAAGTACGTGCCATCAAAGCGCACCGAGTGGAACATGATGTCTACCGGTTACGGCGAATGTCTCGACTCATTTTTTGCTTTTGGTTTGTTTGAATTGGCCAACCGCTCCGGCTATTTCCCGCCCGAGCTGGTGGAAACGTTCGAACCCGTGGTCCGCGAAGAAAACCGCCACATTGTTTTCTTCATCAACTGGGTCGCATGGAAACAAGCCAACACTCCGTTTCTTTGGAAGCCGTGGTTCATGATCAAACGCCTTTCCCATCTCGCTTTGAACGGCCTTTCACGCCTCGGCGTTGTTGACGGCGATCAGGACGATTTCGCGACCACGGGAAAGGAAGCCGTCGGCATCGATATTGAACTCGCCGGCTTCATGGATCTGTGTCTTTCTGAAAACAACCGCCGCATGGCAACCCTCGACGAGCGCCTGGTGCGGCCGAAAATAATGCCCAGTCTCGTCAAAACCCTCCGCGTTTTTATCCGTTAGTCATTTGACCTATCCCAAAGTTCCGCCGACCCGCATCGACTTTACGGCCGACGACCGCGCCTGGATTACCGCGCGCATCGACGAGGTACTCGAAAGCGGCAATCTGACGCTGGGCGATTTCGGCCGCCAGTTCGAACAGCTATTCGCGGCCGGTCATGGCGTGAAGCATGCCATCGCCGTCAACAGCGGCACGGCATCGCTCGAGATCATGCTGCGCGCCATGAACGTCACCGGCAAAGACGTGCTCGTGCCGGCGAATACTTTCTTCGCCACCGCCGCCGCTGTGATTTCCGCCGGTGGAAATCCGGTGCTGATGGATACCGATGTTGCGACGCTCTCGACCAGCCTGGCCGAGATCGAGCGCCGCTTCACGCCCCAGACTGTCGGCATCATGATCGTGCACATCGCGGGGCTGATCACCGATCAAATGCCTGCCATTGCCGCCTTCGCCCAAAAGAAGGGTGTGTGGTTGATGGAAGACGCGGCGCACGCACAAGGCTCGACGCTGAACGGAAAGCACGCTGGCACATTTGGCTTGGCCGGATCGTTCAGCTTCTATCCCACCAAAGTCATGACGAGCGCCGAGGGCGGTATGATCGTCACCGACGACGAGCGCATGAACACCGAGGCGCGGTTGTATCGCGACCAGGGCAAGGCCAGCTTCCTGCAAAACACGCACATTCGCATGGGCTATAACTGGCGCATGTCAGAACCGCACGCGGTGATCGGTTTGAGGCACCTCGAGAAAATCTCCGACATGATTTCGGCGCGGCGGCACATTGCGGCGCGCTACGACGCGGCGTTCGCCAATCAGAACTCACTCGCGCCTGTCGCGATCCCGAAGGGCTGCGTGTCGAATTACTATAAATATGTGGTTATGCTGCCTGAGGGCGTCGATCGCGCCGCGCTCAAAAAGTGGCTGCGCGACGAGCGCAACGTTCATTGCAGCGGTGAAGTGTATGAATTTCCGTTGCACAAGCATGACGTGCTCGCGCACCTCGATCCCGGCGACTTAAAGCAAGCTGAGATCGCGTGCGGCCGCCAAATGTGCCTGCCGATTTTCGCCAGCATGACAGAAGCGCAGGCCGATCAAGTGATCGCCGCGATTGCCGACGCCAAGAAAGCCGGACTGCTGTAAGCTCGGGCCGTGAAGCGGCTCCTCCTTCTTTTAGCGCTTTTGATTTTTGCTCCGGCCCACGCGCGTGCGTGGGGCGATGACGGCCATCGCATCGTCTGCGCTATCGCGTGGGACGAACTGAGCCCGTCCATTCAGGCGCGTGTCGCGTCCATCCTCGATATTCCCGGTAAGGCCGCATTCGCGGAGAGTTGTTATTGGGCCGATGATGTTCGGATGTGGCGCGCCGAGACAGCGCCACATCATTTTATCAACCTGCCGCGGGGCGGCGACGAGATCATCGACCTCGCGCGCGATTGTCCGCAGCCGCGCAGCTGCGATGTTGTCGCCGTCGACGAACACGCCCGCACGCTGCGCCAATATTACTCCGCCGACGCGTTGCGCTTTCTCGGCCACTACGTCGGCGATCTGCATCAGTTGTTGCACACCGGTTATGCCGACGATCGTGGCGGCAATCTCATCGGGGGCACGTTCCTCGGTGAGGGGATGACCATGCGCGACTTGTGGGACACGTATCTTTTGGCCGCGACCCGCAAACCCTGGCCGATTTTGGCCGACGATTTGCACGCGCGCATTACACAAGCGCAGCGCTGGGTTTGGCTCGGAGGCACGCCCAGTGATTGGGCCAATGAAACGCACACGCTCGTGCGCACCAGCGTCGTGGGGTATCACGCTTACGATCCGGGCTTTGTGTTTGGGCAGGACTATTTCGACGCCAACATCGAGACTATTTACGTCCAACTGCAACGCGCGGGCGTGCGGCTCGCCGAACTCATCACCAATGCGCTTCAATAATTATTGTGCGCTGATTTCCTCGCGCAGGATTTCCAGTTCCAGCCATTCTTCTTCCGCCGTTGCTAATTCGCTGGCGGCAGCTTCCAGCGCGGCGCTGGTTGTGGCGAAGCCTTTCGGGTCGCGGCTATAGAACGCCGGATCATCCATCTTCCTTTGAGCGGCGGCGATGTCTTTGCGCAGCTTGGCGATGCGGGCCGGCAGGGTTTCCAGCGCGTGCTTTTGCTTGAAGCTCAGTTTTTGCTTCGAGGCGGAAGGTGCTGCTGCTTGCGGCGCTTTCTCTTTGCGCGGTTCAAGTGCTCGCGCCTCGTTCGCGCGCGCGGTCACGCCTTCGCCGCGCTGGGCGACCATGTCCGAGTAGCCGCCCGCATACACGGTCCACTTGCCGTCGTCTTCGAACGTGATGACAGCGGTAGCGACGCGGTCCAGGAAATCGCGGTCGTGGCTGACCAGCAAAACCGGGCCGTCGTAGTTCGTCAGCATTTCCTGCAGCAAATCGAGGGTCTCAAGATCGAGATCGTTGGTGGGCTCGTCGAGGACCAGGAAGTTCGAAGGCCGCGCCAGCGCGCGCGCGAGCATCAAGCGTCCACGCTCTCCGCCTGACAAAACGCTCACGGGCGTGTTCGCCTGCTCCGGCGTGAACAGAAAATCCTTCAGGTAACCGATGACATGGCGCGATACACCTGCCGCCTGCACCTGATCCCCGGTTGTGCCCGTCAGTGTTTCCTTCACCGACAAGCGCGTGTCCAAGCTTTCGCGCTTCTGGTCGATGGTGACGATGTCGAGATTAACGCCCAACTTCACGGTGCCTTCGTCGGGCGCGAGATCGCCGGTCAAAAGCCGCAGTAATGTGGTCTTGCCGGCGCCGTTAGGCCCGATGATGCCGATACGGTCGCCGCGCATCATGCGGAAGGTGAAATCCTTCACGATGGCGCGGTCACCGTAGGATTTGGAAATCTTGACCGCCTCGACCACCAGCTTCGGCGTGGCACCCGTTGTGGTGGCGACCATATCGGCCATGCCCAACGCGCCACGATACTCGCGCCGTTCCTGGCGCAGCGTGTGAAGATCGCCCAGGCGCTTCTGATTGCGTTTGCGCCGGCCGCTAACGCCGTAGCGCACCCAGTCTTCTTCCCGCGCGATTTTGCGGTCGACCTTGTGGCGCTCCAGTTCTTCTTGCTCCAGCACCGTATCGCGCCACGCTTCGAATTCGCCAAAGCCGCGATCTAACCGCCGCGCCTGGCCCCGATCTAGCCACACCGTGGCCCGCGACAGGTTGGAAAGAAAGCGCCGGTCGTGGCTCACCATGACGATGGTCGAGCGCAATCCGCTCAATTCTGTTTCGAGCCATTCAATGGCGGGCAGGTCCAGGTGGTTGGTCGGCTCGTCCAGCAGCAGGATATCGGGCTCCGTCGCCATCACGCGGGCGAGCGCCGCGCGCCGCGCTTCGCCGCCCGAGATCGTGCGCGGATCTTCCGCACCCGTCAGTCCAAGCCGTTCCAACAGGTAGCGTCCGCGATAGGAATCGTCGTGCTCGCCGAACGCTTCTTCGACGTAGGCCAGCGTGGTCGAATAGGCGCGTAAATCCGGCTCCTGCGGCAGGTATTGCACCGACACGCCCTGTTGCACCGTGCGTTCGCCGCCATCGGCCTCCAAGACACCCGCTGCGATCTTCAAAAGCGTCGACTTGCCCGAGCCGTTACGCCCCACCAGGCAGATGCGCTCGCGGGCGCCCACAAACAACTCGGCGCCGTCAAGAATCGGCGCGCCGCCGAAGCCCAAACGGATATCTTTAAGAACGAGAAGGGGGGCTGCCATTTAAGGCCCGCCCAGGCGGCAACATGTCATGGCGCAGCTTATAGACCGGCCCCGCGAAGGGGCGCAAACCGCACAGTCGCTCCAATTCCGGCCAAAAGCGCGGTTTTTGAAAACGCGCACGAAAATCCCCGTGCACACCGCACGTACAAGCCCGCCGTGAAATGCCCCCGAAATGCCCTAAAGCTGACCCACGGCGACCTGAATCCCAGGGTTGTATGTACGTGCTTCATCCGTAGTAAGGCTCCGCACCATGGCTGACAAATTCGACCACTTCTTCGACGTTTACGAACGCATCGTACCGGCCTGGTTTCTGGACGCCGCCGCCGCCGTGGCGACCTTCGGGCTCTTTTCCTGGATCGTCTTCCAAATCGTCTAAAGTTCGCGTACCACACAGGGGCATGTCGCTCCGCCGGTTAGCTTTTTTCCTCGCCTTGCTGTTCACGCCGCACGCCTTTGCGGCCACCCCGCCCGTATATGCACTGCCTGCCCTCGGCGATGACCTCAATGGAATTTGGGAGGGATCGTTCGAGGGGTCCGGCATGGGTCTCGACATCGCCTTCACCGTCAAATCCGCCGGCGACAAGTCTGTCGTGACCGTCGATCTTCTCGACGACACACACGGCATTCCAGCGTCGGCTGCAACCCGCACCGGTCTTACCGTTCGATTCGAGCTGAAAGACATCGCCGGCAGCTTCGAAGGTGCACTCACGTCGGACGGGGAAGCGCTTCAAGGCACATGGATTCAAGCCGGCCGGCGCATTCCCCTCTCGCTACGTAAGCGCGTCCGCTAGCCGGCGCACGCTCCGCGCGAAGAATTTTCCAAAAATTCGCCATCGGGATTACGTCGCTGTTAGCGCGGTTACAACGCTGTCAGCCACCATTGATCGTTGTACGCGTTCAGCCAAAATCGCCCGCACATCCGCAGCCAATGTGGGGCCAGAAAAAACCCTCATCCGACCGCGGTCGAGCGCCGTCTCCGATCCGTGGGGAGCTCCGACGCCCGCGAACTTTATGAAAAGGGCTGAATGAACATGACATTGCGTTTCTCAAAGGCGTTACCCGCCGCGGCGGGCTTGGCGTTAATCCTGGCCGCTCCTCAAACCGTTATTCCGTTCGCGCGCGCCGAAAGCGCGTCTGCGGCGCTGTTGCAAAATTCCATTCCCTCGCTTGCACCCATCATCGAACGCGTCTCGCCCGCCGTGGTGAACATCTCGGTGAAGGTGAAAGCGAAAGGCGAACCGGCCATCGCGCAAAACCAGATCCCAAAAGAATTCCGCCGCTTCTTCGAAAACCCGAATGCTGACGGCGACGACGACGACAATCAGCCGGCGGCGCGTCCGCGTCCGCGCGAACGGGGCGCCATGGGTTCGGGCGTCATCGTTGACGCCAAGAAAGGCTACGTCATCACCAACCATCACGTGATCGACGATGCGTCCGAGATCACCGTGACCTTGAAAGACCGCCGCGAATTCACGGCCAAACTCGTCGGCAGCGACGAAGGCACCGATGTGGCCTTGCTTCAGATCGAAGCCAAAGACCTCGTCCAGCTTCCGACGGGAGACTCGAGTGCTTTGAAAGTCGGCGATTACGTTATCGCGGTCGGCAATCCCTTCGGATTGGGTCAAACCGTCACGTCGGGCATCGTGTCGGCCCTCGGCCGTTCGAGCCTGAATATCGAAGGGTTTGAAGATTTCATCCAAACCGACGCGTCCATCAATCCCGGCAACTCGGGCGGCGCGCTCATCAACTTGAAAGGCGAACTCATCGGCATCAATACCGCCATCATTGGCCCCTCGGGCGGTAACGTCGGCATAGGCTTTGCGATCCCGACCACGATGTTCGAACAGGTCACGGCGCAGCTGGCGAAATACGGCGAAGTTAAACGCGGCCGTCTCGGCGTGCAGATCCAAGACCTAACGCCCGAACTCGCCAAGAACCTCGGCGTCTCGCAAGAGTACGGCGCGGTCATCGGTAAGATCGAAAAAGACTCACCCGCCGATCATGGCGGCTTAAAAACCGGCGACGTGGTCATCGCGGTCAATGACAGGGCGCTCGTCGGCTCGGCCGATCTGCGCAATCGCATTGGCCTTATGACCGTCGGCACGGAAGCGCATCTCACTGTTTTGCGTGACGGTAACAAGAAGAACCTGAATGTCACTGTCGGCAAGTTGCCAACCGAACAGAAGGTTGCGACCGCCGTATCCGAACGGCCGACGCTGGAAGGCGCTTCCTTCTCAACGGTCACGCTCGCGGACTCGAAAGGCGGCAAGGGTGTGCGCATCACCAACGTGGCGCGCAATAGCCCGGCCTATCAGCTCGGCCTGCGTGCCAACGACTTGATTATCGCGGTCAACCGCACGTCGGTGAAGAACATGGAAGATTTCAACAACGTCCTGAAGGATTCCAAGCGCCAGGCAGCCTTGTTCATTAAACGCGGCGACGAAGACCTTCTGGTCATCGTCTAACTTAAGAAATCCTCCCCGGAGATCACTCACCGGCGCCACCTCAGGTGGCGTCGGTTTTTTTACGCACAAATCTTTCAGAACTACATGCCCTGTGCGGCGTTCTCTCTTTGCTGGGCGCGCCAGGAGATTTGTTATGAAACGAACAGTGTCGTTCTTTGCTGGCTTATCGCTGCTCGTCTTGGCGATTCCCGCACAAGCCCAAGACCTCACCACCGACATCAATTGGAATCAGTGCAAAGACATCGTGGCGGCAAATGCCATCGCCGGTTGCACGACCGTTATTACATCGGGCAATGAGTCGCTTCTTAGTTTAGCGGTCGCCTTTAATTTGCGCGGAAACGCCTATTTGCGTGACGGCCAATTCGAACGCGCGGCCGCCGACTATCGGCAATCCTCGCGCTTCGATGATGGGCGTGTGGACCCGGTATTTGGCTACGGTTTGGCGCTCTATGCGCAAGGCCGTTACGGGCAAGCGCTGGACGTCTTCAACGTCGCGATTGAACGCAATCCGCGCTACGCCGAAGCGATCTATGGGCGCGGCCTTGCAAAGCGCGCTATGGGTTACAGAGAAGAAGCGAACGATGATTTCGCGAACGCACGCAATGTCAGCAGCAGCGTAACGCGCACATTGGTCGAATTGGGTGTGAAACCCTAGCTCGCCTTCGCTGGATCGGAGCCTTTAAATCCGGTCCAGCCCCCGAGGCCGATGCCGATGACGGCCCAAAGCAACTCACGGCCGCGCCGTACCAGCGCCGCCGCTAAGCCCATATCGGGCGAGCCGGTGAGCGCGGTTGCGATCAGTGCGATGGCGCCGTCCTGCGCGCCGAGATGGCCGGGAATAAAGAAGGTCGCCGAACGGACTAAGACTATGACCGTCTCCGCGATCCAAGCGTCGGCGAACGAAATCGCATGGCCGAGGAAATAAAAGATTAAATACATTTCGAGGCCGCCCGCGACCCACACCAGGAATGACAAGACAAACGCGCCGGTGAGCTGAAGCGGCGAACGGCGCACGATGTGAAACAAGTGCTCCTCGATGTCCTTGAGGACGATGAGGACCTTCGCAAGCTTGGCACCCCAGCGCGAGCGCGCCAATCGTTGCTCGATGAGCACAAGCGTGCGCAAGTGCAGCAATACCAATATCAACAGCATGAACACCGTGATGATGGCGGTGGCCGCGACGATGGCTGTTTCCACCGCAGGCGGAAGCAGGCCGCGTCCCATGAGCAGCACGACGCCGATAATGGCGTAGGGCACTTCAGCCAAGCTGTTGACCGTCTGCGCCAGCAAGATCGACGCCGTGCCTTCGCTGTAAGACACATTGTAGCGGCGGTTGAGCGTGATGGCCTTTAAGGGCTCGCCGCCCAATGATCCGAACGGCGCTAAGA
The DNA here is from genome assembly GCA_947475895.1 of Fidelibacterota bacterium. GTDB lineage: Bacteria > Pseudomonadota > Alphaproteobacteria > Rhodospirillales > Rhodospirillaceae > SHVO01. The sequence goes on from CANJMF010000003.1 coordinate 210,535, forward strand.
TATTGACCGCTTCGCCGACCAACTGCGCGACCCACAGGCGCGCGAGCCAGGTTCCGTTGAAGGCGAGGCTGCGAAACAGCAACAGCCACGCGCCAACATCGGCGCTGAAGCCGATCAGGAATACGATATTGATAACGATGATGCCGGTGATGCCCAGGCGCCGTACATGTTCGCCGACAGCCGCAAGATCGGTGGTCGACAGCAGCCACGCCAAAAGCGCGACACCCGCAAGCAGCGCAATGAGCTTAAGAAGCTTCACGGACTCGCGTGTTTCAGGGGTGCGGGCGGACGGGCGGTTTTGGTTTGCGTGCGCACCCAGGCCAACGTCTCGGCTAGGCCCTCGCGCAAGCCGACTTTCGGATGGAAGTCCAAAAGCTCCACGGCTTTGTCCATGGTTGTGACCGAGCGGCGAATATCGCCGGCGCGCGGCGGCTCGTGTTTGACGGGCGCCGACGATCCCGCGAGGTCTAAGATCGTGCGCGTGAGGGTGTTGATGCTGACCTCAACGCCCGTTCCAATATTGATGATCGCGCTATTGCCCTTATCGCTCATCAGCGATTCCGCGAATACTTCGGCAACGTCGCTCACGTAGACAAAGTCACGGGTTTGTTCGCCGTCGTCGAAAATGGTGATGGGTTGATTGGTGACGGCGCGATCCAGGAAGATTGAGATCACACCTGAGTACCAGCTCTTGGGATCCTGGCGCGGGCCATAGACATTCATAAAGCGCAGCGCCGTGAAGGTCAGGCCGAAGATACGCGCGTAATAATCGAGGAAAAATTCCGCCGCCAGCTTGTCGATTCCATAAGGCGACGCGGGCCGCGCACGCGACTCTTCGTTCACCGGCACCGGCGCGTCGTCGTCGTACACGGCCGAGGAGGACGCGAATACCAGCTTGGCCACTTTGTTGTGGCGGGCGTATTCCAAAATGCGCGCGGTTCCGCCCAAGTTGACGGCGATATCGGTTGCGGGATCGTCCACGGAAATCGGCACGGCGGTTTGCGCGGCGAAGTGCGCAATGCGATCGATGGGGCCGAAACGCTTAGCCGCTTTGCTCAAAAGCCCTTTGACGTCACCGGTCACGTCGCCGTGGATGAATTGGAACCGTTGTTGGTTCTCTAATTGCGAAATGTTGGCGCGGTAACCGGTGGACAGATTATCGAGCACTGTCACGAAGCATCCGCGCTTGAGGAGGACGTCGGCCGTATGGCTGCCGATGAAGCCGGCGCCGCCGGTAACAAGAACGTGAGGATGATCGGTCATGAGGCTATCGAGTTCGAGGCTGTGGTGTTGTCGACGTCGCGGGGCACGATCCGCCCGTCCTTCGTAAGGCCGAACGTGTGCCCGCGCCAGACAAAGGTGCGGCGCGTCAGGGCAATGTACCACGACACCAGGGCGAATAGATCGCGCACGGGCAATAACCAAAGCGCTGCAATGCCTTCGCGATCTTTCAAGGTTCCGGCCGAAGTCACGGCGGCGCTAGCCAGGCGAATGCCCAAAGCTGCCAGCAGCACCAGGACGCCGGCCGGATCGAATCCGCGGATGAGCGCGAAGATCAGCGCGAACGGCACCGCGCGGGTCAGGATCGTCAGCGCAAAGCCGATGGGGTTGGCAGCCCAGGTGTTTTGGTCCCAATAGATCTGGTGATGCCACCAACTGTTAAAGTTGGGGTAGTCGGCCACCAGTTCGATGACGTGGGGCACCAGCACCATGCGCTTGCCGAGTTTGATCAAGCGCCGGCCCAGTTCGTAGTCCTCGACGAGATACGCACCCAAGTCCGCCATGCCGCCGGTCGCTTCGAGATCGGCGCGCCGGAACGCGACGGTGGCGCCGATGAGAAAATCCGAAATGCCCGTGACGTAAGCGAAGATCAAGCTGGGTACGAAATCGGCGTTGAGGCTGAGCAGTTCCAGCTTCTCCCACCAATAGTCGGGCTTGAAGGAGCGGTACAGCGTGCAGGCATAGCCGACGTTCGCATTTTCCAGCGGCGCGACGATGGCGCTCAGATAATCGGGCGCCAGCCGCGCATCGCTGTCGCTGATGATCAAAATCTCATGACGCGCGGCGGACAGCGCGTTGGTGAGGTTCTGCACCTTTCCGTTAAAGACCGGCGGGCTTTCCTTGATCACCAGCGTGACGAGGGTTGCGAATTCTTCCGCCAAGTGTCGCAACAAGGGCAGCGCCGGATCATCGGTGCGCTGAACCGCGAAAACGATCTGGTAAGTGGGATAGTCTTGCCGACACAGGCTAAGGAGATTCTCCTCCAAGCCCTTATCGAAACCGTAGATCGGCTTCAACACCGTCACCGGCGGGCGATATGTGCTCGACAGTCTCCGCTGCTTCATGAATCGCCGCGCGGCCCAAACGCACAGCACGCAAAACACACTGCCGCCGATGACAGGGATGAGAAGTGCGATTTGGAGGATAGTGAAGACGAGGGCCACGCAACAACTCTACCGTCATCACCGGGGTTGACCCGGTGATCCAGGGTTACGGAATACCGAATGACATGGCGAGCCACGACTTATTTTGCAGGCATCGCGCTTCGCAATCCTGGGTCCTCGGGACAAGCCCGAGGACGACAGGGCTTATATTACAGCCGGTGTGCTTACTACGCCGCTTCGCGGTTTTCGCGCTGATTGAGGAATTGGAAGAATTCGACGCCCTCACGCGCGCGGCGCTTCATCACTTCCCAATCCGAGAGCATCTCGGAGGTCAGTTCCCAAATCTTGCCCGGGCGGAAGTAGAACTTCTTGTAGAACTCCGCGAGGGACTCAAAGATCTCTTGGCTGGATAGGTGCGGATAGCTGATCGAGCTGACCTGAATGCCATCTTCGCCCACCAGGCGGCCGTGGTCTTCGTCCATCAGCCAGCCATTTTGCTTGGCTTGGTTATAGAGGAACGTGCCGGGATAGGCGGCGGCGAGCGACACCTGGATCGTCGTCGGGTTCACTTCTTTCGCGAACTGGATGGTGTCTTGGATGGTCTGTTTGGTTTCGCCGGGTAGGCCGACGATGAAGGTGCCGTGAATCTTGATGCCGAGCTTACGGCAGTTGGCCGAGAACTCGCGCAGCTGTTCGACGCGCATGCCCTTCTTGATGTTGTGCAGGATTTGCTGGTTGCCGGACTCGTAGCCGCAGACGAAAAGCTGAAGGCCGTTTTCCTTCAGGACTTTCAGCGTTTCGTAAGGCACGTTGCCCTTGGCATTGCATGACCAGCGAACGCCCAGCTTGCCCAGGCCACGCGCGATAGCTTCGGCGCGCGGCAGATCGTCGGTGAACGTGTCGTCGTCGAAGAAGAACTCTTTCACTTGCGGGAAGTACTGCTTCGCTTTCGCGATTTCCGCAACGACGTGCTCAACGCTGCGCGTGCGATAGACGTGCCCGCCGATGGTTTGCGGCCACAGGCAAAAGGTGCAACGCGATTTGCAGCCGCGGCCGGTATAGACCGACAGATAAGGATGCGGCAGATAGCCGATGAAATAGTCTTCGATGCGCAGGTCGCGTTTATAAACGTCAACAACATGGGGAAGAACGTCCATGTTTTCCAACAACGCGCGCGGCTTGTTGCGCACGATCTGGCCGCCGACGCGGTGCGTGATGCCGTCGATGTCGGCCAGGTTCCAGCCGTCGGCCACTTCCTTGCAGGCGAAATCGAATTCGTTGCCGGCTACCCAATCAACAGCGGTTGCGTACTTGATCGATTGATAAGGATCGACCGCCACATGCGCGCCGACCATGCCGATCATCAGTTTCGGATTACGCTCTTTCAGCGCCGCTGCGACTTTCGCGTCCGAGCGGAACGACGGCGTCGAGGTGTGCATCACGCACAGTTCGTAGTCGTCGGCCATGGGCAGAACTTGTTCGATCGTCAAACCGGCTGCCGGCGCGTCTACAAGCTTGGAGTCGGGGATGAGGGCGGCGGGTTGGGCCAGCCACGTCGGGTACCAAAACGACTTGATCTCGCGCGTGCCCTGATAGCGCGAGCCTGCGCCGCCATCGAAGCCTTCGAACGACGGAGGATTGAGGAACAGGGTTTTCATCATTTTGGTGTTCTTTCCTAGCTTCGCGCCCCATCAAGGGGCGGGAAATTTCACTATCTCTATCAAAATTTCATCAGCCACGGCAGTTCTTCGAGAACGGAGCCGAGCGAGCCTAAATTACCTTTACGGCCCAACGCCTTAAGGCTTCCGACCACGTCGCCTTTTTTGAGCGCTTGGTACGAGTCATGCACCGACATGCCGATGTGCTGCATGACGGAAGAATCACGATAGCAGTCGATCATGCATTTGGTGCAGCCGTCGCGCACCAGCTTCTCGGGCTTGAGTTCGCTCACGTGGCACATGGGTGTCGCCCAGTTGTGACAGCGCCACAACATCAAATCCCAATCGAGGTAGAAATAGCGGTGCCCACCGAGGCAGGGGAATTTCTCTTCCTCGCCGTTCAAGTGGCGTTTCATCTCATCGATCGACGCCGTGGGGTTCACGACGCGGAACCGCTTCTTCATGGCCTTCACTTTGTCGAAGGCTTCGTGCAGTTCTTCTTTCTGATAGTTCACGAGATCGGACGTCGAGAACGACAGGAAGTTTGAATTGAGTTCGGTCAGCGGATAGGAGAACGTCACCGCGTCAAAGCCCAACTCTTCCAAGAACGCGGGCAGCTTGTCGTAGTCGAGCAGGCGGCTCATGGTCACCGACGCTGTCGACTGAACTTTCAATTCCTTGAACACGCGGTTGGCTTCGCGAATCTTCTCGCAAACGCCCGGTAAACCACGGTTTTTCTCATGCGCTTCCACATCGGCCGCGTCGACCGAAATGATGAAGCTGGAGATTCCCGCCTTATGCAGCGCTTTGATTTTCTCCGGCTTGAACAAGCCGGCGTTGGACACCAACATCACCTTCATGCCGAGTGCTGCGGCATGTTCGGTGAATGCGATGATGTCGTGATGCAGCGTCGGCTCGCCGCCGGTGAACAGCAGATAACGCACACCGTTTTCGTGCAGCGTGGTGATGGCGTCCAAACCACCTTGGCGGTCGGCGAATTTCCACTGATCCTTGGGAAAGCTGTCGCGCGCGAAATTGCAAAAGCCGCAGTTGGCGTTGCAAGCGTTGTTCAGCGCGAACTGGGCGAAGCCGGGGCCACCCTGGTCCAGCACCAGACGCAGCGTGTCCAAGGCACCTGTCGTACGCGCGGGAGTCTTTTTGGCGTCGCCGGCCTTAGCCGCGACGCGAAGGTTTAGTGTTTGATCCAAATTCCCACCCGCGACGACTTTTCGGCCGCTATAGTCGGCCGTATATTTGCCAGGTTTTGCAGTGCAGTATAGCGTGAACTGGAGGGTTAAGACCATGTTTCGGACGTTCTTGGCAAGCCTGTGTCTTTTAGGCCTCCTGACCTCGCCAATTAGGGCTTTTGCGGCCGATCTGGCGCCCCCTGCGGCCGGGGTCGAGAAGTTCCACGCCACACTCTTGGAAAATATGAAGGCCGGCCCCGCCGGGGGATTCGCGGCGCGGCGCGACCGTCTCGCCCCGGTGGTGAAAGACGCCTTCGATCTACCGGTTATGGCGCGCCTATCCACGGGCGCCGCCTGGCAGAAATTGTCCGACGCCGACCACGATAAAATCACCGCTGCTTTCGCCGACTGGACCATCGCCAGCTATGCCGCCAACTTCAAAGAATGGGACGGCGAGGGCTTCGTCACCAAGGATGTGACCGACGACGGCAAAGGCAACGTGGTCGTGAATACGCGCCTCACCCAAAAAGACGGCGCGGCAGTGATCTTCAATTACCGCATGCGCAAATCCGACGCCGGCTGGAAGGTCGTCGACATTTATCTCGAAGGCGCCATCAGCCAACTCGCCTTACGGCGCGGTGAATTCGGCGCGGTCATTGCCCGCGGCGGTGTGGACGAGTTGGTCAAGCATATGCATGATCTTACCGCTCAGGCGGAGAAGACGGGCGCCTGAGTTTTTCAAACGCAGCTTTCGGGGGAGAGCGTGATATGGCGGCCGTGGGGTCGGGACTAAAGGGATCGTTTCCGCTGACAAAGGATGGCATCGAAGCCGAAATCAAACACATCGCACCCGGCGTGTTCGCGCTCGGCAATCTGGTCGATGACAGATTCAAAACGCTGTTGGTCGGCCGCTCCGACAAGGACCTGAAGCAAGAATTGCTCCGCCGGATCGGACAAACCAAACGCTTCAAATACCTGCTTTATGATGATGCGGAAGATGCTTTCAAAAAAGAATGCGAGCTGTATCACTTCCTGAAACCGTACGCGAACAAAGGCCATCCGCAACGTCCGCAAAATCGCACATGGACGTGCCCCGATTGCCACGTCTACACGGACGTCATTCGATAACGCGATGACGGCATCCGGCGAATTTAAAGATCACTTTTCCGGGCAGGCGGCGGCCTATGCGGCCCACCGGCCCACGTATCCGCGCGCGCTAGTGGATTTTCTCGCCGACATGTCGCCGCAGCAAACTGTGGCGCTCGATTGCGGCTGCGGCACCGGGCAGCTCTCGACATTGCTGGCGGATCGTTTCGCCGCTGTGGTCGCCACCGACGCCAGCGCTGCGCAGATCGCCAACGCGACGCCGCACCCTAAAGTCATTTACAAAACGGCACCCGCGGAGCGCAGCGGCTTGCCCGACGCGAGTGTCGATCTGGTCACCGTGGCGCAAGCCGCCCATTGGCTCGATCTCGACGCATTCTATGCCGAGGTGCGCCGCATTGCCGTGCCGCGCGCCGTTGCGGCGCTTATCACCTACGGCGTTTTGCATCTCGATAGCGACGCCGAGGCGGTGGTGCAGCACTTCTATCATGACGCTATCGGTTCCTACTGGCCGCCCGAGCGCAGCCACGTCGAGGATGGTTATCGCCGCCTCGCATTCCCCTTCGCCGAAATCGCCGCACCGGCCATGGCTATCGAGGTGTCGTGGCGTCTCGCGGATGTCGTCGGCTATGTGAGCACGTGGTCGGCAGTTGCCGCCGCTCGGAAAACGCTCGGCGACGCGCCGCTCGAAACATTCCAAACCGCGTTGGTAAAAGTCTGGGGCGATCCGAACGCGCCCAAAACCGTGCGCTGGCCTTTGTCGCTACGCGTTGCGCGGATTTAACGGGAACCGGCATGTTTCAAACCAGATGGCCAATGCAAATCGGCGGGGGCCTATTCCTGGTCTGCGTCGGCATTGGTGTTATTGGCGCCGGTTTGTTAGGTGGCGTGTCTGGCCTTAGGGTTTTTTTCGGCAGCGCTGTTGTGGGATTCGCCGCAATTTTGATTTCGCGAAAGGCCGCGCGCACGCGTGCCGGTGCTCCGACCCGAACGCAAATTCTCGCAGTTTGTATTGCCGTTATCTTTGAAGCGATTGTTTTTGTTTCTCTGTCCAACTCCGGTCTTTTCGGCATTTGGACAGAGCATATGCGTTGGGCGGTCGTGCTGGCCGTCGTCAATGTTCATTTCATCATCATGCGTTGGTCGCATGGACCGTTGATGATGGCATTGGCAATTTCTGGGCTTATTTGGCTCGGGATCGCAAGCGGCCTAAATGTGTCCCTGCCGCTGTTGATCTGCGGTGATGGCGTTCTCAAAATCGCGTTTGGTCTAATCATGGCCGCGCCGCTTCTAAGGGCTGCGCCTGCCGATACCAGTCTCGAGTCATAACCTACGCCGCGCCGCGCACCGGCAGTGACGTTGAGCTCCGCTATGGACCAGCCGCCACATCGTTGCGCGGATAGACGATAAAGAAATTACCTTTATTCGGCATCTTCACTTTGGGAAGTGATTTCGCGTTCAAGGTGGTATTCATCGGCACGATGTCATTGGCCGCAAGCAGATACGCCGAGAGTGCGTAGACCTCTTCGTTCGTCAGAGACTGCGGCTCATTCAGCGGCATGGCGCGGCGAATGAAATCAAACAGCGTCGTGGCATAAGGCCAGTAACTGCCGATGGTTTTAATCGGCGTGTCACTGGTAAGCGTGCCTTGACCGCCGACGAGACGGTCGGCCGGCGTGCCCTGACCGCCTTCACCGTGGCAATACGAGCACTTCTCAAAGAAAATCTGCTTACCTTGCTTTGCCGTGCCTTTGCCGGGCGGCAATCCAGCGCCATCCGGCGCGATGGAAATATCCCAAGGTGCGAGATCCGCCGGAGAAATCGGCTTGCCCAGCATCGGCGTCTCGGCAGCCAGCGCGCTCGTCGCGAGCCCGACCATCACCACCGCAAGCAAACTACGCGTAAACATGCTTCACCTCACCGGTGGTCGCGATGTTCCAGCTGGTTATTGCGTTGTTGTGATAGGCAGCGCGGTTTCCGCGATTGCCGATCAAAACGGTGCGTGTCGGTTGCACGTAACCGGTATCGTCGGTGGCGCGCGCTTGCAGCACAGCCTCCTGGCCCGTCCAATGCCACGGCACACGAAAGCGTGTTACGGCTTTGGGCAGCACAGGCCCGGACAGCGCCGCCTCCGCCCATGACTTGCCGCCATCGGCCGACACGTCAACGCGCGCGATCTTGCCGTGGCCCGACCATGCAACGCCCGATATCTCGTAGAAACCTTGCGCCTTGAGCTGAAAGCCTGGCGAGGGCTTCGTGATCACGGCTTTGGCATCGAGCGGAAATTTGAACTGCGCCACTTTTCCTTCGTTGAGCAGTAGCGAGTATTTCGACGTCTCATCTTTCGTCATCATGGGCGTCGTTGTCAGCTTTAGGCGCCGCAGCCATTTGACGTTCATGTTGCCCTGAAATCCCGGAACCAATAGGCGCATGGGGTAACCATTCGACGGGCGCACGCGCTCGCCGTTTTGGTATAGCGCGATCATGGCGTCATCCATGATCTTGGCGAGAGGGACGCTGCGGCTCATGCCGGCGGCGTCGGCGCCTTCCGCAAGCACCCACTGCGCCGACGGGTCCACGCCCGCTTCATCGAGCAGCGTCGAGACGGGAATGCCCGTCCACTCGGCGCAGGACAGCAGACCATGCAGTTGCTGCGCCGTTCCAGCCGTCGGCGTTTTGTTATAGAGCGCGCCCGAGTTGCCCGCGCACTCGACAAAGTGAATGCGCGACGTCATGGGATAGCGCGAGAGGTCGTTGAGCGTGAATACGAGTGGGCGTTTCACAAGCCCGTGAATCACCAACCGGTGCTGCTCGGGATCGATATCGGGAACGCCGTTGTGGCTGCGCTCAAAGTGCAACCCGTTGGGCGTAATCATGCCCTCGAGAAATTGTAGGGGGCTCCGAACCGAACCCGGGCCGCTCTCGTACAGCGCGTTGTGCTCGGCCAAAGGCCCGCGGCTGACGTTGGCCTCGAACTTGGACGGTTGGCCGTAAGGAGCGAGCCACGCTCCGGGATGCTTGGTCCATTCCGGCACCGTGAGCGATTCTGCGCTCGCCGATGTCGCCGCCAAAATACCCGCGCCTGACGCGAGAAATAATCTGCGATTCAGTAATCCATTTCCGGCCGCGTATTCGTCAGTCATTCAATGCCTCCCGGCAGGCTGATCTCACACAAACACAGTAGCGGCAACGTTAGCCGTGGAAGTGAAGCGACGCGATCTGCGTTACTTCGCGAGGGGCGCCGGGGTTGCCAGCGGCTTGCCCTTCTGAATCACCCACGTCGACATGATCTTCGCTGTGCCGGCGCCGACATTTTTCGCGTCATGCGCCTTGCCGACCGGAATCAGTTGCGAGTCTCCCGCTTTCATATGCTTCGGCGCTTGGTCTTCGAACATGAAGTCAACTTCGCCCTCCAGCACCACAAGCATCTCCACGCCCGGATGCGTATGGCGGCCCGGTGAAACGCCCGGCGGCACCTCGGCCATCCCCATCACGGATTCATACTGCGTGTCCGTCGGCACATCGCTGCGTTGGATGATGGTGCGCTTGAATTCCTGCGCCGATGCGGTTGCGGAAAAAAGCATAACGCCGGCGGCAATGGCGCGAATAAGCATGGAAGTTCTCCCAAAGTGAGGGACCAAGTCTAGCGAAACAGTGCAAAGAACCTAGCGAAATTCTGTCCAGGTGACTCGCTAAAAAGACCCGCGAATCTCGCGTTTTAAGATCTTTCCGCTCGCGTTCTTCGGTAGGGCATCAGTAAAAGTAATCGACTTCGGCACCTTGTAGGGTGCCAGGCGTTCCTGTGCGTGGGCGATCAATTCGGCTTCAGTGGTACACGCGCCCTGGCGCAGTACCACGACCGCCTTCACAGCCTCGACCCATTTGTCATCGGGCACGCCGATCACCGCCACCTCCGAAACCGCCGCGTGTGTAAACAGCGCTTCTTCGACTTCGCGACTGGCCACAAGCACAGCGCCAGTGTTGATGACGTCCTTAATGCGGTCGACGATATAGATGAAGCCTTCCTCATCCATGTGGGCGACATCGCCGGAATGAAACCAGCCGCCCGCAAAGGCTTCTTTAGTCTCCACTGGTTTGTCCCAATAGCCCGACAGAAGATGCGGCGAACGGAGCACAAGTTCGCCGCGCTCTCCGGGCAAAACATCGTTCATGTCGGCGTCGACAATGCGTGTCTGAACGTTGAGCACCGGCCGTCCAGCCGAAGTGGGACGCGCGGCATGTTCTTCAGGACGTAGCACCGTCGCCAGCGGCGCCATTTCGGTTTGCCCGTAGGCGTTATAAAGCCCCGCCTTAGGCAGGCGCGTGCGAAGTTCCTCAAGTACCGGTAGCGGCATGATGGATGCGCCGTAGTAGATATTCTTCAGCGTGCTCAAGTCGCGTTTGGAAAAGTCCTCGTGACGCAGCAAGCTGATCCACACCGTCGGCGGCGCGAAAAACGAGTTGATGCGTTCTTCTTCGACGATCCGCAGCACGATTTGCGGCGCGGGTGTTTCGATCAGGCGCGTGTAAGCGCCCGCAAGCAAAGCCGGCATCGTGAACGCGTGCATCTGCGCCGTATGATACAGCGGCAGCGCCGCCAAATTCCTGTCCGACGCCGCGAAGTCCAAATCGCAGATGCACGATTGATACTGCGCCATCATGGCGCCGTGACTCATCATGGCGCCCTTGGGATTCGCCGTGGTGCCCGAAGTGTACATGATCTGCGCGAGGTCGGACGCGACAACGCGTGGATCGTCGACGGGAGAACGGCCCGCGGACTTCGCGGCGGCGAGAAGGCTGTCGTCGGTGCCCGAAATGGCCGCGTGAATCTGGGCTTTGAGATCTGCGCGAACAGCTTGCACGTTCCCGCCCAGGAAGGGATCGACGATGAGCGCCTTAGCGCCCGATTGATTCACGATGTAAGTGAGTTCAGGCCCTTTAAGCGCATAATTGATCGGCACATGAATCAGGCCCGCGCGTACAGCGCCAAGCCATGCCAGCAGATAGCCGTCAGAGTTGCGCCCGTAAACCGCAACGCGGTCGCCGGGCGATAAACCCAACGCGCGCTGATACCATACGGCGACCCTGCTGGCCGCGTCGTCGAGTTCGCGGTACGTCCAAATTCGATCCGCGAATGCCAGCGCCGGGCGGTCACGCCACTTGCGCGCCGCACGCCGCAGCGCGAGGCCGATGGAATCTGAGCGTGCTGCGTCTATCTCGTTCATGGACCTCCCTCCATTCCCGAGCGGGGAAACGTTAACTGCGAATAACGGCGATAAAGTTGCGCCAGGTGTCGTCCATTTTGAAATCCTTCGACGCCTCCCAGATGCGCGCCGTCAGCGCATCGGCCTGGTTGCGAGTCCAGCCTAAGTGTTTCATGGCATAGGAGGAATAAAAAGCGGTCACGCGCATATTCACCGCGCAATGAACAAATACCTTCCTGCCCTCCAGCTTTTGCATGACCTCACAAAACGCGGTGAAGTCCTGCAGCTGAGGCGCAGCCCACGCGACGGGAATGTGGTGATATTCCATACCCAAATTCCGGATCAGCGCATCTTCGTCTATAAGGGCTTTGTCATGCCCATTGGGCAGCAGATTGACGACCGCCTCATAGCCCGCGTCGCGCACCGCTTTAAACTGCTCAGCGCTCGGTTGTCCGGCCGTGCCGACTTGTTCATCGACCTGAATGAAATTCTTGATGTCGACGGTGGATGCGTTCACGGGATTACTTTGCAATGCTGTGGCTTGGAAATGCGATCGATGACTGCTGCGACGTCGGCCGTTTCTTTGACCTGAACCGCTTGTAGTCCGCTCGCAATGGCGCCTTCCACGTTCTCGCGAACATCGTCAAAGAACATGATCCGCGAAGCGGATACCCCAATCTCCTGGACGACATAGTTAAATGCTGCTGCGTGAGGTTTGCGCATGCCGATGGTCGAGGAGACGAAGATCCGCTTGAAGTGGGAAAGCACACTCGAAAAGCGGACTGACCAAACGCGTTCGTGCGACCGATCTGTGTTCGTAAAAGCATACAGCGGAAAGTTGGCTTTGGCCTTTTCGAGAAGTAACGAGATGCCGGGCATTTCACCTACGAAAATAGAATTCCATCCATCGAGAAATTGCTTATCGGATATGTTGATGCCATGCGTTGTGCGCAGGTGAGCGAAATACCCGGTGATGTCTGTCTCGCCGCATTCGCAGCGCGTATAGTACTCGTTGAAAGAGATCTTTTTGCGTATGTCGGCCAAATCACAGCCGGCGTGCTCAGCCCACCGCGCGAAAATGCGGTTGATATCGTTCTGAATAACAACGCCGCCAAGATCAAAGAGAAGCGCCTCAATATTTTTAGCCACTGCCTCAATCCACCTATTGAATCTGCTGCTTCGGAAGAAACGCGTTTTCTATGCCGGCAACTTCACGCCCGAAAGCCTCTCGCATTCTGCCAATAGCTTGTCTTGCAACTCGCGCTTCGATGCGTCCGGGTTTAGGGAGCTTGTGTTCATGTGATTGAAGTATTTCCCCGTGACGCGCGCCTTCGCATCGTTGCTGACTGCGAGCCAGGCTTGCGTCTCGCTGCCTTCCTCCAGACTGCTCGGCGCACTCGCGCCGCCCATGCGCGTTGCCACCCAACCGGGATCGACCGCGTTCGACAGCACGGCGGGCCAGCGGCGCGCGATGCCAAAGGCGATCATCACGTTATACAGCTTGCTCTCGGAATAAGCCTGCGCGCCCGACCATGTGCGTTTGCTCCACGTCAGGTCGTCCATGTTGGCGCTGGCGCTTCGGTGCATGCTTGAGCTGAGATACACCAGCCGATCCGGCTTGGTGATCAGGGCCGTGAGAATGTATGGCGCGATGACGTTGACGGCGAAGACGTTGGAGATGCCCTCGCGCGTCTTGGCGTTACCTTCCTGGGGGCCAATGCCGGCGTTGTGAATCACCGCATCGAAGCGCCCCAGCTTGTTCACCTGTTCGGCGAGGCTGCGTGTTTCCGTCATGCTGGCGAGATCGCCCAGCACCACAGCTTCGGCTTTCGGCAACGCGCGGCGTGTATCTTCGGCGCGCGCTGGGTTGCGCGCATGCAAGACGACGGCGTGCCCTTGCGCGACGAGTAGCTCTCCGGTCTTCAAACCGATGCCCGTCGATGATCCCGTGATGAAAATGCGCGCCATGATTCGGTCCTCCGCCGCGTCCTGAGCTTACGCAAGTTGACCATATGCGCTGGATGACGAGAAGCCGCGCGCGAAATTTTGTGTCGAGGCGTCGAGAACTGACTTTATAACAATGACTTATGGCTATAAGGAGCGTTGAAAGCATACGAAAAAAGCGGATTGAACCCCGTGCATGGGGTTGTTTGTGTAACTGAGCGTTATAAACGCCGTTGCCTGCTAAGATGCCCCTGGACACATCAGAAGGATGGCCGCCGTGAAAGCTGTCGCAAAGACGTTCGACGAGATCCGTTCGGATGCCTGCAACGACATTCTCATTACGCTCACGGTGCTGGGCACGCCTGCTGTTCTCGGAAGTCTTCTACGCATCGTCCACCAAGGCTGGAAGCCGATCATGGGCGTGCACATCGCACTGCTCCTCGGTTTGGTGGGGACCACGCTTTGGCGTCACCGCTTAAGACTCGTCGTGCGCGCCAGCGTCGTCACCGCAGCACCCTACATCGTCGCACTGGCGGGATTGCTCACCTACGGTCGCGGCACCGGCGTGCTTGTGTTCTTCGTCACGGCGTGCGTGCTCGCGGGCTGCTTCTTCAGCCGCCGTGCGGCACTCGGCGTTGTGGTGCTTTGCCTCACGACGTTGCTCGCGATTTTTACCGCCACTGAATTTGGCGCGGTTGTTATTCAGTCCACGGCGTTGTCGTTCGACACGACGATTGTCAGTCGGATGACCTTCCTTGCCGGCTTTGCCGCTGCCACCGTCGCACCCGTCATCGCGGTATCCGCACTGTTGAAATCTCTCGACGTTGAACGCCAGCGTGCCGACGTGGCGGTGCGTGCGCGCTCCGATTTCCTCGCCAATATGAGCCACGAAATGCGTACGCCCATGGCCGGCATCATGGGCATGGCCGAAGTGCTCGATCACACGCGCCTTGATGAGCGCCAGCGCACCATGATCGGCAACTTGATGCGCGCCGGGCGCAGTTTGCTCGCGGTGCTTAACGATCTGCTCGATTTCTCTAAGTTCGAAAGCGGGCATATCCCGCTCGAGAAATCGGCCTTTCGTGTGTCCGACGTCATTCAGAACGCCTGCGACGTGTTTGAAGCGCGCGCTGAGCAAAAGGGGCTTCGCCTGCGCGTCGATATGCCAACGCTGCTGGCCGATATCGTGCTGGGCGATAGCTTTCGTCTCAACCAGGTGGTCTCGAACCTCATCGACAATGCCGTCAAATTCACCGAACGGGGAACCGTGACCATCAACGCCCACCTCGCGAGCGGAGCAGGCGATAAGCTGATTTTGAACTGCGCCGTTATCGATACCGGCATCGGCATTTCGGCCGACAAAATTACCAGCATCTTCGATCCGTTCATTCAGGCCGACATGTCGATTTCGCGCACCCACGGCGGTTCGGGGCTGGGCTTGGCCATCTGTCGCCATTTGATCGAAGCCATGGGCGGCACGATTGCGGTGTCGTCGGTACCGGGTTCCGGCTCGTCGTTTTCAATCCGCGTTCCGTTCGAACTTCCGCGCGAAGTCACGTTCACGCCCGCCGGCACGCAGCCCGCCTCACGCATGAACATGCGCGTGCACAGTAACCACCCGCCGCTGCGCCTGCTGGTAGTCGACGACGATGCGGACATGCGTACCCTGGCCGAAATCATGCTGCCGCGATTTGGCCATCGGGTGATCCTTGTCAGTGATGGCGTTGCGGCGGTGCGTGCTGCTCGTGCCGACAATTACGATTGCATCATTATGGATATGCACATGCCCGGCATGAACGGCCTCGAGGCCATGCATGCGATCAAGCAGGATGCCGGTGGTCGCCGCATTCCGATTATCGCCCTCACGGCCGACGTGGTGTCCGAGCATGTGCGCGTGTTCATGGAAGCCGGCGCCGACGTGGTCGTCGCCAAGCCGGTCGATTGGGATGTTCTGGAAATGAAGCTGCGTCAGCTGACAAAGCAGCCCACACCCGCCGTCTGATTAGGCGCGGTCCTTCGGCGCCCGACCCAACAACGCCGGCAAAAACACCAATGTTGCCAGCAGCGTGTATGTCAACGCCAGCGTCAAAAGCAGGCCCATGGCCGCCGTGCCTGTATGCTTTGAGATGGCGAGGCTCCCAAACGCCGCGGCCGTCGTGAGCGCGCTGTAAAGCATGCCGCGTCCGGCCGGCGAGGAGAGCAGCGTTTGCTCGCCATCGCGCCACGCCGTCACAAAATAAATCGGAAAGGTCACGCCCACGCCCAACAACAGCGGTAGCGCGATAATGTTGGCGAAGTTCAATTTGAAGCCCGTCAGTGCGCAGGTGCCGAGCGTCAGCACGCCCGCGAGCAACAGCGGCGCCAGCACCCGCGCCACGTCCCCCGCGCGCCGCATGACGGCGAACAGCAGGATGGTGATCGCGACGAGAGATAAGCTGGCAGCGACCCCAAACGCATGGGTGACAATGCGCCCGCTTTCGTAAATCACCACGGGTGTTCCGAAAGCATCGGGCGCGGCCTTCTGGACGCTCATAAGGAATTGCGTCAGCAGCACGCCGTCGCTACCGCCGTCTTTTGGAGAAACCTGCACGCGATAGCGGCCATCGGTGGCAATGAATGTGTCGCGCAACGTGGCGGGCAAAGTTTCCTGAGAAATAGTCTCCGGCGCCAACACATCTTTCAAAGGCGCCAGTGCGTCGTCAAAGCCGACGAGAAGCGCCGTCGATAACGTGTTGAAGGACGTGGTGTCGTCGCGCGCGAGCAGGCCATCGACCGCCGTGATGAATTGGTTTGCCGCGTCCTTTAAAGGGCCCTCGGCATTCGGTAACGCGCGATAGGCGTCAGCACTGGCGCGCGCGTCCTTGGCGGCCGTTTTGATCTCCTCCATCGTTGGCGCGGGTTTTTCCGACGCCGCATCAAAAACCGGACCCAACAAGAAACTCAAATCCGCAATAGCCGCACGTTTCGCATCCTGGTTTTCGGGAATCAAATCGAAGATCGTTATGGCCTGTGCGACTTCGGGCAACGCCGCGAGCTTCCCCGCCATCGTGCGCGCTTCGTCAGGCGTCTTCACCAAGACGCTGAGGGTGTTCGGATTGACGAGGGGATCGTTCATCAATTCCAACGCCGTCGACATAGACTCTGTCGTCGGGTCTTTCAGTTTCAACGGATCGAAATCGAATATGAGGCGCGGCAATGCGGCGAGCGATATCACCGCCAGCAAAGCCGAAGCCGCCAACACAGGATAGCGGCGGCGCACGATCACCGCGTTAATCGGCGCGGCCCACTGATAACCGATGGCATGACGTTCAGGGCCCGGTTTCAAAATTCGCAGCAAGGCCGGCAGGAGTGTGAAGCTCAAAACAACAGCGACAATCATGCCGCCGCCTGCGATCACGCCTAACTGCGCCACGCCGCGATATTCCGTCGGCAAAAATGAAAAGAAACCAAGCGCCGTCGCCGCTGCTGCCAATGCAAGCGGCTTGGCCATATAGCCGCCCGCCGCATCGAGGGCGCCATCCAGGCTGCCGGGTTGTTCATGCCGTTCGCGCCTTTCGGCGCGGTAGCGCATGCAAAACTGGATAGCAAAGTCTACCGCGATGCCCACGAACATCACGGCGAAGGCGATGGAGATCAGATTGATTTCTTTTGCCGCCAGCGCGGCCCAGCCAAAGGTCATGATCAATCCGACGGCCAGCGTGATCAAAGACGCGAAAACGATGCGTCCCGATCCCAGTGCCATGAATAAGAGGATCGCGACCAGCACCACCGAAATAATACCTGACGTGCTGGTGCCTTCGGCCACGGTCGCGAACTCTTCATCGGACAATGGGATTTGACCTGTGAGGCGTAAACGCAGACCGTTCTCAGGTGTGATGCCAAGGCTGCGCGCTGTTTCGCGGATCAGTGTGCTGGCATCGCCGCCTTGCTCTAATGATGTGAGGTCAAGCTTCGGCTGTGCGAGCACGATAGCACGGGCACCGATGCCCGGCGGACCAAGGGCTCCGAACAGTCCCGCCCAATTCATGCGGGCCGGTTTCCCCGCCAGCACCTGCGCGATCACGTCGCTGCCTTGCGCCGCCGCCGGCGCGATTCCTTCGGCCCCTTTATCGCCGCTGGCAGCGCCCTGGAACGCGAGTTCCAGCAATCGGAAAAATCCGCGCGCGTTGCGATCTGTGGCAATGGAACCCAGCAGCGGTTGCGCGGTCGAGAGTTTGACCGATAGGTCTTCCAACTCTTCGTCGGAGAGATATAGGAGTCCGTTGTGCGCGAAGAACGGTCCGCCGGTCGGGTTCTGAACTGAAAGGAATAGATCCTTATGCGGCGCCAGCGCTGCCGCCAATTTATCGGCGGCACTTTGTGCGGCTTGCGCCGAAGCGCCGTCGATGACGGCGACGATCAGGTCCACTTCGCCGGGGAAGTATTTATCGAATTCCTTTTCCGTCAGGCGGAAAGGCAGGTTTCGGTCGAACAGCGCTTCGGTGTCAGTGTTGATGGAAAGGGTGGTCGCCCCCCAGGCCGCGCCCAGTAGGACGACAAGCGTCACCGCCAGCGTCACCCAAGGTTTGCTGCGGCAGGCGCGGACAAGGTTTTCTGTAAGGCGGCTCAACATGGGGCGAAATTAGCGAACCCCGGCTTTAACTCAAGTGGGCTTAACTCAATAGCCGTCGTCGGCTGACCAATCGTTGTCCCAGCGGGCGTCCGAGGGGCTGCCTGCCCGTTGAAAGCGAATATCCGTGGAAAGGCGCATCAAATCGATCTGCGCATCGGTCGAGGCATGAACAATCGCGGGCGAGTGAATGACAATGTCGCCGGCTTTGTAATCCGTCGTCAGCCAGCGTTTGCCGGTGGCGTCGGAAATCCATTTAAGATCGTGACTGAGCGGCCGCGCGTCGTTGGCGCGATCTTTGGGCGCCTTTTCGCGCACGGTTTGCTCGAGGTCCACATCGCGGTGTGACTCGTCAAGATAAAGCAGCGCACCCGCACGAATGGGGCAATCGCCCAGCGGCACCCACGCGGTGACAACGTCGGCCTCGACGCCGCCGATGTACGTGCGGTCGAGATGCGCGCGCGAAGCCACCTGGCGCCCGGGATAAAAGTGACGCAACGGCGTGCGGCGGATCAGCGACGCTGCGCCGTCAAAAAAGGTTTCCGCCAGCACATGAAGCGCTGGGATCTGGGCAAACGCGCGGAAGATTTCGCTGCGTACGAATTCATAGGCCGGATGCCCTTTGGTGCCGTGCATGGGCAAGCCGGTCGGCAGCTTGCCGGAAAACTCACCGCGGCGCGCATCGCCGTTTTTGTAGGTGCCGGGATCGAAGCGTTTCAGGTACGCCTCGCGCACGTCCCACACGGATTGCGCAGGCAACGCATTGCGTAGCAGCACATAGCCGTCGGCCTGGTATTGCGCGCGCAGTTCGTCGGCGCTCGCCTTCGCGTCGGTTTCGCGTAAGTCGCCAAAATATTGCGGCGTAAACGGAATCGGACTGCCGTTAGAGGTCAGGATAGGCGCGTGCAAAGAAGATCCCCAATAAGTCGCCCAGGTTGTTCTTATTTTTTGGGCATCCTATCTACGACGCCGCCGAAAGCAAGTGCCCCTACCAGCTTAAGTCACTGAAACCAATGGTTTTCAACCCTAGTGTGGCAATCTGGGTACGTACTTGGACGCTGAGAAGGGCGTTAACCTCTCCGGCGCGGTCGTATCCGGGCGCCATAGCTTCCAAGGCGGCCGTGACCGGCTGGGCCGGGTGAAAGTAAAATTCGGTCACGCCGTCCGGTAGGGCGTTCAATGCGGCCATAACCACGGGTTCTGTCACATGGCCGCTGTCGTGAAGCCCGACGACTTGGTCGTTATAGCGAAGACCGTGGGCTTTGAGTTTGCGCTTCATCAAATTCAAGAACGGCGTCAGCAAACCGTTCGGATGTTCGAAGGGCACGCGCACGGCTTTTAGGCCGTAGTCCGCGCCGATCTCCAGGATCATCTGAAAAACCGTGGGATGGATGTGCATGTGATTATGCGCATTCACATGATCGAGCAAGAGGCCCGTGGCTTTGAAGGCTTCGAATTGCGCGCGGATTTCCTTACGCAGCTGCCGCCGCGCCGTCGGCGAAAAAAACCACCGCACGCCGGCGCGCGCCAAATTCGTTTCAAAGGCGCCTGTGTCATCGACCAACGCGGAGACGTCTTCCGGCGGCAGGAACGGGTGCCCGTCGACCAAAGTGATATGCAGGCCGACGCGCAAACCCGGCAGGCGCTTGGCTCGCGCGACCGCATCGGCCGCCGCAGGCGCTCCGACCATAAGGCTGGCAGCGCTTAGCGCGCCTTGCAGAAAGGTGTGTTCCACCGCGTCATTCACTTCGGTACAAAGGCCGAAATCGTCGGCGGTAAAAATGATGTGCGTCACGGCGTTTCGCGTTCCCCTTGATCGCGGTAAGAATAGTGGTTCAGGCGAAGGGGTCAAATGACGGCATTAGTTACAGGAGCTACGGGCTTTATCGGCTCGGCGGTTGCGCGGGCGTTGCTTGCGCGTGGTGAAGCCGTGCGCGTCCTGGCGCGGGCCGGCGGCGATCGCCGCAACCTTGCCGGACTGGATGTCGAAATCGTCGAAGGCGATTTGCGCGATGCGGCCGCGCGCCGTCAAGCAGTACAGGGCATCGAAAGCCTTTACCACGTCGCCGCCGACTACCGGTTATGGGTGCGCGATCCGTCGGTCATGTACGCCACCAATGTGGACTCCACGACGGCGCTTTTGAAAGAAGCTGCCGTGGCCGGCGCCCGCCGGCTCGTTTACACCAGCAGCGTCGCAACATTGGGAATCGATCCCAGCGGTAACCCCAGCACCGAAGAAACGCCGGTCGGACTCGCCGACATGGTGGGCGATTACAAACGCTCGAAATACCTCGCCGAGGAAGCCGTGCGCGCCCTCGTGCAAAACGATGGGTTACCCATCGTCATCGTTAACCCGTCGACACCGGTAGGCCCGCGCGATGTGAAACCGACGCCCACGGGCCGCATGGTGATTGAAGCGGCGGCAGGCCGTATGCCGGCGTTTGTCGATACCGGCCTCAATCTCGTTCACGTCGACGATGTTGCGATGGGCCACTTGCTTGCTCATGACAAGGGCAAGATTGGCGAACGTTATGTCTTAGGCGGCGAAGATCTGACGCTTGAACAAATTCTTGCGCGCATCGCCGGTATGACCAATCGCCGCGCGCCGACGATCAAGATTCCGCATGGCGCCATTATGCCGCTCGCTTATGTGGTCGAAACGTTCGCGCGTCTTTTCAACACCAGCGAACCTTTTATCACCGTCGATGGATTGAAGCTCGCGCGCAAACGGATGTTCTTCTCAAGCGTCAAAGCCATGCGCGACTTAGGATATGCGGCGCGGCCTTGTGACGAAGGCTTGCGCGACGCCATTACATGGTTCCGCGCAAACGGCGCGCTTCCGCATATGTAACGGTGGCAGTTTGCGGTTTTTCTCGGAGTTCATAAGCGTCGGGGGTTTTCGCGGTCGTTCGCTCTAGGACGTTTCTTTCTGCTGCTGCAGAAAAGAAAACGGCGGCGTCTCCTCCCAGACACGCCGCCGTTGGGACCCTGGCAATCTCGCGCCGGGTCGCATTCAAATTAGCTCGCGCGAATCACGAGGCTTTCAGATTAGAGGCCGCGTTCTTGCCGCGCTCGGAAACAATATCATAGCTGACTTTTTGGCCTTCTACGAGTGTATCCATACCGGCGCGCTCGACGGCGGTAATATGCACGAAAACATCCTTGCCGCCATCGGACGGCTGAATGAAACCGAAGCCCTTAACCTTGTTGAACCACTTCACTGTACCTGAAGACATCTTTTCTCTCCGTAACTCGCGCAAACACACGCGAAATGTCCCGCGCATCCGTCGCGCGGTGTCCGACAACCAGTATTGGTAGTGACTCGGAGCCCCTCCCAGAGCGCGAACGTTAAGCCGATAGCTGCTGGTATTGCGAGCAAGGTCAGGCCAAAACGCGATTGCAAGCGAATGATCGCTCGCGGCTTTGCAAAGTCAAGCGATTCACGGCTGCCGTGTGAGCGTGTAGGATGATTTCCGAAAGCTTATTGCTGCTGCGATGCGACATGGGCGTAGAGCAGCGCACTACCAAAGCGCGGATCGCTACAGCATCACAACGTTAGGTCAGGGGTGGCTATGAGCGGGCAAAAAGTTCTTAACCTTCTCGACATCACCGCGGCAGGAAAAGAAGTGTCTCTCACGGATCTGCTCACTGCAGATGCGCCACTCGTTTTTGCACGTGCGAAGGACCATCCCCCGTTAACGCTGTTGCCGCCACGTTTTCTGAATCGCGCAGAGTTTGCTTCTGTGTTTCCAAGTGGCCCCGTTACGCGGCACGAGCCTATGCTCTGTGCGGCTAGCGACTGTTTTTTGCTGGGGCCCTTCGGCCACGTGGTCCTGGCCAATGGTCAACTGCTGCGCCAGTCGGTTCTCAATCTCGATGGCGCGTCCCTTCAATACAGTCTCGAGCAATTCAAGGCGCAGTTTCCGGGTGATTGCATCCCGTGGACGGCCGCGCCCCAGGCGGTCTTTTCCGCCAATGGTTATGCGACGAATAACTACTTCCATTTTTTGGTCGACTGCCTCGCGCAACTTCACTGGCGCGACAGTGTGCCCGCGCTCGGCGCCACGAAAACAATTCTCACCGGTTATCCGCCCGAGGCAGAAGCAACGTTGCCTTTCATGGCCGATGCTATGAGTGCCGCAAAAATTGCACTGCATGACCTGCAGCCGTTCGATGGCACGCTCCTCTTTTGCCGCAAGGTGATTTTCCCGCGCAGAAACACCGGCGCAAACCCTCTGAAAACGCAATGGCTGCGCGAGCGCTTCGGCGTTGCTGGGCGTCCGCGCGGTCAGGAGCGGCTTTATATCTCGCGCGGCTCGGCACCTCGGCGCCGCATCGTCAACGAAGCGGACGTGCAGAAACTTTTGACAGCGCACGGATTCAAATTCGTCGATCCCGGCAAGCTGTCGGTGGCGCAACAAGTCGAACTTTTTGCCGACGCGGCACTTGTCGTCGGTGCGCACGGCGCGGCGCTCACCAATGCGCTGTTTATGGGAGAAGGCGCGGGCCTGATCGAGCTGACGCATACCGAACGGGTGGTGTGGACCTATCACGAAGTGGCGTCAGCGGCGAAGCTCACCTATGCCTGCGTTGTCGGCGATGTGGTGGGCGATCGCAGCGAGCCTGTGTTCGCCGATTTTGAGATCGACGTCGGAGCCCTTGAAGCGGCGCTCAAGGCCGTGATGTAGCGACGGTTCCTTTTGCCCGCGTGCGCGATTCCGGCAGCATAACTGTGACGGTCGTGCCTTTGCCGCGCGCGCTGACCAGGGTCAATATCCCATCGTGCAACTTCACGTATTGATCGGCGAGCGGCAAACCCAGGCCGGTGCCCTGCACCTTGCGGCGTTCCGCCTCGCGGCTTTGAACGAACGGCTTCATCACATCGGTGAGCTCGTCCTCCGCGATGCCTGAACCGGTATCCGAGATGCTGATGGCGATGTCGTTGTCCATAGCAAAAGCATGGATGCGGATTTGACCGCCCGGCGGCGTAAATTTCACGGCATTCGAAATCAAATTCACCAGGACCTGCTCGATCTTTTGCCGGTCCACGAATAGGTCCGGCAAATGTTCGGCGACAACGACGTCGAGCTGAAGGAGCGCAACGTCGAGGGGGTGGCGCACAAGCGACGTCGCCTCGTCGACAAGCGCGGCCACCGAAACCACTTCCTCATCAAGCGTAACCTGGCCCGCTTCCACTTTCGACAAGTCAAGGATGTCGTTGATGATGCCGACCAGGTGGCGTCCGCTGTGGTGGATCGAACGCGCGAACTCGATGTATTGCGGGTTGCCGATGGGGCCCTTGAACTGATTGTGAATCACTTCCGCGAAGCCGATGATCGCGTTCAACGGCGTGCGCAATTCGTGGCTCATGTTTGCAAGAAAGCGCGACTTGGCGCGGTTGGCCAGTTCGAAGTTCTGCAAACGCAGCTCAACGTTCTCGATAAAGTTGGCGTGACTGAAGCGCGCCGACATTCCGATGAACGTCATATAAACCAATGTATAAGCCACCAGCGGCGGCGGTAGCGTGTCCGTACGCACGGCCACCAAGAGCCACGGCGGCACGATGGTCAGGGCCAAGAACGCAAGCAGCGCCGCCGGAATGCAATACAGCATCATCGCGCCGCCGGCGGCCATACCGGCTATAACCACGGCCACCAGCAGACTCAGTTTGCCTTGCGCGAGAATGAGCAGCGCAACGGCCCACGCGCCCCAAAGCGCTCCGAAGAATCCTGACGTAAAAACGATGCGCGTGATTGTGGCGTCGCGCACGCTCGAGGGGCGGTGTCCGCGATGACGCCACCATGAATGAAGTTGAAGCGCGGAGCCGCCGACCAAGAGCGCGACGAAAACAATCGTAATCCACTGCGGGATGAGCGGCCATGCGGCGACAGCAAGGATGAGGGCGTTAACCGTATGCGCAGCGGCGGACACCGGCTGATGGTGCGCCATCGTGATCAAGCGTTCGGTGTTGACCTCGGCCTCAATCTCCGGCGCGACCGGTTTGAGCCAAAGGGCATGCCAGCGAGCCATGGAGCTGTTGCTGAGCGATGTTAAACGGCTGTGCCGCCGACCGTCAGCTGCTCGATGCGCATCGACGGCTGGCCGACGCCGCACGGTACGCTCTGGCCGTCTTTGCCACAGGTGCCCACACCGGGATCAAGCTTCATGTCGTTGCCGATCATGGACACCTTGGTCATGACGTCAGGGCCGTTGCCGATCAGCATGGCGCCTTTCACCGGGCGGCCGACCTTACCGTTCTCGATCATGTAGGCTTCCGTCGCCGAGAACACGAACTTGCCCGAGGTGATGTCGACCTGACCGCCGCCGAAATTCACGGCATAGAGTCCCTTTTTCACCGAACCGATGATCTCTTGCGGATCTTTGTCGCCGCCCAGCATGAAAGTATTTGTCATACGCGGCATCGGATGATGTGCATGGGATTGGCGGCGTCCGTTGCCCGTGGGTTTCATGCCCATGAGGCGCGCGTTCAAGCGGTCTTGCAGATAGCCGACGAGAATTCCGTCCTCGATCAGCGTCGTGCGTGAGGTCGGCGTGCCTTCATCATCGATGGTCAGCGAGCCGCGCCGGTCGGAGAAAGTGCCGTCGTCGATGATGGTCACGCCTTTGGCCGCGACGCGTTGTCCCAAACGGTTGGAGAACGCCGAGGTCTTCTTGCGATTGAAGTCGCCTTCAAGGCCGTGACCCACGGCTTCATGCAACAGCACGCCGGGCCAACCTGGTCCCAGCACAACCGTCATTTCGCCGCCGGGTGCGTCCACGGATTCCAAATTCACCAACGCTTGGCGAATGGCTTCATCTACTGCCGGCTTCCAGCATTCCGGCTGCAAAAATTGTTCGTACGTGACGCGCCCGCCGGTGCCGTAGTTGCCAGTCTCCATGCGTGTGCCATCGCCAACGACAACCGAGACATTCAAGCGCACAAGCGGGCGAATGTCGGCCACGGGAGCGGCGCCCGGCCGCAGGATGTGCACCGCTTGCCACGATCCCAAGAGCGAGGCGCTCACCTGCTTGATCTTGGGTTCCTTCGCGCGCGCGTAAGCATCGATCGCGGCAAGTACTTCAATCTTCGTATCGAAGGGGACCAGCGGCAGCGGATTGGCGTCGGTGTAAAGCTGGTGATTGGTGCCGATGGGCGGCTCGGCCAGCGTGCCGCCTGAACCGCTGCGCACCGCGCGCACGGTCTCGGCTGCGCGTGAAATGGCTTGCTCGGTCAAATTGGTCGCATGCGCGAAGCCTGTGGTTTCGCCCGAGACGGCGCGTAAGCCAAAGCCTTGCGACGTGTCGAACGCGGCATTCTTGATGCGGCCGTCGTCGAAGAAGAAGCTCTCCGACTGGCAATATTCCAAATACAGCTCGCCGTCGTCGCAGCCCTTCAAGGCGTCACCGACCGTTCGCTCCACCGCGTCTTTGTTCATACCGGTTTTGTTGAAGAACAAATTGTCGGTGATTTTGATGTCGGCCATGGCGATCCTTTATTCGGCCGATTTCACGTAAAGTGCTTCGGCCGATACGGTCTGGTGTTCGTTACGCACCTCATGGGCGAGGCACACACTCAATGTAAACAAGATAAGCGCCCCGGTCTGGTGAGCAAGAGCTAACGGGATCGGCACCATGAGTAAAAGCGTGGAAATCCCGAGGCTCGCTTGAATCAGCGCCATGGCGCTCGCGGCATTCAGCAGTTTCCGACTGCGCACCGTCAGGGCGGCCTGGCGCCCTTGCGTCCAGATCGTCAACACGAAAAGCACTAAGGCGACGGCGAGAACCCGATGCTCGAATTGCACGGTGGCGACATTCTCGAACAAGTTGCTGTACCAGGGCTCTTGGCTCATGCCGCCCGGCGGCAGAATTTGTCCGTCCATGAGAGGGAAGGTGTTGTAGATCAGGCCGGCATCAAGGCCCGCCACGAATGCTCCGGCGACGATCACGCCCAACACCGCGAACGGAAGGATGTGAACCAGGCGCACGAAGGAGGCGTGAGTCGCGATCCGCATACGGCCTTCGGCGAAAAGGTCGAGCGCCACCCAGATCAAGCAGCCATACAAAACGACGGCCGCGACCAGATGCGCGGCGAGGCGGTACTGGCTGACGTCTGGGCGATCTTGCAGACCGCTCGTAACCATGAACCAACCGAGCGCACCTTGCAGTCCGCCCAGCACGAATAGTCCCGCGAGCTTCCATCCCAGCGCCGCGTCAATTTTGCGCCGCGCGACGAACCACAGAAACGGCACCAGGAATACAAAGCCGATCAAGCGGCCCCAAAGGCGATGCGTGTACTCAAGCGCATAGATGCCTTTGAAATCGTCGACCGTCATCCAGCTGTTCTCTTTGATGAACTCGGGAAACTGCTGATAGCGCTCGAACTCCGCCTCCCATTGCGTGGCGTTCAGCGGCGGCAAAACCGTCAGCGGTTTCCAATCCACCATCGACAAACCTGACTCCGTCAGGCGCGTGGCGCCACCCAGCATCACCATGACAAAGACCATGGCGGCGCAAATCACCAGCCACGAAGCGACGGCGCGATTATTGGAAACGGCTGCGTTCATGAACCGGGTGTAGGCCAGCCCCGAAATCCAGACAAGAGCGGCGCATTTAAAGCCGCCATGCTATCGGTAGGCCTTCATCTATTACGAAAGGCGCGCGCATGACGTGGTTTGTGGGGTGGTTCGCAACCATCAACCTGTGGAAGATCGTTGGCCTCGGGGGGCAATTGGTCTTCGGCTCGCGCTTCTTCGTGCAATGGTTTGTCAGCGAACGTCAGGGCCGCAGCGTGATCCCGGTGGCCTTCTGGTACATCAGCTTGTTCGGCAGCCTGCTGACGCTGGTTTATGCCTTCTATATCCAGGAGCCGGTGTTCATCATTTCCCAGCTGGGCGGCATGGTCGTTTACAGCCGGAATCTCTACCTCATCCGCCGCGAAAAAAAGGCCGCCCAAGAAGCGCCGGCTGCCTAAAAATAGGCCTTAAAAACCGACGTTCCGGGCCGAAAACCGCCAAATTTCTCCGCCCCGTCGCTTGACTCCACCTCACGCACCCACTACCTACGTGGCACTCACGACGGTTGAGTGCTAACGCACATCCGCGTCGCGATAAAAAACCTATTATAATCAATCTATTAAAGGAGGAACCCCCATGAAATTTCGGCCACTGCATGACCGGATTCTGGTGGAACGCGTTGACGCCGACACCAAGACTAAGGGCGGAATCATCATTCCCGATACGGCCCAAGAAAAACCGATGGAAGGCAAAGTGATCTCCGTCGGTTCTGGCAACCGCGACGAAGCCGGCAAGCTCGTGCCGCTCGACGTGAAGAAGGGCGACCGCATCCTGTTCGGCAAATGGTCGGGCACGGAAGTGAAGATGGACGGCAAAGAGCTGCTCATCATGAAAGAGTCCGACGTCATGGGCATCATTGAGTAAGCCCACCCGCTATTAAGTTTTAGGAGACACACAACATGGCAGCTAAAGACGTAAAATTCGGCCCGGATGCGCGCGATCGCATGCTCCGCGGCGTCGACATTCTCGCCAACGCAGTGAAGGTCACCCTCGGTCCTAAGGGCCGCAATGTCGTGATCGAAAAAGCATTCGGCGCACCGCGCATCACCAAAGACGGTGTCACTGTCGCCAAAGAAATCGAACTGAAAGACAAGTTCGAGAACATGGGCGCGCAGATGGTTAAGGAAGTTGCTTCCAAGACCAACGACCTCGCCGGTGACGGCACCACCACCGCGACCGTTCTGGCGCAAGCCATCGTTCGCGAAGGCGCCAAGTCGGTTGCGGCCGGCATGAACCCGATGGACCTCAAGCGCGGCATCGATAAGGCCGTCACGGCCGTCGTCGCCGAACTCGAAAAGATGTCCAAGAAGATCAAGACCAACGAAGAAATCGCTCAGGTTGGTACGATCTCGGCCAACGGCCAGCGCGAAATCGGCGAAATCATTGCCAAGGCCATGGAAAAGGTCGGCAAAGAAGGCGTCATCACCGTTGAAGAAGCGCGCGGCATCGAAACCGAACTCGACATCGTCGAAGGTATGCAGTTCGACCGCGGTTATCTCTCGGCTTACTTCGTGACCAATGCCGAGCGCATGATGGTCGAGCTCCAGAACCCCTACATCCTCATCCACGAAAAGAAGCTCTCCAGCCTGCAGCCGCTGCTCCCCGTTTTGGAAGCCGTGGTTCAAGCCGGACGTCCGCTCCTGATCGTGGCGGAAGACGTTGAAGGCGAAGCGCTCGCGACCCTCGTCGTGAACAAGCTGCGCGGCGGCCTCAAAGTGGCGGCTGTAAAGGCTCCTGGCTTCGGCGATCGCCGTAAAGCCATGCTGGAAGACATCGCGACCCTGACCTCGGGCCAAGTGATCTCCGAAGATATCGGTATCAAGCTCGAAGCCGTGACCCTCGCGATGCTCGGCCAAGCGAAGCAAGTCACCATCGACAAAGACAACACGACCATTGTCGACGGCGCCGGCAAGAAGAGCGAGATCAACGCACGTTGCGAACAGATCCGCGCTCAAATCGAAGAAACCACTTCGGACTACGACAAAGAGAAGCTGCAAGAACGTCTGGCCAAGCTGGCCGGCGGCGTTGCCGTGATCAAAGTCGGCGGTGCGACCGAAACCGAAGTGAAAGAAAAGAAAGACCGCGTTGACGATTCACTTCACGCCACCCGCGCTGCGGTGGAAGAAGGCATCGTTCCGGGCGGCGGCGTTGCGTTGTTGCGCGCGTCGAAAGTGCTCGCGAAGCTCGAAACCGACAACGACGACCAAAAAGTCGGCGTCGAAATCGTGCGCCGCGCTTTGCATGCCCCGATCCGTCAGATCGCCGAAAACGCCGGTGAAGACGGCGCGGTTGTCGCCGGTAAGGTCAGCGAATCCAAAGACATTAACTTCGGCTACGACGCACAGAGCGAAAAGTACGTCGATATGGTGAAAGCTGGCATCGTCGACCCCACGAAGGTCGTCCGTGTCGCGCTGCAGGACGCGGCCTCGATCGGCGGCCTCTTGATCACGACCGAAGCGATGGTTGCTGATTCGCCGAAGAAGGAAGACGGTCCGTCGATGCCTCAGGGCGGCGGCGGCGGCATGGGCGGCATGGACTTCTAGTCCAACCACCACCGCTAAAAGTTACAAAGGCCGTGTCCCCGTCAGGACGCGGCCTTTTTCTTGTATGCGATGCAGCACCTCGAGACACTTAATACTAGTCGTCAGGGCCTACCTGCAGTGGTATATTTTATTTAAATCGCCTATTTGGGCGGTGCGTACGTAAGGCTGTTTGGGGAGCGAGCGGCCGATATGAACGACAAAACTTCATTGCTGAATCAGTTGCGGATCGATCGCGAAGCGACGACGCAAAAGGGACCCCGTCGGCTTTGGTGGGGTGTTGGCGGCACTTTAATCTTAATATTAAGTGGCGGCACGGGCTTCACGTTGCTTCGCCCGCCCGGAATTTCGGTTCATTCCGCAGTTGCCCAAGCGGCAACGAGCAGCACGATCTCAGCAGGTGGATCGCTTCTCGACGCAGCGGGCTATGTCGTCGCCCGCCGCCAGGCGACCGTCTCCGCCAAAATCACCGGCAAAGTTCGTGAGGTGATGATTGAGGAGGGGCAGCGTGTTGAAAAAGATCAAGTCATCGCTCGCCTCGATAGCTCCAACGCGCAAGCGGTGTTGAATCAAGCGAAGTCGCAAGTGCGTCAGGCGGACGCGAATGTTGCCTCAGCGCAGGCGGCCTATGAAAATATCAAGCCGGTCCACGAACGTAACGACAAGCTGCTTAAAACCGGCGCCATATCCGTCAACGCTTACGATTCCTCAAGGGCCGCCTTCGATGCCGCGCGCACGGGTCTTGATGTAGCCAAATCGACACGCGATGTCGCGCGATCAGGTTTCGAAGTCGCCCAACGCAACATGGAAGATACGGAAATCCGTGCACCTTTCTCTGGCATTGTGACCGTCAAAAATGCGCAACCCGGCGAAATGATCTCGCCTGTTTCGGCCGGCGGCGGGTTCACGCGCACGGGCATCGGTACCATCGTCGACATGGATTCACTCGAGGTCGAAGTCGACGTAAGTGAGAACTTCATCAGCCGCGTCCATCCTCAGCAGAAAGCCATCATCAAGCTTAATGCCTATCCTGATTGGCAGATTCCGGGTGAGCTTATCACCGTCATTCCGACCGCCGACCGCGCTAAGGCAACGGTCAAAGTGCGCGTCGGTTTTAAGGAAAAGGATAGTCGGGTCGTGCCCGATATGGGCGCGCGCGTGTCGTTTCTAAACGATACTGCGTCGCCGCCGGTGGGAAAGCCATCGCGGTTACCCGGCGTTGTCGTGCCGGTTGACGCGGTTCAAGCCGACACCGCCGACACCGGCGCCGTGTTCATCATCAAAGACAATGTCGTTGAAAAACGTTCCGTGCGCCTCGGCGCACGCAATTCGGAAGGTTTCACGGTTTCCTCCGGCCTGTCGGTGGGAGACCGCGTGGCGATCGGAAATTTCGAACAGTTAAGTGACGGAGCGCGAGTCAAAGTCGAGCCTTAGTACAACAACGCAATTCTGGTAGGCGCGTCGGGGGAGAGACTTCATGTCAATGGTTTTGCTGCATAATGTCGCCAAAAGTTACATGCGCGGCAAACAGAACGTCGAAGTCCTTCATCAGCTCGACCTCGATATCGCGGTGGGCGAGTTCCTGGCCCTCATGGGTCCTTCGGGGTCGGGTAAAACGACGCTGCTCAATCTCATTGGCGGCCTGGATCAGCCGACATCGGGTGAAGTGACGGTCGTCGGCGAGCGCCTGGACAAACTCAAGAGTGGACAGCTCGCGAAATGGCGTGCCCGAAACGTCGGGTTCATCTTTCAGTTCTATAATCTGATGCCGATGTTGACGGCGGAAAAGAACGTCGAACTTCCGCTGCTCCTCACGTCGCTTTCCAGCTCTCAGCGAAAACGCAACGTCCAGGCGGCATTAGAACTGGTGGGACTCGCCGATCGGGCGAAGCACAAGCCATCCGAACTGTCGGGTGGCCAACAGCAACGCACCGCAATCGCTCGCGCCATAATTGCCGACCCCCAGATATTGATTTGCGATGAACCCACGGGCGATCTCGACCGTCACACTGCGGAGGAAATCTTAGGTCTCTTGCAGGCGTTGAATCGCGAACAGAAGAAAACCATCGTCATGGTTACTCACGATGCGAAGGCGGCCGAATTCGCTTCGCGCACGCTGCATGTGGATAAAGGGAAACTCATCGAAAGCGCACGGTCCGCCGCATGAAGTACATATCGCTGATCTGGACGGGGCTATGGCGCAAGACTTTGCGAACGACGTTCACGCTGTTGTCGTTGATCATGGCGTTTCTTCTGTTCGGCCTCCTGCAAAGCGTGAATGCCGGCCTCAACCACATCGTCGCGTCCGCGCACGAAGACAGATTGTTTACAGGGCCACGATTCGGGCCCGTACAGATGCCGATGTCTTATGTTAAGCAGTTGGAAAGTCTGCCGGGCGTGTCGCTGGTGACGTACCAGATGTTTTTGAATGGTTATGTCGGAGATCCTAAGAATTTTTTCTTCGTCGGCGGTGTGGATGAGAATTATCTCGAGCTCTACCCCGAAATACCGCTAACGCCCGAACAGCGCACCGCATTTCGCAATACCCCGAACGGCATCATCCTAAGTGTCAGCTTTGCCAAAAGATTGGGGTTGAAGGCTGGCGACAGAGTCCCAGTCATTTCCAATGTCGCGAAAAGCGACGGCAAGAACGATTGGGCGTTCGAAGTAATCGCCATCACCGATCGCTCCGATAGTCCCGGCTCATTTCAATTTTCCTATGGCAGCTACCGGTTCCTGAATGAGCAGCGCGCGACCAATAAGGACACCGTTTCTCAGATCGAAGTGAGGGTCGAAGATAAGAAGACGGCCGCAGAAACGGTCCGCACGATCGATGCGATGTTCGAAAACTCCAGCGTGTCGACGCGATCGACCATTGAAAGCGTGATGATGGCGTCTGCCCTGGGGAGCTTGGGCAACGTCGGGTTCTTTGTGACCACGATCGTCAGTTTGGTTATGTTCGTGCTGTTACTCCTCACGGCTACGACCATGATTCAATCGGTCAATGAACGTGCGACCGAATTCGGCGTGCTCAAAACCCTCGGGTTTTCCAACAACCAAGTCCTGAGCTTCATTTTTGCCGAGGCACTCGTTCAGTGTCTTCTTGGCGCTGCGGTGGGCCTCGTGGGCGCGCAGGCCATTTCTCCTGTAATGCAAGGGCGTATTCCTGGTCCACCCGTCGTTTTCAACATGCCGTGGTGGGTGTTGATGTCGGGCATGGCGCTGGCAATTCTTGTTGCATTCCTTAGTGCGGCTTTGCCGGCTTGGAGGATCGCACGGTTACAGCTTGTAGACGCTCTGGCGGGGAGATAACGGCATGAACACCTTCAGCCAAATCTTCGCGGTCACTGCAATGAATCTCCGTGCCATGAAGTCACGCGCGGTCGCTTCCGGAATTATTGTTCTCGGCGTCGCCGTTCTCGTGGCGATTGTTTTATCGATCCAATCCATTGGCACAGGCTATTTGCAGTCATTCGCGGACTACACGAGTAGTGATCACGTCATCATTTACAACAGTCAGGCCATGTCCGAGCAGCAGAGTAATATTTCGCGCGAAGCCGCGCTGAAAATCGCGGACCTGC
Organism: Fidelibacterota bacterium; assembly: GCA_947475895.1. Taxonomy (GTDB): domain Bacteria; phylum Pseudomonadota; class Alphaproteobacteria; order Rhodospirillales; family Rhodospirillaceae; genus SHVO01. The sequence continues at coordinate 243,319 of CANJMF010000003.1, forward strand.
CGGGCATTAAGAAGGACCTTCAGGGTAAACCGCTGGCATCGATGGAAGTCAGTAATTGCATGGCCTTCACAAGGCGTGCCGACAGTTTAGATGGCTTCACCTGTATTCGTGGTGTCTCCGGCGATTTGGCGAAACTGCGTCCGAAGCTGAAGCTCGTTGAAGGGCGATTCTTTACCTCCGGCTTGCGGGAAATGGTGATTGGCCGTCAAGCTCAACGGCGTTTCATGGGCATGGACTTGGGCGGCAAAGTTATCTTCCCGGACGGTCCATGGACGATCGTCGGCATCGTCGAAGGCGGTGGTTTTGGCGAAGGGCAACTCTTCGGCGATTCCGAGACGCTTATAGCGGCATATCGACGCAACACCTTTTCCAGCGTGCTTGCGGTTCTTGGCGGCGCCAACGCGCTTCAGACGGTTAAAGCCGCCTTGGCGGCAGATCCGACCCTGAACGTGGCGGCTGAAGATCAACTCGCATTTTTGGAGCGAACGCAGGGTCAGCCCGTGATGTTCTATAAGATCATTACCGCCGTGCTCGGCAGCATCATCGGTTTGGGCGTCCTATTTGCCGCCCTCAACATGATGTATGCGGCGGTCAACAGCCGCACGCGTGAGATTGCGACGTTGCGCGCAATCGGATTCAGCCCGGGACCCGTCGTGGCTTCGGTTTTTGCGGAGGCGGTTTTATTAACGTTATTGGGCGCGATGCTGGGGATCGGCGCGGCGCGGTTCGCATTTCATGGAAACGTCTTTACTGTTGGCAACGCCATTATCCGTCTTTCCGTCTCTCCGACGCTCATGTTAGTCGGCCTTGGTATCGCGCTGTTCATTGGATTGATGGGGGCGCTCTTTCCTGCCATTCGTGCCGCCACGCTCCCGGTCACAACGGCATTGCAGATTCGCTGATGAGGCCGCGAGGACCGCGGGATAGGGGCGCGGGTTTTTTTGCCGTGTTCTTTTTTCGCGCGCGCTTTAAGGTGCCCCATGTCCTTCGCACCCTCCGCCTCTTTTCGCCGCCTGATCCTGTTGCTGGTGATTTTTTCGCTGGCGCCGATCACGCTTTATTTCCTCTACGCACGCACGGGCGGGCCCGCGTCCGCCCGTGAGTTGACGTTCCAGCGCAATATGCGTTTTCTGCTGATGGCCGGAACCGATGACGTGGTCCTGCCGCGTCTCACCGATTGGGAATGGGAGAAGGTCTGCGCGCTTGATACCGGCGTGACATCGGCCGAACTCAACACCATCGCTGGTTTTGAATATCCCCTATTCGGCGAATTGCATTGGGTCGACCGCCCCGAATATTGGACGCTGTTCTTTGTCGATCAAAAACGCGAAGCCAGCTGGGGTATTGCGCAGCACGCCGTGCCGATCCGCATTTCGCGCAAGGACGTCGCCGATCTGAAGCTGCCCGAAGGCGTGAAGGGTGTATGCATTCCGCGTGACAACGGCCGCCTGCCGGTCACGCGTCACTTAGCCATTGTCGGCCAAACGCCGGTGACGGTGGATCTTACGGGCGGCACGCCGGCAAAAACGGAGGAGGGAGAGACTCATGATCGAAATCCATCACCTCAATAACTCGCGTTCGCAGCGCATCGTCTGGCTCGCCGAGGAATTAGGCGTTCCCTACAAAGTTGTCGTGCATATGCGCGACGCCAAAACGGGCCTCGCACCTCCGTCACTCACGGACATTCATCCGCTCGGTAAATCGCCCGTCATCCGCGACGGTGCCTTGGTGCTCCCTGAATCCGGCGCGATCGTGGAATACCTCGCCGAGACCTACGGCAACGGCAAGTTGGCGCCGCCGCGCGGCACGCCCGATCACGCGCGCTATCTCTACTGGATGCATTATGCCGAAGGCTCGTTGATGACGCCGGCCATGCTCACCCTCTACGCCCGGCGCATGGGCGACGCGGCAGGCCTCCTCGGCGTGCGCGCCGAATCACAGCGCCCGCTGCATCTCGGGTATATCGAAAATGAACTCAAGGACGCCTCGTATTTTGTCGGCGATACCTTCACCGCGGCCGACGTGCTGATGAGCTTTCCATTGGAGTTCTTGCGCTCATTGGCGCCGCAGGATTCCTATCCCGCCATCGACGCCTATCTCAAACGTTTGCAGGCGCGGCCCGCTTATCAAAAAGCACTCGAGACGGGCGTGGCGCCTTACGATCTGAGCGGTTATCGCAAGAAGTAGCGGTGGCTTAAGCCCACAGCCCGCTTTTATCGAGCGCGAGCGGTCCGGTGCTGGTGGGGTCGGGGAATTTCTTCACCACCTGAAACGACAGCGTGCCTTTCATGCCCATAGCGGCATTGGATGTGGCGAACAAGCCGCTGAGATCGGCGCGCATGGCGTCGGGTAACGGTTGGCGCGTGCGGATCATCATATCCAGGCCGCGGCTTTCCTTACGGAACATGCCGTCCAACTGCATTTCGCCCAACTTCGAAAGATCGAGGTTGATCAAAAACCGCGTGCCTCCACCGCCGCCGGATTTTTTCTTGGCTTCGTCGTCGTCACCCGATCCTTCGCGGCGTGTGATCAGCGCAATGCGGTCGACGCGTCCATCCAAGCTCCACGGAATCGGAAACGCGCGCCACTCCGGGCCCGGCTCACGGGCGCGGGACGACAGCGCCGAGACTTCTTCCGACAGCTGATTGGCGAGGTGGCTGCCGCGCGGTCCCACTTTTTCCAGCGCGCGTAAATTCACATCGCCCGGCCACTGGCGCGGATTGCCCGTGCGCATGGCTTGTACGAACGACATCATCGCAAGCGCCGTGCGCGGTCCGCCGTCAGGGATAACTTGCGCTAATTGACTGGCGGCTTGCGGGTCCGAGCGTTGCAATACCGCAAGCGACTCTTGCAGCGTCGGCCAACCGACGTTGGCGCCCGGAGGGCCGCTCAGCGGCAAAGCTGCCGGCGGCATCGGTGGGATGACCACGTTCAGCCCGCGCGGCGGCAGCTGCGCCATGACTTCCAGCACTACCCGCGTGCCCACCGGCAAATTGGCGCGCAGATTGATTTGAATTTCGCCCGCTTCTGTTTGAATCACGGGCACCGCGCCGGTGTTGCTGACCACAACGCCGCTCAGTGTCGCGAGCGGCGGCTGCGGCTGCACGACTTGCGGCGGCGCGGGCGGTGTTGGCGGCAAACCTTGCGGCCCCGCAAGCACGAGGCCCGGCTGCTTGGGCATCGGTTCCATCAAGGGCGCATCGGCAATAACGGGCGTCGCTGGTGCAGTCGCCGGAGTCAGCGCGAGTGAGGGCGCAGCTTGTCCGGCCGGAACGTTCGCTGGAGCTGGCGTATTTACGGCGGGCGTTGCGACATTCACCGCCGGCGCAACGACGCCCACGGGCATTGCGACCGGAACGGCGGCCGCATTTTGAACGGCGTTCACGACCGGCGCGATCGGCGGCGCAATGACCGGCGCTGCCGGTGGCAATGTGGTCTGCGGCGGTGGCGCGATCACAGCAGGGCCGCCGGGCATCTGTATGCCGACAACTTTAATCGCGACTTCCCCGCCGGTGATCAATTGAAACAGCTGCGGCACGGCAATGGGCGGGGCGCCGGTTGGTGCTTGCGCAGGACTCTGAATGAGAACCGTGACGCCGCTTGCGTCCGTGGCGATGGTCGGCGCTTGCGCGAGCAGTTGCGCGATATTGACCGGCGCGGGAGCCGGTAAAGGCACGGCCGTCGGCGGTGTCGCAACGGCAACCGGTGCAGGCGTCGCAGATGGCGGCGTTTGCGCAGCGTTTTCCACCACGGGCGGCGGTGGCGGTTCTGGCGTAGCAATGACGACGCCCGACACGGTCCCAAGGTTTGTGACCACCACAGGTCCTTGCGGAGTCCACGCTGCGCCCGGCTGCACAACCGTTGTTGTCGGTGGCGGAGGTGCGGGTTGAACGGGTGCAGGCGTTTGCGGCTGCGCGGCCTGGCGCAATTGCGCCAGCGCCTGCGTTGCGGGTTGGTCGCCGATGGTCACCACGCGTACGGTCACTTGCGCCGGCGTGGAACGCACAATTTGCAGTTCCACTTCGGTGCCTTTGGGCAGCGGCACCGGTAGTGGAATTTGCACATCACCTGCCGACGTTCTCAGGGCGACGATGGCTTTGGCCGCTTCGCCCTCCGCCGTGGGTGGTTGCGGCGGAGGCGGCAACACAGTTGCCTCAAGTACGGTTCCCTGCGGCAACGCCGTAACGGCAGGCGGCGGCGACAACAGCTGCACCACCGGCGCGGTCGCGACGGTGGGCGTCGCTTGCGGTAACGGCGCGGTCGGCGGCGGAACGGTTGTCATGGTGCTGACGTCATTTCGGCCGCAGCGAAAAGTTTAGGACGCGAGCAGACGCTCGGCGATGGCTTCTACATCCATCGCGGCTTCCGATGACGGCGATCTCACCAGGATCGGGGTCTGATGGCGGATGCATTCACGCACGCGCGCATCGCGGCGTACGATGCCGGCCAGCGCGGGCGAGATTTTCAAGAAACCCTGACAGGCCTTGAATAGCGTCTGATACGTACGCTCGCCCTCGCGCGTTGAGTTCGACGCGTTCACGACAATGCGGATATCGACATTGGGGCGCTCCATCGCCGTGATCTTGATGAAGGCATAGGCATCCGTCAGCGACGTTGGTTCATCCGACGTCACGACCAAGATCGTATCGGCCGCACGCGCCAACTGGCGCACCGATTTTTCAACACCGGCGCCAAGATCCAAGATCACGCGGTCATACCGCGTCGCCATCAACGCCAGGTCTTCGCCTAGAATTTGCAAACGCGACAAGGGAATGTTGGCCAAGCTGCCGGAGCCCGAACGTCCGGCGATCACGTCGAAGCCGCCCGGCTCGTACTGCATGGCCGCCTGGTTCATCGACAGTTTTCCGGTGATGACGCTGCCCAGATCGTATTGCGGCATCAGGCCCAGTTGGATGTCGATATTCGCAAGGCCCAAGTCGCCGTCGAACAGCAATGTCTTTTGTCCGCGCCGCGCCAGCGCGTGGCTCAGCGTGATCGAAAAGAACGTTTTCCCCACGCCGCCTTTGCCCGACGCCACCGCCATCAATCGGCCGCGCTTCGCAGACACGGCAGGGCGCCCCGGCAGACGGGGGCTTGCGGTCTGTGGTCGTGCACCGATCGTCGGCGTATTGGTTGTCATCTCTTAACCTCGGAACGGATGCTGGTGGGGCGCAATTCTTGCGCGGGTGGTTCTTCATCCACACGCGGTTGAAGCTTTTCTTCGGGCGGCAAGATCAAGCGCGCCATGGAAACGGGATTCACCGCGCACAGACCTGTAGCCACATGCGGGTTCAAACTGACTTCACTGAACATCAATTGGCCTGCGTCGGCGGCGGCCAGAATAGCGCCCAAGCGGCGCGTCATGTCCAAGCGCGTGGCGAGCAGACGCGTCGCACCCGACGCGCCAAACGCTTCGCCAATGTCGGCGGCCTCCGACGCATCGCCGCCGGCAGCCAACACCAAGATCGGTTCCACGTCGGCCGCATTCACCAACGCCTTCAGAAAATCCATATCGTGCTGGCTGAAGGGATTGAGGCCCGGGCTGTCGATGAACACCAAGTCATAGCGCGGCATCATTTCGTTCACGGCCAAGCCCAGGCCGTCGGCGCCGCGCACTTGGCGCAGTTCGACTTCAAGGATGCCGGTAAAAGCTTGCAGCTGTTCAATGGCGCCCGCGCGAATGGTATCGGCGGTAATGACGCCGACCTGGCGGCCGGCCAAGCGTCCGCGCGCGGCCAGCTTTGCTGTCGCGATCGTTTTGCCCGATCCGGGCGGGCCCACCAGCATGAAGGGGCGCGGGCTTTTGCGTTCGGGCAAGGGGGCGAAATCGAAATGGTCTTCAAGGGCGGTCGCGCACGCCATCGTCGGCGAGCCCACTTCAACCGCCATGGCGGCTTGCACCATACGTTCGACCAGGCGCGCGGGGCAGCCGTGATACTCCAGCGCTTCGCGCACGCGCTCGCCGAACGGCGTGGTGTTGCGTCCTGAAATGGCGCGTTGGATATCGTCTTCGTCGGAAGGATCTTCGAGGGCCGCAGTGATGCGCACGCCTTGCCCGTCAGACGAGCGCTGCGTGGAGACAATGATGGCATTGTCCCCCAACTCCTCGCGCACCATACGCATGGCTTCCGCCATGGTCGGTGCGTTATAGGATTTTAGCCTCATCCCTTAGTCCCCAACCTCGGCTTCATTCAATTAAGCCGAGTCCGTATCCCCTCATCTCAAGATCAGATTTGCCCAACGGTTCTGATCTTCGCTTTCGGATGAATCTCGTTTTGCGATAGTACCACCGTCATCGGCCGGAAGCGGTCGATAATCGACCGTACATAGGGGCGAACCGACGGCGAAGTCAGCAAGGCCGGGGTTTCGCCTTGCATTGCAAAGCGTTCGAAATTCTGACGTACGGCGGAAATAAATTCCTGCAGCTTCGAAGGCGCCATGGAAAGCTGGCGGTCGTCACCCTGGCCGGCCAAGGACGCCGAGAATTCCTGCTCCCACTCGGGCGACAGCGCAACCAATGGGATAATGCCGTTTTCGTCGACGCAGGCGTCCGATAGCTGGCGCGACAGGCGCGCGCGCACATGCTCGGAGATCATCAGCACGTTGCGGGTGATGGCACATGCTTCCGAAATGCCCTCCAAGATTGTGGGCAGATCGCGAACCGAGACGCGCTCGTTGAGCAGGTTTTGCAGCACGCGCTGAATGCCGGCGATCGTAATCTGCGCCGGCACGATTTCGGTGATGAGCTTCTGCTGCTCTTTGTCGAGTTCGTTGATCAGCTTTTGCGTCTCGGTGTACGACAACAGCTCGCTCATGTTGTCGCGCACGACTTCGGTCAGGTGCGTGGTGATGACGGTCGGCGGATCGACGACGGTGTAGCCGCGGAACAGCGCTTCTTCGCGGTTCGACGGGTCGATCCACAACGCGGGCAAGCCAAACGTCGGTTCTTTCGTGCGTTCGCCGGGCAGCGAGATGTCTTCGCCGCGCGGGTCCATGACCAACAGCATGTTCGGGCGCAAGTCGCCTTTGCCGGCTTCCACTTCCTTGATGTAAACGGCATAGGAGTTGGCGGGCAGCTGCATGTTGTCCTGAATACGCACGGCCGGCATGACGAAGCCCATGTCGGTCGCGAGCGCACGGCGCAGCGATTTGATCTGATCGGTGAGGCGGTGGTTCTCGTTATTGATGAGCGACAGCAAGCCGTAACCAAGTTCGAGACGAACCATGTCGATCTTCATGGCTTGGCTGATCGGTTCTTCCTGAACCGGAACTTCCTGCTTCGATTTGATCTGCTCGATCTGCTTTTCTTTGAGATGGGTCTGACGGCTCTGCCAGCTAACCCAGGCAGCACCGCCGCCGGTAATAAATGCAAGCAACATGAACGGTAGCGCCGGCGTGCCGGGAATGATCGCCATGGCCACGGCGAGCAATGCGCTCATGCCGAGGGCTTTGGGATAGCGCGTAAACTGCGTGCTGATCGCCACGTCCATTGTATCTTTGAGGCCGCCTTTGGAGACCATCAAACCGGCGGCGGTCGAGACGACCAGCGCCGGAATCTGCGTCACCAGACCGTCACCGACGGTCAGGCGCGTGAAAGTGTCGGCGGCGTGTGAGAAAGTCATGCCCTTCTGCACCATGCCGATGATCATGCCGCCGATAACGTTGATGGCGGTGATGATGAGGCCGGCGACCGCGTCGCCGCGTACGAACTTCGAGGCACCGTCCATGGCGCCGAAGAAGTCGGCTTCTTTTTGTAATTCTTCGCGGCGCATCTTGGCTTCTTGTTCGTCGATCAAGCCGGCCGACAAGTCGGCGTCGATGGCCATCTGTTTTCCGGGCATGGCGTCCAAGGTGAAGCGCGCCGTCACTTCGGCGATACGCGTCGAACCTTTGGTGATGACCATGAAGTTCACTATCGTCAAAATGGCGAACACGATCACGCCGATGACGAAGTTGTCGCCCATGATGAATCCGCCGAACGCCTGGATGACGTGACCGGCGGCGGCGGTGCCCTGGTGGCCGTGCGACAGGATCAGGCGGGTCGATGCGAGGTTGAGCGCCAAGCGCAACAGGGTGGCGATCAGCAGCACGACGGGGAACGAGTTGAACTCCATCGCCTTCTTGATGAACACCACGGTCATCAGAATCAAAACGGCGAGCGTGATCGAAGCGGCGAGCGAAATGTCGAGCAGCCATGCTGGCAGCGGCATGATCAACACGACCATGATCATGACGAGGCCGAGCGCGAAGCCTAAATCGCCGCGGCGTAGCGATGACGATACGCGTTCAGTCCAACCGGCCCAGTCGAACGGAGGCATGACCGGCGCGGGCCGCGCGGGCATGCCCGCTGCGGTCGTGCTCGGAACGGATGCTGATCCGCCGGTCGCTTCAGTTGCTGGTTCAGCCATGGTTCTTAAATCCCCTCGCGAAAGGCGGGTCTTCGCCTTTCTGCCCACCCCAAAATCGCTTTTTGGGGTTAACAAGGGGTTTAAACCGGCAATTTTTGCCGGGCCGGCCGTGGCCGGAATGTCACAAAATTAGTGTTTAGAAACAGGGGCTTGAGAATCGGCCTGGCGCCACCGCCGGTACAGCCGCCATGAATTGCCTAAACCTAAGGCAAGTCCCACGGCCCCGGCGTAAAGCCAGTCGACGGGTCCGTCACCGGTGAAGTGCTGAACCAGGGCAACGATCCCGGTCCCCACCACGGTGGAAAGGGCGAAATTGAGGGCTAAAAGGATGTTGTCGTGGCTCATGGCCGCAAGATTAGCATCTGAAAGGCCGTCCCCCAAAAAGATGCGGGGCCGGACACCGCACCCCTGCGACGTCCAGCCCCTGCGTCCCCCGTAAACGTATCCCCCGGATACTGTGTGAGGCGGCTCGGCTGCTCTCGAACTGCTCTCGAACTGCTCTCGAATTCTGGGGCCGATTATATCCACGGCAGTGCGGGCGGCTTTGACGTGCGTCAAACCCCCAAAGATTTTTGCGAAGATTTTTGTTTAAGCGGTTTCGCCCGCGCCGGCCGGCGGGACCGATAGACCTTCTTGCACATACGCATTCAACTTGTTGCGCAGTGTGCGGATCGAGATGCCGAGAATTTTTGCGGCATGCGTGCGGTTGCCTAAGGTGTGCTTCAGCGTATCGATAATGAGAACGCGTTCCACATCGGCGACCGTGCGTCCGACGAGGGCGCTGCCGCCGCCGTTGTCGCCAAGGCTGCTTGCGGATCCGAGTGCGTCGGCGCTCGAAAGCATGATGGCGTCGGGCGTGATCTCATCGCCGTTCGAGAGCAGCACGGCGCGGTGAATCGTGTTTTCCAATTCGCGCACGTTGCCGGGCCAGTTATGCGCCTTCAGCGTGGCCAAACCTGCGGCTGACAAGGGGCGTTTCGGCACGCCGTTTTCGTCGGCGCACGTCTCGGCGAAATGATTGGCGAGGACTTCGATATCGCGTGGGCGCTCGCGCAAAGGCGGCAGCGTTAGCTTCACCACGTTCAAGCGGAAGTACAAATCCTCGCGGAATCTATTGCCTTTTACGGCTTCTTCCATGTTGCGGTTCGACGTGGCGACAATGCGCGTATCGATCTTCACCGGCATATTGGAGCCGATGCGCACCACTTCGCGTTCCTGAATCGCGCGCAGGAGTTTCGCCTGCAGCTTCAGATCCATCTCGGAAATTTCGTCCAGCAACAGCGTGCCGCCGTTGGCTTCCTCGAACTTGCCCAGGCGGCGCGCGACGGCGCCGGTGAAAGCGCCTTTCTCGTGGCCGAACAATTCCGATTCCAAAAGCTCTCCGGGGATCGCAGCGCAGTTCACCGCGACGAAGGGTTTGTCTTTGCGCGGGCTGTTGCGATGCAGGTAACGCGCGACCAGTTCCTTACCCGTGCCGGATTCACCGGTGATCAGGATGCTCGCCGGGCTTGCTGCCACCTTCTTAGCCATCTGCAACACCCGCTCCATGGCAGGGTCCTGGTAGACCAGCGTGTCTTGTTCGGCGGCGACCGCTTCCAGCACGGCGGAGATAAGCTCCGCGTCGGGCGGCAGGGGAATGTATTCCTTCGCACCGGCTTTGATGGCGGCAACGGCCGCGCGGGAATCGGATTGAATTCCGCAAGCGACGACCGGCACGTTGATGCGTTCGGACTTCAGCGCCGCGATCAGTTGTTCGATGTCGAATGTAACGTCGCACATGACGACGTCGGCGCCCTGGCCGCTGCGCAACACTTCCAGGCCTTGGGGAATACCGTCGGCCTGCGTGACCTTGGCGCCGCGCTGCATGGCGATACGGCTTGCGGCGCCGATCTGTCCATTCATTGAGCCGATGATCAACAGCCGCATGGGAAATCCCGAATCACGTACGTAGGTATGCTGTTATCCGCCGGGCGGTTCGCGCCGTCAACGGTCCAGGTCGTTGGAAAAGAAGCGCACTTTGCTTTCGGGCGGCAGCGCGCTGTTTAGCAACATTTCCAGCCGGCGCGGATTGTCGTTGCGCGCGATGGACAGGATTCCCAACGTATAAAGGTAATTAATTAAATGCTCGTCGGCGGCGTTACGCTCAAGCTTCGAGGCGAGGGGGTTGAACACCATGTTCGCCAAAAGCACACCGTAAAAGGTCGTTAGAAGCGCCACAGCCATGGACGGGCCAATGACGCCCGGATTGTCGAGGTTGCGCAGCATCTGCACCAGGCCGATCAGTGTACCGATCAGGCCCATGGCGGGCGACAGTTCGGCGGCCTTGCGAAGCACGTTGGCCGAGCGCTGCAAGCGCGCGCTGCTGGCCGCCAGGTCTTCGCCCAGAATGTCGCCGATGTCTTTTTCCGGCACGCCCTCGATCAGCATGATCAGGGCCTTGTGCAAGAACGGCTCTTTGGAGAAGCGGTCGAGGGGTTCGCCTTGCAGGCGCAGCACGCCTTGGTGGCGGGCGAAATCCGACAGCTCGAGCATCGTATACGATACGTCCTGAGGGTCGCGCTCGCGGTAAAACACCGTTCCGCCGAGCACACCCAAGGTCCGCAACAGATCGCCGATATTGAACGAAACCGCCGTGACGGCGAGGGTGCCGCCTACGACGATCAGCAAGCCCGGGAAGTTAAAGAATGCGCCGATCGAGCCGCCGAAGAGAATGGCGACAAAGACTAGCAACAACCCGCCGGCCAAGCCGAATACGGTCGCGCCGTCGAACATCGTCCGGCGCGGCGTCGCGGTGATTTCAATGGGCTCGGCCATGGCGACGCTTAGGCTTTTTGCGTCTTGATGATTTCCGTCATGGTGATGCCGAGGCGGTCATCGACCACCACGACTTCGCCGCGCGCGACCAAGCGGTCGTTGACGTAGATGTCGATAGCCTCGCCGACCTTACGATCAAGCTCCACCACCGCGCCGCGTCCGAGCTTAAGCAGCTCGTTCACCTGCATGGACGATTTGCCCAGCACGGCGGACACACGCACCGGAATGTCGTAAACGGCCTCAAGATCCTGGGCCGATCGCGGCTTGTCGGGAATGTCTGCGGGATCGTCCCAACCATCATCCTCGTCGGATGTTTTTTGGACGTTGCCGCCCTCGATCTCGTCGAGGGATAGGTCGGTCACCGTTTTCTTCTTCGGTGCGTCAGGTTTGTCGTCTGCCATCTCTCATTCCCGCCGGCATGTTGTGCTAAGGGCGGGCCCCGGTTTGACCACGTTTATATTATGTGGCCGTTTGCTCTGGTTCTTGTGACGGTTCTTGTAGCGGCTCTTCTTCTGGCGCTTCTGGTAACGCGTCTTGCGTCGATTCTTGTGGCGGCGCTTCGGCGGCGATTTTATCCGCGGCCGCATCTAACGCGGCGACATCCACGTCGCCGAAATTCGCTGCGATCACTTCGCGGATATTATGCCAGATGCGCCCTTCGTTGCGGTCGGCTCCACCGCCTTCCCATTCCACGCGGCAATCGCCGGGTTGGAGTTCGTAATCGACGATAACGCTATAGGCACCTTGAAAGCTTGCGCGGGCGAATACGTCGCGCAAACGTTCGTCCAGATCGGCGGCGATCATTTCGTGGGCGCGGATCAAGATGCGCTGTTCGCCGACGGCCACCGGCAAGATCTGACGGATAAAGCTTTCGACGTTTTCCAGCGCGTATTGCCGGCCAATTTCAGGCAACAGCTTGCTGATGACGCCGTACGCCATGCGCATGGCGCCGTTCGCCAACTCTTCGTTCGCGGCCGGCTGATTTTCATCCAGCTTGCCGAGGTTTTGCGCGATGAGGTTGATTGCGTCGGCGACGTAATGCTCGCGTGCCGTTCCGGCTTCTTCCAAGGCGGCGGAATGGCCCTGAATATAACCTTCTTCGCGGGCGGCATCGAGCTGCGCTTGAGTGAATTCGGCTTTGACCTCGGGTTTCGGCGGCTCGGCCTTTTCCTCGACGGCGCGGGCGGCGGCTTTGACATCAAGCGCCATCGCGGCCGTGCGTGCGGCGGCTTCTGCCGCTTCCGCCGCGGCAATCTCCGACTTGCGGCGTTCGCCCGGCATATACAGCTTTGCCGGGTCGTCGAACGACCGCTCGAACAGAAACTTCTTGATGGGTCCGCTGCGCGCCATTTTCCTGCCTTAGTAAACCAGTTCGTCGTCGTCTTTGCCTTCGGAAAGCACGATCTGTCCCGAGTTCGACAGTTCCTTGGCAAGGGTGACCACGACGTTCTGCGCGTCTTCCACGTCCTTGAGGCGGACGGGGCCGAGCGCATCCATATCGTCCTTGAGCATCTTCGAAGCGCGGCCCGACATGTTCGCAAAGAACAGTTCCTTGACCGCGTCCGAGCCGCCTTTGAGGGCGAGGGCGAGCTTTTCCTTCTCGACGTGGCGCAGCAGGGTCTGCGCGCCGGCGGTGTCGAGGCGGATAAGGTCCTCGAAGGTGAACATCAGGGCTTTGATCTTCTCGGCCGACTCGCGATTGCGCTCTTCGAGGGCCGTCATGAAGCGGCTCTCGGTATTGCGGTCGAGGCTGTTGAAGATTTCGGCCATCATTTCGTGTGAATCGCGGTGCGCGGTACGGGCCAAGTTCGACATGAACTCGGTCCGCAGCGTCTTCTCGATCGATTCCAAAACGTCTTTCTGCACGGCTTCCATGCGCAGCATGCGCATGACCACTTCCATCGCGAAGCCTTCCGGCAGCAGAGCCAAAACACGGCTGGCGTGATCGGCTTTGATCTTCGACAGCACGACCGCGACGGTCTGCGGGTATTCGTTCTTCAGATAGTTCGCGAGAACTTGCTCGTGAACGTTGCCCAGCTTGTCCCACATGGTGCGGCCGGCGGGGCCGCGGATTTCTTCCATGATGAGGGCGACGCGTTCTTTATCCAGACTCTTCCCCAACAGGCGTTCGGTCGATTCATACGAACCCACCAGCGAGCCGGTGTTGGAGATGGCGTCGGCGAAATCGACGAACAAGCGTTCGACGAGGTTCGCGCCCACGGTGCCGAGATTGGCCATGACTTGTGACATTTCTTTGATTTCGTCGTCTTCCATCATGCCGAACAGCTTGCCGGCCTGCTCTTCGCCCAAAGACAGCATCATGATGGCCGCTTTTTGCGGGCCGGTCAGGCTGCGATAGTCTTCTTTTACCCGGGCCATCGTCTCAACGTTCCTTGGTCGGCCATCTGCTTAGTATACGCTCACGGGACCCATTCCCCCATGCGCGAAATCTTTCTCCATCCGCACCAAGCCCTTAGGCCTCCTTGTATAACCAGGTTCGGATAATCGAGAGCGCTTCTTCCGGATGCTTGTCGACGATGTCGCCGATTTTGCGCAAGGACGACGCTTTGACTCGGCCCTCGACCTTGTCGATGTCGATAAGCTCGTCAAGGTCTTCGTCGTCTTCCGACGAGCCGCCCGGCATGCCTGGGCCCGTGAGTTGCGCCATGCCTTCGCCGCTCGAGAGCAGGCCTTCTTCGCCTTGCGGCATCGCTTCGAAGGCGCGTGTGACCAGCGGGCGGACAACCAAGAGGATGACGAGCACGGCCACGATCGCGACGCCAAGCCCTTCGGCGATGCGCATGATCTCTTCCTTGGTGAAGCCAAGGAGGTTGAAGACCTTCTCGTTGCCCATCAGGTCGTCCATGTTGGTGAAGGGCATGTTCACAACTTGCACTTCGTCGCCGCGCTTGCCGTCAAAACCGATGGACGATTTCACCAGGGCTTCGATCTTGCTCATAGTCTCTTCGGGCAGGGCGGCGTACGTGCGCTCGCCGCCTTCAGGCGTGGTGTAAGTGCCGTCGACGAGCACGGCCACCGACAGGCGCTTTACGTAAGACGCTTCGCGCACCGAGTTGATGGTCTTCTTGCCGATTTCGTAGTTCACCGTTTCTTCGGTGCGATCTTCGCTGGTGCGCGCTTGGCCCGCGCCGCTATTGGCTTGTGCGTCGGGCAGATTGTTGGCGACCGAGACATCTTTCGGCTGCGATTCTTGCGAGGTATTCTTTTCGGTGACGGTCACCGATGAGCGCTGCACCTGCTGATTGGGATCATAGGCTTCTTCGGCCGTGACGACTTTATCGAAGTCCATTTCGGCGCGTACTTCCGCGCGCACTTTGCCGGGGCCGAGCGAGCTTTCGACAAGTGAGGTAATGGATTGCGCGAGGCGATGCTCAAGATTCGTACGCGCTTCTTCTTGCTGCGCCGATACTTGTTGCGCGTCGTTCTCGTAAGACCGCGAGAGCAGCGTGCCGCGCTCGTCGACGATCGAGATGTTGGTTGGTTTCAATTTCGGCACGGCGGCAGCGATCAAGTGCTGCACGGCTTTCACCTGATTTTCGGCCAGGCGGCCCGATTTCATTTTAATGTAAACGCTGGCAGTCGGTTCTTGCGTTTCGCGCGTGAACATTTCGCGCTGCGACATCACGAGGTGAACGCGCGCATTTTGAATGCCTTCGATAGCCTTGATCGTGCGTCCCAATTCGCCTTCAAGCGCGCGCACTAAATTCACGTTCTGCATGAAATTGGTGGCCGACAGCGAATCCATGTTGTCGAACACTTCGTAGCCGACGGTGCCGCCCGACGGCAGGCCCAGTTCCGCCATCTGCATGCGCACGCTGGTCACTTGCTCGGTGGGGACCATGATCTCGGCGTTGTTGGTACCGCCGTTTTTGAAGGGAATGCCCGACAGCTCCAGCTGTTTGGTGATTTCGCGCGAGTCCGTGGCCGACAGGTTGCCGTACAAAAGCTCCATCGGCGCCGCCGAGAAGCGGGTCGCGAAGAAGATGATGAAAGCAATCAGGCCGACGGCGACGCCGCCCATGGCAGCCAATCGGGCGGGCCCGAGATTGCGGATCTGTTGTACAAAGGGGTTCAAGTTTCGTTCCTCTCGGCCTGAACGCCATTGAGAAAGGCGCTTTTCTACTGGCTTGGAACGTAGGGGCGGGCGGTTTAAAACAAGTTAACAGTGGGAAATATTTGCCGGGTTGATCGCAATATAGGCAGGTCCACAGTAGGAACGTGAGTGTCGGACCCGAAAGTATGAATCAAAGGTAAAGGCGCGTTGAAAACTCCCGAGGCAATTCGAGCAGGCGCGGTCACCGGGGTGGTGATCGAACTCTCGGCCGCCATCGTCGCCGTGGCCGACGAGGCGCCGCAGATTCTGCTCGTCCGTGCTCCCGCCGGCGCGCAAACCGCGGGTCATCAGATGGGGCTGCCATGCGGTCCCTTCGATCCGGCAGGTCACCGTACGTTCGAGGAAGGCCTGCGCAGCTGGGTGCGCGAGCAAACCGACCTTCATCTGGGATATGCCGAGCAGCTCTATACCTTCGGCGACCGCTTTCGCGACCCACAGGAACGCGTGGGTGGTCCCCGCCCCATATCCGTCGGGTATGTGGCCCTGCTGCGCCAAACCGACGTTAAGAATCCCGCCGAAGCCACCTGGGTCGATTGCTATCGTTACTTCCCTTGGGAAGATTGGCGCGACGGGGCGCCTCCGATCCTCGACGCGGTCATTGGCCCTCAATTGAATCAGTGGATCAACGAAGCGGGCGCGAAGCCGGACAAGCAGCGCCGGCGCGAGCGCGTGAACCTGGCCTTTGGTTTTGGCGGTACGGCCTGGGATAACGAGCGTGTGCTGGATCGCTATGAGTTGCTGTATGAAGCGGGCTTGGTGTTCGAATCCGCCCTGGATCGCGGTAAGGAAGGCGGCGAGCTGCGTACTGGCGCGGCGCTGACCAAAGATCATCGCCGCATCCTGGCCACCGCCATGGGCCGCCTGCGCGCCAAGATCAAATATCGTCCGGTGATTTTCGAACTGATGGCGCCCACATTCACGCTGTTCCAGTTGCAGCGCGCGGTCGAAGCGCTCTCGGGGGCACGGCTCCACAAGCAAAACTTTCGCCGCTTGGTCGCGCATGAAGGCTTGGTCGAAGCAACGGGGCAGATTTCGCCCCAAACCGGCGGCCGTCCCGCCGAGCTGTTTCGCTTCCGGCGCGAAGTCGTGCATGAACGCCCCGCTCCGGGCGTGAGGGTACCCGTACGTGTAAAGAAGCGAACTTAAGTCTGAAATCACGCGGCCACGTTGCGGTGGCTGCTACGTTTCTCTTCAATAATCGGCAACTTGCTCGCGACGTAGACGTTACGAGCAACCAGACACTCAGTGTCTCTGATTGAAGAGGATGGATCCCGTGTCTCTATCCACGAACACCAGCACCAACTGCGCGATTTTGGGACGCGTGATATGTGCTGCCGCGTGCATGATCATCGTCCCAAGTTTATGCGTCGCGTCCGACATCCGCGTGGGTGCCACGCGCACGCTAAAGACGCTGGCAGCGGGCGTTTCTTCCGCTAAGGCGGGTGATCGCATCATCCTTGATCCTGGCATTTACCTCGACGACATCGCCACCATTTCCCAAGCGCTGACGATCGATGGCGCTGGTGCGGTGCTGCGCGCGACGAAAGCGTTGAGTGACCGCAAAGGCATTCTCGTGGTGAATGCTGATCTCACCGTCAACAACGTCACCTTCGACGGTGCGCAGGTCACCGATGCCGATGGAAAAAACGGCGCGGGTATTCGCATGCAGGCCGGCAATCTGGTGGTCGACGGCTGCACGTTCATCAATAATCAGGATGGCATCCTCGCCAATCCCAATGCCGATTCCACGGTCACGATCCGACGCTCGACCTTCACCGGCAATGGCGCGGGCGACGGCTACACGCACGGCATCTATATCAATGCCGTCAGCCAATTGACCGTCACCGATAGCGTTTTTTCCAGCACGCGCACGGGCCACGACATCAAAAGCCGCGCACTCAAAACCACCATCCGCAATACGGTGCTCGATGACGGCGTGACCGGTACCAGCAGCTACGCGGTCGATATGCCGAACGGCGGCGTCGCGGTGCTCGATGGATTGCGCATTACACAAGGCCCGCATACCAGCAACACGGTGATGATCGCTTACGGTGCCGAAGGAAATTTACATCCCACCAGCAGTTTGGCCGTGGCCAATTCCACGTTCATCAATCTGATTCCGACCTCGACCGGGGTCTACAATTTCACCGACATTCCTGTGAAGCTTAGCGGCAACACGTTCCAGAACGTGTCCCAGCCCTTGCGCGGTGTCGGTAAGATCGCCGAAGCCGTCGCGATCCGTGACAGCGCCATCGCATCGTCGGTGCAGCCCGACGCGCTGTCGTATCTGCGCTTTTATAACGCCGGCCCGAACCCCGGCACCGTCGAAGTCCGGCTCTACAATGGGGTCTCAGGTGAAGAAGTGGTGCACTGGACCAGCCCTAAGATCCCCGTGGGTGCGGCCCCTCAATATGCCGTAGCCGAGATCGAAGCCGCCGCCGCGCAAAACAACAATAAGCCCGCGTTTTACACAGCCACGGTGACGCCGCAAATCAACGGCGCGTTCCAGCACATCTTGTATCAACCCTCGGCGGGTGCCCTCACCAACCTTACAAGTTGCGACACCACCCCCGACGAAACGATTCGTTTAATGGATGTGCATTCGTCGTTGCTCGATCGCGACTTCCCGAGCGCGGTGATGGTCTACAATGGCGGCCCGGTAGCGGCGGCGGCGCAGATCGGAGTCTACGATGCAGACACCGGCGCTAAGGTCGCCAGCTACACCAGCCCAACTCTACCGCCTTCGGGTCAGATCGTGGTCGCGGTGGCAGCCATCGAGGCGGCAACCCGCATTTCGCCCGGTCCCGACACGCCCCGCTACAATTTGGCGGTCGAAGGCGACTTCCGCGGAACCCTGCGGCATCTGCTCACCAACCGTCGCCCGGCCATCATGACCGACGTCACAACCGCTTGCGTTCTAACCGCGCCCTAGAACAAGAAATTCTCCTAAGTCACTGATATTTATAGTCTTACGCGCAAGTTTCTTGATATCGGAAAAGCGCGCATTACATATCCTGACGGCCCCTTATGCTTGACTTGAGCTTTTCGGGGCCCTACCGTTTACCCAACACGGCGGCCCGTGCTTTTTCTATCCGCCCCATATGCTCAAACTAAGTATAAGTTTTACAATACCTTCACACCAGGTGGCGCCATGAACGTGGTTACAAGCAAAATCACTCCTGCTGCGGATCTGACGTACACGTCGGACGTCGAACGCAGCACGGCGCACCTGTACGACAAGGTGAAGACGGTCATTCCCGCCATTGAATGGCCGGTGTTCGCGCCGATGATCGCGCGCATCAACGAGCTGAAGAAGCAAAAGAACGCCATCATCCTCGGGCACAACTATATGACGCCCGAGATTTTCCACTGTGTCGCCGACGTGACCGGAGATTCGCTGGCGCTCGCTCGTTCCGCCTCCAAGACCACAGCCGATATCATCATCATGGCCGGCGTTGAGTTCATGGCCGAAACCGCCAAGATCATGAACCCGAGCAAGAAGGTTCTTATTCCCAACACCGGCGCGGGCTGTACGCTCGCCGAAGCCATCACCGCCGAAGATGTGCGCAAGCTCAAGGCGCAATACCCCGGCGTGCCGATTGTCACCTACGTCAACACGTCCGCTGAAGTGAAGGCGGAGTCCGACATCTGCTGCACCTCTGCCAATGCGGCGCAAATCGTCGAAGGCCTCGGCGTGCCCCGCGTGATCATGCTGCCCGACGAATACTTGGCGCTGAACACCGCCAAACTGGTGAAGACCGAGATCATCACTTGGAAGGGCCGCTGCATGGTCCACGAACAGTTCACACCCGACGACATTCGCGGCATGCGCGCCAACAATCCCGGCGTCGTGGTTTTAGCGCACCCCGAGTGCTCGCCCGAAGTGGTGGCCGAGTGCGACTACACGGGATCGACCGCGGGCATGATCGACTACGTCGCCAAGCACAAGCCGCCCAAAGTCGTGCTCGTGACCGAATGCTCCATGAGCGACAACGTCGCCGCCGAATATCCCGAGCTGGATTTCGTGCGCCCGTGCAATCTGTGCCCGTTCATGAAGAAGATCGAGCTGAAGAACATTCTCCACGCGCTGGAAACCGAAACCCACGAAGTGCATGTCGACCCCGCCATCATTTCGCGTGCGCGCGTGTCGGTCGAGCGCATGATCACCGGCTGGAAATACGGCACCTAATCTAATCGTCGTGACAGGCCTACCGCCGTTCGAAGACCTGGTGCGTCAGGCGCTGGCCGAAGACCTCGGCGGCATTGGCGACATCACCACCCTCGCGACCATTCCCGCCGCCAGCCGTTCGCGCGCGGCCATCGTTGCGCGCAGACCCGGCACCATTGCCGGTGTGCCGGTCGCAAAGCGCGCGTTTGAGATCGTCGACCCCGAGATTAGTTTCGTCGCGCGCATGTCCGACGGCACGCGCGTTGCTCCCGGCGATGTGGTGATCGAACTTGCAGGCCCCACGCGCGGCATTCTTACGGCCGAGCGCGTGGCGCTTAATTTCCTCGGTCATCTCTCGGGTGTCGCTACAGCCACGGCGGATATTGTCGCCGCCATTGCGCACACGCGCACCAATGTCTGCTGCACGCGCAAGACCACGCCCGGCTTACGCGCGCTGGAAAAGTATGCCGTGCGCTGCGGCGGCGGTGTGAACCACCGCATGGGCCTCTACGACGCCATCCTCATCAAGGACAATCACATCGCCGCGGCGGGCGGTGTCGCCGCCGCCATCCGCGCGGCCAAGCTGGGCCCCAAAGTTAAGTTGGAAGTGGAAGTCGATACGCTCGAGCAACTCGACGAAGCGCTGGCCGAAGGTGTCGATCAAATCCTGCTCGACAACATGACGCCCGCGCAGTTGAAAGAAGCCGTCGCCCGCGTCAAAGGCCGCGCCATCACCGAGGCCTCAGGCTCCATCACCAAAGTCACCGCATCCACGATTGCGGAGACCGGCGTCGACCTCATGTCGGTCGGTTGGATCACCCACTCCGCACCGTGCCTCGATCTGGGCCTCGATTTCCACGATTGAAGCAGGCGTGACGTTGGCGATGAATGCCGACTGAGTAAACAATCGCTCGACCACTTCTAGATGAAGTCTGCAAGGCTTCGCTCAGTGCATTGCGCGTTTCTAAGTATATTCCGAGGCTGCCATGTACACATGATTTGTGGAAATGGTTACGCACATGCGTGCCGTTGCCGGGGGGCCCAGTAGAAAACGCTGCGTAGTGAACGAACCAAATGGGGTTAATCCTGAAGGTTATCTGCACCAGAGGCATGCGGCGATTCTGCCGCGCTAGATTTCTTCGAGAGGAGTGTCGTGCCCGAATCCATGCACCTTGAATCACCCCCGCACCTTGGGCCATTACAGCCAGACTTAGCGGGCTTGCCCGTCTTCATCGTAGAAGATGAAGATTTCGTTCGCGAGGTGCTCCAGGCCATGCTTGAGGAGGTCGGGATGGTTGTCGAGACGTTTCCTTCGGCCGAAGCTTTTCTAGAGACTTTTCGCCCGGACCGGCAAGGCTGCGTGCTGGTCGACGCCAATTTGCCCGGGATAAGCGGTTTCGAATTACTGCGGCAAATCCGAGTTGCGGGTCATCAGTCGCCCGCGATCATGATCACGGGGCACAGTAATATTCGGACTGCGGTGGAGGCCATTAAGGTCGGCGCTTCGGACTTCCTTGAGAAGCCAGTCGGCGCCGACGAGTTGCTAGCTACGATTGGGCGGGTGCTCGAAGAATTTAAGGACGCAAGCAAAGTCGGGGCTAAGCACCAGATTGCTGCTGACTACATAGCCAGTTTGACAGAGCGGCAACGCCAAATCCTGCAGATGATCCTGGAAGGACAAACCAATAAGAACATTGCGGCGGACCTGGGCATCAGCCAGCGCACAGTTGAGTCTCACCGCGCCGCTATTATGAAAAAGACAGGCGCCAAATCTCTGACAGGACTGGCCCGATTGGCATTTGGCGGCGCCTCGGATCGCGAATTGGTCCAGGACAATCGACCGCCCAAGCGGCTTGAAGCGATAGTCGCGAAGACTAACTTGAGTGGCGAACCTGAAAGCGAGCAGTTTAAACGCTTCTTTGATCGCGTCCCACTAGCAATCGTTATCTCGGAAATAAAACATCCCGAGCAAATCGTTTACGCGAACCCAGAATTCGAGGAACTGTTCGGACAGCGGGCTGCTGAGGTAACTGAAAGGCCTTGGAGTATTCTGCAAAGTTGCGAAGCCGACGGAATGGGAGAGCGCACACTTGGTTCAGCTATCACCGAGTCCACGGATTTTGTCGGCTGCTTTCGGGTCGAACGACCAGACTCTGGACCACTAGTTGTCGATGCCTACTCCAATGTCATTGAAGATGAGGACGGCATACCCACCTTTCGGCTTGCCGCGCTCGTCGCCGGCGCAAACCATGACGCAACCCAGCAGGAGGATCTGGAGAAGCAGATTCTGGAAAAGGACGTGCTGCTCCTAGAGTTTCAGCACCGGGTCAAAAATAATCTGCAAATGATCACGTCGTTGATCCGTGTGGAGGCTAAGAATGCGCGAGGTCAGTTAGGCACACTGCCGTTCGACCGACTCGCAGGGCGCGTTAATTCGCTCCACCTTCTGTACAAGTTGCTATCGGATTCCGGGAAAGGGGCCGAAATCGATCTGGGCGTCTATCTCAGCGAGATCGTGTCCTCGGTGATGCGCTGCCATGCGGTCGAAGGTATCCGGCTCAACCTCAAGGTTGACGCCTATCCAGTCTCGGTAAATGTGGCCATGCCTACCGGGCTGGTGGTCAATGAGTTGCTTACGAACGCGCTCAAGCATGCGTTTGTCGGGCGCGATGGCGGCACGATTACGTTGCACAGTTTTTCCGACAACGTCGGATGCAAGGTTGTCATCGCCGACGACGGAATTGGTCTTCCCGCCGGTGTCGAATGGCCGAAGCAGGGAAAGCTGGGCGCGCTGATTGTTCGCTCTTTGCGGCAGAATGCCAAAGCCGATTTGGAAGTCGAATCGAGTCCCGAAAAGGGTACTCGCGTCACGATCTTCTTCACGCGCAAGGCTTCTGCTCCAGACACCGTTCTATTGAGGAAAACGAGTTAGGTGCTGGGATTCTCGTGGATCGTTTTCCCGAGCCTCTCCACCCGACAGGCCCGTCACCGCTCATCGAACATAACGGCTTTAGCGGTGATTACCGCGCTTTTAGCGCAATTCGCCGCACACCCGTGTTCCCGTCCCAAGGCGCGTAAGCGTAGATATCCACCGTGTAGCTTCCGGGCTCGCTGATTTCGAGCTCGCCGTCGAATGTGCTCGGCTTGCCGGCATAGGCGAGACGCGTCGTCGGATAGGCCTTCGTGCCCTTATGAACGATGACACCAATTTCTAGTTTGTCCGCGTCCCACAATCCGCCCGGCGTGATGGGGCAGCCACATTGCATGGTGATTTTCGCGTGAAGGGGAATTTTTTGACTCCCCCCTGCCAGCTTTACGGTCTTCGGTACGGCCGTGGTCAGGTCTATGACAAAGCCTCTGATTTCCACAACCCAAGCGTCGTCGCCGGTGACCGGCTTGCCGGGAACAACCCACTGCATGGAGGACGTCGTCACGGCATCCTCCTTCGCGTTCATCGGTCCCTTGACGGTTGCCGAGATTAAACGCGGACGATCCAGATCGAGCGTGGCGGAGAACTTCGCCGAAGTTTCATCGGATAGAGTGCCGCCGCGCGGGTGAGGGTCGGTCATGATCTTTGGCGTATTGCCTGTGGCACCCGTGGTCAGGCCGTGGGCGAGAATCTTTCCGCTTTCCACATCACGCAACGTGACGTCCGCGCCACCGGTTTCGGTGCCGATAAACTTTGCGTCCTTCGCGAGCACGCGGATCACAACCTCGGTCGGTTCGGCGAAGGCGGCCGACGTGACAAGTAGGCCGGCAACCGGAATCCAAAATAGATTGAGTGCACGCATCTTTCTTCTCCCCCCTTAAGTTTCGGCCTTCATAGTAGCACGGCTAATGCCTCGCAGCTTGCTCACGGCTCCGCGTGAACGCCTTCAGTCTGGCAGCAGACCGTCACGGGTGAATAGCCTTTGAAGTTCAGCCGCACGGCGCCGAACGAATTCGGCGTTTTCCCGTCCAGACCATGCGTCACCACCTGCACAAGGTAGAGATTGCCTGCTTTGTCGACAGCACTGGTGTGACCGATCGGGTCAGCCTGACCGCCATTGCCCACCGGAATCGTGCTGAGCACTTCGAGTGTGCGCCGGTTCAGGACGTAAGTCCCTGGCGTGCCGCCGAGATACAAGAATCGCTGATCCGGCGAGAAGGCCACGAAGCGGGCTTGCAGCGGATACTTGCTGTCGAGGCCGACGAATTGCTCGGCGATGAATTTGCCCTCGGGCGTGAACACCTGCACGCGCTTGTTGCCGCGGTCGGCCAGGTAGACCAATCCGTCATTGGAAATTTTCACATCGTGCATGGGCGATTGGAATTGCTGCAGCACTTCCGAGACTTCCACCCACGGCATCTTTGCCGGCTTCGAGCGCGCCGGTCGGTCGGACAGATCGAGCGGCGGCCTGCCGTAAGCGCCCCACATGCGCTTGAACTTGCCGGTGTCGGCATCAAACACAATAACCCTGCTGTTGCCGTACCCATCGGTCACGAACAGCTCGTTGGTTTTTTCGTAGTAGTACGGAGTGGTCGCGCCGCGAAAGACTTCGGTCTTGTTGCTACCCACAAGGCCGGGCTTGCCGACGGCCATCACGAATTTACCGGCCTTAGTAAACTTCAGCACCTGGCTATCGTTCTTCGGCTTTGTGGGGTCGTTGGCGGCGTTATCGGCGTTGGTGGTGGAGTTGTCGTAGTTGCCGACAATCCAGACGAAGCCCTTAGAATCAATGCTCAGGCCATGTTCGTTCGCCGGCCACGTATAGCCCGGCCCACTTTGACCGCCCCAGCCCTGGATGAAATTACCGGCGGCGTCGAACTCCATCACGGCCGGCGGAACTGCGGACTTAGGCGTGTCCTTAGGCAAATTACGCGGGCGCGTCAGAAACCAGATGTGGCCTTGCTCGTCGGGCGCCACGGCCGTGATGGCCGCGCCCGCCGTCCAAGCTACCGGCCATTTCGGCCACGCCTTATCGAGTTCGAATTGGGGAACGCCGCCTTCACCGATATGCGGCGCATCGGCGGCTACCGAAAGCCCTGGAATCATTAGCGCACAGGCGATCAGTAGGCCCAGCGATACAAGGCGCTTCATGCAATCCTCCCCTAAAGACAGCGCGTCTAGGATACATACGCTGGCTTTCGGCCGCACCCGACATCTCTCATCGCGGGTCCACAGTTCACGACCGAAACTGCGGGGGGATCGCCTTCAATTTCAGGGAGTTGCGTCGCTTGTGTAACTGCAGGCGTCGCGAGGATTTAGGCCTTCTTCATCCCGACCGCGAGCAACACCACGCCAGCAATAAGCGCCGCGCCGGCGGCCAATTCGGGAAATGCGATGTCGTGCTTCTTGTCGGCGGTGATCTCAAGCGGACCCAAGTCCACGACCTTTTCCTTGGTCGTGAAGGGGATATGGCCGACAGCGAGGCCGACGCCGCCGAGAATGAGAAGAACGATTCCGACCAGGGCTACGGGTTTCATGGTGCGATCCTTTTGCTGAGACTGCGCCCGTGTAAACGCCTCAGAACGTAAACCGTTCCGTGTGCGCCCCCTGAAAAGCAAAACCCCCAGCCTTGAAATGCCGGGGGTTTGGTTCGTCTGCTTAAGGATCAGGCTTAGCGCTTGATCTGCAGAAGTTCGTTCAACATGTCGTCGGCGGTCGTAATGACCTTGGCGGCCGAGGAGTAAGCGCGCTGGGTCGTGATCATGCGCGTGAACTCGGTGCCGAGATCGACCGTCGAGGCTTCGAGGGTCGCGGCGTTGATTTCACCCGCACCCGCGCTGCCCGCTTCGCGAAGCGTCGGGTTACCGGAGAAGTCGGTTGCGATCCAGGCATTGCCCGACAGCGATGACAGACCGTTCGGGTTGGTGAAGCTCGCCAGCGGGATCAT
The DNA here is from genome assembly GCA_947475895.1 of Fidelibacterota bacterium. Lineage (GTDB taxonomy): Bacteria > Pseudomonadota > Alphaproteobacteria > Rhodospirillales > Rhodospirillaceae > SHVO01. Next base: position 268,720 of record CANJMF010000003.1, read on the forward strand.
GAAGATCGGGCGCGTCACGCCGTTGTCGAACAGCGCGGTGACGATGCCGTCCTTGCCGATCGAGACGCCGGCGAAGTTACCGAACTTCGCGCCGTTCTGTTGCAAGTAGGTCAGCTGGAATTCACCGGAGAGCTGCGTCAAACCGTCCGGCGTATTGTAGTTGCCGAGGAAGGTCTGGATCGCCGGGCTCTTGTCGTTGCCCTGAACCATGTTTTCCGCGCCGTTGGTCCAGATCAGTTCGGTCGTGGCTTTCGGGCAAGGTGATTCGCTGGGGTTACGGCCGTAGAATTCAGCCGGTGTACCGTCACCGGCGAATTTGATCGCTGGCACGCCGCGGCTGGGAAGGCCCGTGCCGCTGACGGTTCCGGTCGGATCCCACCAAGCGATAATCGGATCGGTCACGTTGTCGCCGGTGTCGAGCGCCGGAACAACATAACCCGCCGGATCGCTCTGCGAGATCAGCTGCTTGCCCTGGGCGTCCGTGGCGGTCGCGGTGAATGTGATGTCGGTGGTGCTCGCTTGGTCGAACACGATGCCGTTTTCGCCCGAGATGCGGCGGCACCAGTTGCCCGGCGGAATGGGCGCGGCGCCGTTGATGGCAACGAACTGCGTGTCGGCCAGTCTCGCGACTTCGTCGAGAATTTGGCTGACGGTGCGCGCTGTGGTGTCGATCGTGCTTACACCGTCGTCCGAACCGGCGGTGTTGCTAAGGGTGATAGACACGCCATTGCTCAACGTGATTTGACCCGACATCGGCAGCTGGGCCTGATCGTTCATGTCGATGCGGCCGGCCGAGTAATAGATTTCGCCTTTTTGCGACTTCTGCGACACCACCGCGGCTTCCGCCGGCGGTTCAATCGTGGCGCTCCATTCGTTGGCCGCTGTCTTGACGAAGTTGTAGCTGATGTTGTGCGAGGCGCCCAAGCTGTCGAAGATCAGCGCGTTGACGCGCTGCGTATCGTTGACGTTGGCCGATTCAGGAAGGTTCTCACCCATCGACAATGTGGTCGTCGGCGACGCCGTGCCGCCGATGGTCTGCAAGTTCAAGGGGCGCAGGTTCGAGTTGTCGATGACGTTGTCGTTGATGATGAGCTTGTCGCCGTTTTCGCGCGTGTAGGCCTTCATGAAAGTGTTGGTGCCGACCTGCACTTGTTTGGCGCTCAAGCTGCCGTCGTAGAAGGTGAGCGGCCAGCCCTGCATATAAGAACCTGAAACGTTCTGTAGGAAGCCCGAAGGATCGACCTTGAACGAACCCGCGCGGGTATAGGTGAACAAGTCGTTGTCACCGGCTTCGGCGACGCCGTTCGTGACGAAGAAGCCGCCACCCGAGACGCCGACGTCGGTGGACGAGGTCGTTGCTTGCAACAGGCCTTGAATGTCCACACCTTGGCGCGGGCTCGACTGCACACCACCGGGTGAGTACTGGGTCAACGAGGTCTGCGCCGTCACCAGCGTCTTGAAATTCACCTGCGTGGCCTTGTAACCGATCGTGTTGACGTTGGTCACGTTGTCCGCGATGGCTCCCATGGCGCTCGACTGCGACTGCAAGCCTGAAACGCCTGAGAATAATGCACCGAACAGCGACATCTTCCGTCTCCTTACTTATAGCCCGCTTCGTATCCGCTTAGCTCTTTGGGCGATTACGACTTTTGCGCGGGTTGGTTAAATTCGTCCTAACTTCTGCTTCTTTACGACTTGCCGTCCGTCACACCCAGGACCGAGGTCACGGGGATGCCGATGTTGCCGATGAGAAGTGTGGTCGCGTTATTGACCGTGGTTACGCCCGTGACCTTGCCGAAGATCGTCGTCGACGTATCGACCGACTTGCCGTCGGCGCCGAGCGCCGTGACTTCGAGGGTGTACGTGCCGTCTTTCTGCTGCACGCCGTAGGCGTCCTTGCCGTCCCAGTTGAACTCGTGCACGCCGGAGGCGGTATTTCCGGCTTGCGAGAACACGATGTCCCCGTCCGAATTTTTGACCGCAATCGTGGTGCTCGAGGAAGCGCCCGTAAGATTGTACGAGGCCTTGAGTTGGCCGTTTTCGAGCGGCGCCTGGCTGCTGGGTCCTTCGATCGTCTTGCCGATGTAGTTGACGACGTTCGACGCAATATTCTGTTGCGTGAGGGTGAGCAAGCTGGCGAGGTTCGCGTTGATGTTGATCTGCTGTTCGACCTGCGAGAACTGCACCAACTGGTTGGTGAATTGCGTCGAGTCCATTGGCGACAACGGATCCTGGTTCTTGAGCTGCGAGGTGAGCAGCGTCAGGAACGAATTCAAGTCCTTCGACAGCTTGGTGCTCGAGACCGCCGCTTTATCGGTGGCCGTCGCGCCGGTCGTACCTGAGATTGTTGTATCCGACATGGTCGTTTCCTTGCCGTTCCTTTAAGCGAACGTGTCTATGCCGCCGCGCTGACGCGCTGCTTCGGCATAATCGAATGTGGGTGCGTAGTAATCGTCTTCGGCCACGTCGCCGTCATCGTTCTGCGATGAACCTTGCGCCGCGTTCTGGCCGTTCTGACCGTCGTTCGTGCGCGAACCGCTATCTTCGCGCAGGCTAAAGTGCAGGTTGTTGGCGTCCGTGCGCAGGCCCGCGTCGTTTAGCGCGCGCTCGAGCGAGTGGGAGTCGCTTTTCAACAGCGCCAACGTTTCGGCGTTGTCGGCCATCACGGTGACACGCACCTTGTGGTCTTCCGACATTTCCAGCTTCACGTCGATGCGGCCCAGTTCTAAGGGCTTCAACTGAATGGTGACGCGATCTAAGCCCGCTTTTGAAGCGCGCGTGATGTTCACCTTAATTTGGTCGATCACGTCTTGCGATGTGACGGTGGGGCGTTCTTGCGCCGTGGACGCGGCCGACTGCGTCGATGTTGTCGCATTCGGGGCATTTGTGTTGCTGTTGCTGAACGACGCAAAGTCGGCGCCGGCGTTGGTCTGGCCGCCGCTGGTGCTTTGACTCGTCGCGGCTACTGCCGGCACGGCGTCGGCGCGGGTGGACGTCGCGCTAGAGGTCCCCTGCTGAGACGGCTGTGCTTGGGGAGGCGCAACGTTGAGAGAGGGGAGGACGGGCGCCGTGACCTGCTCAGCAGAGGTTTTTGTGACCAGCGCATTGGTCGCGTCGGCTTGGCCGGCTTGACCATTGGCGGTCGATTCCGCGTTGCCGGCCGTGTAGCCGGTATAAATGTTGTACGAGCTGGGCTCGGCCAGCGCCTTGGCCGCAACTTGCGGACCGGCGACCTTCACCTGAACCTGAATTTTGTCGTCGCTCGCCAATGTGCTGGCCAAAGCCTTGCTTTGTTCCTGTGCGGCGGCCGAGCGCGCCTGATGACGTTCGGTCGCGCGCGTATTCGTTTTGTCGGCGGCGTCCTGATTTACGACCGGCGCTTCGGTGACTTCTTCCGTGGCGGTTTCGACCGCGGCATTGGTGGCAACCGCTTTTTGCACGGTCTGTGCGACTTCGGCGACTTTCGGCGCGTCGACGACAGCTTCCGTCGGCGCCGTTTCCGTTGCGGCCTTCGCGGCAACAGTCGTGTTCGTCAGCACTTGCGCGGTCGGATCGACGGCAACTTCGGCGGTTTGCGCGGCAACTTGCTCGACTGGCGTCGTATCGATGGCGGCGGCAGCGGCTTGTGCTGCAGCGGCGGCATCAGCGGCCTGCGATTGATCGGCGGTGTCGGCGGCTTGTGCTGCAGCGGCGGCATCAGCGGCCTGCGATTGATCGGCGGTGTCGGCGGTGTCGGCGGCATCGGCGTCGTCGCTCGCGGCGGCGCTCTTGTCGTCGGCGTCGTCGTTTTTCTTCGACTTCGCGGCTTTCGGCTTTTCTTCGGTCTTCTTGTCTGTGTCTTTCGCGCGCGCCGGGGCGTCTGCGGGTTCTTCCGCGCGCGCCAGCTTGGCAGCGTCGTCGTTGACGACAAATTTGCTCGCGAGGCTGTTCAGATCGCCGAAGCTTGCCGAGAAGCGCGTTCCCATAGCCTGCAGGAGTGCCGAGAAGGCATTCGCTGAGGTCGCCGCGGGATCGCTCGCGCCCGTCGTTGCTCCGACGTTCGCACCGGTCTTCTTCGTCGCGTGATTGATCGCCTGAATGCTGTCCATCGCTCGCTCCGTGTTTTGACCCGCGGCCCGGACGTATTTCGGGCGACAGGCGTATAAATCCACGGGAAGCTTTGCAACCGGCGGGCCAACTCGTGCCGGAAAACTAAGCCACTGTTATTATTGTCAAATTTTTAGATCAGGGCGCGGGGTTAAGGCTCTCGGCCGGCCCGCGGGGCAAAAGATTCCGCCGCTCGCCCGGCAATTGTTGCCGGGCTCAAACGCCATCAGGCGATGAGATTGAGGGATACCTGAGTGAAGGGATCGTCCACGAAGCCGGAGAAGGCCTGCAGATAATTGCTCTGCACGCTTTGCAGGTTCTGCAAGTTGGCCTGCATGGAGTGATATTCCTGCGCCGCTTTGATTTGCGAATCTTGAATTTGCTTCTGCTGATCGGATCTGACCTTCAAGGTCTGCTGAGTCAATTCCTGCAGGGCCGTATCGATATGTTTTTGATCGGTCGATGTCTGCACAGCCGTCGTTTGCAGCGTGGCACTGGCAGATACGAGATCGACTTCCGTGCGGCCGATGTCGTCCCGCGCGCGCTTGCGGTCGGCAGGCGTCGCGAGGCCGTTGTAGAACCATGACTGCATAAGACTGACGCCGGCCCGCTTCAGCGTGCCCGTCACTGTAATCGGGCCGTCTTCAGGCACGATTGTGATTTCTAACGTAATGCGGCCGGTGCTCTGATTGTAGCTGAGCAGCTTCATGCCGTTGCGGGTCGACGTGGCTTTGTCGATCTCCTGACCGTCATCGGTCGTGTATTTTTGCGCCGGGCCCTGCAGGCCTTTGCGGGCGGTCAAAATATCCGTGCTGAGATCGGGTTGCCACACCGTGCCGTCGTCGGCTTCGATGCGGTAAGCGTTGCCGATATACGTTCCGGTCAAGGTCGTCGAGCCGGCCCCGAGATTGTTGCGGTATTCGATCTGATTGGGCGAGTAATCGACCGGATTGATATTGCCGATCAGGTTGGACGCCGGCCCCGAACTATCGGCCTCGATGTTGATGGAATTAACCTGGCTATCGAACGTCGACCGCCAGAAATCGTCGTCTTCACCTTGCACACCGATGTTGGCAACGGTCGAACGCATGTTGAGCAGGGTGTTGTTGACGCGCGCGATGGCTTCTTGGCCGTTTGTCACCGCGATCTGCGCGTTGTTCGCTTGCGCCTTTACCGAAATCCAGCGGTTGTTCTGGGTGTCGATGGCGTCGTTGCGCTGTTTGGCAACGTCTTGAATCTGTTTTTGAATGGTTTCAAGGCGGCTTTCAGCCGTGGCCCTGATTTGGGTCATCAATGAATTGGTGGTGGAGCCGATATTGCCGAACAGCGCGCCAGCGCCGTCATCGGCCGAGTTCAAGATCCCGGCAGCACCCGTCGTCCCCGCGCTGGTGCCTAAGAGGCCCGCGCCGCTGACGGTAATCGGAAGTGATCCGAGAATGCCGACCATTTAACTCACGTCTCCTTGGGGTTTCACCCCGTATTCGCGGAAAGCCAATCCGGCTCCACGCGCCTCCCTTGGCCGCCTGGAAGCGGTTAAAGTTTAGCACGCTTACAAAGCGCTTCCAACATACGGTCTAGACCCGCAAAGGTTGCCAAGTGGTTAACGCCTTGAAAACCCTAGCAGTTACGCCCGGCCAGTCGCCTTGGCGCTGTTGTCTGAAAAGGCGGAGACTGTCGTACCAGGGCGAATCGACCCGATCCAGGAGCCAGCGATAATCGGGCATGAACGGCAACAGCATCCAGGTGGGCTTTCCCATGGCGGCCGCCAAATGCATGACGGCGGTGTCGACCCCGATGACGAGATCAAGCTGACTGACGACAGCCGCCGTATCGGCGAAATCCTTCACCACACCATTACAATCGAACACGATCTTTCCCGACGGTAAGGCAGCGACCTCGTCGGCGCGGGCTCCAACTTGCAGGCTCACGAAGTCGGCGTCGATTGCGTCTGTAATCTCGGTCAGCAATGCCGCGGGCATGGTTCGGCGGCGATCGATTTTGTTATCGGGCGATCCGGCCCACACCAATCCGATCTTCGGTCGGCCTTGCGCATCCGGTAAGCGCAGATGCGTAGCAATATTCGCGGACGCGGAAATATAGGTATCCGGATGCGGCACATTCACAGGCGTCGTGGCGAAAATCCGTGGCAGGCTCATGAGCGGCGCTTGGGCGATGAAGTCCGGCAGCGGGTCCCCGGCAGCGATGATCTCGTCGGCGACGTTCGCGTCTTGCAACAACCTCACGAGCACCGCCGGGCATTCGACAACAACGCGCGCGCAAAGTTTTTTGGCCAAAGCCGCATAACGCACGAATTGAATCGTGTCGCCTAGGCCCTGTTCGGCGTGGAGAAGGAGCGTGTCGTCGCGAAGCGGCGAGCCGTCCCACAAGGGTGCTGCGAAGTCGCGCCGACGCGAGCTGAAATTTCCCAACCGCCAGCGCCACTCGTACGCCTGCCAGCCTTCCGCCCATCGCCCTGTGAGCAGCAAAGTCCACGCGAGGTTGTAGTGCGCCTCCACGTTTTGCGGATCGAGGGCGATGGCATGGTGATAGCACCGTTCGGCTTCGGTGGTGTCGCCGGTCGCCAAGGTAGCGACACCGAGATTGGTCCAGGCATCGATATTTTTCGGCGCCCTGGCCAGAATATGTCGAAAGAGCCGAATAGCTTCACCGGGCCGTTCGTCGGCCGTCAGGTGAATAGCGAGCGCGCACCGTGCATCCGACGAAGCGGGCGCCAATTTTATGGCCTCGCGCAAATGAAGCTCTGCGTCGATGGCTTGCTTCATTTCGCTCAGCGCGTTGCCGAGATTGGTGTGGGTCGTCGCGTTGTGTGGGGCAAGTGCGAGTGCCCGGCGATAGTACGAAACCGCCTCCGTGAGATTCCCACGCGCCCGTAAAATCACACCGAGATTGTTCAAAATATCGGCATCATAGGGACTAAGTTCGAACGCGCGGCGGAAACTTTCCTCCGACACCTTGAGGCGTCCGGCGCGGCGTTGCGCGTTGCCGCGTGCGCTCCAGACATCCGCGCGGTTCGGAAAACGCTGCACGCACGTATTCATGATGTCGACCGCTGTACTCCAGCGCCCCAGCGCCCCCAGCGCGCGTGCCAGGTGCATATAAGGCTCGGCGATCTCCGGCCACCGGTTGGTCGTATCGAGAAGGTGCGCGGCTGCGTCTTCGGTGTCGCCCTTCGCCAGCAACGCCACACCCAAACTGATGTGATAGAGCGGAGTGTCCGGCTTCTTGACGACGCAGCGGGCCAAAAGCGGCACCGCCTCTGCCGGGCGCCCAACGTCGATTGCGATCAACGCGAGGCCATGGATCGCTTCGATTTCGCGGGGATCGGCCGCGAGAATGCGTTGATAGGCGTCGTTCGCTTCCACCAACGCGCCCTGGCGATGCAGGGCGAGGGCGTCGGCGAGCTGGGCGTCGCGTGCGGGTGAACGGGTCATCGTGACATACGTATCCTGACTTCGTACCATGCCCAATATGAGCGCCGAACGCGAGATCATCGATGGCCTGATGCAAGATGCCGAAGCGGCGCTGACGCGCGGTGCTGTGGATAAGGCACGCACGCTCTATGGCGGTATTCTGGCCAACGACCCTCAGAACGCTGCGGCCCTGCGGCAACTCGGCGCCATCGAGGTGAACGGCGGCGATCCAGCCCGCGCGCTGGATCTCTTTCAAGCCGCCCGCGAGATCGGCCCCTTCGACCCCGACCTATGCCACGCCATCGCCACCGCCTTGCGACTGATGGGGCGCCCCGGGCTCGCGTTGTCGGCCTTAGACGCAGCCCTCAATATGAATCCCCGTCACGCACCGGCGCTGTACGACCGCGCTGTCGATCAGCAGCGCCGGGGAAAAATGGAGGCCGCGCGCCAGACCTATCAACAACTGGCAGCGCTGGGCACGATGCATTTCGGCACCTGGTTCAACAACGGCGTGGTGCTGTTTCGCCTTGGTAACTTGGTCGCCGCCGAGCGCTGGTTTCACGCGGCCGCGCAGATCGATCCGCTCTCGCCGTTGCCAATGATCAATATCGCGATGATCTACCGCATCTGGGGTTTCGTGAAAGAGGCCGTTGCCTGCCTTGAACACGCGGTGAAGCTGGCACCGGACAATGCCGAAGCCCACTGGAATTTGGCCAACGCGCTTTTGGTGTCCGGCGATCTATCTCAAGGGTTTCGCGAATACGAATGGCGCTTTCGCCGCGCCGGCCGCGGCGAGCGGTCATGGACATTGCCGCGCTGGACGGGTGAACCCCTCAACGGTCAGACCATCGTGCTGGGACTTGAACAAGGTGCGGGCGACGCCATTCACTTCATCCGCTTCGCACCTGCAGTTGCCGCGCACGGTGGCCGTGTTGTTGTTGAATGTCAGCCGGCGTTGCGCGCACTTCTCGCCACAGCACCAGGCGTCGCGGCGACGGTCGATCCAGGCACCGCGGTTTCGGGTGCGGTCTGCTATGCGCCGCTCATGAGTCTGCCTCATCTTCTCGGCACTACTCTTGAAACCATTCCAAGTACGGTCCCGTATCTTTCGCCGCCGGCCAACACGCCTGCGATCGACCTGCCAAGCGGCGGCCTGCGTGTCGGTCTCGTCTGGCGCGGCAATCCCCAGCACGAGCAGGATCAATGGCGCTCCGTCCCGCTCGATCTGCTGCGGCCGTTGCTCGATGTTCCCGGTGTTTCGTTTTTCAGTCTTCAGGTGGGCGAGGGGAAAGATGAGTTCGCCGCAGCTCCCTGGAATGCGCGCCTAACAGATCTCGCATCCGGCCTGAAAGATTTCGCCGCGACGGCTGCTGCGGTCTCCGCGCTCGATCTGATCATCTCCGTCGATACGGCCGTCGCCCATCTCGCCGGGGCGCTTGGAAAACCGGTATGGGTGTTGATCCCTCAGGGTAACGATTGGCGCTGGCTGCACGGCCGTGGCGACAGCCCCTGGTATCCGACGCTGCGGCTTTTCCGGCAGCGGCGGCAGCGCAACTGGAAACCGGCCATCACCGCGATGATCGCTGAACTGACGGCAATTGCCGCCGCTGCCAAGACCGCCTAGCCTGCGGTATCGATAAAAGGGGGCCGGGTGAGCGACGACATACCGCTGATTTTCGCTGAGGAGCTGCGTCCGTCGCGCCGCAACGCCGCGCCCATTGCCGTGTTTCTGTCGGCGACCACGGGCGGGCAAATGCAGCAATACGCCACCGCGGGATGGCGCGTTCTCACATCGCCCGATTTTAAATCCCCCACCGCCATCGACCTTGCCGCCGTGCCGGCGCGCACCGCGACCGAACAAGATCAAGCACCATGCGCTTTGCTGTCATGCGAAGCGCCGCACTTGCGTCCCGATACAGCGGCCCGCATTCAGCAGTGGCAGCCCGATGTCGTGAAGATCCACTGCGCTTTTCATAACGTGTCGGATGCGGGTGCATTGGCCCCGGCGTTGATCGCCGCCGGCTATACGGTGCTGGGCGCCAAGTGGCGCGACGACAACAGCTTTGCCCTCAGAAGCCTGGAGTGCATCGTCCCGCTCGAACACATTCAGCCGCCGGAATGGGACCGTCTCAATCTCATTGGCGTGCGGGATGCGGAACATGCGCGTGCCATCCTCACGCTTGCACGGCTCTATTGTGGTGAGGAACAGCGCATTACCGAACTGCGCGTGGCCAATAAAATTCGCAACGATCACATCGCGAAGCTCGAGGACGCCATGATCGCCCAGCAGCCATCCGAGCTGTTTAAATTACAGCGGTCTTAAGTTTCTTTTTCAGCGCAGCCAAAAGCACGTCACCCACTTCCGCGCCGATGCCGTCGGTGCCAAGGCGCGCGAATTTAGCCGCGTCGCGCACGGCCTCGGCCATTTCGCGCCGCAGCGCGTGATCGTTTAACAAGCGCGTGGCCACCGTGACATAGTCGTCGGTGGATTTCGTCACCAAAACGTCGAGCCCGATTTCGCGCAACAACGCGCCGCTTTGGCGGCACCGCGCCGTGTGGCCTTCACGCACCACCGGCGGGCATCCCATGGTCAGCGGATCGATCAACGATACCGCGCCGGAATAAGGAAAGCTGTCGAGGTAAAGGTCGGCCAGTTTCAAAACGCCGAGAATGGGCGCGCGGGTGCTTTGGGTTTCCAACACATGAAGCCGATCCACCGTGACGCCGTGGGCCGCGAAGCGTTCCTGAACGAACCGCAGAAAACCTTCCTTGAAAGGATAATGCGTCGTCCAATTGGGATTGAACGGATACATCATCAAATGCGCGTTCGGCACATTCTCCAAAATGCGCGCCCAGGCGTTGATCATGTCCGGGCCGATCTTGAAGAAGTTCGCGCCCGACGCCAGCAGCAACGCTGCATCCGGCACGCCGATGCGTTCGCGCGTCAGTTCCTCGGGCGCGGGCTGTTTTCCCGGAAACACATAATGATTCGACGAGCCCGGAATCAGGGCCAGTTCCTCGGTGTAGTCGTCGCTGGCATCGTCGGGCTCGTTGAGAACGCCGTTGATATAAATGTCGACGGTCTCGAAGCCCGACGTCAGGCTGCACGAATGCATGACCGCCTGAAGGCGCGCGAGACGCTGCGCCATGAGCAACGTCCACGGAAACCGACATGTGTTGGTGATGTTGGCCCCGGCCATGAGGATGTCGAGGTTTTCGTCGCGGATGATTTCGGCGGCGCGGTTAAGATCGTTCACGGGCAGCGCAACGAAATCGTCGGCGACGTCCTCGAAACTTGCGCTCACCGTTGTCGCGGCTTCGTCCGGCACAAAAGCGATCACCTGAAACACGTTGCGATCGAGGCCGAGCAAATGTCCGCGCACGGCAGCCGTTTCGCTCATGGCGCCGGGACATAGGATTCCGAGCCGGACAATGCTTTCGCCCTCGGCCCGCGGCAACGGCTCGTCGTCGTGCAAAAGGCCGGTGAGCTCAAGGTACATACGGATCAATTCGGCACGGCGCTGTGCCAGCTCGCGTAAAGGAACGTCCTCGCTGTAAATGGACGAAACGCCGTAGCCGTCCATGAATCCCGTCAGCACTTCTTTGCGGAAATCATTTTCGTCGATGACCGTCACGGCCTTGTGGATTTCCTGCACCGTCGCTTCGACATGGGCCAGCGCACGGCGGCGCGCGCCGTCGCGCGTAAAGAACAGCGGAACAGCCAAAAGGCTTTTCACGACGGTTGCTAGAAGCGGCGTCGGTACGTCAACGAGATCGAACGAGCGCTCGATGCTGTGGGGAAAGCTGAACAAGCTCAGCGCCAAATAAGCGCTGACCTTGCGCGCCGTGTCGTGTTCCACACTCAAGATGCGATGACACCGTTCGGCGACAGCTTGATCGACCTTGGTCAGCGGCAGATGACGCACGCCCGAATTGACCATGGTGAGAATCGCGTCGCCGGCCGCGTTGTGGCACAGCGCGGCAATGCGTTCGACGCGCCCTTCCAGGCACACTTCCGCCAAGTTCAGGCGCAGTTCTCGCAGGCGGCGTTCGGATTCAGAGTCCATGGCCGCAGACCCTAGCGGATTTCAAGATAAGGGGCGATGTGGCGCATCGTGTCGTCGAGCGCGGCTGCATGCCGCGCCACAACCTTTTGGCCGGCGGCCCCCATTTCGTGGCGCTCATCCGCATTTCGCAGCAAGTCATCGATTGCCGTTGCCAAAGTTGCGCTATCCGACACGGCTCTTGCCGCATCCGCCGCAAGAAGCTCCCGCGTCATATCGCGAAAGTTGCTCATATCCGGACCCCAAAGCAAGGCGCATCCCAGTTGTGCGGGTTCCGCCGGGTTTTGTCCGCCGCCCGCCGCCAAAGATTTACCCACGAAGACGAGATCGCAAAGCCGATAAAACAATCCCAGCTCGCCCATGGTGTCGGCAATATAGATATCCGTGTCGGGCGGAATAGTCGCCGTCGTGCTCCGCAGCACCACGTTCAACCCCGGCATTTGCGCCGCCATGTTGGCGGCCTTTTGCGGATGACGCGGAACGATGACAGTCAAAAGATTTGGATGCGCGGCTTTCAGCTGCCGGTGAACGTCGGCCATCATCGTGTCTTCGCCGGGATGAATGCTGGCCGCCAGCCAGTGCGGGCGGTGTTCGATCTCGCGCTCCAAGGCGTCCAAGCTCTCTTGGTTGGCCGGAAGTGGCGCCGCTGCATATTTCAAGTTGCCCGTTACGCGCGCATCTCTGGCGCCCAACGCGGCAAAGCGCGTCCGATCCAGTTCAGACTGCGCCAGCACCAGCGCAAAAGCCGACATGCACTTGCGCGCCATGGCGGGCCACCGCTGCCAACCTCGAAACGCCCGATCCGAAAGCCGGCCATTTACCACAATAACGGCCGTGCGCCGTGCGGACAGGGCCTCAAGCGTATTCGGCCAAAGTTCCGATTCCGTCCACACAACCAAATCCGGCTGCCAATGATCGAGGAAATTTAGCACCCAGGCCGTCCGATCCAACGGCACGAACTGATGAACGGCGCCAATGGGCAAGCGTTCCGCCACAAGGGCCGCCGACGTGACGGTGCCTGTTGTTAAAAGAATGCCCCACCCACGCGCGGCAATGGCGTGGATCAGCGGCAAAAGCGATTGGGACTCACCGACGCTCGCGGCATGAAACCAGATGAGTCGGCCAGGCGGTCGGGCTTGGCTCGCAATGCCGAAGCGCTCCGACAGGCGCGCCGGAATTTCCTTACCGCGGCGCGCGCGCACCTTCAGCCAAACCACGAGGAAGGGCCCAGCCAGGAACGTCAGACAATGATACAGCGCGCGCGACACGGTCACGCGGCTGCGAGATGGTTTTGGAAAAAAACGAACCGCGAAACGGCCGGCCGGGGGCTAGTTCTTTTTGTCGAAGGACAACAAGAGGTCGACGACGGCATGGGCCTTAGGGGCTTCCGTCGGCGATCCGGTCTGAGCGCTGATCCAGGCTTTGACGTCTGCCGGGTTGACCGGGTGGTCACGCAACAACACGCACAAGATCGCTTGGGTCGCGAAAAGGTTGGCGGCAAGGTCGTTGATGGCGCCCAGCACCATGTCGGTTTGGGCGTTATGGGTTTTACCCATTTTGTCGACGTCATCGGCCACCTTCGCAAGCAAACCCTGCACTTGGCTCATCATGAAATCTGACATGAATCAATCCTTCTTCATCTCGTGGCGCGAACGTTCAGCCGACAGCCATAACGGACCAGTGGTAAATAACACTTTAAGCCGCAGCATGTTAAGCATGCCCAAGAAATTAAAGCCCGAGTTTAAGACGCAGGGTTAAAAATGTACGGTTTCTCGCAAATTGGGATCGGGTGGCAGGTGGGTGTGCCCAGCGGATGGGGCACCTACGGCGTCAATCTGGCCATTGAAGCCGGAAAACGCGGCATCGCGCCCGCGCTCTTTTTCCGGGCACGGGAGCTTAATTTCACCGAAGCCCAAGCCGCCGCGTTGACCACGCCATTGGCGCGCCATGCCCACTGGCACGAGGTCCGCAAGCAGGGGCACGTGGATTTGGGCTTCCCCATGCTCCATGCCCTCGGGGACAAACTCGATTTCCCGGACATGCTTCACGGCCTGAACGGCAAGCCGGATTTTGGCGTCGTATTTTTTGAATCCGCCACCATTCCGGCGGCCAACATTGAAACCGCGCGCCGGTTTGCGGCCATCATCACCGGCTCCACCTGGAATGCCGACATCTTGAAGCGCCATGGCCTCACGGTGCGCAATGTTTTGCAGGGCATCGACCCCGCATTGTTTTTTCCTGCCTCGCGCACGGGCCGGTTCGCCGGGCGGTTCGCTGTCTTTTCCGGCGGCAAGCTCGAATACCGCAAAGGTCAGGATCTGGTTGTGTCCGCCTTCAAGCGGTTTCAAAAACGCCACGACGATGCGTTGTTGGTGGCGGCCTGGCACAGCCCATGGCCTGAAGCTGCCCAACGGTTGTCGGCCTCGCCCCATGTGGCCGGCGCGCCGCCGATCAAAGCTGGCCGTGTCGATGTCACCGGCTGGCTTCAAGCCAATGGGCTGCCCGATCATTCCTTTGTCGATCTCGGCACGCTCGCCAACGCGGCGACTGCAGAACTTTTGCGCGAAGTCGATGTTGCGGTCATGCCCAGCCGATGCGAGGGCGGTACCAATCTTGTCGCCATGGAATGCATGGCGTGCGGCGTGCCGACGATTTTGTCGCGCAACACCGGGCACATGGATTTGATCAGCACTGACAATTGCTATGCGCTCGATTTCCAAATTCCCATGGGTCAGGTGACGGGCCGCGCCGATCTTGAAGGCTGGGGCGAGTCATCCATCGACGAGATTGTCACGAAGCTCGAGCAAGCTTACGCGGATCGAACTGATGCAGCGGCGCGCGGCGCAGCGGCTGCGCGGCAAATGACAGCGTGGAGTTGGGCGGTGCAAATCGAGCGCATGCTCGGCGACATCAACGCACTTATTTAGCGCAAGCGTCCGACCACACTTTACGCATCGTGGCAGTGAAGTCGCGGGCGAAAGCCGGCCCATCGCACATGGCCGATGCAGCAACACGGGCGCGCAGGCCCGCGCGCAACGTACTCAATTTCAAGCGATCGTTGGCCAACGAGACCGCGACATCTTCAAAGTCCGAGCGATCGCGCCCAATCAACTCGGGTAAACCCGCTGCCGTCAAATAGCTGGCCGCATGGCGGCCCGCAAATGTCCGGCCGGGGAACGTGACGACCGGGCATCCCATCCACAACGACTCACATGTTGTGAGCCCGCCGGAATAGGGGAAGGTGTCGAGGGCGATATCGATGCCGTTATACGCATCCAAGAATTCGCGGCGCGGCGCGCGACCCGAAATGTCGAGGCGCTTGTTGCTGACGCCGTGGGCCACAAGAGCCGCACGCAAACGCACTTGAACACCGGCGTCCTCAAGCCCTTTGAATCTAAGCTTCAGCCGGCTGTCCGGCACGCGCTCCATAATGCGCGCGAAACTCGCCATGACTTCATCATTCAGTTTGGCGGGGTTGTTTAAGCATCCAAACGTAATGACGCCGTTTTTGATCATGGGCAGCGGCCCGATGGCAGGTGCATCGGCCGGCGGATCGAAGCACGTATAGCCGCGCGGCATGCGGATAATGCGCTCAATATAATGTGCCTCCGTCCCCGGCGGCGCTTGCACGGCGTCGGCCAGAACGTAGTCCATGGCTTCAACACCGGTCGTGCCCACATACCCAACCCAACTGATTTGAACCGGGGCCGGCTTTTGCGCGAACATTTTCAAGCGGTGCCCTGCCGTGTGACCCGACAGATCGAAAAGGATGTCGACGCCTGCATCCGTCACCATGGCCGCGAGGGCCGCGTCGGAAAGGCCATCCACGCGCCGCCAATCCGTAACGCGCGCGATGCGGGCGCTGATGTCGTCTTCCTGGGCGTGTGGGCGCGTGCTGAAAACGATGGGGTGAATTTGCGCAGCGTTCAAATTCTCAAACAACCGCACACTCAAGATGCCGACAGGATGATTACCCAAATCCGGCGAGACAAAACCGATAACAAGCGGCCGCTCAGCCGTGCGTGCATTTGCGAACGTGGTGTTGGCTTTGATGGCGCCCGTATGCAGGGCGGCCCATCGCCGATGGTTGTCTGCAAGCACCGCTTCCGTCACAGCACTCACGTACTGCTGCGCGCTGAGCCAATTGCTGGCGGCTGGCATGTAACCGGGATCGTGGGACATGGACGCCGCGAAAGCGGCAACAGCATCCGCCGAGCGACCCATATCGCTCAAAATGACTCCCAAAGTATTTTCCGCTTTTGCATAGCCGGGCCGCAGTTGCAGCACCGTGCGGATCTCGCGCTCGGCGTCGGTCAAACGGCCGAGATCGCGATAGGCGTTGGCAAGGTTGTAGCGTGCGTCGGCGTAGTCGGGTCGCTGTTCCACGGCCGTTTCGAAAGCGCGCGTGGCTTCGGGAAGTTTCTCAAGATCGCGCAGGGCCGTGCCAAGATTCAAATGCGCTTCGGCGTACGTCGGCTGTAGACGGACCGCTTCGCCGTAAGCCGTTACGGCTTCACCAAGGCGCTTTTGATCGAATAGAAGATTGCCGAGGTTGAAATGAAACGCGGCCGTTTGCGGCGCGTCGGCGATGGCTTGCCGGAACGCGGCTTCCGCTTCTTCGCGGCGTCCCAGGCTTTGCAACACAGTGCCGAAGTTGCCCTGCGCTTCGGGAAAAGGTTGGCGCGCACGCAGCGCCTGGTTAATGGCCTGAGCAGCGGCCTCGGGGAGGTCGAGCTGAAAGGCCGCGATGCCTAACATGTGCAGCGCATCGGCGTGGCGTGGGTCGAGCGTAACAGTCTTGCGGTAAAACTCCGCGGCCCCTGCAAGGTCTCCCGACTGATGCCGTTCGATGCCTTGCGCGTACAGGGATTGCGGCGTGTCGGTCATGCCGCGGGCGCGGCCGCTTCCGGCACGGTGATGGCCTTGGTGTTCGATTTAATGTGGTGAACGATGACTTGTTGGAAGCGGTCGTAAAAATCGGCGAGTTCGGCAACGCCGACCGCATCGGGTTCGCTTGCACCTTTTTTCGGCTCCGTGCCGCGCGCGAACGCGCCGGTATAAAGATGCGAAATCAAATCGAAGAGCAGATCGAATTGGCGCGCCTGTGGTGACTCATCGCGCCCGCGTCCACGGCGGCACAACTCCACCACATACGAGATGAGCGCATGGAAGAAGAGATAGATCGTATCGTCCCACAGCGTCTCTTGAGTCACATGCAGGGCAACCGGCGACATGATGGTCTTGAGTGGGCGACCCTGTAAAAGCGATACGAGCGGCATCCAATAATCCCAAAACGGCATACCGAGGCAGAAGGGACTGGGATCGAAGTCGTTGAGTTGATCGGCCGACATCACAAAGTAATCGTAGCCGACCGAATACGTGTCGCCGGCCGAGGGCGCGAAGGATTTGAAAGACGACATATCCGGCACATCGACGCGCGGGCCGAGAATCAAAGCGCCCTTAGCTTGCTGCGCGAAGATCGACGCAAGCTGCGGCAACGGCCGCAGGAAAATATCAGCATTGATAATGCCGACCGTGCATTGATCCAGCGGTACGTTGCGCGCGAAGCACGCTTGCTTCAGCGTCCGCAACAGATCGTGAATGTAAGGCACCGGTTTGCGCGCGAATTTTTCGGCGGTCGCCTCGACGGGTGTCACGGTCACGCCCGGATACGCATTGCGCACGGCGTCGGCTTCAGCGCCCGCATTGACCGAAATCACTTCAAATCCCGCCGCGCGCCACGAAGCGACCGTGGCGGCTTGCAGCGCTTGATCGCGGCCTGGAATAAGACTTGTCGCGAGAATGACAGGGGCGGGAAGCATGGGCGGAGTGTAAGCGAATTCCCTAAGAAGCGGAATCGGCTTCCCGATGCTCGGCCGTGGTCAGCAGCACCGGATTGAACTTGGCGCGATCCATCGGCGGCAAATTCGCGTCACGCCGCAGCTTGTCGGCCAGATCGAAGTACGTGTCCATGGGCGCCAGTCCGCAAAAATGGCAGATCACGCCCGACCACAGGCGCTCCTGGCCACTCGCGGTTTTCTTGACCACGCGTAAGTCGCCCATTTCCATATTCATGACGCCGTCGACGATGTTCGGCGTCGTCACCTGCAAGCGCTGTGTCGGCGGCGGTTCAAACGGCGCGATGCCAAGGGCACCCAACGCCGCGCCAAAGAACGGCTCATCGGCATATTCGCCCGCGTGTTTGTAGCGATAGCTGATGGCGTCGCGGTGAGGTCCATCGAAAAGCGCCTGCACCTGATCGAAGACGGCCTTCGACTCTGCCGTGCGCTCGAAATACATGACGCCCGCGTTGAAGGCCGACAGATAAGGAATATTCAGCAGGCTGCAGAGCGCCGCCGCGTCCTTTTCGCCCAAAGAACAGGAGAAGGCCGGACCTGTCGTTTGCTTTTGCCCTTCGACGCCGAAGGCGTGCCCGCGGTATTTGCGCCAGAAGAATTCAATGCGCGGGCTGAAAAGCAGACAATCCGCATCCACATAAAGGGTGCGCTCATAGGGCGTGAGGTCGAAGAGGCGCGCCTTGTTCATGGCGCCGCGCAGACTCGGGTGATCGGGGGCCGTAATGACCTGGTCGAAGAGGGGGGTGTAGGCGGGATTGAAACGAACCGCCCGATTCACCACCACACTGATGGGGCGCGTCTCCAGCCGGCGTACTGAAAGGGCCAAATTGGCCGCGATATCAAGGTAGCGATCATCATCTAATGCGAGCGCGATATAGCCTTCGGTCATCGGGAACGCCTGTGAATCGTGCCTTAATTACAGCTATTGGGAGATTGTCGCATAATGTTTTTCTCGCCTCGAAAGTGCTAAAACAGGGCTCAAAGTCACTGTCGACGACGGGCAAATGATATACTAAACACCTGAATTATAACAATAATTTTCCTGAAATGGATTGTTTGACACCCCACCCTTAATCATCTATAAACCATCAGCTCATCTCGTCCCCTGAATTGGGGGAATCTGCGTGAGCAGAGTGAGATGAGTCGACACGAAGTGTCGTAACGAACGTGTGTCCTAGAAAAGGAGCTCCGAACTATGAGTGATATTACCCTCTCCAGTGCGACGCGGGCCAACCTGCTGTCGCTCCAAAGCACCACAGACCTCATTGGTAAGACGCAAGAGCGCCTCGCCACCGGTCTTAAGGTGAACAGCGCACTCGACGACGCGCTGGCCTTCTTTAAAGCCCGCAACCTGACTTCACGCGCCTCTGACTTGTCGGCGATCAAAGATCAGATCACCGGCGGCATCAGCGCGTTGACGGCCGCGGTCCAAGGCCTCGAGTCGATCGAATCCGTTCTCAAGCAGATGAAGGCGCTTGCGCAATCCGCCATCTCGGCTCCGGAAAGCACCACGCGCGCCAAACTTGCCAGCCAGTTCAACGAACTGCGCAGCCAGGTTGATAACCTCGCCGAAGACTCAAGCTTCAACGGCATCAACCTTCTTAAAAACACCACCGGCGCCTTCGCTGCCGGTGCCGACCAGCTGACGGTGAAGTTCAACGAGCGCGTTGGACCCGAAGCCGTCAACCAGTTGGTGGTCAGCGGCTTGAGAGCTGCCGACTTCAGCACCATCGTTGCTCAGTCGGCCGTCACGGTCGGCACGGGTACGACGGTTTGGGGCCAGACCGGCTCCGCGGCTGTTAAAGTCATCACCTCGGCCATCAGCGCCATCGACTCGGCGTTGACGACTGTGCGTCAGGCTTCGCAAGCCTTCGGTACCAACGCGGCCCTCTTGCAGATCCGCGCCGACTTCACCACGAACCTGATCAACACCCTCAAAGGTGGTGCGTCGGATCTGGTGAACGCCGACCTGAACGAAGAGTCGGCCAACTTGCTGTCTCTGCAAACACGTCAGCAGTTGGGTACCATCTCGCTCTCGATCGCGCAGCGTTCTGAACAGTCCATCTTGCGTCTGTTCTAAACTTAAGCGGAGCTTTCGGACCGACACACGTGGAGCAGCGGCGGGCTTTATAGCCCGCCGCCTATCCCTCAGTCGTAACCGGAACCCCACGGTCGAGGCGCGTCCGCGCCACGCTAGTATTCGGTATTTGGTTCGTTCGATGACGGACGGTACGGGTGTGGTGAGACGTCGCCATCGGGGCAAGGAGACACCCCTATGGAAGCAATCAATCTCTCGAGTCCAACGCGGGCCAACTTGCTCTCGTTGCAAAATACGACCTCTTTAATTGGACGGACGCAAGAACGCCTTGCGACCGGACTGAAGGTCAATAACGCCATCGACGATGCGCTCGCCTTCTTCAAGGCGCGCAATCTCAATGCGCGCGCCAGTGATCTGTCGACGATCAAGAACCAAATCTCGAATGCCGTGAGCACGATCAAGGCTTCGATCCAGGGCCTTGAGACCATCGAAGATATCTTGAAGCAAATGCGCGCGCTTGCTCAGTCGGCGATCTCGTCGCCGGAAAGCACCACGCGCGCCAAGCTTGCCAGCCAGTTCAACGAATTGCGCACGCAGGTCGATAACGTCGCCGAAGACGCCCACTTCAACGGCTACAACCTTTTGAAAAACACGTCGGAGAAATTCACCGCCGGCGCAGATCAACTCACCGTCAAGTTTAACGAACGTACGGGCCCAACTTTGGTCAATACGCTCGTCGTCAGCGGTTTGCGTGCCGCCGACTTCAGGCGCATCACCGCGCAATCGGCGGTCGCAGTCGGTTCGGGCTCCGCTGTTTGGGGCCAAACGGGCAACGCGGCCGTCGCGGCAATCAGATCTGCCATCACGGCGATCGACTCGGCGTTGGTGACGGTGCGTCAGTCGGCGCAAAGCTTCGGCACGCAGTCGGCGGTTTTGCAAATTCGCATCGATTTTACACAGCGAATCATCAATACGCTTCACGGCGGCGCATCTTCGCTCGTGAACGCCGACCTCAATCAGGAATCGGCAAATCTTTTGTCTCTGCAAACGCGTCAGGAACTCGGAACGATCTCCCTTTCCGTCGCGCAAAAATCTGATCAGGCGGTTTTGAGCCTGTTTTAGACCCGAATTTTAAGGCTTTCTTAAGATTCGCAGCGTTTTCGGCCCGCATTTCTCGTAGAGCGGGCGAAACAGCGGGGGTTCTCCCCCGCTGTTAACGCTTTTTTTCCTTTTGCCCCGTACACCGCATCCTTGAACGCCGCTATTCGCGTCGCACCGAGCATTTGGTGGCACGCGATCTACCGAAAACTGGCGGTGCGTTCGTTTGGCAGAAACACTCCTAGAAAGGGGTTCAAGAGATGACTCAAGGAATCACGCTTACAAACGCGACACGCACAAACTTGCTGTCGCTGCAAAACACCACGACGCTCATCGGCAAGACGCAAGAGCGCTTGGCGACCGGCCTGAAGGTCAACTCCGCGCTCGACGACGCGCTCGCGTTCTTCAAAGCCCGAAGCCTCAATGATCGCGCCGAAGATTTATCGGCGATCAAAGATCAAATCGGCGACGGCATCAACGTTCTGAAAGCCGCCGTGCAAGGTCTCGAGTCGATCGAAGACGTGCTGAAGCAAATGAAAGCCCTTGCTCAGTCCGCCATCTCCGCTCCCGAAAGCATGACGCGCGCGAAACTGGCCAGCCAGTTCAACGAACTGCGCAGCCAAGTCGACAATTTAGCGGAAGATGCCAGCTACAACGGCGTCAACTTGATTAAGAATACGATCACCCCGTTCCAAGGCGGCATCAACGTCGGCGGCCCATTCAACGCCGACACGCTCACCGTCAAGTTCAACGAACGGACCGAACAAAAAGCCGTCAACCAGCTCATCGTCAGCGGCCTGCGCTCCACCGACTATTCAAAGATCGTTGCTCAGTCGTCGACCACGAAGTACAGCGCCACGCAGTTGGCGCAGTTGGCGGCCGGCACGATCAATCAGTCCACGACAGTGTGGGGACAAACCGGCTCGGCGGCGATCAAAGCCATCACGGCTTCGATCAGCGCCCTCGACTCGGCGCTCATCACCGTGCGTCAGGCGTCGCAAGGCTTCGGCACCAACGCGTCGATGCTGCAGATTCGCGCCGACTTCACCACCAACATCGTCAACACGCTCAAAGGCGGCGCCGCGGATCTCGTGAACGCCGACTTGAACGAAGAATCGGCCAACTTGCTTTCGCTGCAAACGCGCCAGCAGCTCGGCACGATCTCGTTGTCGATCGCCAATCAGTCTGAACAATCGATCCTGCGCTTGTTCTAAAGTTCTTACGTTTAAGGCTCTTACCTTTAGGGCGGCCGCTTCAACGGCCGCCCTTTTCTTTTTTGCGAAACCGATTCGCGAATTTAATTTTCGGTTTCAGAACGCCGGCCAATTTTTTTTAGTTGTTTTGATGCGAACGATTGCACTTCCTGGTTTCGTTAACCTTTTATTTTGGTTTCCCCTCCATTCCAGTACGTGGATGCGTAGAAGACGACCGCGCGTGCAGATCATTTCTGTGCGGGGAACGCAAAGTCAGCAGGGCGAACGCATCTCCCAGCTGACGTAAGAAGGGGTCCGAAATGGCTCAAGAAATTACACTCACGACGGCGACGCGGACGAATCTGCTCTCGCTGCAAAACACCACGAGTTTGATCGGCCGCACGCAGCAGCGTCTCGCGACGGGCCTCAAGATCAATAGCGCGCTCGACGATGCGCTCGCTTTCTTCAAAGCGCGCAGCTTGAACAGTCGTGCTTCCGATCTTTCAAACATCAAAGACAATATTCTCGACGGCATCAACGTCCTCAAGGCCGCGGTCCAAGGCCTCGAGTCGATCGAAAACGTCTTGAAGCAAATGAAAGCGCTCGCGCAATCGGCCATCTCGGCGCCGGAAAGCATGACGCGCGCCAAGTTGGCCAGCCAGTTCAACGAACTGCGCAGTCAGGTCGACAATCTGGCCGAAGATTCCAGCTACAACGGCGTCAATCTTCTCAAGAACACGATTGCTCCGTTCCAAGGCGGCATCCAGCCGAATGGTCCGTTCAACGCCGACACATTGACGGTGAAATTCAACGAACGTACCGAAGCAAAAGCCGTCAACCAGCTCGTCATCAGCGGTTTGCGCGCGTCCGACTACACCCGAATCGTCGCCCAGTCCGGCACCACGAAGTATACGGCGGGGCAGCTGGCGCAATTGGCAGCCGGAACGATGAATCAATCCACAACGGTGTGGGGCCAGACGGGATCCGCGGCCATTAAGGCGATCAACTTCTCGCTGGCGGCCATCGATTCCGCGCTCGTCACCGTTCGTCAGGCCGGCCAAAGCTTCGGCACCAGTTCATCGCTGCTGCAGATTCGCGCTGACTTCACGGCTCAGATCATCAACACGTTGAAGGGCGGCGCCGCCGACCTGGTCAACGCGGACATGAACGAAGAATCGGCCAACCTATTGTCTCTGCAGACGCGCCAACAGCTCGGCACGATCTCGCTGTCGATTGCTCAGAAGTCCGAAGAAGCTATCCTGCGCCTGTTCTAAACGGCGGCTAAGCAGATATCGAATCGCCTCGCCGGCGAAAGGCACGCATTTAAAAGCGTACCCTTCACGTTCCGCCCGAGCTGATTCATACTGCACCCCTAAAAGCCGCCTCATCAGCCGGGATCGGAACCGCTATGCCGTTGAAACTTACATTGAAACCGAACGAAAAGGTGCTGATCGGCACTTCGGTTATCGCCAATGGCCCCGTAAAGACGGAATTTGTGGTGCTGAATCGCGTACCGGTGGTGCGCGAGAAGGACATCATCACCGAGGAAAGAGCTGATACGATTGCGAAAAAGCTCTACGTCACGATCCTGAACATGTACATCACCCCGGCCCGTGAAAAGGATTTTCACGGTATTTACTTCGTTTTAATGAGACAGATGATCTTAATACCAGTTGATGCACGTGCCGTGGACCTGATGGTCGAGATGTCGCAGCATATTCTCGCGAGCGACCATTACCGCGCACTGAAGCTTTGTCGTCAGCTAATTAAGTTCGAGGCGGAGGCCTTGGCCAATGTCAAAAGATAAAGTTGCTGCTTATGCGCAACAGCAAAAGCGGAACTTAACACCGCGCGAAGTGGAGGCTATGGCCTTCACTAAGGCGGCGTTGCTGCTTGAAGACGCCAAGAAGTACACGCAGAACATCGACGAGTTTTCCAAGGCGCTGCGGTTCAATCACTTGCTCTGGACGATCATCCAGGCGGATTTGACTGAACCCGATAACCAGCTCCCGCCGGAAATCAAAGCGAACGTCATGTCGTTGTCGATTTTCGTCGATAAGCAAACGGCCAAAGCCTTGCGCTCAAGCGTGCCGGCCGATCTCGATGTGTTGATCAACATCAACCGCAACTTGGCTGCTGGCTTGCGTGCCGCTGTGCCGACAGGACCCGTTGAAGTGCCGCCGCCGACGCCGGCGGCATCGACAGGGTCGGCGTAACGCCGGCTACTGCGGCCTCAGCCACAGCGCTGGGGGGCCACCCAAAATTAAATCCGAATGCGTGCGGGCTTGCAAAGCGCCCGTCAACGTTTCGAAGATGGCGTGTCTGCGGTTCCACGCGAATTTGCCCACGGCGTTGGGCGAATTGAACATATCGCTGATCCACATCACCGTATGTCCGCCCGCGTGGGCTTCCAGCATCGCCTTTGCCTCGGCGGGCGCTGCCAGCACATCGACTTCCACAAACACATGCTCCAGGGCCTTGAATCGCCGCCAGTGCGCGCGCCTGTGGTCCGGCGACGAAAACACCGCACCCATCTCGCGCTGAAATTCTTTTGCGACGGTGCTGGGGTCGCGCATGATTTCGGCGGGCACATACGCCACGGCGCGTTCAAACAGCGCATCAATCCGCGGCCGCGCTGCCGCGAAGAAAGCTGCGAAGTCTTCCCCGTCCCATTCCGCGATCATCATGCGGCGCAGCGCCAAAGCCGGCGCGCTGTAATCATAGGTCACAACCTTCGTGCGCTCATGAAAACCAAAGGTTTCGAGAATCCGGTTCACCTTAAAGCCCGAGGCCAACACAAAGGCTGTGTCGATGCCGGGACGGTACCGTAGCTGCGGGAACTCGGCGTCGGACTCGCTGTTGAACGCGAAAACCTTTTTGGGCGCATCGGCGCGGTCGGGAATATTGCGCAGATGTTCAATCGTCCGGCGCAGTTTTTCGTCTGTAATCGCGGCAGGGCGCGTCAAATCGTCGAGGCCGGTGATCCAGGCAAAAAGATCCGCGCCGTGGGCGTCGCAATGCCACATAAACTTTTGCATTTTCTCGGGCCAGGATTGCACAGCCATTCCAGCGGCCCGCGCCGTTGATAGGGCATTCCAGCCGTGGCCAAAGCGGCCCTCAACAGCAGCCGATGTGCCGTTCGCTACGGCAAGCGTCTTTTCGCCGCTCGCTGGCGTGCCGTAAGCGGGGCGGCCAAGCTTCTCCCACGCGCGCCGATTTATCAGCACGCAGCCCTCGTGCATGTATAGGGGTAGGGGCCGTCGTCCATCAGGCGGCCCGTCATAAAGGTGCAGCCATCCAATGCTTCCTTCATGGCGAACGAAAGCTGGTCGTATCCATGAAAAAGGTGGCCGTAAGTCTGAACGAGGCAAAAGTCTTTGGTACCCGCAGCAAGCGCCGCATCGACCGAGGCGGCCAAGTTCAACTCCAGCAAAGGCATGTGGAACGAAAATACGGAATAGAACGATGTCAGTTCCGCAAGGCGAATGTCCAATTCCATCACGCGCCGCGAAGGGCCGCTCTCCGGGTCAAAGCCCGGCAGGTTCACAAGGTAAAAGTCGACGTTATTGCGCACCGTGCGCTGCAGACCGGCATCGTTATAAAAAACCACGGACATCCCTCGGCCTGCGCTAATGCGCCGCTACCCAAACCCAATTGGCACCATAAGACAATACCGTAAGGCAATGGCGAATACGGATAAATCGGGTAATGTCGGCGCATGACGGATCAAATTGCCGCCGGTTCCGAGCGACCCTTGTCGCCGCTGATCCAGCAGGGACTCAGATTTCTCGAAGGCGGCGATGCTGCCGGCGCCGAGCTGTTGCTCGACACCTATCTCGCGCGCAATCCCGCCGATGCCGATGGCCATAACATCGCCGGCCTCGCAAAACGCATCCTCGGCAAAGGCGACGAAGCCCTCGATCACCTGCGCCAGGCGCACACGCTTTCGCCGCGCGAGCCCGTGTTTGCGGTCAATCTCGCCAAGTTGCTCGCCGATATCGACCGCGCCGAAGAAGGGCTCACGGTCATCGATGCCTATCTCGTGTCGCACGCCGGTCAGGCCGACGCGCTCATTCAGCGCATTCAAATTCTTCATCGCCTGCGCCGTTTAACCGAGGCTACATCGGTCGCCCGCATGGCGATTGCGTTTCACCGCGACTCAGCGCGCGCACACCACATGCTGGGAATGTCCCTGTTAAAGGAAGGCAAGTTTTCCGAAGCCGTCGCGGCCTTCGACGAAGCGCTCGCCCGCGATTCAACAACGGCCGATACCTGGATCAATCGCGGTGTCGCTTTGCGCGAGACGGGTAACATTGCAGAAGCCGAAGCAAGCTATCGCCGCGCGTTGGAGTTTGCACCCCACGATGCCATCGCGGTCAACAACCTCGCCAATGCCGTCGGCGCGCAAGGGCGCATCCCGGAAGCCGTGACCTTGTACCGGCGCGCCGTCGAATTGGACCCCGACTACGCCGATGCCAAGGCGAACCTGGGTCTCGCCATTCGCGAAGCCGGCGATACCGACGCGGCGCTGGCATTTTTCGTCGAGGCCATAGCGCTTCACCCGGGGCACGTCGTGCTCCTCAATGCCTACGGCAATACCTTGCGTCAGGCGGAACGCCTCGACGAGGCCATCGCTGTTCTAACGCGCGCCATCGAAAGCGGGCCTCAGTATGCCGAGGCGTACAACAACCTCGGCCTTGCCTATGCCATGCACCATAAGCAGGAGAAGGCCGCCGAATACATGAAGCGCGCGGCCGAACTCAAGCCGGACTCGGCCATCATCAGCAATAATTACGGTGCGCTGATGGTGCGCATGTTCCGTTTCGACGAAGCGGTCAAAGCGCTCGCCAACGCTGTTGCGCACGATCCCAATTACGACGAGGCGCTCATCAATCTCGGCGTCGCCCATTTCATGCGGGGTGACGCGGGCGATGCCATCAGCGCCTACCGCCGTGTTCTGGACCGCAACCCCGAGAATGCCTTCGCGCGCTACAGCTTGGGCGTTGCCTATCTCGAGGATCAGCGTCTCAGCGAGGCGGAAGCGGAAATTCGCGCGGCCCTCGAGCGCGATCCCAAGAATGCCATGGCGCACAACACCCTGGGCGTTTTGCTGCTCGACCAGCATCATGTGGCCGAGGCGCGCGTGGCCATGCGCGAGGCCGCCAACGTGAACACGGAATCCGCGCCGGTGTTCTATAGCAACTATGCATTCTCAACCCTGTACGCACCCGATGTCGATAATGCCGAGGTGTTGGAGATTCACCGCGAATACGGCCGCCGCTTTGCGACCGACGAACCGGTGTTGTCTCAACCGCATCTCAATCCGCGCGAGCCAGAGCGCAAACTGCGCATCGGGTATCTCTCGCCCGATTTTCGCGCGCACTCCGTGGCTTACTTTTTCGAAGCGTTGTTGGAGAAGCACGACCGCGCCAAATTCGAAATCGCGCTGTACTCGGATACGACACGCCTCGATGTGGTGTCGCGCGCCATGCGCGCCGGCGCGGACGTTTGGGTCGAAACGGCGGGCCTCAGCGACGAAGCCCTCGCGCAAAAACTCAAAGCCGATGGCGTCGACATCCTGGTCAATTTGGCGGGCCACACCTCCGGCAATCGTTTGCCCGTCTGTGCGCTGAAGCCCGCGCCCATCCAGATCGAATACCTCGGCTATCCTGAAACCAGTGGCGTGCCGTCGCAGGACTACCGCATCGTCGACGCCCGCACCGACCCGGAAGGGGTCAGTGACCGGCAATCGACCGAACGGCTGATCCGGCTCCCCGATTGCTTTCACTGCTACCGGCCCGTCGGCAGGGACCAGGCTCCTGGGCCCGCCCCGCACATTAGACAGGGCTACGTCACGTTCGCGTCGTTCAATGTCCTGCCCAAAGTGACCGATCAGGCCATTGCCGCCTGGGCGGCGATTTTAAAGGCCGTTCCGGGCTCCCATTTCCTAATAAAGTGTAAACAACTGCGGGACACGCGCGTCCAGGCGCGCGTGCGCGAAGCCTTCGTGCAAGCCGGCATTGAATCAAGCCGCATCGAGATGGCGGCCTTCATGCCGTCGGTGCAAGAGCATTTGGCGCAGTATGGGCGGGTCGATTTGGCGCTCGATACCTTTCCCTACAACGGCACCACGACGACCTGTGAATCGCTCTACATGGGCGTGCCGGTGCTGACCCTGCGCGGCAACAACCATCGCAGCCGGGTCGGCCTTAGCTTGCTGCACGCCATCGGACTCGCCGATGAATTTGTGGCCGACGATCTGGATGATTACATCGCGCGTGCCGTTGCGTGGGGCCGCGATCCCAAACCCTTGGCCGATATTCGTGCGCAAATTAGACCGATGATGGAGCGCTCACCTTTGCGCGACGAAAATGGTTTTACGCGCACACTGGAAAACACCTACCGTGATTTGTGGCGCCAATGGTGCGCCGGTCCCACCACCCACATGCTCAAAGCGCCGCCGGAATTGCGCGCCGAGGATTCCATCCAGGGCGTGCTCGTTAAGACGTTGTGATTCCAGGAAAACCATAAGTTCATGGGGTCGAATGCCAGGCCGAAAACCCCCGGCCGATCAATATGTTAGCCTGATAAGAGTCATAAGTTCATGGGGTCGTTTTCGTAAAAAATGGATAACCGGCTCGCGCTCGCTTTCAAATATCACGACGACAACATGCCCGACGCGGCATGGACGGCCCTGCGCGAGATTCTGGCGGAGGCAGAGGTCGATCCTTTGACGTTGAGGTTCGCGGCGGCCCTCCGATTGGAGATGTTTGCCTACGACGACGTTCTCCAACTCTGCGACCGCATGAACGATGCGTGGTCGCGCGGTTTGAAAGCGCACGTACTCCAGCGCTTAGGGCGGATCGCGGAAGCGGAAGCGGCGCTGCGCGCAGGCCTCATCGAACAACCCAACAATCCCGCCACGTGGAATGACCTCGGAAATATTCTCGATGAGCAGGGTAAAGTCGCCGAGGCTAAAAGCTCCTTCGAGCGCGCGATTCAATTGGACCCAACTTTTTCGGCCGCACACACCAACCTCGGCGCACATCTGGCGAGCCAAGGCTATTTCGCTGCGGCCGCCGCATCTCATCAGCACGCGCTAAACGCAGATCCCGCCAATACCATTGCCCACATCAATCTCGGCGTAGCGTTCGTGGAGCAGGGCCGAATTGAGTCTGCCATCGAAGCCTTTGACGCGGCCTTGACGCTCGCGCCGCAAAACGCGGACGCTGCCGACAATCGTTTGTATGCGGCGCTCTATCATGAACCGGACCCTGCGACGATTTGTGCCGCCCACCAAGCGTGGGGACGCACGTTGCCACCCGCCGTGCCCGTGCCGCATGACCGAAACGCAAACCGTCGTCTCCGCATCGGCTATGTGTCACCGGATTTTCGCAGGCACTCCGTCGCCTTCTTTATCGAACCGTTGTTGGCCAACCACGATCCCGCCGCCGTCGAGGTCTTCTGCTACGCCGATGTGGCCCAGCCCGATGCCGTAACGGCATGCCTCAAAGCGTCGGTGCCCCATTGGCGCGAAACCAGCGGCCTCTCTCACGCACAACTGCATCAACAAATCCTGGCCGACGGCATCGATGTCCTGGTCGACCTCGCCGGCCACACGAAAGGCAATCGGTTGCCGGTGTTCGCCCATCGCGCGGCCCCCGTGCAAGTCACCGCGCTCGGTTACGCGGCGACCACGGGCGTACCTGCCATGGATTATCGTCTCTGTGATGTGGGCACGGACCCCCCGCCGGAGTTTGATTCATACGCGACGGAAACATTGATCCGCTTGCCGTCGGGGTTGCACTGCTACGCGCCGCCCTCGGCAGCGCCTGCGGTCGCGCCGCTGCCCGCTTTAAAGAACGGTTTTGTGACGTACGGATCGTTCAATAAGTTCGCGAAAATATCGCCGGCAACTATCGAAGTCTGGGCGGCGATATTAAAAACGCAATCCACCGCGCGACTGATTTTGAAAAGCAAAGCTCTGGCTGAAGATGTCACACGAAGCCGCATTTCATCTGCGTTCGCAGATCACGGCGTTGCGCCGGAACGACTGGAGCTGATCGGTTGGGCCGGCGACGACGCCGCGCACCTCGGGCTTTATGGCCGCATCGACGTAGCGCTCGACACTTATCCCTACAATGGCACGACCACGACATGTGAAGCGCTGTGGATGGGCGTGCCGGTCTTAAGCCTCGCGGGCCGAAGCCACGCCGCACGCGTCGGCGCAAGCTTGCTATCCCGCGTCGGTTTAACGGATTGGCTTTGTGGCGCCGCTGCTGAATTGCCCGCGCGTGCGCAAATGCTGACTGACTTTAAGACTCTCGCAGAGTTGCGCGCAGCATTACGCACGCGCGTGGCGGCTTCGCCTTTATGCGACGGAAAAAGCTACGCGCGCGGCATCGAAGCCGCGTATCGCGCGATGTGGCTTACAGGTAGTTGAGCAGGCTCAGTTGCGTGATTTTCGACAGCGACGCGTATGAAATCTGCAGCGTTTGTGAATCGGTCTGCAAGCGCACCGCGGCCTCGGTCGTGTCGGCCTTCTCAATATCGTTCTGACGGCCTTCCAGGAATGCCATGAATTGCGTGTGGCTGGTCTTCGCCTGGGCGAGCGCGTTCTGATTGTTGCCAATCCGATCCGACACGGATTCAAGGTCGCTCGGCGACTCCGTGGGCTGCAACGCCGAATGCGAAATGGCGTCGTTCATGATCGCCAACGCTTGCGTCACGCGCTCTGGATTATTGAGTAGATCACCTTGCGCAACGATACCCAATGCGCGAACGACTTTCTCAAACGCGGGATCGAGGCCGGTGACGTCGAGTTTAATGGTCTGCGTATCGCTGATGCGCAGATCGGTGGACAAGCTCGTCCCTTGCATGAACGACGTCGAGGTCAGCGTGATGGTTTCGGGCCCGGCCGACGTCACGGGGATGCGCCGTTTCGTGAAGACCGAATCACCCGTGACCAAGTCGCCGGCGTTCATGTCATAACCCGCCGCGATCAAATCAGCGTTGCTGGGCCAAGTCAGTGTATATGCGCCGTTGTTGCCGGCGGACGAGCCGCTCAGCGCCATGGCGGTATTGTTTGGCGCCGTAAGATTGATCTCGACGTTATCGGCCGCGAGCGCGGTGCCCGCGTTGACCGGCTGATCGAGCGTGATGCTGTTGCCGTCCGGCGACACCGACGTGATCGTATAAATGCCGTTGTTATCGGTTGGCGTGCCGACACCCTGCGCGGTGCCGGTGTTGTTGACCATGATCGTCTGGCCGATCTGCAAGCTGCGAAACGAGCCTGGGCTGGCGGCCGTGATCTTGCCGTTACCCGCGACGTTGCTGAAAATCAGGTTGCCGGTTGCGGTTTGGTCGATTGTCTGGGTGATGAAGTCGCCGGTGCTGCCGGTAACCTGCGTCAGGCTACCTGAGCCAACTGCGACATTGTTGTAGTTGACGGTTTTATTCGCAAAGCTCATGTCGACGAGGTTCGCCACGCGGGTCGAAGGGAACACGGTGTTGATGCCGTCGAAGGTGCTCTGAAAGTCGGAAACGCCGTTGTAAGGCAAACTCATCGGCGGAATATCGGCCTGCGCGCCGCCAAACACATACTTCCCGTTCATCTGCTGGGTGAGGAAATACTGCACCTGGCTCAGGGCGTTGAAGGCTTTCTGTTGAAGGCTGGCCACATCGGCGACGTTGCTCGGCGATTGTGAGCTGAGATCGTGGCCAGAGAATTCCAACAACGCGCTGCGCATCATGCGCGCGGTGTCGTCGATCCCTTGCACGGATGTCGCCTGCATTTGCAGCGTAGTCGAAGCCTGGGCGTTGTCGTTGAGATAGCGCTGCATGCGTGCGCGCTCGTTCTCGATATTGATCAGCTGATAAGATTCGCCGGCAACACCGATATAATCTTGCGACTTAAAGCCCGTGCTCAACTGCGTTTGGTCGTTGTTGACGCGGGTCTGCTGCTCGATCATGCGAGCGACAAGGCCCTGGTTGGCAGCGGCGGTTGCGATACGAGTTACCATGTCAGTCTCCTATTCCCCGACCCGTTATCTGATCAGGTCATTGAGGATGTCGAACAGCTGCTGCGTCGTGGAAATCACTTTCGCCGACGCGGCATAGCTTTGCTGAAAGATCAGCAGCTGTGACATTTCTTCATCGAGGTTCACGCCCGCGGACTCGGCTTGTTTAAGATCGAGTGAGTCCTTCAGGTCGCTTTCGACCTTAAAGCTCGCTTGCGCGGTCGCGGCCGATGTCGAGGCGCGCGAAACGATCGATCCGGCGTAATCCGCGAAAGTAACGTTGGTGCCGCTCAACGAACCGGCGGCATGGAACGTCGCCGGGTTCGACATGAGCGCGGATAACTGTGACGCCACGGCGTTATCGCCGCTCGCCAGCAGGTATTTGCCGGTGAGGGGATCCAGCTGCAGTTGGCCGCGGCTGATGCGTGAGGAGTCATCGACCAGCGTTTGATTGACGGAAAGAGCCGCCGCTGCGCCGTTGTTGGAGTAATTCAGGCCGAGCGTATCTAATCCATTTGTGCCGCCAACCTGGGTTACGACCAGCTGCTCGCCGTTGGTCTGGCGGATGCGCAGGCGTTGGCCGCTGCCTTCAGGCACGACGTCGGCGCGGATGGTATCGCGCAAGGCCGTGTTGGCGTTGATCTTGTCGCGGATCGTTTCCAGCGTGTCGCCCGGATTGATCGTGACCGTGCCGCCGACAATCCCCGTGGGATTGCTGTCGTCGGAGAAATTGAGGTCCACGGCGCTCGGAATGCCGAGGGTGTAATTCTTCGGTTTGAACGATGAGTCCCACTGGGACAGCGTCTGGTTATTGACGAAGTAATCGTTCAGTCCAAGGAAGTTCGAGAAACCTTTGAACGCTTTGTCGCCTTGGCCATCGCCGTCAAGGTCGATGGTGGCGGTGACGTCCGTCTGAGCACTGCCCTTGAGAGCCGTTTGCTCGTCCTTAAAAGCGATACCGATCGTGTCGGTGCCGAGATTGATTGCGAAATTGCCGTCCGAATTGACGGCTACCGTCGCGTTGACCAGTTGAGGATCTTGAGCTTGAAGCCACGTCTGCAAAGACGTCGCAAGGCTGTCAATCGTACCGCCATTGGTGAAGTTGATTCCCGTCGGATCTAGGACGCGGCTTGACGTCAGCTCATTCCCATTGGCGTCGTACAGCACGACGTTCGGCTCAGCGCCCGTGAAGGTCACGGTTTGCGTCGAGGAACTCATGAAGGTGCGCGTACCCGTAACATTTGTCACAAGGGTCGGGAACGAGGTGCCGCGGTTGTGAACCAGGTTGACCTGATCCTTCAAGCTCGACGCCAACTCGTCGATCTGCGCTTGCAGATCGGGCAGGGTGCTGTCGCGCATGTCGATCAGGCCCTTCAGTTTGCCCGATCGAATTGAGGTGGTGATGTCGCGAACGCCAGCGAAAATACCGTTAAAGTCCCCCCCGGCATATGAGCTGGTGGGTGAAACCTGCGACAAAGACACGTGGCTCATTTTCACAGGATCGCTATCGACCAGCGTCGTGCCGTCGCTCGTAAACACGGTGATCGAACCGTTTTGGTTCTTGAAGTAGCGAACGTCGATCAAGTCTGAAAGCTTGTTCAAAGCCAGATCGCGCTTGTCTTCCAAGTCTTCGGTCTGCTTGGCGGTGGCGGCATTGAACGAGATCGTGTCGTTCAATGATGCGATCGTGTTCAAGTAACTGTTGATGTCGTTCATGGCGCCGGAAATCTCGTTGTCGGCGTTCAAGCGCAGCGTTTGCACGGTGCGGGTCATGTTGGCCAGGCCGGCCGCGGTGTTCACACCGGCCTGCACGGCAGCCAATTGCTGCGAAACGGAATCCGGCGCTGTGGTCAGCGTCGTGAATTCCTGCTGCATCGCGTTGACTTGGTGCGAGATCGAGCTGTTGCCGGCGGTCGTACCAAAGGTGTCCTGGATGCGGCGGTAGTAGGTGTTTGAGGTCGACAGCAAGCCGACAGCGCTGTGCTGCGAGCGCATGTCTTTCAGCAGGTTCTGATCGACATTGTTGATGATGTCGCCCAGTTGCACGCCGGCGCCCTGACCCGCAAGAACGAGGGACTCCGGTTGGAAAACTTTGCGCGTATAGCCTTCGGTGTTGACGTTCGCGATGTTGTTCGAGATGACGTCAAGGCCGGCCTGGGCCGTGCTCAGGCCCGAGATCGCGCTGTTTAGTGCTAAGTTCAACGTCATAGTGCTCTACTCCTACCGCGACCGCGCATCACGTCGTTTGATTGAAACTGACGGCGAGGCTGCGCTTCGTGACGGCGTACCCATTCAGTGCGCCACGGCGTGAATAAGCCGCGGCCTTTTCTTCCTGACGCTGACGGAGCGCATCCGTCACAGCCTTGAAGAACATATTGATCGACGAGATGTTGGCCTTCAGCAGACTGGCGTTCTCTTGCATAAGCTCACCAAGCCGCATGGCCGCTTGCGCAAGGGCTGCGCGGCGGGCCGGGTCGAGAGTCTTCAAACAGGCCGGATCACGGTGCACGGTATTCATGTGACCTTGATACAGCCGGGCAAGCTGTTCCTTGCGCTCGGTGAAGGCTTTAACTTCGTCGGCGCGATGGCGCTTCAGCGCTGCATTTTCCTTCGTCAGCAATTCGGTCAGCTGGCGCATGACCATGAACAGATCTTCGCCCTTCGGACGCGCTGGCGCCGAGGGCTGCGACCGTACTGCAACGTTACTGGCCGTGACCGTACCTGGAACCGGACGCGCCGGCGCCGCAGCGCGCACCGGTGTCGAAAGACCGGGGCGCTGTTCGGGGCGGGCATTGGTGTCGCGGCGCAACATGTTCATCAGATACGTCCTTTAGGTATCGGCGTTCATCAACGACGGGCCGGCGCGATAACCGCGGCGGCTGCCGCGACACCCGAGCCGGTGACTTCAAGTGCCTCGGACGTCATCGCCACAGGCGCTTGCGGCGCAGCGGCGGCGGTGCGTTCTTCCTGGGCATGCAACATCGCCTTCATCACGTTGTCCGCGATGCCGAGCTTGCCGCTCTTGGCGATTTGCTTGCCGTATTCCTGGTTCAGCATCGAGCGCCAGGTTTCTTCACCTGTGCCGCCGCCGAATTGAGGGTCAACGTCGATACCAGCCATCATGTGCTCCATCATCTGACTGACGAAAAAGCCTTCGAATTGCTGCGCGGTTTCTTTCACTTTCTCCGGCGTCACGCCGCCGTTAATTGCGGGCGCGCGGCGACCGGTGGCTTGCATAGCAGCGGCGCCTTGTGCCGCTTTCTTCTGCATTCCGAGCGCGTAGGCGTCTTGCGCGCCGCCAATGAGAGATGAAGCGTCCATGGCGTTACATCACTTCCAGATCGGCTTGCATCGCGCCCGCAGCCTTGATGGCCTGCAGGATCGAGATCATGTCGCGCGGGCCGATGCCGAGCGAGTTAAGCCCGTTCACCAGTTCCTGCAGGCTGACGCCCGCGTTCACGACGGCCAAACGTTTGTCTTTATCTTCATCCACGGTGATTTCCGTGCGCGGAACGACGACGGTTTCACCTGTTTCGGAGAACGGCGCCGGCTGCGACACTTGCGGTGTTTCGGTGACTTTGATTGTCAGGTTGCCCTGCGCGATGGCGACAGTTGATATGCGGACGTCATCACCGATCACGATCACGCCGGTGTTTTCGTCGATGACGACGCGCGCCGGTGAATCAGGCTCGACGCGCAGCTGTTCGATGTCGGTCATTAGATCGACAATGGTGCCCTTGTAAGCTTCGGGCAGGCGCACTTGCACGGTGCCTGCATCCAGCGGAACCGACGCCAAGGTACCCAGGAAAGCGTTCACCGCATCGGAGATCCGACGCGCCGTGGTGAAATCGGGATTCTTCAGGGCGACCTTCAGCGCCTTCAGCTTCATCAAGTTGAAGTCGATTTCGCGTTCGATCAATGCGCCATTAGGAATGCGGCCGGCCGTCGGCACGCCGCGCGTGATGGTGGCGCCGGCGCCTTGTGCGGTAAAGCCGCCGACTTGCAATTGTCCTTGAGCGACGGCCGAAACTTCACCATCGGCGGCGATCAGCGGGGTCACCATCAGAGTACCGCCCTGAAGGCTCTTCGCGTTGCCGAGCGAGCTGACGGAGACGTCGATGCGGCCACCGTTGCGCGCGAACGGCGGCAATGTGGCGGTGACGATAACGGCGGCGACGTTGTCTGTTTCGAGACGGTCGTCGCGGGTGTTGATTCCAAGGCGCTCCAACATGCCGAGCAAGCTCTGCTTCGTGGCGCCGATTTTCTTCAAGTCATCGCCAGTTTTGTTGAGGCCGACGACAAGGCCGTAACCGACGAGTTGGTTGTCGCGAACGCTTTCAAAGCCCGCGATGTCCTTCACGCGCGAGGTGGCGTGGGCCGAGCTGGCCGTCAGCAACAGCGCGAACATCAACACGTGCGCGGCAATAAACCACAGCCGATTGACGATCGGCATCACGGCGGAACGGGGAGCGACGGTCAACAAACGCATGATCTTCCTCATCTTGTCAGTGCGGCCCGGACGGCTTCGACACGGTTTTTGGGCGCACACATAGTCATCCGCAGCATCTCAATGCGAAAAGCATGCCACGGGAAAATGGCCAATAAGATATTGATTAATATGAGTATTTTGGCCGTCAAAAGGGGCGGTTACACGCTTTCCGGCAGAAGCCGCCGGGCGGGTCGGCAATTCTTACCCGGTTGCATCATGGAGGAGCGTGGAGGAGGATGAAGCTCAAGGCACAGCAAGGCCTTAGCGCCCTGCATCCCGTGTCCGCAGCCAAAAGGTCTGGTCCCGCTGTGAAGGTTGAAGGCTCTAAATCCACATCCTCTGTCCGCGCCGCCGGCAAGGCCGGTAAAACGGCTAAAACTGGTGCGTCGGGTGATTTCGCTGCCGAGGTCGATCGCGTTTCCGGTGCTGACGAAGCATCGACCGCGGAGGGCCTGGAGCAGGTGGGCGGCGTTCTCAATGTGGGCGGCATCCTTGCGGCGCAATCCGCCGAAGAGGGAACCGGTACGCCGGACTACAGCGAACGCAAGCGCCGTGCTCAGCGCGGTGCCGACATATTGGATCGCCTTGAGGACGTCCGCCGCGGATTGCTGGCGGGATCCATCCCTAAAGACCAACTGGCCAATCTCGCGCACAGCATGCGTGAAAAACGCGAGCGCGGCGCCGATCCGGTCATTTCGCGTTTGCTTGATGAGATCGAACTGCGTGCAGAAGTCGAACTCGCGAAGCTCAGCCGGCGGCTGGCTTAACCCACATATCTCGGGCTTTTCGCATCCACTGATCTATCGCCGCGTACGCGAATGCTGTCGCGATTCCGCGATGCGGCCGCCCAAGACTGTAAAAATTTAATATAAATCAATACGATAGGCGGGCTTGCGGATTGCCATGGGCAAACCATATAGTCCCGCGCCATTGCGTACAGGATAGGACGTCTCATGGGTATGACGAACACGGTTCCGCCGGATTACCGGCCCACAGAAAAGGAACCGTTCATGAATCCGAAGCAGCAAGAATACTTCCGCCGCAAACTGAAGACCTGGCGCGCTGAATTGCTCAAGGAATCCGAAGAGACCCTCGAGAGTTTGCAAGAAGGCGGGCTGCAAGAACCCGACCTTGCCGACCGCGCGTCTGCGGAAATGGAAAAGGCGCTCGAGCTGCGCACACGTGACCGCGCGCGCAAACTCATCGCCAAAATCGATGCGGCGATTCAGCGCATTGAAGACGGGTCCTACGGTTACTGCGAGGAAACCGGCGAGCCTATTAGCTTGAAGCGCCTCGAAGCGCGGCCGATCGCGACCTTAAGCGTCGAAGCTCAGGAACGCCACGAACGCATGGAACGGACCCACCGCTCCGACTAAAACCCGGCGGTCTGCAGCGCGTATTTCTCTGAGACCTATCGTTATCTCTCCGCTATCATGCCCTTGGTTGTTGAATTAGGGGGAGGAAAGTCATGGTGTCGACCACCGTATCGCCGTTGGCGCGTTTGTTGAAAACAGTCGCCAAGGTCGAGCCACACGAAGTGAAAGCCGTCATGGTTTCCTTCGTCTATTTTCTTGCATTGATGTTCGCTTATTTCGTCGTTCGTCCTGTGCGTGACGCAATGGGCACGGTTTACGGCGTCGATCATCTTCAAGAGCTGTTCACCGGCACGTTCATTGTGAGTTTTGTCGTCGCGCCGATTTACGCTTTTTTTGCGTCGCGCATTAAACTCTCAAAATTCCTGCCCTGGGTTTATGGCTTTATCGCCGTCACGATGGTCGTGTTCTTCGCGCTGTTTGAAACGGTCGAACAGGACCAGGACCGCATGATTGCCGCGGTCTTCTATGTGTGGGTAAGCACATTCAACCTGCTGACGATCTCCGTGTTCTGGAGCTTCATGGCTGATACTTTTTCGGCAACGCAGGCAAAGCGGCTGTTCGGCTTTATAGCTGCCGGCGGCACGGTCGGTACGATTGCGGGCCCGGCGCTTGGCGCACTCTTCGTGAAGGCCGTTGGAACCAATACGCTGATGTTGATCTCGGCGGCCGGCTTTGTGCTGACCGCATTGCTTGTGAATGTGCTCGAACGCGAAAAGCAAAAACTCATGGTAGCGGCGGGTGCGGAAGGCCAAAAGACCAGCCTGGATCGCAAGCTTGGCGGCAACCCCTTCGCGGGTTTTGCTGTGCTATTTCGTTCGCGCTATCTCTTGATGATCGCGCTTTTCATTCTTGCGATGACGACGATCTCGACCGTGATTTACTTCCAGCTCGGGCAAGCGATTTCGAAAGCTTTCGAATCGCGCGAGGCGCGCACGCAGGCTTATGCATTGATTGACTTGGCCACCAATAGCATCACGGTTCTGGTGCAACTGCTGGCAACTGGGCGGTTGATCCAGCGATTTGGCGTTACCGCAGGCTTGTTGCTAAATCCCGTCATCATGGTCTTGGCATTTTTGGCGGTGGTGATTTCGCCGGTTCTTATGGTGTTGGGCACGATCCAAGTCGTGCGCCGCTTTGCCGAATACGCGGTCGCGAAACCGAGCCGCGAGATGTTGTTCACGGTGGTGGATCAGGAGAGTAAGTACAAAGCAAAGAATGTCATTGATACGGTCGTGTATCGTTTCGGCGACGTGACGTCGGCCTGGTTAAGCGCTGCGATTCTTCCGTTTGGTATTACGGGACTGGCGATTGCCGGAATCGTCATTTCGGCGATCTGGTTCCCCATCGCATTCGCGCTCGGGCGCAAATATGAGAATGTTCGAGATGGCGTGAGTACTGATGTTGCGGTGAACACGACGGCCCCGGTTTAAGGGCGGCCTTAAAAGCAAAAACGCCGCCTCGTGAGAGGCGGCGTTTTCTTTATTCGGTGTGACTCGCGAGGCGTTCCGTTTTAGCGGCTGCGCTTGTCGAGAAGGCCTTCGGAGATCTGCAGGTTGGTGTTCGCCAAGGCTTCGATCGTCTTGACGTTGGCACCGTTGTGCATTTCGAAAGTCTTCTGAGCGACAAAGCTCGACAGGCGGATCAGATTGTCTTTGATCGCCATCGGCAGCGGGTTTTCAGCTGAGGAAACCAGGGTGCGGATACCGACCCACAGTTTCAAATTCCGATCCAAGGCAGCGGCGAGGCGCTTTTCATCCTTGGATTCAAACGAACGCGAGATTTCCAGGGCTGCCTGGGTCAACGCGAGTGCATCTTCCTCGAAGACTGTGAGGGTAGATGGCGCAGTGCTCATCATGTTCATCCGTTTATTCCCCTTGCTAGATCACACCGAGGCCCGTGAAGGCCAAACAACAAACACTTCTATGGTTGTGATTCATGCCCCCGATTGGTTAATAAAACGTTTTAACTTTTGTCTTTTTCGCGTCGGTTTTCGTGCACGGAATCACCCGCTAAATCTCCAAAAAATGATGCATTTTCAACCCATTATAAATTCTCCAGCCCTCTCATTAACGCCGCGTTGACGACGCTGGGGCGGGGTTCGAAATGCAGATTCGTGAAAAAAAAAGCCGGCGATCATGAGATCGCCGGCTGAGGTTACTTCTGGCGCCGCTAAAGGCCATGGATGCGGCAGGAATGGTGAGGGAGGGACTACGTTTCGAAACCGTCTTCCGTCTGTCACCACGCCTCAACAGAAGGCGTGATCTTCGGCGCAGCGCGCGATGCGTGCGGCGCCGAAGTCAACTAAAACGGAAAGATGATATCGAAGATTTGCTGGCCGTAACGGGGCTGCTGAACATCCGAGATGGTGCCGCGGCCGCCGTAGGAGATGCGCGCTTCCGCGATCTTGTCCCAGGAGATGGTGTTGTCTGATTTGATGTCTTCCGGGCGAATGACGCCGGCGACCTGAAGTTCGCGCAAATCGCCGTTCACGCGCACTTCCTGACGACCCGAAAGGGCCAAGTTGCCGTTCGGCAGAATCTGAAGGACGACGGCGGCGAGGCGGATGTTGATGCTTTCAGAGCGGTCGACACTGCCTTTGCCGTCGAAGGTGCTATCTGCCGTACCGGCAGCCTGTGGGTTGGCGGCTTCGATGCCGCCGACGCCCATGAAGTTGGTGATGGCAGCGTTTTCGCTGCTGGCGCGCGAGCGTGAGGTTGCCGCCGACAGTTGCGCCCGCTCGTTTTGAATGTTGACGACGACCGTGAGAACGTCGCCGACCTGTTTTGCGCGTTGGTCTTTGAAGAAGGCGCGTGCGCCTGGACGCCACAGGGAGTTGGCAGCGGGTTCCAGGATCAACGGAGTCGGCATTGGCATGCTGACCGGACGGTAGTCCTTATTCTGAGTGGGGTTCTGCACAGGAGTCATGACCGGCGGTTCGCCGATGCGCGACAGACGCTCGGCTGCGCTGCAGCCCGTGAGGGCGGTCGCGGCCAAGAGGCAAACGGCGATCTGGGCGAAAGAGCGTTTCATGACGGATGTCCCTTTATACATATCGAATGTCCTTGGTCGGCTTAGCGAGACGCGATCTGCTGGCTGACGATGCGCACGGTGTGCGAGTCGACGACTTCAGCAGTCACAGTCATATTGCTTTTGGTGTTCAGCACGCGGATCACGTCGCCGACGCCGCCATTTTCCGTGGCTTGACCTTGGGCCGTGAGTTTGATCATGGGCAGCGAGAAGACGATGGTGACGAGTCGGCCGCGCTGCACAACCACGGGCCGTGCAATGTCGTAGCCGCGCAATTCTTGGCCGGCGCGCATGGCGTGTTTGGTCTGACGGCCGACGATTTCTTCGGCATCGATCAGTGCCTGATGAGGCATTTCGCTTTCATTCATGGTGACCCAGTTCAGGTCGCCTTCGGTCACCGTCGCGCCGCGGATCAGGTCACGGGCCAATACGGGGACGCGAAGTTCTTTGGTTGTTTGCACATCGCCGCGGCGGATCGGGGCGCCAGCGACAAGAACGCGGCGCGGGCTGCGGCCAATCAACTCGGCGGCGCTTGTTACAGCGTCGCGCGGCAGGTCTTCGGCGTTCATCGCGACAAGACGCACATGGCCTTTGGCGATCATGCTGTT
This sequence comes from Fidelibacterota bacterium, assembly GCA_947475895.1. GTDB lineage: Bacteria > Pseudomonadota > Alphaproteobacteria > Rhodospirillales > Rhodospirillaceae > SHVO01. Next base: position 310,007 of record CANJMF010000003.1, read on the forward strand.
GCGCTGCATGTCGACGGTCAGGACCGGTACGTCCACCAACGACATCTGCGCGACATCGTTCTCGAACACGGGTTGGCCGGACTTCAAGAAACCCTTCGGCGACTTACCGACGAGAAGCGAAGCATCGGTAATGGTCGTCGCTTTGACCTGGTCTTGCGGAAGTTCCAGCGTCGTCAGCATGGCGGCGGTGATGATGGTGTTCTTCGGCACGTTGTCTTTCGCGACCGGCACAGTGACCGTCGCGAACGCTACACCGCGCATGGGAATGAATTGGGCTTTCGGATCGCCGGGCGGAATTTCAATGACCGCGGAATAGGCGTGAGACGCAGCGTCGTAAAATGCTTCGCGCACGCCGATGTCGGCGGCCGCATGCATGGATACGGTAACTTGCGTGAAATTGAGCGGGGCGCCGATGCTGTAGTTTGCGGGCAAACCTTTCGCCAGCAGTTCTTTCTTCGCGGCGGTGGTGATTTCCTGTGCCGTGATGACTTGGCCCGGTTGATAGACCACCGCGCGGTCGTAAGCATTGCCGGGCGCCCAATCGAGACCGTTTTTGCGGGCGAGATCGCCCAACCATTCGGCGGTCAAAGTAAGGCGTTGACCGGGCTGCGGTGCGGACGCCACGATTTTCTCGGGGCGGCTGAGGTAGCCCGCAAAAATATCTCCCAGACGGATTGAGTCGTCCTTCGCCGTAATCGACGTGTTCAGGTGCAACTGCTCGTCGAGGTCGGCGGCCAGGGAAGCCGCCGCGAACATCGACACGAGCAGTGCCGCTGCGAAGGGTTGAGCAATACGTGCCAGGGAAGTCATCACATGTGCCCTTTAGGACATCTGGTTGATGGTCGAGGCCATTTCGTCGGCGGCTTTGATCACCTTGGAATTCATTTCATACGCGCGCTGCGCGCTGATCAGATCGGTGATTTCCGAGACGACGTTGACGTTCGAGGTTTCGAGGAACCCTTGCAAAATCGAGCCGTAGCCCGGGTTGCCGGGAATGCCTGCGGTGGCTTGGCCGGATGCGGGTGTCACGAGGTAGAGGTTGTCACCGATGGCGTCGAGGCCGGCTTCATTGGCGAACGTGGCCAATTGGAACTGACCTGCTTGCGCCGGGTCGGTAACGCCATCTTGCTTATAGAACACCTGGCCTTGAGCGTTGATCGAGATGCTCTTGGCATCGACCGGGATCGCGCCGACGCCGAGAACCGGGAAACCGTTATGGTTTACGACTTGGCCCGTGGGCGAAAGCTGGAACGAACCGTCACGGGTATAAGCCGTGTCGCCGCTCGGCAACTGGATCTGGAAGTAGCCTTTGCCTTGCAAGGCGACGTCCAGGCTATTGTCGGTGGAGAGCAAGCTGCCTTGCTCGGAGATGCGGTACACCGCTGCGGTTTTCACACCGAGGCCGAGCTGTACGCCGGCGGGGACGATGGTTCCGGCATCCGATGACGTGGAGCCGACACGCCGCAGATCTTGATACAGCAAGTCGTTGAACTCGGTACGGCGGCGCGTATACGCCGTCGTGTTCATGTTGGCGATGTTGTTCGAAATGACTTCGACGTTGGTCTGTTGTGCCAACATGCCGGTCGCTGCGATACTGAGTGCTCGGATACTCATGGCCTTGTTCCTTTGTCCGTAGCTTCTCTAAGCTTGTTAAGCTGTCGCCTGGCGAGAGAAGAGATCCGACGCTTTACGTTTGCGTTCGTGTTCTTCTTCCACCATGCGGGAGACGTCGTTGTAAGCGCGGTTCAGCGAGATAAGACGCGTCATTTCTACGACGCCATTGACGTTCGAATTTTCCTGCACGCCCTGGGCAACCTTCGGGTTGTCCATGGGGATGGCTTGTTGGCCTTCGCCGAGCGTGAATGAAGTTCCGTTGATCTGTTTCAGGTTTTGCTCTTTGTCGAAGCGCACGACGCGGATCTTGTCGATCACTTCGCCGTTTGCATCCAAGATCGAGCCGTCGCCGTGGATCACGACGGTGCCCGCGGTCGGCGGGATCGTGATTGGTGTGCCGTTGGCCGACAGAACTGGGCGGCCTTCCTGCGTAACGAGTTGGCCGTCCTGGTTGAGTGTGAAGTTTCCGGCGCGGGTATAGCGCTCGGTTTCGCCGGGCTTGCCCTGGGTCACGAAGTAGCCGTCGCCCTGAAGCGAAAGGTCGTACGTGTTACCCGTGAAATTGAACGTGCCTTGGCTCAGATTACGGATCTGGCCGAAGTCGTGTGTGAACGCGACCTTGTCTTTGAACGTGCGGTCGTTCTGGGGCACCTTGACCACGTACTGTGCAAACAGGGTGTCTGTGCCCTTGAAAGCCGTCGTGTTCACGTTCGCGAGGTTGTTCGCAACGACCTCGAGGTGATTCCAAAGCGCCTGCTGTCGCGACAGCGCGATATACGTGGTGTTATCCATGGCCTCATTTCCCGTGCATTTTGCACGTGGTTTGTTTGGCCGGTGTAATGCACACCCCGTGCCAGAGTTATTTATCTATATATTTCAATACATTATCAGGATATCGGGGCTTCGGAGCCTGCCCCCTGAGGGCGATTTTGACCGGTTGGCCCGGCAAATCGTGCCTTCCGACCGAAAGGCTCATAATAAGAGAAGGTCCCATATAAGAAGTCGGGGATGTCCGCATCTGTTGGCGCGGATTCAATATATTGTTAACCGGTGCCCAGTAGCCTGCGGCAGAACCAAGAGTGTCTGCGAAGGCACGGCGGCGATCTTAAACGGCGCCCAAGGGATGAACTGCAATGTCCGAAGAAGATTTTGAAGGCGAAGGCTCAGAGCAGGCCGAATTCGAAAGCGGCGGTGGCGGCAGTAAAAAGAAACTGCTGTTCATCGTCATTCCGATCGTTCTGGTACTGGGCGGCGCCGCGGCTTACTTCACGGGCCTTGCGAAACCATTGCTCGCGATGTTCGGCAAGAAAGAAGAGCATACGGAAGAACATGCGGAAGGCGCTGCGGAACCCGCGGCGGCCGAGCATGCGGCTCCGGCCGGCACGGCCAAGGCAGTGATGTATTCGATGCCGGAGATGTTGGTGAACATCAACACCGTGGGTCGGACAAAAAGCTTTCTGAGAATCAAAGTCACGCTGGAACTCAACAACGAAACTGACGTGGCGCGCATTGAAGACGTGCTGCCGCGTATCGTCGACAACTTTCAGGTCTACTTGCGCGAACTGCGCGTTGAAGATCTTCAAGGTGCTGCCGGTATGTATCGTCTGCGCGAAGAATTGCTGAACCGCGTGAATGCGGCCGTGCGCCCCGCACAGATCAAAGACGTGCTGTTTACGGATTTCCTCCTCCAGTAAGTATCGTGATTTGAGAAAAACATGACGCCTGCTGAAACCGACGAACTCGCTGCCGCGCTAGCCGATGCCGGCAATACGCCCGCGCCCGCCAAAAAAGACGGGGGCGATGCGGAAGCCGATGCAATGGCTGCCGAGTGGGAGGCTATGCTTGGTGGTGCCGACGAGGGCGCCGACGATCTCATGGGCGGCGGCGGCGGCCGTGAATCCACCCGCGTCCTGAATCAGGACGAAATCGATAGTCTTTTGGGCTTCGACGAAGCTGGCGACGAGGGATCAGACCGCGCCGGCATTCAAGCCATTCTGAATTCAGCATTGGTGTCTTACGAGCGTCTGCCGATGCTCGAAGTCGTCTTCGACCGCCTGGTGCGCATGATGACCACCAGCTTGCGCAACTTTACGTCCGATAACGTCGAAGTCTCGCTCGATGACATTTTGTCGCAGCGTTTCGGCGACTATTTGAATTCGATCCCGCTGCCCGCGATGTTGACCGTCTTTAAGGCGGAGGAGTGGGACAATTTCGGTCTGATGACCGTCGACTCGTCGATGATCTACTCCATCGTCGACGTGCTCCTCGGTGGCCGTCGCGGCACCGCCGCGATGCGCGTCGAAGGCCGTCCCTACACCACCATTGAGCGTACGCTCGTCGAACGTATGATTCACGTCGTACTGGCGGATTTGTCGGCCGCGTTCGATCCGCTGTCGCCGGTTACCTTCCGCTTCGACCGCCTCGAAACCAACCCGCGCTTTGCCACCATTTCGCAGCCGTCTAACGCTGCCATCGTCGCGCGCTTACGTATCGACATGGAAGATCGCGGTGGCCGCCTTGAAATTCTAATTCCCTTCGCCACCCTCGAACCCGTCCGCGAACTTCTTCTGCAAATGTTCATGGGGGAAAAGTTCGGTCGCGATTCGATTTGGGAAACCCACTTGGCCGAGGAAATGTGGTTCACAGAGGTGCCGCTCGAGGCCGTGCTGGACACCCAGATCCTGCCTTTGTCGCGCGTTCTGAATCTGAAAGTAGGATCGAAGATCCTTCTGAATGCCACCCCAGAGTCGCCGGTCATCCTTCGGTGCGGCGACCAGCCCATGTTTGTGGGCAAAATGGGCAAGCGGGGCGCTCATATCGCTATCCGCGTCGACCATCGCCGTCGGGCGGAAGTAAAATAAATTTTCTCGAGGAATTTCCGGGGACTGGCGCCTTTATTAGGGCCAGTTAACCGAATTTTATCCCCCCTATGGCAATTTTTGCCTAGGCAAGAGGTGGCTGGCGTCGCTGGCCCCTATTAAAGTAACGAAACGCATGGTCCCTTGACGGGACCGACCACGGGAGTTCGTGATGACGATTAGCACCATTCTCGACGTCGTCGTTATTCTGCTCCTGCTGCCAACCATCGTTTATGCGGTCGTCTTGAACCGCAAATTGTCGGCGCTGCGCAAGTCGCGCGAAGAGCTTTCCAAGGTTGTGAACAGCTTCAATGAAGCGACGATGCGCGCGGAAGCCGGTATCCCAAAATTGAAAAAAGCGACGACGGAAGCTAATCATACCCTGAAAGACCGCGTGGAAAAGGCGCAGACGTTGCGCGACGATTTGGCGTTCATGATTGAACGCGCCGAAGAATTAGCCGCGCGCCTTGAAGGCGCTGTCCGTGCCGCCCGCAGCGAGGGTGGAGCGGCGAGCCAGCCCGCCAATACCTATGCGGCGGCGGCGCCTGTTAGCGCGGCGGCCCGTGTTATGTCGGGTACGGCCGAAACGTCGACGCCCGCGCGTTCTTTCAGTTCGACGCAGGCTGCGCCTCCGAACACATTGTCGGCCGTTGCCGCCGCGACGCTGGCCCAAACCACGGCCGGCTTTGAAGAAACGGCTGCCGAACTCCGCAACGCCTTGGGTGTTGCCCGTGCCGAAGCGCGTGTCGCCGGTCCTTTGGGTAATGTCTCGCCCGGCGGTGGCTCACTCGCGCGCGCGCGCCGCACTGTTGGCGAGCGCCCGGTGGCCGAACGTGCCCCTGAACCAATGGCTTTCGACGACGAGCGCTCGGAAGCCGAGCGTGAGCTCTTAAAAGCCCTGCAGTCAGCACGCTAAGGCTATACATTTATGGTTATGCCCAATCTCACATCTCGTTCGCCGCGCCCGCGTCTCTTGCGCGATACGACCGATCCCAAAGCTGGCTGGAGCGCAGGGCCTGCTGTGCGCCTTCTGCCGGCGGTGATTTTGGCGGCCATTTTCATGCTGGGCTTTCGCGTCCAGGTCGTCGTGGAAAACCTCGCTCATAAACAAACCACGAGCGTTGAACTCGCGCCGGCTTCCGCGTTGGCCCAAGGCGCTGCGGCACCGGCGCCGGCCAATGCTGCCGCACCGGCTGCTCCTGTGAAGGAAGCGCCCGCGGAAGGGAAGGCGGCTGAAGAAAAGCCTGCCGGAGGAAAAGAACCCGGCACTTCATCTATGTCGGGAAATTTCGATCCATCAACGCTCACGAAGTCCGAAATCGACATCTTGCAGCGTTTGGCCGAGCGTCGCGATGTCATTGAAACCCGCGAGCGCGAACTTGTCGCTAAGGAAGGCCTGATGAAGGCCGCTGAAGCCCGCATCGAGGGCAAAATCGCTCAGCTTCAGGATCTCGAAAAGAACATCAAAGTCCTTCTGCAGCAGTATGACGGCCAGAAAGACGCTGAAATCGAGCAGTTGAAGAATATCTATGCGGCGATGAAGCCGAAAGAAGCGGCGCGCATTTTCGACTCTCTTGAGATGCCGATCCTGGTGTCCCTCGTGCAGAAGATGGGTGTTCGCCAGTCGGCACCGATTATCGCCATGATGGATCCTCAAAAGGCCACCGCGCTGACCGAGGAACTGACCGTTCGCAAGCAATTGAGCTCGGCGGCTCCGGCGGCAAAATAGGCCGCCGGTCGCGCGCTCGGTTTTCGCGGTTTCCCCAAGTTTTTTGGGGCTTTAACGGCTCATTCACCCTTTATCCCTAGGCTTCGGAAAACACGTGTCGGCGGAAAGTGCCGGGACGAAGAAGTGGTCACGATCTACGGGGATTACGGGTGAACAACACGCCCAGTCTGACGGAGAATTTCAGCTCGCCCTACCTGCGTGCACGCGCAATCGTGGGCGGGCTTGCACATGAGCAGCCGCGCTCGTTCGAGGTGGCGCGTGACCGCGTCATGTTGACGCTGCTTGCCCTCAATTTGATGCTGCTCGCGTTCTTTGTCGTTCTTAATTCGACCGCTTCATTCGACAAAGCGCGATTGAAAGCCGTGAGCAACAGTCTTCAAAGTGCTTCGGCGCGCAATGAGCGAGAAGCCGCTGCGGAAAATACGCAGCGGCTGGTCTTCGCGACTTTGCGGACGGCCGTCGCCGACGCGTTCGCTGCGTTTCTGCCGGCCAATCAAATTCCAGTCGAGCATCCGAATACCGACCGCGTCGAGGTCGATGTTCCGGCGCAGGTCTTTTTTGATCGCGATACCTCGCCTGAGTTGCGCGCGGTGCTGGACCGCGTTGCCGCCATCGTTGCTGTGCCGCCACAAGGCTATACCGCCGAGCTCTTCATTCGCGGATCGACTGGCGAAGGCGCCGAGACCAATCTTGCGACATTGGCCCATGAGCTCGTCGGCCGCGGCATCGCGCCGACGCAAATGTCGATTGGCTTCCTTAATCCGGGAGAAGCCACTGACCCGATCTTGCGATTCACGTTCCTGCTCCTCGCTGCCAACGACGCCGGCATCGCCCGCGTGCTCTCCGAACCCAAAGGGGCGGCACGATGAGCAACGGCATTTACGGTCTTCCGAGTCCGACTTTGCTCGCGCTGAAAAACACGCCGGCCTCGCGCCTGTGGTTGATCACAATCGTCGACCTGATGATGGTCATGCTCGCGTTTTTCGTGTTGATGTTCTCAATGTCGCGCGTCGAAGTGCGGCACTTCGCCGAAATGGCCAAGTCCTACAGTGAATCGTTTGGGGTTCCGGTGAATGCGCCCCAACCCACGTCACGGGATAAACTGCCGAAAATCACGTCGGTTCCGGCCGACAACCTCGACTACTTGAACGCGGTGTTAAAGGCGCCTTTCGCCAACAGCGCGACCCTAAAAGACATAGAGTTTCGTACGACGGCGCAGTACCTTGTGCTGTCATTGCCGGTGTCGGCGATGTTCGAGGCAGACTCGGGTCTGCTGCGGGACGGCGCCAAAGGTCCGGTATTCGATTTGGCAGGCGTATTGAGCAATTTGAAAAATCGCGTGGCTGTTGTTGGCACGGCACCTGTGACTCGCAATAATGCCGAAGCTGTGGCGGCTTGGTCGCTCGCGGTTTCGCGTGCGCGCAGCATGGCGGATGCCTTGAAAGCCGGCGGCTACACCCAAACGGTCAGCGTATTTGGCCGAGGCGGTGCAGCGACCGATGTTGCCGCCGCAATCGGTAATGTCGATATCTTGATTATGCCGGAGGGGCCGGCGCAATGAAGATACGTTCGTTTGCCCTCGTAATCCTGTTGACCGTCGCGGCCGTTCCCGCCGCGCAGGCCGATAATATCCGCGCGGCGCAACGCGAAGGTTACGGCCGTCTGGTATTCGATTGGGATCAACCGATCCGGTATGCCGCCGACGTGTTAAATGGAACTTTGATCGTTCAGTTCGAACGCCCTGTTACACGCGACGTCGCTCCGGTGGTTCAAGGCCTCGCCCCCTACATCGCGTCGAGCAGTTATAGCGCTGACCGCCGTACGGTCTATTTCCCGTTGCGCCCGAACATCACCATGCGCACTTTTACGGTGGGCAATGCCATCGTACTTGATCTCGTATCTCCGATGCCGGCTGGACAGCCGCGTCCGATTACGGCGCCTTCACCGACGACGGCCCCCGTCGCGCCCAGTGGGAAACCCATTGTTGTACGTACCGGCGCACACCCTGATTATTTCCGCGTTGCGTTCGATTTGCCGACACGCACGGGTTATCGCGTCGAGCGTCGCGGCGACCGCGTGGCGGTGGTTTTCGATAGCTCGGCCAACATCGACGTCGCAGGTTTGAATCAAAAATTACCGCCGGCCAACCGTCCTGCAGCCGTTCTGCAGGAAAATGGCCGCACCACCGTCACTATTCCTTTATCGGCTCAGTTGGCCGTGAAGGACTTTGCCAGTGACAATACGGTCGCCATTGATCTGACCAACTCACCCGCAAGCGCTACACCGGCTGCGACTGCTCCGCCGGCTGAGAAAAAGCCCGAGCCGGCCAAGCGCGCCGACGCGACACCGCCGCCACCGCCGAAACCGATCGTGCCGCCAAAGACGGCGCCGACCGGAAATGCTGCCGCGGCCGCCGCATTGACCAAAGACATTCACGACACCAGGCTTCTCGATGCTTCGGGCAAGCGCGTCACGCGGGCCGCCGCCAATGACAACAAGATCGATCCGCTGACGGCGCGGCCGGCTGAGATCAGCCTGACAATTCCGTGGTCCGAGCCCTCGGCTGCCGCTGTCTTCCGCCGTGCGGAATATCTGTGGGTCGTGTTTGACCGGTATGAACAAGTGGACGTCGCCAAGCTTGCGAAAGAAGGCGCGCCCTATATTACGTTTGTCGAGCAACTGCCCTATCGCAACAACACGATCTTGCGCATGATCACGCGTCCGGACATCAATCCGACGACGCGCCGGGATGGATTGAATTGGGTGCTGGATTTCCGCAGCCTGCCGCTGCGCCCCACGCGCGCGCTATCAGTCGATGCGCAATTGGATCGTCCGCAGCCGAATTTATTCCTTCCGATTGCCGAGGGTGGCCGCACCGTTGCCGTGGAAGATCCTGAAGTCGGCGACTATCTGATCATCGTGCCGGTTATTCCGTTGGGTAATGGTATCTATCCCGAACGCTCATTCACGGATGTCGACCTGCCCGTGACGGCGCAGGGCATTGTCGTCATTCCGAAGAGCGACGGTGTGCGTGCACAGGCGTCGCGCACGGGCGTCGACATTGATGTTGACGGCGGCATGGCGCTGTCGAAAGCATTGGCCGATGCCAGCAGCTCCATGGGCGCGGAAGACAAAACGCGCACGCTCAACATTGGCGATTGGCAAATCGGCAAGGCCGAAGATTACGTGCGCAACAAGCAGGCGCTCCAGAACGCGCTGACCGACGAGCGTCCCGAGGCGCGTCAGGAAGCCCGCTTCCGTTTGGCGCGGTTTGAATTCGTGAATGGCTTCTACCCGGAAACCCTGGCCATTCTGCGCACCATGAAAAGTGCCGATCCGGATGTGGAAAACACGCCAACTTTCCGTGCATTGCGCGGCGCCGCCGATATGAAAATGCTGCGCTACGGCGAAGCGCTCGATGATTTCAACCATTTCAGCCTCGCCAACGATGACGACGCACGTTTCTGGTTGGCGGCGGCACGCGCGAAAGTCGGCGATCCGGCAGCGCAAGCCCAGGCAATGATTCAAACCGGCTCGGTCGTGCGCTTCTATCCGCGTGCGGTAAAAATTCCGCTCGCACTGATCGGCGTTGAGTCTGCGATAGCCGCCGGCGACGATTTCGGCGCGCAAGGCTTCATAGACATGATCCGCAAGGAAAAGCCCACGGTGAACGAGCAAGCCGCCATCGACTATATGGACGGCCGCCTGAATCAGAAGATCGGCGAACTTCAAGTTGCTTTACAGCAGTACAAGAAAGCCGAGGACAGCTCGAGCTTGATGTACAGCGTTCTGGCGAACCGCGATCGCATGGAGCTTGAGTACAAACTGGGCACGCTGAAGATTGCCGACTTGATCGAGGGCCTCGAAAAGCTGCGCTATCGTTGGCGCGGCGATGCGACCGAACTCGATTTGCTGCTGCGTCTTGCTGACTTGTATGGCGAGCAAAAGGATTACGGCACAGCGCTGCGCACGCTCAAGATCACGACCCAATATTTTGCTGACAATCCGCGCGTTGATGAAGCGGCGGCGAAGATGCGCAATATCTTTGAAGAGCTCTATCTCAATGCAGCGGCCGACAAGCTCTCGCCCGTAACATCGATCGCGTTATTTGATGAATTCCGTTCGCTGGTGCCACCGGGCGAGAAGGGCGATGAGGTGATTCGCAAGCTCGCCGACCGCCTCGTGTCGGTCGATCTGCTTGACCAAGCCTCTCTGCTGCTCGAACGCCAGGTACAATTCCGGGTGACCGGTGTCGACCGCGCCCGCATCGGTGCGCGTCTCGCGCTTGTTTATCTCCTCGACCGGCAGCCGCAAAAAGCCATCGATGTGTTGCATGATACTCAGACCCCTGAAGCCGGGCGCGATCTCAACGCGCAACGTCGCCGTCTCGAAGCGCGTGGCCTCACGGACCTGGGAAAAATCAGCGAAGCGATGCTTTTGCTCGGCACCGATACGACGCCGGAAACCCGCCAATTGCGGGCGGAAGTTTATTGGCGTGCACAAGATTGGGCCAATGCCGCCGGTGCGCTGTCGGATTTAGTACCTGAGGCGGATTCCGGCGCTCTGAACGACACCAGTGCGCGCCTTGTGCTCGATTGGGCCACGGCGCTTACGCTTGCTGGCGATGAGCGCACGCTCGTACGCGTTCGCCAGCGCTACGCCGGCCCTATGAACAGCACGCCATATAAAGACGCGTTCACGCTGATCACGACCCCGCGCGAGCGTGGAGTCATGGACGCAAGTCTGGTGCGGCAGCAAATTCAGCAAGCCGAGCAGTTCAAAACTTTCATGGTCGACTACAAGGACATGATCGGCGAGAAGCCGCTCAGCGCCATCAACTAGCGCCTTCACGGCAATTTTTCTTTCATGACCGACCCCGCGTCCCACATGCAGCGGATAGAAGCGTGGATCAAGCGCCACGAATCGCAACTGCGTCTTGCGGTGCGCGTGGCGGTTGCTGGGGTCCTAGCCTACGTCATCGGGACTGCGGTTCACCTTCCACAGGTCTATTGGGCGACATTTAGCGCAGTGCTTGTGGTGCAAGGCAGTGTCGGCGGTTCCGTTAAAGCCGCAATTGATCGCTTTATTGGCACCGCCGGCGGTGCGGCCTACGGCGGCCTTCTAGGCACGCTGCTTCCCCAAGCGGAAGTGCACCACACCATGCTATTGCTCGTCGGCACTCTGGCGCCGACCGCCTTCCTGGCGGCGGTCCGACCGACCTTTCGCTTGGCCCCTGTCACCGCGTTGATCGTTCTTTTTGGAACCGCCAATCTCGATATCACGCCGCTTCAGTCCGCCATCGAGCGCGTGTTGGAGATCGCTGCCGGCAGCCTTATCGGCATCGCCGTGTCTTTGATCGTTCTGCCCGCACGTGCGCACGACTTGGTTGGTGAGGCAGCGCGCAACCTTCTCGTCCTGCTCGTCGAATTGATCAGCTACGTCAATTCTGGCTTCCAACAACAGCCATCAACCACGAAGGTGGATGACCTGCGCGCGCGGATCATGACGGGGCTCGCCCTGGTCGAGACGACGGCCGATGAAGCGCGCCGTGAGCGCAGGAGCTATCTCTCGACCGATCCCGACCCGTCGCCGTTAGCTCGTACCTTGCAGCGCATGCGCGGCGATATTCTTATCTTTGGTCGCGCGGCACATGAACCGTTTCCCGAGACAATCCGCACGCGCCTCGCGCCCCATTTCGCCGTAGTGGCTGATACGCTCGGAAAATTCTTACTAAAGCTCGGCGAGGCGCTCGCGAACCGCAGCGTACCGCCTGAGCTTGATGAACTCATAAAAACCCTCGATCTCTACGCGGCGGAAATGGCCGCGATCCGCGAAGCGCAGGTCACGCGCGATCAGCCGGCCGATGTGGCGGGCAGGGTGTTTGCACTCAGCTTCGGCTTGCAGCAACTGCGAGCGGATGTGATTGATTTACGCGATCGCGCGGTAGAACGCGCGCGTGCCTAACACCGCTGCCTAGCGCAACGAGAACTCCACCGGCATCACGAGAAGCAACGGATCGCCGGCCAATTCCGGCGGCGGCAGAGGATTGGCGCGCTTGAAGACCGCAAGCGCCTCGTCGTCAAGGGCGTCGAAACGCGAACGCTTGTCGAGCGACGCCGACAACACGTTGCCGCTACGATCCATCGAGAAGCGCACGTAAACGACGCCTTCTTGATGCTTGGAGCGTGAGATGGCCGGATAACGCCGATAGCTACCGAGATAGCGCAGCAACTTGACCTGATAACTTTCCACGACCGCGATCGGTGGCGTCACGGGCTGAGTGCTGCTGCTGGTGGTAATCGCCGTCGGCGACGGCGGCAGAGGAACAGGCGGCGGGGGGGGTACAAGCTCCGGCATAGGCGGCAGGGTGACGACCGTCACGTTGGGCGCAATTAAGCGCGGTTGCGGCGGTGGTTCCACCGGCTGCTGTTTCACTTCCTCGATGATGTTGACCACGGCTAACGGCGCAGGGCGCAGTACTGCTTTAATCTCAGTACCGAAGATCAACGCCAAAGCCATTCCTGTTTGCAGGATGAGAGCGCCCACGATTCCAATCGCCTGTTGTTTCCGGCTGACGGCGGGTTTTGGTTGCGTCTGCATCTGCGATAGCGCGCAAAAAGCGTTTGGCGCGTCGTCCGCGCGGCCACCAGTGCCACGCGCATCCGTATTGAAATCGGCTTCCCAGCTAGCGGGAGCCTCTTCAATGGTCGGTATTTTGAAGGAAACGGAATTCATGGTGCCTGAAAAATGAGCGCCTGCGATTGCGACTAATTACTAGTATAGATGATAATGCGAGTCACTCTTGAATGTTATTTCGCAGTTTAACGGCGGGCTCAATAAGACATAAAGTGTTATTTTTCAATATATTATGTCTTTTTTTTGGCTTCAGATATCTCAGGTATAAAACGCTTGCCTCTTCTCGTCGTCGCGATTAAGAATGACTCGCATTTTCAGTTAAGGGGATTTCGCTACAATGACGAAGAGAGAGACACGTAAGGCTTTGTTGCTTGGTAGTTCGGCCGTCGTTGCCATGTGGGCCGCTGTTCCTGCTTTCGCGCAACAGCAACCGGTGCAGTTGCCTCCGCTACGCGTGGAAGACGACGCTGACAAAACCGACCGCAATTCGCTCAACCGCACACCGCCAGTTGCGACGATGCCGTCGACCAGCATCCAGGACACGCCGCAAGCTGTGACCGTGATTGACGCCGTGACCATGAAGCAACAGGCTACGTCCACCTTGGGCGAGGCGCTTCGCAACGTGCCCGGCATCACAATTGCCATCGGTGAAGGCGGTACCCTCGCGGGCGACCAATTCAAGATCCGCGGCTTCGATGCGAAGGACGATGTCTACCTCGACGGTCTGCGCGACTTCGCCGCTTACACGCGCGACAGTTTCAACTATCAGGAAATTCAGGTCCTCAAAGGTCCGTCGGGCCTTATGTTCGGCCGCGGCACGACCGGCGGCGCCATCAACACCGTTTCAAAGACCCCGACGCTCGGCAATCACATCGGCGGCCATGTCGAAGGCGGCAACGGTGAACACTTCCGCACCACCGCCGATGGCAACTATCAACTCTCCGATGCCGCCGCGATCCGCGTCAGCGCTATGTATACAAATACAGGCGTCGTCGATCGCGATCTGACCTATTCGCGCCGTTGGGGTTTTGCGCCGTCCATCGCGCTTGGCATCGGCACCGACACAACGGCATCGCTTTCCTATATCCACCAACATACCAGGTCGCGTCCGGACTATGGTTTGCCGGTTGCTGTGCCGGCGGGCAGCGTCTATGCGCTTCCCGTCAGCGAATATGGTGTGCCGCGCAGTAACTTCCTAAGCTACAGCACGGACCTGGACGAAAACGATGCCGATATCGTCACCGCCAAGATCAGCCACGTCGCCGCCGATTGGTTGACGATTTCCAATGACGCGCGCGTCGCTGTCTATTCGCGTTATTTCCAATACACGACCATCGACCGTTGCGACACCACAGCGGCTACGAATTTCTGCGCTAATATTGTCACCGGTGCCAATCCGACGGCCGCGCTCGGTGGTATTGGTGGGCAAGGGCCGTATCAGCAGGATAGTTGGGGTGTGCAAGATATTATCAGCGCAAACGCCACATTCCACATTGGCAACATGAAGAACGTGTTCATCGCTGGGATGGATGCGTCCTATCAAAACGCCGACCGTACCGTGTACGCCTACCTGCTGCCGTCCGCGACGCAGTTCGCCTATCTCTTGGGTGATCATACGCGCGCGCGGACGAATATTGGCATCAGCCTTTATAATCCCACGCACAATCAGCCGCCCGGCTACACTGTCGTATTGCCGACGCCGGCCAATGTCGCCAACACCAACACAACCGCCGCAGCCGTGGTCACATCCACGGGCAAGGCAACCTCACTCGCCTTTTTTGCGACTGATCGCTTGTGGTTTACGGATACCCTGTCGGTGATCGCTGGCGTGCGTGTGGACGATTATCACGCGACCTATAGTTCGACGACCGTCGCCGGCGCCACCACGACGGCGAAGTCACCATCCACGCTCACAAACCCGCGCGCGAGCCTGGTTTATGAGCCGAGTGAAAACGTCACGGCATATTTCTCATATGGGAAATCGTCAGTGCCGCAGGGCACGTCCGTTGTTGGCTTACCGACCGCAATTGCCGTCGCGAGCCAGGCGCTCGATCCCGAAAAGAGCGAGACCTTTGACCTGGGCGCGAAATACAGCCTGTTCAACGGCGAACTCGGTCTCGCGGGCTCGTTGTTTCAGGTAAATAAGGACAACGCTGTTCAGCGCGATCCGATCAGCGGCGATATCTTGCTGCAGTCCGGCCAGAAGCAGCGGGTTCGCGGTTTCGAGATCTCGGCTACCGGCGCTCTGACGAAAGACCTGAACATCCTAGCCGCTTACACCTATCTCAACGCCGTCATCACGAACGATCTGACGTGTGGCGGCACGCCTGTGGTGTGTAAGCCCAATCCGTACACGATCGGCCAGCCCATTTTCTTCGTGCCGAAACACGCGGCCTCGATTTGGCTCGACTACAATTTGGGTAAGTTCGCGAAGGGGCTCTCGGTCGGCGGTGGTGTCGTCTATCAAAGCAAGCTCTATAACGCGATTACCACCACGGGTACCGCCCCGAACCCAACCGGCGTCCTGCGTATCGCGACGATCCCTGAGACGATCCAAGTGGATGTCGTGGCGTCCTACGAATTCATGAAACACTACAAGGTCCAATTTAATATCAACAACTTGACCGATCGCCTGAATTACTCCCAGTCGTTTGGCAATCGCGGCACGCCGGCGCCGGGGCGTACTTTCCTTGTTTCGCTCGACGTGAACTTCTAAAAGGTTCGCATGCTTGTCCACATACCCAGTTTGCTTTCGCCGGCCGAGGTCGCGCATTGTCGTGACATGCTCGCGAAAGCCGACTGGGTTGACGGCAAGGTGACTGCCGGCGAGCAATCGGCGGGGGAAAAGCGGAATCTTCAGGTTCCGGAAAACGCGCCCGTCGCGCGAGCTCTGGGCGATCTCATTCTCTCCAAGCTCGGTAAAAACGAGCGTTTCAATTCCGCCTCATTAGCGATGCGCGTCTTTCCGCCGTTGTTCAACCGGTATGACGGCGGCATGAATTTCGGAACGCACATCGACAACGCGATCCGCTTCGTCCCAGCCTCTTTGGGATCGGGTGCTCCCATTCGCGTGCGCACGGATATGTCTGCCACCTTGTTTCTCACGGACCCCGCCGATTACGATGGCGGCGAGTTGGTTGTGCTCGACACGTTCGGAGAACATCGCGCGAAATTTGCGGCAGGCGACTTGGTGGTGTATTCCGCAACGAGCCGTCACCACGTAACACCCGTGACGCGCGGCAGCCGCTGGGCGTCGTTCTTCTGGATTCAAAGTATGGTGCGTGATGAATCCGCGCGCCTGATGTTATTCGATCTCGACAATGCCATTCAGGGCCTGCGCAAGAAAGTCGGCGACACCGAAGAAGTCGTCGGCCTCACGGGCCTTTATCACAACCTCCTGCGCCGATGGGCTGACGCATGACCGACCACACGCTTTCTCAAACTTTGCCGCGCAAACGCGTTTTGACCGGCGCCGCAGTGCGTCGGTTCCTGGGCTTTGCTCACTTATGGGTCGGCTTAATCTGCGGGCTCCCATTTGTAGCTCTCGGCATCACTGGAAGCGTGCTGATGTTGGGTCACAACCTACCCATCATGACGATGACTCACGGCAACACGGCCAATGTCGGCGCGATCGTCGATGCCGCTGCCTCTGCCGCGCCTGAAGGCGCGCGGGTCACCGGCGTTGATTTGCCGGCGATGCATGGCGATCCAGCCGTCGTGCGCTTCGCACTTCCGCGAAATGGTGAACCGGCGGCCTTTGCACCCGGTCCTACCGGAAATCTGCGGGTACTCGTCGATCCCATGACTCTGTCCACATCGCCCGATACCGCACAACGCGCGGGCGGTTTTATGCGCATCGCGCACGATTTGCATGGACGCATGCTCATCGCGGGCCCGACTGGACGATCGATTGTCGGATGGCTCGGTGTGCTGATGACCTGTCTGGGTCTCAGCGGCATCGTGCCGTGGTGGCCGAAGCCTAGCCAGTGGCGCAGCGCCTTCACGTTCCGTTTTGGCCGCCTGGGCCTCAAGTTTAACCGCGATCTGCATGGGGCGGTCGGCATTTGGGGACTGATCGTTTTTCTGATCGTTAGTTTCAGCGGCGTTTACATCGCTTTTCCCCAGACGTTGAACGATGCTTTCGGTGCCGGTAGGGCCGTGCGCGATGCGCGCGGCAATCAGCCTGTTGCGAAAGTCACACCCATCGACGGAGAGACAGAGCTCGACATCGATGGCGTCGTTGCGCTTGCGCGCACTGAGGTTTCCGATGGCCTTCTGCGCTCCGTGCTGGCGCCACTCGCGCCCGATCAGCCCTACCGCGTGGCGTTGGTGCGCAACGGCGATGGCAGCAATGCGCCGCGTGTCACAGTCTTCGTAGACCCTTGGGCGAAGCGCGTCACCGAAGTGCGCGATCCCAAAAGCTATTCGGCTGCAGACACGTTCCTGACCTGGCAGCGCCCTTTGCATACGGGCCTCGGCCTTGGTTGGATCTGGTGGTCGCTTGTGTTCCTGTCGGGCTTTTTGCCGCTGATGTTCTTCATCACCGGCTTTTGTATGTGGCTCATCAAGCGCCGCAACAAACGGCGCGTAATGGCGGTGTAATCAGCCACCGCTTACCTATTGATGAGCAAGGCTTGCATAGCATGCGGCGCTTCAGTGTCGGTTAGCGCTCATCGGCGCGTTCCTTGGCGCTGCACTTTCCGGTGCCGATTTACGGCACGCGAGCGTCCTTCTAAAGTTTCAGGCCCTAAGAGCCTTGGAAGCTTTGGACCAAGCTGCCGACCAGCAAATACCAGCCATCGACCAGTACAAAGAAAATCAGCTTGAACGGCATCGACAGCATCATAGGCGGCAACATCATCATCCCCATCGACATCAGCACCGACGCGATCACCATGTCGATGATGATGAAGGGGATGTAGATCAAGAATCCGATCTCGAATGAGCGGCGCAGTTCCGAGATCATGAAGGCGGGCACAAGCGCTTGCAGCGGCGTGTCTTGAGGGCGCTCGACTTGCGGTTTTTTGGCAAGATTCATAAAAAGCGCCAGATCTTTTTCGCGGACGTGATTCATCATAAAGGAATGGAACGGCGCCGCGGTGCGATCGAACGCTTCGACTTCCTTAATTTGGCCATTTAAGAACGGCTGCACGCCCGAATCCCACGCCGCATTGAATGTCGGCTGCATAATGAAAAAGGTGATGAACATCGCAAGCGACATCACCACGACATTGGGCGGTGCTGAGTTGGTGCTCAGCGCATGACGCAAAATCGAAAGCACGACGACGACGCGCGTGAACGCCGTAACCATCATCAGAATGGCCGGTGCGACACTGAGGACGGTCATTAGCAGCAATAGCTGAATGATCCGGCTGGTCGTGGAGCTCGGGCCCGTAGCGCTCGTGGGGCCGAAGTCGAGGCTGAAGTTCTGTGCCATGGCGGGCTCGGCGACAACCAATGTCGCCAAGCCGATAACCAGGCCTGCGGTCAGCCAGCGCGCGCCGCGGAAAAATGAAAGCGCCGCGATCATGGCTGCTTGTCCTTGTTGAGGAATTGGCTGAAAGCCGTAAACGGCGCCGCGGTCACCGCTGTAGGGTCGTTGATGGTCACGGATGGAATGCCGGTCTCAATCACTTGGCTGGTATTGGGCCCGATCAAAACGAGGTGTTCGACGTTGTCGCGCCGAATCAGGACGGCGCGATGCCGCGCATCTAAAGTAGCTGATTCAACGATGCCCAAACGCCGCCGGCGGGCGAGGGGACCAGTGGCGCCGCCACCGAAACCAACGCGTTTTAAAACCCAAGCGAGGCCAAGAATGAGGCCTACAACCAGAATAAGCGCCAGGAAAAACTGCAGATAAGTCGTTGGTTCCAAGGTCTGGCGCTCTGTCGCTGTTATGGGAAATGCTTCATCGTCTGGCCATAAGCGCCAGCCGCCGTGTCGGAGCCGATCAGCGACGAAAGTGTCGGCATCTCGCTGAACCGGTCACGTAAATTGGCGGTCAACGCATCGAGCGCGGCAAGCAAGGCTTCCATTGCCGGAACCAAAGGGCGTGAGTCCGCGCGCGGTAACGCAAGCGCCGCATCACAAGCACGCTTCGTACGTTCTTCCAGGGCCTTTAAATCGACCACGCGGCCTTCGTCGAGCAATCGCACGGCCGTGGCGATGAGGGATTCGATTTTCAATAGTTCGTCTTTGAGAATCTGCAGATCGTTCATGACTGCGCTCCCGCAAAACCGGAGGGCGCGCGGCCGTTGGCGCGGTAAACGTAATTCAGAATTTCTGCGACCGCCGCGAACGCTTCGGTGGGAATGTCGCTGTCGACATCGACCGCCGATAGGATCTGCACGAGGTCCGCATCGGTGCGCACCTTCACGTCTTTTGCGAACGCGATCTCGAGAATCTGCTCGGCCACATAACCACGGCCGGTGGCGCTCACCTTGGGGGGGGCCGAACCGGCTTGCTCCTCAAGGGCGATGGCGATGGTTTTGGGCGGCTCTTTTGGCTGATTGGGGTCGGTCATGTGTCTCCGGTCCGCTGGGGGGCGCAGGCCTGGTGTTAAAATTAAGAAGCCCGGCGTGGCGGTAAGGCCACAGACTCCTTGTCTCTGGGCAAGAATTGCCTGAAACCGCTTAAGAAAAGTTTAAACCGCGAATGCGCTGTTTTGATATTAAACCATTGATTTTGTTATGAAAAATTACATTAACGGAGATTCATGGATTGTTAAGACTCCTCAGGCAATTTTTGCCTATCGCGCTCGTGTTTTAAGCAACCGCCGCTGGTGGGAAGTCTCAGGTCATGGATCTCGCAGGTCTCAAGCTCTTCAAGATGGCGATGACGCGCATGGATTGGGCGTCGCAACGCCAGAAGTTGCTCGCGCAGAACATCTCGAATGCCGACACGCCGCACTATCGTCCCAAGGACGTCAAACAGCTCGATTTCAAGCAGCACCTCAAAGGCGAATTGGTTGCGCGCGTGCCTGTAAGCCGCACTAACGCAAGCCATCTGAAGGGCACGATTCCGGAGCAAGAACACTTTCGTTCGCTGGGTGACCGCAAGACGTTCGAAGAATCGCCGGACGGCAACCAGGTGGTCGTTGAAGAACAAATGCAAAAAGTCGGCGATACCCGCAGCTCTTACGACACCGCCGTGACCATCATGCAAGTGAACCTGAAGATGCTCAGCATGGCGATCAAGAGCGGCGGCGCATAAAGCGAATAGGGAAGCAGAACGATGGATGATCTGAAAGCAAGTTCCGAGATCGCTTCGAAGGGCATGAAGGCCCAAGCCACGCGCTTGCGCGTCATTTCGGAAAACCTCGCGAACGCGGACTCGACCTCGGAAGTGCCAGGTGGCGAGCCATATCGCCGCAAGCTCGTCACGTTCCGCAATCAGCTCGACAAGCAGCTCGGCGCCGATACGGTGAAGGTCCGAAAGATCCTAAACGATAAAAGCAAACTGCCGACGAAGTACGATCCCGCACATCCCGCCGCCAACGCGCAAGGGTATGTGCTGCAGCCTAACGTCAATCCGCTCATCGAAATGATGGACATGCGCGAAGCGCAACGTTCATACGAAGCCAACATGAACGTAATCTCGGCCTCGCGGTCGATGGTTGCGAAAACGCTGGAATTGCTGAAATAACGCGTCGATTTAGGAGCGCCCCATGGCCATGGACATCACCTCAGCCGTCAACGCTTACAAGGCCGCAGCCAAAGCCGCGGGCTCGTTCTCGGCTGAAAAGTTAACGGCCGCGAATGCAGCTCCAAAAGAAGGCGAAGGTTCGTTCGTGAACATGGTGTCGGACTCATTGAAGTCGGCCGTGACCACGGGTCGCCAGGCAGAAGAGCTGAGCTTGAAGCAGATTTCGGGCGAAGCCGATCTCAAAGACGTCGTGACCGCGGTCGCGAACGCCGAACAAACATTGGAGACGGTCATCGCAGTGCGCGACAAGGTTCTGTCGGCGTATCAAGAAATTTTGCGTATGCCTATTTAAGCGGCGCCGCGCACCATGAATGAACTCGAAGTCCTCGATATCGCCCGCGACAGTATGATGACCATGCTGCTTGTGGCCGCACCTATGCTGATGGTTGGCCTTGTCGTCGGTTTGTTGATTTCGATTTTCCAAACCTTGACGCACATTCAAGAACAGACGCTCACGTTCATTCCGAAAATCGTTGCGGTGTTCGCTGCACTGGTTTTGTTCATGCCGTGGATGTTGCGTGAGTTGACCGAGTTCACCCAACGCATCATGGACAAAATCGTCGCGCTGGGATGATGAGACGCCGGCGCCGCAAGCGCCGCCGCGCGGGCGAGGGGAAGACGGCTTAGGCCATGCTGCAAGAATATCTCGCCATCAACATTTTCCATTTCATGGTGCTCTTCGCCCGTTTAGGCGTGGTGTTTTTGCTGATGCCGGGCTTGTCGGCCAGCTACGTGCCCGCGCGCTTGCGCCTCATCGTCGCGGTGCTGACGGCGGTTCTTGCGCTGCCGCTGGTCTCGAGCACGCTGCCGCCGCAGCCCAACAACACCGCTGATCTAATTTGGCTGATGGTCAGCGAAATTCTGATCGGCGCTTTCCTTGGTGGACTGACCCAAATCGTCATGTCGTCGATCTCGCTGGCCGGGCAACTCATCAGCACGGCCGTCGGCCTGACCAATGCGTTCATCGACGACCCCATCGCGGAAGAACAAAGCGCCATTTTGCTCGGGTTTTTGAACCTCATCGCTGTGGTGATGATTTTCATGACCGGCACCCACGAGTTTATGATCATGGGCATCGTCGACAGCTATAATTTGCTGCAGCCAGGCCAGCCGATCATCATGAAAGACATGTTGAGCGTCACGACCCGCATGTTCGATCAGGCGTTCTATATGGGTATCCGCCTTGCGGCGCCGTTCCTGGTTTTTGAAATGGTGTTTCAGGTGACGTCGGGCATCCTCGCGCGGCTTTCGCCGCAATTGAATGTGTTCTTCGTCGTGCTGCCCGGTAAAATCATGATGGGCTTGATCATCATGATGGTTTCGCTGCCGACAATCATGTTGGCGTTCTTGCGCTTCTTCGACAACAACCTCCACAGCCTTCTTACGCCGGTGCGGTAGGGAACAATGTCTGAGGACAAAGACGCCAAAACAGAAGAACCCACAGCCAAGCGCATGGGCAAGGCGTGGAATGAAGGCAACATTCCCGTCTCGCAGGAAGTCAAAAGCGCAGCCATGCTGCTGGCGGCCTTGGTCGTTGTCGGCGTGATCGCGCCGTGGGTCGCTAATGAGCTGACCATGTTTATGCGCAGCTTCATCGAGCGTCCTGAGACGATGCAGATTGATGCGGACTCTTTGCGCACGCTGTTTACGTCGACAATCTGGCGCGTCGGCGTTTTGCTGGCGTTTCCGGTTCTGGTGATGGCGATTGCGGCCGTCGTAGGCACGTTGGGCCAAATCGGGTTGGTCTATACGCCCAAGAAACTGGCGTTCAACCTCGGCAATATGAGCCCGATCTCAGGCTTCAAACGCATGTTCTCGATGACGTCGCTCATCGAGGCGGGCAAGGGCATTTTCAAAATGATCGTCGTGGGCGCGATGATCGGCTTCCTGGTCGTGCCGACCATGAGCCATCCCGATAAATTGATCGATCAAGACGTGCGCGTGACGTTGAAAGAGATTCACCATCTCATCGTGCTCGTGCTGCTGCTGACGGTGTTGGTGATGTCGGCCTTGGCCGCCGCCGATTACATGTATCAGCGGTGGTCGCACAAAGAAAAACTGAAGATGTCCAAGCAAGAGATCAAGGACGAACACAAGGAGCAGGACGGCGATCCCAAGGTCAAATCGCGCATCCGCAACTTGCGCTTGGAACGCCACCGCTCGCGCATGATGGCGAATGTGGCGCGTGCGAGCGTGATCATCACCAACCCCACCCACTACGCTGTCGCCCTCGAATACGACATGGATACGATGGCGGCACCGGTCGTGACCGCCAAGGGCGTCGACTTCCTGGCCAAACGCATGCGCCAAGTGGCCGAAACCCATGAAATCCCCATCGTCGAGAACCCGCCGCTGGCGCGCGCGCTGTATGCCGCGGTAGACATTGATCACCCCATCCCGACCGAGCACTATAAGGCGGTCGCGGAAGTGATCGGCTTCGTCATGAAACTCAAAGGCAAGCGTGCGAGCTAAGACATACTTGACGGCTGCGCTGTGGCTCGGCGCTGCCGCTCTGGTGGTGTTCATCGCGCCGCAGTTGGCGCCTAGCTTCTTCTCCGTGCCGGGATCGACGGTGCTGACGGCTGTGGGCGCGTTTGCGCTTGTCGTGGCGGCGGTGACGGTTTGGCGTGCGCGCAAGCTGATCACATCGGTGCCGAGCCTTGTGGCGCTCGCGCCGCTGGTGGATTCTAGCGACCATCCCAGCGTTATGACCAGCATCGACGGCGAAATCCTGCGCATGAATCAGCCGGCGCGCGAATGGCTGAACGGCATGACGCCGCTGGGGCATTTGCAGGCCCATGCCGCCATCGACGACGACGGCGACGATCTGGTGATCCGTTTGCGCCAGGCGGCCGCGACGTCTTTAGGCGCTACGGCCGAAATACCGCTGGTGAATGCCAATGGCGAGGCCGAATGGTTCGAGGTGTCCGTAAGGCCTTTGTCGTTCGCGCCCGGCTTGTTGCTGTGGACGGCGGTGGACATCACGGCGCGGCGCACTATCAATGACATCATGAGTCACGACCGCCAGGATCTGGCGGACTTTCTGCATTTCCTGCCGGCGGGTGTTTACTCGGTGGATGTGGACGGCACGTTTCATAACGTGAACCAACGCTTCGCGGCGTGGCTGGGCTACGAGCCCGAAGATTTGGTGGGCCGCAAGCTGGAAGATGTGATCGCCGGCACGAACCGGCCGCAGCCCGACGGCGAGTGGCAAGGCGAGGTGCAGTTCCGTACAGCCGGCGGCGACATGGTGCCGGCGCTGGTGCTGCAATCGACGTACGACGACGCTGGCTCAACGCGCACGCGCACGCTGGTGGTGCGCGACGGCGTGCGGCGTGGGGCCGATACGGCCCCGGGACGCATTGCGTATGAGCGCTTCCGCGCGCTGTTCGACGCGGCGCCCGTGGCCATGGCGATCGCGGACCCGGACGGCATTCTGGTGGACTGCAATCGGGCTTACGAAAAATTGGCGAACGCGACACGCCCGGCTTTGATCGGCGCGCCCTTGGCCGAGCGCGTGGTGGACGAAGACCGCCAGACGTTCTCGAGTGAGTTGGACAAAGTGCTTTCGGGTGCGAGCGACGGCACGCATTTCGAGGTGCGTTTGAACGGCACTACAGTCGCGCAAACATCGGTGTTCGTGGGGCCGCTGGCGGCGACCAGCACCGACGGCGGTCCGCGCGAAATCGAAGGCGCGGTGGCGCACTTTATCGACGTCACCGAGCAGAAGAATCTCGAGGTGCAATTCGCGCAGGCGCAAAAGATGCAGGCCATGGGCCAACTGGCCGGCGGCGTCGCGCACGACTTCAACAATCTGCTGACCGCCATGATCGGCTTTTGCGATTTGCTATTGCAGCGTCACGCGGCGGGCGATCCGTCGTTCGCGGATATCATGCAGATCAAACAGAATGCCAACCGCGCCGCCAACTTGGTGCGCCAATTGCTGGCGTTCTCGCGCAAACAGCCGCTGCAGCCGCGCGAGTTGAATGTCACCGACGCGCTGACGGAAATGTCGCATTTGCTGACGCGCCTCATCGGCGAGTCCATCGAGTTCAAGCTGATCCACGGCCGCGATCTGGGTCCCATCCGCGTCGACCCCGGCCAGTTCGATCAGCTGATCATCAATCTGGCCGTCAATGCGCGCGACGCTATGCAAGGCGGCGGCACGCTGACGATCACCACGGGCACGCAGACGTTTGATACGCCGACGCAGCTGGGCGCGGAGCAGGTGCCGCCGGGGCGCTATATCCGCATTGAAGTGTCGGACACGGGGAAAGGGATTCCGCCGGAAAATCTGGGGCGTATTTTCGAGCCGTTCTTCTCGACCAAAAAAGAAATTCCGGGTGCGGGCACCGGCCTTGGACTCGCGACTGTGTACGGCGTGGTGCGTCAAACGGGCGGATTCATTCTGGTGGACTCGGCACCGGGACGCGGCGCGACCTTCACGATTTATTTGCCGCGCATGTCGGTCGAGCGCGAAGAAGCGTTCCGCGACGCGCAAGCCAAAGAAGCCACGGCCGCCAAAAATCCCAAGCCGCAAACCGACGAGAAGGCCGACCTGTCGGGGCACGGCACGATCTTGCTGGTGGAAGACGAAGACGCGGTGCGTGTGTTCGCGGCGCGGGCGCTCAAGAATAAAGGCTACAAAGTTTTGGAAGCGCGCACCGGCGAGCAAGCGCTCGACATTTTGCGCGACACGCAAGGCATCAATTTGATGATCACCGACATGATGATGCCGGGCATGGACGGCGGCACGCTCGCGCGCCTCATTCGGGTCGAGCGGCCGGAGATTCGCATCATCGTTATCTCGGGGTATTCGGAAGAAGTGGCGCGCGGCGACATCGTCGACACCGCCGACTTCCACTTCCTGCCCAAGCCTTTCAGCCTCAGCCAATTGGCGGCGAAGGTGAAGGACGTGCTGTCGGAAACCTGACGGGCTTTTGCGCGCAGCGTTCCAAAGACAGCCGCAGTTACAGAAACAACCCCGGCTGCTTTTCGAACCCTCAACGGATTAATGAAACAAGGGGTTTCTGCGGCATTTTGGGCGCGACGCTGCGGCGTTTGAATCGGCGTTTTGAGACGCGCGATCAATCACTTAGAAAAAAGTGAAACAACCGGGTCGTGCGCGAAACGCGAGATCGCTAAATCGATTCAAACGCTTGACGCACATTCGCAAAATTCCAGCGCGTGATGAGGTCGCGCAGGAGCCGCGTTTTGCATTGACGCGGATTTATTTCTCGCGCGCGCTACTTATTCTTCGCCCGCGCGGCGGCGATGGCTTTCGGGAAGTCGATCTCGGCGGAGGGCTCGGTCATGAGGTGGCCGTCGATGATGAAGGATGGCGTGCTGGTGACTTTGATGGAGCGGGCTTGATCGAAGTTCACGGTCACGGCGTCGGCGGCGTCGAGCGTGTCCATGTCGTCGGACAGGCGCACGGGATTTAAGCCGGCGTCGCCCGCGAGTTTTTGCATGGCCTCTTTGGTGAACACGCCCTTGTAGGCGAGCAACGCTTCGTGAAAGGCCGCGAAGTTTTTGCCCTGCAGTTTGGCGGCATAGGCCGCGCGTGCGCCGATGCGCGAGCCGGGGCCGATGACGGGGAAAGACTTCAACACCAGTTTCACGTTGCCGTCGGCGCGCACGGCGGCGGAGACGCGCGGCGCCACGTTGCGCGTATAGGGGCATTGATAGTCGAAGAACTCGATGATGGTGACGTCGCCCTGGGGGTTGCCGAGGATGTGCACAGCGCCGTCGGCCAGAAGCTGCGGCATGCGGGCAAAGATGGCGTTGTCGGCGGCGTTCATGGGAGGAAGCGTCTCGGCTGCGTGTGCATGCCCCGTCAACGCCAGGACAAGCGCCGCCGATCCAACCCAACGCGCAAATATATTCATGAAGCGAGGCTCCCGGTGAAGACGCGCGCGTTGCGGCGCGCATCGGTTGCAATATAACGGGTTGCCGGTATGAATGACATTTGGAATGCTGCGCTGCCGCCTCTAACAGGATCGTAGGGAACCGTGATGGAGCCTTTTTTCGGCTACTACCCCATCGATCTAGGGCCAGCGAAATTCGAGCTGTTCTCGAACAACGATTGCCCGCGCGTGCTTAACTTTCGCGCCCACGGCGGCTTCGAGACGTATTCGCTGAAACTGTGGTGCGCGCTGGTGCCGCAGGCGACGGTCATCGTCGATATCGGCGCGCAGGTGGGCATTGTGCGGCGTCAGCGCCTATGAGACAGAATTGGGGTGGTGAGTAAGGGAGGGTTTTGGTCTCATCGCAGTGACGGAGGAACGAAGATGAGATCAAAACCCATGAACTCGAAGGCCCCAGCTGAGCGGGTGCTGAAGGACATTCGCCGGACGACCCGGCGGCACTTTTCCGCCGAGGACAAGATACGCATCGTGCTGGACGGCCTGCGCGGCGAGGACAGCATTGCCGAGCTGTGCCGCCGCGAAGGTATTGCCCAAAGCCTTTATTACGTCTGGTCGAAGGAGTTTCTCGAAGCCGGTAAACGCCGACTTGCAGGTGACACGGCCAGGGCGGCGACCAGTGACGAGGTAAAGGATCTGCGTCGGGAGTCCACGGCTCTGAAGGAAGTCGTTGCCGAGCAGGCGCTTGAACTCCGTATTCTTAAAAAAAGCATGATCGCGGATGGGGGAGACGACGCATGAGGTATCCCGCATCCGAGAAGATCGAGATCATCAAAATCGTCGAGCAATCTTTCCTGTCGGCTCGCAAGACGCTGGACCAGATCGGGGTGCCACGGGCGACGTTCTATCGCTGGTACGATCAGTATCAGACGGGCGGGCCGGAAGCCCTGGAGGATCGGCCATCGCAGGCTGGCCGAATCTGGAACCGCATCCCCGACGCCGTCCGGGACCGGATCATCGAACTCGCGCTGGAACAATCCGAGCTATCACCCCGCGAACTGGCGGTGCGATTTAGCGACACACAGGGTTACTTCGTATCCGAAGCCTCGGTTTATCGTCTCTTGAAGTCCCATGACCTGATCACCAGCCCAGCCTTCATCGTGATGAAGGCCGCCAACGAGTTCCACGACAAGACGACCGCACCGAACGAGATGTGGCAGACCGACTTCACGTATCTCAAGATCATTGGCTGGGGATGGCAATGACCTGACCGATTTTCTGTACCAGTCGTGATGTTAGTCTACTGCATGATTTGGCTCTGTTCGAGTGGTACTGGAATCGGGCTAAAGGTCACCGGCGCCGGCGGCCTATAGCCGAGCGATGAATGGGGC